>NZ_JAAGWF010000005.1 GCF_010686765.1 Geodermatophilus sabuli | reverse complement strand
GTCCCCGGTGGGTGCGGGCGCGCGCCCTGCTGAGCCCGTTCGACTCGCTGGTCTGGGAGCGCCCGCGGGTCGAGCGGTTTTTTCGGCGGCGAAGCGGGTGCACGGCTACTACGTGCTGCCGTTCCTGCTCGGCGATCGGCTCGTCGCCCGGGTGGACCTCAAGGCCGACCGGCAGGCCGGCGTCCTGCGCGTGCAGTCGGCCTTCGCCGAGGCCGGCGTGGACCGCGCCGAGGTGGCTGCCGCCCTGGCCGAGGAACTCGCGCTGATGGCGGCCTGGCTGGAGCTCGACACGGTCGCCGTCGGCGACCGCGGCGACCTCGCCCCCGACCTGGTCGCCGCCGGTCCCGTCCGGAGGCTCGCCGCGGGCCTGCGCGCGGTGAGGGGGACGGGGTCCTTCTAGGCTGGCCCCGTGGCGAGCACGGACGGCCGGACGGTGGACACGCAGTACGAGGACCTCCTGCGCAGGGTGCTCGAGGAGGGCACGGCCAAGCAGGACCGCACGGGCACCGGGACGGTCAGCCTGTTCGGCGAGCGGCTGCGCTACGACCTGTCGGCCGGGTTCCCCCTGGTGACGACGAAGTCGGTGCACTTCAAGTCCGTCGCCTACGAGCTGCTGTGGTTCCTGCGCGGGGACAGCAACGTGCAGTGGCTGCGCGACCGCGGGGTGACCATCTGGGACGAGTGGGCCTCTCCGGAGGGCGAGCTCGGGCCGGTGTACGGCGTCCAGTGGCGGTCGTGGCCGACGCCGGACGGGCGGCACGTCGACCAGGTGTCGGCCGTCCTCGAGACCCTGCGCACCGACCCGGACTCGCGGCGGATGATCGTCTCGGCGTGGAACGTCGCGGCGATCCCGGACATGGCGCTGGCCCCCTGCCACACGCTGTTCCAGTTCTACGTCGCCGACGGGCGGCTGTCCTGCCAGCTCTACCAGCGCAGCGCGGACATGTTCCTCGGGGTGCCGTTCAACATCGCCAGCTACGCGCTGCTCACCCACATGGTCGCCGCGCAGGTCGGTCTGGTCCCCGGTGACTTCATCTGGGTGGGCGGCGACTGCCACGTCTACGACAACCACGTCGCCCAGGTGACCGAGCAGCTCTCCCGAGAGGTGCTGCCGTTCCCGACGCTGCAGCTCGCGCCTGCTCCGTCGCTGTTCGACCACTCCTACACGGACTTCCGGCTGCACGACTACCGCCACCACCCGGCGATCCGGGGTGCGGTGGCCGTGTGAGCGTCGGGCTGGTCTGGGCCCAGACGCCCGACCGCGTCATCGGGCGGGACGGCGGGCTCCCGTGGCACCTGCCCGAGGACCTCGCGCTGTTCCGCGACCTGACCACCGGCTCGACCGTGGTCATGGGCCGGCGCACGTGGGAGTCGCTGCCCGAGCGCTTCCGCCCCCTGCCGGGCCGCGCCAACGTCGTCCTCACCAGCGACCCGGCGTGGGACGGGCAGGGCGCCCGCCGCGCCGGCTCGGTGGCGGAGGTGCTGGGGCAGCGGGACGGCGCGCTGTGGGTGATCGGCGGCGGCCGGGTCTACGCCGCCTTCCTCCCGCACGCCGACCGGGTGGTCGTCACGCAGGTCGACGTCCGGGTGGACGGCGACACCTGGGCGCCGGAGCTCGGCCCCGAGTGGCAGCCGGTCTCCCGCGACCCGGCGTCGGGCTGGTCGACGTCGCGCACCGGCCTCCGGTACGTGGTGTCGGAGTTCCGGCGGGACCTCCGGGACGGGGCCGCGCCGGCAGGCCCACCCGCCCCCGCTCGGTAGATTCATGCCCATGACGACCGACCCCGCCCGACCCTTCGGGCGTGTGCTGACGGCGATGATCACCCCGCTGGTCGAGGACGGTTCGATCGACCTCGCCGGGGCGCAGGAGCTGGCCGCCCACCTGGTCGACCGGGACGCCCACGACGGCCTGGTGGTCATGGGCACCACCGGGGAGTCCCCGACGATCAGCGACGCCGAGCAGCGCGCCGTCCTCGAGGCGGTGCTGGACGCCGTGGGTGACCGGGCGACCGTGGTCGCCGGGGTGGGCACCAACGACACCGCGCACTCGATCGAGAAGGCGCGGGACGCCGAGCGGCTGGGCGCGCACGGGCTGCTGGTGGTGACCCCGTACTACAACCGCCCGTCGCAGGCCGGCCTGCTGCGGCACTTCACCGCGGTCGCCGACGCCACCGACCTGCCGGTGATGCTCTACGACATCCCGCCGCGGTCGATCGTGCCCATCGAGGTGGAGACGCTGGTGCGGCTGGCCGAGCACCCGCGGATCGTGGCGGTCAAGGACGCCAAGGGCGACCTGGGTGCGGTGGCCTGGACGCTGGCCCGCACCGACCTGGCGTACTACAGCGGCGAGGACATGCTCAACCTGCCGCTGCTGGCGGTGGGCGCGGTCGGCATGGTCAGCGTGGTCGGGCACCTGGTCGGCCCGCGGCTGGCCGAGCTCGCCGCCGCGGTCGAGTCCGGCGACCTGGTGAAGGCGCGCAGCGTCAACGAGAGCCTGCTGCCGGTCTACTCCGGCGTCATGGGCGGCGGGCAGGGGGTCATGATGGTCAAGGCGGCGCTGAACGCGCTCGGCCGGCCGGCCGGCCCGGTGCGGCCCCCGCTCGTCGACGCCACCCCCGAGCAGGTGACCAAGCTGCGCGCCGACCTGGCCGCGGGCGGAGTGGCCCTGTGACGGCGGGCGTCACGCAACCACACCTGGACCTCCAGGCGCCGCCACCGCTGGCCGCCGGCGCACTCCGGGTCATGGCCCTCGGTGGGCTCGGGGAGATCGGCCGCAACATGGCCGTCCTGGAGTTCGACGGCCGGCTGCTGGTCATCGACTGCGGCGTCCTCTTCCCGGAGGCCGAGCAGCCCGGGGTCGACCTGATCCTCCCCGACTTCGGCGTCATCGAGCACCGCCTCGACGACGTCGCGGCCGTCGTCCTCACCCACGGCCACGAGGACCACATCGGCGCCATCCCCTACCTGCTGCGGATGCGCGGCGACATCCCGCTGATCGGGTCCCGGTTCACCCTGGCGCTGGTCAAGGCCAAGCTGCGGGAGCACCGGTTGGACCCCGTGCTGGTCGAGGTCGCCGCGGGGGACGACGAGGTCGCCGGACCGTTCCACTGCGAGTTCATCTCGGTGAACCACTCGATCCCCGACGCCCTCGCCGTCGCCGTGCACACCCCGGCAGGGGTGCTCGTGCACACCGGCGACTTCAAGATGGACCAGCTGCCCCTCGACGGCGTCCTCACCGACCTCGGTGCGTTCGCCCGCCTGGGCCTGACGGGCATCGACCTGCTGCTGGCCGACTCGACGAACGCCGAGGTGCCCGGCTTCGTCACCTCGGAACGCTCGATCGGCCCGGTGCTCGAGGACGTGTTCCGCCGGGCCACCCAGCGGCTGATCGTCTCGAGCTTCGCCAGCCACGTGCACCGCATCCAGCAGGTGCTGGACGCCGCCGAGGTGCACGGTCGCAAGGTGGCCCTCGTCGGCCGCTCGATGGTCCGGAACATGGGCGTGGCCCGCGACCTCGGGCTGCTGCGGGTGGCACCCGGGCTCATGGTGTCCCTCGACGAGGCGACGTCGATGCCCCCCGAGCAGGTCGTGCTGGTCAGCACCGGGTCGCAGGGCGAGCCGCTCTCGGCCCTGGGCCGCATGGCGCGCGGGGACCACCACCAGGTGACCATCGAGGCCGGCGACACGATCGTGCTGGCGTCCTCGCTGGTGCCGGGCAACGAGACCGCGGTCTACAAGGTCATCAACGGGCTCGCCCGGCTGGGGGCCACCGTCGTGCACAAGGAGACGGCGATGGTGCACGTCTCCGGGCACGCGCCGGCCGGCGAGCTGCGCACCCTGCTCAACGTCGCCAAGCCCCGCCACCTCATGCCCGTGCACGGCGAGTGGCGGCACCTCCGGGCGCACGCCGCGCTGGCCGAGCAGACCGGGATGGCCGCCGACGCGATCCTGCTCGCGGAGAACGGCGTGGTGGTCGACGTGGTCGACGGGAAGGCCGCGATCGTGGGCAGCGTGCCGGTCGGTGACGTCTACGTCGACGGGCTCAACGTCGGCGACGTGGGGGAGGAGTCGCTGCAGGAGCGGCGGATCCTCGGCGACGAGGGCTTCGTCGCGCTCACCGTCGTCATCGAACCCTCGACCCGGACCATCGTGCGGCCGGTGCACCTCTCCGCCCGCGGGTTCGCCGACGACCCGGCCGTCTTCGACCCCGCCCTGCAGCTGGTCGAGGAGGTCCTGCGGCGCACGCTGGCCGACGGCGAGACCGACCCGCACCGGCTCTCCCAGGTGATCCGCCGGACGATCGGCAAGTGGGTGTCCGACACCCACCGTCGCCGCCCGATGATCATCCCCACCGTCCTCGAGGTCTGAGAGAGGGCCCCGCTGCCCCCTACGGCCCCCGCCAGAGGCTCGCCCGGAGCGCGCGAGGGGTGAGGAGGCCGGGGTCCTCCATCTGCAGCGGGGGGATGTCGGAGGCTCCGCAGCTACCGCACAAGCTCGATGGGCGTGATGTCCTCGGCGGCGGGCAGCTCGAAGCCCCACACCTGTGCGTAGAACGACAGCTCGCCGTCCAGCGCGGCGCGGATGTTCTCCGCCTTCCGGAACCCGTGCTGCTCGCCGCGGAAGAGCAGGTAGGCGTGCGGCACGCCCTTCCGCCGCAGCGCCGCGACGATCGCCTCGGCCTGTCCCGGCGGGACGACCTCGTCCTCGTCGCCCTGGAAGACCGCCAGCGGGGTGTCGAAGGCGTCGACGTGGGTGAGGGGGGAGCGCTCGGCGTACACGTCGGCGCCCTCCGGCCAGGGCGCCACCAGCCCGTCGAGGTAGCGCGACTCGAACTTGTGCGTCTCGGCGGCCAGTGCGCCGAGGTCGGCGACGCCGAAGTGGCTGGCCCCCGCGGTGAACGTCCCCGGCCGCATGCACAGCGCCGCCAGGGTGGTGTACCCGCCGGCCGACCCGCCGCGGATAGCCATCCGCGTGGGGTCGACCCGGCCCGCGTCGGCCAGGTGGCGGGCGCAGGCCACCACGTCGTCGAGGTCGACGACGCCCCAGCGGCCCTTGAGCGCCTCCCGGTACCGGCGGCCGTAGCCGGTCGAACCGCGGTGGTCGACGTCGGCGACGCAGAAACCGCGGGACGTCCAGTACTGGACCCCGACGTCGAGCGCCGGCGTCGCCGCCGACGTGGGACCGCCGTGCACGACGACCAGCAGCGGCGGCAGCGTGCCCTCGGGCGCGGTCGCCTCCGGATTGGTGGGCGGGTACACGAGCGCGTGCGCGACGTCGATGCCCGTCCCGTCGTCCGGGGTGGGGAAGGAGACGTGCTCCGGCCGGGAGAGCCAGGCCGGGTCCAGGCCCAGGTCGCGGGCCGGCCGCAGCACCTCCGCGCTGCCGCCGTCCACCGACACGCGCAGCACCACCGGCTCGCTGGCCGGCCCGGCCGCGACGCACACCACCGCGTCGCCGGCCGCCGCGAGCGACCGGAAGACCGCGTACGGCAGGTCCAGCTCCCGCAGCGCGCCGCCGGGCTCGCGGACGGCGAGCCGGTCCGCCCCGTCGCGGGCGCAGGCGACGACGAGCCGCCCGTCGGCCAGCAGCGCGTACCGGCTCTGTCCGAAGGCCCACTGCGGTCCGGCGATGTCACCGCCGGCATCGAGGACCAGCTCCACCTCGCCGTCGGGGCGGCGCCGGTACAGGCACCACAGGTCGTTCCGGTCGGAGAGGAACAGCAGGCCGCCGCCGGGTTCCCACACCGGCGCGACGACGGACTCGCCGGGGCCGCCGGCGACGACGGTCTCCGCGCCGTCGGGCGACCGGACGACCAGCTGCGCGGCGTCCCACGGCATGTCGGGGTGGTCCCACTGCAGCCAGCACAGCGTCACGCCGTCCGGCGCCAGGCGGAGGTCGGAGACGAAGTCGGGCCCGCGGACGAGCACCTCGGTGGCGCCGTCGGCCGCGACGCGGACCAGCTCGTTGACCACGTCCGCGGGTCCGGCGCCCGGCGCGTGCGTCTCGCGGACCGCCAGCACGCCCGCGGAGGTGGCCCGCAGGTCGGCGTGCCGCACTCCCGACGGCACGGCCGGCTCGGGGGTCACCGGCACCGGGACGGCGGCGCCCGGGTCGAGCCGGTACAGCCGCTGGTCGGAGAACTCGGTGAACCACAGGACGCCGCCGCACGCGGTCCAGGCACCCCCGCCGTACTCGTGCACCCGGGTGCGGGCGTTCCACGGTGCCGGGAGGACGTCGGTGAGGGTGCCGTCGGCGCTGCGGCGCACCACCGCGGACCGGCCGCCCTCCTCGGGCCGCGACTCCGACCACCACACGTCCGAGCCGTCGACGACCACCTCGCCCAGCCGCGCGGCGGTGCGCACGACCAGTTCGGAGGTGATCGGCGTGGGCCAGCTGCCGTACGGGAGGGGTGCGGGAGTCGGCATCTCCCGACCGTAGGTGCCGGACACGAGCCTCCGCCTGCCGTCGGGGGGCACCTGCGGCGATTACCGTCGATGCATGCCTGCTCGCACGACGACGACCCGGCCGTCGGGTCGGTCGTCCGCGCGCGGCCGCTCCGGTTCCGGGTCGACCGCGTCCCGGAAGCGCCCACCCGCGAAGCGGGCCGCGGCGGGTGGCCGCAAGCCCGCCGCCCGCACGTCCGGCCCCGGCCTGTGGGGTGTCATCGGCGGTGGCTGGTCGCTGCTGGCCCGCGGCGCCGGCGGGCTCGCCCGTTCGGTGGCGCGTCCGGAGGAGGCCGAGCCGCTCGCGCCCGAGCACCGGCGGGACGGTGTCGGGCTGGCGGTGCTCGGCCTGGCCGTGGTCCTCGGCGCCGCCGCGTGGAGCAACGGCATCGGCCCGGTCGGCGAGGCGCTGACCGGCGCCGTCCGGCTGGTCGTGGGCGCGCTGGTCATGGTGCTGCCCGTCCTGCTGTTCTTCGCCGCGCTGCGGCTGCTGCGCCGGGGTCCCCGGCCCGAGGCCCGCGGCCGGCTGGCGATCGGCTGGCTGTGCGCCGTCGCGTCGGTGCTGGGCATCGCGGAGGTCGTCGGCGACAGCGCCGTCCCCTCCCGCCTGGAACCGGGATCCGGCGGGCTGGTCGGGTGGGCCGTCGGTGCCCCGCTGACGGCCGGGGTCGGCAGCGTCGTCACCGTCGTCCTGCTGGTGCTCGGTGCCTTCTTCGGGCTGCTGGTGCTGACCGCCACGCCGGTGCACCAGATCCCCGAGCGGCTGCGTGAGCTCGCCGACCGGCTCATGGGCCACGGTCCCGACGAGGACTACGACGGCTACGACGAGGACTGGGACGACGAGGCGGACGACGAGGAGCCCGAGGAGGCGCCGGTCAGCCGGCGCTCCCGCCGCCGGTCGCTCATGGACGACCTCACCCGGACCGGCCCCATCGAGACCGTCCCCGCCATCGACCACGCGGCGCTCGACGAGGCGCCCGAGGCCATCCGCACCACCCCGCCGGTGCCCACGTCGCTGCGCACCCCGGTGGTGGACCGCACGGCCCCGCCCGAGGACCTCCCGCCCATCGACGAGCCCCAGCAGCTGGTCATCCAGCCGGTCGAGGGCGACTACGTGCTGCCCTCGCTGTCGACGCTCCGGCCCGGCACGCCCCCGCGGGCACGGTCCAAGGCCAACGACGTCGCGATCGAGGCGATCACCGGCGTCCTCGAGCAGTTCAACATCGACGCCGCGGTCACCGGCTTCACCCGCGGCCCGACGGTCACCCGCTACGAGGTCGAGCTCGGCCCCGCGGTGAAGGTCGAGAAGATCACCGCGCTGACCCGCAACCTCGCCTACGCCGTCGCCAACGACAACATCCGCATCCTGGCGCCCATCCCGGGCAAGTCGGCGGTCGGCATCGAGGTGCCCAACACCGACCGCGAGACGGTCAGCCTCGGCGACGTCATGCGCTCGACCGCGGCCAAGCAGGACCCGCACCCGATGCTGGTGGGCCTCGGCAAGGACATCGAGGGCGGCTTCGTCTGCGCCAACCTCGCGAAGATGCCGCACCTCCTGGTCGCCGGTGCGACCGGCGCCGGCAAGTCCAGCTGCATCAACTCGCTGCTGACCTCGCTGCTGCTGCGGGCCACCCCCGACCAGCTGCGGATGATCCTGATCGACCCGAAGATGGTCGAGCTGACGCCCTACGACGGCATCCCGCACCTGATCACACCGATCATCACCGACCCCAAGAAGGCGGCCACCGCGCTGGCCTGGCTGGTCGAGGAGATGGAGCAGCGCTACCAGGACATGCGGGCCACGGGCGTCCGGCACATCGACGACTTCAACCGCAAGGTCGAGAAGGGCGAGATCACCGCCCCGCCCGGCAGTGAGCGGGTCTACCGCCCCTACCCCTACATCCTCACCATCGTCGACGAGCTCGCCGACCTCATGATGGTCGCCCCCCGGGACGTCGAGGAGTCGATCGTCCGGATCACCCAGAAGGCGCGCGCCGCCGGCATCCACCTGGTGCTGGCCACCCAGCGCCCCTCGGTCGACGTCGTCACCGGCCTGATCAAGGCCAACGTGCCCTCGCGCCTGGCGTTCTCCACCTCGAGCCTCACCGACAGCCGGGTCATCCTCGACCAGCCCGGCGCGGAGAAGCTGATCGGCATGGGCGACGCCCTGTTCATGCCGATCGGCGCCGGCAAGCCGGTCCGCGTGCAGGGCGCCTACGTGTCCGACACCGAGATCGAGGCGGTCGTCGAGTTCACCAAGCGGCAGGCCGAGCCCGAGTACCGCGAGGAGGTCTTCACCGCCGCGGCGGGGGAGAAGAAGGAGATCGACGAGGACATCGGCGGCGACCTCGAGCTGCTGGTGCAGGCCGTCGAGCTCGTGGTCACCAGCCAGTTCGGCTCGACGTCGATGCTGCAGCGCAAGCTGCGGGTCGGCTTCGCCAAGGCCGGCCGGCTCATGGACCTCATGGAGAGCCGGGGCATCGTCGGCCCGTCGGAGGGGTCGAAGGCCCGCGACGTGCTGATCAAGCCCGACGAGCTGGAGTCGGTGATGTTCACGCTCCGTGGCGGCCCGGGGGACGGCTGAACGTCACCCTCCGGTTGCCCGACGTCCCTGGACTCGGCGACTAGCATGGGGCGGTGACAGCTCCGTCCAGCCCTGCCCGGAGAGTGGCGGTGGTGACCCTCGGGTGCGCCCGCAACGAGGTCGACTCGGAGGAGCTGGCCGGCCGGCTGGCCGCCGGCGGGTACGAACTGGTCGAGGACGCCGACACCGCCGACGCCGTCCTGGTGAACACCTGCGGCTTCATCGAGTCGGCCAAGAAGGACTCCGTCGACGCCATCCTCGCCGCCACCGACTCGGGCGCGGAGGTCGTCGCGGTCGGCTGCATGGCCGAGCGGTACGGCTCCGAGCTCGCCGGGGCGCTGCCCGAGGCGACCGTGCTCGGGTTCGACGACTACGCCGCGATCGGGGACCGGCTCGACGACGTCCTCACCGGTCGCCCGCTGGTGCCGCACGACCCGCGCGACCGCCGCACCCTCCTCCCGATCAGCCCCGCGGCCCGCACCGCGGCGGTCGGCACCGACGCCGCGCCGGCCATCCCCGGGCACGGCTGGCTGCAGCGCCGCCGGCTGGCCGGTGGCCCGTCCGCGGCACTGAAGCTGGCGTCGGGCTGCGACCGCCGGTGCGCGTTCTGCGCGATCCCGACCTTCCGCGGTTCGTTCGTCTCCCGTCCCCCGGCCGAGGTGCTGGGGGAGGCCCAGTGGCTGGCCGGCGAGGGCGTCACCGAGCTGGTGCTGGTCAGCGAGAACTCGACCTCCTACGGCAAGGACCTCGGCGACCTGCGCCTGCTGGAGCGGCTGCTTCCGCAGCTGGCGGACGTCGAGGGCATCGCCCGGGTGCGTGTCGCGTACCTGCAGCCGGCCGAGCTGCGTCCCGGCCTGCTCGAGGTCATCGCCGGTGGCGGTGGCGTCGCGCCGTACTTCGACCTGTCCTTCCAGCACTCCTCGCCGGCGCTGCTGCGCCGGATGCGTCGCTTCGGCGGCACCGACGACTTCCTCGCGCTGATCGAGCGGGCCCGGTCGCTGGCGCCCACCGCCGGCTTCCGCACCAACGTCATCCTCGGCTTCCCGGGGGAGACCGAGGACGACGTCGCCGAGCTCGAGCGCTTCCTCACCGAGGGCCGGCTCGACGCGGTCGGCGTCTTCGGCTACTCCGACGAGGAGGGCACCGAGGCCGTCGGGCTGCCGGGCAAGCACGACCAGGCCGAGATCGACGCCCGGGTGCGCCGCATCACCGACCTCGTCGAGGAGCTCACCGCCCAGCGCGCCGAGGACCGCGTCGGTGAGCGCGTCGAGGTGCTGCTGACCGAGGACCTCTCCGCCGAGGAGGAACCGGGCACCTGGGTCGGGCACGCCGCCCACCAGGACCCCGACGCCGACGGGACGACGACGATCTCCGGGGTGGCCGCCGACGCGGTGCCCGGACAGCTCGCGGTCGCCGAGGTGATCGGCACCGTGGGCGTGGACCTGCTCGCCACCGCTCTCGTACCGGCCCTCCCGGCCGGTCGGTGACCTGCATGAGCGAGGTCGCCCCCGATCCGGCCGCGACGCCGCCGCAGTCGGTCCGCGTGGTGAACCTGCCGAACGCCCTCACGGTGCTGCGGCTGGCGGTGGTGCCGGTGTTCGCCGTCCTGCTGCTCAGCGACGGCGGCACGGACGAGTCGCAGCGGTACTGGGCCACCTTGTTCTTCGCCCTGGCGATCATCACCGACCGCTACGACGGCATGATCGCCCGGCGCACCGGTCAGGTGACCGAGTTCGGGAAGCTGGCCGACCCCATCGCCGACAAGGCGCTGACCGGCAGCGCGCTCATCGCGCTGTCGGTCCTGTCGCTGGTCGCCTGGTGGGTGACGCTGGCGATCCTGGTGCGCGAGGTCGGCGTGACCCTGCTGCGCTTCTGGGTGATCCGGCACGGCGTCATCGCGGCGAGCCGGGGCGGCAAGGCCAAGACCGTCGTCCAGGCGCTGGCGATCGGTCTCTACATCCTGCCGCTGGACGGCGTGCTCGCCAGTGCCCGCTGGTGGGTGATGGCGGTGGCGCTGGTGCTCACCATCGTGACGGGCGTGGACTACGTCTACCGGGCCCTCACCCTGCGCCGCACGAGTGCTCGGGCGATGCGCGACGCGGCGGCCCGGCGGGCGGCCGGGCCCTCCGGCGGCCCGCGGACCGACGCGGCCGCCTGAGAGAGGACCCCCTGCCCCCCACAGCTCGCACGGTCGGGGCGGGTCCCTGCAGGGGGCCACTGTTCCCGCCGCACGCCTGGTGACGGTCGGGAAGGGCCGTCCGGTCCACGGCGTTACGCCCAGAGCGGACGCGTCCGGGATGGCGCGGTGTCTGTCAGCGGCGCCGCGTACCGTGAGCGCACGGCGCCCTCCCGGGGAGCCGCCGCTTCCGCACAGGGAGGACAGGAGACGGCCATGACGCTGCTGCGCACCCAGCTGGGGACGACCCTGCGCGGCCACCGGCTGCGCCAACGGCGCACGCTGCGCGACGTCTCCGGCGCCGCCCGGGTGAGCCTGGGCTACCTCTCCGAGGTCGAGCGGGGCCAGAAGGAGGCGTCCTCGGAGCTGCTCGCCTCGATCTGCGACGCGCTCGACGTGGAACTGGCCGACCTGCTGGCCGAGGTCAGCCTCGGCCTCCGCGGCGAGGACGGCAGGCTGCGTCCACTCGTCCCGGCCGGCGCGCCCGAGCAGCCGGTCGAGGAGGCGTCCGCCGTGGCGGAACAGCCGGCCGCCGAACCCGCTCTCGCGCTCGTCGGAGGCTCGGCCCGTGCGGCGACCCGTCCGGGGGGCGCGGTCTCGCTCGCCGCCTGAGACGGCGACCCTGCGCCCACGACACGGCCGGCGTCCGCGCCGGCGTCCTTGACTCGCCGGGGTCGCGGTGCCAGACAGGGGCATGGCGACGGTCGACCCCTTGGTCCCGGCCCCCGTGTCGCCGCCGGGATGGGTGCCCCGCGCGCCGGCCCACGTCCCCGGCGCGCACACCCGCGGCGGCAACGCGATGATGCGCACCCGGGCCGGGCTGCTGGACGGCGCGATCCGGGCGTTCGCCGAGCGGGGGCTGCGCCGCAGCACGATGCAGTCCGTGGCCGCTGCTGCCGGGGTGGCGAAGGCGACGCTGTACAACCACTTCCGCACCAAGGACGACGTGGCCCGGGCACTGCTCGCCGCCGAGGTCGACCGGTTGGCCACCTCCGTCACCGGCCTGCCCGCGGCCGCGGCGCTCGGCGTCCTCGCCGAGGAGGTGGCCGGGCACCCGGTGCTGCGCCGGCTGGCCGCTGACGAGCCCGAGGCGCTCGTCGCCCTGCTCGGCGTCCCGGCGGCCCGCTGGTCGGAGGTGGTGGCCCGCCTGGCCGAGGCGCTGGGCGGCGTGGACGCGGCCGCGGCCGAGGTGGTCGCCGCGTGGCTGGCCGGGCTGGTCCTGCAGCCGGGGGAGCCGGCGAGCCGTGCCGAGGCGGCCGCCCGGCTGGCGGTCCTCCTGCCCCCGGGAGACACCCCGGCCTGACCACGACGCCTCGCGCGGACGGCACAGCGGCATGGGATCGTGACGGTTCGACGTCCCACCGGCGGCGGACGGGTGCCGGCGCCGCCGGCCGGCCGCGGACGGCACCTGCTGGCAACCCAACGGAGCGAGCCATGCGGTACCTCTTCCGACCTCCCGCCTCCGACGGCGCGGGCCTGCTCAGCCTGCCCTGGGAGCAGCCGCTCGAGGAGTGGGACCCGGCGGTCCTGCTGGAGGTGCCGCAGCGCGGCATCTCGCGGCACGTCGTCCGGTTCACCGCGCAGTCCGGTCGCGTGTACGCCCTCAAGGAGATCGCCGAGCCGCTGGCCCGCCACGAGTACGCGCTGCTGGGGCAGTTCGAGGAGGAGGGGCTCCCGGCGGTCTCGGTGCTCGGCATCTGCGTCGACCGCCCGCACGGGCAGGACGCCATCCTCGTGACCCGGTACCTCGAGTACTCGATGTCCTACCGGTACCTGTTCTCGCGGCCGACCGGCGAGCACTCGGCCGACCAGCTGCTCGACACCCTCGTCGTCCTGCTCGTCCGCCTGCACCTGGCCGGGGTCTTCTGGGGCGACTGCTCGCTGTCGAACACGCTGTTCCGGCTGGACGCCGGCACGCTGGCCGCCTACCTCGTCGACGCCGAGACCGTCGAGCGGCACCAGCGACTCACCCCGGGGCAGCGCCGCTACGACGTCGACCTGGCCCGGGAGCGGGTGGGGGCCGAGTTGCTGGACCTGCAGTTCGGGGAGCTGTTGCCCCCGGACATCGACCCGGTCGACGTGGCCGACAGCCTGCCGCCCCGGTACGAGGCGCTGTGGGAGGAGGTGACCCGCGAGGAGGTCTTCGCCCGGGACGAGCAGCGCTACCGGGTGGCCGAGCGTCTCGACCGGCTCAACGACCTGGGCTTCGACGTGGGCGAGGTGGAGCTGGTCACCACGGCCGACGGCGCCAAGCTGCGCGTCGACACCCGCGTCGCCGAGCCGGGGCAGAACCGCCGGGAGCTGTTCCGGCTGACCGGCCTGGAGGTGCAGGAGCGCCAGGCCCGCCGGCTGCTCAACGACATCCGCGCCTTCCGCGCCTGGCTCGAGCAGAAGACCGGCGGACCGGTCGCCGAGACGGTGGCCAGCTACCGCTGGCTGGCCGAGGTCTACCGGCCGGTCGTGGACGCGATCCCCGCCGAGCTGGCCGGCCGGCTGGCGCCGGCCGAGGTCTTCCACGAGGTGCTCGAGCACCGCTGGTTCCTGTCCGAGAAGGCCGGTCGGGACGTCGGGACGTCGAAGGCGGCGCGCTCGTACTTCGAGACGGTGCTGCCGCGGACACCCAAGGAGATGACCACGCCCTCGGCGTTCGTCAGCGGCCGCGACTGACCCGTCCGCAGCGGCTGTCGGTGCAGCTCAGCGCTCGGTTACGAGCCGGTTTCGTTCGAGTTGACACCTCAGGTGACCTGGGCCACGGTACGAAAACCGCGGTGGCAGGACGTCACCGCGCGCCAACGGAGGCGATGCCGTCGTGTCGAAGAGAGTCAGGGGAAAGGCGCCTGGACCAGCGCCTTCCCGATCGGGGTCACCGACGCGGGCGCGATCCCGCCGGTCGCTCGGGAGCGCGGCGGCACTGCTCGTCGCGGCCTCCACGCTGGCGGCCTGCGGGGGTGACTCCGGCGGCGCGTCGACCTTGACCTGGTACATCAACCCCGACTCCGGTGGACAGGTCGAGATCGCCAGCCGGTGCACCGACGCGGCCGGCGGCGCGTACACGATCGAGACCGCCCAGCTGCCGCGTGAGTCCGCCCAGCAGCGCGAGCAGCTGATCCGCCGCCTGGCCGCGGAGGACTCGTCGATCGACATCATCAGCCTCGACCCGCCCTACATCCCCGAGTTCGCCGAGGCCGGGTTCCTCGCGCCGGTGCCGGAGGACGTCGCCGAGCGGGTCACCGAGGACGTCGTCCAGAGCGCGATCGACGGCGCGACGTGGAACGACCAGCTCGTCGCCGTCCCCTTCTGGGCCAACACCCAGCTCCTCTGGTACAAGAAGTCCGTCGCCGAGGCGGCCGGGCTCGACATGGAGCAGCCGGTCACCTGGGAGCAGCTGGTCCAGGCCGCCGAGGACCAGGACACCCAGATCGCGGCCCAGGGGATCCGGGCCGAGGCGCTGACGGTGTGGCTCAACGCCCTCATCGAGTCCGCCGGCGGCTCCATCATCGAGGAGACCGCTGACGACCCCCAGGACATCCAGCTGGGACTGGAGTCCGACGCCGCGGAGCAGGCCGGCGAGGTCATGCGGGCGGTCAGCGCCGTCGGTGGGCCGGCCTTCACGACGGCCGGGGAGGACGCGAACGTCACCGACTTCGAGGAGGGTGACGCCGGCTTCATGGTCAACTGGCCCTTCGTCTGGGGCCGGGCCCTCAGTGCCGTGGAGGCGGGCACGCTGGAGGCCAGCGTGCCCGAGGACTACGGCTGGGCGCTGTACCCGCGGGTCGTCGAGGACGAGCCGAGCGCGCCGCCCTACGGCGGGATCAACCTCGGCATCGGCGCCTTCAGCGAGAACGTGGACGGCGCCTTCGAGGCCGCGGAGTGCATCGTCTCCGAGGAGAACCAGGCCTACTACTTCACGACCAACGGCAACCCCGCGTCGAAGGCCTCGGTCTACGACGACCCCGAGGTCATCGAGGTCTTCCCGCAGGCCCCGGTGATCCGGGAGTCGCTGGAGCTGGCCGCTCCGCGACCGCTGACCGTGTACTACAGCGAGGTCTCCGGGGCGCTCCAGCGCGTGTACCACCCGGCGACGGCGATCGATCCGGCATCGACCGGCCAGGCGGCGAGCGAGCTCATCTCCGCCGTCCTCCGAGGGGAGCAACTGCTGTGAGCACCACGACGCTTCCTCCCACCAAGAAGACGGAGCCGGTCTCCGCACCGAAGGGCGGGATCAGCGACCGCGCACGCAGCGAGCGGAAGCTCGGTTGGATGCTGGCCGGCCCGGCCTTCGTCGTGATGCTGGCGGTCACCGCCTACCCGATCCTGCAGGCGATCTACGAGTCGCTCTTCTCCTACCGGCTCACCGACCCCGACAACCGGGCGTTCACCGGGTTGACCAACTACGCGGTGATCCTCAGCGACGGCCTGTGGTGGCAGTCCATCCTCGTCACCCTGTTCATCACCGTCGTGACGGTCGCGGTCGAACTGGTCCTCGGCTTCGGGCTCGCGATGGTGATGGCCAAGGCGCTGAGCTCGATCCGGCCGGTGGTGCGCGCGGCGATCCTCATCCCCTACGCGGTCATCACCGTCGTGTCGGCCTTCGCCTGGCAGTTCGCCTTCGACATCAACACCGGGTTCGTCAACTCGTGGTTCGCCTGGTTGCCCGGGGTCGCCACCGACACCGACTGGTTCGGCGAGAAGTGGCTGTCCCTGCTGGTGATCTGCCTGGCGGAGATCTGGAAGACGACGCCGTTCATCTCGCTGCTGCTCCTGGCCGGGCTCGCCCAGGTGCCCGAGGTGCTGCAGGAGGCCGCGCAGGTCGACGGCGCCACGTGGTGGCAGCGGTTGTGGAAGGTCACCATCCCGAACATGAAGGCGGCCATCATGGTCGCCCTGCTGTTCCGCAGCCTGGACGCGTTCCGGGTCTTCGACAGCATCTTCATCATGACGGGCGGCGCCAACGGGACCGAGTCGGTGTCGTTCCTGGCGTACCGGCAGACCATCGCGCGGCTCGAGATCGGTCTCGGGTCCGCGGTCTCGGTGCTGCTGTTCATCGTCGTGGTGCTGATAGCCGCGGCCTTCATCAAGGGCTTCAAGGTCGACCTGTCACAGGCACGGGGGGAGTAGCCGATGTCCACACGCAAGAAGGTCTTCTGGTGGATCGGCGGCGCGGTGATCGTCCTCTACGCGCTGTTCCCGATCGCCTGGATCATCTCGATCTCGTTGAAGGCGCCGTCGGACATCGCCAACGGTCAGTTCACGCCCACGGACGTGTCCTGGGTCAACTACAGCACCATCCTCACCGGCAGCGCGAGTGACCTCTTCCTGCCCTCCCTGCGGAACTCCTTCGGCATCTGCCTGATCGCCACGGCCATCTCCTGCCTGCTGGCGATGTTCGCGGCCTATGCCATCGCGCGACTGGACTTCCCGGGGAAGCGGCTGATCCTGTCGACCGCGCTGGGGGTGGCGATCTTCCCGGTCATCTCGATCGTCACGCCGCTGTTCAACGTGTGGCGCCAGATCGGGCTCTACGACACGTGGCCCGGGCTGATCCTCCCGTACCTGTCGCTCACGCTGCCGATCTCGATCTGGACCATGTCCGCCTTCTTCCGCGAGATCCCGTGGGAGATGGAGCAGGCCGCCCAGGTCGACGGGGCCACGACGTGGCAGGCGTTCCGGAAGGTGATCGTCCCGCTCGCCGCGCCCGGCGTCTTCACCACGGCGATCATCGCCTTCTTCATCGCGTGGAACGACTTCGTGTACGGCATCGTGCTGACCTCGACCGAGGCGGCCCGGCCGGTGCCGGCGGCTCTCGGGCTCTTCTCGGGGGCGTCCCAGTTCGAGGACCCGACCGGGGCGATCGCCGCGGCCGCGGTGATCGTCACGATCCCCGTCGTCGTCCTCGTCCTGCTCTTCCAGCGGCGCATCGTCGCCGGTCTCACCAACGGCGCGGTCAAGGGCTGACGCACCGGTGCTCCGCCACATCCCGACCTCTCGAGGGGACGAACTCTGATGGCATCGATCGAGATGCGGAACATCGTCAAGCAGTACGGGGACGGCTTCCCGGCCGTGAACGACGTCAGCCTCGACATCGCGGACGGGGAGTTCATGATCCTCGTCGGGCCCTCGGGCTGCGGTAAGTCGACGCTGCTGCGGATGATCGTCGGACTGGAGGACATCACCAGCGGCGACATGGTCATCGGCGGCAAGCGGGTCAACGACCTGGCGCCGCGGGACCGCAACCTGTCGATGGTGTTCCAGAACTACGCGCTCTACCCGCACATGACCGTGTACGAGAACATCGCCTTCCCGCTGCGGCTGTCGAAGACGCCCGACGACGAGATCCGTCGCCGGGTCACCGAGGCCTCCGACGTCCTGGAGCTCAAGGACCACCTCGAGCGCAAGCCGGCCAACCTCTCCGGTGGTCAGCGCCAGCGGGTGGCCATGGGCCGGGCCATCGTCCGGCAGGCCGAGGCGTTCCTCTTCGACGAGCCGCTGTCCAACCTCGACGCCAAGTTGCGCGGGCAGATGCGGACGGAGATCTCGCGGCTGCAGCGCCGGCTGGGCATCACCACGGTCTACGTCACGCACGACCAGACCGAGGCCATGACGCTGGGCGACCGGGTCTGCGTGCTGCGCAAGGGCAAGATCCAGCAGGTCGCGTCGCCGCGCGAGCTCTACGAGCAGCCGGTCAACCTGTTCGTGGCCGGGTTCATCGGCTCGCCGCCGATGAACTTCCTGCCGGCGGCGCCGGAGGGCAACCGGCTGAACACGCCCTTCGGGACCATCGAGCTCGACGAGCGCCGGGCGGCCAAGGTCGCCGGGCACGAGCTGCTGCTGGTGGGGATCCGGCCGGAGTACTTCGAGGACGCCTCGCTGGTCGATGAGGCGAAGCGGCCGCTGGGGTCGATCTTCCGGGCCCGGGTCGACGTGACCGAGTGGCTGGGTGACTCGCAGTACGCCTACATCCCGTACGAGGCGCCCGAGGCCATCCGCAACCAGCTCCGGGACCTCTCCCGCGAGCTGGACGCCGAGGAGCTCCGCACCCAGGCGATCGTCTCCATCGACGCGACCAGCCGGATCCGGGAGGGCCGGGAGGCCGAGTTCTGGCTCGACAGCCGCAAGGTGCACGTGTTCGACCCGCAGTCGGGGGACAACCTGACCCGGGACGCGGAGGCCGGGGCCCGGCTGACCCAGATGGCCGAGGAGGACCGCGTCGAGCAGGTGGGTGAGGCCCAGGCCGGCGGCCACACGGTCACCGGTGGTGGGGGCGGGGGCGCCTCGCGGGCCGGGGCCGCCTGAGCGACGACGTCACCGCCGGCGGCCGATCCGGCCGCCGGCGGTGGCGTGTCCGCGACCGAGCCGGGCCGTCCGCGGCCCACTCCTGAGCAGGTCTGGAGGGCCATGCCCGACCGCGCGCCGCAGGGTCACCGTCCGTGGTGGCGCACGGCGGTCATCTACGAGGTCTACCTGCGCAGCTTCGCCGACTCCGACGGCGACGGCGTCGGGGACGTCGACGGGCTGCGCGGTCGGCTCCCCTACCTCGTCGACCTCGGTGTGGACGCCGTCTGGATCACGCCCTGGTACCCGTCCCCCATGGCCGACGGCGGGTACGACGTCAGCGACTACCGCGACATCGACCCGCGGTTCGGCACGCTGGCCGACGCGGACGCGCTCGTCAGCGAGGCCCACGACCTGGGCCTGCGCGTCGTGATCGACCTGGTCGCCAACCACACGTCCGTCGCCCACCCGTGGTTCGTCGCGGCCCTGGCCGCGGGACCGGGGTCGGCCGAGCGAGGGCGGTACTTCTTCCGCCCGGGCCGATCCGGTGGCGCGCAGCCGCCCAACGACTGGATCAGCGCCTTCGGCGGATCGGCGTGGACGCGGGTCCGGGAGCCCGGGGGAGAGCCGGGTGAGTGGTACCTGCACCTGTTCGCCCCCGAGCAGCCCGATCTCGACTGGGGCGACCGGTCGGTGCAGGAGGAGTTCGACGCCGTCCTCCGCTTCTGGCTGGACCGCGGGGTCGACGGCATCCGCGTGGACGCGGCGCCGGCCATGGCCAAGGTGCCCCACCTGCCCGACGCCGGCCACGGCCCGGAGGCGCTGTTCGAGTCCAGCCGCTGGGTGGACAACCCGCACTGGGACGTCGACGAGGTGCACGACATCCTCCGGCGCTGGCGCCGGGTCGGCGACGAGTACGACGGCGACCGGCTGTTCGTCACCGAGGCGGTGGTCAACGGTCCCGAGCGGCTGAGCCGCTACGTCCGCCCCGACGAGATGCACACGACCTTCAACTTCGACTACCTGCGCGCGCCGTGGGACGCGCGGAGCATCCGGACGGTCGTGGAGGGGACCCTCGAGGCGCTGGCCCCGGTCGGTGCGCCGGCCACCTGGGTGCTGTCCAGCCACGACGAGACGCGGCACGTCACCCGCTTCGGGCGGGCGCACAGCGCGGCCGCCACCATGGGCTTCGACCGGGACGCGCCGCCCGCCGACCAGGCACTCGGGCTCCGCCGGGCCCGCGCCGCGGCGCTGCTGACGCTGGCGCTCCCGGGCGGGGTCTACCTGTACCAGGGGGAGGAACTCGGGCTGCCCGAGGTGGAGGACCTCCCGGACGAGGTCCTGCAGGACCCCACGTGGGAGCGCTCGGGGCACACGGCCCGCGGCCGCGACGGCTGCCGCGTGCCCCTCCCCTGGTCCGGCGACGCCCCTCCCTTCGGCTTCACCACGGAGGGGACGGAGCCCTGGCTGCCGCAGCCGTCGCGGTGGCGGGACCTCACCGTGGCGGCCCAGCGCGACGACCCGTCGTCCACCCTCGCGCTGTACCGGGCGGCGCTCCGCCTGCGCCGCAGCCTGCCCGACCTGCACGAGGGGCCGCTGGACTGGCGCGAGGCGGGAGACGACGTCCTGGCGTTCGACCGGGGGACCGGGTTCCGGTGCCTCGTCAACTTCTCGGCACGACCGGTGCCGCTGCCCGGTGGCGCGCGCCAGCTCCTGCGCAGTGACACCGCCGAGGGCGACCTGCTGCCCGACACGGCCGTCTGGCTCGCCGTCGACGGGGGCTGACCCTCCGGGCTCCCGTCGTGCTCAGCGGCGGGCGGCGGCCAGCTCCGCACGGGTCGGCGGGTCGGCGCCCACGCGTGTGCAGGTGAGCGCCGCCACCAGCGCGGCGTCGTCGACGATCGGCAGCAGCCGGTCGTCGGGGAGGTCCTGCAGTGCGGCGCGGGTGGTGACGCCGGCTTCCAGCAGCCCGGCGAACAACCCCGCGGCCAGGGAGTCACCGGCTCCCACCGTGTCGGCGACCTCCACCCGCGGCGGCTCCCGGTGCAGCAGCGAGCGGCCCGGGCGGGCGATCCGCAGCGGTGCGCCGCCGTCGGTGAGCAGCACGAGTGCGGCACCGCGGTCGGCCCAGCGCAGTGCCGTCGCGTCGAGGTCGTCGAGGGCCTCGGGCTCGAGCCAGGCGAGATCCTCGGCGCTGACCTTGACCACGTCGGCGCGGGCGAGCAGCCGCCGCAGGCGGGCCCGCACGTCTTCCGGGGTGTTGCCCAGGGTCGCTCCCACCGGGCCGCCGGCCAGCATCGGCCGGATGTTGGGATCGACGCTGACCAGGGCCCGGCCCGAGGCCGCGACCTGCTCGACCAGCCGGGCGATCGCCTCGCACCCGGGCGGGGTCCAGCTCGAGATCGAGCCGACGTGCAGGATCGCCGTCCCTGCCGGGAGGACCGCGGCCAGCTCCGCGTCCGACCACTGCCAGTCGGCGGCACCCTGGACGTGGAACCCGTAGTCGGGGGAGCCGTCGGCTCCGAGGCCGACCACGGCGAGGCTGACCGGTTCCGCGGCCGGGACCAGGCCGGCGAGGTCCACCCCGGCCAGTTCGACGTGGCGCCGCAGCGATGCCGCGAGCGGGCCGGTGCCCAGCCGGGCGAGCAGCCGCACCGGAGCGCCCAGCCGTCCCGCGGCAACGGCGACGTTGAGCGCGTTGCCCCCGGGCCGGGCGATGTAGTGCGGCGCGGTGCCCTGCGGGCCGGCGTCCGCGCTCGAGTCGGGGAGCAGGTCGACCACCAGTTCACCGAGCACGCTGAGGACGGCGCTGTCGCTGGACACGGTGGGACCCTAACGAGCGAAGCACTCGAGGGGTCTCTGGTGGCTGGCACACCCGGGCACCTGGGACGATGGGCGGCGACGACGATCGCTGCGGCCCGCCGGTCGGGTACCACCGCCAGCGGACGATCCGCGCCGGAGCAGGAGGAACCATGCCCAACCCGTTCGTGAAGCTCTGGAAGTACCTGACGGCCTCGGCGAATGCCCAGATCGACCAGCGCGCCGACCCCAAGATCCAGATCGCGCAGGCGATCGAGGCCGAGCAGCAGCGGCACCAGGCACTGGCCAACCAGGCCGCCGCTGTCCTGGGCAACCAGCGGCAGCTGGAGATGCGGCTGAACCGGCAGCTCGGCGAGGTCGAGAAGCTGCAGGCCTCCGCCCGGCAGGCGTTGGTGCTCGCCGACCAGACCCGAGCCGGGGGCAACGCGTCGAAGGCCGCGGAGTACGAGAACGCCGCGCAGGCGTTCGCCACCCAGCTGGTCGCCGCCGAGCAGTCGATGGAGGACCTCAAGCGCAGTCACGACGAGGCACTGCAGGCCGCGGAGCAGGCGCGCGGCGCCGTGGAGCAGAGCCGGATGCGGCTGCAGACGACCCTGGCCGAGCGCACCAAGCTGATGAGCCAGCTCGAGCAGGCCAAGATGCAGGAGCACGTCGCGTCGTCGCTCAAGCAGGTCAACGAGCTGTCGGCCCCGGGGAACACGCCGAGTCTGTCCGAGGTCCGCGACAAGATCGAGGCCCGCTACGCCAACGCGCTCGGCCAGGCGGAGCTGGCGCAGACGTCGGTGGAGGGCCGCATGCTCGAGGTGCAGAAGGCGACGCTCGACGTCGCCGGCGCCTCGCGGCTGGATCAGATCCGCGCCTCGATGGGTGGCCAGCAGGCGGTCACCGGCGGCGCTGCGGCACCCGCGCTCGAGAAGGGCGCCCCGCCCGTGCAGACGCCGACCGGTCAGCACGCGGCCGAGCCGGCGGACCGCCCGGAGCAGGGCGTCTGACCCAGCCCAGGACCTGAGCTGACGGGCCGGTCTCGTACCGGGACCGGCCCGTCTCATCACCGTGACGCGGGGTCACGACCCTCCTCGCCCCAACGTCCGGGCTGCTGGTCTCCTACCACGTGCCGCCCGTGCAGCGGCTTGACGACGCCGCCCACGTGCAGGGCCCCGAGGTGCACGCCGGCTTCCCGGCCGGCGTGCTCGACGGATTGGGCGCCGGCTGGGGGTGGGTCGCCTCGGTCTCCCCGGAGACGGCGATGGAGGACACCTGCCCCGGCGACACGACCGCCGGGCCGGTGCGGCCGGTCGTCCCCTGAGTCAGGTCGAGCCGATGAGCGGCTGCGGGCGGCCCGGCTCGCCGGTCCGTGCGGCAGGGTCGACGGGGGAGCGGGCGGCCTGGCAGCGCGGGCACCACCACGTGACCCGCTCCTGCAGGTCGGGGCCCTGGTCGCCCAGCAGGATCGAGGTGCCGCAGCGACGGCAGGGGCGGCCCTTGCGACCGGCGACCCAGTGGTCCTGCCCGCGGCGCAGGTCGCCGGTGGTGCTCTGCTCGGGGTGGTCGCGGTTGGCCAGCATCAGGGTGCGGGCCCGCTCGACGAGGCCGGGGAGGTCGGCCACGTCCGCCACCCGCGCCCAGGGGTGCACACCGCAGAGGAAGAGCGACTCGACCTTGTAGAGGTTGCCGATGCCGGCCAGGTTGCGCTGGTCGAGGATGGCCACGCCGATCTGTTCGTCGGGGTGGGACCGCAGCCGGCGCAGCGCCTCCTCGAGGTCCCAGTCGGGGCCGAGGACGTCGGGCCCGAGATGGCCGACCAGCTGGTCCTCGTGCTCGGTGCGCACCATCGCGACGTCGTGCAGCCGGTAGCCGACGCACTCCCACTGCTCGGTGCTCAACACCGCACGGACCGCGAAGGCCGGGCCGCCTCGCCACTTCGCTCCCGGCCGGTAGATGTGCCAACTGCCGTCCATGCGGAAGTGCGTGCGCAGCGTCCATCCGTCGGCGAGCCGGATCAGCAGGTGCTTGCCACGGGGCACCACGGCGGAGACGGTGCGCCCGGCGAGGTCGGTGGCCGCCAGTTGGGGCACGCGCAGCTCACCGCGGCGCAGCGTCGCGCCGGCGAGCGCGGTGTGCATGCGCTGCGCCGCCAGCCAGACGGTGTCTCCCTCGGGCACGCGCTCCAGTGTCCCCGAGCCGCGTTCGCGCTGCGCAGGCTGTGAGTCTCCCGACAGCCGGGATGACCCCGGCCGTGCTCGGCGCTGCTGTGCCCGTGGCCGTGACCTCCCTGCTCCGCGCCCGGTGGGCCCGTTCCGAGGTCGCCGGGCGCAGGCCCGAGCCGGTGACGGTCACCGTGGCGCGGGTGGTCCGTCCCCATCGTCGGCAGGCGTTCGAGCGGTGGGCGGCCGAGGTCCTCGCCGTGGCGGCCACCTATCCGGGCAACCTGGGCGGCACCCTCCTCAAGCCCGGACCGGGCAGCTCGGAGTACCACCTGGTCTACCGGTTCCGGGATGACGCGGCGCTGGCGGCGTGGGAGCGCTCGGCCCAGCGGCGGGACGCCCTGGAGCGGATGCAGGAGATGATCGACGAGGAGCGGTACGCGCGCGTCGCGGGCCTCGACAGCTTCTTCACCAGGCCGGCCGCGCCGGGGCCTCGGTGGCGGTCCACGGTGCTCACGATCGGCGCCGTCTTCCTCATCACCTCGACCCTGCAGGTGCTCGTCATGCCGCATCTGGCCGGCTGGGCGTGGCCGGTGCGGCTGCTGCTGTCGGCGTGCGTCGTCGTGGTGCTCCTCGGTTACGTGGTGATGCCCACCCTGACCCGGCTGTTCGCCGGCTGGCTGCACCCGCGCGCCGACTGAGCGCAGCGCGTCAGCCGCGCAGGCGCAGGCCGCGGGGGGTCGCGGCGAACCCGGCCGCCTGGAGGGCCGCCGACAGGGGTGTCGTCTCGTGCACCGACGCGCCATCGGCCTTCTGCACGACCATCCGCCCGAGTGCGCCCGCGGCGACCGCGCCCGACAGCGCCGTCGCCGCCTCCTTGAGCGTGGTCTCCTCCTCGGTCCAGGACAGCAGCGTCTTGCCACCCCGTTCCACGTACAGCACCAGGGCGCCGTCGACCAGGACCACGAGAGCGCCTGCCTTGCGACCGGCGCGGTGGCCGGAGCCGCGCCGTCCACCGGTGCCCTCGCCGACGTCGACCGCGTCGGAGCCGGCGGGGTCGACTGCTGTCGTGCGCTCGGGCCACGGCAGTGCAGCGCCGTACACGTTGGCCGGGTCGGTGGCCGCCAGCACGACCGCGCTCGCGGGGACGCGGTCGGGTGAGGCGAAGCTGCGCAGCCGGTCCACCGAGCCGGGCGTACCGAACTGGGCGGCGCCGAGGGTCTCCACGAAGTAGCCGCGCCGGGCCCGGCCGTTCTCCTCGAAGGCGCGCAGCACCGGGTAGACCGCCGAGAAGCCCCCGCTGACCTGCTCGGCCATGACCGCGCCACGGGTGAGGACGCCGTGCCGCTCGAGCAGGGCCTCGGCGCGGGCCGTCGTCCGCTTGGTCGGGTTCGACTCGCGATCGGGCAGCCGCGACCAGCGACCGGCCACCGTCGGTGGGCCGGTGCGGGTCGGCATCGCGGGGCGGCCGAGCCGGGTGCGCCCGTACCGGGAGCGGTCCAGCCGGGCCCGCGGTGCCGGCGCCTGGCGCTTGTGCGTGCCGCCGCCGGCGAGGCGGGTGCGCAACGGGGCGAGGGTGTCGTTGGTGAGCGCGCCGTTCCAGACCAGGTCCCAGACGACGTCGGCCAGGGCGGTGTCGTCGGTGGCCCCGACCAGGTCGGAGAGCCCGCGGAAGAACATGGCCTGCCCGCCGGCCAGTCGCTCCAGCACCGCGGAGCCGGGGCCGCCCTCCTCCGGCGGTTCCAGGGGCTCGGGCAGCAGCAGGGGAGCGAGGTCGGCCGGCACCAGGCTGACCCACCCGTCGCCCCCCGGCAGCCCGCCGGCACCGGCCCACAGCACCTCGCCGGCGCTGGTGAGCTCGTCGAGCATGGCTGGGGAGTAGTCGCGGACCCGTGTCGGCAGCACCAGTGACTCCAGGGCACTGGCCGGTACGAGGGCGCCGGCCAGTTGCTCGACGACCGCGAGCACGCCGTCGACCCCGCGCAGGCGGCTCCCCACCGACTGCCACGACGGGGTGAACCGGGCCAGGGTGTCGATGGGGACCGGCTCCACCTCCTGGCGGAGCTTGGCCAGGCTCCGCCGCCGGATCGAGCGCAGCACGTCGGCGTCGCACCACTCCTGCCCGCTGCCGCCGGGACGGAACTCGCCGGTGACCAGCCGACCGGTGCCGACCAGCCGCTGCACCGTCGCGGTGACCACCGCGACGCCCAGACCCAGCCGCTGGGCGGCCTCTCCGGGCGTGAAGGGCCCGTGGGTGCGGGCGTACCGGCCGACGAGGTCCCCGAGCGGGTCGGGCACGGGCTCGGTGAAGACCTCGGGCACGCCCACCGGCAGCGCGGTCCCGAGGGCGTCGCGCAGCCGGCCGGCGTCCTCGATGGCGACGTGCCGCTCCTCGCCGGCGATCCGCACGACCAGCGCACGCCGGGCGGCGACGAGCTCGGTCAGCCACGCGCGCGGCACTCCGCGCGCCGCGGCCTCGCCGGCGGTGAGGTCACCGACGATGCGGAGGAGGTCGGCTCCGCCGTCCATGTCCCGGGGGTGCCGGTCAGGCGGCAGCCGCTGCAGCTCGGCCTCGATCTCGGCCAGTGCCTCGGCGTCGAGCAGCTCGCGCAGCTCCGAGCGGCCGAGCAGCTCGGCCAGCAGGCCGGTGTCGAGCGCCAGCGCCTGCGCCCGGCGCTCGGCCAGCGGGGCGTCCCCCTCGTACAGGAACTGCCCGACGTAGCCGAACAGCAGCGACTGGGCGAACGGCGACGCGGACTGGGTCTGCACGTCGACGACCCGAACGCGGCGGGAGCGGACGTCCCGCATCAGCTCGACCAGCCCGGGGACGTCGTAGACGTCCTGGAGCACCTCGCGGGCGGCCTCGAGCGTGATCGGGAAGCTGGCGAACTCGCTGGCGACCGACAGCAGCTGGGCCGCTCGCTGGCGTTGCTGCCACAGCGGCGTGCGACGTCGGGGGTCGCGTCGGGGCAGAAGCAGCGCCCGGGCGGCGCACTCGCGGAAGCGGCTGGCGAACAGCGCCGACGTGCCGACCTCGGCGGTCACCTCGCGTTCGACGTCGTCGGGGTCCAGGACGGCGAGGTCGGCCTCCGGCGGCTCACCGGTGGTGTCGGGCAGTCGCAGCACGATGCCGTCGTCGGAGTGCATGGACGCGACGTCCACGCCGTACCGCTCGCGCAGCCGGGCGGCCAGCACCAGCGCCCACGGGGCGTTCACCTGGGCGCCGAACGGGGAGTGGACGACCAGCCTCCAGTCGCCGAGCTCGTCGCGGAAGCGCTCGACCAGCAGGGTGCGGTCGTCGGGCAGGTGCCCGGTCGCCTGCTTCTGCTCGGCCAGGTAGGCCAGCAGGTTGGCCGCGCCCCACTCGTCGAGGCCCGCTGCCCGCGCCCGCTCCAGACCGGCGTCGGAGCTGGCCGAGCCGACCTCCCGCAGGAAGGCGCCGAGGGCCCGCCCCAGCTCGAGCGGCCGGCCCGGTGCGTCGCCGTGCCAGAACGGCATCTTCCCCGGCTGCCCGGGGGCGGGACTGACCAGCACGCGGTCGTGGGTGATCTCCTCGATCCGCCAGGACGAGGACCCGAGGAGGAACACGTCGCCGACCCGCGACTCGTAGACCATCTCCTCGTCGAGCTCGCCGACCCGGCGACCGCCGGTCCCCTCGCCCCCGACGAGGAAGACGCCGAACAGCCCGCGGTCGGGGATGGTGCCGCCGCTGGTGACGGCCAGGCGCTGGGCCCCGCTCCGGGCGGTCAGGGTGTCGGCCACGCGGTCCCAGGTCAGCCGGGGCCGCAGTTCGGCGAACGCGTCGGAGGGGTAGCGACCGGCCAGCATGTCCAGCACGGCGTGCAGGGCGGAGTCCGGCAGCGACGCGAAGGCCGCCGAGCGGCGGACCAGCGCGGCCACCTCGTCGACGGTGCGCGGCCGCTCGGAGACCATCGCGACGATCTGCTGGGCCAGGACGTCGAGCGGGTTGCGCAGGTAGCGGATCGACTCGATCGCACCGGCCTTCATCCGCTCGGCGACCAGCGCGCACTGCACGAGGTCCCCGCGGTACTTCGGGAACAGCACCCCGCGGCTGACGGCGCCCACCTGGTGCCCGGCCCGCCCCACGCGCTGCAGCCCGGAGGCGACCGTGGGCGGCGCCTCCACCTGGACGACGAGGTCGACCGCCCCCATGTCGATGCCCAGCTCGAGGCTGGAGGTGGCCACCACCGCCGGGAGGCGTCCGGACTTCAGTGCCTCCTCCACGATCGCCCGCTGCTCCCGGGACACCGAGCCGTGGTGCGCCGCCGCGACCGGCTGGACGCCCTCGGGCACTCCGCCGCCCGAGCCGGCCTGCGCCATGAGCGCCGCGGCGTTGGTGCCCGGGGGCACCTCCTCGCCGGTGGCCCGCTCGTAGGCCATCTCGTTGAGCCGGCTGGTGAGCCGCTCGGCCAGCCGCCGGGAGTTGGCGAAGACGATCGTGCTGCGGTGGGCCTCGACCAGGTCGAGCACGCGCTCCTCGACGGCCGGCCAGATCGACGACCGCGGCTGGTTGCCCGCCGCCGACCCCTCGAGCTCGCCGGTGGGTTGGCCGAGGGTGCTCATGTCCTCGACCGGCACCACGACCGACAGGTCCCACTCCTTGGTCGAACCGGGCGCCACGACCTCGACGGGCCGGCCACCGGCCAGGAACGTGGCGACCTCCTCGATCGGCCGGACCGTCGCCGACAGCCCGATCCGCTGCGCGGGCCGCTCCAGCAGCTCGTCGAGCCGATCGAGGGAGAGCGCCAGGTGCGCGCCGCGCTTGGTGTCGGCGACCGCGTGCACCTCGTCGACGATCACCGTCTCCACGCCGCGCAGGGCCTCGCGCGCGGAGCTGGTGAGCAGGAGGAACAGCGACTCCGGCGTGGTGATGAGGATGTCGGTCGGCCGCCGGGCGAAGGTCCGGCGCTCGTCGGCCGGGGTGTCACCGGACCGGATGGCCACCTGGATCTCCGGCCGGGGCAGGCCCAACCGGGCGGCGGCCTGTCCGATGCCGGTCAGCGGCGCCCTCAGGTTCCGCTCGACGTCCACGGCCAGCGCCTTGAGCGGCGACACGTAGAGGACCCGGCAGCGCGCCCTCTCGTCCGCCGGCGGCGGGGTGCCGGCCAGCCGGTCGAGGGACCACAGGAAGGCGGCCAGCGTCTTCCCCGATCCGGTCGGGGCCACCACCAGGGCGTGGCCGCCACTGCTGATCGCCTGCCACGCGCCCTCCTGGGCGGCCGTGGGCTCGGCGAAGGCGCCGGTGAACCACGCCCGGGTGGGCTCGGAGAACCGGTCGAGAGCAGACACACCTCCAGTCTCCACAGGGGTACGACACTCCGCTGACCTGCCAGGACCGCCGGGGTGGAGGGACACCCGATCCGGCTACGGGCCGGGTGGCCCGGCCCGCGTCCTCGCCGGGGAGTCCGCCGCCGACCGGGCCCGCGGACACCGGCCACAGGCCGGGGCCGGTCGCCGCTGAGCCGTCTGGGGAACGGTCGTGGGGTCGGGCACACTGACGGCCATGCGCCGTTCCCTGTACGAGGCCGAGCACGAGGACTTCCGTGACATGGTCCGTGCCTGGGCCGAGAAGACCGTCGTCCCCTTCCACGCCCAGTGGGAGAAGGACGGGATCGTGCCGCGCGACGTGTGGACCTCTGGCGGTGCACAGGGCCTGCTGGGCATCGACATGGACGAGCAGTACGGGGGCGGCGGCGTCCGGGACTTCCGTTACCTGGCCGTCGTCGACGAGGAGCTCATGCGGATCGGCGCCACCGGTGTCGGCTTCACCCTGCACAACGACGTCGCCGGGCCCTACCTGCGCGACCTGGGGACCGACGAGCAGAAGCGGCGGTGGCTGCCGGGCTTCTGCAGCGGTGAGCTGATCACCGCGATCGCCATGACCGAGCCGGGGGCGGGCAGCGACCTCCAGGGCATCCGGTCGACGGCCCGCCGCGACGGCGACTCCTGGGTGCTCACCGGGTCCAAGACCTTCATCACCAACGGCATCAACGCCGACCTCGTCATCGTGGTGGCCCGCACCGATCCCGACGCAGCCGGCTCCAAGGGCCTCAGCCTGCTGGTGGTCGAGCGCGACATGCCCGGCTTCTCCCGCGGCCGGAACCTCGAGAAGGTCGGCCTCAAGGCGCAGGACACCGCCGAGCTGTTCTTCGACGGGGTCCGGGTGCCCGCCGAGAACCTCCTCGGCACGGAGAACCGCGGCTTCTACCACCTGATGGAGAACCTCCCGCAGGAGCGGTTGTCCATCGCCGTCGGCGCCGTGGCCGCGGCCGAGGCGGTGCTCGCCCACACCCGTGAGTACGTCACCAACCGCACGGCGTTCGGCAAGCCGGTGAGCACCTTCCAGAACACCCGGTTCGTGCTGGCGGAGCTGCAGACCGAGCTCACGATCGCGCGCACCTTCGTCGACGAGTGCATGCGGCAGCTCAACGACGGCGACCTGACCCCCGTCGACGCGGCGATGGCCAAGTACTGGACGACGGAGCTGCAGAACAAGGTCGCCGACCGCTGCCTCCAGCTCCACGGCGGCTACGGCTACATGGACGAGTACTTCGTGTCCAAGGCCTGGCGCGACGCCCGGATCCAGCCCATCTACGGCGGCACGAACGAGATCATGCGGGAGATCATCGGCCGCTCCATGGGCCTGTAGGCCCGGCCGCGGGTGACCACCCAGGCGCACGTGGCGCTCGATCCGGCGCGGGTCCAGCGCCGGACCGTCGGCGTGCTCAGCGGGGGAGTGGCCCTCGGCGGGCTCGGGGTCACGGTGGGCATCACCGTCGGTGGCCTGCTCGCCCGTGACGTGGCCGGCACGGACACGGCGGCCGGCCTCGGGCAGACCGCCGGGGTGCTCGGTGCGGCCGTCATCGCGGTCCCCCTGGCCCGGATCAGCGACCGGGCCGGCCGGCGGGCGGGACTGGCGACCGGGTACGCGATCGCCGTGCTGGGGTCGGTGCTCACCGTCGTCGCCGCGGTGCTCACGTCGCTGCCGTTGCTGCTGGTCGGCCTCTTCGGGTTCGGCGCGGCGACCGCCTGCGGCCTGCAGGCCCGCTACGCCGCGGCCGACCTGGCCGCTCCGGAACACCGGGGGCGGGCGCTGTCCCTCGTGGTGTGGGCGACGACGGTCGGCTCGGTGCTGGGACCCAACCTCGCCGGTCCCGGCGCCGACCTCGGGCGCGCGTTCGGTCTCCCGGCGCTGGGTGGGGCCTTCGCCATCTCGGTCGTCGTCTTCGCCGTGGTGGCGCTCGGCCTGCTCCTGCTGCTGCGCCCCGACCCGCTGCTGCTGGCGCGGCGGCTCCGCGGTGGCGGGTCCGCGGCCGGCGTCCGGCCGCGGCGGGCCACCGTCTCGGCCGTACGCGCCGTCTGGGCCGATCCGCGCGGACGCCTCGGCCTGACCGCCGTCGTCGTCTCCCACGCCGTCATGGTCGGCGTGATGGTGATGACGCCGGTGCACATGGGACACGCGGGTGGGGCCGAGGGGACGACGCTGCGGGTCATCGGCCTGGTCATCAGCGTGCACGTGGCCGGCATGTACCTGTTCTCCCCGTTGGTGGGGCACCTGGCCGACCGGGCCGGCCGGCGGGCGACGGTCGCCGTGGCCGCCGGTCTCCTCCTGGCCGCGGCAGCGCTCGCCGGGACCGCCGCCCCGGGCGCGGCGGCCCAGCTCGGCGCCGGCCTGCTGCTGCTGGGCCTGGGGTGGTCGTGCGGGTTGATCGCCGGTTCCACGCTGGTCACCGAGTCGGTCGACGACGGTCAGCGGCCCACGGCGCAGGGCGGGACGGACCTGCTCATGGGCCTGGGGGCGGCGGTGGCCGGGGTGGCCGGTGGCCCGCTGCTGGCGGCCGGCGGGTACGGCTTGGTGGCGGGCGTGTCGGCGGCCCTCGTCGTCCCCCTGGTCGTGGTGTGGGCCGCGACCGCCGCGGACCGGGTGCCCGCCGGGGGTCAGCGGCCGCGGTAGTTCCGGTACACGAGGACCAGCGAGGTGAGCAGCGCGAGGGCGATGCCGATCTCGAGGACGAGGTCCCACGTCGGCGATCCGGTGGTGGGGAACACGCCCCCAGCGTAGGAGCGGGTGCCCCGGCGCGGGCTCGGCCGGGCGCGCTAGCGTCGGGGGCGTGCGCCTGCAGGAGTTCTGGTCCCGCCTCGCCGACCAGTTCGGCTCGATGCGGGCCCAGAGCGTCGCCAGCGACCACGTCTTCGCCGCGCTCGGCGGGCGCACGGCGGTCGAGGCCATCGACGCCGGCCTGCCGGTGCGCAAGGTCTGGCTCGCGATCTGCGAGGAGTACGACGTCCCGCGGAAGGACCGCTGAGTCGCCGAGGAGCGGCGTGTCACCCTGGCAGTCGAACACACGTTCGGTCTAGATTGGGCGGCGCAGTCCACAGGCCGGGCGTTCCTCCACAGATCGACCGGTTCGACCGGAAGTGTCAGATCCCCGCCCTAGCGTCGGTGCCGACCCGCTTCCCCGTGATCTGAAGGTGAACACCATGGCAACTCTCGACCGCGACAAGGCCCTCGACATGGCCCTCGCCCAGATCGACAAGCAGTTCGGCAAGGGCTCGGTCATGCGTCTGGGTGACAGTCCGGAGGTGGCCATGAAGGTCATCCCGACCGGCTCGATCGCCCTCGACATCGCCCTGGGCATCGGAGGCCTCCCGCGCGGCCGCGTCATCGAGGTGTACGGCCCCGAGGCCTCCGGCAAGACGACGGTCGCCCTGCACGCGGTGGCCAACGCCCAGGCCGGCGGCGGCATCGCGGCCTTCATCGACGCCGAGCACGCACTCGACCCCGAGTACGCCCGCGCGATCGGCGTCGACACCGACGCCCTGCTGGTCAGCCAGCCCGACACCGGTGAGCAGGCTCTGGAGATCGCCGACATGCTCATCCGGTCCGGCGCCCTCGACGTCATCGTCATCGACTCGGTCGCCGCCCTGGTGCCCCGCGCCGAGATCGAGGGCGAGATGGGTGACAGCCACGTCGGTCTGCAGGCCCGGCTCATGAGCCAGGCGCTGCGCAAGATCACCGGCGCACTGAACAACTCCGGCACCACGGCGATCTTCATCAACCAGCTGCGCGAGAAGGTCGGCGTGGTCTACGGCTCGCCGGAGGTCACCACCGGTGGTCGGGCACTGAAGTTCTACTCGTCGGTCCGGCTCGACGTCCGGCGCATCGAGACGCTCAAGCAGGGCACGGACGCCGTCGGCAGCCGGGTCCGCGTCAAGGTGGTCAAGAACAAGGTGGCCGCGCCGTTCAAGCAGGCCGAGCTCGACCTCATCTGGGGGACCGGGTTCAGCCGCGAGGGCGGTCTCATCGACATCGGGGTCGAGCAGGGCTTCGTCCGCAAGTCCGGCGCCTGGTACACCTACGACGGCGACCAGCTCGGACAGGGCAAGGAGAACGCCCGCGGCTTCCTGCGCGACAACCCCGACCTCGCCGACGAGATCGAGAAGAAGATCAAGGAGAAGCTGGGCATCGGTCCGCAGCTCGACGCGGCGGCCCCCACCGACCCGGTCGACCCGGTCGACTTCTGAGTCCCCGGTGAGCGGCTGGCCCGAGGCTCGAGAGCGCTCGTCTCCCGGCCGCCGGCGCGGCCGGCGTCCCGGACCGTCCCCTGACCCGGACGGTCCGGACGCCGCCTCGCCGGGCACCGGCGACGAGCCGGCGGACCCCGAGCAGGTCGCCCGCCAGATCTGTCTCCGGGCGCTCACCGGCGCCTCGAAGACCCGGCAGCAACTGGCCGATCTGCTGGCCAAGCGCGGGGTGCCCGACGATGCGGCCGAGCGGGTCCTCGACCGGTTCGGCGACGTCGGTCTCATCGACGACGCCGCCTTCGCCCGGGCGTGGGTCAGCTCCCGCCAGACCAGCCGCGGCCTGGCCCGGCGGGCGCTCAAGGCCGAGCTGCGCGCCAAGGGCGTCGACGGGGAGGTCGCCGACGAGGCGGTCGCACTCGTCGACGACCAGGAGGAGTGGGACGCGGCCCGCCGCCTGGTGGACCGACGGCTCCCCGGTCTCCGCCGGGTGGACCGGGTGACCGCCGAACGGCGCCTGCTCGGCATGCTGGCCCGCAAGGGCTACGGCGCCGGCTTGGCCGGCTGGGTCATCCGCGAGGCGTTGGACCGGGAACACGATGCCGCGGAGACCGCGGACGCGGACGTGCCCGGCGGCCAGGACGAGGTCGGGTTGGACGCCTGGCTGCCCTGAGCGGAGAGCCGAGGTCTGCGGGACGGGACCTCGCCCCCGGTCGTCGTCGGCGGTCGCTCGCCCCGGCGGAGGTCAGCCGGCGTCGCGGGCCGTGGCCGACCAGGCCGGCACGTCGATCGCCCGCCCGTCCGGGGACTCCTCGTCGGGCACCAGCCAGCCGCCCTCGGTGCCGAGGGCGTGCGCCAGCCACGCCTGGATCTGCAGATCGAAGGCGCGCTCGGGTGCGCCGGTGGATCGGCTGACGGGGCCGAGGAAGGTCAGGTCGGTCTCCTGGCCGTCCTCCAGCTGCAGCACCACCCGGCACCGCGACCGGCGGTGCCGGGCCGGAGGCACGACCTCCCGCACCACGGCCGTCTGTGCGCCGGCAGCGGCCGCGAAGTCGCCCGCAGCCGCCCGGAGCCGCGTCACGAACTCCTGCGCGGCGTCGTTGCGGCCGTCGGACAGCCGCACCATGGTCGGGAGCGGCGGGACGGCGGGGCGCAGGGCGGTGTCCACGAGGGAGATCTCGGCAGCCGGGGTGGTGGACGTGACCCTGTGCCCGGTCCCGGCCGGGGGGCACGGTCGGCCGGGGGCACCTCGCTCAGGCGGGACCGGTGGGTGCGCCGACCGGGGCCTCGGCCGACCCCGCGACCTCGGCGGTCGCGGCCGTCTTCTTGTCCCGGCGCGTGCGCCGCTCGACGTACTTCGCCAGCTGGGAGAGCAGCACGTTGAGCACGATGTAGATCAGCCCGGCCGCGACGTACAGCTGGAACGTGTACTCGTTGCCGAAGCGGGGTGTGAAGAACTCGACCAGGCTCCGGGCCTGCCGGAGGAGCTCGAAGTAGCTGATGATGAACCCCAGCGAGCTGTCCTTGAGGAGGACGACGAGCTGGGCCACGAGGACCGGCAGCATCCGCCGCACGGCTTGCGGCAGCAGTACCAGGCTCATGACCTGGGACTTGCGCATGCCCAGCCCGAAGGCGGCCTCCCGCTGGCCCCGGTCGACCGAGAGGATGCCGGCGCGGAAGATCTCGGCCAGGACGGCGGCGTTGTAGAGCACGAGACCGCCGGTCAGCGCGGCGAAGGCGCTGATCTGGATGCCGAACTTCGGCAGCACGAAGTACAGCGCGAAGATGACCACCAGCAGCGGGATGGCCCGGAAGAACTCGATCACCGTGACCGTGGGGATCCGCACCCACCGGTGGTCCGACAGTCGCCCGACCGCCAGGAGCAGGCCGAACAGCGTCGCCAGCACCATCCCGACGGCGGCCACGCGCAGGGTCCGCACGAGGGCCTCGCCCAGCGCCTGGGGCACGCCGGTGCGGGTGTCGGTGAGCACCGCCCAGCGCTGCGGGTCCAACTGCCCGTTCCCGCCCAGGCGCCACAGGACGAACCCGATGACCGCCAGGACGACCAGGCCGCCCACGATCGTGGCGATGCGGATCCGGGCCCGGGCCTTCGGCCCGGGGAGGTCGAACAGGAGCGTGCTGCTCATCGGAGGATCGCCACCCGTCGCTCGACGCGGCTGAGGACGAACGCCGCCGGCAGCGTGATGACCATGTAGCAGACGACGACGCCGAGCAGCACCAGCATCAGCTCGCCGGCGTTGGCGTTGACCAGGCGGGGGAGCAGCGAGCTCAGCTCGCTCACCGAGAAGCCGGCGGCGATCGAGGTGTTCTTCACCATGGCGATCAGCACGTTGCCCAGGGGCGGCACCACCGTCCGGAACGCCTGGGGGAGGACGACCTCGCGCAGCGACTGGCTGAAGGTCAGCCCGATGGCGCGGGAGGCCTCGGCCTGGCCGGCCGGGACGGCGTTGATGCCGGAGCGGACCGCCTCGCACACGAACGCGGCCGTGTAGAGCCCCACGGCGAGCACCGAGCCCGGGAAGAAGTCGATCACGAAGTCGATCTGCGGCAGGCCGAAGATCACGAAGAAGAAGACCACCGTCAGCGGGGTGTTCCGGAACGTCTCGACGTAGAAGGTGGACAGCGCCCGCAGCGGCGTGATCGGGCTGACCCGCAGGGCCGCCAGGAGCGTGCCGAGCACCAGCGCCAGCAGCCCGGCCAGGAGCGACAGGCTCAGCGTGGTCAGGAACGCGTCCCAGAAGAGGTCGAGGTTGTCGACGAAGAACTGCACGGCGCCTCCTCCCGAGGCCGGACCGGCGGGACGCCGCCGGGCGGGTCAGCACCCGCCCGGCGGCGTCCCCGGGGATCAGTAGCGGTCGACCTGCGGCGGCTCGGGGGCGTCCTCGCCGGTGATGGCGCCGGCGGTGCGGTCCCACGCGGCCGCCCAGTCGCCGTTCTCGAAGGACTCCTCGAGGACGTCGTTGATGAAGTCGCGGAACTCGGTGTTCCCCAGCTCCAGCCCGATGCCGTAGGGCTCCTCGGTGAACGGGTTGCCGACGAGCTCGAAGCCCTCGGGGTTGCCGGCGACCAGGCCGGTGAGGATGACGTTGTCGGTGGTGACGGCGTCCACCTGGCCGTTGGTCAGGGCGTCGGCGCACTTGGAGTACACGTCGAACAGCGTGAGGGTGGCCTCGGGGTAGTTGTCCCGGATGTTCTGCGCCGGGGTCGAACCCTCGACCGAGCAGACGTTCTTGCCGGCGAGGTCCTCGGGACCGGCGATGCCGTCGGGGTTGCCGGCCGCGACCATGATGTCCTGACCCGCCTCGTAGTACGGGCCGGCGAAGTCGACGAGCTGCTTGCGTGCGTCGTTGATGGTGTACGTCGCGACGACGATGTCCACCTGACCGTTCTGGATGAACGGCTCCCGGTTGGCCGACACCGTCTCCACCCACTCGATGTCCTCGGCGGCGATGCCGAGCTCGGCGGCGACGAGCTTGCCGATCTCGACGTCGAAGCCCTCGGGGACGCCGTCGGGGTTCAGCAGTCCGAAGCCCGGCTGGTCGTACTTCGTGCCGATGGTGATCGACCCGGCCTCGGCGAGCTCGGCCATCGTCGTCCCGGCCGGGAACTCGGCGTCCTCCTGCACCTCGACGGTGCTGTCGGCGGCTCCTTCGGCCTGCTCGCCGGCGTCGCTGCCACAGCCGGCCAGGACGAGTCCGAGCGCCGTCATCGAGACGGCGTAGCGGGTGATGCGCATGTGCGTTCCTTTCCTGTCGGGCTCAGTGGTTGAGGATCTTCGAGAGGAAGTCCTTGGCCCGATCGGACTGTGGGCGGGTGAAGAACGTCTCGGGGTCTGCGGCCTCGACGACCCGGCCGGCGTCCATGAACACGACCCGGTTGGCCGCCCGGCGGGCGAAGCCCATCTCGTGCGTGACGACGACCATCGTCATGCCGTCGCGGGCGAGCCCGGTCATGACGTCGAGGACCTCGTTGATCATCTCGGGGTCGAGGGCCGAGGTCGGCTCGTCGAAGAGCATCACCTTGGGGTCCATGGCCAGCGCCCGGGCGATCGCGACCCGCTGCTGCTGGCCGCCGGAGAGCTGGGCGGGGTACTTGTCGGCCTGCGCACCCACCCCGACCCGGTCGAGCAGCTCACGGGCCCGCTGCTCCGCCTCGGCCTTGGGCTTCCGGCGGACCTTGACCGGGCCGAGGGTGACGTTCTCGAGGATCGTCTTGTGCGCGAAGAGGTTGAAGCTCTGGAACACCATGCCGACGTCGGCGCGCAGCCGCGCCAGCTCCTTGCCCTCCTCGGGCAGCCGCTGACCGTCGATGGTGATCTCGCCCTGCTCGATCGCCTCCAGGCGGTTGATCGCGCGGCACAGCGTCGACTTGCCCGAGCCCGAGGGACCGATGACCACGACGACCTCGCCGCGGTCGATCGACAGGTCGATGTCCTGCAGGACGTGCAGTTCGCCGAACCACTTGTTGACGCCGGTGAGCCGGACGAGAGGCTCTCCCTTGGCGAGGCTGGTCACCTCCGCGACCCTAGGGCCGGCCGCGTACACGGGACGAACGCGGCGATCACGAAGGCGTAACGAACCCACCGGCCGGGTGACGCGGCTCACCGGAGGGTGCTGCGCCGTACCCTCGCTGTCGTCATGGGAACCGACCTGAGCCGCACCGACCCCTCCGCCCCGGCGCGGACCTACCGGGTCCGCACCTACGGCTGCCAGATGAACGTGCACGACTCCGAGCGCCTCTCCGGCCTCCTGGAGGCGGCCGGCTACACCGCCGCGGGGGAGGAGGACGACGCCGACGTCGTCGTCCTCAACACCTGCGCGGTGCGGGAGAACGCCGACAACCGGCTGTACGGCAACCTCGGCCACCTGCGGCCGGTCAAGGACGGCCATCCCGGCATGCAGATCGCCGTCGGCGGCTGCCTCGCGCAGAAGGACCGTGGGGAGATCGTCCGCCGCGCCCCGTGGGTGGACGTCGTCTTCGGCACCCACAACGTCGGCTCGCTGCCGGCGTTGCTGGAGCGGGCCCGGCACAACGCCGAGGCGCAGGTCGAGATCGCGGAGTCGCTGGAGGTCTTCCCCTCGACCCTGCCGGCCAAGCGGGACTCCGCCTACTCCGGCTGGGTGTCGATCAGCGTCGGCTGCAACAACACCTGCACGTTCTGCATCGTCCCGGCGCTGCGCGGCAAGGAGAAGGACCGCCGTCCCGGCGAGATCCTCGCCGAGGTGCAGGCGCTGGTCGACCAGGGCGTCCTCGAGGTGACCCTGCTCGGGCAGAACGTCAACGCCTACGGCGTGGAGTTCCGCGACCGCGGGGCCTTCGCCGACCTGCTGCGGGCGACCGGCCGGATCGAGGGCCTCGAGCGGGTCCGCTTCACCAGCCCGCACCCGCGCGAGTTCACCGACGACGTCATCGCGGCGATGGCCGAGACGCCGGCCGTCTGCCACCAGCTGCACATGCCGCTGCAGAGCGGCTCGGACGACGTGCTGCGGCGCATGCGCCGCGGCTACCGGCAGGAGCGCTACCTGGGGATCATCGACCGGGTCCGGGCGGCCATGCCCGACGCCGCGATCACCACCGACATCATCGTGGGCTTCCCCGGCGAGACCGAGGCGGACTTCGAGCAGACCCTCGACGTCGTCCGCCAGGCCCGCTTCGCCAGCGCCTTCACCTTCCAGTACTCCAAGCGCCCGGGAACGCCCGCGGCGGAGATGGACGACCAGCTGCCCAAGGACGTCGTCCAGGAGCGTTACCTGCGGCTGACCGCGTTGCAGGACGAGATCAGCTGGGCGGAGAACCGGGCGCAGATCGGCCGCAGGGTCGAGCTGCTCGTCGCGGCGGGCGAGGGGAGCAAGGACGCCGCACGCGGCCGGCTGTCCGGCCGGGCCCGCGACGGCCGGCTCGTGCACTTCACGGCGGCGGACGGCGTCCGGCCGGGTGACGTCGTGGAGACCGTCGTGACCCAGGCCGCCCCACACCACCTGATGGCCGACGGCGCCCTGCTGTCACACCGGCGCACCCGGGCCGGCGACGCCGCCGACGCGGGCACGAGGCCGACGACACCCGGCGTGCTCCTGGGCATGCCCCGGATCGGCGCGCCAGCCTGAAGGAGGACCCGTCCTCCTCACCGCTCGCAGGCTCGCGGTGAGCCTCGGACGAGGCCCTCAGGCCAGTTCGAGCAGCAGGTCGGTGAGCTCGCGGGGGCGGTTCTGGGGCACCAGGTGGGTCGTGTCGATCTCCCGGTGGTGCCAGGCCTCCGAGGCCCGCGCCCGGGCGGCGGCCGCCTCGAACGCCGGGTTGGCCGGCACCCCCGGCTCGTCGGCGGTGGCCCGGACGTAGGTGCGGGTGAACGGCCACTCCTCCAGCGGCCGCGACAGCCGCACCGGTTCGGTGAAGCAGCCGACCGGGTGCGGCGTCCGGCGCGGGGCGGAGAACGCGGCCTCCGCCGGGTCGTCGTACCGCCGCTGCGGACCCTCGACCAGCCAGGGCTCGCCCGGCTGCTGCAGGCCCGTCGCGGGCGCGCCGACCAGCCCGTACAGCGAGTCGCCGTCCGCAGGGACGAAGGCGTCGAGGTAGACCAGGTGGCGCACCCGGTCACCGACGGCGTCCAGGGCCCCGGTGACCACCATCCCGCCGTAGGAGAAGCCGACCAGCACGATGTCGTCGAGGTCCTCGTAGCGGACCAGGTTGACCACGTCGGCGACGTGCGTGCCGAGGCGGACCTGCGGGCTGACCAGGTGCACCCGTTCACCGATGCCGGTGAGACCCGGGGTGAAGACCTCCTGCGCGGCGGCCGAGAGCATCCGGCGCACGTGCCGGAACCCGTGGGCCCCGCCCCAGGCGCCGTGCACGAGCACGAACGTCGTCACGGGCATCCCCCCGTCGTCGTCAGCGGCGGCTGGCGGCCTTCTCCGCCTCGGCCAGCCATTCCCGGCGGGTCTCCAGGTTGGCCCTCGCCTCCGTGATCCGCCGGGCGTCGCCCGCCGCCTCGGCCTTGGCCAGCTGCTCCTCGGCCTTGGTCACCGCCGCCCGCATCGACGTGACCATCGGGTTCTCCGGGGCCACCCGGGCGCGGGTGTTGTCGACGGCGCCGCGGACGCGCTGCTCGACGGCCTGCATCCGGTCCTCGAGGCTGCGCATCGCCCCCCGGGGGACGTGGCCGATGGCGTCGTAGCGCTCCTGCAGCTTGCGCAGGGCGTTCTGCGCCCCACGGAGGTCCGTGCCGGGGTCGAGCTTCTCCGCCTCGGCGAGGATCTCCTCCTTCGCCTGCTGGTTGGCCACCTGCTCGCTGTTGCGGGCCTTGTCCGACTCGGTGCGGGCGGAGAAGAAGGCGTCCTGCGCGGCGCGGAACTGCTTCCACAGGTCGTCGTCGCCGTCCCGGCCGATGCGGGGCACGGCCTTCCAGCGGTCCATGAGCGTGCGCATGGCCGCGCTGGTCGCGCCCCAGTCGGTCGAGGAGGACAGCCGCTGCGCCTCGGCGATCAGCTCCTGCTTGGCGGCCCGGGCCTCACCGCGCTGCGCGTCGAGGGCGGCGAAGTGCGCGCCCCGGCGGCGGCCGAAGGCGTCCCGGGCGGCGGCGAACCGGGTCCACAGCGCCTCGTCGGTCTTGCGGTCGATCCCGCGGATGGTCTTCCACTCCTCGACGATGGCCTTCAGCCGGTCGCCGGCGGCCTTCCAGGCAGTGGACTCCGCGGCCAGCTGCTCGGCCTCGGCGGCCAGCGCCTCCTTGCGGGCGACCTGCGCGGCGCGGGCAGCCGCCTTCTCGGCGCGGGACTCGGCGGCCGCGGAGTCGGCCGTCTCGACCATCGCCCGGGCCCGGGCGGCCAGCCCGTCGAGGTCGCCGACCGCGGTGGCGGTCGGGATGGACTCCGCCAGGCCCTGCGCCTTGGCCTTGATCTCGCTCGGGTTGCCGGTGTGCGCCTTGAGCCGGGCCTCGAGCAGCGCCACCTCGGTGGCGAGGTCGTCGTAGCGCCGGGCGTAGTGCGCCAGCCCGGCAGCCGGCTCCCCGGCCTGCCACGAGCCCACCGCGCGCTCACCGTCCGCAGTCCGGACGTACACCGTGCCCTCGTCGTCGACCCGCCCCCACTGGGCCGGGTCCGACGGCGGGACGGCGCCCTCGGCGTGCTCCGCGGGGGCGGACGGCGCCGGTGCGTGGGCCGGGACGACCGTCCCCGGGACGACGGCGTCCGGCACGGCCGTCTCAGGGACGACGGCTGCCGGCTGCTCCGCGGCCGCCGGGCCGGGCTCCCCGGTGGCCGGGGCGACGCCTTCGGGGCTGCTCACCGCGGGACCGGCGTCCGCGGCGCTGCCGGCCTCGGGGCCGGCGTCCGCGGGGCTGCCCACCTCGGGCGCGGCATCCACCGGGGTGCTGATCTCGGTCGTGGCCTCTGCCGGGAGTCCGGCCACCTCGGGGGTGGCGTCCGGGCCCGGCTCCACGGTCGGGTCGGCGAGAGCGGCGTCGCCGGGCGTGGGCGCCGCCGCCGTCCCCGCCTCGGGGGCCACCGCCTCGGAACCGGCCGTATCCGGCGTGGGCAGCTGCTGCGAGTGGTCTGCGGGGTTCTCCGTGCTCGACACGCACCGCAGTCTCCCACGCCGCATCCGGGACACTGCTGCGGTGAGCTCCGTTCCGGCTCCACCCCCGGTCGACGGGGTGGTCGAACCCGGCCCCGTGACCGTCTCGGTCGCCTTCTGCCCGTGCCCGCCGCTGCTGCACCCTGCCGTGGCCGGCCGCGCGGCAGCCGACACCGCCCGCCTGCGCGCGGCCTGCGCCGAGGCGGTCGACGCGATGCTGTCGGTCCGGCCCGAGGTGGTGCTCGTCGTGGGCCACGACGCCCGCGGACGCTTCGGCGCCGGTGACGGCGGTGACCTGCGTGGCTTCGGCGTCGACCTCACCGTGCCCTTCGCCGGGCGGCTGCGGCCCGGCGGCCGGCGCACGCCGCTGGCGCTCACCCTGGGCGCCTGGCTGCTGGGCGAGGCCGGGCACGCCGGCCTGTGTCTCGGCGTGGGGCCCGACGACCTGGCCGGCGCGTTCGACGGCCTCCCCGGGCCGGTCGGCGTCCTCGCGATGGGCGACGGGACCGCGCGGCGCACCGCCAAGGCGCCCGGGTACCTGGACGAGGCGGCCGCACCCTTCGACGCCGCCGTGGCCGCCGCACTGCGCGCCGGGGACGCCCGCGCCCTGGCCGGACTCGACCCCGCGGAGGGGGAGCGGCTGCTCGCCTCGGGAGTGCCGACCTGGCGGGCACTCGGCGCCGTCCTCGCCGGCCGGCCGGTCACCGCCCGTTTGCACGCCGAGCAGGCGCCGTTCGGGGTCGGCTACCTCGTCGCGGACTGGGTGGTCCGATGAGCGGCCGGCCACCGGTGGTGGCGCTGGTCGGGCCGACCGCCACCGGGAAGACCGCCCTGGCCGTCGCGCTGGCGGCGCGGCTGGGCGGCGAGGTGGTCAACGCCGACTCGATGCAGCTCTACCGCGGGATGGACATCGGCACGGCGAAGCCCGACGCCGCGGAGCGGGCCGGGGTGCCGCACCACCTCCTCGACCTGTGGCACGTGCGGCAGGCGGCGTCGGTGGCGGAGTACCGGAGCGAGGCCCGCAGGGTGATCGACCGGCTGCGGTCCGCGGGCACGGTGCCGCTCCTGGTCGGTGGCTCCGGGCTCTACGTGCGCGCAGTCCTCGACGAACTGGACTTCCCCGGTACCGACCCCGTCGTCCGGGCCCGGCTGGAGGCCGAGCTCGCCGAACTCGGGTCCCTTCCGCTGCACGCCCGGCTGCGGGAACGCGACCCGGCCGCGGCCGACGCCGTGCTGCCGAGCAACGGGCGTCGGATCGTGCGCGCCCTGGAGGTCGTCGAGATCACCGGCGGGCCGTTCCGCGCGAGCCTGCCCGAGCCCCGGCCGCACTACCCGGCCGTCGTCGTCGGGCTGGACCGCGAGCCGGCCGAGCTCGACGCGCGGGTGGCGACCCGGGTGTCGCGGATGTGGGCCGCCGGACTCGTCGCCGAGGTGCAGGCGCTGGCCGCCGACGGTCTCCGCGAGGGCCCCACCGCCTCGCGCGCCCTGGGGTACGCCCAGGTGCTGGCCCAGCTCGACGGCGACCTCACCGCGGACGAGGCCCGCGAGCGCACCGTCACGGCCACCCGCCGGTTCGTCCGCCGTCAGCGCTCGTGGTTCCGCCGCGACCCGGCCACCACCTGGCTGGACGCGGGACGGTCCGACCTGGTCGACGCCGCGGCCGCCCTGGTCGCCGCGCCTACGATCGGCGCGTGACCGGGAACCGCGTGCTGGTGGGGCACGGCACGGAGAACGACTTCGTCGTCCTCCCCGACCCCGACGGCACGCGGTGGCCGGAGGACCGGCTGGACGCGGCGATGGTGCGCCGGCTGTGCGAGCGGCGGTCCGGTCTGGGCGGGGACGGCGTGCTGCGCGTCGTCCGCAGCGTGCACGTGCCCGACGCCGCCGACGCCCTCGGCGCGGACCTGGACCGCTGCGAGTGGTTCATGGACCACCGCAACGCCGACGGGTCCCTGGCCGAGATGTGCGGCAACGGCATCCGGCTGTTCCTGCACGTGCTGGTCACCGAGGGGCTGCTCGACCGGTCAGCGTGCGCGGACGGCGTCCTGGTCGGCACCCGCGGCGGCCCCCGGCGGGTGGGCGCCGCCGCCGACGGCTACTGGGTCGACATGGGCCCGGCGCGGCCCTTCGGTCGCGGGCAGGCCGAACTGCCCGGGACGGCCCTCCCGGGTCGGGCCGTCTCGATGGGCAACCCGCACCTCGTCTGCCTCACCGACACCGACGTCGCCACGCTGGACCTGACCACACCGCCGGTCGTCGATCCGGGGCTGTTCCCCGACGGCGTGAACGTCGAGGTGGTCAACGTGCTGGCGGCCGGCGCGCACATCCGGCTGCGGGTGTCCGAGCGCGGGGTCGGCGAGACCCGGTCCTGCGGCACCGGCGCCTGCGCGGCGGCGTGGGCGGCCCTCGAGGACGCCGGGACGCCCACGGGCACGGTCGCCGTCGACGTCCCCGGCGGCCGGCTGACCGTGCAGGTCGACGAGCGGACGACCGTGCTGACCGGCCCCGCGGTGGTCGTGGCCGCCGGCGAGCTCACCGCAGAGTGGCTCGCCGGCTGACGGCTCACTCCGTCTTGTCGGCCGACCTCAGGTTCTCCGACTCGTCCGGGGCCTCGGGCATCATCGACTGCCCGGCGGTGCCGGGACTGCCCTTCGGCTGGCCGCTGCCGCTGTCCTGGTCCGGACCGCCGCCCAGCGGGTTGCGCGGCACGCCCAGGCCCTTGGGGTCACGACCCGGGTCGTCCAGCTCGCTGTCCGCGCCCAGGCTGCTGCTTCCGGTCTCACTCATCGGGCCCTCCTCGGGTTCGGTCGTGGTCGGGCCCTACCCGCCCGCGGACCCGGCACGCCTGCCGGGATGGTTGTCCGGGGTGGCGGTGTTGTAACGGGCGATGACAACTCAGATGCCCCAGGTGCTGGGGTCTGCCACGCTGGACACGATGACGACAGCACACGACCGCGCCGTCCACGAGGTCGCCGAGGAGCGGGCCGTCGTAGCGCCCGCCGACGAGCCGACCCGCCCCGCCCCGGCCGGGCAGTGGGACGAGGACGACGACACGACCGGCTCCTACGAGCGCGAGGCCCGCGGTGCCCTGCGCCGGGTCGCCGGACTCTCCACCGAACTCGCCGACGTCACCGAGGTCGAGTACCGCCAGCTGCGTCTCGAGCGCGTGGTGCTCGTCGGGGTCTGGACCGAGGGGACGCAAGCCGACGCCGACCGCTCCCTGGCCGAGCTCGCCGCTCTCGCCGAGACCGCCGGGTCCGAGGTCCTCGAGGCGGTCAGCCAGCGGCGCGACAAGCCCGACGCGGGCACCTACGTCGGCTCCGGCAAGGCCGCCGAGATCCGCGACATCGTCGCCTCGACCGGCGCGGACACGGTCATCTGCGACGGCGAGCTGACCCCGGGCCAGCTCAACCAGCTGGAGAAGATCCTCAAGGTCAAGGTGGTCGACCGGACCGCGCTGATCCTCGACATCTTCGCCCAGCACGCCTCCAGCCGGGAGGGCAAGGCGCAGGTCGAGCTCGCCCAGATGCAGTACATGCTGCCGCGCCTGCGTGGCTGGGGTGAGTCGCTGTCCCGCCAGGCCGGTGGCCGGGTGGCCGGCGGTGGCGGCATCGGTACCCGCGGTCCCGGTGAGACGAAGATCGAGACCGACCGTCGGCGGATCCGGGCGCGGGTCAGCAAGCTCCGCCGGGAGATCGCCGGCATGGCCACCGCACGGGCCACCCAGCGGGCCAGCCGCGGACGCAACGCCGTGCCCAGCGTCGCGATCGCCGGCTACACGAACGCCGGCAAGTCGAGCCTGCTCAACCGGCTCACCGGTGCCGGCGTGCTCGTGGAGAACGCCCTGTTCGCCACCCTCGACCCCACGGTGCGCCGGGCGGAGTCACCCGACGGCCGCGAGTACACGCTGACCGACACCGTCGGGTTCGTGCGGCACCTGCCGCACCAGCTGGTCGACGCCTTCCGCTCGACGCTCGAGGAGGTGGCCGCCGCCGATCTGCTGCTGCACGTCGTCGACGGCGCCGACCCCGACCCGCTCGGCCAGATCGACGCCGTCCACGTCGTCCTGGGGGAGATCGACGCGGCGGCCGTGCCGGAGCTCATCGTGGTCAACAAGGTCGACGCGATGACCGAGGACGACGTGCTCACCCTCCGGCGCGCCCTGCCCGGAGCGGTGTGGGTGTCGGCGCGCACGGGGGAGGGCATCGAGCAGCTCCGGGAGGTCCTGGCGGCCCGCCTGCCGCACCCCGACGTCGACGTCGACGTGCTGGTCCCCTACGACCGGGGTGACCTGGTCGCCCGGGTGCACCGGGACGGCGAGGTGCTCAGCGAGCAGCACGAGCCCGACGGCACCCGGCTCGCCGCCCGGGTGGACGGCGCGCTGGCCGCGGCCCTGCAGGAGTTCGGCGCTCCGGTCGCCTGACCGGCGCCGCACCACCCGGTCGGGCGAGATCACGATCGGGTCACGGGCCGGTACCGTGGCCTCGTGACCAGCGGCGCGGTTCGGCGGCGTCCGGGCGGCCCGCTGCCGCCGGACGACGTCCCCGCGTCCGCGGAGCCGGTCGTCGCCGCCGGCCGTCCCTCGTGGTGGGCGCTGGCGGTCGCCCTGCTGGTGACGGTGGCGGTGACGGCGGACCTGCTCAGCCGCGGGATCCTCGAGCGCATGGACCTGCGGGTCTCCGAGGTGGTCAGCGCCTGGGACCTCAAGGACTCCGCCGCCTACTGGCCGGTGTGGGCGGTCACCCAGCTCGGCGGGCGGGGGTTCATCCTCATCGTCCTCGCCGTGCTGGTCGGCTACCTCGCGTGGTGGCGGCGCACGGTCCTCCCGCTGGTCCGGGTGCTGGTCGCCCTCGCGCTGCTGACGGTCGTCGTCTACGGCTTCAAGTACGGGACCGGACGGACGGCGCCGGCCTATCCCGGGTCCTTCTTCTACCGCGACGGCGCCTCCTATCCCTCGGGGCACGTGGCCAACGCGGTGCTCATGTGGGGCGTCGCGCGGTGGCAGGCGGTGGAGTTCGGGCTCGCGCCACGGGTGCAGCGGACGCTCTGGTGGCTCGCCGTGTCCGCACCGGTCGCGACCGGCATCGCCATGGTGTCGCTGGACTTCCACTGGGTCACCGACGCCGTCGTCGGGGCGGCCGTCGGGCTGGTGCTCTTGGGCGTGGTTCACGCACTCGACGGAGTCGTCCTGTCACGCTGGGTCGGTGCCCGAGCAGGCCGGCCGTCCGCCTAGCGGCGTCGGGGGACGGCGTCTGGCAGCGGGGGTCGCCCTCGCCGCGACGCTCGTCCTCGGTCCGGCGCTGCCTGCGGCAGCCGAGCAGGCGGCGGCCGACCCCGCTGCGCCCTCGACCCGCTGCCAGCTGACCGATCCCCGGTTGCCCGAACTGTCGGGACTCGTCGCCGTGGGAGACCAGATGCTGGCGATCAACGACGGTGGCGACCGGATCGACGTCTACCTGCTCGACGCCGGCTGCCAGGTCGTGACGGTGCAGGGTGCCGACGTGGACCCCTACGACCCCGAGGACCTCGCCGTCGGCCCGGACGGGACGGTTTGGGTGGCCGACACCGGCGACAACCAGGGGGACCGGACGACGGTGGCCCTGCTGGCGCTGCGCCCCGACGGCGGAACCGGCCTGTACCGGCTGGCCTACCCGGATGGCCCGCGCGACGTCGAGGCGCTCCTGCTGGCACCGGACGGCGTCCCCTACCTGGTCTCCAAGGAGGTCCTCGGCGCCAGCAAGGTCTACCGCCCCGTGGCCGACCTGCTCGATGGCGGCACGGTCGGCCTCGTCGAGGTCGCCGCCGTGAACCTGACCGTGACCGGCACGCCCGGGGGACCGGTGGGCCGTGCGGGACAGCTCATGGTCACCGGTGGCGCGGTGGCGGCCGACGGGAGCCGGCTGGCGCTGCGCACGTACACCGACGCCTACGTGTGGGCGCTGGCGGGGGCGGACGTCGTCGGTGCCCTGGCCGGCGAGCCGACCCGCATCGCGCTCCCGGAGGCCCCCCAGGGGGAGGCGGTGAGCTTCACCGCCGACTCCACCGGGCTCGTGGTCGCCAGCGAGGGTCTGCCCAGCGACGTCACCGTCGTCCCGTTGCCCGCCGCCGCGATCGCCGCGGCGTCGTCCGGTCCTGCCGACGGGTCCCTGACCGACCTGTTCAGCGCCGACGACGGGCTGCCGGTCGTCCCCGCCGCACTGATCGCGGCCGGTGTCGCGGCGGTGCTGGTGTGGCTCGGCGGGAAGGTGCGCCGCCGCTCCTGACCCTCGGGCCGTCGTGACCCCGGGCCACCGCCTCAGACCCGGCGGAGCACCGTGACGACGCGCCCGAGGATCGTCGCCTCGTCGCCGGGGATCGGCTCGTACGCCGGGTTGTGCGGGAGCAGCCACACGTGCCCGTCGCGCCGCTTGTAGGTCTTCACGGTCGCCTCACCGTCGAGCATGGCGGCGACGATCTCGCCGTTCTCGGCGGTCGGCTGCTGGCGCACCACGACCCAGTCGCCGTCGCAGATGGCCGCCTCGACCATGGAGTCACCGGCCACCTTGAGCATGAACAGGGTCCCCTCCCCGACCAGCTCGCGCGGGAGGGGGAAGACGTCCTCCACGGCCTGCTCGGCCAGGACCGGGCCACCGGCGGCGATCCGACCCACGAGGGGCACGTAGGTCGGCGCCGGCACCTGGTCCCCGGTCGCCGTCTCGACGCCCGGCGCGTGACTCTCGCCCGGGGTGTCGCCGGGGAGACGGACGTCGAGTGCGCGGGGGCGGTTCGGGTCGCGGCGCAGCCACCCCTTCTTCTGCAGCACGGTCAGCTGGTGGGCCACCGAGGACGCCGACGAGAGGCCGACCGCCTCGCCGATCTCCCGCACCGACGGCGGGTACCCGCGTCGCTCGATCGAGTCGCGGATGACCTCCAGGACTCGGCGCTGACGCTGGGTCAGCCCGTCACCGGCCTCACCACGGTCCGGGAAGGTGCGGACCGATCCGCCCGTGACCGTCTCCGGCGTCGCGGCGGACGTGCTGCCGGCCCGTCCGCCCGAGGTGCGTCGTGTCGGGCTGCTGCCCGCTCCCCCCGACGTCCCGCTCGTGCCCGCCACGTGTCCTCCTCGTCGGCCGTGCCGCCACGGCCCTCGTCGGGCGCTCGTCCGCACCGGCCGGTCGCGTCCGGCGCGGCACCGGGCGGTCGCTCGGGACCTGCCGCCGCCCCGGGTGGAGCGGGGCCGGTGGTGCCCCGGGGGAACCGTAGCGCTCCGGACCGGCCATTTCAAACGTGTGTTCGAACGACACGCGCCGGGGAGTCGTTTCCGTCGGCGTCCTGCGGTAGACATCGTCCAGGCGTTCGGTTCGAACAGACGTTCGATCCGGTTCCGCCTCAGGTCGGCGGCGCCGAGCGGCGGAGGAGTGGCGGAGGAGTGGCGATGCGAAGCGTGCAGCGGGCGGTACCGATCTCGTGCGGGTGCCCGGGGGGCCGGGGCGGACCCGCCCCGGCGGGAGTGGTCCGACCGGTCGCCCCGGTGTCGCTTGTGGCGACGCCGGACGGCCCCGACCGGCTCCCTGGTGCGGGCTCGCGCGTGACCGGCCCACTCCGGCCGGTGGCCGAGCGTGCCGGGTCGGCCGGGCGGTCCGCCGTGGGTGGCCCGGGCGGTGCCGGCCGCCCGTCCCGGCGCCGGGGCGATCTCGCCCGCCCCGGAGGGCGACCGCCCCGGTCGGGCCGGCGGGCCGGCCGCACGGTCCGGGTGGGGTGTGGCTCCGGCTCGGCGGCCGCGCCGCTGCGCCTGACGCGCCGTGGCCGCCGGCTGGTCGCCGTGCTCGCCGCGGCCCTGGCGGTCGGCGTGGTCGCCCTGGGGCACGGCCTCCTCGACGACGGCCCCGGGAAGGGGTTGCGTCTGGCCGGTGACCGGACGGTCGTCGTCCAGCCGGGCGACACGGTGTGGTCCATCGCCGCGGAGGCGGCCGACGCCAGTGACGACGTGCGCGGCGTCGTCGACGCGATCCAGGCGCTCAACGGCCTGGACGACGCCGTCGTCGTCCCGGGTCAGGTCCTCACCCTGCCGTGATCGCTGCGTAGCGGTCGCGCTGGACCGGCCGGGTGGTGCATCGGCACCTCACTGGGTGCCGGCGAGCCGCAGGCCTGCGCAGACGCGTCCCCGGGGCCAGAGAGCGCCAAGGTCGGAGACCGATGTTCGTCAACCGTCGGTACGGAGTTGCTGACTGTCCGTGCACGGTTCCGCGCCTACGGTCATCGGTGTGTCAGGGATGACGGAGAGCCGAGCAGTGGTCTTCACCCAGCTGTCGCAGCACGTCGAGGTCTGCGTCGACGCCACCTGGTGGCCCGGGGTGATCCTGGGCTGGCGCCACGATGCCCGCGGCGCCTGCCAGGTCCGGGTGCGCGCAGTGGTCGCCGGGGCCGAGCGCGAGGCCTGGACCGATCTGGCGGAGCTCCGGCTGCCCGAGCCGGCTCGCGACGATCCTGCTCGCGACGTGCCTGCTCGCGCCCCGGCGCCGGCGGAGGGTCACCGTGGCCGGGGCGGCTCGACGGACCCCGCACCCCCGACGGTCACGCTGCACCGCGCCTCCGCGCGCGAGCGCCTGGTGGCCGACGTGCTCGCCGCGCCGGAGTACTCGTCGGAGGCCGGCGCCCCGACTGCCGCTGACCACCGCCGTCGTCGCCGCCGTCACGGTGGGGACGTCACCGCGGAGCTGCCCGCCGTCCGCAGCGGCATCGTGCCGGGGCGGCACCGCGCCCCTGCGGTCCCCGGGCGTCACCGTGCCGTCGACGAGGTCCCGGCAGAGCCGCCCAGCGACGCACCGCGCGCAGAGGCCGACTGCATGACCAGGCCGCTGCGCCTCGGTGACCGCGTACCGCGTCCGCGGCTCCCCCGACCGGACGCCGTCGGGCGGGCCTGACGGCGCCCTCCGCGCCAGGCGGAGCTGCGCCGTCCCTCCCGTGCCGGTCGGACTGGCGCCGCCCCACACCAGTCACGTCGCCGGACGCGGGTGCCCGGAGGCGTGTCGCGGCGTGTCGCTGTGACCGGTGGGACGGCTGAGCGCGCCTGGCCACCCGCGGGTCACGGCGGAACACGCCGGGTGCGTCTGCGCTTGCACATCTAGTGGGGGCAGTTCTAGGGTTCCCCTACATCTAGTAGTTGCACCGCTGTAAGTCCGTCCACAGCCGATCCTCAGGTTCTCCCCGTGACGTCCACCGGATGTCCCCAGGAGGGTCCACAGCGTCGGTCGTGACGGACGCCGCGCTCCGGGACTCCCCGGACGCGGCACCACACGAGAGGGGAGGACGCCGTGCGTTGCCCCTTCTGTCACAACGCCGACAGTCGCGTCATCGACTCGCGAGAGGCCGACGAGGGAGCCACCACGCGCCGCCGCCGCTCGTGCCCCGCGTGCGGGCGTCGTTTCACCACGGTGGAGGAGGCCGTCCTGGCCGTGGTGAAGCGCAGTGGCGTGAGCGAGCCGTTCAACCGCACCAAGGTGGTGGCGGGCGTGCGGCGGGCCTGTCAGGGGCGGCCGGTCGACGAGGACCAGTTGCAGCTGCTCGCCCAGCAGGTGGAGGACGCCATCCGCGCCACCGGCGCGGCCGAGGTGCCCAGTCACGAGGTCGGGTTGGCGATCCTCCGGCCGCTGCGCGAGCTGGACGAGGTGGCCTACCTCCGCTTCGCCAGCGTCTACCGGGCCTTCACCTCCCTCGAGGACTTCGAGAAGGAGATCACCGAGCTGCGGCTCCGGCACCTCCCCGCCGGCACCCCGCCGCTCCCCGGCATGCAGGACGGCCCCCCGGCCGTCCGTCGTCGGGGTGGGGGACGGGCCCAGCCCGCCCCCGACGGCAGCGTCGTCGGCACCTGAGAACTGTCAGCACCACCCGCTACACACCATCCAGAGCAGCACCCGAGAGCGGCGCTTCCCCAGCCGCCGGACCACGACACGAGGGAGAGCTCCGTGACAGAGACCGAGGACCGCTTGTCGGGCCGCACCCGCCGCGCCGCCAAGGCACCGACCCGCGGCAAGGGCCTGAAGATCAAGCGGGTCTTCACGACCGCCGGGGTGCACCCGTACGACGAGGTGACCTGGGAGCGTCGCGACGTCGTCATGACCAACTGGCGTGACGGCTCGATCAACTTCGAGCAGCGTGGCGTGGAGTTCCCGGCCGAGTGGAGCGTCAACGCGGCCAACATCGTCACCACGAAGTACTTCCGCGGCGCGGTGGGCACCGCCCAGCGGGAGAGCAGCCTCCGCCAGCTGATCGACCGGGTCGTGCTCACCTACGGCCAGGCGGGCCGGGACCACGGCTACTTCGCCACCGAGGGCGACGCCGAGATCTTCGAGCACGAGCTGACCTGGATGCTCATGCACCAGTACTTCAGCTTCAACTCGCCCGTCTGGTTCAACGTCGGCACCAGCGCCCCGCAGCAGGTCAGCGCGTGCTTCATCCTGGCCGTCGACGACACGATGGACTCGATCCTCAACTGGTACCGGGAGGAGGGGCTGATCTTCAAGGGCGGGTCCGGTGCCGGCCTCAACCTCTCCCGCATCCGCTCCTCCAAGGAGCTGCTGTCCTCCGGTGGCACCGCCTCCGGCCCGGTCAGCTTCATGCGCGGTGCCGACGCCTCCGCCGGCACCATCAAGTCCGGTGGCGCCACCCGCCGCGCGGCGAAGATGGTCGTCCTCGACATCGACCACCCCGACATCGAGGAGTTCATCGAGACGAAGGCGCGCGAGGAGGACAAGATCCGCGCGCTGCGCGACGCCGGGTACGACATGGACCTCGGCGGCAAGGACATCACCAGCGTCCAGTACCAGAACGCCAACAACTCGGTCCGGGTCTCCGACGAGTTCATGCGCGCGGTCGAGGAAGGCACCGAGTTCGGCCTCCGCGGCCGCATGGACGGGTCGGTCATCGAGACCGTCGACGCCAAGACGCTGTTCCGCAAGGTCACCCAGGCCGCCTGGGAGTGCGCCGACCCGGGCATCCAGTACGACGACACGATCAACGACTGGCACACCAACCCCGAGACCGGGCGGATCAACGCGTCCAACCCGTGCTCGGAGTACATGAGCCTGGACAACAGCTCGTGCAACCTGGCGTCGCTGAACCTGCTCAAGTTCCTCAAGGACGACGGCACCTTCGACGCCAAGACCTTCGTCAAGGCCGTCGAGCTGGTCATCACGGCGATGGACATCTCCATCTGCTTCGCCGACTTCCCGACCGACCCGATCGGCGAGACCACGCGCGCCTACCGGCAGCTGGGCATCGGCTACGCCAACCTGGGTGCGCTGCTCATGGCCACCGGCCACGCCTACGACTCACGCGGCGGTCAGACCCTGGCGGCGGCGATCACCTCGCTCATGACCGGGACGGCCTACCGCCGGTCCGCCGAGCTCGCCGGCATCGTCGGCGCCTACGAGGGCTTCGCCCGCAACGCCGACGCCCACGCCCGGGTGATGCGCAAGCACGCCGCGGCCAACGACGCGATCCGTCCGGTCGGCGCCGATGACGCCGACGTGCTCAAGGTCGCGACCGCCCAGTGGCAGGAGTGCCTGGAGATCGGCGGTGACAACGGCTGGCGCAACGCGCAGGCCTCCGTGCTGGCCCCCACCGGGACCATCGGCTTCATGATGGACTGCGACACAACTGGCATCGAGCCGGACTTCTCGCTGGTCAAGTACAAGAAGCTGGTCGGCGGCGGCTCCATGCAGATCGTCAACCAGACGGTGCCGCGGGCGCTGAAGAGCCTCGGTTACCAGGGTGAGCAGATCGAGGCGATCGTCGAGTTCATCGCGGAGCACGGGCACGTCGTCGACGCCCCGAGCCTGCGGCCGGAGCACTACGAGGTCTTCGACTGCGCGATGGGTGAGCGGGCCATCGCGCCGATGGGCCACGTCCGGATGATGGCCGCGGTGCAGCCGTTCATCTCCGGCGCCATCAGCAAGACGGTGAACATGCCCGAGACGGCGACCATCGAGGACGTCGAGAACATCTACTTCCAGGGCTGGAAGTCAGGCCTCAAGGCGCTGGCGATCTACCGCGACAACTGCAAGGTCGGTCAGCCCCTGTCCGACGGCAAGGCCAAGAAGGCCAGCAGCGACGTGGCCGCCACGACCGAGGTGGCGGCGCCGGCCGCCATGTCGCACCCGGTGCGCAAGCGGCTGCCCAAGAAGCGGACGAGCATGACCACGTCGTTCAGCGTCGCGGGCGCCGAGGGCTACATGACCGCGGGCATGTACGAGGACGGCAGCCTGGGCGAGGTCTTCCTCAAGCTGGGCAAGCAGGGGTCGACCCTGGCCGGCGTGATGGACGCCTTCTCGATCGGCATCTCGATCGCGCTGCAGCACGGTGTGCCGCTGGAGACCTACATCCAGAAGTTCACCAACATGCGCTTCGAGCCGGCCGGTATGACCGACGACCCGGACATCCGCATCGCCCAGTCGGTGATGGACTACATCTTCCGTCGCCTGGCGCTGGACCACCTGCCCGTGGACAAGCGCGCCGAGCTCGGCATCTTCAGCGCCGAGGAGCGGGCCGCCCAGGTGTCCGGTTACGGCACCTCGGCCTCCACCGCCGACGTGGTGGAGGAGGAGGTCGACGTGGAGGCGCTGCGCAGCTCCGTGCCGACCGAGGCGCCTGCCAAGCCGGAGCCCAAGCCCGAGGCCCCGGCGGGGAAGCCGATCACCGAGGCGCACTCCTCGGCCGAGCTGTTCGAGCTGGTCACCGGCACGGCGACCGACGCGCCGCTGTGCATGACCTGCGGGACGAAGATGCGCCCGGCCGGCAGCTGCTACGTCTGCGAGGGCTGCGGCTCCACCAGCGGCTGCAGCTGACGTAGTCGGCCGGCTCAGGACGTCGGTGCCCCGGTTCCGCCTCGTGCGGAGCCGGGGCACCGCTGCTGGGGCACTGCTGGACGGACGGTCGCTGCGACACCCCCGGGCTCAACCGATGGGCCCGGCACCCGGCGGTCAGAGCCGCTTCTGCTGCTTGCCCCAGCCGAGCGCCGCGGTGGCGACGAAGAAGACGAGACCGACGATGGCCAGCCAGAACAGGCCCTTCACGACCGCACCGAGGATGGTGATCGCCAGCCAGATGACCAGCAGGAGTCCGAGTAGGCGGAGCACGACATCTCCCGGGTCGGAGGGGACCACTGACGACCCGACCCTAGGCCCTCGCGTGCCCCCCTCCCAGGGGTCGAGCCACCCGCCGCGCGAGCAGGCGGGCCCCTCGACCGGCCGGCCCGCCAGCCGTCCGGCCGCCGGTGGGAGTTGCTCCGCGCGACCGGGGGACCGGCCACCTCACTCACCCTCACGGGCCACGGGGCGTCGGCCGCAGAGCAGGCGACGGGCCGGTACGCGGGCGCGCTGGTTGGATCGGGGCATGCCGTACTGCGCGTCCGACACCCGCTACGACTCCATGACCTACCGGCGCACCGGCCGCAGCGGCCTGGACCTGCCGGCCGTGAGCCTCGGGCTGTGGCACAACTTCGGCGACGACGTCCCGTTCGACCGGCAGCGCGCCATCCTCCGGCGCGCCTTCGACCTCGGCGTCACCCACTTCGACCTGGCCAACAACTACGGCCCGCCGTACGGCTCCGCGGAGACGAACTTCGGCCGCCACCTCGCCGATGACTTCGCGCCCTACCGCGACCAGCTGGTGATCTCGACCAAGGCCGGTTACGACATGTGGCCCGGTCCGTACGGGCACGGCGGGGGCTCCCGCAAGTACGTCCTGGCCAGCCTCGACCAGTCACTGCGCCGCATGGGCCTCGAGTACGTCGACGTCTTCTACTCGCACCGGCCCGACCCGAGCACGCCGCTCGAGGAGACGATGGGTGCACTCGACCTCGCCGTCCGGTCGGGCAAGGCGCTCTACGCCGGCATCTCGTCCTACTCGCCGGAGGACACCGCCAGGGCCGCCGAGATCCTCGCCGACCTCGGGACGCCGCTGCTGATCCACCAGCCCTCCTACTCGATGCTCAACCGCTGGATCGAGACCGAGGGCCTGCTCGACACCCTCGAGGACGTCGGCGCCGGCTGCATCGCGTTCTCCCCGCTGGCCCAGGGCATGCTCACCGACAAGTACCTGGACGGCATCCCCGAGGGCTCACGGGCCAGCCAGGGCAAGTCGCTGTCGACCGACCTGATCACCGACGAGGCACTGACCCACGTCCGCGCCCTGCACGAGATCGCGGGCGGGCGCGGTCAGAGCCTGGCGCAGCTGGCGCTCGCGTGGGCGCTGCGGGACCCGCGGGTGACCAGCGTGCTCGTCGGTGCGAGCAGCGTCGGCCAGCTCGAGCAGAACATCGCCGCCCTGGACCGGCTGGACTTCACCGACGACGAGCTGGCCGCCATCGACCAGCACGCCGTGGACGCCGGCATCGACATCTGGAAGGGCCCCCGCACCGCCTGACCGTCAGCCGCGGGCGCCCCCGGGTGCGACGAACTCCGGGTACTCCCGGCTCGACGGCCACCACGGCGCAGGACCGCACGGAGGTGGCATGGATCTCGAGGACGTGGCCGGCGAGCTCTACGCGGTGCCGCCCGAGGAGTTCATCGCGCTGCGCAAGGCCCGGCAGGACGACGCCCGCGCCGACGGCGACCGCCCGCTGGCCAAGGCGATCGGCGAGCTGCCCAAGCCGTCCACGGCGGCGTGGGCGTGCAACGTCCTGGTGCAGGCCCACCGCGCGGAGATCGAGTCGCTCGTCGAACTCGGCGGACTGCTCCGCGAGGCGCAGGAGAGCCTGGCCGGGGACCAGCTGAGAGCGCTCAACCGGCAGCGTTCCCAGCTGCTCAACGCACTCACCCGCCAGGCCGGTGCCCTGGCCCGGGAGCGGGGGCACCGGATCAGCAGCTCCGTCGAGGCCCAGGTCGAGGACACGCTGCGCGCGGCGATGGCCGATCCGGAGGCGGGGGAGGCGCTGCTGTCGGGTCGGCTGACCGCGCCCATGTCCTACAGCGGCCTGGGCACCACCGGCAGCCGGCCCGACCTGCGCCTGGTGCCCCCGCCGCGCGCAACCCGGCCGGACCGGCCGGAGCGGCCGGCGACGGCGGTCGGTGCCGACGCGGCCGAGCGCCGCCGGCAGCGGGAGGAGGAGGCCCGGCGGGCGGCCGAGGAGAAGCGCCTGCGCGAGCTGGCGGAGGCACGGCAGGCCGTCGAGGAGGCGACCACCGTGGCCGCCGAGACCCGGGCCGCCGCGGAGGAGGAGCAGTTCCGCGTCGACGACCTCGACGCACGGCGGAGCGAGCTCCAGGCCCGGGTCACCGAGCTCGCCGACGAGCTGGCGCGGGTCGAGCGGGCGGCCGCCGAGGCCACCGACGAGCTCAGGACCGCCGAACGGCACCGCCGGACCGCCGAGCGGCAGGCCACCGAGGCCGCCGCCGCCCGCGACCGGGCGGTCGAGCACCTGCACGCCCTGGAGGACGACGCACCGCCCGCCAGGTGACGCGCGGATCACCCCATGGACTTCTGGCCGTCCAGGGACTCCCGCAGGATGTCCGCGTGCCCGGCGTGCTGGGCGGTCTCGGCCACGATGTGCAGGAACACCCGGCGAGCCGAGCGGAACGCGCCCGGCTCGAACCACGGCGCCTCGGGCAGCGGGTGGCCGGCGTCGAGGTCGGGCAGCGTGCGCACCAGCTCGTCGGTGCGCCGGGCGACCTCCGCGTAGTCCGCGAGGACGCCGTCGAGGGTCTCGCCGGGACCCATCCGGAACTCCGCTCCCCACGCGGCCCACCCGGACTCCTCGGTGGGCGGGGCGACGGCTGCGGGGCCCTCCACGATGAAGCGGACCCAGTTGGCCTCCTGGGCGGCCACGTGCTTCACCAGCCCGCCGAGGGTCAGCTCGCTGGCCGTCGTCCGCTGCCGGGCCTGGTCGTCGGTGAGCCCGCGGACGGTGTAGCGGAGGAAGTGCCGGTGGGCGGCCAGCGTCTCCAGCAGGTCGGCGCGCTCGCGGGTGAGGGTGGTGGTCGCGTCCATGGTGTCCGCCTTCCGGTGTCCGTCATCTCGGTCAGGCACCACGCTATGGGGCACAAGTGCCAGATCCTGACCGCAATCCCGGACAAGATGGCGGACATGACCGACCCCGGTGGCCGCACCCTGCGCCTGCTGTCCCTGCTCCAGCAGCGCCGCTACTGGGCCGGCGCCGACCTCGCCGACCGGCTGGGGATCTCGGTGCGCACGCTGCGCCGCGACGTCGACCGGCTCCGGACGCTCGGCTACCCGGTGGAGGCGCAGCGTGGCGTCGACGGCGGGTACCAGCTGGCCCCGGGAGCGGCGTTGCCACCGTTGGTCCTCGACGACGAGGAGGCGGTCGCGCTGGTCATCGGGCTGCAGGCGGCGGCACACAGCGCGGTCGCCGGGACGGCGGAGTCGTCGGTGCGCGCGCTGGCCAAGGTGGTGCAGGTGATGCCGGCCCGGCTGCGGCGCCGGGTGGAGGCTCTGCGGGCGGTGACCGAGCCGGCGTCCTGGGGCGGGCCCCGGGACGTCGTCGACCCCGCCGCGCTCACCACCGTGGCCTCGGCCTGCCGGGACGTCGAGCGACTGGCCTTCGCCTACACCGCCGCCGACGGCACCCCGACCGACCGCGAGGTGGAGCCGCACCGGCTGGTCTCGCTGGGGCGGCGCTGGTACCTGGTCGCCTACGACCTCACGCGCGGGGACTGGCGCAGCTTCCGCCTCGACCGGCTGAGCGCCCCCCGGGCGACCGGCGCCCGCTTCGCCCCGCGGCGGCTCCCGGCCGAGGACGCCGTCGCGTTCGTGCGGGCCGGGCTCGGCGTACGGGCGACGGGGTGGCGGGTGGAGGCGCTCGTGGCGGCCCCGGCCGACGACGTCCGGGCGCGGATCGGCCGCTGGGCCGCGGTCGAAGACGCCGGCCCGGGGCGCTGCAGGGTCACCACCGAGCCCGACGACCTGGACTGGGCCGCCCTCGCCCTGGGCTCCCTCGGCGCGGAGTTCAGCGTGGTCGGCCCGCCGGAGCTGCGCGAGCACCTGCGCGGCTGGGCCGACCGGTTCGACCGCGCGGTTCCTGTCGTACCCCCCGCCTAACGTCCGGGTCGTCCCCTCCGACTGGGGACGGGAGCCACCCCAGGGTGCGGCTGCCGCGGCGAACGCGGGAGCGGCACCGTGGCACCGGGACGACAGGCATCGCACTCGCCGGGAGGTCACCATGACCCGCACCGTCAGCAGCCTCGACGACCTCGACCTGGAGATCGCCGTCGCCTACATCGCCCTCGGCGTCGCCCGCAGCGCGCAGGCGCACTGCCCGTCGGCCGAGAACACCCATCGGGTGGCCGAGGCCGCGGCGGCCGTCGACGGTCTGCTCGACGAGCGCCTGGCCGTCGCAGCCTGAGAGAGGACCCCTCTGCCCCCCGCCACTCGCAGGCTCGCGGCGGGACCCTGCAGAGGGGCCCACCACCCTCTCTGCCCCTCGCGGGTCCGCGGCACGGGTCTTAGCGTCGGCGCATGACCCAGAGCGCAGCGCCGCGCGTCGCCGTCGTCACCGGCTCGGAGTCGGGCATCGGCCGGGCCACCGCGGTCGCCCTCGCCGAGGCCGGCTGCGACGTCGGCATCACCTGGTACCGCGCGCAGGCCGCCGCCGAGGCCACCGCCGAGGAGGTCCGTGACCTGGGTCGCCGGGCCGAGGTGCGCCACCTCGACCTCACCCGGTTGCCCGGCGCGGCGGACGTCGTCGACGAGCTGGCCGAGGCGCTGGGCGGACTCGACGTCCTGGTCAACGACGCCGGCACCGGCCATGCCACCCCGCTGCTCGAGCTGGACCTCGACACCTGGCGGGAGGTGCTGGCCACCGACCTGGACGGTGCCTTCCTCTGTCTGCAGCGCGCGGCGCGGCGCATGGTCGCCGCCGGCCGCGGCGGTCGGATCGTCAACATCACCAGCGTGCACGAGCACCAGCCACGCGTCGGTGCCGCGGCCTACTGCGCGGCCAAGGGCGGCCTGGGGCTGCTGACCCGGGTGGCCGCGCTGGAGCTCGCCGAGCACGGCATCACCGTCAACGCCGTCGCCCCGGGCGAGATCGCCACCGAGATGACCGGTCAGGAGGACGAGGACCCCACCGCTCCCGGGCACGAGCGCCCCGGGGTGCCCCTGCGCCGGCCCGGCGACGCCCGCGAGGTGGCCGCCGTCGTCGCCTTCCTCGCCTCGCCGGCGGCCGGGTACGTCACCGGTGCGTCCTGGGCGGTGGACGGCGGGATGCTGCAGATGGGCCCGATGGCCGGCTCGCACCTGCGCTCGGACGACTGGCGGCGTCCCTGACGGGCCCGTTCAGGCGATCCGGCCGCTGCGCCGCTTGTGCCGGTACAGCTCCGCGTCCGCGCGCAGGAGCAGCTCGGGCAGGGTGTCGCCGGCGCGCGCGGCCGCCGTCCCGGCCGACCACGACGCCGGGTGGCTGGACCGCAGCCGGCTGAGCAGCTCCTCGGCCCGGACCGCGTCGGTGCCGGGCAGGCACAGGACGAACTCGTCGCCGCCGAAGCGACCGAGCAGGTCCGCGAGGCGCAGCTGCTCGCTCCAGCGCTCGGCGAGGGCCTGCAGCAGGGCGTCTCCGGCCCCGTGGCCGTCCTCGTCGTTGATCGCCTTGAAGCCGTCGAGGTCGAGCACGGCCACGGTCAGCGGCTCGCCGGTGCGCAGTGCGTGCGCGAGGGTGCGCGAGGCCTCCGCCTCCCATGCGCGCCGGTTGGCCAGCCCGGTCAGCGGATCGGTGCCCGCGGCGCGGTGCAGCTGGCCGGAGATGCGCGCCTGCGCCTCGGTGAGGATCACGACGGTCACCACCATGGTGGTCCACGGCGCGAGGAAGCCCGACGGCTCGGCTGCGGTGGCGCCGGCGGAGGCCGCGCTCAGCAGGAAGGCCACGTGCCCGCGGGCAGCGCCGTGGGAGAGGAAGTGCGCCGCGAAGACGCCGAGCGCGACCATCGCCGGACCGAGCCCGACGATGCCCACCGCGGTGGCCGAGCGCCAGGCCAGCACGCCGACGAGGGCGGACATGAGCAGCACCGCCACGTGCACCGTGCCGCTGCCCAGGCGGTCGCGGCGCACCCAGAGCACGGCCGCCCCGGCGGCACCGATGCCGGCGAGCGCCCACAGCAGCGGGACCGGCGTCCGCGAGGACATCGGCTGCACAGCGCCGACGGCACACAACGCCGCGCTCACCGCGTAGAGCAGTGAGAGCAGCGCGATGCCACCCTGTCGTTCCGGCCGCATGGGACCCCCCGTTCCATCCGGGGACAGCATCGGTCGCTCCGGTGACACTCCGCAGTCCGGCCGGAGGGTTCCCGCCCCAAGGGGTGAGCCGGTGCCCGTCCGGTCGGGGGACGAGGGTCCCCGCCGGTCACGCGCCGCTCAACTCGGTGGGCACCGTGATGACGTCCACCATGGCCCCGCGCCGGTGGACGGTGACCGGCAGCGGTACCCCGATGGCGTCCTCGAACAGCAGCCGCTGCAGGCTCTGCGCCTCCGCGACCGGCGCCCGCGCGGCCTCGAGCACGAGGTCGCCGGCCTTGAGGCCGGCCCGGTCGGCCGGGGAGCCCGCCACCACGTCGACGATCCGCAGCCCGCGCCGGCGGCCGGTCCGTTCGGCGAGCGCGGCCGGCAGCGGCGCCGGCGTGCTGACCAGGCCGAGGTAGGCGCGGCGCACCCGGCCGTCCCGGACCAGGGCCGCGACGATCCGGCGGGTCGTCTCGTCGACCGGCACGGCCAGCCCCAGCCCCCAGCCGGCCACCGCGGTGCTGACGCCGACGACCCGGCCGGCCGAGTCGGCCAGGGCTCCGCCGGAGTTGCCGGGGTTGAGCGCGGCGTCGGTCTGGATGACGTCCTCGACCACCCGGGCGGTACGGCCGTCGCGGGTCGGCAGGGAGCGCCCCAGGCCGCTGACCACGCCGGCGGTCACCGAGCCGGCCAGCCCGAGCGGGTTGCCGACGGCGACGACGAGCTGGCCCACCCGCAGGTGCGCGGCGTCGCCCAGCACCGCCGGGGGCGGGGTCGCGGACCGGGCGCGCACGACGGCCAGGTCGGACAGCGGATCGGCCCCGACGACCTCGACGTCGGACTCGCTGCCGTCGCTGAACACCGCCCGGCCGCGGCGGGCCGGGCCGACCACGTGGGCGTTGGTGAGCAGCAGCCCGTCCCCGGGGACGACGACGGCCGACCCGGCGCCGCCGCGACCACCGGGGCCGGTGATCTGCAGAGCGGCCACGTGCGGGGTGAGGTCGGCGGCGACCGCGGTGACGATGCGGGAGTAGGCGTCCAGCGCCGCGCCAGTGTCGGACTCGGGTGCCAGGCTCACGGCCCACCTCCTGATTACTCGATTACGCCCTCCAGTGAACGCCGGGCGAGCGGTCCGCGGCGGTGGTCATGCCGTGGGCGAACACCGCCGCGATACTGACCCGGTGACGGTTCCGGCGGCCGCCCGCAACGAGGCGGCGCGGCGGGCGTGGGCGGCCCTCCGGCCCCGGCTGGAGCCGGACGCGGTGGCCGCGTTGGGCGCCGCCGACGCCGACGCCTTCCTCAGCCGGGCCGACCTCGCGCTGTTCGACGTGCACGAGCCCCTCGCCGTCCTCTACGGGCCGGCCGCGGACGAGCTCTTCGAGCGGGCGCTGCGGATGGTGCTGACCGCCGCGGGCGAACGGCCGGCGGCGCTGCGCCGGATCGACCGCCGCCGGGAGATCGACCCCGGCTGGTTCCAGCGGGCGCGCGTGCAGGGCTACGTCTGCTACGTCGACCGGTTCTGCGGCACCCTTGACCGGCTGCCCGGCCACCTCGACCACCTCGCCGAGCTGGGCACCACCTACCTGCACCTCATGCCGCTGCTCCGTCCGCGTCCGGGCGAGAACGACGGCGGGTACGCGGTGGCCGACTACCGCGCGGTGGACCCCCGGCTGGGCACGATGGCCGACCTCGAGCAGGTGGCTACGGCGCTGCACGACCGGGGCATGAGCCTGTGCATCGACCTGGTCCTCAACCACACCGCCCGGGAGCACGCCTGGGCGCAGGGGTGGCTGGCCGGGGACCCCGCCTACGCGGGCTTCTACACCGCCTTCCCCGACCGGACGATGCCCGACGCGTACGACGCCACGATCCCCGAGGTGTTCCCGGACCGGGCGCCGGGCTCGTTCAGCTGGGTGCCCGAGGCCTGCGGCGGCGCCGGGGGCTGGGTCTGGACGACGTTCTGGCCGTACCAGTGGGACCTCGACTACGCCAACCCCGAGGTGACCCTGAGGATGCTGGGGGAGATCACCTGGCTGGCCAACCGCGGGGTCGACGTCTTCCGCATGGACGCCGTCCCGTTCATGTGGAAGCGGCTGGGCACCAGCTGCCAGAACCAGCCGGAGGGGCACTCCCTGCTCCAGTTGCTGCACGCGCTCGCCCGGCTGGCCGCACCCGGTGTGGTGTTCAAGGCCGAGGCGATCGTGTCGCCCGACGACCTGGTGCCCTACCTCGGAGGCCACGACCGGTACCGGCCCGAGTGCGACCTGGCCTACCACAACCAGCTCATGGTGCTGCTGTGGAGCAGCCTGGCCACCCAGGACACCCGGCTGGCCCGGCAGGCGCTCGGCCGGATGAAGCCGATCCCACCGACGGCCTCCTGGGTCACCTACGTCCGAGGGCACGACGACATCGGCTGGGCGGTCGCCGACGAGGACGCCGCCGCCGTGGGGCTGGACCCCTTCGCGCACCGGCGCTTCCTCAACGACTTCTACGCCGGCCGGTTCCCGGGCTCGTACGCGCGCGGTGCCCTGTTCCAGGAGAACGAGGCGACCGGCGACGCCCGCGTGTCGGGCTCCGCGGCGTCGCTGTGCGGCATCGAGGCAGCGCTCGAGGCCGGCGACGACGCCGCGCTGGACGCCGGCATCCGGCGGCTGGTCCTGCTGTACTCGGTGGCCTTCGCCTGGGGCGGCATCCCGCTGCTGTACATGGGCGACGAGCTCGCGATGCGCAACGACAGCGGCTACCTCGCCGACCCCGAGCGGGCGCCGGACAACCGCTGGCTGCACCGGCCCCCGATGGACTGGGCCGCCGGCGAGCGCCGCGGCGACCCCGCCACGCTCGAGGGCCGGGTGTTCGGGCAGCTGCAGCGGCTCGGCGCGGTCCGGCGCTCGCTGCTCGCGCTGCGCGCCGGCGTCGAGTCGGTGCTGCTGGACGCCGGGAGCGACGAGGTCCTGGTGTGGCGGCGCGAGCACCCGCGCAGCGGTGCCTTCGTCGGGGTGGCCAACTTCTCGCCGCACCCTCGCGGCCTCGACGCCGACACCGTGACCGGCTACGGGACCTTCGAGCAGGTGCACGGCAGCGACGGCCCGCTCCGCGTCCGGGACGGCCGGCTGGTGGTCCCGGGGCTGGGCTTCGCCTGGTACGCCGAGCCGTGACGCTCCCACTGCCGGCAGCCGCCGCTGTCGCGCGTGCTCGGCGGGCCGACGGGTAGAGGCAGGGCATGAGCGACTCGCGTCCCCTCGCCCTCGTCACCGGAGCCTCCAGCGGGATCGGCCTGGAACTGGCCCGCCAGTTCGCCGGCGCCGGCTTCGACCTCGTCGTCACCGCGGAGGACGCCGAGCTGGCCTCCGCCGCCGAGCGGCTGCGCAGCGGTGCGCAGACGGTCCAGACCGTGCAGGCCGACCTGCGCACCGCCGCCGGGGTCGCGGCCGTCCACGCCGCGGTCCAGGCCACCGGCCGGCCGCTCGCGGCCGCGGCGCTCAACGCCGGGATCGGGCACGGCGGCCCGTTCGTGGAGAACGACATCGAGGACGAGGTCGCGATCATCGAGCTGAACGTCACCTCGACGGTGCGGCTGGCCAAGCTGGTGCTCCGGGACATGGTGGCCCGCAACGAGGGCCGGCTGCTGATCACCTCGTCGATCGCCTCGACGATGCCCGGGGCGTTCCAGGCCGTCTACAACGCCTCGAAGTCCTTCCTCCAGTCCTTCGCGGAGGCGCTGGTCGAGGAGCTCGAGGACACCGGGGTCACCGTCACCTCGCTGATGCCCGGGCCGACCGACACGGAGTTCTTCGACCGGGCGGAGCTGCAGGACACCAAGATCGGTGCCGGCCCCAAGGACGACCCCGCCCAGGTGGCGGCGCAGGGCTTCGCGGCGCTGATGAAGGGCGAGGACAAGGTGGTCGCCGGATCGCTGAAGACCAAGGTGCAGGGGGCGGTCAACTCCGTCCTCCCTGACCGGCTGAAGTCGAAGGCGCACCGGCAGATGGCCGAGCCCGGCTCCGCCGAGTGACCCCGTGACCGGGCTCGCGGACCTCGCCCGACCGCTGCGCGACCCCGCCGACCTCGATCCGCTGCTGGACCGGATCGGCGGGTCGCGCGTCGTCGCGATCGGCGAGGCCAGCCACGGCACGCACGAGTACTACGCGTGGCGGGCGGCGCTGACCCGGCGGCTGGTCGAGGAGCACGGCTTCGGGTTCGTGGCCGTGGAGGGCGACTGGCCCGACTGCTACCGGGTCAACCGGAGCGTCAAGCTCCGCGCCGGTGCGGACTGCGACCCCCGGGAGGCCCTCGACGCGTACGCCCGCTGGCCCACCTGGATGTGGGCCAACGACGACGTCGTCGACTTCTGCCGCTGGCTGCGGGGGTGGAACGCCGCCCGGCCCGACGGCGACCGGGTCGGGTTCTACGGGCTGGACGTCTACAGCCTCTGAGACTCGATGCACGAGCTGGTCGCCTGGCTCCGGGAGCACGAGCCCGACTCCGTCGACAAGGCCGTCCAGGCGCTGCGCTGCTTCGAGCCCTTCGGGGAGGACGGCGCCGAGTACGCGTTCGCCACCCGCTTCGCGCCCACGACGTGCGAGCAGGCGGTCGTCGACCTGCTGCAGCACCTGTGCGCCGACCGCGGCCGCCGGGCACCCGCGGGTGATCCCGAGGCGCACTTCTCGGCGGAGATGAACGCCGGCGTCGTCGCGGATGCCGAGCGGTACTACCGGGCGATGGTGGGCGGGTCGGCGCAGTCGTGGAACGTCCGCGACGTGCACATGGCCGACACCCTCGACCGGCTGCTGGAGCACACCGGCGGCAGAGCCGTGGTGGGGGAGCACAACACCCACATCGGTGACGCGCGGGCCACCGACATGGCCGCGGGCGGGATGGTCAACGTCGGCCAGCTGCTGCGCGAGCGGCACGGCACGGACGACGTCGTCCTCGTGGGGCTGGGCGCCCACTCCGGCGGGGTGATCGCCGCGACGGCATGGGGCGAGCAGATGCAGGAGATGCCGGTGCCCGAGGCGCGGGCCGGCAGCCTGGAGGCGCTGCTGCACGCCGAGGTCGGGCACGACGCCCTGCTCGTCTGGCCGGCCGCCGGGCCGCGCCCGGCGGAGCTGGACCGGAGCCTCGACCACCGGGCGATCGGCGTGGTCTACCGGCCGGAGCGGGAACGCTGGGGCAACTACGTGCCGACCGTGCTGGGGGAGCGCTACGACGCCTTCCTCTGGTTCGAGTCCACCCGCCCGCTGCGGCCGCTGCACCTGGAGCGGTCCGACGCCCACGTGCCGCCGCTGGCGCACGCCGTCTGACGGTGGCCGCGCCGCAGGACCGCGCCGGCCGGCTGCACAGCCGGCCCAGCTGGCCGTCCGGGCCGCCGGTGGCGCCCGGCGTGCACGCCCTGGACGTGGGTGGGCGCGCGGAGGCGCTGCTCGCCGTGCCACCCGGTGGGCCGGGACCACGTCCGCTGCTCGTCTTCTGCCACGGCGCCGGCGGGACGGCGCAGCAGAGCCTGGCCGCCGTCGCGGAGCCGGCGGGAGCCCGGGGTGTCCTGGTCCTGGCGACGACGTCGGTGGGTCGGACCTGGGACCTCATCGCCGGCGGCCTCGGCCGGGACGTCGCCGTCCTCGACGAGGCGCTCGAGCGGGTGTTCGCGACCACATCGGTCGGCCGGGTGGCGCTGGGCGGCTTCTCCGACGGTGCGTCCTACGCACTGAGCCTGGGCCTGGCCAACGGGGACCTGGTGGACGCGGTGCTGGCCTTCTCGCCGGGCTTCGCCGTCCCGCCCCGGCGCGAGGGCCGGCCGCGGGTGTGGATCAGCCACGGCACCGGCGACCGCGTGCTCCCGGTGGAGAACTGCGGCCGGCGGCTGGCCCACGAGCTCGGGGGCGCCTACGACGTCACCTACGAGGAGTTCGACGGCGGCCACGTCGTCCTCCCCGACCTGGTGGACGCCGCCCTCGGCACCTGGCTGGGCTGACCGGACGCGAGGTCCCTCCTCAGGCGGCGCGGCGGGCACGGAGCCCGGCCCAGAGCAGGAGGACGCAGAGACCGATCAGCGCGGGCTGGAGCGCGAAGGCGGCAGCCAGCCCGTGCCGGTCCGCCAGGCTGCCGAGCAGGAAGGGGGAGGCGGCGGAGACCACGCCGAGGGTGCCAGGACGGCGAGGGCCGGCCTGCGCGTCCCCGACGACGTCGCCCTCACCGGCTGGGACGACAGCGACGCGGCCGCGCCCGCCGGTCTCACCACCCTGGCGCAGTCCCTGCGCGACCAGGCGCCGACTGTGCCCGTGCCGCGCTCGGACTCCCGACCGCGGCCGCGGCGCGGCACGGCTGGCAGGTCGTGGAGCGGACCAGCACCCGCCGACGGCCCTGATCGCCACGGCGCCCCGGCGCGTGCGTCCGGGCTAGGCCGACCGGCGCTCCGTCACGTCCTCGGCCGGCGCAGCCGGGTCCTTGGGGCCGCCGGTCTTGGAGACCGAGAAGCCGGGCCCGAGCTGCTCCAGCGCGAGCCGGCCGTACACCTGCTGCTGGGTCGCGACGCGCTGGGAGCGGCCGCGGCCGAGGAAGCTCACGGCCCAGTGCAGCACCGTGGTGATGCGGCTCTTGAAACCGACGATGTACATGAGGTGCACGACCAGCCAGATGACCCAGGCGAGGAAGCCCTCGAACTTGAACTTCGAGATGTCGGCGACCGCGGAGAACCGCGAGATCGTCGCCATGGAGCCCTTGTCGTAGTAGTGGAAGGGCTTCTGCGGCGGCTTGCCCTCCAGCCGGCGGGTGATCGCCTTGGCGGCGTACTTCCCGCCCTGGATGGCCACCTGCGCCACGCCGGGCAGCCGGTCGAGGCTCATCATGTCGCCGACCACGTGCACCTCGGGGTGGCCGGGCAGGGTCAGGTCGGGCTGGACGGAGACCCGCCCGGCCCGGTCGACCTCGGCGCCGGAGCGCTCGCCCAGCAGCCGCCCCAGCGAGGAGGCCTGGACGCCGGCCGCCCAGATCTTGGTGGCCGCGTTGATCCGCCGGACGTGGCCGTCGCCGTCCTTGACCTCGAGGCCGTTGGCGTCGACGTCGGTGACCATCGCGCCGAGCTGGACCTCGACGCCGATCCGGTTGAGCTGGCGGCGCGCGGCGTCGCCGAGCTTGTCGCCGAACGAGGGCAGCACCTTGGGTGCGGCGTCGAGCAGGATCACCCGGGCCGACGTGGGGTCGATGGACCGGAAGTCGCGGCGCAGCGTGCGGCGGGCCAGCTCGGCGATCTGCCCGGCCATCTCCACACCGGTCGGTCCGGCACCGACGACGACGAAGGTCAGCAGCCGGTCGATCTCGGCCTGGTCGGTGGCCAGTTCGGCCAGCTCGAAGGCGCCGAAGATGCGGCCGCGGAGCTCGAGGGCGTCGTCGATGCTCTTCATGCCGGGGGCGAACTCGGCGAACCGGTCGTTGCCGAAGTAGGACTGGCCCGCACCGGCCGCCACGATCAGCTCGTCGTAGTGGTGCACGGTCGTGCGGCCGAGGATGGACGAGGTGACCGTCCGGGCGGTCAGGTCGACGTCGGTGACCTCGCCGAGGACGACCCGCGCGTTGCGCTGCCCGCGGAGCACCTCGCGGGTCGCCGGGGCGATCTCGCCCTCGGACAGGATCCCGGTGGCCACCTGGTAGAGCAGCGGCTGGAAGAGGTGGTGGCTGGTCTTGCCGATGACCGTGACGTCCACCGGTGCCCGCTTGAGCGCCTTCGCGGCGAACAGACCGCCGAAGCCGGAGCCGACGATGACGACCCTGGGACGTCCGGACGAGGCGGCGCCGACGCGATCGGTCGCAGGTGATGTCGTCATGATGAATGAGTCTCCCACTCAGGCGTCTCCGGGCCGGTCCCGACCCCGGGCGATCCAGGCCACAGTCTGGCCTCCTCCCCGCCGGGCGTCACCTCCGGGCGGGCGTGGAGCCTGTCCGGGTGCGCAGTCCCGCCCGGGTGGTCCTGGTCCCCGGCCTCGGCCTGGACGACCGGTCGTCGGCGCGGGTTCGCGCCCTGGTCGACGCCGACGTCGTCCTGCTGCCCGGCATGGGGCGCCGCGGACCGGTGCCGTCCGTCGCCGCGCTCGCCGACCTGCTGGCGGCCCGGCTCGGCAGCGGGCCGGTGCTGCTCGTCGGGCACTCGCAGAGCTGCCAGGTGGTCGCCGCGGTGGCCGACGACCCCCGGGTGGTCGCGCTCGTGCTGCTGGGGCCGACCACCGACCCGCGGCTGCGCTCCTGGCCGGTGCTGGCCGGACGCTGGCTGCGGACGGCGGCCCGCGAGCCGTGGGCGCAGGTGCCCCTGGTCCTCGCCCAGTGGCTGCACACCGGGCCGCGGGCGATGCGGCAGCTGTGGCGCCGCGCGGCCCCCGACGACATCACCGTCCGGCTGCGCGGGGGAGCGCTCCCGGTCACCGTGGTCCGCGGCACCCGCGACCGGCTCTGTCCCCGGGACTGGGCGCTGACCGTGGCCGCCGCCGCGCCACGGGGCCGGCTGGTCGAGCTGCCCGGTGCCGCGCACATGACGGTGCACACCCACCCCGGAGACGTCGCCGCGATTCTCATCGGCGTCGCCGGGACGGATGGTCGCGGCTGACCGTGATGCCGCGCGCACGGGTGGTCCGCGGTGGACGGCGGCGCCGACGCGCTCGGGAGAGGACCCGGCGCGTGCCACTATGACCGCGTGCCGCACATCTCCGCCTCGGCCGGCGCGCTGCTGCGTCACGTGCGCACCGGTCGCGCGCGCAGCCGGGCGGACCTCGTCGCGCTCACCGGCGCCTCGCGGAACACGGTCAGCGCCCGGGTGGACCAGCTCATCGCGGCCAACCTCCTCGCCGAGGGCGGGCGGGGGTGGAGCACCGGCGGGCGGCCGCCCACGCTCCTGCAGTTCAACAGCCGGGCCGGGTGCGTGCTCGCCGTCGACCTCGGGGTGACCAGCGTCGACGTCGCGGTCACCGACCTGTCGGCACAGGTCCTGGCGACCGTCGGGCACCCCATCGACATCGCCGACGGGCCCGGGCCGGTGCTGGCCGAGGTCGACCGGCTGGCTCAGGGGGTGCTCGCCGAGGCCGGACTCACCTCGGCCGACGTGTGTGCCGTGGGCATCGGCGTGCCGGGACCGGTGGAGTTCTCGACCGGCCGGCCCTCGCACCCACCGATCATGCCGGGCTGGCACGACCACCCCATCCCGAGCGCCTTCGGCCGCTACGAGTGCCCCGTCTTCGTCGACAACGACGTGAACGTCATGGCGCTCGGAGAGATGGGCGTGGCCGGTTCGGTGCAGGACGTGCTGGTCGTCAAGGTGGGCACGGGCATCGGGTGCGGCGTCATCGTCGACGGGCGGGTGTACCGCGGGGCGCAGGGCAGCGCCGGCGACATCGGGCACATCTACGTCGCGCGTCCCGACGGGCGCACGGTGATCTGCCGGTGCGGCAACGAGAACTGCCTCGAGGCCATCGCGGGAGGCGGGGCGCTGCTGCGCGACGCCGTCGCGGCGGGGCTGCCGGTGACCAGCACCCGCGAGGTCGTGGAGCGCGCCGCCCAGGGCGACGGCATCGCCCTGGAGCTGGTGCGCGACGCCGGCCGGACGATCGGCACGGTGCTCGCGGCGCTGGTCAACTTCTTCAACCCGCACCGCATCGTCATGACCGGCGGTGTCGCGCAGGCCGGCGTGCCCCTGCTGGCGGGGATCCGCGAGGCGGTCTACCGCCGCGCCATGCCGCTCGCCGCCCGGGCCCTGGAGATCACGGTCAGCGACGCCCCCGACCTCTCCGGCCGGGTGGGGGCGGCCCTCATGGCCATCGAGGGCTTCCTCGACGAGGACTCGGTCCACGAGGCCCTCGCCCGCTGACCCCGGGCCGTCCGTCCCCCACGGGTGAGCGGTCCGCCTTCGAGCGAGCACGGTCAGGTTGCGGTTCGGTAAACGACGCCTGCGACCTTGACCACACCGTGGCCCGCACATAAGTTCACGCCTCAGCAGACTAATGGTCAACGGTGAGCAAAAGTCCGGAGGTGGTGTCGTGCGCAGCAGTCGGTCCGGCGCCCCGAGCGTCACCGTCGCCGCCGCACCCCCCGCCGCCGGAGGCCCGTCGTGACCACGCCCTTGCTGGAGATGCACGACATCGTCAAGACGTTCCCGGGGGTCCGGGCGCTCGACGGTGTCGACCTCGACGTCCGCCCGGGCGAGGTGCACTGCCTGCTCGGCCAGAACGGCGCCGGCAAGTCGACGCTCATCAAGATCCTGGCCGGTGCCCACCAGCCCGACGGTGGCCGGATCTCCTGGCAGGGGTCCCCGGTCACGCTGAGCAACCCGCAGGCGGCGATGTCGCTGGGGATCGCCACGATCTACCAGGAGCTCGACCTGGTGTCGGGCCTGACCGTCGCGGACAACATCTTCCTGGGGCGGGAGTTCTCCCGGTTCGGCCTCACCCGGCCGGCCGAGGGCAACCGGGCGGCCACCGCGCTGCTCACCCGCCTCGGCCACCCCGAGATCCGGCCCGGGGCGGAGGTCGGCTCGCTGTCGGCGGCCTCGCAGCAGATGGTCAGCATCGCCCGGGCGCTGTCCCAGGACGCGAAGCTGATCATCATGGACGAGCCGTCCGCCGTCCTGGACAACGAGGAGGTCGGGCGGCTGTTCGCCGTCATCCGGGACCTCACCGCCCACGACGTCGCGGTCGTCTACATCTCCCACCGGCTCGAGGAGATCCGGGAGATCGGCGACCGGATCACCGTGCTCAAGGACGGCCGCACGGTGGCGACCGGGCTGCCCGCCCGCGAGACGCCGACCCGCGAGGTCATCACGCTCATGACCGGCCGCACCATCGAGTACGTCTTCCCCGAGCGGCGCACGCAGCCGCACCTCGACGAGGCGCCGCTGCTCGAGGTGCAGGGACTCGCCCTGCGCGGCAGCTTCGCCGGGGTCTCCTTCTCGGTCCGGCCGGGCGAGATCGTCGGCCTGGCCGGACTCGTCGGCTCCGGGCGCTCGGAGATCCTCGAGACGGTCTTCGGCGCCCGGCACGCCACCAGCGGCACCGTCCGCGTCGCCGGCCGCCGGCTGCGGGCAGGGGACGTCGGCGGCGCGGTGGCGGCCGGCGTCGGCCTGGCGCCCGAGGAGCGCAAGAGCCAGGCGCTGCTCCTGGGTGACTCCGTCTACCGCAACATCAGCATCTCCAGCCTGGCCCGCTTCACCCGCGGTGGTTTCCTGTCCGGCGCGGCCGAGAAGGCCGCCGCGCGGGAACAGGTGGAGTCGCTGGACGTGCGGCCGGCCGACGTCGACCGCGAGGTCCGCACCCTGTCGGGCGGCAACCAGCAGAAGGTCGTCCTGGCCCGCTGGCTGCTGCGCGACTGCAAGGTGCTGCTGCTCGACGAACCCACCCGCGGTGTCGACGTGGGTGCGCGGTCGGAGATCTACGCGCTGGTCCGGGCGCTGGCCGACCGCGGGGTGGCCGTCGTCGTCGTCTCCAGCGAGATCCCGGAGGTGCTGGGCCTGGCCGACCGGGTCCTCGTCATCGCCGACGGCACCGTCGTCACCGAGCAGCCGGCCGGCGCGCTCGACGAGCACCGCGTGCTCGACCTGGTCATGGAGGGGACGGCGCACCCCGGCGTCGCCGTCCCGCGAGGAAACCGGCACGAAGGGGACGTGGCATGAGCGGCAGCACCACCGCGACGACCGGGGGAGTGGACAGCGCGTCCCCCACCGGCACCGGCGCCGCATCGGACGGGCGCGGCAAGGGACCCGGCTTCATGGCCGGGCCGGTCGGCCGCAACCTCGGCCTGGTGGTCGCGCTGGCGATCCTCTGCATCGTCGGGGTGGTCACCGCGGGCGACCGGTTCGCCGACGTCGACAACGTGCTCACCATCCTGCGGCTGGCCGCGGTCATCGGCGTGGTCAGCGTGGGCATGACCTTCGTGATCATCGGTGGGGGCATCGACCTGTCGGTCGGGGCGCTCGCGGCGCTGGCGTCGGTGTGGGCGACGACGCTGGCCACCCAGCAGATCGCCGAGGACGTCCACTGGATCGTGATGGTGTTCACGGCGCTCGTCGTCGGCGGCGTCGCGGGGCTGGTCAACGGCCTGGTCATCGCGTACGGGAAGCTGGCGGCCTTCATCGCCACGCTGGCGATGCTCGCCGCGGCCCGCGGCCTGGCGGAGATCATCGCCAACCGGCGCACCCAGATCGTCCAGGACCGCGACTTCCTCGCCTTCTTCTCCGGTGACGTCCTGGGCGTCCCGACCCTGGTGATCATCTTCGCCCTGGTCGCCATCGCCGGGTGGGTGCTGCTCAACCGCACCACCTTCGGCCGGCGCACCTTCGCGGTCGGCGGCAACGCCGAGGCCGCCCGCCTGGCCGGCATCCGGGTGCAGCGGCACACGGTGAAGCTCTACGTGCTGTCGGGCATCACCTGCGGCATCGCGGCGGTCATGATCATGGCCCGGACGACGACCGGCAGCTCCACCCACGGCACGCTCTGGGAGCTCGACGCGATCGCCGCGGTCGTCATCGGCGGCACGCTGCTGATCGGTGGCCGGGGCACGATCGTCGGCACGGTGCTCGGCGTCCTGATCTTCACCACGCTGGGCAACGTCTTCACCCTGAACAACCTGTCCAGCTCCGCCCAGGCGGTGGCCCGCGGCGTGATCATCGTCGCCGCCGTGATGCTGCAGCAGCGGCTGGTCACCGGCGGGTTCAGCTTCCGCCGGCCCGGTGCGGGGACCTCGTCCGGCGGTCCAGCCGCGACCGGCTCACCCGCGGGAGCGGTGACCGGCGGCACCGGCGCGGACGGCGGACCCGGCGGCGCCCGCCCCGGCGAGGGCACGGACCGCCCCCCGACGTGACCGGGGCGGCGCGCCGCCCCTCCCTCCCCGCACCACCCCACGGGCCGACGGCCCGCTGGGCGCACGGCACTCCCGCACCCCCCACACGACCTGGCGCCCCCTGCCAGGGAAGCGATACCCGAGGAGAGAACATGTCTGCAGCGAGGCAGCGTCCGTTCCGCCGCCTGTCCTACAGCGCGGTGGCCCTGATCGGTGCCGGTGCGCTGGTGACCGGCTGCACCAGCAACACCCCGGAGAGCTCCGGCGAGGGAGGCGGCGGTGACACCAACGCCGCGAGCTCCAACGACGAGGCCGGCGACACGGTGACCATCGGCTTCTCGGCGCCGGCCGCCGACCACGGCTGGATGGCCGGCATCACCGAGGCCGCCCGCGCGGCGGCCGAGGAGTACGAGGACGTCGAGCTCACCGTGGCCGAGGGCACCAACGACGTCGGCACCCAGATCAGCCAGGTCGAGACGTTCATCAACCAGGGCGTCGACGCGATCGTGCTGCTGCCCTTCGACGGCGCGGCGCTGACCCCGGTCGCGCTGCAGGCGATGGAGGCCGGCATCCCGGTCATCAACGTCGACCGCGAGTTCAACAGCCCGTTCGCCGCCCGCGCCACCATCCTGGGCGACAACTACGGCATGGGCGTCTCCGCCGGCACCTACGTCTGCGAGCAGGTGGGGGACAACCCCAACGCGGTCGTCGCCGAGATCGCCGGCATCGACTCGCTGCCGCTGACCCAGGACCGCAGCCAGGGCTTCGCCGACGCGCTCGACGAGTGCGGGCTGACCGTCGCCAACCGCGTCGCGGCGGACTTCACCGTCGAGGGTGGCGAGGAGGCCGCGGCCAACCTGCTCCAGGCCGCACCCCAGATCGACGCGCTCTGGAACCACGACGACGACCAGGGCGTCGGCGTCCTGGCCGCCATCGAGAACGCCGGCCGCGACGAGTTCGTCATGGTCGGCGGCGCCGGCTCGGCCAACGCCATGCGGGCGATCGAGGCGGGCGACTCCGTCCTCCAGGCGACCGTCATCTACCCGCACACCCAGGCCGCGGACGGCATCCGCCTCGCCCGGCTGGTCGCGCAGGACAAGTCCCTCTCGGACCTGGTCTCCGCTGAGGTCCCCCGGCAGATCGTGCTGAACGCCCCCGTCGTCACGGCCGACAACGTCGACCAGTTCATCGACCGCGCGTTCGAGTCCTGATCCGCCGGAGCCGCGGGGGAGCGGTTCCCGCTCCCCCGCGGCTCCACCTCTCCGAGAGAGCCTCCATGACACCTCCCCTCGGCGTCGGCCTCATCGGCTACGCCTTCATGGGCGCCGCGCACTCGCAGGCCTGGCGCACCGCCCCCCACTTCTTCGACCTGCCCCTGCACCCGCAGCTCACCGTGCTCGCCGGCCGGGACGCCGCCCGCGTCACCGCCGCGGCCGGCCGGCTGGGCTGGCACTCCACCGAGACCGACTGGCGCCGGGTGGTCGAGCGCGACGACGTCGCCCTCGTCGACGTCTGCACCCCCGGCGACACCCACGCGGAGATCGCGATCGCCGCGCTCGAGGCCGGCAAGCACGTGCTCTGCGAGAAGCCGCTGGCCAACACCGTCGCCGAGGCCGAGGCGATGGCCGAGGCCGCCGCGAAGGCCGCGGCCCGCGGCGTGCGGTCGATGGTCGGCTTCACCTACCGCCGGGTGCCGGCGATCGGCCTGGCCCGGAAGCTGGTCGCCGAGGGCCGGCTCGGCGACATCCGGCACGTGCGGGCGCAGTACCTGCAGGACTGGATCGCCGACCCGGCCGCGCCGATGTCGTGGCGGCTGGAGAAGGACAAGGCCGGTTCCGGCGCACTCGGGGACATCGGCGCGCACATCGTCGACCTCACCCAGCACGTCACCGGCCAGACCCTGACCGGTGTCAGCGCGATGCTCGAGACGTTCGTGACCAAGCGGCCGCTGCCCGCCGAGACCGGGAAGCTCTCCGGCGTCGGCGGCACGGAGATGGGCGAGGTCACCGTCGACGACGCCGCGCTGTTCCTCGGCCGGTTCACCGGCGGGGCGCTGGCCACCTTCGAGGCCACCCGCTTCGCGCTGGGCCGCAAGAACGCCATCCGGATCGAGGTGAACGGCTCGGCCGGCAGCCTCGCGTTCGACTTCGAGGACATGAACGTCCTGGAGTTCTTCGACGGCAGCGAACCGGCCGAGACCGCCGGCTTCCGCCGGATCATCGTCACCGAGCCCGAGCACCCCTACGTCGAGGCCTGGTGGCCGGCCGGCCACGGGCTGGGCTATGAACACGGCTTCACCCACCAGGTCGTCGACCTGGTGACCGCCATCGCCTCCGGCACGGACCCGACGCCGTCGTTCGCCGACGGACTCCAGGTCCAGCGGGTGCTCGACGCCGTCGAGCGCAGCGCCGCCGGGGGCTCGGCCTGGACGGAGATCCCCTCATGACCGATCCGTACACCCCCACGCCGGACGACAAGTTCAGCTTCGGTCTCTGGACCGTCGGCTGGCAGGGCGTCGACGTCTTCGGCGGCGCCGTTCGGCCGCGGCTGGACCCGGTCGAGGCGGTGCACCGGCTCGCCGAGCTCGGCGCGGCCGCCATCACCTTCCACGACGACGACCTGGTGCCCGACGACACGACCCGCGACAAGGAGCTGGACCGGTTCCGGACGGCCCTGTCCGAGACCGGGCTCGCCGTGGAGATGGCCACGACCAACCTGTTCAGCCACGCCGTCTTCAAGGACGGCGGGCTGACCGCCAACGACCGCGACGTCCGCCGGTACGCGCTGGCCAAGGTGCTGCGCAACATCGACCTGGCCGCCGAGCTCGGCGCGAACACGTACGTGCTGTGGGGCGGCCGGGAGGGGGCGGAGTCCGGCGGCACCAAGGACGTCGCCGCGGCGCTGGACCGGTACAAGGAGGCGATGGACGCCCTCTGCGGATACGTCCGCGAGCAGGGCTACGACATCCGCTTCGCCCTGGAGCCCAAGCCCAACGAGCCGCGCGGCGACATCCTGCTGCCGACCATCGGGCACGCACTGGCCTTCATCGACTCCCTCGAGGAGCCCGGCCGGGTCGGCCTCAACCCCGAGGTCGGGCACGAGGAGATGGCCGGGCTCAACTACGCCCAGGGCATCGCGCAGGCGCTCTGGCACGGCAAGCTCTTCCACATCGACCTCAACGGGCAGCACGGTCCGCGCTTCGACCAGGACCTGCGCTTCGGCGCGGGCAACCTGCGGGGGGCGTTCTGGACCGTCGACGTCCTGCAGGGTCCCGGTGAGGGCCGCGCCTACGACGGGTACGTGCACTTCGACTACAAGCCGCCGCGCACCGAGGACATCGACGGCGTCTGGGAGACCGCCCGGGCGTGCATGCGCAACTACCTGATCCTGCGGGAGAAGGTGCGCGCGTTCCGCGCCGACCCCGAGGTGGGCGAGGCCCTGGCGGCCGCCCGGGTGGGCGAGCTCGCGGTCCCCACCCTGGCGCCGGGGGAGTCCCTGGCGGACCTGCGCGCCGAGTCGCACGACCCCGACGCCATGGCGCAGCGGGGCATGGCCTTCGAGCGGCTCGACCAGCTCGCCATGGAGCACCTGCTCGGCGTCCGCTGAGCCCGCCCGCCCCCTCTTCCCCGGACTCTCGGCGCCGGGAGTCCCCGCTCCCTTCCGGACCCTCGGCGCCGAGGGTCCGCCTTCGACCAGGAGGAACCACCGCATGCCGCGTCCCGTCACCCTGTTCACCGGCCAGTGGGCCGACCTGCCGTTCGAGGAGGTGGCCCGGCTCGCCTCCGAGTGGGGCTACGACGGCCTGGAGATCGCCTGCTGGGGCGACCACCTCGACGTCGAGCGCGCCGCGAACGACGACTCCTACGTCCAGGAGAAGCTCGACCTGCTGAAGCGGCACGACCTGCAGGTCTTCGCGATCTCCAACCACCTCAACGGCCAGGCCGTCTGCGACGACCCGATCGACGAGCGGCACCGCGGCATGGTGCACCCGCGTGTCTGGGGCGACGGCGATCCGGAAGGGGTCCGCCAGCGGGCCGCGGAGGAGATGAAGCTGACCGCCCGCGCCGCGGCGAAGCTGGGCGTGACGACGGTCGTCGGGTTCACCGGGTCGAAGATCTGGAAGACCGTGGCGATGTTCCCGCCGGTGCCCGAGTCGATGATCGAGGACGGGTACCGGGACTTCGCCGACCGCTGGAACCCCATCCTCGACGTGTTCGACGAGGTCGGCGTCCGGTTCGCGCACGAGGTGCACCCGTCGGAGATCGCCTACGACTACTGGACGACGGTCCGCACGATGGAGGCCATCGGCCACCGGGAGGCCTTCGGGCTGAACTGGGACCCGTCGCACTTCGTCTGGCAGGACCTCGACCCGGTGGGCTTCATCTGGGACTTCAAGGACCGGATCTACCACGTCGACTGCAAGGACGCGAAGAGGCAGGTCGGCAACGGCCGCAACGGCCGGATGGGGTCACACCTGCCCTGGGCCGACCCGCGCCGCGGCTGGGACTTCGTGTCCACCGGGCACGGCGACGTCCCGTGGGAGGCGTGCTTCCGGATGCTCAACACGATCGGCTACGACGGCCCGATCTCGGTCGAGTGGGAGGACGCCGGGATGGACCGGCTGGTCGGTGCGCCGGAGGCGCTGGAGTTCGTCCGCCGGTTGGCGTTCGACCCGCCGGCAGCCGCCTTCGACGCGGCCTTCGCCAGCGGCAACTGACGAAGGACCCCTCTGCCCCCGCCACTCGCGAGCTCGCGGCGGGACCCTGCAGGGGGCCGGGGGCGGCAAGCCACCCGGGTCGGGGGACCGGGGGGAGGACCGAGGGATGGGTGGCGAGCGGGGGTCCCGCCGCCCATCCCCCGGGGTCTGTGGCCGCTCCGACGACGCCGGTCGGAGTCGGCGGGGTGTCACGCGGCGACGGTGACCGGCACCTCCATGCCGTTGGCCCGGTGCTGGCCGACGCCGCAGTAGAAGACGTAGTCGCCGGCTTCGAGGGTGACCTCCGCCGTCGCGGACTGGCCGGGCTGGAGGACGTCGGTGCCGCCGACGTCCTGGCCGTCCCGCTCGACCCGGAAGTTGTGCGGCATGGCGCCGGTGTTGGTGACCTCGAAGGTGTAGGTGCCGGCGGAGTAGGAGTCCTCGGACAGCTCGAAGTCGAAGTCGACCGCGGACACCGTCACCGCCTCGGCCTCGGCCGGGGCGGAGGTCGCCGGGGACGAGGAGGTGGCGGGCGCCGAGGACGACGACGTGCTGTCGGACGCCTCGGAGCTCGAGCTCGACGCTGCGGCACCGGGATCGCCGCCGTCGTCACCGCAGGCGCCCAGCGCACCGAGACCCAGGGCGAGGACCAGGGCGACGCCACGGCGGGACCGGGTCGAGCCGATGGTGTGGGACACAGGGCCTCCTCGGGACGGTGGGCGCCGGGGCGGCGATACCGGTGGAGGAGATCCTGCAACTTTGTAGTACTCGAGCGGAACCCCCACTCAGGGGGTTCACAGGTCGTTGACAGGTCGCGTGGAGCCGTCCGGTCGGACGGCTCCACGCGGACCGGCGGTCAGGCGGCCTTGCTGGCGGCCCGGGCGGCCCGGCGGTTGGCCTTGGCGAGGGTCTTGGCGGCCTTGCGGACCCGCCGGGGCTCCCGGTCGATCGTGCCGCGGGTGAGCAGGCCGACGCCGATGCCGAGGAGCCAGACGTCCTTGGCGACGGCCAGGCCGTCCGGGGTCGGGGCCAGGCTCCCGGGCTTCCGCATCCCCGGGGTGTTCAGGTAGAGCCCGAGCAGGCCCCCGGAGAACCCGGTGAGGGCCGCGCCGGCGACCGCGGTGGGCACGAACGGGGTCAGGAGCAGCGCCCCGATGGCCATCTCGCCGTAGGCCAGTCCCTTGACGAACTGAGTCGGCTCGACGCCCTTGAGGAACGGGTAGGTGCCCGCGGCGAAGCCGTGCAGGCCCGCCGCGGTGCCCTCGTCGGCGTCGCGCTTGCCCAGGCCGCTGTTGAGGATGAACGCACCGGCCGAGAGTCGGGGGCCGATCTCGGACAGTGTGATGGGCAGTCGCATGGTGCACCTCGCTGGTCGTCGGACGGTCGAGAGTTCAACCAGACTCTGGACGACCGGCTCTGTGCCCACCACCCCGGGGGTCAATCCCCGGGGTGGTGGCGCGGTCAGCGACCGCCGCGACGGGCGCGTCCGCTGAACGACGACGCCGAGTGCGTCCCGGCCCGGGCGGCGAGTTCGGCGCGGGTGCGCGCCGGCCCGCTGGTCCGCCCGGCTCCCGACCGCCCGCCGCCGGACGCCGTCCCCGTGCGGGACGCGGCGGAGGCCGCGGGCGCCGCCGAGCCGCCGGCCGCGCCGGAGCGGCGGCGGCGACCGCCACCGGAGCCCTGCGGCTGGGGAGCGGGCGCCGGCGCGGGCTCGACGTGCGGCGCCGCCGGGCCGGTCAGCGCCGTGATCTCCCGTGCGCCCGGCTTGATCGCCGAGACCTCGGGGGTGATGCCGGCCTGGCGGGCCAGCGTGCGGACCTCGCCGGCCTGGTCGGCCGTGGCGATGGTGACCACGGTGCCGCCGGCACCGGCGCGGGCCGTGCGGCCGGAGCGGTGCAGGTAGGCCTTGTGCTCGGCCGGCGGGTCGACGTGGACGACGATGGAGACGTCGTCGACGTGGATGCCGCGCGCGGCGATGTCGGTCGCGCAGAGCACCCGGGTCTCGCCGGTGCTGAACGCCTCGAGGTTGCGCTCGCGGGCGTTCTGGCTGAGGTTGCCGTGCAGGTCGACGGCGGGCACGCCCGCGGCGGTCAGCTGCTTGGCCAGCTTCTTGGCCTGGTGCTTGGTGCGGGTGAACAGGACGACGCGGCCCAGCCCGGAGGCGAGCTCCTTGACGATCTGCCCCTTGTCGGCGGCGTCGACCCGGAACACGTGGTGGGTCATCGTGGAGACCGGGGCGACGGCCGGGTCGACCGAGTGCGTGGTCGGGCTCGACAGGTAGCGCTTGACCAGGACGTCGACGCCGTTGTCCAGCGTGGCCGAGAACAGCAGCCGCTGGCCGACCTTCGGGGTGCGGTCCAGCAGGCGCTTGACGCCGGGCAGGAAACCGAGGTCGGCCATGTGGTCGGCCTCGTCGAGGATGGTGATCTCGACGGCGCCGAGGTCGGCGTGCCCCTGGCCGATGAGGTCCTCGAGCCGCCCGGGGCAGGCGATGAGGACGTCGAGGCCGCCGGCCAGCGCCTGCACCTGCGGGTTCTGGCCGACGCCGCCGAACACCACGGCGGTCTTCATGCCCAGCGCACGGGCCAGCGGGTCGACGACGGCGGCGACCTGGTTGGCCAGCTCGCGGGTCGGCACCAGGATCAGCGACCGCGGCCGCTTGGGCTGGCGCTTGCTGGTCGAGGCGGCGAGCCGGGCGACCAGGGGCAGGCTGAAGGCCAGGGTCTTGCCCGAGCCGGTGCGACCGCGGCCGAGGACGTCACGGCCGGCGAGGGTGTCGGGCAGCGTCGCCACCTGGATGGGGAACGGCGCGGTGATCCCGCTGGCGGTGAGCACCTCGACCAGCGGGGCGGGCACGCCGAGCTGGGCGAAGGTCGTGTCGGTGGGCAGCACGGTGGGGACGTCGCCGGCCGGCAGGACCGGTGCGGGCACCGGGTCGCGGCGGTCGGCCGGGCGGGCGTCGGGCGCCTGCTGGGCGCCGGTGGGGCGGCCACGGCCGCGGCTGCCGCGGCGGCGGGCGCGCGCAGCGTCGGGCGTGGGGGAGTCGTGCGAGGTCATCGTGTTCCTGACGGTCGGTGTGGCTCCCGTCGATCCCGGCGACCCCGGGCCCGGCGCGCCTGCGGTCGCAGGGCGGGGCTCACGTCGTCAGCGGGACGTCGGACAGCCGGGCGCGCCTGGGTGGCGCAGCCTCAGCCCGACGTCGAGTCCTGCAGCTCCGGATGAGCGGAGGGCGGCGCCGGTACACCTCACTCAACCAGACGCGGGGTCCGGATGTGCCCCACGGCGGGCGAGGCGCCGGTCACAGCCGTGCCACGGAAGGTGCGCCGGTAGGCGCCGGGAGCCACGCCGATGCTGGCCCGCAGGTGCTGGCGCAGCGAGGCGGGCGTGCCGAACCCGGCCTCGGTGGCGACCCGGTCGACGGGTGCGTCGGTGGACTCGAGCAGTTGCCGGGCCAGGGCCAGCCGCTGGCCGGCCAGCCAGCGCAGCGGCGAGAGCCCGGTCTCCTCGCGGAACCGGCGGGTGAACGTGCGCACGCTCATCCGGGCGTTCCCCGCCAGGTCGGCCAGCGTGAGCGGCTCGGACAGCCGCTGCGCCGCCCACGCCCGGGTGGCGGCGGTGCCGGTGTCGCCGGACTCGGGCAGCGGACGCTCGACGAACTGGGACTGTCCGCCCTCGCGCCACGGGGCGACGACGTTGCGCCGGGCCACCCGGTTGGCCACCTCGCTGCCGTGGTCCCGGCGCACCAGGTGCAGGAGCAGGTCGATGCCGGCCGCGTTGCCGGCCGAGGTGAGCACGTCGCCGTCGTCGACGAAGAGCACGCCGGCGTCGAGCGCGACGGTGGGGAACAACCGGCGGAACGCCGCGGCGTGCATCCAGTGCGTCGTCGCCGGCCGGCGGTCGAGCAGCCCCGCGGCGGCCAGGACGAAGGCGCCGGTGCAGATCGACACCATCCGCGCGTGCCCCGCGGCCGCCTGCAGTGCGTGGGCCAGCCCGTCGGGGAGGGTGCCGTCGGTCATGGCCGGCCCGCCGTAGACCCCGGGGACGACGACCGTCTGCGCCTGCTCCAGCAGCGTGACGTCGTGCTCGGGCAGCACGGTGAAGCCGGCCGAGGTGCGCACCGGTCCGCCGTCCAGGGTGGCGACGCGGACCCGGTAGCGCGGGCGGTCGTCGGCGTCGACCGCCGACTCGAGCAGCCGGTGGGGGAGTCCCAGCTCGAAGGCGATGGTGTTCGGCAGCGCGAGGACGGCGACCTCGTGGCGGGGCGCCGGGCTCGGTGTCCTGGCCGGACTCGGGCCTGGAGTCATGGCCGGATCGTTGCACATGTTGGCCGTCGGGCCACTCGTGTGGGGCAGGGAGCTCGGTCATGCTCGTCGCCGTGACGACGCCCGCCATCGCCCGCGCCGGCCGCATCCATCCTGCCTGGTGGGTCGCCGCGGTGACCTTCCTGGCCCTGGTCGGAGCGGCCGCGTTCCGGGCGGTCCCGGGTGTGCTCATCGACCCGCTGCGGGCGGAGTTCGGCTGGTCGGTCTCGACCATCTCGGCCGCGGTCGCGGTGAACATGGCGCTCTACGGGCTGACCGCACCCTTCGCCGCGGCCCTGATGGAGCGCTTCGGCATCCGCCGCGTCGTGATGGCGGCGTTGCTCGTGGTGGCACTCGGCAGCGGGCTGACCGTCTTCATGACCGCGAGCTGGCAGCTCGTCCTGCTGTGGGGCGTGCTCGTCGGTCTCGGGGCCGGCTCCATGGCCCTGTCGCTGGTGGCCACGGTCACCGGCCGGTGGTTCGTCGCCCGGCGCGGGCTCGTGTCGGGCATCCTCACCGCCGGTGGTGCGGCCGGGCAGCTGGTCTTCCTGCCGCTGGTCGCGTGGATCGACTCGGAGTGGGGCTGGCGAGCGGCCTCGCTGGGCACGACGGCGGCCGCGCTCGCCGTCCTGCCGCTGGTGGCGTGGCTGCTCCGTGACCGGCCTCGCGACCTGGGCGTCGTCCCCTACGGCGGAACGGCGGCCGACGACGTCGACCCGGTGCGCACCGGTGCCGCCCGGGCGGCGGTGCGCGGCCTCGCCCTCGCGGCCCGGTCGCGACCGTTCTGGCTGCTGGCGGTCGGCTTCTTCATCTGCGGCCTGTCGACCAACGGGCTGGTGCAGCCGCACTTCATCCCCGCCGCGCACGACCACGGGATGCCGGTGACGACGGCGGCGGGCCTGCTCGCGGTGGTCGGCCTGTTCGACATCGTCGGCACTGTCTTCTCCGGCTGGCTCACCGACCGGGTCGACCCACGGGTGCTGTTGCTGGCCTACTACGGCCTGCGCGGCATGTCCCTGTTCGCGCTGCCGACGCTCTTCGGGCCGGACCTGCACGTGAGCATGATCGCGTTCATCGTCTTCTACGGCCTGGACTGGGTGGCCACCGTGCCGCCGACGCTGGCGCTGTGCCGGGAGCACTTCGGCGCCCGCGCGCCCGTCGTCTTCGGGTGGGTGTTCGCCTCGCACCAGCTGGGCTCCGCGGTGGCGGCGTTCGGCGGGGGAGTGATCCGCGACGTCACCGGCTCCTACGACCTGGCCTGGTTCCTCGCCGGCGGTCTCTGCCTGCTGGCCGCGGCCGCGTCGATCTCGATCCGGCGCAACCCGCCTCCGCCGGCCGAGACGGCGCTGCCGACGTCACCCACGGAGGCTGCGGCCGCCCAGGCGCACGGCTGAGCCCCCGCTGCGAGGTGGAGAGCAGCGGGCCACCCGTCAGCCCATGCTGACCAGCCGGGCCGTCCTCATCGCCGCCTCGCCCAGCCGGGCGCTCAGCTCGGGGGTGAGCCGGCTCGCCGGCGCGGCGACGGCGAGCGCGGCGCGGGCGTGCCCGAGGTCCTCGCGGATGGCGACGCCGACGGCCCCGATGTCGACGTCGGTCTCGGTGTAGGCGACGGCGTACCCGGTGCGCCGCGCCTGCGCCAGCATCTCCTCCAGCTCCGCCCACGAGGGTGGCGGGGTGTCGCCGCGGGCGGGCAGCGTCCGCTCGGGATAGACCTCGAGCAGCTGCTCGGGGGTCATGGCCGCGAGGATGGCCAGCCCGGCCGACGTGCTGTGCGCGGGGAGGACCAGGCCGATCCGCCCGCCCACCCGCAGGGCGCGGGTGGTCTCGACGGCGTCGACGAACCGGACGGAGGCGCCCTCCTGGATCACCAGCACCACCGTCTCGTCGACCTCGTCGCGCAGGCCCTCCATGAAGGGGCGGGCGCGGGCGCGGATGTCCAGGCCGGTCACCGCCGACAGCCCGAGCGACAGGATCGCCTCGCCGGCGCGGTAGCCGCGGCGGTCCGGGTCGCGGCGCAGGAAGCCGTGGTGCTCGAGCATCGCGATCAGCCGGTGGGCCGTCGACCGGGCGATCCCCAGCTCTGCGGCGCACTCGGACACCCGCAGGTTCGAGCGATCACGCAGGAGGAGCAGCAGGCGTAGCGCGTTCCCGACCGACTCGATGGGATACGCGGGCACCGACGTGGGTGTCGAGATGGCCCCGCTCCTTCCTTGACCGGCCGTTTCTGCCGTGAGATGTTGTTGATAGCGGGACAGTGTTCTGCTGTCAAGAACAAGCGTTGCCGCGGAACCGTTCCGTCGCGTACCCCGGATCCGCCGCGACACCCACCCGCGGCCGCGGGAGGCCGCGCACCCACGACACCTCGGGAGAGAACAAGGCATGAGCCGCTTGCAGGACGTCACCGTCGTCATCACCGGCGGCGGGAACGGCATCGGCCGGGCCGGCGCCCTCGCCATGGCGGCGGAGGGCGCGACCATCGCCGTCCTCGACCTCGACGACGACGCCGCGGCCGGTGTCGTGACCGAGATCGAGCAGGCCGGTGGGAAGGCGCGGGCCTGGCGGGCCGACATCACCTCCCCGGAGCAGGTGGGCACCGCGGTGGACGAGGCCATCGCCTGGGCGGGATCGGTGGACGTGCTGGTCCACTCGGCCGGCATCGTGGGCCCCAGCATGCTCAAGGACATGTCCGTCGAGTCCTTCGAGCGGGTCGTCGCGGTCAACCTCACCGGCACGTTCGTCTGCCTCAAGGCGCTCATCCCGCACTGGATCGAGAACAAGCGCGGCAAGTTCATCGCCCTCACCTCCCCGGCGGCGCTGCGCGGCCAGGTCGGCGGCGGCAACTACGCCGCGGCCAAGGCCGGCGTGGTCGCCCTGGTCAAGACCGCGGCGGTGGAGCTGGCGCGCTACAACGTCACCGCCAACGCGCTGCTGCCGATCGCGGCCACGGACATGTCGGCGAAGGTGCGCGAGGACCCCAAGCTCGAGGAGAAGTTCCTGAGCCTGATCCCGCTGCGCCGGTGGGCCGGGCCCGAGGACATCGCCCCCAGCCTCGTGTACCTGGCGTCCTCGGACTCGGACTACATGACCGGCAGCATCCTGTCCATCGACGGCGGCCGCACGATCTGACCGACGGGACGACCGGAAGGGCCCCGACATGCCGCACTCCTGGACCGTCTCCGACCAGCTGCACTGGGTCGCCGGCCGGCGACCGGACGCGACCGCGCTCGTCGACGCCTCGGGGGAGGTGTCCTTCGGCGCGTTCCACCGGCGGGTGCAGGCCCTCGCCGGGCACCTGGCGCCGCTGGCCGGCGGCCGGGTGGGGCTCTACCTGGCCAACCGGCGGGAGTGGGCTGAGGCCTTCTTCGCCTGCCAGCTGGCCGGGATCGGCGTCGTCCCGGTCAACGACCGGTACCAGGAGCGCGAGCTGCGCCACCTCGTCGAGGACGCCGGGATCGGCCTGGTCGTCTCCGACGGCGCCGCCCACCGCGGCGACGTCCTCGCTGGGCTGCGCGGGGACGTCGACACGCTGCTGGTGGGCGATGCCTACGAGCGGGCGCTGGCCGGTGCCGACCCCGCCCGGCCGCGTCACCACGACGAGTCGGCCGTCCTCTACACCTCCGGGACGACCGCGCTGGCGAAGGGCGTGCGGCTGACCCAGGCCAACCAGGCGCTGGGCACCTTCCTGGGGCCGGCCACCCTGCTGGCGATGACCGCGGCCGACACCGTGCTGATCGCGACGCCGCTGGGCCACCGCGTCGGCCAGGTCCGGCTGCTCGGTGGCCTGCTCACCGGTGCCCGCACGGTGCTCACCTCCGACGCCCGGCCGGGCACCTTGGTCGACGCCGTGGAGCAGTTCGGCGTCACCGTGACCGGCATGGTGCCCACGATCGCCCGCGACCTGGCGTTCTCCGACACCCGTCCCGGTCCGCGGCTGGCCAGCCTCCGGGTGCTGAGCGTCACCGGGGAGGCCATGACGGCCGAGCTGCGCGAGCGGGTGGCCGGCATGCTGCCGGGGACCGAGCTGTGGACGTTCTTCGCCTCGACCGAGACGGGCCTGGCCACGGCGCTGCCGCCCGAGCAGTTCACCGCCCGCCCCCGGTCCTCGGGGCGCCCCCTGCCGGGTGTCGAGCTGGCCGTGCACGACCTCGGGACCGGCATCACCGGACGCACCGGCTCCGGTGAGATCCTGGTCCGGTCCGGCGAGCCGGGGTCCTACGCCGTCGGCGCCGGCTACGTCGGCGCCGCGGCGCAGTCGCCGTTCACCGACGAGGACGGCTGGTTCCACACCGGCGACATCGGCGTCCTCGACGAGGACGGCTGGCTGGAGATCACCGGCCGCAGCAAGGACATGATCCTCTCCGGCGGGTTCAACATCGCCGCGCAGGAGGTGGAGGACGTGCTCCGCCAGCACCCCGCCGTCCGGGACGTCGCGGTGACCGGCGAGCCCGACGAGCGGTTCGGTGAGCGGGTCGTGGCCTGGGTCGTCACCGGCGCCGAGGGCGGTGCCACGGCCGACGAGCTGCGCGCCTTCACCGGGGCCCGGGTCGCGGCCTTCAAGCGCCCGCGGGTGGTGCGTTTCGTCGACGACCTGCCCCGCACCGCCACCGGCAAGATCGCCAAGTGGCGCCTCTCGGGCGCGCCCGCGACCGACGCCGGAGAACCGCTGCGGTGAGCGCGGGGATGCGGGTGGCCATGCCGCCCGCCCACCAGGAGTTCCGGCGGCGGCTGCGCGCGTGGCTGGCGGACAACCTCCCCGCCGGCGGGCTGCCCGACGTCGACACCGACGACGGCTTCCGCGCCCACCAGGCCTGGGAGCGCACCCTGCACGACGCCGGGTACGCGGGCATCTCCTGGCCCGTCGCGCACGGCGGGGGAGGTGGGGACCTGCTGCACGAGGCGGTCTTCGCGGAGGAGTACGAGCGCGCCCGCGGGCCGGTGCGGATCACCCGGCCCTCGCTGCGCTTCCTGGGGCCGACCCTGATGCGCTTCGGCTCCCCGGCGCAGCAGCAGCGCTGGCTGGTGCGGATGCTGCGGGCCGAGGACATCTGGTCCCAGGGGTTCTCCGAGCCCGAGGCCGGCAGCGACCTCGCGGGTCTGCGCACGCGGGCCGAGCTGCGAGGGGAGGTCTACGTCGTCGACGGCCAGAAGACGTGGACCACCCACGGGCGGTTCAGCGACTGGATGTTCGCCCTGGTCCGCACCGGCGCGCCCGGCGGGCGGCACCGCGGCCTGACCTGCCTGGCCATCGACCTGCGCGGCCCCGGCGTGACGGTCCGCCCGGTCGGCCAGGCGCACGGCCGGACCGGCTTCGCGGAGGTCTTCCTCACCGGCGTCGAGGTGCCGGCCGACCAGCGGATCGGCGGGCACGACGAGGGCTGGGCGGTGGCCATGACCCTGCTGTCCTTCGAGCGCGGCCCCGACACCGGCGGACCGGTGCGCAGCCGGCAGCGGCTGGCGGCGCTCGCGGGCGACGTCGCCGCCGACCTCCCCCCGGCACAGGTCGCCGCGGCCGCCGGCGAGCTCGGCACCGCGGCGGCGCGGCTCTACGCCTACCGGGCGCACACCGCCCGCCGGGTCGCCGGCCAGTGGGAGGGCGAGCCGGGCGGGGTGGAGTCCAGCGTGGTGAAGCTCTACTCGACCGGACTCGACCGGGACCTCGTGGAGCTGGGCAGCGAGCTGTTCGGCGACCTGCGGCTGGCCGAGGGGACGCCGGAGTACGTCGACTTCTGGCACTCGCGCGCCGGGCGCATCTACGGCGGCACCGCGGAGATCCAGCGGAACATCGTGGCCGACCGGATCCTGGGGCTCCCGCGGTGACCGAGCTGCACCTGTTCCGGCCGACCGCCGAGCAGCGCGAGCTGGCGTCCTCGGCGGAGGCCGTCTTCGCAGCGGCCACGCGCGCCGGTGTCCGGGCCTCGGACGGCGCCGGGCCGGGGCCCGGCTGGCGGCTGCTCGCCGACTCCGGCTTCCTCGGGGCGCTGCTGCCCGAGGAGCGGGGCGGGCTGGGGCTGCTGCCCTCGGACCTGGTGCTGCTCACCGAGGAGGCCGGCCGCATCCTGCTGGCCGGGCCGGTCGTCGAGACGCTGTGGATCGGGGCGCCGGCACTGGACGCCCTCGACGGGGCGGGCGCCGGCGAGCTGGACCGGGTGCTGGCCGGGGCCGACTGGTGCAGCGCCGTCGACGAGACGCTGCGCGGCCCCGACCTCGACACCGCCGCCGTCGTCGCCGTCCCGGGCCCGGCCGGCGACGTCGTCCTGACCGCCGAGGCGCTGGGCGGCCTCGAGCCGGTGCCGACCGCCGACCGGCTGGAGCGCTCCTCCCGGGCACCGGACCTCGACGTCGGGGCGGGGCGGTCCCTGCCGCCGCTGGCCGGGGTCGGCGTGCTCGCCCTCGGCCGGCTGGGCGGCGCGGCCCACCTGCTCGGCGTGACCCGCTGGCTGCTGGACACGTCGGTGACGTACGCGACCGACCGCACCCAGTTCGGCGTCCCGATCGGCAGCTTCCAGGCGGTGCGGCACCGGCTGGCCGACGTGCACGTCGAGCTGGAGTTCGCCCGCAGCGCGGTCTGGTCGGCCGCGTGCGAGGTCGAGGCGGGGGCCGCCTCGGCGCGGACGGCGGTCGTCTGCGCGGCCGTCGCCGCGCGCCGGGCGTTCGCCCTGGCCGACCGCACCGCCCTGCAGGTGCACGCCGGGATCGGGATGACCTGGGAGCACCCGCTGCACGTGCACGTCAAGCGGGGCCACACCCTGGCCTCGCGGTTCGGCACCGGCCGGACCCTCGCCCACCACCTGGGGGAGCAGCTGCTCGCCGAGGCGGCGAGCGCACCGCGCAGCGAGCCGCCGCACCCCTCGATCTGAGCCGGCGCGTCCCGGACGCGCAGGGATGGCCATCCCCGCCCCGCCGGGACGGCGGCTCAGGGGCCGAACTCGCTGGGGTCGGTCATCACCTCGACGAGCGTCGGGTGGTCGACACCGCGGGCGGCGTCCAGGCACTCGCGCAGCTCGGCGAGGGTGTCCACCCGCTGGCCGGGCACGCCGAAGCCGGTGCTGATGTCGGCGATCCGGGGGCCGGCGATGTCCACGCCCGGGTAGTCCTGCCGCTCGACCGCCGTCCCACCGAACCGCTTCAGCGCCGCGCCGACCGCGGCGTAGCTCTGGTTGTTCATCACCACGTAGGTGACCGGCAGGCCGGTCCGGGCGGCCGACCACAGGGCGGGCATCCCGAACTGGAAGACGCCGTCGCCGAGCACCGCCGCGACGCGCCGGTCGGGCATCCCCATGGCGATGCCGAGGGCCGCGCCCATGCCCCAGCCCAGGGAGCCGGACGTGGACACGAAGTAGTCGTCGCCGCCGTGCTGGTGGGCGCGCTGCTGCAGGATGCCGCCGGCGGTCGTGGCGTCGCCGACGAGGGCGGTGCCACGCAGCGACTCGGTGATCACGTCCACGACGTCGGCCGGTCGCAGCGGGGCCCCGGACGCCGAGGGCGGCCGCGGTGCCGGCTGAGTGGCCGGGGGCACCTCGCGGGATGCGCCGGTCGGCAGGGCCGCCGCCAGCGCGTCCAGGACCAGGCCCTGGTCACCGACCAGCGCGGCGTCGACCCCGTGCACCATCGCGAGGTGCCTGGGGTCGGTGTGGCTGTGCACGATCGGCGTCCCGGCCGGCAGCGGCGGGACCTTGGCCGGCTCGAACTCGTTGAACAGGCGTGCGCCCAGGAAGACCAGCAGGTCGGCCTGCGCCACCAGCGGGTGGTCCACGGTGTACTGGCCGCGGAAGTTCGGGTGGTCGGTGGGGAAACCCGGCCGCTCGAAGCCGCGCCGGTCCTCGTGCAGCACTGGCGCGCCGAGCTGCTCGCTCAGGGCCACCATCCCCTCCACGGCGCGCACCCGGGCCAGCTCGCTGCCGGCGACGAACACCGGGCGGCGGGCGGCGGCGATCAGCGCGGCGGCGGCGGAGACCGCGTCCGGGCTCGGCGCGGTCCGCGAGTCGAACCGGTACCGGTCGACCGCCGGCACCGGCACCTCCGCCGCGCTCTCCAGCAGGTCCTGGCTCAGCGCGACCCAGACCGGCCCGGCCGGCTCGGTCACCGCCGTCCGGAAGGCCCGGTTGACGTCCTCGGGGATCGCCTCGGTGGTCAGGGACTGCCAGTCGGACTTCACGTACTGGTGCACGAGGTCGCGCATCCGCCGCCCGGTGGTGAAACCCTCGCGCGACTGGATCGAGGTCGCCTTGACCCCGTTGAGCACGACCACGGGGGAGTAGGCCAGCTGCGCGGCGTAGAGGTGGCTCAGCCCGTTGGTCAGCCCCACGTTGGCGTGCAGGTAGGCGACGCCGGGCTCGCGGGTCGCCCGGGCCAGCCCGTCGGCCATCGAGACGGCCACCGCCTCGTGGGTGGTCAGCACCAGCTCGACGTCCGTGCGGGTGACCAGCGCGTCGAGGACGGCGGCCTCGGTGCTCCCGGGGCAGGTGAACAGCTTGTCCGCCCCCCAGTCGCGGATCACGTCGAGCAGCGCCGAGGCGGCGGGTGTGGACATCGGTGGGGAGATCTCCTCGTCGTGGGGTGGGGGGGCGGCCGGCGCTCAGTGCGCCGTGACCAGCTCCATGAGGTGCCGGCGCAGCTGGGCGAAGGTCTCCTCGGACCGGGTGACCAGCTGGTTGCGCGGCCGGCCCAGGGGCACCGGGACGATCTCCTCCACCCGGCTGGGGGCCCCGCTGAGGACGACGACCCGGTCGGCCAGGTACACGGCCTCGTCGATGTCGTGGGTGACCAGGACGACGGTGATGTCGAGGTCGGACCGCACCTTGAGGATGAGGTCCTCCAGGTCGAAGCGGGTCTGGGCGTCGACCGAGGCGAACGGCTCGTCCATCAGCAGCATGTCCGGCTGGTGCGCCAGCGCCCGGGCGATCGCCACGCGCTGCTGCATGCCGCCGGAGAGCTGCCAGGGGTAGTTGCGGCCCACGTCGCCGAGGCCGACCGCGTGCAGGACCTCCGCGATGCGGTCCTCCCGCTGGCGCTTGGCCACGCCGGCGACCTTCAGCGGCAGGGCCACGTTCCGGTTGACCGTCAGCCAGGGCATCAGCGACCGGCTGTAGTCCTGGAAGACCACGCTGAGCCGGGCCGGCACCTCCTGCAGCGGTGCGCCCTCGAACCGGACCTCGCCCGAGGTGGGCGCCAGCAGCCCGCTCAGGCAGCGCAGCAGCGTGGTCTTGCCGGCGCCGCTGGGGCCGACGACGCAGACGAACTCACCCTTGGCCACGTCGAACGTGACGTCGGCGATGGCCAGCCGCTCGTTGGGCTTGCCCACGTTGTAGGCCTTCTGGAGCGCCCGGACCGACAGCACGGGCTCGGTGCCGGTGCCGGAGTGGGACGTGGGAGTGACCGCGGGGTGCGACACGGGGCTCAACCCTTCTGCTCGACGGCGCGCGCGCCGATGTACCAGGCCAGGACGACACGCTCGACGGCGATGAAGAGGAACGTGAGGATGCTGCCGACGACGGCGAGCACGATGATCCCGGTCCACATCTCGGTGATGGCGAACCGCTGCTGGGCCTCGAGGATGAAGAAGCCGATGCCCTCGCGGGAGGCGATCAGCTCGCTGACCACCATCATGATCACGCCGATCTGCAGGCTGTGCCGCAACCCGGCCATGATCTGCGGCATCGCGCCCGGCAGCACGATCGACCGCACCGTGGCCAGCGGGGACATGTGCAGCACCCGGGCCGTGTCCAGCCGGAGGGGTTCGATGCCCCGCATCCCGTCCAGGGTGTTGAGCATGGTCGGCCAGATCGCGGCCAGCACGATGATGGTGATCTTCATGGACGACCCGATCCCCATGATCGCGACGATCGCGGGGAGCAGGGCGGCGGTCGGGATGACGTAGATGAAGTACAGCACCGGGGAGACCGCGTGCCCGATGCGCTGGAACTTCCACAGCAGGGCGCCCACGGCCACGCCGAGCACGCCGGCGATCGTGTAGCCGACGGCGAAGTGCCGCAGGCTCGACCACAGGTCGCTGCGGGCCTCGCCGGCGATCCAGGTGTCGTAGAGGCTCTGCGCGATGTCGCGCAGCGGCGGGAAGAACGTCGACGTGGAGTCGGCGGACAGCACCCACCAGAGCACCAGCACGGTGACGAAGAACCACAGCCGCCACAGGTTCGACCACAGCCCGCGCAGGAGCCGGCCGGCGCCGCCCCCCGGGGCGCGGCCCGAGCGGGCAGCGAACTGCTGGGACGGCGTCGTCGCCGCGGCGACGATCGGGTCGGCGACGGAGGGGACGTCCGCGGACGCCGTCCGGCCCGTCTCGGGACGGGACGGCGCGTCGGGGCTCGGGGTCATGTCAGGCCGCCTTCGCTGCCGCGTTGCGCTGGCTCTCGTGCCAGTGCAGGAGGCGCTGCTCGAGGTAGGCGAAGGCACTGGTGACCAGCACCCCGGCCACGCCGGTGAAGAGGATGAAGGCGTACGTCGCCGGCAGCCGCGAGGGGCCGGCGTTCACCGAGGTGAGGATGCTCAGCCCCAGGCCCGGCGCGCCGCCGATGAGCTCCGCGATGATCGTCAGGATCAGGCCCACCGCGGCGGCCACGCGCAGTCCGGTCGCGATGAACGGCGCGGCGCTGGGCAGTGTCACGTTGAGGAACTTGCGCAGCCCGCGCAGCCGGAGGACGGCGGCGGTGTCCCGCACCACGGGGTCCACGGCGCGGACGCCGTAGATGGTCTGGATGGTCAGTGGCCAGAAGACGCCGAACGCGACGAGGAAGACCTTCATGTCCAGCGTGGCGCCCCAGACCACGATCGCCAGCGGCAGGATCGCGATGACCGGGACGGTCTTCAAGAACTCGATGACCGGGATGACGCTGAGGTAGGCGAACCGGTTCAGCCCGAGCAGCGTGCCCACCACGATGGCGAGCGAACAGCCGATCAGCAGGCCCAGGCCCCAGCCGCGGACGGTCTCCCAGACCGCCAGCCAGAGGTCGGCGGACTGCAGCTGGCGGCCCGCCTCGGCCATCGTCGCCGTCATGCTGGGGAACGAGGTGGTGTCGAGGATCTCGGCGGCACTGAGGTACTGCCAGCCCGCCAGCAGCGCGGCGACCACCAGGACGCGTGCACCGATGCGGAACCAGCCGGTGTCGACGATGGTCACGTCGCACCTCCGGACCCGTCGTCCGCGCTGCGGAGCGCATGCATGCCGGTCGTCCTCTCTGTGCTGAGCGATGGTGGCCCGGACCGGGGGCGGGGCGGCCGGCCGAGGGGGACGGACGGCTCGCCCGTCCCCCTCCGCCGGCAGAGGTGTGCTGTTACGGCTGCCAGACGAGGTCGGCCGGATCGACGGTGTCGTCGATCGAGCCCTGCTCGAGCATCAGGTCCTGGATCTCACCGATCGAGTCGACGTTGATCTCCGGGACGTAGTTGGTCGGGATGACCTGGGCCTGGGCCTGCTCCTCGGTGAGGTCGAGGTGCTCCACGAGGGTGGCCTTCGCCTCGTCCTCGTGCTCGCCGGCGTAGGTGATGGCCTCCTCCATGGCGGCCTGGAAGCCCTCGGCGACCTCGGGGTTCTCCTCGATGTAGCTGTTGGAGGCCGCGTAGCAGTAGATCGTCCCCTCCGGGAACAGGTCCGAGCTCGGGTGGGCGAGCTCGACCGCGCCCGCGTCGAGCGCCTGCTCGACGTAGGGGGAGGTGATGACCGCCGCGTCGACCCGGCCGTCGGCCAGCGCCTGCGGCATCTGCGGGAACGGCATCGCGATGAACTCGGTGCCGGTGGCGCCGGCGTCCTCGATGAGCTTGCGCGCGCCGATCAGGTTGATGCTGGCGAGCTGGACGACCGCGACCGTCTTGTCGGACAGGTCCTCGAGCGAGTCGATGCCGCTGTCCTTCGCCGCGACCAGGGCGCTGGCGTCACGCTCGGGGCTGACCTGACCGTCGATGGGCGCCACGCACTGGAGCGGCGTTCCCTCGCGGTTGGAGTTGATCAGGACGGGGGTGGTCACGAAGCCGAACTGCGCCTGGCCGGCGACCAGCGACGCGACGACGGGGATCGGCGAGGCGGCCTCCACCAGGTTCACCTCGAGCCCCTGCTCCTCGAACATGCCCTTCTCCATGGCGAGGAAGAGCACCGCGTTCGGCGAGAACGGGACGATGTTGACCGTCACCGGCGTCAGCTCGCCGCCGTCGGCACCGGCGGCCGAGCCCCCGCCGCTCCCGCCCTCGTCGCTGCTGCCGCACGCCGCCAGCATCGCCATGGCCGCCGCTGCTGCGGTGACCTTGAACCCTGTTCGCACTCGGTCCTCCAGTAGGTGTCGTGCATCGCCGCAGGCGCTGGTCGTGGCTGCGCGCCGCTGCCCGTCCGGTCGCCCCCGTTGCGGAGCCGGTGTCTGGCGTCCTGACCGGACGAGACGCAGGCCACACTATGGTCGCGCCGCTGGGAATGTCCAGCATGCGGATTCCAAACGCAGTAGGTTCTGCACAGAGGAACTCTCGCCGACCGTGAAGGGGTGCCAGACATGGACCGTCCGCCCACCGCCACCACCACTGCTGCCCCTGCCGCCGGGGGTTCCCTCTCCCTCCCGGCCCGGGCGCCCGTCCTCGTGGCGGGGGAGGAGCTGCCGGTCGACTCCTGGTCGCCGGTGGTCAACCCGGCCCGCACCGGTGAACTGGTGGGCGAGGTCGCGATGGGCGGCGCCGAGAACGTCGACCGGGCGGTCGCCGTCGCCCATGCGGCCTTCCGGGGGTGGGCGGCGACGCCGCCGGCGGCCCGCGCGGAGCGGATGGCGGCCGCCGCGGCGGCACTGGCCGAGCACAACGGACCGCTGGCCGAGCTGCTGACCCGGGAGCAGGGCAAGGTGCTCTGGGAGACCCGGCTCGACGTGGGCGGCGCGGGGCACATCCTGAACTGGTACACCGGGGTGGCCGACGTGCTGGCCGAGGACGAGGTGTTCCGGTCCGACGCTCGCGGCACGATCTGGACCGGTCGTCGCCCGATGGGCGTGACCGGGGTGATCGTGCCGTGGAACAGCCCGGTCTACCTGGCGTTCCTCGGCATCGCGCCGGCGCTGCTGGCGGGGAACACCGTCGTGGTGAAGCCCTCCGAGCTGGCGCCGCTGGCGCTGGGCGAGGTGCTGCGGATCGTGGCCGAGCACCTGCCCGAGGGCGTGCTGTCGGTGGTCCCCGGCGGCCGGGAGGCAGGGGCGGCGATCGCCGGCCACCGGCTGGTCCGCAAGGTGTTCTTCACCGGCAGCACCAGCACCGGGCAGGCGGTGATGCGGGAGGCCGCCGGGAACCTCAAGAACATCAGCCTGGAGCTGGGCGGCAACGACCCGGCGATCGTGCTGGAGAGCGCGCGGGTCGACGACGCGCTGGCCGAGGAGCTGGTGCGGTCGGTCTACTCGGCCAGCGGGCAGATCTGCTTCGACGTGAAGCGCGTCTACGTGCACCGGGCGCACCACGCGGAGTTCCTCGAGCGGTTCACCGCGGCGGCCGACCGGCTGGTCGTGGGGAACGGCCTGGACCCGCGGGCGACCATGGGGCCGGTGAGCAACCGGGCCCAGTTCGACAAGGTGTCCGGCCTGATCGAGCGGACGCGGGCCAGTGGCGCCACGGTGCGCACGGTCGGCACGAAGCTCGACCCCGGGAGCTGGGACGAGGGCCTGTTCCTGCTGCCCTCGGTGGTCAGCGACGTGGACCCGCGGGCGGAGATCGTGACCGACGAGCAGTTCGGCCCGGTCGTGCCGGTGCTGCCCTTCGCCGACGACGACGAGGCCGTCGCGCTGGCCAACGACACCGAGTTCGGGCTGGCCGCGTCCGTGTGGAGCGCCGACCGGGAACACGCACTCGCCGTTGCGCGCCGGATCGAGTCCGGGACGGTGTTCCTCAACGTGCACCGCTACGGCGCCTCGGACGTGTCCATGCCCTTCGGCGGGGTCAAGGGCAGCGGGATCGGCCGCGGCCACGGGCTGGCCGCGCTGCACGCCTGCACCGAGCTGCAGACCGTCGCGGACTACGTCGACGTCTCGGCGTTCCCCGGGCCGGACAACCGCTGACCGCCCGAGGGGCAGGGATGCCGTCCCTGCCCCTCGGGGGTCTGCTCAGCGGTGCCGGCCGTGCAGGAGCGCCACCACGCGGGCCAGCGCGTCGGCAGCCGTCGCGGGCCGGCCGAAGCTCATCAGGTCCACCGGCAGGCCGAACCGCTGCCGGGTGATCGCCTTGGCGCGGGTGAACTCCTTGAGCCCGTCGGCACCGTGGATCCGGCCGAACCCGCTCTCGCCGACCCCGCCGAACGGCAGCGCCGGCACCGAGGCGAAGGTCAGCACGGAGTTGACCGAGGTCATACCGGTGCGCATCCGCCGGGCGAGGTCCATGGCCCGTGTCCGTGAGCGGGAGAAGACCGCGCCGGCCAGACCGTGCGGATTGGCGTTGGTGCGCTCGAGGGCCTCCTCGGCGTCCCGCACCCGGGTGATGGTGAGCGTCGGGCCGAAGGTCTCCTCGCGGACGGCGGCGGAGGTCTCCGGGACGTCGAGCAGCACGGTCGGCGCGACGAACCGGCCCTCGACCGTGCCGCCGGCGACCAGCCGGCCACCGGCGGCCACGGCGTCGTCGACGTGCCGGCGGACGACGTCGGTCTGGCCGGGCATGGTCATCGGCCCGTAGGCGGCGTCGCCGTCGCTGCCCGGGCGCAGTCCGCGCACCCGCTCGGTGACCTCGGCGACGAACCGGTCGTACACCGGGGCGGTCGCGTAGACCCGCTCGATCCCGATGCAGGTCTGCCCCGCGTTGCTCATCGCGCCCCACACGGCGGCGCCGGCCGCCGCGGCCACGTCGGCGTCGTCGGCGACGATCATCGCGTCCTTGCCGCCGAGCTCCATGAGGACCGGGGTCAGCGTCTCGGCGCAGGCGGCCATCACCTCCCGGCCGGTGGGCGCCGAGCCGGTGAAGGCCAGCTTGCCGACGCCGGCGCGGCACAGCGCGGCACCGGTCTCGCCCAGCCCGGTCACGACCTGCAGGACGTCGGCGGCGTCGGGGACGGCGGCCCGCCAGGCCTCGGCCAGCCACGTGCCCACGGCCGGGGTGTGCTCCGAGGGCTTGAACACGACGGCGTTGCCGGCGGCCAGCGCGTAGGCGATCGAGCCCATCGGCGTGAACACCGGGTAGTTCCACGGGCCGATGACTCCGACGACCCCGAGTGGCTGGTACTCCAGCCACGCGGCGTGGTTGGCGGCGAGCAGGCCGGGAGCGACCCGCCGCGGCCCGAGCACCCGGCGGGCGTGGCCGCCGGCCCAGGCGAGGTGGTCGACGGCCAGGGTGATCTCCAGGAGCGCGTCGGCGTGCGGCTTGCCGTTCTCCCGGTGCACCAGGTCGGCCAGCTCCCGCAGCCGGCGGGCGAGGTGACCGCGGTAGGCGGCCAGCCGCTGCCGCCGGCCGTCGAACCCGAGGGCGGCCCACGCCGTCGCCGCGGTGCGGGCCCGGTCGACCGCCGCGCGGACGGCCTCGGCGTCCTGCACCGGGAAGAGCCCGACGACCGCGCCGGAGGCGGGGTCGGTCGACTCGAGGGTCTCGGCGGGGGTGGCGGTACCGGCGAGCGACATGGCCGGAGGCTAGCCGCGGGTGGAGCGGGCGGCGATCGTCGCTCAGGCCCCGCCGCGCGCGACCTGCCCGGCCCAGCGCAGGTCGAGCTTGCCCGCGGGGGAGCGCAGCACGTCCGGGACCACGACGACCTCGCGCGGGCGCTTGTAGTCGGCCAGCTCCGCGCCGACGGCGGCCCGCAGCTCCTCGGCGGTCACTCGCGCGCCGGGTGCGAGGGCGACGACGGCGGTCAGCCGCTGGCCGAAGCGCGCATCGGGGACCCCGACGACGACCGCGTCACGCACCGCGGGGTGCCGGAGGAGCACCTGCTCCACCTCCTCGGGCTGCACCTTCTCGCCGCCGGTGTTCACCACCCGGCTGCCGCGGCCGAGCAGGACCAGCGTGCCGTCGTCCGCCAGGGTGGCGAGGTCCCCGGGCACCGACCAGCGGACCCCGTCGACCTCCCGGAAGGTGCCGCTGCTGGCCGCGGGATCGCCGGCGTAGTGCACCTCCGGCGGCGCCGGCGCGGCGAGCGTCCCCACCTGGCCGGAGCCCGGGAGCACGTCGCGGCCCTCGTCGTCGAGCAGCCGGGCACCGGGCGCGAGCACGAAACGGGAGGTCGGGGCGACCTCGCCGCGGCGGGTGAGCGACAGCGCGTAGGGCCCACCCTCCGAGGCGACGACGACGTCGGTGATGTCGACGTCGGCGTGCCGGAGGAGGGCGGCCTTGTTCTCGGCGCTGAACACCGCCCCGACCGACACCACCCGCCGGAGGCTGGACAGGTCGTACGGGTGTCCCGCCGCCGCGGCGGCGTCCAGCGCGGCCACCCACGGCTGGGCGAAGACGTCGCCGACGACGACCACGTCGGTCACCCGGTGCCGGCCGATCGCCGCGGCCAGCTCGCCGGGGTCGTAGGAGCGGGACGCGGGGAAGACCACCCGGCCGCCGGCGACCAGGGTGCCGAGGGTCGTGTAGATGCCGGTGCCGTGCATGAGCGGGGTCGGCGTGTAGGTCACCAGCCGGTCGGGGTGGGACTGCGACTCGCGCACCCGCGCGGCCAGCTCGTCGAGGCTGCGGGGAGCCGGCACGCCGAACTTGGCGAACCCGTTGGGCACGCAGCTGACGGCGAACACCGTCGACTGCCGGGTGAGCACGCCCTTGGGTCGGCCGGTCGTCCCACCGGTGTAGAGCAGCCAGTCGCCGTCGGGGCGGCGGGTGCGCGGGAGCGGGGCGGAGCCGGCCAGGACGGTCTCGAGGTCGTCGCCGACCGGCGCGGCGCCCTGGGGGCCGGAGCCGACGCGCACCAGGGCGCGCAGGGCGGGCGACCGCCCGGCCACCTCGGCCACCACGTCGCTGGTCGACGCGTCGAAGACGAGCCCGGCCGCGCCCGCGTCGGCGAGCACGTGGGCCAGTTCGGTCGCGCGGTAGCGGTAGTTGACGTTGAACGGCACGGCGCCCAGCGCGCAGACGGCGAACACCGCCTCCACGTACTCCGGGCTGGTCCACAGCCCGATGCCGACGCGGGCTCCCGGGGTCACCCCCCGCTCCGCCAGACCGCCGGCGAGCCGGGCGGCGCGCTCGGCCAGCTCGGCCCACGTGCGCACGCGGTCGCCCTGGACGACGGCGACCGCCTCGCCGAGGGTCTCGGCCACGGTCTGGAGGACGGTCGCGAGATTCTCCTCCATGCGAGGCACACTACTGGCGATCGTCACGATCATGCGTATGTTGTTCGTGCGCCTCCGCGCGGGCGGGAGAGGCTCTGCCACCCGGTGGGAGCGGACTGGTCCCCGGCGTCGGCCGCCGCCCGCGCCGATCGTCCCGTAACCGGCAGGAGGCCGCCATGACCAGCAGTGCGGCACCGCTCGCACGGGGGGTGCGGCCGTGACCGTCACCGCGCGGCCCGCACCGGACGGGAACGGCGTCCTCGGGCTGCCGGCCGGGGACGACGGTGCCGCCGAGCGGCCCTCGCCGGCCGGCGGGACGGCGGTGGTCGCGGCCGTCCGCCCGCAGACCCACGTCCTCATGTTCTGCGGCGTCCATCTCACCGACCCCGCGGTCGCCGTGCCCACCCTGGGCCTGATCGACGCGCTGGCCCGCGTCGGCGTCGGCGAGCACGCCGCCCGCTCGACGGTGAGCCGGATGTTGCGCCGGGGCACGCTCGAGCGGCGCCGGCAGGGTCGGCGGATCGTGCTGTCACCGACGCCGCGGGCGCGGGCCGAGCTCGCCGAGGGCGGTGAGCGCGCCTGGCGCTCCCCGGTGAACCGCACCTGGGACGGCCAGTGGACGCTGCTCGGGTTCTCGCTGCCCGAGAGCCGCCGGGCCGATCGCCACCTGCTGCGGTCACGGCTGCTGTGGGCGGGCTTCGGCATGCTGCAGAACGGCCTCTGGGTGGCGCCGCGGCAGGTCGACGTCGAGGCGCTGCTCCAGAGACTCGACGTCCTCGACCACCTCAAGGTCTTCCGGGCCCAGGTGGCCGCCCCCACCCACGTGCCCGACCTGATCGACGACGCCTGGGACGTGGCGACCATCGCGCGCGGCTACGAGCAGTTCCTCGACCGCTGGGACCGGCCCGACCCGCTGCCCGGGGCGCCCGACGACCTGGCCCGCCAGTTGTGGCTCCTCGCGGAGTGGACGCTGCTGGTCCGCTCCGACCCCGGGCTGCCGGTGGAGTACCTCCCCGCCGACTGGCCCGCCGTCCGCGCCGAGCACGTGGCGCTGCGCCTGCGCACCCGGTACGAGGCCGGCGCGGCCGCGATCGCCGCGGGGCTCGTCGAGCGCCTGGACACCCCTGGCGCCGCGTCGCGCTGACCCGGGTCCTGGCATGCTCCCGGCACCCGTGGCGACTGCAGCCGCGCGTTGACGTCCGCCACGAAAGTGAATAACTTGCCCGTGGCGGCAGGTGTCGGGTGCGTATCGCCCATGTACCCCCTGCGTCACACTGCCACGCTCCCGAGAGGACTCCCATGCAGCTGAACGGCAAGGTCGCCGTCGTCACCGGGGCCGGTCGCGGCCTCGGCCAGGCCTACGCCAAGGCCCTCGCCGCGGCCGGTGCCGCCGTCGTGGTCAACGACCTCGACGTCGACCAGGCGGAGGTGACCGTCCGGGAGATCCAGTCCGCCGGGGGCACCGCGGTGGTCGAGGGGTCGGCCATCGGCTCGACCGAGGCCGCCGACGCGCTCGTCGCCAAGGCGGTGGAGGAGTTCGGCCGGCTCGACGTCATGGTCACCAACGCCGGCGTGCTCCGGGACCGCTCGCTGCTGAAGATGGACGACCAGGACTTCGACCTCGTCGTCCACACCCACCTGCGCGGCACCTTCACCTGCGGCCGCGCCGCGGCGAGGCAGTTCAAGGAGCAGGGCGGCAACGGCCGGCTCATCCTGATCGGCTCCCCGGCGGGCCAGCGCGCCAGCTTCGGCCAGACCGGCTACACCGCCTCCAAGGCCGGGATCGTCGGCCTGGTCCGCACCTGGGCCGCCGAGCTGGAGCGCAGCGGCACCACGGTCAACGCCGTCATCCCGGTGGCGCTGACCCGCATGGTCGCCACCATCCCGGCCCTGGCCGAGCTGGTGGAGAAGACCGAGCGGGGCGAGCCCATCCCGGCCGACGTCCGCCGCACCGGCCTGGGCACGCCCGACGACGTGGCCGGCCTCGTGGTGTTCCTCGCCTCCGACGAGGCCGCCGGCGTCACCGGCCAGGCCATCGGGATCGGCGGCGACCGGATCGCGGTCTGGTCGCACCCGACCGAGGTCGCCGTCGAGGTCCGGGAGGGCGGCTGGTCCGCCGACGCGATCGCCGAGGCGTTCCCGACGACCTTCCAGCCGCACCTGCAGGCGTGGAAGCCCGACACCGTGCCCGGCGCCCCCGAAGGGAAGTGACCCACGTGCCCGAGATGAACGTCGACGAACTGGTCGCCATCGACGTGCACACCCACGTGCACAAGTCGGTCCGCAGCGAGGCCCCGAGCCGGTCGGGCGCCGAGGACATGGGGGAGTACTTCGGCATCGGCAAGATGCCCGAGTACTCGGTCCCGGAGCTGGCCGAGTACTACCGCGAGCGCAAGATGGGTGCGGTCGTCTTCGGCGTGGACAGCATCTCGCAGAGCGGTGAGGACATGCTGGCGACCAACGAGGAGGTCGCCGAGCTCGCCGCCGAGCACGGCGACGTGCTCATCCCGTTCGCCAGCATCGACCCGCACCGCGGCGCAGCGGGGGTGAAGGCGGCCAAGCGGCTGGTCACCGAGTACGGCGTCCGGGGCTTCAAGTTCCACCCGAACACGCAGGCGTTCTTCCCCAACGACCGGCTGGCCTACCCGCTGTACGAGGTCATCGCCGAGCACCAGCTCATCGCGCTGTTCCACACCGGCCAGACCGGCGTGGGCGCGGGCACCCGGGCGGGCGGGGGCATCCGGCTGAAGTACTCCAACCCGATGCTCGTCGACGACGTCGCCGTCGACTTCCCGGACATGCCGATCATCCTGGCGCACCCCTCGTTCCCGTGGCAGGACGAGGCACTGTCGGTGGCCACCCACAAGCCGCAGGTCTACATCGACCTGTCCGGCTGGTCGCCGAAGTACTTCCCGCCGCAGCTGGTGCAGTACGCCAACTCGCTGCTCAAGAACAAGGTGCTCTTCGGGTCGGACTTCCCGGTCATCACGCCGGAGCGGTGGATCAAGGACTTCGAGTCCATCGCCATCAAGGACGAGGTCCGTCCGAAGATCATGAAGGGGAACGCCGCCACGCTGCTCGGCCTCACCGGCTCCGCCGACCAGGGCTGATCGGGGCGACCTCGTGAACGAGAGCTTCGCGACCGTCCTCGAGACGGTCGGCGACCTGCGCCGCGACCGGGTCGCCGTCAGCCACGGCGAGCGGTCGCGGACGTGGGCCGAACTGGACGAGCGAGCCGCGCGGCTGGCCGGGCACCTGGCGACACAGGGCGTCGGGCCGGAGTCGCGGGTCGCCGTGGCGCTGTACAACGGCATCGAGTACCTGGAGAGCGTCTTCGCGATCCTGAAGCTCCGCGCGGTGCCGCTGAACGTCAACTACCGGTACCGCCGGGACGAGATCGTCGGGCTGCTCGAGGACGCGCAGGCCGACGCGATCGTCTTCGACGCCTCCCTGGCCGAGCGGATGGGCGAGGCCCGCCCCGCGCTGCCCCGCCTGCGCACGCTGCTCCAGGTGGGGACGGGCGAGCTCCCGGAGTGGGCGACCGACTACGAGCAGGCGATCGCCGCGGCCGGGCCCGCGCCCCGCATCGAGCGCGGCAACGACCACTGGCTGATGTACACCGGCGGTACGACGGGGAAGCCCAAGGGCGTGCTGTCCCGGCACTCCGGGCTGTTCGCCACGTGCAGCGCCAACGGGCTGCTGCTGCTGGGCGAGGCGCTGCCGACGACGCTCGACGAGCTGCGGGCGGCGCTGGAGCGGCTCGGCCTGGACCGCGACTCGATGGTGTGCCTGCCCGCGCCGCCGCTGATGCACGCGACCGGCATGTACACCACCTTCGGCGCGCTGCTGGCCGGCGGCCGCGTGGTCTACCTCCCGTCGAAGTCCTACGACCCCGACGAGCTGGCCGCCACCGTGCAGCGGGAGCAGGTCGACACCGTCTCGATCGTCGGCGACGTCTTCGCGCGGCCGCTGGCCGAGGCGCTGGACGCCGCCGAGGCGGCCGGTCGCCCGTACGACGTGTCCACCCTGAAGCTGATGATCAGCGTCGGGGTGACCTGGAGCGCCGACGTCAAGGAGCGGCTGCTGCACCACGCCGACATGGTCTGCCGCGACCTCGTCGCCTCCTCCGAGGGTGGCCCCTACGCCGTCCAGGAGACCCGGCGCGGCGAGGTCACGGTCACCTCCCGGTTCAGCCTGTTCCCCGGTGCCCGGGTCATCGACGAGGACGGCGGAGACGTCGTCCCGGGGTCGGGACAGATCGGGCTGCTGGCGGCGCCGGTCGACGAGCACATCCGTTACCAGGGCGACGAGGAGGCGACCGGGAAGACCTTCCGCGAGTACGGCGGACGGCGCTGGGTCGTGCCCGGCGACATGGCCAGCATCGACGCCGACGGCTCCGTGGTCTTCCACGGCCGCGGCAGCCGGGTGATCAACACCGGCGGCGAGAAGGTCTACGCCGAGGAGGTCGAGCTGGCGCTGCTGACCCACCCCGCCGTCCGCGACGCCATGGTCGTCGGCACTCCCGATCCCCGCTGGGGGTCCCGCATCGTGGCCGTCGTCGCGCTCCGGCCCGGCGCCCAGCTGACCGACGAGGAGGCCCGGGCGCACGTCGGCGCTCAGCTGGCCGACCACAAGCGGCCCCGCGAGCTGGTCGTCGTCGACGAGCTCAAGCGCAGCCCGTCGGGCAAGGCCGATCTCGGCTGGGCCCGCACCGTCGCCCAGTCCCATCCGTGAGACCCGTCCGCACAGAGGAGCACACCCCATGAGCACCCCCACCACCGTCGACGGCATCGAGGGCGTCAAGAGCCTGGTCGGTCAGGAGGTCGGCCCCACCGACTGGGTCGAGATCACCCAGGACATGGTCAACCTCTTCGCCGACGCCACCGGCGACCACCAGTGGATCCACGTCGACGTCGAGCGGGCGAAGAAGGAGAGCCCCTTCGGCGGCCCGATCGCGCACGGCTACCTGACGCTGTCGCTCATCCCGCGCTTCCTGCCCCAGCTGACCCAGTTCACCGGGTTCGGCATGGGCGTCAACTACGGCACGGAGAAGGTCCGCTTCCCCTCGCCGGTGCCGGTGGGCGCCAAGCTGCGCGCCAAGACCCGGTTCGACGAGGTCACCGACATCAAGGGCGGCGTCCAGATCCAGCAGACGGTCACCTTCGAGACCGAGGGCGGCACCAAGCCGGCCTGCGTCGCCACGATCGTGGTGCGGCAGTACGTCTGATGGGGGTCACGCCGGCCGGGCCGGTCTCGCTGACCGCCCGGCTGGCGGCCCTGGACACCTGCGCGCTGTCCGACGCCCTCGACGGGTACGGGCGCGCGGGGGTCCTCGCCGGCCTGCGGCCGCTGTGGCCCGTGCCGCGGGTGGTCGTCGGTCGCGTCCGCACCCTCCGGGTCGGCCCGCGCGAGCCCGGCGCCGGGCCGACGGTGCATCTCGGGACGCAGCTGGTCGAGACCGCCGAGCCCGGGGACGTGGTGCTCGTCGACGCCGGCGGGCGCACCGACGTCTCGTCCTGGGGCGGCATCCTCAGCACCGCCGCCACCCGGGCCGGCATCGCCGGGATCGTCATCGACGGCGCCTGCCGCGACATCGGCGAGAGCGAGCAGCTGGGCCTGCCGGTGTTCGGGCGGGCCGTCGTCCCCACCAGCGCCCGCGGCCGGATCGTCCAGCTGGGCATGGACGAGGAGATCACCGTGTGCGGCGTCCCCGCCCGGACGGGCGACCTGCTCGTCGCCGACGTCTGCGGCGCCGTGCTGGTACCCCAGGACCTGGCCGAGCAGGCGGTGGAGCTCGCCGAGCGGATCGCCGCCCGCGAGCGGGACATGGTCGCCGCGGTGCGCTCGGGCCGCTCCGTCGTCGACGTCATGCACGACTCGCAGTTCCCGTCCCCCCGCTGACCCCCGCCGAGGAGCTCATGAGCGCCCCGCTGCCCACCGCCGAGTTCGCCGGGCTGCCCACCGCGGCGCTGTCCGACGCCATGGACCGTCTCGCCCTGCCGGCCGCCTGCCAGGGCGTCCGGCCCCTGGCCCCGGGGCAGCGGCTGCTCGGCCGGGCGTTCACCGTCCGGTACGTGGCCACCGGCCGGCCGCCGGGCACCGTCGGTGACTTCGTCGACGACGTGCCGCCCGGGGACGTCGTGGTGATCGACAACGGCGGCCGCGAGGACTGCACGGTGTGGGGCGACATCCTCACCGCCGTGGCCTCCCAGCGGGGGATCGCCGGCACCGTCATCGACGGGGTCTGCCGCGACGTGCACCGCGCCCGGGACATCGGCTACCCCGTCTACAGCCGGGGCTGGTTCATGCGCACCGGCAAGGACCGCGTCACCGTCTCCGACGTCGGGACGCCGGTCAGCGTGGCCGGCATCCGGGTGCGCGCCGGCGACCTGCTCGTCGGGGACGACGACGGCGTGGTCGTGGTCCCGGTGGAGGTGGAGCAGGAGGTGCTCGCCATCGCCCGCGAGATCGAGGACCGCGAGGGCGCCATCCTGGCCGCCGCGCTGGCCGGCAGCAGCCTGCGCGACGCGCGGGCGGCGCAGGGCTACCACCAGCTCCAGCGCGCCGGCCGACCCCATCCAGACGAGGAGGAACGGTGACCGGACGCCGGTCGATCGAGGTCGAGGGGCTGCACCACAGCGCCCCCATCCCCATGGCGGCGCGCGTCGGCCCGCTGCTGGTCTCCAGCGGCATCTCCGGGCAGGACCCGGCGACCGGCGAGGTGCCGGCGGACGTGGCGGACCAGGTGCGCCTGGTCTTCGCCAACCTCGGCCGCGTGCTGGCCGCCGGCGGGGCGGGCGCGGGCGACGTCGCCAAGCTGACCTTCTTCGTGCGCGACCGCGCCGTCCGGGCCGCCATCGACCCCCACTGGCTGGAGATGTTCCCCGACGCGGACAGCCGCCCGGCCCGGCACACCCTGACCGCGGACCTGCCGCCCGTCTTCGACGTGCAGTGCGAGGTCATCGCCTACGTGACGGAGGACGCCCGGTGATCATCGACGCGCACGCCCACGTGCTCGCCCCGGAGGTCTTCTACGCCTACCGGGCGCAGCTGCTGGGCAGCGGCGGGTACCACCAGGACCCCCCCAAGATCACCGAGGAGGCCCTCGCGGCGTCGGCCGCGGCGAACGTCTCGATCATGGACGGCGTCGGCACCGACGTGCAGTTCATCTCCCCGCGGCCGTTCCAGCAGATGCACTCGGCCAAGCCGCCGGAGATCGTGCACCGCTGGATCCGCGCCAACAACGACGTGATCGCCCGGTCGGTCGCCCTGCACCCCGACCGCCTGGCCGGGGTCGCGGGCCTGCCGCTGTGCGCCGGGGCGCCGGTCGAGTCGTGCTTCGGCGAGCTCACCCGCGCCGTCGAGGAGCTCGGCTTCATCGGGGTCAGCCTCAACCCCGACCCGTACGAGGGCACCGGCGGCGACACCCCGACCCTGGGCGACGAGTCCTGGTACCCGCTGTGGGAGCGGCTCGTCGAGTACGACGTCCCGGCCCTCATCCACTCCGCGGGCTGCTACAACGGCCGGGAGGTCTACAGCGACCACTTCATCACCGAGGAGTCCATCGCCGTCCTCTCGCTGATGCGCTCTCGGACGCTCCTCGACTTCCCCGACCTGAAGCTGATCGTCGGGCACGGCGGCGGCTCGGTGCCCTACCAGATCGGCCGCTGGAAGGCGGCCCGGCTGGCCCCGGGGCTGGGCAACGACGCCCTGGACGAGCGGTTCGAGGTCTCGCTGCGCCGGCTCTGGTTCGACACCTGCCTCTACGACCAGGCGTCGCTGGCGCACCTGTTCACCACCGTCGGACCCGAGCGCTGCCTGTTCGGCACCGAGCGGCCGGGCAGCGGCTCGGTGACCGACCCCGACACCGGCCGCCCCTTCGACGACCTCAAGCCGGTCATCGAGGGCATCCCCGCGCTCTCCGAGGCCGACCGCCGGGCGGTCTTCGAGGGCAACGCGCGGAGGGTGTTCAGCCGCTGGCCGGGGCCGACGACGGCATGACGGCCCTGGCGCCCGAGGAGCTCGCCGACCTGCGGTCGACCGTGGCCGGCGCGCTGCGGGCGGCGTGGGACGCCCCGCAGGCCGCCGGCCGGGACGGCGCGGGGGAGGGGGCGCTCACCGCGGTCTGGGACGTCGCCGTCCGGCAGGGGTGGACCGAGTTCGGGGGCGCCGACGCACTGGACGCCCTCGTCGCGGTCACCACCGAGCTGGGCCGGCTGGCCTGCCCCCTGCCGCTGGCCGACGGCTACGTCGCCGCGCGACTCCTGGGGGAGGACGTCGCCGAGGAGGTCGCCGAGGGCCGGGTGCGGCCCGTGGTGGCGCCGGCCGGGTCCGGGGGGACGGTCCGCTTCGTGGACGGTGCGGGCGCGGCGACCCACGTGCTCCGGCTGCCGGACGGCGCGGGTGACGTCGTCCTCGCGCCGGTGGCGGCGTACCGGCCCACCCCGGGGACGCCCGCACCGGCCTGGTCGGACGTGGACCTCGGCACCGAGGGCGTGCTGACGCACCCGGTGACGGCGGCCGAGGCGGAGGCCGCGCGGGCGGTCGTGCGGCTCGCGCTGGCCGCCCGGGCGATGGGCGCGGCGGCGCGGTCGGCGGAGCTCGCGCTCGAGCACGCGACGCTGCGGCACCAGTTCGGCCGGCCCATCGGGTCCTTCCAGGCGGTGTCGCACCGCTGCGTGGACGGCGCGATCGACGTCGGCGCCGGGACGGCGCTGACCGACGAGGCGGTGCGCCTGGCGACGGCGGGCGACCCGGCGTGGGTGCTGGCCGCCGAGCTCGCCGTCGCGCACGCCGCCGACGCGGCACCGCGGGTGCAGTTCGGCGCCCACCACACGCTGGCCGCCATCGGGTACTTCGAGGAGCACGAGGCGCCGTGGCTGTTCCGCCGGGTGCACGGCGACCTCGCGCGGCTGCCGCTGTTCGCCCTCGCCGCCGGCGAGGCCGGTGACCTGCTGGTCGAGGGGAACGCCGGCCTGCCCGCGCTCGACCTCGGCGAGACGGCGGAGGCGGCCCGCACCGAGCTGCGCCGGTTCCTCGCCGAGCGGGTGCCGGAGGGGCTGACCGGTGAGGACCCCGCGCTGCTCGACCTGCTGGGCGACGCCGGGTACCTGGCCGCCGGGCTCCCGCCGGAGTACGGCGGCCGCGGTGCCGACGCCGCCGAGCAGGTCGCGATCGGCGAGGAGCTCACCTACGCGGGACTGGCCCGGGAGGCCCGGGTGGCCGCCGCCATGCTCGGCCCGTCGATCGCCGCGCACGGCGACGCGGAGCAGCGCGCCCGCTTCCTGCCGCTGATCGCGCGCGGCCGGATGCCGTTCTACCTCGGCTACAGCGAGCCCGAGACCGGTTCCGACCTGGCGCACCTGCGGACGACCGCCCGCCGCGACGGGGACGACTGGGTGGTCACCGGCCAGAAGGCGTGGGGGACCGGCGCCCACCGCGCCGAGTGGATCTGGCTGGCCGCCCGCACCGATCCCGACGCCCGGGCGCACGCCGGCATCACGGTGTTCCTCTTCCCCGTCGGGCTGCCCGGCTGGAGCCTGCAGGAGCACCTGTCCCTGGGCGGGGAGATCTCCTGCAGCTCGTTCTTCGACGACGTCCGGGTGCCCGATGCCGCCCGCATCGGGGAGCCGGGCAGCGGCTGGCAGGTGCTCACCGCCGCACTGGCCCACGAGCGCATCCACATCGCGTCGGGCACCGCGCGGCTGCTGCGGCTGTTCGACGACCTGCTCGCCGTCCTGCGGGCCGATCCGTCGGTGGCCGGTCCGCGGGGCTCGGCTGCCCGGCGCACGGTGACCGAGCTGGCCGCCAGGCTGCAGGCCGCGCGGACGCTGGTCGCGTCCAGCACCCGCCGCGCCCTGGCGGCCGGCAGCGACTCGGCGGCGGCGGGGATGGCGAAGATCGTCGGCAGCGAGCTGGAGGAGGACCTCGGCGAGGCGGTGCTGCGGCTGCTCGGGCCCGCGGCGGCCCTGGCCGACGGCCCCAACGCCGGGGCGCCGCAGACGTTCGAGGCCTCCCTGCGGTTGTCGATCATGATGGTCGTGTCCGGCGGGACCAACGACATCCAGCGCAACGTGGTGGCCCGTTCCCTCGGACTGCCCCGCTGACGCCGGGCGGCGCCGTCAGAGCTCGAGGACCAGCCTGGGGCAGGCGGCGCGCGAGACGCAGATGAACATGGTGTCGTTGGCCGCCTGCTCGGCCGGGGTGAGGAGCGAGTCCCGGTGGTCGACCTCACCGGCGAGGACCGGCGTCTCGCAGGTGCCGCACGTCCCTTCCTGGCAGGAGGAGAGCACGGCGATCCCGGCGTCCTCGACGACGTCGAGGACGGACCGGTCCGGGGGGACGGTCAGGGTCAGGCCGCTGACGGTCAGCTCCACCTCGAAGGAGCCCGTGCGGACGGGAGCGCCCTGCTCCTTGGGGCTGAACCGCTCCAGGTGCAGGCTGCCCGCCGGCCAGGAGGCGCAGTTGTGCTCGACGGCCTCGAGCAGCGGCTCCGGACCGCAGGCGTAGACCACCGTGCCGGGCTGCGGGGTGCCGAGGACCCGGGGCAGGTCGATGAGACCGACCTCGTCCTGCGGGTGCAGGGTGACCTGGTTGCCGGTCGCGTCCTCGAGCGCCTCGAGGAACGCCATGGAGCGTCGGCTGCGCCCGCCGTAGTGCAGCTCCCAGTCCGCGCCGGCGGCCTCGGCGGCGGTGAGCATCGGCAGGATCGGGGTGATGCCGATGCCGCCGGCGATGAACAGGTAGCGCGGCGAGTCGACCAGCGGGAAGTTGTTCCGGGGGCCACGGACCTCGACCTCCGCCCCCGCGGTCAGCGCCTCGTGCACGTGCTCGGACCCGCCGCGGCTCTCCGGTTCCCGGAGGACGGCGATCCGCCACACCGACCGGTCGCGCGGGTCGCCGCAGAGCGAGTACTGGCGGGTCAGGCCGTCGGCCAGCTCGAGGTCGATGTGCGCGCCCGGCGCCCAGGCCGGCAGCTCGGCACCGGACGGGTCCCGCAGGTCGAGGACGACGACACCCTCGGCGCCGACGGTGCGGGCGGCGATCAGCAGGCGGAGGTCCACCTCGTCGTGGGTGCTGTGCACGGCAGTACTCCCCTCTCGGGACGGTGGCACTCGGACCGGGGACGCGCGGCCGGGCGACGGACCGCGCGATCGGGTCGAGGGTGACTGCCGTCACGGCGTCTCCGGAGCGGTACTTCCGAGAAGCGGAAGCACCGGTCCGTGGGGAGCAGTGATCGCCGTCACGTCGGCGGGGGACCCCCGCACGCCGGGCCCCGGGCCGGCGGTCGGCGGGCGTGCGACGACCGCGGTGCCGGCACGTCCTCGGCTGTCACTAGGGTCACACCTGGGCCCGTGGCCGGCGGCCAGGCGCCTCGCGGATGCCTCTCGTCAGCGAAGGAGACGCCCATGCGGGTCGACACCGCGCCACCGGCCACCACTCCGGCGCCGTCGGACGGGGACGACGGCGGCCCGACGCTCGACCGCGGCCGGTCGATCACACCGGTCGAGCTCGCGCGCCGTGCCGACTGGATCCGGCTCCAGACCATCGAGCTCATCGACCGGGCCGGCCTCGGTCACTACTCGAGCACCTTCTCCTCCGCCGAGGTCTTCGCGACGCTCTACTACCGCACGCTGCGGCTCCGCCCGTCCGACCCGGCGTGGCCCGACCGCGATCGCTTCCTGCTCGGCAAGGGCCACGCGGCCACCGGCCTGTGGCCGGTCCTCGCCGACCTCGGCTTCTTCCCCACGGAGTGGCTCGACACCTTCGGCACCGCGGGCACCGCCCTCAACGACCACCCGGACATGCTGCGGGCGCCGGGGATCGACTTCAGCTCCGGATCGCTGGGCCAGAACCTCTCGGTGGGCACGGGCATCGCCCTCGCGGGGCGGCTCCAGGAGCGCGACTACCGCACCTTCGTGCTCACGGGGGACGGCGAGCTGCAGGAGGGGCAGGTCTGGGAAGCGGTGATGGCCGCCAGCCACTACCGGCTGGGCAACCTGGTGGCGGTCGTCGACGCCAACGGGTTCTCCGGTTCCGGGCCGACCTCCGACGCGATGGGCATCGAGCCGCTGGCGGCACGCTTCGAGTCGTTCGGGTGGGCGGTCCGGGAGATCGACGGGCACGACCCCGAGGCGCTCCTGAGCGCCTTCGACACGCTTCCCGACCCCTCGGCCGAGCAGCCGGTCTGCGTCATCGCGCGAACCCGGAAGGGCAAGGGCGTGCGGATGATGGAGGAGGCGCCCCAGGCGTGGCACCTCGGCCACCTGGGACCCGACCTGCGCCGTCAGGTCGTCGAGGAGATCTCCGGGAGGATGCCGTGACCGCGATGCAGGAGGGCGCGCACGTGCCGTCGGTCGAGGAGTCCGACGAGCCGAAGATGCGCGACGTGTTCTCCGACGTCCCCACGGACACGGGACTCGCCACCGATCCGGCCGGCGTCGTGATCGCCGAGCTCGGGGACGCCGACCCGCGGATCCTCACGCTGTCGGCCGACGTCGGCGTCACGCTGGCGGAGTTCCGCTCCCGGCACCCGGAGCGCTACATCGAGATGGGCATCGCCGAGACCAACTCCATCTCGGTGGCCGCGGGCCTGGCCGCGTCGGGCTTCGTGCCCTACGTGTTCTCGATGAGCGCGTTCGGCGTGCTGAAGACCGCCGAGCAGCTGCGCACCGGCGCCGCCTACAACCGCCTCCCCGTCCGGCTGGTGGGCCGGCTGACCGGCCTGGCGATGGGCTTCTTCGGCACCAGCCACCACGCCGTCGAGGACGTCGCGGTGGCGCGCGCCATCACCGGCCTGTCCGTGGTCGCGCCGGCCGACGCCCAGTCGGTGATCAGCCTCATGCGAGCCACCGTGGACCGCGAGGGCCCGGTGTACATCCGGATCGCCGAGGACGCGCAGCCGGTCTACGCGGAGCCGCCGACCTACCGGCCGGGCGAGCTGCTGCGCGTCCGCGAGGGCGCCGACGTCACCCTGGTCGGCCACGGCATGGGGGTCGGCCTGGCCCTGCGTGCCGCGGCGCGGCTGGCCGAGGAGGGGGTGCAGGCCGAGGTGCTCGACGCCGCGTGGCTCAAGCCCTTCGACGCCGAGGGCGTGGTCGCCAGCGCCCGTAGCACGGGCGCCATCCTCACCATCGAGGACCACGACGTCGTCGGCGGGCTGGCGAGCATGGTGGCCGAGGCGGTCGGCCGGGCGGGCGTGGCCGCCGCGTTGGGCAGCATCGCGCTGCCGGACGAGCGCCTCGAGGTCGGCGTCCCGGCGCAGCTCTACGAGCGCTACGGGCTCACGGTGCCCAACGTGGCCGCGCAGGCCAAGGCGCTGCTGGGTCGGTGAGGGCGGTCGGTGCGTCCACGGGCGCACCGGCCGGGCGTCGTGCACGACGGTGACCCGGCTGCGGGGTCACCACGTCAGGCGCAGCGGGAGCTCCTGGGGCCCTCGGTTGACGAAGCTCGGCAGGTAGTCGATCTGGTCCGGCTCCACCGCCAGCTCGAAGCGGGGGATGCTCCCCAGCAGCGTCTCCAGGGCGACGCGGCTCTCCAGCCGGGCGAGGATGTTGCCCAGGCACGAGTGCACACCCCTGCCGAACGCCAGGTGCGCCGACGGCCTGTGCCGCGCGAGGTCGAGCTCGTCGGGCCGCTCGACCAGCGCGGCATCCCGGTTGCCCGAGCCGTACATCACCTGCACGCGGGCGCCGGCCGGGATGGCCACGCCGCCCACCTCGGTGTCCCGCGTCGTCAGGCGGAACAGGCCCTGGATGGGGGACTCCAGCCGCAGCGACTCCTCGATGAAGAAGCTCAGGCGCGACGGGTCCGCGCGCAGCCGGTCGGCCAGTCCGGGGTCCCGGGCCAGGAGCAGGATGCTGTTGCCCAGGTGGTCGGTCGTCGTGATGTTGCCGGCGATGAGCAGCTCCATGACGAACCGGGTCGAGTCGTGCCGCGGCAGGCCGGCGGTGCGCTCGGCCGCGGCGATCGTGTGCAGGATCGTGTCCTCGTCCTCGCCGGCTGCGGCCGCGGCCTCGAGCGAGGGCGCCAGGAGGGCGGCGAACTCCTTGGCGATCCGCACGATCTCGCCCGGGTCCGCGCTGTGGTTCCCGACCGTCGCGGCGAGCTCCTCCGACAGCGAGCGGAAGGACGCGGTCTCCTCGTCGGGGACGCCGAGCACGGTGGTGATCACCGCGATCGGCAGGGGCACGGCGAGCGCCGCCATGGCGTCCACCTCGGTCTGCCCCCGGACGTCGTCGACCAGGGCGGTGCACAGCTCGCGGATCCGCGGCTCGAACCGGGCCAGCCGGCTCGGGGTGAAGGCGCGCTGCACGAGCTTGCGTCGCTGCGCGTGCTCCGGCTCGTCGGACAGCAGCAGGAACGGGACGTGCCGGGCCAGCTCGCTCTGCGGCGGGATGGGCGGCGCCCCGATGGCGTTGCGGGAGGAGAACGTCTCCGGGTCGCGCAGGACGGCGTCGACGTCCTCGGCGCGGGTCACCAGCCAGGCGTTGGCCGCCTCGACGAACGTCACCCCACGCTCCCGCAGCTCCGCGTAGGCCGGGAAGGGGCACCGCAGCGCCTCCGGCTCGAGTCTCGCGGCGGCGTCGATCAGCATGCGCGTCCCTCTCTCCGTCCGGGCCCCGGTGCCCGTCACCCGGCTCCGGCCAGGCGTCCTCCCGGCCGGGCCCGGCGCGCGGCCCCCCCGGGTGGGTCAGGACCGGACACTGGCACCGTCACCGCCTCCCGTCAAGGAAGCGCATCAGACCTGTCCGGGGCGGGGCAGCGCGCCTGCGCGGCCCGCAGACGCGCCGCTGACCTGCAGTTCTGCAGCAGGAGCGGGAGGCGTGGTCGCCGGGCGGGACGCGAGTCCTCTGCCGTCCCGCAGAAACGTTTGTCAGATCGTTGACGGTGACCAGCGTCACGCATACGTTCCCGAGTGCCCTCGTCGCGACCGGCGGCGCCGGCAGAGGCACTGCGGAGGACATCCCATGACTGACCAGGTGGCCGCCCTCGAGGCGCGGATCGCACAGCTCGAGAACCGGCTCACCCGGGCCGAGGACGTCGAGGCGATCCGGCGGCTGCAGTACACCTACGGCTACTACCTCGACAAGACGTACTACGAGGAGGTCGTCGAGCTCTTCGCCGACGGCGAGGACACCCGGGTGCACTTCCTGCACGGCGTCTTCCACGGCAAGGAGGGCGCCAAGCGCCTCTACACCGGCCGGTTCATGACCAAGTTCGCCGAGGGGCACAACGGGCCGCGCTACGGCCGGCTGCTCGACCACCCGCAGATGCAGGGGATCATCACGCTCTCGGAGGACGGCCAGTCCGCGCGCGCCCGGTTCCGCTCGGTGATGCAGGCGGGCACCCACGAGACCGTGCCCGGCTTCCGCCAGTGGTTCGAGGGCGGCCTCTACGAGAACGAGTACGTCAAGCAGGACGGCCAGTGGCGGATCAAGGTCCTCAACATGCGCTCGTTCTGGCAGGGCGACTTCGACAAGGGCTGGTCGCGCGCCCCGGTCGAGTACGCGGGGTACCTCACCGAGACCTACCCGACCGACCCGCACGGTCCCGACGAGATCGTCGACGACTGGTCGATGTTCCCGCACACCGAGACGATGCCGTTCCACTACGTGCACCCGGTGACCGGCCGCCAGGTCACCGACTGAGACTGCGCGTCCCCGAGCCCAAGGAGTTGTGATGGCCACCGTCGTCGGGGCGATCGGCACCTCGCACAGCCCGATGCTGCTCACCAACCCGCGCCTGTGGCGCGAGCGGGCGGCACAGGACCGGAGCAACAAGGAGCTCTACGACACCTCCGGCCGGCACGTCACCTTCGACGAGCTCTCCGCCGCGGTGGGCGACCGGTACGCCGCGGAGCTGACCGACGAGGTGTGGGAGCAGCGCTACACCGCCTGCGTGGAGGGCATGGACCGCCTGGCCGCCGACCTGGCCGAGCTGCGGCCCGACGTCCTGGTGGTGATCGGGGACGACCAGGAGGAGGTCTTCGACGCCACCAACCAGCCGTCCATGGCGATCTTCTGGGGCGACAGGTGGGAGACCGGGACCATGGAGGGCGCACCGCCCGGTGAGTTCTTCGAGGCGGTCAAGTCCGGCTACGCCATGGACGCCGTCCACCAGTTCGACGGCCACCCACAGCTGGCGCTCGACGCCATCCGCGGCCTGGTCGCCCGCGACTTCGACGTCGCCAGCGTCGCGAGCACCCCGCCCGGGCACGGGTTCGGTCACGCCTACGGCTTCATCATCCAGCGGCTGCTCGGCGAGCGCACCGACGTGCCCGTGGTGCCGGTCATGCTGAACACCTACTACCCGCCCAACCAGCCCTCGGCGCGGCGGTGCCACGACTTCGGCCGGGCCCTGCGCGCGGCGCTGGAGGCCTCGCCGGTGGACGCCCGGGTGGTGCTGGTCGCCTCGGGCGGACTGTCGCACTTCGTCGTCGACGAGCAGCTGGACCGGCGGGTGCTCGACGGCATCGCCCGGCGGGACGCCGAGTCGCTGCGCGGCATCCCCGACGACCTGCTCAACGCCGGCTCGTCGGAGATCCGCAACTGGGTCGCCGTCGCCGGTGCCATGCACGACCGCGAGGTGCTGTGGTCGGAGTACGCCCCGTGCTACCGCACCGCCGCGGGCACCGGGTGCGGCATGGGCTTCCTCCGATGGCAGTGACCCGGTGACCGGGGCAACCGCCGCCGCGGCGTCGCGACCGGCAGCGGACGACGCGACGCCCCTGCTGCGGGTCGAGGACGTGAGCGTCCGCTTCGGGGGCGTGGTCGCCCTCGACGGGTTGTCCTTCGACGTCCCGCGGGGCAGCATCTGCGGGCTGATCGGCCCCAACGGTGCCGGGAAGACGACCATGTTCAACGTCGTCAGCCGGGTGTACGAGGCGAGCTCGGGTCGGGTGCTGCTCGACGGTCAGGACCTGCTGCGGCTGCCGGCCCACCGGATCGCCTCCGTCGGGGTCGCCCGCACCTTCCAGAACATCGCGCTCTTCCCCACGATGACGGTCCTCGACAACATCACGGTGGGCGCGCACTCACGGGGTTCGGGCGGCTGGGTGTCCGCCGCGCTCCGGCTCGGGACCCGGCGCAACGACGCGGCGGCCCGGGCGGACGCCATGGCCCTGCTGGACCGGCTGGGCCTGGCCTCCCTGGCGCTGCGACCGGTGGCCGGGCTGCCGTTCGGCACGATGAAGCGGATCGAGCTGGCGCGGGCCATGGCCGCCCGGCCCAAGCTGCTGCTGCTCGACGAGCCGGCCAACGGCCTCACCCACTCGGAGGTCGACGAGCTCGGCTCGGTGATCCGGACACTGCGCGACGACTTCGCGTTGTCCGTCCTGCTGGTGGAGCACCACATGAAGATGGTGATGGGCATCAGCGACCGGGTGACCGTGCTGGACTTCGGCCGCCGGATCGCCGACGGGACGCCCGCGCAGGTGCAGCGGGACCCCGCCGTCATCGCGGCCTACCTCGGCGGCGACGTCCACCGCGACGGGGACGGGAGCGATCGTGGCTGAGGCGCTCCTGCAGCTGTCGGACGTCCATGCCGCCTACGGCGAGGTCGAGGTGCTCCGCGGGTTGGACCTGGAGGTGGGCGAGGGGGAGGTCGTCGTCCTGCTCGGCGCCAACGGCGCCGGCAAGACCACCACCCTGCGCGCCATCTGCGGCATGGTCGGCACCCGCGGCTCGGTGCGCCTCGCCGGCCAGGAGCTCGTCGGCCGGCCCACGGAGTGGGTCATCCGTCAGGGCATCGCGCACGTCCCCCAGGGCCGGGGGGTCTTCGGTTCGCTGTCGGTCGAGGAGAACCTGCGGGTCGGCGCCTGGAACCGCAGGGACACCGCCGGGATCCAGGCAGACATCGAACGCTGGTACGGCGTCTTCCCCCGGCTGGCCGAGCGGCGCACGCAGCTCGCCGGCGGGATGAGCGGCGGTGAGCAGCAGATGCTGGCGGTCGCCCGGGGACTGATGGGCCGGCCGCGCCTGCTGCTCCTCGACGAACCCTCGCTGGGCCTCGCCCAGATCATCACCCGGGAGCTGTTCCGCCAGCTCGAGCAGATCAACCGCGAGGAGTCGGTGTCCATGCTCATCGTCGAGCAGAACGCCGAGCTGGCGTTGTCCTTCGCGGGCCGGGGCTACGTCCTCGAGTCCGGCTCGATCGTGCTCGGAGGCACCGCCGACGAGGTGCGGGGCAACGAGGACATGCGCCGCGCCTATCTGGGCTACTGAGGGGGTCCGCCGACGTGTCGCCCAACATCGACAACCCCGCCTACCTGCTGACCCTGCTCACCGGCGGCCTGACCAATGGTGCCCTCTACGCCCTGGTCGCGCTGGCGATCGTGCTGGTCTACAAGACGACCAGCCACATCAACCTCGCCCAGGGCGAGATGGCCACCCTGGGCGCGTTCGCGGTGTTCGAGCTCACCCGGCGCGGGGTCCCGGTCTGGATCGCCATCGGCATCGCGTTCCTGCTGTCCTTCGCCCTCGGCGCCGGCCTCGAGCGCGGGCTGATCCGGCCGCTCGAGCGCCGGGGCGTCTTCCCCGTCATCCTCGCGACCCTGGCGCTGTTCCTGATCATCAACGCCGGCGTGGCCATCATCTGGGGCACCCAGCCGGTCGAGGCGCCGGAGCCGATCCCCGGCGGGATCGAGGACAAGGTCGACGTCCTCACCGGCCCCCCGCCGTTCTTCGTCACCTACGTCTCCCTCGGCGTCCTGGCCGTGCTGGTCGCACTCCTGCTCGGCCTGTGGCTGCTGCTCGAGAAGACCAAGCTCGGCCTGGGCTACCGGGCCGTGGCGGCCAACCGGGAGGCCGCTCAGGTGATGGGCATCCCGGTCGGCCGGATGTACATGTTCGGCTGGGGCATCGCCGCCGCCCTCGGCACGTTGGCCGCCGCCCTGGTCGCCGAGACCGCCGGCACGCTGGACTTCAACTCGATGGGCGTGATCCTCATCTTCGGGCTGGCTGCCGCCACGCTCGGCGGGTTCGACAGCGTCCCGGGTGCAGCGGTCGGCGGGCTGGTCCTCGGTCTGGTCATGGCCTTCGTGCCGGGGCTGTTCACCGTCGTGGAGGGTGACCTGAGCGTCGTCATCGCCCTGGTCGTCGTCCTCGTGGTCCTGCTGGTCCGGCCGCAGGGCCTGTTCGGCACCAAGACCCTGGAGCGGGTGTGAAGACGCGCGTCGTCCTGGAGGGCTCGCGAGCCCACCGGCTGTGGCAGGGCGCCGGGCTGGCCCTCGCCGTCCTGGTCGCCCTGGCGCTGCCGCTGCTGTCCAGCGACTTCCGGATCGGGCAGTTCAGCCTGGTCATCGCGTACGCGGTGGCCGTCCTGGGCCTGAACCTGGTCACCGGCTTCACCGGTCAGGTCTCCCTCGGCCACGGGGCCTTCTTCGGTCTGGGCGCCTACACCACCGCCATCCTGGTCACCGACCACGGCTGGGCCTGGGCGGCGACCGTGCCGGTCGCCGCACTCCTCGGGCTGGCCCTCGGGTTCGTGGTCGGCATCCCCGCGCTGCGCCTGCACGGGCTCTACCTCGCCGTCATCACCCTGGCCGTGGGCGTCGCGTTCCCGGTCGTGGTCAGCCAGCCGGTCGGTCTCGCGCTGGGCACCGGCGGAGTGGCCGGGAAGACCGTGCAGGTCAGCTGGGACAAACCCGCGTGGTTCGGCCTCGACGTCTCCGACCGCGGCTGGACGTTCATCGTCATGGCCGCGATCGCCGGCGTCCTGTTCTGGCTGGCGACCGGGCTGGTCCGCAGCCGGATGGGCCGGGCGATGGTGGCGCTGCGGGACAACGGCACCGCGGCGGCCATCGCCGGGATCTGGCCCGCGGAGGTGAAGACGGTCGCGTTCGCGATCAGCGCCCTCTACGGGGCGGTGGGCGGCTGCCTCTACCTGCTCACCACGCCGATCGTCAGCCCGGCGACCGTCGGCTTCACCATCACCCTGCTGTTCATCACCGCGATGGTGCTCGGCGGTGCGGCCACCGTGTCCGGGGCGTGGATCGGCGGCATCGCGATGGTGTTCCTGCCCTACTACACCGCCGAGTGGGCCGGGCAGATCCCGGTCCTCCGCGAGCTCACCGACCAGCCCGGGCTCTTCGCCAACGTGATCTACGGCCTCATCCTCATCGTCTTCATCTACTTCGTCCCGGCCGGGTTGGTGCCGCTGCTGACCCGGCTGCGGACCCGCTTCCTCGTGATCGTCCCGCCGGAGGCGGCGGCCGGGCCGACGCCGTCCGGCAGCGACACCACGCCGGGCGCTCCCGACGGCGGACTGGCCGGACCCAGTCCGGCGATCGGCGGACCGGTCACGGCCGCCGGCGACCACGACCTGTCGCACGACCCCGGGCCCCCTGCCCGGGCCATGGCCCCGCCCCGGGGCTCCAGCCAGGAGGAGAGAACGTGATGACGAGGACACGCCGCTCGTTGGCGCTGACCGGCGCCGGCCTGCTGCTGCTGGGCGTCGCCGCCTGCGGCGACACCCGCAGCGAGGGTGACGCCGGTGGTGGCGGTGGTGGGCAGACCAACGCCGAGGGGGAGTTCAGCGTCGACACCTCGGCCTGTCCGGAGGAGGCGACGACCGAGCTCGCCGACGGAGAGCCGATCCGGGTCGGCTCCAGCCAGCCGCTCAGCGGCCCGCTCGCCGTCCCGGGAGCCGCCAACGTCGCCGGCATCACCGCCTACTTCGAGAAGGTCAACGCCGAGGGCGGCATCGACGGCCACCAGCTGGAGCTCGTCGCCCGGGACGACGCCTTCGACGCCGCCCGCGCGGTCACCAACGCGCAGGCGTTCATCGGCCCGGAGGAGGTCTTCGGCACCCTGGCGCAGGTCGGCACCCCGCAGATCAACGCGACCATCCCGATCTACGCCGGCGCGTGCGTGCCGCAGCTGTGGGCCATCACCACCTCCCCGGGCTTCCAGGACCCGGAGGAGAACCCGTGGGTGGTCAACGGCATCCCCCCGGCACCCGTGGAGATCCAGGCGATCGTCGACTACATCGCCGAGCAGGTCCCCGGCGGCTCGGTCACCCAGATCCTGGGCACCGAGGCGCTGGCGGAGGACTTCAACGCCGCCATGCCGGGCCTGGCCGAGGAGGCCGGCCTGACCATGCAGCCGCCGCAGACCATCCCGGGCGGGGCGACGAACTTCGACGCGCAGATCTCCGCCGCGGTGGCCGGGCAGCCCGACGCCATCGTGCTGGCGGCCCTCCCCAACTTCGCGCCCGGCTTCCTGACCGGCCTGGCCCGGGCCGGCTACGAGGGCCTGGTGGTGCTGAACTCGTCGGCGAACGCGGCACAGCAGTGGATCTCTCCCTCCGACCCCGCCGGTGAAGGCGCCGTCGCGCCGCTGTTCCGCAAGGACCCCACCGACCCGCGGTGGGACGACGACCCGGCCATGCAGGAGTACCTGGCCGACATGGAGGCCGCCGGCCAGGGTGAGCTGGCCCCGCTGGGCAACGCGCTGGACGGCTACGGGTGGGGCGAGCTGATGGTGCAGAACCTGCGGGATGCCGCCGAGATGGAGGGCGGACTCACCCGGGCCAACCTGATGAACGCCGCCTGGAACACCGACATGGAGCGGCCGCTGATGCTCAACCCGCAGGCGACCACCAGCGGCCCCGACGACCCGTTCATCGCCGAGTCCGGCGAGATCGCCGCCTACTCCGCGGAGACCAAGGGCTGGGAGACGGCGATGGAGTGGGACTACTCGGGCGAGAGCGGGCAGATCGTCGGCCAGGGCTGACCCGACCGGCACCGCCCGTCCGCTCCCGCGGCGGGCGGTGCCGGGCTCAGCGGGCCGCGGCGAGCTCCCCGCGCTCCAGCGCCTCCCGGTCGGACTCCAGGACGTCGGCGGCGGCGACGACGATGTTCGGGTCCGGCGTGCCGACGACCGCCTCGTCCTTGCCCGCGTAGGGCAGCGAGCTCAGCACGGCGCGCAGCGCCTCCAGTCGGGCCCGCTTCTTGTCGTTGCTCTTGATCACCGTCCAGGGCGCGTGCTCGGTGTCGGTGGCGGCGAACATCGCCTCCTTGGCCGCGGTGTAGTCGTCCCACCGGTCGAGGGAGGCGAGGTCGGTGGGGGAGAGCTTCCACTGCCGCACGGGGTCGATCCGCCGGACGATGAACCGGGTGCGCTGCTCGCGCCGCGAGACCGAGAACCAGAACTTGACCAGGTGGATGCCGCTGTCGACCAGCATCCGCTCGAACTCCGGCGCCTGGCGCATGAAGCGCTCGTACTGCTCGTCGGTGCAGTACCCCATCACCCGCTCGACGCCCGCACGGTTGTACCAGGAGCGGTCGAACAGGACGATCTCCCCGGCGGCCGGCAGGTGGGACACGTAGCGCTGGAAGTACCACTGCGTCTGCTCGCGCTCCGAGGGCTTGTCCAGTGCCACCACCCGGGCCCCCCGCGGGTTGAGGTGCTCGGTGAACCGCTTGATCGTGCCGCCCTTGCCGGCCGCGTCCCGTCCCTCGCAGAGGACCACCAGCTGCTGGCCGGTGTCCTTCACCCAGCCCTGCAGCCGCAGCAGCTGGATCTGCAGCCGGCGCTTCTCGTGCTCGTACTCGCGACGGGGCAGCCGCTCGTCGTAGGGATAGCCCTCCCGCCAGGTGTCGACCCGCCGGCCGTCGGGGCCGAACAGCTCGCCGTCGTCGTCCCAGTCCTCGTCGGAGTCGTCGCCGGGCAGGGCCTGGAGCCGGTACTGCGACACGTCGATCTCGCTCATGCAGTTCCTCGCCGGCGCTCGTCGCCGCATCCGCGGCGCTGCTGTGTCCACGCGTGAGCTCGCGAGCTCGCTCACGGACGTGGACTACCCCGCCCGGGCTCCCGCGCACGCACGACCTGCGGCGCGCCGCTGCGATGCTGTCGCGGTGCCCGACCCCTTCGCCACCGCCGAGCTGCGGCGGCGCGTGCTGGCCGCCTGGACCGACTCCCCGGCCCGCTTCCGCGAGGACGCCAACGCCGAGGAGGACCTCGTGCGCGGCGGGTACCGCGACCGGCTGCTGGTCGAGATGGCGCAGAACGCCGCCGACGCCGCCGCACGCGCCCGGGTGCCCGGGCGGTTGCGGCTGGAGCTGACCTCCGACGGCTCCGGCGGTGAGGTGCTGCGGGCGGCCAACACCGGCGCGCCGCTGGACGCCGCCGGGGTCCAGGGGTTGGCCTCGCTCCGCGCCTCGGCCAAGCGGGCGGAGCCGGTCGAGACGGTCGGCAGGTACGGGGTGGGCTTCGCCGCCGTCCTGGCGGTCAGCGACGAGCCGGCGCTGCACTCCACCACCGGGAGCGTGGCCTTCAGCGCGACCCGCACCCGCGCCGAGGTGGCCGGCATCGGGGCACTGGCCGACGAGCTCTCCCGCCGCGACGGCGCCGTCCCGGTCCTGCGGCTGCCGTGGCCGGCGGAGGGGGTGCCGCCGGAGGGGTTCGCGACCGAGGTGGTGCTGCCCCTGCGCGCCGGTGCGGGCGGGACCGTCCGGGCCGCGCTGGCCGGGCTCGACGCCGCGCTGCTGCTCGGGCTGCCGGGCCTGGCCGCGGTGGACGTCGTCGTCGACGGCGCGACCCGGTCGCTCGCGGTCCGGGACCGGGGGACCGAGGTCGAGCTCACCGACGGCGGACGGACGACGACCTGGCGGGTGCAGCGGCGCACGGGTGAGCTGGCTCCGGCGACGGTGGCCGACCGGCCGGTCGAGGAGCGCGCCCGCCGCGGGTACGCCGTCACCTGGGCGGTACCGCTGACCCACGACGGCGCCCCGGAGCCGCTGCCGGTGCCGCAGCGGGTGCACGCCCCGACGCCCAGCGACGAGCCGCTCAGCCTCCCGGTCCGGCTGGTCGCCCCGTTCCCCCTCGGCCCCGACCGGCGGCACGTGCTGCCCGGACCGGTCACCGACGTGCTGGTCGACGTCGCCGCGGACGCCTACGCCGGCCTGCTCGCCGGGCTGCCGGCCCACCCGGCGGTGCTCGGCCTCGTCCCGCGGGTCGGGCTGGCCGGCGCGGAGCTGGACGCCGCGCTGGGCACCGCGGTCCTCGAGCGGTTGCGGGCGGCGGCGTGGCTGCCGGTCGCCGGGCACGACGGCGACCGGCAGTGCCCGGACCGCGCGGTGGTGCTGGCCGAGGCGACCCCGGAGCGGGTCGCGGCGCTCACCGACGTGCTGCCCGGGCTGCTGCCGGCGGACTGGTCCCGCCGCACCGACGCCCCGGCGCTGGCCGCCCTCGGCGTGCGGCGGGTCGGCACGGCCGAGGTGGTGGAGGCGGTGCGCGGCGTCGGCCGGCCCGCGGCGTGGTGGGGGGCGCTCTACGCAGCGCTGGACGGCGCGGACCGCGAGGAGCTGGCCGCACTCCCGGTGCCGCTGGCCGACGGCCGCACCGCCCACGGCCCGGCCGGCGTGCTGCTGCCCGACGCGGAGCTGCCGGTGCCCCGGCTCGGGCCGCTCGGGCTCCGGGTGGCCGCCCCCGGCGCCGTCGCGCCGCCGGCGGCCCGGCGACTGCTGGAGCGGCTCGGCGCCCGGCCGGCGACCGCCGCCGGCGTGCTCGCCGACCAGGACGTGCGGGCGGCCGTGGAGGCGTCCCTCGACGCGGCCGACGACGCCTGGGACGCCGACCCGGCCGCCTTCGCCGAGGCGGTGCTCGCCCTGGTCGAGGCCGCGGGCACGGTGCCGGGCGAGCTGCCGTGGCTGGCCGAGCTCGCGCTGCCCGACGCCGACGGGGGCTGGGCACCGGCCGGGGAGCTGGTGCTGCCGGGGTCCCCGTTCGCCGCCGTCCTCGCCGGCGGGTCCCTGGGGACGCTGGGCTCCACCGTCGCCGCCGACCCCGCCGTCCTGCGGGCCGTCGGGGTGCTGGACGGGTTCGCCCTCACCGGCGCCGAGGACCCCGACGAGCTGGACGTCGACGCCGCGCCGGACTGGGCCGACGCCGTCCTCGACCGGCTGCCGCCCGGGAGCCCGCCGCCGCGGTGGCCGCAGCTGACCGCCGTCCGGGACCTGGAGCTGGTGGTCGACTGGCCGCGGGCGCTACCGCTGCTGACCGCGCTGCCCGCTGCGGCCTGGGCCGACGTCTCGCTCGACGGCACGGCGGTGCCCGGCTACCTCCGCTGGTGGCTGCGCACCCACCCGGTGCTCGACGGCGCCCGCCCCGACCGGCTGCGGCACCCCGCCGGCACGGAGTTGCAGGGACTGTACGAACCGGCCCGCGCCGATCCGGCGCTGCTCGAGCTGCTCCGCCCGCCGGCCACGGTGGCGGACGTGCTGGCCGACGTGGACGGCGCGCTCGACCTGCTCGAGCGGCTCGGCGATCCCCGGCGCACGGTGCCGCCGGCCGTGCTGGGGACGCTGTACGCGCGGCTGGCGCGGGCCCTCGACGGGGTGGACGTCGCCCCGCCGGCACGGGTCCGCGTGGCGGCCGACCGCGCCGTGCCGGCCGACGGCGCCGTGGTGCTCGACGCGCCGTGGCTGCTGCCACTGGTCGAGGGGCCGCTGGTGCCGGCCGGTGGGGAGCCGGACGCCGTGGCGGACCTGCTGGACCTGCCGCTGGCCACCGAGGTCGTCCGGGCGGGGGTGGAGAGCCGGCCGGCGCGCCGGCTGCCCTGGTCGCGCGTGCCGGGCGCGGCGCTGGCCGCCGCCCGCCTGGGCCTCGCGGCGCTGGAGGGACGGGTGGCCGTGCACGAGCCGCTGCTCGCCGGTGGCCGGCCGGTGAGCTGGTGGCCCGGCGAGGAGGAGGACCACGTCGACGGCAGCCCCGCAGCGCTGGGCCGCGCCCTGGCCTGGCGGGCGGGGGCCTGGCCGGCGCGGCAGGCGCTGGCCGAGGCGTTCGCCGCACCCGACCGTGCCGCGGAACTCGCCGCCGAGGACGCCGTCGGCCCGTGAGGCCGACGGCGCCCCCCTCGGTAGCGGGTCACTGGCCCACCCGAGCCCGGCCCCGTCCCGGGTCCCACCTCGAGCCTGCGAGGGGTGGGGAGGACGGGGTCCTCCTACTGCCCCCAGCGCGGGATGGCGTGCGCTCCTCCCGCGTGGCCGTGCGCGGACGACGGTCGGCCGTTGACGCCGCGGCCACCCGGCCCGCCGGACGCCGGTGCGCGCCCGGAGCCCGACCAGCTGCGGTACAGCGACAGCCAGTGCCCGGCGTCCAGGGCGGTGGCCGGGGTGGTCGGTGACAGGCCGACCGAGTGCAGCCAGCGCACCCCCTCGGTGCCGGGCAGCTGGGCCCGGAGGGTCGGGCCCAGCGCGGCACCCGGATGGGCGAGGACGGCGGCGGCCAGCCGGTCGAACGCGGCCGCCTCGGACTCGGGCAGTTCCGCGCGCGCGGCGGCGGCGGGTCCGTCGAGGGGGCGGTGTGGTCGTGACATGGGGACCTCCTGCAGGGCAGGCCCGGCCGCGGGCAGCCGCGGCCGGGGAGGGAACGGTGATCAGCGTGCCCCGGAACCGGGCGGGACGGCGAGGAGCGACGGCTCGACCCGCGGTGCGTGTCGCTGGGGGAGGTGCCTCGGGGCACTCAGGAGCGCATGCGAGAGACGCTAGGGGACCGACGGGGAGCCGTCGACCGGTTTTCGCGTGCCGGCTAGCGGGAGGAGCGGTCGCTGCGGCGCTGCTGGTGGGCTGCCCACCTCGCGCGGTCGCGCTCGCGGGCGCCCCTGCCCCGCTCGTGGCGCTCGGCCCGCCGGCGCGCCCGGTCGAGTTCGCGCTGCTCGAACGAGGAGTGCCGGTCCCAGTCGCTGGCCAGCGCCGCGACGCCCCAGACGCACAGGCCCAGGATCGCGAGGAACGCGGCCAGGATCGGGTCGAGCAGGACGAAGGCCGCCGCGGACCCGGCGGCCCAGACCGCGCCCCACCCGATCAGCCGTCTCGCCACGCCCGCCAGTATCCACCGGACGTGACGCTGGGCTCTCGCGGCGGCCGCCCCTTGCCTCGGAGCGGTTCGATGCCTACCGTCGGTACCAGCGGTTCAACAGTCAGCCGTCGAACAAGTGCCGGACTCCTTCGCCGCACCACGGCTCCGCTGTGGTTCCCCGCGTGCGGGCCCGCCCCTTCGAGAGGCGTCGTGCCGTGACCGCTACCTCCCTGACCCCCGTCGACGACCTGGTGTCCATCGATGTGGTCACCTCCGGCTCGTCCGTCCGGCTCACCGTGACCGGTGAGGTGGACTCCTCCTCCGCTCCGGCCCTGCGGGCCGCCCTCGACACCGCCCTCGCGGGCGGAGCGCGCGAGCTGGTCGTCGACCTCGACCGCGTGACCTTCCTCGACTCCGCCGGCCTGTGCGTGCTGGCCGCCGCCCACCGGCGCTCCGACGAGCAGGGTTTCGTGCTGAGGGTGCTGGCCTCGACCCGCGCGGTCACGCGGCCGCTGCAGATCACCGGACTCTGGCAGCTGCTGGCCGTCGAGCAGGTCGAGCCCGGCGAGGGCAGCGCCGCCTGACCCGGCGGCTCGCGCCGCCCCTCCGACGACCGTCCCGCCGCTGCCCGGCGGGACGGTCGTCGTCGTCCGTCCGGTGTCCCGTCCCGACGGGCTCACCCGGTACGCGGCGCTGTCGCGCGAGTGGGTGACGCCCACGTAACGAAATGGCGTGCCGCTCTCCCTGTGCTTCCCCCGTGGCCGACCGGCCACCTACTGTCGCCGCTCAGCCCACCATGTGATCTGCGCCACATCGGTTGGCTCCTGCAACATCCCGACGGCGGATGGGTGGACGTGCTGGCGGTCAGCAACCTCGAGGTCGTCTACGACGACGTCGTCTTGGTGCTCCGGGGCGTGAGCCTGGACGTGCCGGACGGGCAGATCGTCGGCCTGCTCGGTGCCAACGGCGCCGGCAAGACCACGCTGCTCCGCGCACTGTCGGGACTCCTCGACATCCACCACGGGGAGATCACCCGCGGCCAGGTCTCCCTCGACGGCGAGCGGATCGACCACCTCGGCCCGCAGCAGATCGTCGACCGCGGGATCAGCCAGGTGCTCGAGGGGCGGCGCGTCTTCGGCGAGTTCACCGTCGAGGAGAACCTGCGCGTCGGTGCCCACACCAAGCCCAAGGACCGCGCCGCCAACCTCGAGCGCGTCTTCGACCTGTTCCCGCGACTGCTCGAGCGGCGCACCCAGGCGGCCGGCTACCTCTCCGGCGGGGAGCAGCAGATGCTCGCCATGGGCCGGGCGCTGATGAGCAACCCCCGCTACCTGCTGCTCGACGAGCCGAGTCTCGGGCTGGCGCCGCAGCTGGTCGGCTCCATCCGGGACCTGATCACCGCCATCAACGAACAGGGGACGACGGTCCTGCTGGTCGAGCAGAACGCCTCGATGGCGCTGTCGATCGCCGACCACGGCTACGTCATGGAGACCGGCCGGGTGGTCATGGACAAGCCCGCCGAGGACCTCCTGGCCGACGACGACATCCGCGAGTTCTACCTGGGGCTCGGCGCCGAGGGCAGCGCGCGCTCGTTCCGGGACGTCAAGCACTACCGGCGCCGGAAGAGGTGGCTGTCATGACCGCGGGAAGCGCAGCCGCGCCGGTCGTCGAGGTCGCCGACGTCACCCTGCGGTTCAAGGGCGTCACGGCGATCAACGGCGTCTCGTTCACCGTCGGCGAGCACGAGCTGTTCGCGATCATCGGTCCCAACGGCGCCGGGAAGACGTCGATCTTCAACGTGCTGTCCGGGGTGTACCGGCCGCAGGAGGGCTCGGTGCGGTTCCTCGGCGAGCCCGTCCTCGGCCGGCGGCCGCACACCATCGCCGCCCGCGGCATGGCCCGCACCTTCCAGAACATCGAGCTGTTCGAGAACCTCACGGTGATCGACAACCTGATGCTCGGCCGCGCGCACGCGGTCCGCTACGGCATGTTCGCCGCGGCCGGCTGGCTGGGCCCCGCCCGCCGCAGCGAGCTGGCCGACCGGGCCGCGGTCGAGGACATAGTCGACTTCCTCGAGCTGGCGCAGTACCGCGGCTTCCCGGTCGGGCTGCTGCCCTACGGCGTCCAGAAGCGGGTGGAGCTGGGCCGCGCCCTGGCGATGGAACCCAAGCTCCTGCTCCTCGACGAGCCGGTGGCCGGCATGAACCTCGAGGAGACCGAGGACATGGCGCGCTTCATCCTCGACATCCGCGACGAGCTCGAGATCCCGATGATCATGGTCGAGCACGACATGGGCCTGGTCATGGACCTCGCCGACCGCGTGCTCGTCGTCGACTTCGGCGTCCCCATCACCACCGGCACCCCGGTCGAGGTGCAGCGCAACCCCGACGTCGTCAAGGCCTACCTCGGCGAGGACCACGCCACCGGCGGCCGGCGCTCGAAGGCGCCCAGCGCCGCCGGGACCGCAGCGGCAGGAGAGCACCCGTGACCACCACCGCGCCGCGGCGCACCTCGGACGCACCCGCCGTCACCACGACCGTCGTCACCCGGGTCCGCGACCGCGCCGCCGCCACCCCCGACGGCGTCGCCATGCGCACCAAGGAGCTCGGCCTGTGGCGGGAGACCAGCTGGGCCGAGTACTGGGACGAGGTGCAGGACGTCGCCCACGCCCTGCTCGCCCTCGGCGTCGGCCGCGGTGACCGGGTCGCCGTCCAGTCGGAGAACCGGCGGGAGTGGCTGACCGCCGACCTCGGCACGGTGGCGATCGGCGGCGTCACCGTCGGGCTCTACCCGACCAACCCCGCGGCCGAGGTCGTGCACGTGCTCGCCGACTCCGGTGCGACCGTGCTCGTCGCCGAGGACCAGGAGCAGGTGGACAAGGCGCTCGAGGTGACCGGCCGGACGCCGGACCTGCGGCACGTCGTCTACGTCGAGCCGCGCGGCATCCGTGGTCGCTACACCGACCCCCGGTTGCTGTCCTGGTCGGACTTCCTCGCCCGCGGCCGGGAGCACCGCGCCGCGTACCCCGGCCTGGTCGACGAGACGATGGCGCAGACCCGGCCCGGCGACCTGATGACGCTGATCTACACGTCGGGCACGACCGGCCTGCCCAAGGGCGCCATGCTCAGCGTGGCCAACGTCGAGGCCACCGTCGGCGCGCTCACCGGCGCCGGCGGCCTGCTCGACCCGCCGGCCGGCCCGCGCGACCTGTCGCTGTCCTACCTGCCGCTGTGCCACGTGGCCGAGCGGATCTTCACCACCTGGAACAACGCCGCCACCGGCATCCAGGTCAACTTCGCCGAGTCGATCGACACCGTGCCGGCCAACCTGCGCGAGATCCAGCCGACCTTCTTCTTCGCCGTCCCGCGGATCTGGGAGAAGCTGCTGGCCACCGTCCAGGTGAAGCAGGCCGCGGCCAGCCCGCTCAAGGGCGCGATCGCCGGCGCCGGGCTGAAGCTCGCGGGGGAGGTCGGGAAGACCCTCGCCGCCACCGGCGGGCGGCACACGGCCGGGTCGCGGCTGCGCTACGCCCTCGCCTGGGTGCTGGTGGTGCGCGCACTGCGCGAGCGGCTCGGGCTGCGCCGGGTGCGCTGGGCCGGCTGCGGGGCGGCGCCGGTCTCGATCGACGTCCTGCAGTTCTTCCTGGGTCTGGGCATCCCGGTCTACGAGGTCTACGGGATGACCGAGAACACCGCGTCGGCCACCGCCAACCGGCCCGGGACGTGGAAGCTCGGCTCGGTCGGCGTCGCGCACGACTCGGTGGAGCTGCGGATCGACCCGGCGACCGGCGAGATCCTCACCCGCGGCCCGGCCACCTTCCAGGGCTACTGGAACCGCCCGGACGCGACCGCCGAGGCGATCGACGGCGAGGGCTGGCTGCACACCGGGGACGTCGGCGTGCTCGAGGACGACGGCTTCCTGCGGGTCACCGACCGCATGAAGGACATCATGATCACCGCGGGCGGCAAGAACGTCGCGCCGTCGGAGATCGAGAACGCGCTCAAGGTCAGCCCGTACGTCAAGGAGGCGGTGCTTATCGGCGACCGGCGTCCCTACCTGACCGCGCTGATCGGCATCGAGCCCGACACCGTCTCCGACTGGGCGCAGCAGCAGCGGATCGCCTTCACCACCTACCGGGACCTCACCGAGAAGAAGGAGGTCCTCGACCTGGTCCAGGGCATCGTCACCGACGTCAACAGCCGGCTGGCCACCGTGGAGCAGGTCAAGGCCTTCCGGCTGCTGCCCAAGCTGCTCGACCACGAGGACGGCGAGCTCACCGCCACCCAGAAGGTCCGCCGGGCCGCGATGGCTGAGCGGTTCTCCGGCCTGGTCGAGAGCATGTACCGCGGCGGAGGGCGCGGCTGATGGAGGAGGTCCTCTCCACCCTGGTGCGCGGGCTGGGCTTCGGCTCGCTCTACGCGATGCTCGCCGTCAGCTTCGTGATCATCTACAAGTCGTCGAGGGTCATCAGCTTCGCCCAGCCGGCGATGATGCTGGCCGGCGCGACGCTGGTGAGCTACCTGGCCGGGCCGGTCGGCTTCTACCTCGCCGTGCCGCTGGCCGCCCTGGGCATCGCCGCGCTGGGCCTGGGCATCGAGCGGGCGACCATCCGGCCGATGATCGGCCGGCCGGTGTTCGTCATCGCGATCATCACGCTCGGCCTGGACATCGCCATCCGCGTCGTCGTCAACGTCTTCATCGGTCGCGACGTCCGGCAGGTCGGGGACCCGTGGGGGCTGTCCACCGTCGAGGTGCTGGGCCTGACCGTCCAGCAGCGGTACATCGCGATGATCGTGGTGCTCGTCGTCGTGGTCGCCGCGCTGTTCAGCTTCTTCCGCTACAGCCGCTGGGGGCTGGCCATGCGGGCGGCCTCCCTGGACCAGGAGACGGCGCTGGTACAGGGCGTCTCCGTCGGCACCGCGATGGCCATGTCATGGGCGATGGCCGGTGGCCTGGCCGCCGTGGCAGGGGCGTTCGTCGGCACCGGCGGCGGGGTGGACCAGTCCACCTGGGTCATCGCGCTCAAGGCGCTGCCGGCGATCATCATCGGGGGCCTGGACTCCATCGAGGGCGCCGTCGTCGGCGGACTCGCCGTCGGGGTCGTCGAGTCCTTCGTCGCCGCCTACCAGGCCGACGTGGCGCCCTGGCTCGGGCAGAACTTCTCGCTGGTGTCGCCGTACGTGCTCCTGCTGCTGGTCCTGCTGGTCCGGCCCTACGGCCTGTTCGGCACGCGGGAGGTGGAGCGGGTATGACGGCCACGGAGCCGCGCCGCGCCGAGGCGGCCACCGGGAGCACTCCCGGGACCGGGCCGACCGCACGCAGCGGGGGGCGACGGCCCCGCGGCCGCCCGGCGATGTACACCACCTACGCGCAGGACATGGCGCTGCTCAACACCCGGGGCAAGAAGGTCGGCCTCGGGGCGCTCCTGGTCCTCGCCGTCCTGCTGCCCTTCGTCCTGCAGGACGACCTGCTGCGGCTGCTGGCCACCGGCTGCGTCCTGTCCATCGGCGCGATCGGGCTCAACCTGGTGACCGGTTACGCCGGGCAGGTGTCCCTCGGCCACGCCTTCTTCCTGGGGGTGGGCGCCTACACCGCCTCGGTGGTGGCCGGTGACCCCGAGGACGAGGAGGTCTGGGGTCTCGGCATCACGTTCCTGCCGGTCTGGCTGCTGGCCGCCGGCGTCGTCGCCGCCGTGCTCGGGCTGGTCGTCGCGCCGCTGGCCAGCCGGCTGCGCGGCCTCTACCTCGCGATCGTCACCCTCGGCCTGGTCTTCATCGGCGAGCACGTGTTCCGCGAGTGGGACTCGCTCACCGGCGGCGTCGGGGTGGGCCGGCAGGCGGCCGAGCCGGTGCTGTTCGGGATGGACCTGTCGCGGCGCAGCGAGTCCTTCTCCGGCGACCAGCAGATGTACTGGCTGATGCTGGCCATGCTGCTGCTCTTCGCCCTGGTCGGTCGCAACATCGCCCGCTCGGCGATGGGCCGCAGCTTCGCCGCCGTCCGGGACCGCGACATCGCCGCGGAGATCACCGGTGTCGACGTGCGGCGGGTCAAGCGCCGGGCGTTCGTCGTCTCCAGCTTCTACGCCGGCTGCGCCGGGGCGCTGTGGTACTCGATCCTCGGCTTCATCGACCCGTCCTCGTTCGGGTTGCTGCTGTCGGTGCAGTTCATCGCGATGGTCCTGATCGGCGGGGTGGCCACCATCTCCGGCTCGATCATGGGCGCCTTCTTCATCGCCCTGCTCCCGCGGCTGACCCGTGAGCTGCCCGCGTACCTGCCGTTCCTGTCCTCCTCCGCGACCGACACGCCCAACGTCTTCCAGTTCGAGACGCTGCTCTACGGCCTGCTGATCGTGTTGTTCCTCATCTTCGAGCCGCGCGGGCTGTACGGCGTCTGGATCCGCGTCCGGAACTACTGGAAGGCGTGGCCCTTCAGCTACTGACAGGGCCCCGTCCCTCTCACCCCTCGCACGCTCGGGGCGAGCCTCCGGACGGGGCACACCCCGAGACCCCCGCGGGCAGTGCCGCCCGCAGGCACCACGACCGGCGCCGTTGCCGGCGAGAAGGGAGCACCCCATGAGGAACACCGCGCGCCGCGGAGCCGGCCTCCGGCGTCGCAGACTGATGGCGGTCTCGCTGACCGGCCTCGCCGTGCTGGCGGCCGGATGTCGTGGTGGCGGCGAGGACCCGGCCGACGGCGGCGACGGCGGTGGCGACGTCGCCACCGACGTCGGGGTCACCAGCGAGCCGTGTCCCGACGCCGTCAACGCCGACAACGGCTGCATCTACCTGGGCACGCTGTCCGACCTGACCGTCGGCCCGTTCGCGGCGGCCGGCCCGCTGATCATCGAGGGCCAGGAGGCGTTCTGGAACCGGGTCAACGAGGACGGCGGCATCGGCGGCTACGACGTCGACGTCACCGAGTACGTGCGGGACAACCAGTACAACCCGCAGGTGACCAACCAGGTCTACCAGGAGATCAAGCCCGACGTCCTGGCCCTCGCGCAGACCCTCGGCTCGCCGATGACCGCCGCGATCGTGGACGACCTCGACGCCGAGGACATCATCGCCGCGCCCGCCGCCTGGAGCTCGCTCTACCTGTTCCAGGACGTCATCGTGGAGAGCGGGGCCAGCTACTGCGCCGAGGCGATGAACGGCGTCGACTACGCCGTCGAGAACGACGGCATCCAGTCGGTGATGGCCATCCACTACGCCGGCGACTACGGCGCCGACGCCGCGGCCGGCGCGAAGGTCGCCGCCGAGGCCAACGGCATCGAGTTCACCAACGTCGAGACCACGGCCGGCGCCGACAACCAGGCGGCCGCCATCGCGGCGATCCGGGAGCAGGCGCCCGACCTGGTGCTCATCTCGACCGGCCCGACCGAGACGGCCACGATCGTCGGCCAGGCCGTCGCCGGCGGCTTCCAGGGCCGGGTGATGGGCTCCTCGCCGACGTGGAACCCGGCGATCCTGCAGTCCCCGGCCGCGCCGGCCTTCCAGGCGGCGTTCCAGCACCTCGGGCCGTGGGGCCCGTGGGACGCCGAGACCGACGGCCACGCGGCGGCGCTCGAGGCGCTGGGCGACGTCCAGCCCAACGAGTTCTACCTGGCCGGCTGGTTCTGGTCCTACCCGCTCAAGGCCGCACTGGAGGCCGCCGCCGAGAACGGTGACCTGACCCGCGCCGGCCTCCGCGAGGCGGCCGAGGGCCTGGAGGAGATCGACTTCGAGGGCGTCCTGCCCGAGGGCACCGGCAACTACGCGGGCGGGGCGAACGAGGCGGCGTCGCGGGCGACCTACATCAGCGCCATCGACCCGGCCGCGAGCACCGGGCTGGCGCCGGTCGCGGAGGCCTACACCGGTCCGACGGTCGAGGCCTACGAGTTCACCGGCCCCTGCTACGAGGTGGAGGACCTCGGCTGATCCGGCGGGTCCCGCCGATCGTCGGCGGGTGGCCCTCCCGGCCGGCGTGCCGGGCAGCCACCCGCCGATGATCGACCGGCCCGCAGGGGGGACACTCGGGGACGCCGACCTGGTCGAACGAGGAGGACACCGTGCGTGATGCGGTCATCTGCGAGCCCCTGCGGACCCCGGTGGGGGGCTTCGGCGGTTCACTGCGGGACGTGCCGGCGCAGGACCTCGCCGCCACGGTCATCCGCGCGGTCATGGAGCGCAGCGGCCTGCCGCCCGAGTCGGTCGAGGACGTCGTGCTCGGCCACTGCTACCCGACGATGGACGCCCCGGCGATCGGCCGGGTCGCCGCGCTGGACGCCGGCCTGCCGGTGACCGCCTCGGGCATCCAGCTCGACCGCCGGTGCGGGTCGGGCCTGCAGGCGGTCCTGTACGCGGCGATGCAGGTGCAGTCCGGGGCCTCCGACGTCGTCCTGGCCGGTGGCGCGGAGTCGATGAGCAACGCGCCGTTCTACTCCACCGCCATGCGCTGGGGCGTCAAGGCCGGGCCGGGGGTGCTGCTCAACGACGGGCTGGCCCGTGGCCGGGTGACCGCCGGGGGGAAGAACCACCCGGTGCCCGGCGGGATGCTCGAGACGGCGGAGAACCTGCGTCGCGAGTACGGGATCGGCCGCGCGGAGCAGGACGAGTACTCCGTCCGCAGCCACCAGCGCGCCGCCGCTGCCGCCGAGGCCGGCCGGTTCGCCGACGAGATCGTGCCGGTGACCGTGAAGGGCCGGAAGAGCGAGACGGTCGTCGACCGCGACGAGCACATCCGCCCGGACTCGAACGTGGAGACCCTCGCCAAGCTGCGGCCGATCATGGGCAAGGACGACCCGGACGCCACCGTCACCGCCGGCAACGCGAGCGGGCAGAACGACGGCGCCGCCATCTGCATCGTCACCCACCCGGACAAGGCCGCCGAGCTGGGCCTGCGGCCCCTGGCCCGTCTCGTGTCGTGGGGTGTCGGCGGCGTCCCGCCGAAGACCATGGGCATCGGCCCGGTGCCCGCCACGGCCAAGGCGCTGGCCCAGGCCGACGTGAAGCTCTCCGACGTCGACCTGATCGAGCTCAACGAGGCCTTCGCCAGCCAGGTGCTCGCCGTGACCCGCGAGTGGGGCTTCACCGAGAGCGACTTCGAGCGGACCAACGTCAACGGCTCCGGGATCTCCCTGGGTCACCCGGTCGGCGCCACCGGCGGCCGGATCCTGGCCACCCTGCTGCGCGAGATGGACCGCCGCGGCGCCCGCTACGGCCTGGAGACGATGTGCATCGGCGGCGGGCAGGGCCTCGCGGCGCTGTTCGAGCGGGTGGCCTCTTGACCGTGGGTGCCCCCCACGGCCGGGTCGCGATCGTCACGGGTGCCGCCCGCGGGATCGGCGCGGCCACCGCCCGGCGGCTGGCGGCCGACGGCCTCGCCGTGGCGGTGGTCGACCTGGCCGAGGACGACGCCCGCGGCACGGTGCAGGCGATCGAGGCCGACGGCGGCCGGGCGCTGGCCGTGGGCGCCGACGTGGGCGACGCCGACCAGGTGCAGGCCGCCGTCGACCGGGTCGCCGCGGAACTGGGCCCGCCGTTGGTGCTGGTGAACAACGCCGGCGTGACACGGGACAACCTGCTGTTCAAGATGACCGACGCCGACTGGGACGTGGTCATGCACGTGCACCTGCGCGGCTCGTTCCTCATGACCCGCGCGGTGCAGCAGCACATGACCGCCGCGCGGTGGGGCCGCATCGTCAACCTGTCCAGCACGTCCGCGCTGGGCAACCGGGGTCAGGCCAACTACTCGACGGCCAAGGCGGGTCTGCAGGGGTTCACCAAGACCCTCGCCATCGAGCTGGGCAAGTTCGGGGTCACCGCCAACGCGATCGCCCCGGGCTTCATCGTGACGGACATGACCAAGGCGACCGCGGCGCGGATCGGCGAGGACTGGGAGACCTACGTGCAGGCGCGCGCCGCGGCCATCCCGGTCGCCCGGGCCGGTCAGCCCGAGGACATCGCGCACACCGTGTCCTTCCTCGTCAGCGAGGGGGCCGGCTTCGTCTCCGGCCAGGTCGTCTACGTGGCCGGCGGCCCCCGCGCGTGACGGTCCGGCTCCTCCGCGGACGGTCCCCCGGGACTCCCCGCGGAAGAGCCCAGCGGCTCCTCCGCGGCGGGTCCCGGCCCTCCTCAGGACGACGGGTCGCGGTCGGGGTAGCGGGCCCGGGCCAGGGCGTAGACGCCGAACGCGGCGAACCCGGCCGCCACGCCCCCGAGCAGCCACGGCCCGCCCGCCACCCCGGCGATGGCCGTCATCGCGCCGTCCAGACCGGTGGCGGTCGCCACGTCGGCGGACGTCGCGGCCCGCCACAGCAGCACGCCGACCAGGCCGAACGCGATGCCCTTGGCCACGTAGCCGACCCGGCCGACGGCGGCGATCAGCGGTTCCCAGCGGTCGGGGGCGGCCGGGAGGTCGATGTCCTTCATGAAGCCGCCGGTGAGACCCCGCACGACGGTGTACAGCCCGACGGCCACCACGCCGGCGGCGACGGCCAGCACCAGCGCCGCGCCGCCGGGGATCTCCAGCGTCTCGCCGGTGAGCTCGCGCAGCCGCTCGTCCGCCTCGTAGTCCAGCCCGACGGCGAAGAGCAGCGCGGTGCCGCCGAGGACGGCGTAGACGGCGGCCTTGGCCAGGCACTTGGCGCAGACGAACGCCGTCCGCAGCCGGTGCTCCCCGTCGAACAGTCCGTGCCACCACAGCAGCACCTCGCCGGCCTGCCACAGGGCGAGCGCCAGCATGCCCAGGCCGATCAGCCAGAGCAGGACCTGCCCGCCAGGGGTGCCGGCCACCGTCTGCAGCGCGCCGGTCTGGTCGGCGTCGGTGCGGCCGGCGCCGCGGGCCAGCTGCACCGCCAGCCAGGCGATTAGCAGGTGCATCGCGCCGTAGGCGACCAGCCCGACACGGGCCACCGCCTCCAGCACCGGGTGGTCGGTGACCTCACGGACCGACCCGACCACCCGCTGCACGCGGTCCAGCAGCTGACGAGTCGAGGGCACCGGTCGATGGTGCGGGGTGGAGCTCAGGTGCGCTCGGGATACCGGGCGCGGACGAAGCAGAAGGCGCCGAACGCGGCGATGCCGAGCGCCACGAGGGTCAGCAGGACCCGGCCGAACGGAGCGTCGAGGACGGTGCGCAGGGCGCCGTCGAGACCGGTGGCCTTGGCCGGGTCGAAGGTGACGGCGGCGTAGACCAGCAGGCCGCCGACCAGCCCCAGCGCGACGCCCTTGGCCGGGAAGCCGGCCAGCCCGAGCTTCTCGACCAGGGACCGGGTGCGCGGCGGGGCCTGGCCCAGGTCGATCTGCTTGAGGAACTTCTTCGAGACGCCCTTGTAGACGTGGTAGACGCCGACGCCGATGAGGACCAGCCCGGCGATGCCGACCAGCCAGCGCCCGGCCGGCCAGCCGAACACGCCGGCGGTCTGCTGCTGTTGCTGGCCGGAGCTGGACTGCCCGCCGCCGGTGGCCGTCCTGATGGCCAGCACGGCCAGAGCCAGGTAGACCACGGCCTTGACGACGGACTTGACGATCTTCTCGACCGCCTTCTTCCGGGCGTCGCCGGACGCCGACAGCCCGCTGCGCCAGCGCAGGGTCTCGGCGGCCTGCCACGCCGCCAGGGCGATCAGCCCGACGGAGAGCACCCACAGCAGCGGCTTGCCCAGCGGCTGCTCGGCCAGGGTGGCGAGGGCTCCGGACTGGTCGGCCGACTCGCCGCTGCCACCACCCCAGGCCAGCTGCAGTGCGAGCCAGGCGATCAGCAGGTGGACCACGCCGTAGGCGATCAGTCCCACCCGCGCCAGGTGCTCGAGACCGTCGCTGTTGCCTGCCCGATCCGCTGCGCCCGCTGCCGAGCCGACCGTTCCGCGCCCGCTCATCGCCGGCTCCTCTCGCACCACCCGTGGACTGACCAGCCTGGCACAGCAGCGGCTCCGGTGCTGGTCGGAACGGCGTGGCGGGCTCGCGGGCCGCCGTGGGGTGCCGGCCGGGGTCCCGCGGTCGCGGGTGGGGGACACTGGCACCCGTGGCGAACGGCGCATCGGTGTTGACGGCGGACCGGACGAGCCCCGAGGTGGCTGCCCGCACGTGGCCCCGGTGGCTGGCCGGCGGGATGGCGCTGCTCCTCGTCGCCGTGCTGGGCGTCTTCTGGGCCGGCGTGGGCCCGCGGCTGCTGCTGGGCGTGACCGGCGCCCTGGTCGCGCTGCGCGGTGCGCTGCCGCCGGGACGCCCGGCCGCCGTCCGGGCCGGGGCCGCCGTCGCCGGGCTGGGCGCGGTCGCCGTCGCGCTGCTGTCGGCTCCGCTGACCGGCTGGGTGCTGCTCGTCGGCGTGCCGGCCGGTCTGCTCGCGGGGGCGCTGGTGCTGCTGTCCCGGGGCGGGACCGCCCGGCGCAGCGGCCAGGCGGCGCTCATCTGGTGGGCCCTGGTCGCCGGCCTGCTGGTGGTGACCGGCGTCCTGGCCGACTGGGGCCGGGCCGCGGACGGTGCGGCCGTGGTCGCCGCCCTCGCCGTCGGGCTGCTCGGCGTCTCCCTCGTCGTCGGCTCCGGCACCCTCCGCGCGGCGGCCCGCCGGCCCGCGCCGCCGGCCCGCCCCGCCGCCTGCGCGGGCTGTGCCTGCAGCGCCGGCGGCTGCGGCGCCCTGGGCTGACCCGCACACCGGGCACCCGTTCCGGTCCGGCCCCGCGGGGTATCCCTGCGGCGTGAGCGGACACGTCTTCGTCGTGGGCGCCGACCTCCGCCGGCTGGTCTGCGACGACGTGCTGGTGCCGACCGACCGGTCGCTGCGGGTCACCGCCGGCTGGCGTGAACTGCTCCCTCCCGGGCTGGCCGTCGGCGAGGACGCCGACGGCCTGTGCCTGGAGCTGGGCTGGCGCGGCTCCGAGCGGGTGCTCGAGGTGCCGGGCGGGGGGTCCCGCCGGTTGTGGCTGGTGGACACGGCCGGCCGGGACTCCGACGACACGCTGCCGTGGCTGCTCGACGGTGCCCGGGAGGCGCTGGCCGCCGTCGCCCGGCGGGAGGTGGCCGAGCCGGTGCACGGCCGTGCCCGCCGGCTGGTCGCGCTGCCCGCGCTCGGCACCGGGTGGGGTGGGGCCGCCGGGCGGCGCGGCACCCTGCTGCAGCAGCTGCTGCCGGTGCTGCGGGAGGCGGCCGAGGAGCACGGCTTCGACGTCGCGCTGGTGCTGCGCGGGCCCAGCGACCTGGCGGCGGCGCAGCGGGTGCGGCGCGGTGAGCCGGACAACTGGTCGCTGCCCGACCACCTCCGCCGGCTGGCGGACGCCCTCGGGGAACGCGCGCGGCGCGGTCAGCTGGCCGTCTTCGTCGGCGCCGGGGTGAGCGCGGCGGCCGGCCTGCCCACCTGGGAGCAGCTGCTCGACGAGCTCGCCGTCCGCTCGGGGCTGGGCGAGGCGCTCGGCGAGGGGCTGGCCCGGCTGCCCGCCCAGGACGCCGCGGCGTTGCTGGCCCGGGAGCTGGGTCGCGAGCAGCTGGAGGCCTTCGTGGGGGAGCGGTTCGGGCCCGGGCCGTACGCGCTGGCCCACGCCCTGATCGCCGACCTGCCGGTGCAGGAGTTCGTCACCACGAACTACGACCCGCTGGTCGAGCTCGCCGCCGCCGACATCGGCCGGGACCTGTCGGTGCTGCCCTTCGACGACGCCGAACCCGGCCGGCCGTGGCTGCTGAAGCTGCACGGCGACTCGGCGCACCCGGCGAGCGTCGTCCTGACCCGCGACGAGTACCTCCAGTTCGGCGACTCCCGTGCCGCGCTGGCGGGGGTGCTGCACTCGCTGCTGCTCACCCGGCACGTGCTGTTCGTCGGCACGTCCATGCAGGACGACGACCTGATCCGCATCGCCCACCAGGTGCGCAGCGCGATCCAGGCGCCCGGGTCGCCTCCCCGGCGGCGCAGCGGGACGGTGCTGACCCTGCGGGAGGACCCGGCACGCGCCCGGCTGTGGGAGCAGGACGTCGAGACCGTCGCCATGTCGCCTCCAGGGACCCCACCGGCCGAGGCGGCTCGCCTGCTCGAGGTGCTGCTCGACCTGATCGGCTGCCTGTCCACGCCGCCCACCGGCTACCTGCTCGACCCGGCCTACCGCGGCCTGCTCAACGACGAGGAGTGCGCCCTGGCCGGGGCCCTGGCGCACGTGGAGGCGGGCATGCCCGCCGAGGCCGGCACGTCGGCGACGGCGGAGGTGGCCGCGCTGCTGCGCCGGCTCGGATCACGGCGCTGCGCCGCCGGGACCGAGCCCGTGCCGGCCGACGGCGCCACCGACACCGCGGACGACCGGCCGCAGGAACAGCGGCCCGGCTGAACGAGGCCCCCCTTGCCCCCGCCGCTCGCAGGCTCGCGGCGGGCTCCTGGACGGGGCCACGCGGAGGGGGCGACGGTCGTGTGAGCGGCCGCGGGGCTGGGCACGGCATCCGGCCATGCGCCGCCTCCGCCTGGACACCACCCTGCAGCTGATCACCAGGGGCTACGGCTGGCTGCCCGACCAGCGGCGGGCAACGGGCCGCCGGACCGTCGCGACCCGGCTCGGCGGCCGGCCCGTGCTCGGTGTCGAGGGCCCTGACGCGGCCCGTTTCCTCTACGACGAGGACCACGTCCTCCGGGCGCACGCCATCCCGGAACCGGTGCAGGGGACGCTGTTCGGCAAGGGGGCGGTGCACACCCTGGACGGGTACGAGCACCGGGTGCGCAAGGCCATGTTCATCGCCCTGCTGATGGACCCGGCCCGCATCGCGCCGCTGGTCGACCAGGTCACCGCCGCCTGGGACGCCGCGGTTCCCGGCTGGGCCGCCCGGGAGCAGATCGTGCTCCTCGAGGAGGCGCGAGTCGTGCTCACGCGGGGGGTCTGCGACTGGGTCGGCGTCCCGCTGGCCGCCGACGAGGTGGACTCCGTCGCCCGGGACCTCACCGCGCTGGTCGACGGGTTCGCCACCGGCGGTCCCCGGCACTGGCGGGCCCGCCGCGCGCGCGGTCGTCGCGAGGCGTGGCTGGCCCGCCTCGTCGAGGAGGTCCGCGAGGGCACCGCCGCCGTGCCCGCCGGCTCCGTGGTCGACGTCGTCGCCCGGCACCGGGACGCCGACGGCGAGCGACTCGAGCCGCGGGTGGCCGCGGTGGAGGTGCTCAACGTGGTCCGGCCCACCGTGGCCGTCAGCTGGTTCGTGGCCTTCTCCGGCCACGCGCTGGCCCGCTGGCCGCAGTACCGGGAGCGGCTGGCCGGAGGGGACGCCGAGTTCGCGGAGGCGTGGGCGCACGAGGTCCGCCGCTTCTACCCGTTCGCGCCCTTCATCGGCGGCCGCACGCCGCGCGCGGTGGAGTGGGACGGCGAGCGGGTCCCGGCGAACTCCATGGTGCTGCTGGACCTCTACGGACAGGACCACGACCCCGACCTCTGGGGCGATCCCTACGCGTTCCGTCCCGAGCGGTTCCTCGGTCGCGACATCGGTCCCTTCGAGCTGGTGCCGCAGGGCGCCGGCGACCCGCGCACCAACCACCGCTGCCCCGGCGAGCAGGTGACGGTCGCGCTGCTGTCGGCGCTGGCGGTCCGGCTGGCCCGCCTGGACGCCGACGTCCCGGAGCAGGACCTCACCATCTCGCTGCGGCGGATCCCGGCGCGGCCGGCCAGCGGCGTCGTCCTCCGGGTCCGCGGCACCACCTGACCACGCGAGCGGTCCGCCCGGTCGCGCTCCGCAGCGGGCGCGCCGACCGCGTCCGGGAGTGTCCCCGGCCCGTGGTCTGATCGACGCCGGGTCCGAGCGGACCGGTCGGGGGAGGGCGCATGAGCAGGTGGCTGGCACCGTTGGCCGGCGTCGTCGGGCTGCTGACGCTGGTCGTCGGCATCGCGTGGGCGGAGTTCGACGTCACCTCGATGGCCGGGCTGGACCTGGTGGGCTTCGGCGTCCTCGCTCTGCTGCTGGCCGCCGCCGTCGCGGGCGCCCACGAGGGCGCGGCGCTCCTGGCCCGCCGCCGGCGCGCGGTCGCCGGGCACCCCCGGCGGCGCTGACCGCGCTCAGCCGGCGGCCGGGCCCAGCCCGGCGTCGCGGGCCAGCGCGACCGCCTCGGCGCGGCTGGCCGCGTGCAGCTTGGTGAGCACGTCCGACACCCGGTTGCGGACCGTCTTCTCGCTGAGGAACAGCCGCGCGGCGATCGCCGCGTTGGCGAGGCCGTGCGCGACCAGGTCGAGCACCTCCCGCTCCCGGTCGGTGAGCTCGGGGAACGGCACCGCGGCCGACCGGGCCCGGGACGAGGCGAAGAAGGCCAGCACGCGGTCGGCGATCCGCGGACCGAACACCGCCTCGGAGCGGGCGGCGGCACGCACCGCGCGCACGATGTCGGCGGCCTCGGACTCCTTGAGCAGGTAGCCCCGGGCCCCGGCCCGCAGCGCGGCGAACACCGAGTCGTCGTCGTCGCTCATCGTCAGCACGACGACGGCGGTGGCGGGCCAGTCGGCGCTGATCCGGGCGGTGGCCGGCACCCCGCCCGTGCCGGGCATGCGCAGGTCCATGAGGACGACGTCGGGCCGGTGGGCCTCGACCGCGGCGACCGCCTCCTCGCCGTCGGCCGCGGTGGCGACCACCTCGATGTCGTCGGCGTCCCCGAGGGAGTCGGCCACCCCGTCGCGGTAGACGGGGTGGTCGTCGACGACGACGACCCGGATGGCGGGCGTCACCGGGCCGCCGGAGGCGTGCCCGCCGGTCACCGGGCCGCCGGTCATCGTGCGGCCAGGGGGAGTCGGGTGCGCACGGTCGTCCCTTCGCCGGGGCTGCTGTCGATCTCCAGGATGCCGCCGACCTCGGCGGCCCGTTCGCGCATGCTGGTCGACCCGACGCCGGGCACCGCAGCGGGGTCGATGCCCCGGCCGTCGTCGGCGACCTCGACCACCAGGTCGTCGCCGGCCACGGCGAGGGTGACCCGGCACTCGGCCGCCGCGGCGTGGCGGACGGCGTTGGCGACCGCCTCGGTGGCGATCCGGTAGGCCGCGACCTCGACCGCGGCCCGCAGCGGGGGCAGGTCCGGAGCGACCACGGTGACCGGCTGCTCGGCGCCGTCCCCGGGGCCCGTTCCGGCCGGTACGGGCAGCCGGTAGGCGGCCACGTGCTCGCGCAGCGCGCCGACCAGGCCGAGCTCGTCGAGGGCGGGCGGGCGCAGGTCGTCGACGGCGCGGCGGACGGCGGCCACCGTGCGGCGCATCTGGTCGCGCAGCCGGCCGGCGAGGGCCGCGAGATCGGGTTCGCCGGCCAGCTTCCCGGCCAGCCGCTCCAGCTGCAGCGCCATGCCGGCCAGCTCCGGACCGACGCCGTCGTGCAGGTCGTGCCGCAGCCGGCGGCGCTCCTCCTCACGGCCGGCGACGATCCGCTCGCGGCTGGCCTGCAGGTCGGCCACCAGACCGGCGGCCCACACCAGCGTCGCGGCGCGGCGCGCGACGTCGTCCAGCGCGGCCCGCTCGGTGCTCCGCCAGCGCTCGCCGGGGGAGCGGTGGGTCACCCGGAGCTCGCCGACGACCCGGCCGAGGGAGCTGAGCGGCAGGACCTCGTCCTCGGCGTCGGTGGCGGCGGGGGCGGAGACCACCGGTGCCAGCCGCGGGTCGGCGGGGACGACGGCCACGCGGGGGAGCCGCAGCACGCGGGTGACCTCGTCGACCAGCGCCTGCAGCGCGTCGACCGGCCCGCCGGCGAGGTCCAGCGTCGAGCCGACCCGGCTCGCGACGGCGAGGGGGTCGCGGCGCTCGCCGTAGAGCAGCCGGTCGACGCCGCGCTGGGCGCGCTCCCACCCGGCCGCCGCGGCGAGGGCCGCCACGGCGGCCGCGGCGACGGCGATCCGGCGTTCCCCGGCGCTGAACTCGCCGACCAGCGCCACCAGTCCGCCGTACGCGACCAGCAGCAGCAGCGAGAGCAGGGTGAACACGACGGCCCGGCTGACCACCTGCCCGACGTCGAACAGGCCGTGGCGGAGCACGGCGACGGCGACCGCGACCGGCACGGCCGCGAAGCCGACCGCGAACAGGGTGTCGGAGACGACCGGCCGGTCGACGACCAGCGAGGCGATCACCCCGGTGAGCAGCACCGCGGCGCCCAGGACCAGCCACTGCAGCTGGATCCGCTCCAGCCCGGCGGAGCGGCGCATGCGTACCACCAGTGCGGCCACCCCGACCGGTGTCCCGACCAGGAAGACCGTCAGGGAGCACACGGCGAGCACGTGGTTGGGCCACATCGCCTGGGTGGGCGCCCACGGGTTGGTGAGGCCGGGGAGGTCGAGCTCACCGGGGCGGATCATGGCCGCCAGCGCGGCGAGCACCACGGCCGCGGCCAGCAGGCGGGCCACCGGCCGCCACCGCGGCGAGGGCAGCTGCCCGGTCGGGAAGTACAGGCAGGCCAGGCCGACGACCGGGTAGTAGGCGGCGAAGCCCCAGGACGTCGTCCAGGTGGCCAGCTCGGCGAGGAACCCGGAGTCGCCGTCGACCAGCACCGCGCGGACGGCGTACTCGCCGGCCAGCAGGTACGGGCCGGTCACCGCGGTCGCCATGAGCAGCCAGCCGACCGGGTTGCCCGGCCGGCGGCGCAGCACGAGCGCCGCGACCAGCGGGTAGAGCAGGCCGAGGACGGCGTCACTCGCCTCGACCGGCACGCCCGCCTCGGTCCAGGCGGCCAGCGCGAGGGCGGCGAGCGTGCACCCGACGCCGAGCGCGGCGAGCAGCCCCGGCACCCAGCGGGGGACGCCGGGCGCGGGGGGACGGGAGGCGGTCGGGCCCGGCACGGGCGACATCCTGCCTGGCCGGGAGCCCGCCGCGCAGGGACGACCCACCCCCTTTCGGCGGGGACCACGGCGCCCGGGGAGTCGGGACGCCGTCCCCTGGGGACCGGGACGCCGGGCGCCGGAGGGTTCGTCCCGAAGCGAACGACCCTCTCAGGAAGGACCGACCGATGACCTCGACCACCGATCAGACCGCCGCCCCCGGGGCGGCGCCGCGGACCGAGCTGACGCCCGGGGCCCGGTTCCGCCGGATCGGCGGTGGGCTCTCCCTGCTGGCCTCGGGCACGCTGGTGTTCGGCAGCCTGCTGATGATCCCGTACCAGAACCAGACCCACGCCGAGTACCTGCAGACCGGCGTGGACCACACGTCGAACATCCTGTGGGCGGCGGTCCCGCTGCACTACGGCTACCTGCTGCTCCTGCCGGCGGCGCTCACCCTGGTGCACCTGGCCCGTCGCGGGGCACGGAAGACGTCACTGGCGGCCATGGTGCTGTCCGGCCTGGGCGCCGGGCTCTCGGGCATCGTCGTGGTCGACTACTACGACGTCGCGCTGGCCAACTCCCTCCCGGCCGACGAGGCGCTGCGCATCTTCGAGCTGGCCGGCAGCTACGGGCAGGGCGCGCTGATCGCGGCGCCCTCCATGATCGGGTTGGCGATCGGCACCAATCTCGCGGTCTTCGCCGCCTGGCGGGCGCGGGCGATCCCGCTGCTGCCGCTGCTGCTGAGCGTCGTCGGCTGGCTGGTGTTCTTCTTCTTCTCCGGCGACGCGTGGCTGCCCTCGGTGGGCACCGGGCTCATGGCGCTCGGCCTGGCCTGGGCCGGCGTCATCGTCCTGACGATGCGCGACGAGGTGTGGGACCGCATCTGAGAGAGGACCCCGGTCCGGCCGACGTGGCCACGAAGGCCCCCTCGCGGGCGGCCCTCGTGGCCACGTCGGCCGTTCAGGCGAGGCGGGCGAGTTCCTCGGGGAGGACGCCGGGGGAGAGGACGCCGAGCCGCTGGGTGGCCCGGGTCAGCGCCACGTACAGGTCGTTGTGCCCGCGCACGCCCTCGTCGAGGATGCCGCGCGGATCGACGACGAGCACCGAGTCGAATTCCAGTCCCTTCGCCTCGGTCGGCGTGATCACCACCGGGCCCGCCGAGGAGTCCGCGTCCGGCCCGGACGAGACCCCGGCCACCCGGCCGGCCACCGCCGCGGCGACCGCGGCCACCCGGCTGGCGGGCACGACGACCGCCGTCGTCCCCTCGTGCCCGGCCAGCTCGGCGGTCGCCGCGGCCACCCGGCCGGCCAGCTCCGCCTCCCCGGTCACCTCCGCCCAGGGCGCGGCCGTGCCGGGACGGACCGACGCCGGTGCGGTCGCCCCGGTGCCGCCGGCGGCCAGGACGTCGGCGGCCACGGCCATGATCTCGGCGGGGGTGCGGTAGTTGACGGTCAGCTCCTCCAGCCGCCAGGCACCGCCGACGTGCGGCTCCAGGGTCTCCGCCCAGGCCGACGCGCCGGCCAGGCTGCCGGTCTGCGCGAGGTCGCCGACGGCGGTCATCGACCGGGTCGGGCAGCGGCGGACCAGCAGCCGCCAGGCCATGGGGGAGAGCTCCTGGGCCTCGTCGACGACGACGTGGCCGAAGGTCCAGGTGCGGTCGGCGGCGGCCCGCTCCGCCGTGGTGCGGGTGTCGGCCGCCCGCTGCCGCTCGGCCAGCTGCTCGGCGTCGATGAGGTCGCCGGCGCTGAGCACCTCGGCCTCCAGGTGCTCGTCCTCCAGGTCGACCGACCGGGAGCCGTGCAGCACGTCGAGGGTCTCCTGCGCCTCGGCCAGCCGGCGGCGGCGGTCCCGGTCCGCCCGCGCCCGCTGCTCGCTGTCGTCGAAGCCGAGCAGCTCGTCGGCCTCGTCGAGCAGCGGCACGTCGGCCGGCGTCCAGGGCGTGGGGTGGGTGGGAGGAGGACCGGGCCGGTACAGCAGCGCGCGGTCGGCGTCGTCCCAGCCGGGGGTGGCGCGGGCGATGCGGTCGGGGTCGGCGAACAGGTCGCCGAGCAGCCGCTCGGGGGTCAGGACCGGCCACAGGTCGTCGACGAGCACCCGGACGGCGGTCTCCCCGGCCACCTCCCGGCGGAGTGCGGCGAGGTCCTCGCGGTCGAGCAGGTTGGCCCCGCCGCGGACGTCGGCCCCGATCCGCTCCGCGTAGCGCCGGGTGAGCAGGTCGACGACCCGGCGGGCGAACTCCGGGCGGGCCAGGTTGTGCAGCCGGGCGGCCTTGCGGGCGGCGTTCTGCGCGCGGGCGACGTCGATCGGCCGCAGCCGGAGGGCGAACCCGTCGACGAGGACCTCGCGCGGTGCGTCGGGCACCACCTGCCGGTCGGCGACGGCGGCCTGCAGCACCTCCACCATGTCCAGCCGGCCCTTGACCGCGGCGACCTCCGGCGCCTCGGCACCGCGGGCGTCCAGGCCGGGGCGGAGCTGGCCCAGCCCGGCCAGCAGCACGCCGGTCTCCCCGAGCGAGGGCAGCACGTCGGCGATGTAGCGCAGGAAGGTGGGGGTGGGGCCGACGACGAGCAGGCCGCGGCGGGCCAGCCGCTCGCGGTGGGTGTAGAGCAGGTAGGCCGCCCGGTGCAGGGCGACGGCGGTCTTGCCGGTGCCCGGTCCGCCCTGGACGACCAGCACCCCGCGGTCGTCGGCCCGGATGATGCGGTCCTGCTCGGCCTGGATCGTGCGGACGATGTCGGTCATCCGGCCGGTGCGGGCGGTGTCCAGTGCGTCGAGCAGCGCCGCCTCGCCGGTGAGCGAGGACCCCGCCACGCCGCCGGTGAGCACCTCGTCGTCGAGCCGGACGACGGTGCGCCCGCGGGTGCGGATGTGCCGGCGGCGGGCCAGGCCCAGCGGGTGCACGGGGGTGGCCGTGTAGAAGGGCCGGGCGGCCGGTGCCCGCCAGTCGACCAGCGCCGGGTCGCCCCCGGCGTCGTCGGCGGCCAGCCCGATGCGGCCGATGTAGAGCGGGCCGTCCTCGGTCCGGTCGATCCGGCCGACGCACAGGCCGGCCTCGGCCGCGTCGAGGGCGGTGACCCGCTCGGTCTGGAACCGCACGGTGGCGTCGCGCTCCTGCAGCGCCTGCGGGTCGACCGCCGGCCAGGAGATCGCCTGCTTCAGGCGCTTGTCGGCGAGGTCCCGGGCGGCGTCCAGCCGGCCGTAGAGCTCCTTCACGTACTGCTGTTCGGCGTCCATCTCGGGGTGGGGCACGACATCTGGCTGCGTCGTCGGCGGCACTGCACGTCTCTTCTGTCGGGATCCGTCCTGTCCTGCCCAGTGGGCAATCGCCCATGGTGCCCCGGCATTCCCGCGTCGGCACCCAGCCGCGTCGCGTGGGCGCGGCGCGGCGCTAGCCTCGACCCGTGGGCGCCGGGCTGCTCGTCGCGCTGACCCTGCCGGGGCTGGTGCTGCTGCTGGTCGCCCTCGCGCTGACCGAGCAGGCGTGGGCGCGGCTGGGCCGGCGCAGCCCGGTCACCCGGCGCGACCGGCACGCGCTGTCGGCGGGCGGGCTCGACGTCTTCTCCGCCGCGCTGGCACCCGGCCGGGAGGCCGACCTGGAGCAGCAGCGGATCCGGGAGGTCCGGCGCCAGGACGTCGAGGACGGCGCGCCGCCGCGCAGCACCGTCGACCTCGACGCCGGCGTCGCCGTGCTCGTCGTGGGCCGGGGCGGCTCAGCCGGCCAGTAGCCGGCGCAGCCAGTCCCGCCGGGCCGACCGGGCCTCCCGGGAGATGGTCGCATCGGGGGCGAAGCCGTCGAAGCCGTGGAAGCCGCCGGGCCAGACGTGCAGCTCCGCCCGCCCGCCGGCCTGCCAGATACGGGTGGCGTAGGCGACGTCCTCGTCGCGGAAGGTCTCGGCCGACCCGACGTCCAGGAAGGCCGGCGGCAGGCCGGACAGGTCGGTGGCCCGCGCGGGGGCGGCGTAGGGGGAGACGTCGGGGCCCCCGCGGTCGGCGCCGAGCAGCGCGGTCCAGCCGGTGTCGTTGGCGGTGCGGTCCCAGACGCCCAGACCCGCCATCTGGTGCGCGGAGACCGAGTCGTTGCGGTCGTCGAGCATCGGGCAGAGCAGCAACTGCCCGGCCAGCACGGGGCCGCCCCGGTCGCGCGCCATCAGGGCGAGCGCCGCGGCCAGGCCGCCGCCCGCGCTGCCGCCGGCGACGACGATCCGCGCCGGGTCGATGCCCAGCTCGCCGGCCTGCGCCGCGGTCCAGACCAGCCCGGCGTAGCAGTCCTCGACCGGGCCGGGGTGCGGCGTCTCGGGCGCCAGCCGGTAGTCGACCGAGACCACCGCCATCCCCAGCGCCTCGGCGTGCTCGACCATGCCGAGGACCCCGGAGCGGTTGTCGCCGACGATCATGCCGCCGCCGTGGGTGAAGTAGATCGCCGGGGTCGGACCGGTCGCGGCGGTCGGCCGGCAGATCAGCAGGGAGACCTCCGGCGCACCCTCGGGACCGGGGACCGACCGCTCCTCGACGGCGAAGGCGCCGCCGCGGCGCAGGTCCTCGTCGGTCGGCCGCGGGGTCAGTGGGTGCTGCCGCAACGCCGGGATGGCGTCCGCGGTCAGCGGTTTGGCGAAGACCTCGGCCAGCGGCGCCAGGGCCACCGCGCACTCCGGGTCGAACGGCGGCGGCGGACCCACCTGCGCCGGAGCGGGGACGGTGGACGGCGACGTCGGTGTCACGGGACCTCCAGAGGGGGGACGGCCGCCCCATCGTGCTGGCCGGACCGGCCGCGGACCAGTCCGTCGAGGACCTCGGCCAGCGCGGCCGGCCGGCTCAGCGCCACCAGGTGACCGCCGGGCAGCTCCTCGACCGGCAGGCCCAGGCGCTCCGCGGCCACCCGCCGCTGGAACTCGACGGGGAAGAACCGGTCGTCGCGGGCGGCCAGCACGCGGGTGGGGACGTCCGGCCAGCCGGTCAGCGGCCACGGCTCGCCGAACGGGGTGCCGGACTGCGCGAAGGGCTGGGTCATGGCCGCGGCGGTCACCTCCGGCGGGACGTCGCCGAAGAAGGCGTCGTCGTCGTCGAGCGGCCACCCCTGCCGCGCGGCGGCCACCGCCCGGGCCTCCGCCTGCCCGGTGGCGGTCCACCAGTCCGCGCCGGTCTCGCCCGGCCGCGGCACCATCGCGTTGAGCAGCACGAGCAGCTCGACCGGCAGCCGCCGGCACACCAGCGGCGCGGTGAGGCCGCCCATCGACTGGGCGACGACGACCAGTGGGCCCGCACGCCGGCCGGGCACCGCGTCGAGCACCGCCTGCGTGTAGTGCTCGAGGCCGGCGGCGTCGTCCCCGGCGGGCAGGTCGACCGGCACCGCCTCGTGGCCGCGACCGACCAGCTCGGGGACCAGCCGGTGCCAGTACCAGGCCCGCCCACCGGCTCCGGGGACCAGGACGAACGTCGCGCGCATCTCCCTCCGACCCCCCGTGGCGACGGGACTCATCGGCGGGCGGGCCGGACACGAAGCGCAACCCCCAGGTCACCTGCGTGACATCTCGGCTGCCTACGGTCGGATTGCGTACACCAGGAGGTAGCCATGAGCCCGATCACCACGCACCGCCCGACCACTGACCGACCGGCCCGACGCCGGTCCGGGACGCGCCGGCGTGCCGAGCGCACCGCCTGGACCTGCTCGAACTGCCAGCGCGAGACGCTCCCCCCGCGCAAGCGCTGCGCCGAGTGCGGGACCTCGCGCTACTGACCCGCCCCGGACGTCGACGTCCCCGGCGCCCGCACCGGGGCGCCGGGAACGTCTGCGGCCCGGGTCAGGGGGCCGGTGGAGCTCCCCGCAGCCGGACGACGGTCGCGCGGTAGCGGCCGTGGCCGGCGAGGCGCCACAGCAGGCGGGTGGACCGGGGCAGCGCGGCCAGCAGCCGGGCCCGGTCGCCGGGGCAGGCGTCCTCCAGCGCGAGCCCCAGCACGAACAGCTGCTCGCGCCCCGACAGCGGGCAGCGGGCGGCGCGGGCGATCGCCGTCCACGCCTCGGCGGGCAGGTACGCGCCGAGCTCCGGCAGCAGCTCGCGCTCCTCGGCGGCGGTCTGGGCGTCCACGGCGTCCGCGACGTCGAGGCACGCCATGGCGAAGGCGTTGCGGGCCGGCGGGGTGCCGGCCACCGCCCACTGCCGTGCGGCGGTGGACAGGTCGCGCAGCCGGTGGTCGAGGCCGGCCACCGACGCGGTCCAGTCGAGCACCCGTGCGCGGACGGTCTCGGTGCGGTCGGCGGGCACGCTGCGCAGCAGGGCCGGCCAGAGCAGGTCGCGCTCGGTCCGGTGGTGGTGCAGGAGCAGGCGGCCGAGCAGGTCGGCGTGGCGGGTCAGGTCCTGGGTCCGGGCGGGGTCGTCGGCCGGAGCCCACGTGGCGAGGTCGGCCAGCAGCCGCAGCTCCCGCCGGACCAGTTGGTGCAGCACCCGCTGGTAGGCGACGGCGCGCGAGCGCGGCCCCGAGGCGGGCGCGGGAACGGGGGCCGGAGCGGCCGGGGGAGCGGAGCGGGCGAGGACCGCGGCGGCGGTCATGGGACACCTCGATGCGGGTCGGGCGGTTCCTGGATGCGGGAGAGCGTAGGGACGCCGATGTCCCGGGCGACAGGGTTTTCGGTCCCTGCTGGGCCGGGACAGCACGATCTCCGTCCCAGGGCGGAGGGGGCGTCCCCCGCAGGGTGGACGCGGCGGGCCGCGGGGAGGGGACAGCGGGGGTATCGGACGGTTACGTTCGACCGGTGAGCGTGGTCCTTCGCAACCGGGTGCGCTCGATCGGCGTCGCCGAGGGCCGGCCGATGGTCTTCGCGCACGGCTTCGGGTGCGACCAGGAGATGTGGCGGTTCGTCGCGCCGGAGTTCGCGGTCGACCACCGGGTCGTCCTGTTCGACCACGTCGGCTCGGGGCAGTCGGACCTGTCGGCCTACGACCCGGAGAAGTACGGCTCGCTGGACGGCTACGCCGCAGACGTCGTGGAGATCTGCCGCGAGCTCGACCTCCGGGACGTCGTGTTCGTGGGCCACTCGGTGAGCGCGATGATCGGCGTCCTGGCCGTGCAGCAGGCGCCGGAGCTCTTCGGCGCGCTGGTCATGGTCGGGCCCAGCCCGCGCTACGTCGACGACGGCGACTACACCGGCGGGTTCTCCCGGGCCGACATCGCGGGGCTGCTCGAGCAGCTGGACAGCAACCACCTGGGCTGGTCGGCGGCGATGGCACCGGTGATCATGGGCAACCCCGAGCGTCCGGAGCTGGCCGCGGAGCTGACCAACAGCTTCTGCCGCACCGATCCCGACATCGCGCGGCAGTTCGCCCGGGTCACGTTCCTCTCCGACAACCGCGCCGACCTCCCCGGCATCTCGGTTCCCACCCTGGTCCTCCAGTGCACTGCCGACGCCATCGCGCCGGAGGTGGTGGGCCGGTACGTGCACGAGCACGTGCCCGGCAGCGTCTTCACCCAGCTGGCCGCCACCGGGCACTGCCCGAACCTGTCGGCGCCCGAGGAGACCGCGGCGGCGATCCGGGCGTTCCTGTCCTGGTGAGGCCCACCGGCATGGACCAGCCCCGTCCCACCGGACCATCGGAGCCACCTGCCGCCCTGTCCCGGCTGCTCGAGGACGACCCGGCCGACCTGTACGAGAACGCGCCCTGCGGCTACTTCTCGGCCCTGCCCGACGGGCGGGTGGTCAAGGTCAACCGGACGTTCTGCGAGTGGACCGGCCGGGGCTCCGGCGACCTGCTCGGCACGCGCCTGCAGGACCTGCTCAGCGTGGGCGGGCAGGTGTTCTACGAGACCCACCTGGCACCCCTGCTGCGCATGCAGGGTGCGGTGCGCGAGGTCGCGCTCGACGTGGTGCGGGCCGACGGGACGCTGCTGCCCTGCCTGGTCAACGCCGTCGAGGTGCGCGACGAGACCGGCGCACCCGTGCTCGTGCGGGCGACGGTGTTCGAGGCGACGGCGCGGCGGACCTACGAGCGCGCACTGCTCGCCGCCCAGCGCGCCGCTGCGGAGTCCGAGGCCCGGTCCCGGGCACTGCAGCAGGTGGTCTCGGAGCTGGCGGCCGCGGTCTCCGTCCGCGACGTCGCGGAGGTGATCGTGGCGCGCATCCGACAGGCGGTCGGCGCCACCGGCGCGGGGTTGTGGCTGTCGGCCGAGCGCCGCGGCTCCCCGCGCCGGGACCGGTCGGTGCCGCCGGTGGAGCTGGTCGCCGTCGACGGGATCGCCGCCGAGCTGCTCCGGGAGATGGAGGCGGCCGCCGCCGGGGGCGCGGAGCTGGTGCGCAGCGGCGGCGGCGTGCACACGGTGCCCCTGGGGGCCGGCCTCCGGGCGGTGTGGCCGGGGCTGGCCGCCGCGATGGAGGACGCGGGGCAGGAGGCACTCGTCGTCGTCCCGGTGGACGCCGACGCCGTGCACCTGGGAGCCCTCCTCCTGCTGCTGGGCGGCGCCGGGGACAGCGGCCTGATCGACCTCAGCGAGCCGGGGCAGCGGGGCACCCTCCCCGCGGCCGACGCCGACCTGCTCTGGACCATCGGCCGCCAGACCGGGCAGGCCATCGAGCGGGTGCGGCTGTACGAGGAGACGGCGCGGCAGGCCGCCCGGTCGACCTTCCTGCTCGACGCCGCCCGGATGCTGGCGTCGGCCGGCGGGGTGACCGACACCGCCGAGCGGCTGGCCGAGCTGGCGGTACCGCGACTGGCCGACCTCTGCGTCATCGACCTGGCGACCGAGCAGGGCCTCACCCGGCCGGCGGTCCGTCACGCCGACCCGGCGCAGCGCGCGGTGGTCGACGAGCTGCGCGAGCGGCACCTCCCGAACCGGGGCGCGGCGCACCCCAGCGTGCAGGCGATGACCGAGAACCGGACCGTGTGGATCCGCCAGGTGACCGACGAGTTCCTGGCCGGGGCCACCGGCGACCAGCACCACCTGGAGCTCGCCCGCACGCTGCGGCTGGCCTCGCTGGTGGCCGTGCCCCTGACCACCGGGGGCCGGACGCTGGGGGTGCTCACGCTGGGCGCCGACCGACGCCGCGGCCGGTTCACCTCCGCCGACGTCGAGGTCGCCGAGCAGCTGGCCCTGCAGGTGGCGCAGGTGGTGGACAAGGCGCAGCGGCTGGAACTGGAGACCCTGACGTCGCACACCCTGCAGGCCAACCTGCTGCCCCCGGCCCCGCCGCCGGTACCGGGGCTGGCCGTCGCCGTCCGCTACCTCGCCGCCAGCCAGGGCGCCGACGTCGGGGGCGACTTCTACGACGTCGTCCCGCTGGCGGAGGACCAGGTGGCGCTCGCGGTCGGCGACGTGGTCGGGCACGACATCACCGCGGCGGCGGTCATGGGGCAGCTGCGCAGCGTCTACCGGGCCCTGCTGGCCGACCGGCCGACGCCCAGCGCGGTCATCGGCCGGCTGCAGGCCGGGTGGCCGCTGCTGGGCATGCAGCGGATGGCCACGGCCCTGTTCGCGACCCTGGATCCGCGCACCGGACAGCTCCGGGTGGCCTCGGCCGGCCACCCGCCGCCGGTCCTGGTCGCCGGCGGGCAGGCGCGGCTGCTCGACGTCCGGCCGAGCCGCATGCTCGGCGCACCCGCGTCGACGGTCCCCGCGGCGGAGTGGGCGGAGGTGCTGGCGCCGGGGGCGACGCTGTTGCTCTACACCGACGGGCTGGTGGAGAGCCGGACGGCCGACCTCGACGCGGGCCTGGCCCGTCTGCTGGCCGCCGCCGCCCGCGCCGGCACCAGCGACCCCGACGCGCTCTGCGACCGGGTGCTCGACGAGCTGGCCCGCGGTGACCGGGCTGACGACGTGGCGCTGCTGGCGATCACCCGGCTGCCCTAGCGTTCCGGCCCGCCCCGCGCGACCATCGGCGGAGGGCACGCACGGCGCGGAGGCAGCGGCCATGGATCCTTCTCCCAACCCGGTGGCCGAGGCGATCGACGGCGCCACCGGCGACCTGACGATGTCCGGCGACGCGATGCGCTGGTCGCCGGAGCTGGCCGAGGCCCAGACGCGCCCTCCGGCGTCTTCCTTCCCCGGGCTGGACGTCGCCGTGGGCTTCGGCTCGCTGCTGGGCCTGGACGGCGCCCAGGTGCGGCGGCTGGTCTCCGGCGCGGTGACCTCCCTGACCACCGTGGCCGGTGACGTCGTGTCCGAGCTGCGGGCGCTGACCCGTGGCCCGGACGCCGAGGACGACGACCCGCCCCCCGCGGGCGGCTGAGCCCGGTCGGCTGCTCTCCGGTCGGTCCCGGTCGGTCGACGGTCGGTCCCCGGTCGCTCTCCGGGCGCCGGAGTCGGTGCCGACCTGTAGAACCGGGGACGAGCCCGGCCACACCGACGTGGGGAGTGCCACCGCATGAGCAGTTCGCTGACCCTGGCGCCGGCGCCGCCGTCCGAGGCCGCGGAGGTGGTGCGGGCGCAGGTGCGGGAGTTCCTGGCCGCCGAGCTGGCCGCGGGCAGCTTCACCACCCACGTCGACACCTGGCTGTCCGGGGTGGACCCGGCGTTCTCCCGCAAGCTCGGGGAGCGCGGCTGGCTCGGGATGACCTGGCCCCGGGAGTACGGCGGGCACGAGCGGTCGGCGATGGAGCGCTACGCCGTCACCGAGGAGCTGCTCGCGGCCGGCGCGCCGGTGGCGGCGCACTGGATCGCCGACCGGCAGTCGGGGCCCAACCTGCTGCGCTACGGCACGGAGGCGCAGCGGCGGGAGATCCTGCCGCGGATCGCCGCGGGGGAGTGCTTCTTCGTCATCGGGATGAGCGAGCCCGACTCCGGGTCGGACCTCGCCTCGATCCGCACCCGGGCGGCGCGCAACGCCGACGGGGACTGGATGGTGACCGGCGCGAAGGTCTGGACGTCGAACGCGCACGCCTCCCACTACGGGATCGTGCTGGTGCGCACGACCCCCGCAGACCCGGCCGACCGGCACGCCGGGCTGTCCCAGCTGCTGGTCGACCTGTCGCTGCCGGGCATCACCGTCAACCCGATCCGGATCCTCGACGGCGGGCACCACTTCAACGAGGTGGTCTTCGACGACGTCGTCGTGCCCGGCGACATGCTGCTGGGCGAGGAGGGCGCCGGCTGGCACCAGGTGACCGCGGAGCTGGCGTTCGAGCGGTCCGGGCCGGAGCGGTTCCTGTCCACCTATCCGCTGCTGGCCGAGTTCGGCCGCCGAGCCTGCGACTCCGGGGACTCCGCCCAGCTGGCCACCCTCGGCCGGCTGTCCGCGCGGTTGCTGGCGCTGCGGCAGCTGTCGCTGCGGATCGCCGCGGCGCTGGACCGCGGGGAGCTGCCCGACATCCCGGCCGCGCTGGTCAAGGACGTGGGGACGACGTTCGAGGCCGACGTGATCGACGAGGTGCGGCGGGTGGTGGACGTCGTCCCGTCGCTGGACTCCCCGGATCCGCTGGGGCGGGCGCTGGCCGAGGCGCAGCTGCACGCACCGGGCTACACGCTGCGCGGCGGGACCAACGAGATCCTGCGGGGGATCGTCGCGCGCGGGCTGGGGTTGCGATGACGTCGGAGCAGGACCTGGTGGTCGCGACGGTCCGGGACGTCCTGGCCGGCTTCGAGCCGTTCGCGCTGACCGCCGAGAGGCCGTGGGACGCCGGGCTCTGGGCGGCGCTGGCCGACGCGGGACTGACCGGGGTCGGGCTGCCCGAGGAGGCCGGGGGCTCGGGCGGGGAGCTGGCCGACGCGGTCGCCGTCGTCCGCACCCTCGCCGCGGGGGCGGCGGCGGTGCCGGTCGCCGAGCAGCTGCTGGTGGCCGGACCGGCCCTGCTGGCCGCCGACCTGGACCTCCCCGACCCGGCCCGGCCGTGCAGCGTCGCGGTCGACGGCGTGGTGCACGCCGAGCCGGTGGACGACGGCGACGGGCCGGGGCGGTGGCGGCTGACCGGGACGGCGACCGACGTCGCGTGGGCGGGGGTCGCGTCGTCGGTGGCGGTGCTGGCCGCCGCGCCGGCCGGCATCGAGGGGGCGGTGCTGGCCCTGGTGGACGCCACCGGCCTGGCCAGCAGCGACGCCCGGAACCTGGCGGGGGAGCCGCGGGGGTCGCTGGTGCTGGCCGGGGCGCCGGCGTCGGGGGCGCTGCTGACCCCGGCGCGGGTCGCCGGGCTGCGGGCCCGGTACGCGCTGGCGCGGGCGGTGCAGCTGGCGGCGGCGCTGGAGCAGGTGCTGGCCTGGACGGTGCAGTACGCGGGGGAGCGGCAGCAGTTCGGCCGGCCGCTGGGGAGGTTCCAGGCGGTGCAGATGGAGCTGGCCGAGATGGCCGGGGAGGTCAGCGCCGTCACCGCGCTGACCGACGCGGCGGTGCAGACCCTGGCCCGCGGCGAGGACGTCGTCCTGGCCGCGGCGGCGGCGAAGGTGCGGGCCGGGTCCGCGGTGGAGGTGGTGGCGCGGCTGGCCCACCAGGTGCACGGCGCGATCGGGTTCACCCAGGAGCACCGGCTGCACCACCTCACCCGCCGCTGCTGGTCCTGGCGGGACGAGGCGGGCTCCGAGCTGACCTGGGCCCGGGTGCTCGGCGTCGGGCTGCTGGCCGGCGGGGGCGACGACCTCTGGCCGGCACTCACCCGCGTCGTGTGAGAGAGGACCCCCGTGCCCGCCTACCGCGGTGGCCCCGTCCCGGGTCCCGCCCCGAGCCTGCGAGGGGTGGGGAGGACGGGGTCCGCTCTCACACCGTCTCGGGCACCCGGAGGTGGGCGAGGACGAGCTCGAACTCGCCGACGTCGAGGACCTCGGCTCCCACGGCGCGGGTGAAGCCCTCCTGCAGGTCTGCGGCCGGGGCGCGGGACGCCTCGAGCGAGGCGCGGTCGGCGACGGTCACCGCGCCCGCCCCGCGTCCCTCGCGGCGGTCCGTCATCAGGCTGGCGCTGCAGAACCCCGGCAGCTCCTCGAGCCTCGGGAGCAGCGCCGTCCGGTAGCCGTCGAGGACCTCGTCGACCCGGTGCGGTGCGACCCGGGTCCAGGTGACCCGCGTGCACGCGCCCTCGGGCGCCTCGTGGACGCGGTGCAGGACGGCGATCTCGTACTCGGCCACGTCCGCGCTGCCGCTGAGGACGTCGCTGAGGCGCTGGCGCATCGAGCGCACCCGGTCCGCGGTCGCGTGCATCGCCGCCCGCGTCTCCCAGGCGGTGGTGACGATGCAGCGGCCGGAGAGGCGGTCGGCGAGCATCGAGAGGCCGACGCTGCCCGCCATCTGCAGCAGCTCCGGCAGCACCTCGTCCCGGAGGTGGGCGACCCCCCGGTCGATGGACCGCGGGTTGCCGTAGATGGTGGTCGTCCGGGCGTACATGCCACCGCTCCTCTCGCGCAGCGGCGACACCACCGCGGCACCGCCGCGTCGGCCAGCCTGCTCGCCCCTGCGCGGGTGTGGCAACGGGCGCGGTCGCCGGCCGGTGCCCGCGGGCAGCCCCGCGCGCACCGGCCGGTGTGCGGTCAGACCGTCTCGGGCACCCGCAGGTGGGCGATGACCAGCTCGAACTCGGCGACGTCGGTGATCGCGATGCCCGTCGACGAGGAGAACTCGTCCCGCATCGCCCGGCCCGTCTCGCGGGTGCCTTCCATCGCCTCCCGGTCGGAGAAGGTGACGGCCGAGACGCCGATCCCCTCGGCCCGCCGGACCAGCAGGCTGGTGCTGCAGAAGCCGGGGTAGGCCTCCAGTCGCGGCATCAGCGCCATGCGGAAGGTGTCGACGGCGCCGTCCATCCGGTCGGGCTCGCTGCGCAGCCAGGTCAACCTGGCACACGCGCCCTCGTGCGTCGCGTGCACCCGGTGCAGGACGGCGATCTCCCATTCCTGCACCTCGGGCTGCCCGCGGAAGACCTCGGCCGCCCGTTGGCGGGAGTCGCGGACCCCCTCGGCGCTGGCGCGCATCGACTCCTCGTCGCGCCAGGACGTCGTGACGATGCAGTGGCCGGTCTCGTGGTCGGCGAGCATCGACAGGCCGACGCAGCCCTCCATCTGCACGACCATCGGCATCACCTGGTCGCGGACGAAGGTGATCCCCTCGTCGACGGACTGCCGGTCGGCGTGGATGGTGGTCGATCGGGCGTACATGCCACCACTCCTCTCCAGGGTCGTTCTCGGTGGAGACGGCGGTGCCCGTGCGGCAGCGCCGCGCCCCCCAGCGTCCTCGCGGTGCCCGGAGGAGGGAAGGACCTCGCGCCGCCGCGCCACCCCCTGCACCGCCGTCCGCGCGGCTGGAGCACCATGCGCCGGGTGACCAGCGAGACCCACCGGCACGGATCGACCCACCGCCTCGACCTCGCCGACGCCACGGTGCGCGAGTGGGACGCGACGGTGGTCGGTGCCGATCCCGAGCAGGGCATCGTGCTCGACCGCAGCGCCTTCTACCCCGGCGGCGGCGGGCAGCCGCCGGACGAGGGGGTGCTGCTGTGGGGCGGCGTCCGGACGCGGATCGCCGGCACCCGCCGAGGCGACGAGCTGTACCTCGTCCCGGTCGAGGGCGACCCGGTCCCGCCGCCGGGCACGGCCGTCCGGGGCGCCCTGGACGACGAGCGGCGCACCCAGCTGATGCGCACCCACTCCGGGCTGCACGTGCTCACCGGCGTCGTCTTCCGGGACTTCGGCGCGCTGGTCACCGGCGGCAACATGGAGCCGCTGACGGCCCGCATGGACTTCGACCTCGCCGAGGTGCCCGCCGACTTCAAAGAGCGGGTGGCCGAACGGGTCAACGCGGAGATCACCGCCGACCGCCCCATCGAGGTGCGGACGCTCCCGCGCGAGGAGGCGTTCGCGATCCCCGACGTCATCCGGACCGCGACCAACCTGCTGCCTCCCGACATCGAGCAGGTGCGCATCGTCGACATCGTGGGTCTGGACACCCAGGCCGACGGCGGCACCCACGTCGCGTCCACGGCGATGGTGGGCCGGGTCGAGGTGGTCAAGATGGAGAACAAGGGCCGCGGCTTCCGGCGGCTGCGGGTCCGCATCGTCTGAGCGGGGCGCGGGTCAGGCGCCGTCCCGGGACGCCGTCCACTCCTCGGTCGCCCGCCCCAGCGCGACGGCGTGGTCCAGTCGCAAGCTGCCGCACAGCCACAGCAGGACGTCGTGCAGCCGCAGCCGGCTCAGGGGGACGCCGCCGGCCGGACCGAGCAGCGCCGCGACCGTCGTCTCGAGCGCGGCGAAGGGAACCGCGTTCGCCACGAGCTCCCGGTGCAGCACGGCCTCCACCCCGCTGTCGCCCTCCTCCACGTGCGGCAGCAGCTGGCGGCGCGTGGTGGCACCCAGGCACGGGAAGAGCTCCGGACGCCGGTGGTGCAGGGCCGCCACGAGGTGCTCGCGGGACCCCGGCGCGAGCCGGCCGATCTCGCGGAGGAGGGCACCGACCGTGCCGGGCTCCCCGAGCACCGAGAACTCCTCGGCGGGCAGGTCCCAGAGGGGGCGCCCGGCCGCCCGCGCGGTGGCCGCGTCGGCGAGGCCCCGCACGTCGTCGAGCGCCGCACGGGCGGCGGCCCAGCCCGCCGGGTCCAGCCGGCCGTGCAGGCCCTCGGCGACCAGGACGTCGTCGTCGGCGAGCCGGCCGTCCCGCCGGGGCCGGCAGTCGAACCGGTCGTAGCCGAAGGCCAGCACCCGTACCCACCGGCCCCCGGGGACGCTGGGCGACCGGAACCACAGCGGCCGGCGTCCGCGGGCGTAGCCCAGGACGGCCGCCACCGCGGTGTCCCACGGGATCGGGTCGGGCCCGGTGCTCGGCAGGACCAGGTCGGGGCCCGGGGAGAGGCTCACGGAGGCGCAGCCTGACGGACCGGGGCCGCCGGCGCACGCCCACCGCGCGCCGCACGTGCCGCGGAGCCGTCCCGGACGGCAAGGTGGCCGCATGGACACGGTGCTGGTCGTGGGGTTGGTGGTGGTCGTCCTGATGGTGGTCGGCACCCTCGCGGAGTCGATGCGGCGCCGGGCGCGTCCGACCCGGCCGCAGGGTCGCCGGCCGGGCCGCTCGGACGGGGGCGGGTCGGCGGTGTGGTGGGGCGGCGCCGAGACGGGCGGGCACCACTCCGGCCACGGGCACGGCTCCGACGGCGGCGGGTGGGGTGGCTCCGACGGCGGGGGCTGGGGCGGCGGAGACGGTGGCGGAGGTGGCGGCGGGGGCGACGGCGGGGGAGGCGGCGGCAGCTGAGCCGCACGCCGTGCGCCCCGGGCGGCGACGGCTCCGCCGCTCGCGGGAGATGGTGTGCGGTCGCGGTGCGGTCCCGCCCCGGGGTGCGCCCAGAGCGCACACCACCCGGCCGGGACGGCGCCGGCCCCGCGCTCAGCGGTGGCCGATGCCGCCCGGACCGGAGTCGCCGGGGACTCGCTCGCCCTCGGCCACCGGCCCCGGCGGCGTCCCGTCGCCGAACGGGGAACCGCCGAGCTCCTCGCGGCCGTGCGGGGTCAGCCAGTTCGCGGTGTCCGGGCCGACCGGCACGATCTGCGTCGGGTTGAGGTCGGCGTGGACGACGTAGTAGTGCTCCTTGATCTGCGGGAAGTCGATGGTGTCGCCGAAGCCCGGCGTCTGGAACAGGTCGCGGGCGTAGCCCCACAGCACCGGGAGCTCCGACAGCTTCTGCCGGTTGCACTTGAAGTGGCCGTGGTAGACGGCGTCGAAGCGGGCCAGCGTGGTGAACAGCCGGACGTCGGCCTCGGTGATCGTGTCGCCCAGGAGGAACCGCCGTCCGGCCAGCCGCTCCGACAGCCAGTCCAGCGCGGTCCACAACCGGTCGTAGGCGGCGTCGTAGGCCTGCTGTGAGCCGGCGAACCCGCAGCGGTACACGCCGTTGTTGACCTCGGTGTAGACCCGCTGCATGACGTCGTCCATCTCGTCGCGCAGGTGCTCGGGGTAGAGGTCGGGGGCGCCGTCGCGGTGGTGCGCCGTCCACTCGGTGGAGAGGTCCAGCGTCATCTGCGCGAAGTCGTTGGTGACCACCTCCCCGGTCGGGACGTCGACGATCGCCGGCACCGTGATGCCGCGGTCGTAGTCGGGGAACCGCGCGAGGAAGGCCTCCTGCAGCCGCTCGTAGCCCAGCACCGGGTCGCGGCCGCCGGGGTCGAGGTCGAAGGTCCAGCTGCGCTCGTCGTGGGTGGGCCCGCACATGCCCATCGAGATCGCCTCCTCCAGGCCGAGCAGCCGGCGCACGATCACCGCCCGGTTGGCCCAGGGGCAGGCCCGCGCGACCACCAGCCGGTAGCGGCCCGCCTCGACCGGCCAGCCGCCGGAGCCGTCGGCGGTGATCCGGTCGGGGATGTAGTTGGAGTCGCGCGTGTACTCGCGGCCCTCGTCGACGTAGCCCGATCCGCTGCTGTCCTCGTCCTGGTCCACGGCGCCCAGAGTGTCCGACCGAAGGCGGACCCGCCCGTTCTACAGCCGCCGCGTCGTCGCCTCGTCGTGCTCGCCGCCGAAGAACTGCGCCAGGACCTCGGCGAACACCGGCTCGTCGGGCGCCGCGGCGGCGAACAGGGTCATCGACGAGCGCAGCTTCACCGCGTCGACGGGGCCGAACACGGCGACGGGGTCGGTCGTGTCCAGCGCGGTCAGCGCGCGGGCGCACTCGACCAGTCGGGGCCCGAGCACCGGGTGGGCCAGGTAGGCCCGCGCCTCCGGCAGCCCGGAGATCGCGTAGTGCTGCGCGGTCGGGCTGCGACCCAGCCCGGCCACCTGCGGGAAGACGAACCACATCCAGTGGCTGCGCTTGCGGCCGGCCCGGAGCTCGGCCAGCGCCGCGGCGGAGGCGCCGCCGTCCTGGGCCTGCACGAACCGCTCGAGGTCGAAGGTCACACCCCCTCCATGACCCGCCGGCGCGTCGGTGAAGCGCGGCCGGGCACAGTCGGTGCCATGCCGGAGTGGGTGCAGGACGCGGTGTGGTGGCAGGTGCACCCACTGGGCTTCGTCGGCGCCGAGCCCGCCGCGCTCCCGGACGGGGAGGTGCGGCACCGCCTCGGCCACCTGAGGCGCTGGCTGGACCACGCGGTCGAACTGGGCGCCAACGGGCTCGCGCTCGGGCCGGTGTTCGCCGCGCAGACCCACGGCTACGACACCGTCGACCACTTCCGCATCGACCCGCGACTGGGGGACGACGCCGACTTCGACGCGCTGGTGGCCGCGGCGCACGAGCGCGGGCTGCGGGTGCTGCTCGACGGCGTCTTCAACCACGTCGGCCGCGGGCACCCGGCGTTCCGGGCGGTCCTGGAGCAGGGGCCGGCGGCGGGCACCGCGTCGTGGTTCCGGCTGCGCTGGCCGCCGGGGGAGTGGCGGCCCGGGGTCGAGCCGGACGCCGACGTCTTCGAGGGTCACGGCGCGCTGGTCGCCCTCGACCACGGCGAGCCCGCCGTGGCCGACCTCGTCACCCGGGTCATGACGCACTGGCTGGACCGCGGTGCCGACGGCTGGAGGCTGGACGCCGCCTACGCCGTTCCGCCGTCCTCCTGGGCGCGGGTGCTGCCGGCCGTGCGCGCCGCCCATCCCGACGCGTACGTCGTCGGAGAGGTCATCCACGGGGACTACGCCGCGGTGGTGCGCGAGGGCGGTCTGGACTCGGTCACCCAGTACGAGCTGTGGAAGGCGGTCTGGAGCGCGGTCGGCGCGCGCAACCTCTTCGAGCTGGCGCACGCGCTGGGCCGGCACGACGGCTTCCTGGAGTCCTTCGTGCCGTGGACCTTCGTCGGCAACCACGACGTCACCCGGATCGCCAGCCAGCTGCCCGACCAGCGGCACCTGGCGCACGCCCTCGTCGTGCTGTTCACCGTCGGCGGCACCCCGGCGGTCTGGTCCGGCGACGAGCACGGCTTCCGCGGGGTGAAGGAGCACCGCGCCGGCGGGGACGACGCGATCCGCCCCGCGTTCCCCGCCGACCCGTCGGGGCTGGCCCGTTCGGGGCGCCGGTGTACCGGCTGCACCAGGAGCTGATCGGCCTGCGCCGCCGGCACCGCTGGCTGCACCGCGCCCGCACCGAGGCGGTGCACGTGGCCAACGAGCAGCTGGTCTACCGCAGCGCGGGGGACGGCGGCCGGCTGCTGGTCGCGCTCAACCTCGCCGACGCCCCCGCCCGCGTGCCCGCTCCCGGCGCCGGCGAGCTGCTCGCCGGCGCGGCGACGGTCGGTGGCGGGAGCGCCCAGCTGCCGCCGCACGGCTGGGCGGTGCTGGCCGGCTGAGCGGGGTCAGCGGACGGCGAGCGCCCCGGCGAGGAACCGCACCATCGTGGCGGCCAGCAGCTTGCGCGACGTGGCCCGCCGGTAGACGTGCCCCTCGCCGGCGAGCTCCAGGTACTGCACCTGCCGGTCGAGCTCGCGCAGCGCGAGCACGATCTGGTGCGCCTCGCCGATCGGCACGTTGGTGTCGTGCTCCCCGTGCACCACGAGCAGCGGGACGTCGATCTGGTCGGCCGCCCGCAGCGGCGAGATGTCCTCGAGCAGCGCCCGGTCCCGCTCGGGGTGCCCGTACTTCGACACCGCCGCCGCGGCGATCCACGGCTCGCTGTCGCGGTAGAACGTGACCAGGTCCGACATCCCGCAGATGTCCACGCCGGCGGCGAACACGCCCGGCGAGAACGCCAGCGACGTCAGGGTCAGGTAGCCGCCGTAGGACCGGCCGGTCACCGCCATCCGCTGCCGGTCGGCAACCCCGGTGTCGACCAGGTGCTGCGCCGCGGCCAGGACGTCGGCGAACGCGTCGTACCGGCCGCCGACGTCGTCGGCGTGCACGAACTCGCGGCCGAAGCCCGACGAGCCGCGGATGTTGGGCGCGAAGACGGTGATCCCGGCCGCCGCCAGGGTCTGGTGCAGCGGCGCGAACGCCGGCCGCTCCTGGTCCTCCGGGCCGCCGTGCAGGCTCAGCGCGACCGGGCCGGGGCCGGTCGATCCCGGCGCCCGGTACAGCCAGCCGGTCAGCGGCAGGCCGTCGTGCCCGGCGAAGGTCTCCAGCCGGGGGACGACGAGCCGCCGCGCGGGCAGGGGCGGGGCGGAGGTGATCCGCGTCCAGGCGTGCGTGGTGGTGTCGAGGTGCCACAGCTCGCGCGGGCGGGTCGGCCCCTGGACGCCGAGGACGACGCTGGACCCGTCGCGGCTGAGCACCGGGTCGGCGGCCACGTAGCCGGGGAGACCGGCGATCGGGGTGCGGCCGCCGGTCGCGGTGTCGAGCAGCTCGAGCTCGCTGCGGCCGGCGACGTTCCACACCAGCAGCAGCAGCCGGCCGGCGTCGTCGGCGTCCACGAACTCCAGCTCGGCGTCCTCGCGGGCGGCCAGCGTGCGCGCCTCACCGCGCCACCCGTTGGGCCCGAAGGGCAGCCCGATCAGCTGCCGGCGGGGCAGCCCGACGTCGGAGGCGAGGTAGACGTACACCGGCCCGCCGTGGTCCTGGGGGGCCGGGCGGATGAGGGCCACCTCGGTGGAGCCGGTGGCGCCGTGCGGCAGGGCGCTGAAGTCCTCGTTGGTGAGCCGGTCGACGACGACCACGTACTGCTGGCCGCGCTCGCCGTCCCGGATGACGATGAACCGCTCCTCCAGCGACACGTCGAGCACGTGGATGAGCTCGCCCTCGGCCAGCGGGTCGAGCCGGCCGGTGGCGGGGTCGGCGAGGTAGGCGTGGGTGGGGGCGCCGGGCGCCGTCCCGGGGAACGTGACGACGAACCGGTGGCCGCTGCGGGTCCAGGGGCCGAGCTCCGCGTGCTCGTCGGGCCCGCCCGCGATGCGCCGGGCGTCGGAGCCGTCGGGCCGGACCACCCACACCGCGGTCCGGACGCCGCCGTCGGTGGCCACCTCGCAGGCGAGCCAGCGGCTGTCGGCGGCCCACCGGACCGCCACGACCGGGTCGTCGGAGAGCGGGATGTGCCGGGCGGGCGGCGCGGGGCCGTCGATGACGACGTCCTGGACCCACACCTGCGGGGTGCCCGACCGGTCGCTGAGGAACGCCACGCAGGTCGCGTCGGGGGTCATGTTCGGCCCCCAGCTGCCCCAGGCGTCGACGAGGTGCTCGCCGAGCGCGACCGCTTCCTCGACGTCGGCAGGCCGCACGCTCGCGTCCGTCGTCACCAGGTCCGTCCCCACTTCTCCCGCGCCGGGTGGTCCGCCGCCTGCGCGCCGAGAGTAGATCGGGCGTCCACCGGCCCGTACCGCACGCGGACAAGTCGCTGGTGGGCGGCGTGCCGACCTGCCAGGCTGCCGCGGTGCAACGGGGATGGACGGCCTACGGACCTGCTCCTGTCGACGGCGCCGCGCCCGTCGACGACCGGCCGCTGGAGCTCGCCGACCTCGGCAAGCTGGCCCGCCGCGGCGTCAAGGCGGTCACCCGGGCGGCGCGGGCCGACGACCGGGTGACCCTCGCGTCGCTGCTCGCCGGCCACCTGGGCGAGGCCGCCCACGGCGACGTCGTCGAGGAGACCTGGCCGGGCTACGAGCACGTCAACGTGCAGGCCGGGCTGGACGCCTGGCTCGCCGCCGGGGACCGCGGCACCGACCTGGTCGGCATCGTCAACTTCCGGCACCGGCCCTTCGGCCTGGCCGAGCTGCTGGCGGCCGACGGGCAGCCCGACGACCCGTTCGGGCCCCGGCCGGGCAACGCCGCGACGGTCAACCTGCCCTGCGGCCCGGACGGCGAGACCCGGCCGTGCCTGCGGTGTGCGATCCACCTGGTGGCCGACGGCGCGGTCCGGACGGCGCTGCTGGTGCGGGCCGCCGAGCCCGAGACCGGCATCAACCACGTGTCGGTGCAGGCGCTGTCGACCGACCCCACCGCCGCCCGGTCGGCGCTGCGGGCGATCCGTGCGGCCGCCGACCGGGAGAACGTCTTCCGCGGGCAGGTGCTCTCCTTCGGCCAGGAGGTGTTCGGCCACGGGCAGACGCTGCTGCAGTTCCACCGGCGGCCGCGGCTGGAGTCCGGGCAGCTCGTGCTCGACGCCGGGACGATGGGCGAGATCGAGCGGCAGGTGGTCGACGTCGCCCGGCACAAGGTCCGGCTGCTGGCCGCCGGGCAGCACCTCAAGCGGGGGCTGCTGCTCTACGGCCCGCCGGGGGTGGGCAAGACGCACACCGTCCGGTACCTGATCGGCCGGCTGCCCGGCACCACCGTCGTCCAGCTGACCGGCGGCGCGCTGCACCTGATCGCCGAGGCCTGCTCGGTCGCCCGGACGCTGCAGCCGGCCATGATCGTCGTGGAGGACGTCGACCTGATCGCCGAGGACCGCGGCATGCACCCCGGCCAGCACCCGCTGCTGTTCCAGCTGCTCAACGAGATGGACGGGCTGGCCGAGGACGCCGACGTGGTGTTCCTGCTGACCACCAACCGGGCCGACCTGCTCGAGCCGGCGCTCGCCGCCCGGCCGGGGCGGGTCGACCAGGCGGTGGAGCTGACGCTGCCCGACCGCGACGCCCGCCGGGCGCTGTTCGACCTCTACCGCGGCGGGCTGGCGATCGACACCAGCGGGCTGGACGAGGTGCTCGACCGCACCGACGGCGTCACCGCGTCGTTCCTCAAGGAGCTGATCCGGCGGGCGGCGCTGTTCGCGGCCGAGCGGACGGCCGAGGGCGCGCTGGCGGTGTCGGCCGGCGACCTCACCGCGGCGCTCGACGAGCTGCTGGACACCCGCAACGCGATGACCCGCACCCTGCTGGGCGCCGGCGGTGGCGGCGGAAGCGGTGGCGGCGGCGCGGCCGCGGGTCTGGCGCCGCCGTCCCCCGGTCTCGCACCGCCGGGGTCCGCCCCCCTGCCCCCATGATCAACGGGGAGTGTGGGTCGTGGGTCAGTGCACGGCGCGCTCTTGGCCCGCCCAGTGCGGCGCGCGCAGCTCGCGCTTGAGCACCTTGCCCGCGGCCGACAGCGGCAGGGCGGCGACGACCTCCATCGACCGCGGCTTCTTGAACCCGGCGATCCGCCCGTCGCAGAACGCCTGGAGCTCCTCCAGCGCGGGCGCGGTACCCCCGGCGGGGACGACGACGGCGTGCACCCGCTCGCCCCACGTCTCGTCGGGGACGCCGATCACCGCGCAGGTGGCCACGCCCGGGTGCTGGGAGAGCACGCTCTCCACCTCGGCGGAGTACACGTTCTCCCCGCCGGTGATGATCATGTCCTTGATCCGGTCGGTGATGTAGACGTACCCGTCGTCGTCCATGTACGCGGCGTCGCCGGTGTGCATCCAGCCGCCGCGCAGCGCCTCCGCGGTCTCCGCCGGCCGCTGCCAGTACCCGAGCATCACGTTGCCGCCGCGCACGACCACCTCGCCGACCTGGCCGCGCGGGACCTCGACGTCGTCCGGGCCGACGATGCGCACCTCGCAGCAGTACGCGGCCCGGCCGGCGGAGCGGCGGCGCACCGGGTCCTGGTGGTCGGCCGGCGCGAGGATCGTGGCCAGCGGGGCGAGCTCGGTCATCCCGTAGGCCTGCGTGAAGCCGGCGTTCGGAAAGGTCTTCACCGCCCGGGCCAGCACGCCCTCGGAGATCGGCGAGGCCCCGTACAGCACCTGCCGCACGCTGGTGAGGTCGAACTCGGCGGCCCGCGGGTGGTCGACGACGAGCTGGATCATCGCCGGCACGAGCAGGACGTCGGTGACGCGGTGCTCGGCGATCGCACCCAGGACGGCGACCGGGTCGAAGACGGGGATCATCACGTGGGTCCCCCCCACGATCGTCACGTCCACCCACGCCGAGAAGTCGGCGAGGTGGAACATCGGGGCGGCGTGCAGGTAGGCGCCCTCGCCCTCGATCGTGTTCGCCGCCAGCCAGGCCGACGCCGAGGTGATCAGGTTGGCGTGGCTGAGCATCACGCCCTTGGACCGGCCGGTCGTCCCGCCGGTGTAGAAGATCCCCGCGAGGTCGTCGCCGCCGCGGCGGACGTCGTCCACCGGCTCGTGTCCAGCGACCAGCTGCTCGAAGCCGAGCGTGCCCTCCGGCACCGGACCGTCGCCGGCGTGCACCACGTGCCGCAGGCCCGGGTGCGCCGCCCGGATCCCGTCCACGCACGCGGCGAAGACGTCGTCGACGACGAGCACCCCGGCGTCGACCTCGGCGAGGGACTCGGCGATCTCCGGCACGCTCCAGCGGATGTTCACCGGGACGACGACCCCGCCCGCCCACAGCGTGGCGCCCAGGAACTCCGCGAACCGGTCGGAGTTGAGCGACAGGATCGCGGCGCGGGCTCCGTCGGTGACGCCCAGCTCCCGCAGCGCGCCGGCCAGCCGGGCGATCCGGTCGACCGACTCGGCGTGGGTGCGGACCCGGCCGGCGGAGACCGTGGCCACGTCGTCGGGGTGCTGCTGCACCGCGCGGTGCAGGCCCTGGGTGAGGTTCATGGCGGCTCCCGGTCGGCGCGCTGGATGCCGACCACGGTCGCGACTGCGGGCGCCGCGCCGCCAGGGACTCAGGACCCTCCGCGCCGCCCGGCGTGGAGCCGCACCGGCGCTGCCCACGTGCGGGGCACCTCGGTGACGTCGGTCAGCCCGCTGCCGTCCAGGACGGCGAGCAGCTCGTCGGGCCGCCACGGATGGCCGCCGCTGCGCACGGTGCGCAGGTCGGTGAGCAGCTGTCCGAGCCGGTCGGGTGGCCCGGCGAAGGTGCCGGGCAGCAGCCAGCCCCCGGGGCGCAGGGACCGGCAGGCCGCCGCGACGACCCCGGGCACGACCGTGGCCGGCAGGAACGGCATCGGCAGCCACACGACGTCGAAGGCGCCGGCCTCGTCGAGCTCGGCGGCGTCCTGCAGCCGCAGGTCGATCCGGTCGGTCAGCCCGGCGTCGGCGACGTTGGCCCGCGCCAGCTCCAGCGCGGGTGCGAAGACGTCGATGCCGGTGATCCGCAGGCCGGGGTAGGCGCGGGCGAGGGCGATCGCCAGCCACCCGGTGCCGGTGCCGACGTCGAGCAGTTCGGCGTCGGGGCGGTGCAGGGCGTCGGCGAGGCCCGGCAGCACGTCCTCGGCGGACCGGACGGCGTCGGCGATCCCCATCGACAGCCGGCCGATGCTCTGCAGCAGGGGCGAGTCCACCTGGTCCCAGCCGCCGGCCCGGCCGGGGTTCTCCACCAGCTCGGCGGCCTGCCGGAGGACGGTCCGGGCCAGCCCGACGACCGGGGCCGCGCCCGCTCCGCCGACGTCCCCGCCCACGAGCTCGGCGGCCACGTCGGCCAGCACCGCCCGGACGGCGGGATCGGCCGGGAGCCGCTCGGTCTCCAGGCGCAGGTGTGCGGCGAGGGCCGCGAGGGCGTCGGCGGCCGCGCCCAGCCGGACCGCCTGGCTCATCGGGGTGTCGGCTGCCATGGCCGGACCTCCTCCACCGTCCGCCCGTCCGAGTCCGCCCGGGGAGTGGAGGTGCCGGACACGGGCTCAGGTCAGGTGCTGCTGGAACCAGCGCAGCTGGGCCGGCGCGGACCGCTGGAAGGACTCGCCGGTGTAGGCGTCGAAGTGTCCGACGGGCAGCACGAGCAGCTCCTTGGGGTGCCGCGCGCGCTCGTAGTACTCCAGCGTCAGGTCCGCGACCGTCAGGTGGTCCTGCGCGGCGACGACCATCATCAGCGGCGTCGGCGCGATCTGGCCGATGTAGGCGCCGGGCTCGTACTCGGTGAACATCTCCACCGAGCGCAGCGTGACCTCGTTCTGCCAGGTGGTCGCGCGCTCGAGGATCGGGCCGAGGAAGAAGTCGTGGCTGTCCTCGGTGGGCAGCGCGCACGGCTCGTCGGGCTGCTCGGACCACGCGACCTGGATCATCGCCGGGTCCTTGCCGTCGTACCGGGCGGCGCGGTCCGCGTCGAACATCTGCCGGAGCCCCGCGAAGGCGTCGGCGCGGATCAGCCGGCGGGCGTTGGCCAGCCCGCTGACCAGCGGCACCTGCGAGACGACGGCCTTGACCCGGCGGTCGAGCGCGGCGACGACGAGCACGTGGCCGCCGCTGTAGCTGGAGCCCCAGATCCCGATGCGGGCGGGATCGGTCCACGGCTGGGTCTGCGCCCAGGTGATCGCCGTCCGGTAGTCGCGGATCTGCTGCCACGGGTCCAGCTCGCCGCGCGGACCGCCGTCGCTCGCGCCGATGTTGCGGTTGTCGTAGACGAGCACGCCCAGGCCCCCGGCGGCGAAGTGCTCGGCGAAGTCGTCGAGGTACATCTCCTTGGTGGCGGAGAAGCCGTGGCTCATGACGACCAGCGGGGCGCGGCCGTCGCCGTCGGTCTGCGGGCGGTAGTGCCAGCCGCGCAGGGTGACGCCGTCCTCGGTGCGGAACTCGATGTCCTCTCGCATGCCGGTCAGCGTCGGGCGGCTCGGCCGGTGCGGTCACGACGATCCGTGCAGACCGGACGGCGATGCGTGCAGGTCTTGCCCCCGCCGACGGGCGGGGGTTGGCTGCGCGGCGGGAGGCGCTCATGACGCTGGTCGCGGAACGGTGGAGCCCGCTCGACGTGCCCGCGGCCGATCGGGACGACGCCTTCCGCGAGGTGGTCAGCGCGACCCACCTCCCGTGGTCCCTGACGCCGGGCGAGCCGCTCCCCGGCCCGACCGGCCTGGCCCGCTACCGGATCGGGGACCTCACGCTGGTCGACTGCCGGTGCGGCCCGTGCTCGGGCTCCCGCGGGCGGTCGCAGCTCGCGGCGACGGACGACGACGTCGTCGGGGTGCTGTTCGTGCGGTCGGGGTCCGAGCTGATCGAGGTGGACGGCGCCCGGGTGGTCGTCGATGCAGGAGCGGCCCTGCTGTGGCGCTCCGACGTCCCGGTGCGGTTCTCGGTGCCCGGACGGCTGCACAAGTGGACGCTCCTCGTGCCGTCGTCCCGGCTGCCCTCGCCGCCGCCGAGCGGGCTGCTGGACCCGGTCGCCGCCGGCCTGCTGGCCGCGCTGCTGGGGACGACGCTCGCCTCGGCCGGGTCGCTGGACGGGCGGCTCGGCCGGCCGGTGGCCGACGCCGCGGTCGCCCTGCTGGCCGGTGCGCTCGCCCCGCCACCGGACGGCGACCCGGCCTGGTCGCGGGTGACCGCGTACGTCGACGCGCACCTGCGCGACCCGTCGCTGACCCCCGCCGCGATCGCCGCCGGCGCCTACCTCTCGGTGCGCTCGCTCTACGCGCTGTTCGCCGAGCGCGGCTCGACGCCGGCCGGGTACGTGCGCCACCGCCGGCTCGCCGGCGCCCGCCAGGAGTTGGCCCGGCGCGGGACCGCGGCCACCGTCGCCGCGGTGGCGCACGGATGGGGGTTCCGCGACACCGCGACGTTCGGCCGCGGCTTCCGCGCGGAGTTCGGCCGGACGCCGGACGAGGTCCGCCGCGCGTCCTCGGCCGGGACGGCCCGGCCGCCCGGCAGTGGTCCCCGATGAGGCTGCCGGGCTCCCGCCGGGCGTCCCGAGCCGGTGAACGGGTCACGTGCGGGTGCTGCGGGCGGGAGCTGCCGCGCACGGCGGTCCACGAGCTGGGCGGGACCCCCGGGGTCCACGTCTGCCGGCGCTGCGCGCTCTGGATGGCCGCGCGGATCGGCCGGTGGGGGTGACCGTCGCACTGGTCGCGGAGGGCGACAGCGTGGTGGGGGAGTTCCGCTGCTCGGGCACGCAGACCGGCCCGGTGGACGGGGCGCCCGGCCACCGGACGGGGCCTTCCGGGACGTGCGCGAGGTGTGCTGGTCCACCGTCCGCGGCGGCCGGATCGTCGACTGCGGGTCCCTGGCGACGACGACGACCGGCGTCGCCGGCTCCGCGGCCCGACGACCACGCCGTGAGATGGGTTACCGTCCCCGGCCAGCGGGGCCGATGGACAGGGAGTGTGCGGTGACCGAGCCGATCAGGTCACTCCTGCACGCGTCCCACCTGCTGGCTCCCGACGACCTGGCCGCCACCGTCGCCGCCCACGCCCGGATGCTGGATGTCCGGGAGACGGTGGTGTACCTCGCGGACTACGAGCAGGCGAAGCTGCTGCCACTGCCCGGTGAGGGCGTGCCCGAACGCCAGGAACTGTCGATCGAGGGCACGATGGCCGGGCGGGCGTTCCGCCGGGTCCAGGTCGTCGACAGCGCTGCGGCGGGGAACGGCCACCGGCTCTGGATGCCGTTGTTGAACGGGGTCGAACGCGTCGGCGTCATGGAGCTGGCCCTCCCGGATGAGCCCACCGCCGACCAGCGGGAGGAGCTCCGCGCGTTCGTGAGCCTGGTCGCCGAGCTGGTGGTGGTCAACGACGCCTACAGCGACGTCTTCTCCCGGCTGCGCCGCCGCAAGACCCTGTCCCTGGCGGCGGAGATGCAGTGGGAGCTGCTGCCCCCGATGTCCTTCGGCACCGACCGCGTGGTCGTCACCGGTGGCCTCGAGCCCGCCTACGACGTCGGCGGCGACAGCTTCGACTACGCCATCAACGGCAGCACGATGGACCTGCTGGTCATCGACGCCGTCGGGCACGGGCTGCCGGCCGCGGTGCTGGCCAGCGTCGCGATCAGCGCCTACCGGCACGGCCGCCGCAACCGGCTGGACCTGCCCGACATGGCCACGGAGATCGACGGGGCGATCGCCGACCAGATCGGCCGCAGCCAGTTCGCCACCGCCGTGCTGGCCCGCCTCGACATCGACACCGGGCGGCTGCGGTGGATCAACGCGGGGCACCCCGAGCCGCTCATCGTGCGCGGCTCCTCCCTGGTGCGGCTGCCGCGCTGCCTCCCGAGTCGCCCTCTGGGCCTGCAGGCGGGCAAGCCGGTCGGCTGCGAGACCCGGCTCGAGCCGGGGGACCGCCTGGTGCTCTACACTGACGGCATCACCGAGGCCCGCTCCCCGCGCGGTGAGTTCTTCGGCGAGCAGCGGCTGGCCGACTTCATCAGCGCCGCCGCCGCGGCCGGCGACCCCGCACCCGAGACCGTCCGCCGGCTGATGAGCCACGTCCTCCACCACCAGGCCGGTCAGCTCCAGGACGACGCCAGCATCGTCGTCCTGGAGTGGCGGACCGGCGGGGAACGCCAGCTGCAGGTGTAGCCGCCTCAGCCGGCGGGCGTGGTCCCGACGTCCTCGAGGTCGAAGAAGGTGACCGAGACGCCGCCGGTGGCGAAGGTGGGCACGTCCTCCCCGGCGGCGGCCCACTCCGGCGTCCGCATCGTCGCGGCCATGGCCTCGGCGGACTCGAAGTCCAGCTCGGCGACCAGGTAGGTGGCCGGTGGCTCGCCGTTGCGGGCGGCGGGACGGCCGACCGTGTAGCGCAGCACGCCGGGCGCCTCGTTGATCAGCCGGATGTGCTCCCGGTACCGCTCCTCGAAGACCGCCGCGTCCGTCGGCTGCCCGTACTGGACCACCATCCTGTGCACCATGCCCCGACCCAACCAGGCGCCGTCCGGGCCGGGGAAGCCGGCTTCCGCCCGGGGGTGAGCGCTCAGTTCTCGCGCCCCGGCCGGTCAGCAACCCATGCAGACGACGCAGCTCGATCTCGGCCCGCAGGTCGACGTCCTCAAGCGGGTGGTCGCCGGCGTGCGCGACGACCAGCTCGGTGACCCCACGCCGTGCACGGACTCCACCGTGGCCGCCCTCCTCGACCACGTCGCCGGCCTCGCCGTGGGCCTGCGGCTGTCGGCCGAGAAGACCCCCGACCCGAACCCGCCGCAGGCCTCCGCCGGCCACCTGCCCCCGCAGTGGCGCACGGTCATCCCCGCCGAGCTCGACGCGCTGGTCGCCGCCTGGCGCCGGCCCGAGGCCTGGGAGGGCGAGACCGCGGCGGGCGGGGTGACCATGCCGGCCGCCGGGATCGGGTTGGTGACCGCCGACGAGGTGCTCGTCCACGGCTGGGACCTCGCGGTGGCGACCGGCCAGCGGTTCGAGGCCGACCCGGCGGCGGTCGCGGCGGCGACCTCGTTCGCGTCGGAGGTCGCGGCCGGGCCGGTGCAGCCGGGACTGTTCGGCCCACCCGTACCGGTGCCCGACGACGCCTCGCCGCTGGACCGGCTGCTCGGGCTGACCGGCCGCGACCCGGGGTGGCGCCCGCCCGGCTGACCGGTCGCCTCCCCGGCCGTCCGCCACGGTCACGGCTCCTCGCAGACCCGGAACTCGTCCTGCTCCTCGACGACCGTCAGCTCGAACCGCTCGGTCCGCTGACCTCCCGACAGCTGCACCTTGACCGCGTGGCTCGACGTCTCGCCGTCGTACCGGACGTCCCCGACGTCCACGTCCACGCCCAGGGCGGACAGGGACACCCCTCCGGACTCCGCTCCGCGCTCGTACGCGTACCGCTCACGAGGTCCCGCGCGCAGCTGGTCCGGCCGGCAGAGGAGCGTCCAGACCGTGCCCCAGTCGCCGTGCACCAGCGCGTCGAGGTAGTCCCCGGCGGCTTCCTGCGGGGTGCTGCGCCCGGTCGCGACATCGCGGATGCCGAGCCACGCAACGGTCGCCACGAGGAGGGCGAAGGCCGCGGATGCCGCCCAGAACACCCTGGGGAGGCGCGCCGAGGGGGCGATCGGCAGGGTCCCGCGCGGGAACCCCGGCGCCCGGTCCGGGGTCACCGGGAGGTGGGCCCGGGCTCGACCAGGGTCTCGACGCGACCGCCGGCGGCGAGGTGGAGGCTCCATCCGTCGTCGCCGAGGACCTCGTGCAGGCCGCGGACCCACGCCGAGTCGTCGTCGGTCGCGACCGCCTCGCCGGGCCGGCCGAGCGCGAGGGCGAGCAGGCCGTCGTCCCCCTGTCGCCCGTCGGCCAGGGCGAGGAGCCCGCGGAGGAACCGGTCGTCGGGCTGGTGCGGCACGTCCTCGATCGGGACGACGGCGGGGGACTGCCGGCCGTCCGGGTCGAACCAGGTCAGCCAGAGCGTCCGGCGATCGAAGGAGAGCGGACCGAGCAGGGCGACCCAGCGGCGGGTGAGCGCCAGGGACGAGCGGACCGGGACCTCGGCGAGCGGTGGCATCGACATGCGCTCCACCGTGGCAGCGGCCGGGGACACCGCCGGCGGTTGTCCACAGGCAGTCGCCCGCCCGGTGCCTACCGGCGCACCCGGTAGCGCAGGTGGGTGGCGTCGCGGCCCTGGAGCCGGCGGACCAGCTCCAGCTCGACGTGGTCGGCGTCCCGTGCCTCGAACAGACGCCGGCCGGCGCCCAGCAGGACCGGGACGAGGTGGATCTCGAGCTCGTCGAGCTGGCCGGCCTGCAGCAACGCCTGCGCCGCACCGGCGCCGTGCACCATGACGGCGCGGTCGCCGGCCGCCTCCCGGGCCTCGGCCGCGCAGGCGAGGACGTCGGTGGAGAACGTCGCGCTGCCCGGCGGTACGTCGTCCGGGTCGACGGAGTGGGTGAGCACGAGGATCGGCACCCCGTCGTGGTGGTCGCCGTTCCAGCGCCCGGCGAGCTCGAAGGTCCGCCGTCCGGAGATCACCGCGCCGGTGGCCAGCGCCTCGGCGTAGACCTCGCCGTCGACGCCCGGGGACATCCGGTCGTCGAGCCAGTTGAACAGCCGCCCGCCGTGGAGTCCGAGCTCCTGCCCGGGCCGGTCGTCGACGCCGGCGATGAAGCCGTCCAGCGACATCGACATGTAGAGCCGGATGGGGCCGGTCGTCACCGTCGCACCTCGTAGCGCAGGAGCAGCACGCCCGGGGCCTCGAGGGTGCGGACCAGGTCGAGCTCCCGCTGCTCGGGCTCGAGGCCGTCGAAGAGCAGCTTGCCCCGGCCGAGGAGGACGGGGACGAGCTGGATCTCCAGCACGTCGAGCACCCCGGCCCGCAGGCAGCTCTGCGCCGTGACGGCGCCGTGCACCAGGACGTCGCGGTCACCGGCGGCGGCCTTGGCCTGGGCCACGCACGACTCGATGCCGTCGGCGACGAAGTGCACCCGCTCGTGCCGGTTCTCGGCCGGCGGGCGGTGCGTCGGCACGAAGATGGGGACGCCGTCGTGGTGGTCGCCGCCCCAGTAGTCGACGAAGTCGCCCGTCCGGCGGCCGGTGAGCACCGCTCCGGTCGCCAGCAGCTCGTCGAAGACGACCTGGCTCGGCGCGTCGGGCGGCCGGAGGTCGGGGCCCTCCCCGAGCCAGGCGTGCAGCCGCTCCCCGCCGGAGCCGAACGATCCTGGCCGGCCGTCGTCCGGACCCGCGATGAACCCGTCCAGCGACATCGACATGGACAGCACCGTCTTCGCCATCGCCGTCCTCCATGAGCTCGCTCATGGCAGGACTGACCGGTCGCTGCCCGCGAACTCATCGGGCGGGATCAGCCGACGAGGAAGGCGGTGGTCTGCGGGCCGTCCTCGTCGACGCAGGCCCCGGTGACCAGGGTCGGGCCGTCGGCGGAGCCGGCGACCGCGCCGAAGACGCCGGTGCCCCCGCAGAGCTTCACCGCGCCGATCCGGTCGCCGCTGCCGAGGTCGACGGTGACGAGCTCGGCCGGGAACTGCAGGTCGGCGACGGCGACGGTGGCCGACCGGCCGTCAGGGTCGACGACGAGGCCGAGCGCGGAGTCCCCGGCGCCGTCCAGGTCGACCGAGAGCTGGACCGCGCCGTCGGCGACGGTGACCAGCCGGCCGACGCTGCGGGCCTCGCCGAGGTGCACGGTGGCGACCGCGACGCCGTCCGCGGTGACCTCCAGGGCCGTGGCGCTGCTCCCACGCTCGGGGACGAGCGGGACCGGCTCGCCCACCGGCCGCAGGGCGGTGTCGTAGCGGGCGAGGACGGCGCCCGTGCCGCCGCCCTTGCGTCCGCCGTTGACCAGCGCGGCCAGGCCGCCGGTGGGGTCGAGGGCCAGGTGGGTGACCGGCGCGGCCGCGGTGGCGGTGGTGCGGACGGCGCCGGTGGCCGCGTCGACGGCGGCGAGCGCGGTGCCGCGGGCCAGGTAGAGGGTGCGGCCGTCGAGGGCGACCGCGGACGGCGGCCCGCCGAGGGGCAGCGGGACGGCGGTGGGGCCTTCCCCGTCGGGAGGCACGGCGAGCAGGTCGTCCCCTACGACGAGGACCGTGCCGTCGCCGGCGACGGCGAGCCCGCTGTCCCGGGGGACGGGCGGGATCGTCCGGACGTCGGCGGCCGGCCCGCCGTCTCCGTGGGTGATCCGGACCAGCCAGCTCTGCCGGGCGTCGAGGGCGGTGAGCAGCGCGACCGGTGCGCCGTCCGGGCCGGGCGCGAGGTCGGCGAGGGTGACGTCGGCACCCACGGCGGCGTCGAGGTCGAGGGTGCCGAGCAGCGCGTCGCCGGTCTCCCGGCCGTCGGGCTCGTCGCCGTCCGCACCGGTGCAGCCGGTCACGAGCAGCGCGACGGCGAGGGTCGCGGCGGCGCGGCGGGCGCGGGTCATGGCGGCTCCGGGAGCGGGCGGGCGCCGAGCGTCCCGCCGGTGTGACCCTCGTGCCAACTCGGCCGCCGTGCGCCGAGACCGTTCCGTCACCGCCGGGGACTGCCGATGAGGCAGGGGAGGCGGCGGCTGATCCACGACCCCCGTCGCCTGGGGGTGGCTCGGCATGGCGGCACGACAGCGGCTCGGCGACGGCCTGGCGTCGCTCGGCGGCGCGCGTCCCGACGTCCTGGAGGTGGCGCCCGGGGCGCGACCGCGGTTCGTCGCGCTGGGCGGCGTCCTGCTCAGCACCGGAGGGCTGGCGCTGGTCTCGATGGCGTTCGCGGTGCACATGGCGCTCGGCGTCTGGTGGCCGCTCGCGCTGCTGGTCGGCCTCGGCTGGGGCGCGGTGGTGATCAACCTGGACCGGATGCTGCTGGTCGGGATGGCGCACGACGCGTCGCTGAAGCGGAACCTGGTGCTCGCCGTCCCGCGGATCGGCCTGGCGCTGGTGCTCGGCATCGTGATCGCGACGCCGCTGACGCTGCAGGTGTTCCACAAGGAGATCGACGCCGAGATCGTGACGATGCAGGCCGAGGCGGCCGACGCGCACCGCGAGTCGCTGGAGTCCGACGCGCGGTTCGTCGGCCTGCCCGAGCTGCGGGAGCGGATTGCGACGCAGGAGTCGATCATCGCCAGCGGCGGGCGGACCGACCCCGAGCTGGCTCCCGTGCAGTCGACCGTGATCGAGCGCCAGACGGCCTATGACGAGGCGCTGGCGACGTCCGGGGAGCTCGAGGCGAAGGCGCAGTGCGAGCTGGACGGCACCTGCGGAACGGGGGACGCCGGCACCGGCGACGCCTACCTCCAGGCGCGGGCGGCCGCGGATGCGCAGGCCGCCGTGGTGGCCGCGGCGGGCTCCTCGCTCGCCGCCGCGCAGGAGGCCGCTGACGCGGCGGAGGAGCGCAGCACGGACCTGGCGGCGTCGTCGCTGGACCTCGACCGGGAGTCGCTCGAGCGGCTGACGGCGGAGCAGGACCGGCTGCAGGCCGCGTTCGACGGGGCCAACGAGGACAACGGCGGCATCCTCGCGCGGCTGCAGGCGCTGGACCGCCTCGGTGACCGGAACGCCACGCTGGCCGCAGCGCAGTTCATGCTGTCGCTGCTGTTCATGTGCGTGGAGATCCTGCCGGTGCTGATGAAGCTGCTGCTCAACTTCGGCCCGCCGTCGGCCTACGACAAGCTGGCGGCGCTGCGCGACTCCGGGGACGTCGAGGTCGAGACGATGCAGCACCAGTCGCGGCTCACCGTGGCGCAGGCGCGCGAGGAACTCCTGGTGATGGCCGAGCGGGAGCGCATCGACCGGCAGAAGGACGCCCTGCTGGCCCGCCGGCGCGCGGCCGTCGAGGCGGTGGCGGCTGCGGCCGTGGCGCGGGAGGCCGGTGCGGCCGAGCCGGCGCCGGTCGCTGCCGAGCCGGTGCGGCAGCCCTGGGACACCGGGCCGATCCTCGGCCTGGCCCGGGAGGCCGCCGTCCGGACGGTGCGATCCGTGCGTCGCCGGCCGACCGACCGGGTGACGACGGGCGTCTGACCCGGGCGGCACTGCCCGGGGAGGGTGGCCTGCCGGGGAGAGCTCCGGCAGTCCGCCGCCGCCCGCTCAGATGACGGCGACGCCCATCACGTCGGCCAGCTGCCGGGTGTCGACGTACTGCTGGAAACGGACCACCTTGCCGTCGCGGACGTCCCACACGTGCGCCACCTGGGCGTCCAGGGGCTTGCCGGTGGCCCGGTGGCTGGTGGCCCGATAACGGGCCTCGACGGCCACGGTCTCGCCGTTGCTGATGAACTTGTGCGGCTCCACCCGGAAGTCCTCGAAGTCCTCGGCGATCCTGGCAAGGACGCCCTCCACCACCTGCTGCGGTCCCACGAAGGCACGGCCCGGGTGCCAGGGGTTGCCCTCCGCCTCGTACCACTCGACGTTCTCGTCGAGGGCACCGATGACCGTGGCGACGTCCCCTCGAGCGAAGGCGTCGTAGAGAGCCGTGACGGTCTCGACGCTGGTGTCGGTTGTCTGCGTCATGACGACCTCCTCGGGTGATGATCGGCCGACGGTAGTGAGCGCCGCCGTGCTGCGGGTGGCCGCCGGAGCGCCCTAGAGGCCCGCCCAGCGCGCCACGACGGCGGGTGACCCGACCCCACCACGGAGCGGACCCGGGCGGATCGGCGGCGGCCGGTGGTGCGGTGCCTCTCCACGGCTCTCGCGGTCCCGGGAACTCCCGGCGGACGGTTGCCGCGCCGACCGTGCGGAGGCGGCGCGGGGGATCACGTTCCCGTCCCGCAGGGATGCCTCGGCGTGGCAAGGAGGACACGCCCGCGTCCGGTGTCCGGAGGCACAACGGCCCTTCGTCGGACCTGGGGTGGCTCCTACCGTCCGCCGGCATGCGCACGTCACTGCTCGCTCTGGTTCTGTGTGCCGCCCTCGTGGGGATCGGGGCCTCCCCGGCCGCGGCGGCCACCCGTGTCCCCGCTTCCGGGGACTTCACCGTGGCCGTCACGGGGCCGCCCGTCGTCCGGCCGCTCCCGGGCGACCGGTGCCTGGGGACCGCCCCGGTCCAGCTGTCCTTCGCTGCCGGAGGAACGCTGACCGGGCAGGCACCCGGCACCATCCGGATCGCGGTCGACGCGCCGTGCACCGTGGCCTTCACCGCCCCGCCGGGGACGTACGGGGACGTCTTCGCCTTCACCGGGACCTTCACGGGGACCGTGGACGGGGCGCCGACCAGCGCGACGCTCGTCTACACCGGCGTGACGCGGCCCGGTGGGTCGGTGGGTGGCCTGATGGCGCTGTCCGGAGACACGCACGGGCTGCTCGGGGGCACGGCGACAGCCGGCGTGGGCGGCACCTACTCCGGCGCCCTGGCCGCCTGAGGCGTCCCGCCAGTGGCTGTGACCGGCAGCCTCCACGACCGGCTGCCGTCGGGGGTCTGAGCCCTTCCGCGCCGCCCCGGCTCCTCCGTGGTCTGATGCCTCCGGTGTCAGCCGGCGGAGGGGCCGGTTGCGTGGGTGGGGGTGTGCTCGTGACTGCTTCCGGCTCGGTTCCCGGCGCTGCCTCGGGTGAGGTGCTGCTCGAGGTGGACGGCGCGGTCGCGGTCGTGACGCTGAACGCGCCCGATCGCCGCAACGCGTTGACGCCGTCGATGGCCCGGGAGCTGATCGGGCTGTTCGACGAGGTGGACGCGCGGCCGGAGATCGGGGCGCTGGTGGTCCGGGCGGTGGGAAAGTCGTTCTGCGCGGGCGGGGACATCGCGACGCTGACCTCCGCCGGGCGCGATCCCGCTGCTCCGGAGGCCTACGACGGGATGTCGGCCATCTACGACTCCTTCTACCGGCTCGGGCAGGTGCGGGTGCCGACCATCGCCGCGGTGCGCGGGTCGGCGGTCGGCGCCGGGATGAACATGCTGCTGGCGACGGACCTGCGGATCATCGCGTCCGACGCGCGGCTGCTGTGCGGCTTCCTCAAGCGGGGGATGCACCCGGGAGGGGGGCACTTCGTGATCCTGTCCCGGCTGATCGGCCGGGAGGCCGCGTCGGCGATGGCCCTGTTCGGCGAGGAGATCTCCGGTGCGCGGGCCGCCGAGCTGGGGCTGGCCTGGGAGTCGGTGGACGACGACGCGGTGGAGCCCCGGGCGATGGAGCTGGCCGCCCGTGTGGCCGCGGACCCGGAGCTGGCGCGGGTGGCGGTGGGCAACTTCCGCAGGGAGGTCGCGGGCGGTGCGGTGAGCTGGGAGGTCGCCACCCAGTTCGAGCGCCCGGCCCAGATGTGGTCGATGCGCCGCTCAGCCGGCTGAGCGGCGAGACGTCGACACGTCAACAGGTCGACAGGTCGCCACCGAGACCTCTCGACACGTCGACATGTCGGCGGCCGTGCTCACCTGAACCCGCCGCACGCCAGCGCGGCGCTGCCGCCGTGCTCGTCACCAGGGTGGGCCGAGCGCCCCCCTCACACGCGGAGCGGGTCGGGTGGGGCGACGTCCTCGAGCCAGGGCGGGTCGGGTTCCGGGTCGTGGCACCAGCCGGGCGGGCGGGTCGACCGGATGACGCCCGACGGGGTGCGGACGACCAGCTCGCCGTCGGGGAGCAGGGCGAACGACCAGCCGCGGGCGAAGGTCTTGATCCGGTGGTGCCGCCGGCAGAGACAGCACAGGTTCTCGCAGGCGGTGGGCCCGCCGGCGGCGTACTCGAGTGCGTGGTCGAGGTCAGAGCGGCCGGGCCGGCGGTGGCAGCCGGGCATTCGGCAGTGCCGGTCACGAGCGGTGACGAGGCGGCGCTGCGCGGCGGTGGGCCGGTAGCCGCGGGTGGGTGGCGGCGGCCGCAGGCCCGGCCCGTCGTCCGGTTCGGTCGTGCCGGCCCCGCGGTCGTCCCGGCCCGGTTTCCGGGTGGGGCAGTTTTCGGGGTCCGGTTGGTTGCGGCGGTGGATGCGGCGACGTCGGCCGGCGGCGCGGCGGAGTTCGGCGCGGGTGGCCACGGCGAGGGTCTGACCGGTGACCGGGTGGTCGATCGCGACGGAGATCGACCCGCCGATCGGCGCCGGGGACAGGGGCAGCATGTCGAGTGCGGCGAGCAGGTCGCGGCACTGGGCGGCGGAGATCAGCTGCCCGTCCAGCTCCGCCGGGGCGGCGTCGGCCGGATTGTCGGGCCGCAGCGAGGTGAGTGCGGCGTGGACGTGTAGCTGCGCGGTCACCGGCGGACGGCTGGTGTCCCACGGGCGCAGGATCAGGTCCAACGCAGCCGAGGCGCGCAGCACGCCGATCGGCCGGTCGTCACCGTCGGCCCGCATCCAGCGGGCGTACTGGTCGACCGCATCGCGGGCCGCGTGCACGGCGGGCAGCGGACCCTCGACGACGAGCCGGCCCAGGTCGTCGGCGGTGCGCTCGACGTGCACGTCGGCCCGGCGTTCGGCCTCGAGCCGGCGGCGTTCCTTGGCTTCGGCGTCCAGCCGGTACAGGTGGTAGCGGGCCCGGTCGGCCAACCGGGACGGCGGGCACGCCTCGGCGTCGGCGAGCACTCGCCCCTGGACGGCGGCGGCGACCTCGGGATCGGCATCACCGAGCAGGTCGAGCAGGATCCGTGCCTTGCGGACGGTCAGCCGCCCGGCGTACAGCTCGGACCAGGTCGCGGTCAGCGTGGTGGTGAGCAGGATCGACTCGGCCGCCAGCCGGCCGGCCTCGGCCTCCGAGCAGTGGCGGATCAGCGCGAGCTCGGAGACGAAGTCGTCGGAGACGTCGGCGAGCGCGGCCGGCCGCAGCGCCCGGGCATCACGCCCCGGCCCACCCCGAGGCCCGAACGCGGCGTCGCGCTCGGCCGAGCGACGGCGCGCCAGCTCGGCGATGGTGGCGGCCTGCCGGGCGTACTCGCGGGCCATGTGCGCGTCCGTGGACCAGATGTCGCACACCAGCTCGAACTCACCCGACTGCCGGGACACCACCTCCCACGGCAGGACGGGCATCGGCTCGCCGTCCTCCGGCGGCCGCGGTACCCCTCCGTCCTCCATGCCCCGCACGCTAGGCCCCACCTACGACAGTTCCGGCTGGTCGGAGGCATGGCCGACACCGGCAGCCGGTGAGCTGTGGACAGCGGCTCGGCCCTCTTTCGGCGCCGTTAACCTCGGGCGGTGTTCGACGAGTGGCGTCCGGCGCTCACCGACTCCGTGCTCCGCCGCTCGGTGGGGAACGACGCCTGGAACCGCGGTGCCGCGTACGCCCGCGAGGGCCGGGTCGCGGAGGTCTCCGTCCTCCGCGCGACGGGCCAGGTCAAGGCGGTGGTGAGCGGCAGTCTGGGGCGGATCTACCAGACCGTGGTGGAGTACGACGGCGGGGAGTCCCGGTGGTGGGGGGAGTGCAGCTGCCCGGTCGGCTTCGACTGCAAGCACGTCGCGGCGACACTCCTGGCCGCCCGCCAGGTCCACATGGCCTCGTCCGAGGCGCCCGGCGCACCGGACTGGGAGCGCGCGGTCGCCGACCTGGTGCAGGCCGCGCCGTCTCCCGGAGGCACCCCGATCGGCCTGCAGTTCGACGTCGAGCGGGCGGTGAACCGCCGCGCCGCCGGGCCCGAGGTGTCGGTGCGCCTGCGCCCGGTCGTGCCCGGCGCGAAGGGGCGCTGGATCCGCACGGGGGTGTCGTGGCGCAGTCTGCCCTTCGACTGGTCGGGGCACCGGAACCAGGCGCACGCCGACGCGCTGACGGGCCTGCACCGGGTACACCGGGCGGCCGACGACGGCCCCGGCGGCTACTCCGGCTCCGGTGACGCGCCCGTCCGGCTGGAGGAGTTCGGCCCGGAGCTGTGGCCGGCCCTCCGGCGGGCGGTCGACGACGGCGTGACCCTCCTGACCTCCCGCGGCGGAACCGTCGCGGTCACCGAGCAGCCGGGCGCCGTCACGGTGGACGTGCGCCAGGACGGGGACGCCGGCCTCCGGGTTCAGGCGGTGGTGGAGCTGGCGGACGACGTCCGGATGCCGGCGACGGCGGTCCGGCTGCTCGGCAGCCCGCCGCACGGCGCCGCACTGATCCCCGGCGTCGACGGCCTGCCGGACGGGCTGGTGGCGGACGGCGGGCTGCTGCTCGTCCCGCTCCAGCGGGTGCCCAGGAGCGTCGAGAGGCTGGTCACCGGCGGTCCGGTGCGGGTGCCCGCGGCCGACCGTGCGCGCTTCCTCACCGTCTTCTACCCCGCTCTGCGCCGGGCGCTGCCGGTGCGCTCGTCCGATCATTCGGTGGAACTGCCGGAGGTGCTGCCACCCCAGGTGGGCCTGCACGTCGAGCACACGGCCGGCCACCGGGCCCGCCTCACCTGGTGGGTGCTCTACCGCTCGGGCGACGACGTCCGCCGGCTGCCGCTCGGACGGGACAGGGGCGACACCTCCGACGTCGGGCGCGACCTCGCCGAGGAGGACCGGTTGCTGCGCGCCCTGCCCGCGCCGCCGGCCCGGCTGGCGCGGTACTGGTACGCCGGTCCGCAGCCACGGCCGGTGCCGGTCGCCGAGCTCTCCGGCATGGACGCCGCCGTCCTGACGACCGAGTTCCTGCCCCGGCTGGCCGATGCCGGTGTGCTCGTCGAGGTGACCGGGGAACCGCCGGACTACCGGCGGTCCGAGGCCGCTCCGGTCGTGGCGGTGTCGGCCACCGACGTCGGGGACGGCGACTGGTTCGACCTCGGGGTCACCGTCACCGTGGACGGCGAGGACATCCCGTTCCCCCTGCTGTTCGCGGCGCTGGCGGCGGGGGACGAGCACCTGCTGCTGCCCAGCGGGACCTGGTTCGACGTCCGCCGTCCGGAGTTCGACCGGCTGCGGAAGCTGATCGACGAGGCGCGGGCGCTGCAGGACGCCGACCGCCCGGGGCTGCGGATCAGCCGGTACCAGGCCGGGCTGTGGGACGAGCTCGTCGAGCTGGGAGTGGTGGCCGAGCAGAGCGAGCGGTGGGCGCGCGACGTCCGGACGCTGCTCGACGTGGACGACGCCGCCCCGCCGCCGGCGCCCGCCGGGCTGGCCGCGCAGCTGCGGCCGTACCAGCTGCAGGGCTACCAGTGGCTGTCGGTGCTGTGGGACGCCGGCCTCGGCGGGGTGCTCGCCGACGACATGGGGCTGGGCAAGACCCTGCAGACCCTGGCGCTGGTCTGCCGGGCGCAGGAGGCCGGTGAGCTGACCGCTCCGGTGCTGGTCGTGGCGCCGACGAGCGTGGTGTCGAACTGGGCGCGGGAGGCCGAGAGGTTCGCGCCCGGTCTCGTCGTCCGGACCATCGAGGCCACCGGCCGTAAGCGGGGCACGTCCCTGGCCGAGGTGGTCGAGGGCGCGGACCTGGTCGTCACCTCGTACACGCTGCTGCGGCTGGGGGACCAGGACTACGGCGCGCTGCGGTGGACCGGGCTGGTGCTCGACGAGGCGCAGTTCGTGAAGAACCACCAGGCGAAGACGTACGCCGCCGCGCGACGGCTGCCGGCCCGGTTCAAGCTCGCGATCACCGGCACGCCGGTGGAGAACGACCTGATGGACCTGTGGTCGATGCTGTCGATCGTCGCGCCCGGGCTGTTCCCGAGCCCGCAGCGGTTCACCGAGCACTACCGGACGCCGATCGAGCGGGGGAACGACGCCGAGGTGCTGACCGCGCTGCGCCGCCGCATCCGGCCGCTGATGCGCCGCCGCACCAAGGAGCAGGTGGCCGCCGAGCTGCCGCCCAAGCAGGAGCAGGTCCTCGAGGTGGTGCTGAACCCCAAGCACCGCAAGGTGTACGACACGCACCTCCAGCAGGAGCGGCGCAAGGTGCTCGGCCTCGTCGACGACCTGCAGCACAACCGGTTCACCATCTTCCGGTCGCTCACCCTGCTGCGGCAGCTGGCCCTCGACCCGGCGCTGGTCGACGGCGACTACGCCGGCATCCGGTCGAGCAAGGCCGACGCGTTCCTCGAGCACCTGCACGAGGTGGTCGCCGAGGGGCACCGCGCGCTGGTGTTCAGCTCGTTCACCGGCTTCCTGGGGACGGTGCGTGGACGGCTGGACGCCGAGGGGCTGCCGTACGCCTACCTGGACGGGGGGACGCGGGACCGGTCGGGGGCGATCGACCGGTTTCGCAGCGGGAGCGCGCCGGTGTTCCTGATCAGCCTCAAAGCCGGGGGGTTCGGGCTGAACCTGACCGAGGCGGACTACGTCTTCGTGCTCGATCCCTGGTGGAACCCGGCTGCGGAGGCGCAGGCGGTCGACCGCGCGCACCGGATCGGCCAGGCGAAGACGGTCATGGTCTACCGGCTGGTGGCCGCGGACACGATCGAGCAGAAGGTGGTGGCGCTGCAGGAGCGCAAGCGCGACCTCTTCTCCCGGGTGCTGGACGACGACGGCGAGGGCGGGCTGGCGGGTCCCCTGACGGCCGACGACATCCGGGGCCTGTTCGCCTGATGGTCCCGGCCGGTCCCTGCCGGTGACGGCGGTCCTCCTGTCGGCAGGTCGGCGCAGGACGGCGGGTGGTGCCCACCTGCAGGGGTGGTCACCACCCGGCCGCCGTCCGTCAGGCCATCTCGGGTACGCGCAGGTGATGGATGGCGATCTCCATCTCGATCACCTCGGTGATGTCGACGTCCATCGCGCTGCTGAACTCCGCGCGCATGCGGTCGCCCATCTCCCGTGACCGTTCCATCGCCTCGCGGTCGTCGAAGCACACGGTGGTCACGCCGCGACCGGCGGCCCGGTCGACCATGAGGCTGACGCTGGAGAAGCCGTCGAACTCGTCCATGCGGGGGAGGACGCCGGCCTTCCACGCCTCGATCACGCGGTCGGCGTCGCCGGCGTTCCTCAGCTGGCTGAAGATGACCCGGGCGCAGCCGCCTTCGCCCATGGTGTGGGCGCGGTGCATGACCGCGATCTCCCATTCCTGGACGTCGAACTGGCCCCCCATCACGTCGGTGGCCTCCTCGCGCATGGCACGGACAGCCTCCCTGCTGGCGCTCATCGACTCCTCGGAGTCCCAGCTCGTGGTGACGATGCACCGGCCGGAGTCGCGGTCGCAGAGCATGGACAGGCCCATGCATCCGGGCATGTCCTGCACGGTGGGCATGACCTCGTCGCGGATGTGGGCGATGCCCTGGTCGATGCGCTGCGGGTCGGCGTGGACGGTCGTGGAACGTGCGTACATGCCGCGCTCCTCTCGGAAGCGTGGGCGGCGCCCCTGCGGCGTCGCCGCGCAGGACATGGTTCTCCGCTCCGGGGACCTGTCAACGGGTCCTCGAGCGGCCGACATCCTCGCGGAGGGCGTCACCACCACGCTCCGCCCGACCGTCGCGGTCAGGTCAGGAAGCCGCGCAGCAGCGCCGCCGTGCCGGCCAGGTGCTCGGCCATGGTCCGCCGGGCGCCGGGCGGGTCGCCGGCGAGGATCGCGGTGACGATCGCTGCGTGCTGGCGGTCGGAGTGCTCGATGTTGGGCGCCAGCAGCGGGATCGCGTCGAGCAGCTCGTTGACCCGGGAGCGGACGTCGACGACCGCCGTCGTCAGGGACGGCGAGCCGGCCACCTCCGCGATGGCCAGGTGCAGCCGGGAGTCCAGGCGCCGGTAGTCGGCCTGGCCGGTGCCGGTGCACTCGGCCAGCCGGGCGGTCAGGTGCTCGCGGTCGGCGCGGGTCAGCGATCGCGCCGCGGCGGCCTCGGCCGCGCCCGCCTCGAGCACCTGCCGGAACGCCAGGACGTCGTCGATCTCCGCCGCGGAGCGGCCGCCGGGGGCGAGCCCGGAGCCGGGAGACGGTGTGGCGACGACGAACGTGCCGCCGTAGCGGCCGCGCCGCGACTCCAGGTACCCGGCGGTCTGCAGGGTGGCCAGCGCCTCGCGCAGGGTCGCCCGGCTCACACCGAGGCGGGCCGCGAGCTCGCGTCCAGGGGGCAGCCGCCCGCCGGGGGCGACGACGCCGAGTCGGAGGGTGGACAGCAGCCGCTCGACGGTCTCCTCGAAGGCGTTGCCGCCGCGGATCGGGCGGAACAGCGCCTCGTCGGCGCCGCGCACGGCACCCGACGACACCTCCGGCGGCTGCGCCGACGACAGTCCCTCCCGGCTGGGCACCAGCAGGGCCCGCACGGCGTCAGTCGCCGGCGAGCTCGGCCTCCGCCCGACCGATCGCCTCGAACTCCTCCTCCGGGGCGTTGGCCACCAGGCGGTGCCGGCTGTAGAACCAGAAGTAGGCGAGAGCCGCGACGAAGATGGCCGCGGTGATGCCGGCGGCCTTGACGTCGACGAAGAAGGTGGCCACGACGGCGGCCGCGGCGAGCACCAGCGCGACCCCGGTGGTGGCGACGCCGCCCGGCGTCCGGTACGGCCGGTGCAGGTCCGGCTCGCGCTTGCGCAGCACGATGTGGGACAGCGTCATGAGCACGTAGGACACGGTCGCGCCGAACACCGCGATGTTGATGAGCAGTGCGCCGTCCTGGGTGATGGCGGCGAGCAGGAAGCCGAGCGTGCCGGGCACGATCAGCGCCAGGTACGGCGTCCGGCGGGCGCCGGTGCGCGACAGCCAGCGCGGCAGGTAGCCGGCCCGCGAGAGCGCGAACAGCTGGCGGGAGTAGCCGAAGACGATGGAGAAGAAGCTCGCCACCAGCCCGGCCAGGCCGGCGTAGTTGACGACGTCGGCCATCCAGGTGTTGCCGCCGTAGGCCTCGCGCAGCGCCAGCGGCAGCGGGTTGTCCGAGTCGGCGATCGCCGCGGCGCCGGCACCACCGGGCGCGGTGATCAGGATGAGCGCCGCGAAGACCAGCAGCACCATCATCGCGGCGATGATCCCGCGGGGCATGTCCCGCTTCGGGTCGCGCGACTCCTCGGCGGCCAGCGGCACGCCCTCGACGGCGAGGAAGAACCAGATGCCGTAGACGAAGGCGGCGATCACTCCGGCGAAGCCGAACGGGAGGAACTCGCTCGCGCCGGCGGCCGAGGACGGCTCGATGTCGAACAGGTTCGACGCGCTGAACTGCGGGATCATCCCGACGACGAACACGGCCAGGGCGACGACGGCGATGGCGGTGATGCCGAACACCAGCCGCAGCGCCTCCCCGACGCCGTACAGGTGGATGCCGACGAAGATCGCGTAGCAGACGAGGTAGACCGGCCAGCCGCTGGTCAGCCCGAAGAGGCCGAGCGCCTCGACGTACCCGCCGATGAACACGACGATCGCCGCCGGGGCGATGACGTACTCGATGAGGATCGCGGTGCCGGTGGCGAAGCCGGCCAGCGGGCCCATCGCCCGGCGGGCGAAGCCGTAGCCGGCACCGGCGACCGGCAGCGCCGACGCGAGCTCGGCGAGGCCGAAGACCATCGCGGTGTACATGATCGCCATCAGCACCGTGGCGATGAGCAGGCCGCCCCAGCCGCCCTCGGCGAGGCCGAAGTTCCAGCCGGCGAAGTCACCGGAGATGACGTAGGCGACGCCGAGCCCGGCGAGCAGCACCCAGCCGGCGGCGCCGCTGCGCAGCTGCCGGCCCTCCAGGTAGTCGGAGCCCATCTGCTCGTACTCGGCACCGTGGACCTTGCGGCGGTCGACCATGCGGTACTCCCGGCTCGGGCCCACTCGGCGGCGGGCATTGGGCTCGACGTGGACCTTTGGAGCTGAGCGGTGCCGGGAAGCGTGGTGCCCGCCCGGCGGCGGTGTCAAGGTCGTTGACGGCGACCGCGTCCGACCTGTTGCATTCGGTCAATGGGCTCCTGCTGGCCCGTTGCAGGCCGCCCGCCGTCCCCCGAGGCGAGGGCACCGCCCGAGGAGGCGACATGGAGCGACCCCCGGCACCGCTGTCGGTCGAGGAGCTGAGCAGGCTCGTCGAGCGCGGCGACGTCGACACCGTGCTCGTGGCCATGACCGACATGCAGGGGCGGCTGCAGGGCAAGCGCTGCGGGGCGCGGTACTTCTTCGAGGAGGTGCTGCCGCACGGCGCCGAGGCGTGCAACTACCTGCTCGCCGTCGACGTCGAGATGAACACCGTGCCCGGCTACGCCCTGACCTCGTGGGAGAGCGGCTACGGCGACTTCGCGCTGCGCCCGGACCTCAGCACGATGCGGCTGATCCCGTGGCACCCCGGGACGGCGCTGGTGCTCTGCGACGTCCTCCAGCACGACGGCCGGCCGGTGGCGCCCTCGCCCCGGCAGGTGCTGCAGCAGCAGCTGGACCGGCTGGCCGAGCGCGGCCTGGCCGCGTACGTCGGCACGGAGCTGGAGTTCTTCACCTTCACGACGTCCTATGAGGAGGCCTGGCGCCGCGGCTACCGCGACCTCGAGCCGGCGAACCAGTACAACGTCGACTACTCGCTGATCGGCACCGGCCGGATCGACGGGCTGCTGCGCGACATCGCCCGCGGGATGACCGGGGCGGGGCTCTACGTCGAGTCGGCCAAGGGGGAGTGCAACCTCGGCCAGCACGAGATCGCCTTCCGCTACAGCGACGCCCTCTCCACCTGCGACAACCACGTCGTCTACAAGACCGGCGCCAAGGAGATCGCGGCGCAGCACGGCATGAGCCTGAGCTTCATGGCCAAGTACGACCAGCGGGAGGGCAACTCCTGCCACATCCACCTGAGCCTGCGCGGCGAGGACGGCGGCTCCGTGCTGGCCGGGGACGGCGCGCACGGGTTCAGCCCGCTGATGGAGCACTTCCTGGCCGGGCAGCTGGCCTGCCTGGAGGAGCTGACCGCGTTCCTCGCGCCGAACATCAACTCCTACAAGCGGTTCGCCGAGGGCAGCTTCGCGCCGACCGCGGTCGCCTGGGGCGTGGACAACCGGACCTGCTCGCTGCGCGTCGTCGGGCACGGCGAGTCACTGCGGTTCGAGAACCGGCTGCCCGGCGGCGACGTCAACCCCTATCTCGCCGTGGCCGCGCTGATCGCGGCGGGGCTGCACGGGGTGGAGAACGAGCTGCCGCTGGAGGAGCCGGTGACCGGCAACGCCTACACCTCGGACAAGCCGCGGGTGCCCTCGACGTTGCGCGACGCCGCTGATCTGCTCGAGGGCAGCGAGGTCGCCCGCAAGGCGTTCGGCCAGGAGGTCGTGGACCACTACGTCAACGCCGCCCGGGTCGAGATCACCGCCTTCGACGCCGCGGTGACCGACTGGGAGCGGGTGCGTGGCTTCGAACGGCTCTGACCGCCGACGGCCGCGGATCGGGGTGACGACCTACCTCGTGCCCGCCCGGCACGGGGTCTGGGAGCACGAGGCGGCGCTGCTGCCGCGGACCTACCTCGACGTCGTCGTCCGGGCGGGAGGGACGCCGCTGCTGCTGCCCCCGCTGCCCGAGGTGGACCCCGACGTGCTGGGCGTGCTCGACGGGCTGGTGCTCAGCGGCGGCGGGGACGTCGACCCGGCCCGCTACGGCGCCGAGCCGCACCCGCAGACGGGCGGGACCTCCGCCGTCCGGGACGCGGCCGAGGAGACGCTGCTGCGGGCGGCGCTGGCCGCCGACGTCCCGGTGCTCGGGGTGTGCCGCGGCATGCAGGTGATGAACGTGGCCCTGGGCGGCACGCTGGTGCAGCACCTGCCGGACGTGGTCGGGCACGAGGGGCACCGGCCGGAGCCGGCGACCTTCGGGCGCACCTGCGTGCGGTTGGCCGACGGCAGCCTGCTCGGCGGTCTGCTCGGCGAGCAGACCGACGTGGCGTGCTACCACCACCAGGCGGTCGGCGAGCTGGCACCGGACCTGGTGCCCGTCGGCCGAGCGGAGGACGGCACGGTGGAGGCGGTCGAGCTGCGCGGTCCGCGGTACGCCGTCGGCGTGCAGTGGCACCCGGAGCAGACCGGCGAGGACCTGCGCCTGTTCCGGAGCCTGGTCGCCGCGGCGAGCGCCGTCCTGGCCTGAATTGTCGACGAACGAGGGGAACGCGTGACGAGCACGATCCAGCTGGTGAACCCGGCCGACGAGCAGCCCCTGCAGGAGGTGGCGCTGACGTCGGCGGCCGACGCTGACGCGGCGATCGCCCGGGCGGCGGCGGCCGCTGCTGCGTGGCGGCGGGTCGCGCCGGCCGACCGGGCCCGGCTGCTGCGCCGCTTCGCGGCCGCGGTGGACGCCGACGTCGAGCACCTCGCGTCGCTGGAGGTGCGCAACAGCGGGCACCCGATCGGCGCGGCCCGGTGGGAGGCCGGGCACGTGCGCGACGTGCTCGAGTACTACGCCGCGGCGCCGGAGCGGCTGTTCGGCCGGCAGATCCCGGTGGCCGGCGGGGTGGACGTGACCTTCCACGAGCCGCTCGGGGTCGTGGGCGTGATCGCGCCGTGGAACTTCCCGATGCCGATCGCGGCGTGGGGCTTCGCGCCGGCGCTGGCCGCGGGCAACTGCGTGGTGCTCAAGCCGGCCGAGATGACCCCGCTGACCGCTCTCCGTCTCGGAGAGCTCGCGCTGGAGGCTGGACTCCCGGAGGGTGTGTTCCAGGTGCTGCCGGGCAAGGGCTCGGTGGTGGGTCAGCGGTTCGTCGACAACCCCCTGGTGCGCAAGGTGACCTTCACCGGGTCGACGGCGGTGGGCAAGCAGGTGATGGCTGGCTGCGCGCAGCAGGTCAAGCGGGTGACGCTGGAGCTCGGCGGCAAGAGCGCCAACATCGTGTTCGCCGACGCCGACCTGGAGAAGGCGGCGGCGACCGCGCCGTCCGGCGTGTTCGACAACGCCGGGCAGGACTGCTGCGCGCGGTCGCGGATCCTGGTGCAGCGGTCGGTGTACGACCGTTTCCTGGAGCTGATGGAGCCGGCGGTGACCGGGCTGCGGGTGGGTGACCCGGCTGATCCGGCGACGGAGATGGGTCCGCTGATCTCGGCTTCCCACCGCGCCAAGGTCGCGTCGTACGTGCCCGACGATGCGCCGGTGGCCTACCGGGGCAGCGCGCCGTCCGGCCCGGGGTTCTGGTTCCCGCCGACGGTGGTGACCCCTGATCCCGGCGACCCGGTGCTGCGCGAGGAGGTGTTCGGCCCGGTGGTCGCCGTCGTCCCGTTCGACGACGAGGACGACGCCGTGCGGATCGCCAACGACTCGGAGTACGGGCTGTCGGGGTCGATCTGGACGCGGGACGTCGGCCGGGCCTTTCGGGTCTCGCGCGGCGTGGAAGCCGGGAACCTGTCGGTCAACTCGCACTCGTCGGTGCGCTACGCGACGCCGTTCGGCGGCTTCAAGCAGTCGGGCCTGGGCCGGGAGCTGGGCCCGGACGCGCTGGCCGCGTTCACCGAGACCAAGAACGTCTTCCTGGCGACCGAGGAGTCCTGATGCAGCGTCTGGAAGGCCGGGTCTGCGTGGTCACCGGCGGCGGGAGCGGGATCGGGCTGGCGTCGGCCCGCCGGCTGGCGTCCGAGGGGGCGCGGATCGTCGTCGGCGACGTCGACGAAGACGCCGGCAAGCGCGCGGCCGAGGAGGTGGACGGCCTCTTCGTGCGGACCGACGTGACGAGCGAGGCGGACGTCGAGGCGCTGTTCGCGGCGGCGTTCGACGCCTACGGCTCGGTCGACGTCGCCTTCAACAACGCTGGCATCTCGCCGCCGGACGACGACTCCATCCTCGAGACCGGGCTGGACGCCTGGTGGCGGGTGCAGCAGGTGAACCTGACGTCGGTGTTCCTGTGCTGCAAGACGGTGATCCCGTACATGCAGCGCCAGGGCAAGGGCTCGATCATCAACACCGCGTCCTTCGTGGCGGTGATGGGGGCGGCGACGTCGCAGATCTCCTACAGCGCCTCCAAAGGCGGGGTGCTGGCGATGAGCCGGGAGCTCGGCGTGCAGTTCGCCCGCGAGGGCATCCGGGTCAACGCGCTGTGCCCGGGTCCGGTGAACACCCCGCTGCTGCAGGAGCTGTTCGCCTCGGACCCCGCGCGTGCCGCCCGCCGGCTGGTGCACGTGCCGCTGGGCCGCTTCGCCGAGCCGGAGGAGATCGCCGCGGCGGTCGCGTTCCTCGCCAGCGACGACTCGTCGTTCATGACCGCGTCGACGTTCCTCGTGGACGGCGGGATCTCGGGCGCGTACGTCACGCCGGAGTAGCGGCTCCGCCACCACGGTGCCCTGACTCGGGACCTCAGCCAGGGCACCGCGGCAGCGGACAGCTCAGACGGTCTCGGGCACCCGGAGGTGGGCGAGGACGAGGTCCATCTCGGCGACGTCGAGGATGTCGACGCCCTGGGCGGTGACGCCCTCCCGGATGGTGCGGGCCGGCTCGCGCGACGCCTCGAGGGCGGCGCGGCTGTCGAAGCTGGCCGAGCCGACGCCACGGCCGCTCTCCCGGTCGACGAACATGCTGAGGCTGCAGAAGCCGGGCATCCCCTGGATCCGCGGCATCACGGTGCTGCGGTACATGTCGAGCATCTGATCGGTTCGGCCCGGGTCGGTGCGCACCCAGGTGATGCGGGCGCAGGCGCCGTCGCCGGTGGGGTGCTCGCGGTGGAGGACGGCGACCTCCCACTCGTGCACTTCGGGTTCGCCGCCGCCGAACCGCTCGATCATGTGGTCCCTCATGGGGTGGACCCGCTCGGCGCTGGCCCGCATGGACGCCTGGTCCTGCCAGGACGACGTCGCGATACAGCGTCCGGACTCGCGGTCGCACATCATCGACAGGCCGACGCAGCCCTCCATCTGCTGCATCTGCGGCCACACCTCGTCGCGCATGTAGGCGATGGCGTCGTCAAGCGATCCGGGGCTGCTCTGGATGGTGGTGGAACGGGCGTACATGGCCGGCTCCTCTCGTGCCGGCGACGCCCCTGCGGCATCGCCGCGGAGTCGACCGTCCTCTCCCGGGTGCCGGCGGACACAGGGCCCTAATACCTCTTCGGCGGGCGACTCCCGGGAAGAGCGACCGCCGGGTCGAGTCCCGTGGGCTGAGGCGTCGCTTCCTCGTCGGCCGGCCATCGGAGATCGGCTGCCCGGTGAGAGCTGGGCGCGTGCATGACTCCGGTTCCGGCTCCGATGAGGTGTGCTCGAGGTCGACGGCGCGGTCGCGGTGGTGACGCTGAACGCGCCCGATCGCCGCAACGCCCTGACGCCATCGATGGCCCGAGAGTTAATCGGGCTGTTCGACGAGGTGGAGGCGCGTCAGGAGGTCGGCGCTGACCGGAAGCTCACAACGACGTCGTGGATCAGGGCGGTGAATTTGCCTTCGTCCGAGCGTGAGCCCATATGGCGTGATCGAGCTCGGTCGGGGACGTGTTCAAGATGGTGGCCGCGCCCGTAACCAGACGCTCCGCCGCCTTCGCATCCACCGAGCGACCGAGGGCGTCGCTGACGAACCGAATGATCCAGGTGTCCGCCTTCACGCCGGGGGCTCCCAGCAACATTGCGAAGTACCTCCACGTAACGGGTCCCAATCCGCGGACCTTCGTCCATGCCCGTGACTGTCGGGGGTTCTCCGCTACGACGTCGCCCGCTCGCCGCACGCCCAGCTCGACGAGGTTTGCAGCCGCCTCGACGATGGCGCCTGCCTTCGAGCGTTGCGCAGTCTTCTGCTGGTTGCCGAGCAGTTGAGCCAGCGTCGCCGGCTCTGCTTGCGCGAGCCTTTCCAGGTTGTCGAGGGGACCGGGGTTCGCTGCCCGGTAGCTCGCGATACTGCGGTGAACACCGGTCGCTTCGCGGTTGATCTCAGCGGCTCGCCCGTACGACGCGCGAATCGAGAGGACAGCGTCGATCAGGGCGGCCTCAACTTGTCCTGTGCGGCCTCCGGGCCACGGAGTCCAGGGTTTTTGAATCTGCGACTCGATGTAGGCAGCCAGCCTGGTCGTGTCTTCGGCGCCGTTCGTCATGTCGTGATGCTGCACGGTGCGAGGGACAAACCAAGGGAGCGGCACTCGCAGCGACCCGCCGGACTGCCCGAACCTGCCGCTGTCGCGCACGGTTCCGTGTGACTCTCCGAACGTGCGAATCGGGACGTGGAACATGGCGGGCTGGCTGAAAGCAGGATGGCAGGAGTTCCTGCTGACGGCTGACTGTGACGTCTGGCTGCTGACGGAGGTCAACGAGACGGTCGAACTGCCTGGGTACGACATGCACCGTGGGAAGGCTCGGATGGCTGCGCGCCGCTCATGGGCCGCTGTGTTCAGCCGAGCTTCTCTCACGGCGCTGCCTGATCCGCATGTCGCGAGCGCCGCCGCGGTTGTTGACGGAATCACGTATTGCTCGTCGATCCTGCCGTGGCGTGATTCCGGCGGTGAGCCGACCTGGCCCGGCGCGGAGCCCAAGCCCAATATGCACTCAGGGCGCGCGAAGTACGCCGTCGATATGCTCCTGCACGAGTTGCCTCGTCATGACCTCGTCTGGGGTGGGGACTGGAATCACGCAATCTCGGGCGAGGAACGGACGGGGTCGAAGGGCGGACGCGCCTACGTCCTTGCGGCTGTCGAGGAGCTAGACCTGCAGGTGCCTACCTCTGAACTTCCTCACCGATTGAAGGGACTTCTCAGCATCGACCACATCGCCGTCCCTCGGCACTGGTCGGTAGGCGATGCACATCGCCGGGACGCGCAGGGGCTCAGCGACCATGACTGCTACGTCGTCGAGGTCGGGGTGTCGACGCCGTGACCCCTGACGACGGCAGACTGCGGCCACCGCCCACTCGGCTGCTTGGGGGGAACGAACCGATCCAGGGTTCGACGGGGTCGGTGCGGGACTTCTGGGCCTGGGCGCTTTCGGACCTGCGCGGGAACACGGTCCGGCCGATGCTCGCCGAGTTCCTGGTCGCGCAGGCGCTCGGCGCCGCATCCCGGCCGCGCATCGAGTGGGACGCTTACGACGTCGTGACTCCGGACGGAGTCCTGGTCGAAGTGAAGTCGAGCGCCTACGTGCAGGCCTGGACGCAGGCTCGGCCGTCGGCCATCCGGTTTGGCGGGTTGAACGGTCGGACCTGGAACGAGACAGCGGGCTATGCGGACTCTGCGACTTACAACGCCGACGTCTACGTCTTCGCTCTCGTGACCGCTCGGGATCACGCCTCGTACGACCCGCTGGACTTGAGGCAGTGGACGTACTGGGTCCTCCCGCGCCGAATCGTGGAAGCGACCGGGCAGCGGAGCATGGCCCTCTCCCGGGTCGAGGAGCTGGCGGTCGCTCCGGTGTCGCACGGCGGTCTGGCCGAGGCTGTGCGAGTCGCTGCGGAGGCAGGTGAACGGCTGTGAGAACGGTCGACCTGCGCACTGACGTCGTCCCCGCCGACGAGGCGAGGGATGTCGTGCCGTCTGAGCCTGGGCTCTACGCGTGGTGGTCGCGCCCTGGCGCACTTCCAGGGATCACGGGGCCCCTGCACCTGCGCGGTGAGCACGAGCTGCTGTACGTCGGCCTTGCACGCAGTGGGCCTTCGTCACGGGCGACGCTGCGCAGCAGAGTCGTGGGCAACCACATCCGTGGGACGACCGGGCAGTCGACGTTGCGACGGTCGCTGGCATCGCTGCTCTTCGAGCAGGAGGGCTGGCGCAGCCGCTTCACCGACCGTCCGCTGCTGGTGCCCGACGACGAACTGCGGCTGAACGAGTGGATGCAGCAGCACTTGGTGCTGACCTGGGCGATGCACGAGCAGCCGTGGACGGTGGAGGCCCAGGTGATCGCGGATCTCGCCCCGCCACTCAATCAGTCGGCCAACTCTTCACATCCGCTCTACCCGCTTGTCCGCGACGCCCGGCGGCGCTGGCGGCAGGCAGCACGACAAGCCGAAGACGAGCAATCTCACGAGGTCTGAGGGGCAGGCTTCGGTCGAACGGCTCGACCATGAGTGCACCTGCACAGCCGAGGAGCCGGTGAGCATGCTTCGAGCCCGACGGTTGCCGCGACGATTACTCCTCCGATATCAGCCGGTGAAGGAACGTCTGGGTCTCCGGGTCGGTGGAATAGAGCAGGGTCCCGCGCATCCCGCGGCTCAGGAGGACCTTGTAGACGTTGCGGACGAGCGCGTCGAATTCCTCGTCGCTGACCTTCGAACGGTTGCGAAAGTCGGGGTCCTTGTTGCGTGAGCGGTCGGCCAGCCAGCGGTCCGTCCGCCAGACGAGGTCCGGACCGATCAGGACGCCGTTCCAGTCGTACTCGAAGCCCTGGGCGGTGTAGACGCAGCCCACCTGACCGAACCCGGCCGGGTCGCTGGCCCACAGCGCTGACGGCGGCGCTCCTCCGACAGCCCGCTCGCCCTTGAGGTTCCACGGCCGCTGCCAGTCCCCGATGCGCACGTCCGGCACGAGCGATCCGTCCTTCGCCGGGTCGCTCCACGGCCAGCAGTAGCCGGCGGCCATGCGTGCGCCGTACTTGTCGTCCAGATACCTCTGGAGTTCGGACTCCATGGCCGATGGCGACTCGGCGACGCGGACCTCGAAGTGTTCGTCCCCGGTCCAAGCCACCGGTCCGCCGGGCTGCAAACCGAGGAGTCGTTCGACCCAGTCGATGTAGGCCGCGGACCCGCCGCAGCGGTACTGGGCACTGAGGTCGACGTGGTGGACGTCGAGTCCGCGTTCGCGGGCGGCCTTCTCGATGTCCTCCACGGTGCCGAGCTCGCCGGGACGCACGACCTGGTCCTGGTCGAGCAGGAAGACTGGCACACGCGCCGCGTCGATGAGCTCGTCGACCTGCCGCTTGTCCGTGCGGAGATCGGCCTTCGTCCAGCGGTTGGCGGAGGTCTCGCGGAGGCGGTGCGCCTCGTCGGCGATGAGGACGTCGAAGCCGTTCTTGTCGGCGTCCATGAAGCTGTTGAAGTACTTGAACAACGACTGGACCTGCCGCGAGCCCCTACCGGCCACCTTGCGCAGGGTCTGCGTGAACGACCGTGATCCCGTCGCATGGATCGCCGTCCGGCCGCGGCGGTTCAGCTCACCGAGCAGGGACAGGGCGATGACGCTCTTCCCGCTGCCCGGACCTCCCGACACGACGACGACGCTCTTGTGGTCGCCCGACCGGGCTTTCTCCACCTCGTGGAGAACGAGATCGAAGGCCACCCGCTGCTCGTCGAGCAGCACGAACTGCTCACGGCGCTGGATCTCGTCGGCCGCGACCTGCATGAGCTGCTTGCTCGGCGCGATCGTCGAGTGGAGCAGGCGGTCGGCGTAGGAGCTGCCGTCGCTGGGTGCCAGCCGGCTTCGGAGGAAGTCGAGGAACTCTCCCCGGCTCTCTTTGGCGAACAGCCGGCCGAGCTCGTCCTGCGGGTAGTTGTACAGCTCGCCGATCTGGTGCCGCGCCGCGTTGTGCAGGTAGGCGGCGCCGGCCACTACGTCCGTCGTCGCATGAAGTGACGCGACGAAGTCCAGCAGATACTCGCCGTAGGCCCGCACCTGCGCGACCGGGTGCAGGATCGGACGCCGCCCGTAGGTCGGCTGGACGACGAGCTCGGCGTCGTCCTCGAACAGCTCGGCCTCCGTCCACTGCTTCAACTCGAGGACGATGTAGGAGGGGGCGTCCCGTTTCGGATGACGCCCGGCCAGCACGGCGTCAATCCGCTTGCTGCTGAGGGGGATCTGGTACTCGAGCAGCACTTCGACGTTGTCGAGTCCCGCCTGCAGGAGGTCGTCGGCGAGGACGCGCAGGCTGGCGTCCCATGACCGCATCTCGGAGGCGGAGGCGCGACGCTTCATTTGGAAAGACATCTGCTCGGCGAGGACGGTGCTCAGGCGGCCGGCAGACGACAGGTCGGCCAGACCTCGCGCGGAGGTGCGCAGCAGTGGCAAGGACAGTCCCCAGGCAGCACGAATCTATTCGTGCGGGTGGAGGCATGTCCTGGGTGCGGAAGCCTGTCGAGCCGCTCCTGAGACAGTAGCGGGCCGGATCCGGGACGGCGGACATCGCTACTCAGCGACCTACGGGCCTACACCCTCGATGATCTCGGAGCCGTCGACATGTGAATCCGTCAGCGCTGCAACGGCCACGCGAAGCCGCCGCAGAACCCGCCCGTCGCAGTGAGGTCATCGTCCGGGCGTCGACGACAGGAGCAAGAACAGTTCGGGACGAGCTCACCGACGTCCTCCTGCAGCTGCCGAACGAAGAGCGTTTCCAGTCGCCTCGGAGTGTTGCGCCCGACCACCAATGAGAGTCCTGCCGGCTGAGAAGGCTCTTAGACACTCCGGACCCTCGGCCGTCGTACCCGTGACTCAGGCGATCTTGGCGGCATGGAAGACGTCTGCCGGGAGGGCGTGCTCGAGTCGCCAGAGGATGCGCATCGGGCGCACCCCGGTGTGGGAGGCGTAGGACATCGGTCCGGCGTAGAGGTAGGGCGGGGTGCCCAGGGTTCCGTCCGCCGATTTGGACTCGCGGACGAACAGGTGGACGGACGTGCCCTTTTCTCGGTGGTTGATGTACCGCTGGCCCGTTGCCGAGTGCTCCGCGGTGGCGTTTTGCGACTCCCACTGGAACAGCGTCGGAGATATGGCGTGGTCGGCGTACATCGTGGTGGGGGAGAAGTGAGCCTCGGTCTTCACCAGCGTCACGAAGAAGACATCGGCCTGGTCGCCGGGCACCCACCGAACTCCTGACCCCCACGTCCCGTTGAGGTCCTCCATCCCGAACGCAGCCAGCGCCTCGTCCCGGCTGTAGCGGGCGTGCACGTGCAGCGGGCGGTCCCCGGCGACCTCCACTGCAGTTGTCACCCGGTGGATGCGGTCATGCAGGACGCCACTCAACTCGACCAGCTCGTCGGCACGGCCGGGGTTGGCCAGCAGACGCCGCAGGCTGGCCTCGATGCCGCTGAAAGGAGTCCGTGAGCCCCAGAGTGAGAAGTGCAGCATCGCCGCCAGGCGACGGGTCCGCGCGGAGGCGTTGACTTCACAGTCGGCGTTCACTGCATCGAGCAGTTCTTCAAAGGCGTGCAGCCGTTCGAGATCGTCGAGGTGCAGCATGCGGCTGAACGCTCCGCGCAGCGTCTCGTCGTCTTGACCCGCAGGCGAGTCGTTCCAGCCAGCGGCGCGCTTGAGGTCCAGCCAACTCCTGCCGTTGCCGCGGTAGAGGTCCTCGAGTTCGGCCCCGGTCTCCTCCAGGAAGTCCCTGAGGGAAGGCGCCTGCCCGTGCGTGGCCTCGGCGACGAGGCCCTTCCACGAGGCGTTGAGCGACTGCTTGATGTTGTCGAGGACGATGCGCTGCGCCACCCGGTCCAGCTCGATGTGGCAGCCGGCCGGCAGGGTGGGGAAGCCCTGCTCGACGACCCTCTGCAGCCCCCGCCGGGAGGTGCCGGTCACCGCCCGAAACCGCAGGTCGAAGCGGAACTCCCTGCGTTGCGCCCCGATGAAGTCGAGAACGGTCAGGCAGGCCTTGTCCTCCGACAGTCGTAGACCGCGGCCGAGCTGCTGCAGGAAGACAGTCGCGCTCTCGGTCGGCCGCAGGAACAGCACGGTGTCGACCGCCGGGATGTCCAGTCCCTCGTTGAACAGGTCGACCGCGAAGAGGACGTTCACCGTGCGCTCCCGGAGGGCAGCCAGCGCGGCAGCCCTCTCGTCGCGGGACGACGTCGAGGTGACAGCCAGGCTGGGGATTCCGGCCGCGGTGAATCGCTCGGCCATGTACTGGGCGTGCTGGATGCTCACGCAGAAGCCCAGCGCTCGCATCTGCCGCGGGTCCGCCACCTTGTCGTGGACCGCCTGCAGGACCAGTCGGACGCGCTTGTCGTTGCCTGTGTAGACGTTGGTCAGTTCGCCGACGTCGTAGCCGCGGCCCCGCCGCCACCGCAGCTGGTCAAGGGCCACGTCGTCGTGGATGCCGAAGTACTGGAACGGCGCGAGCAGACCTTGCTCCAGTGCCTCCCACAGCCGCAGTTCGACCGCCGTCCGGCCGCTGAACCAGCGGCGGACGTCGGCGCCGTCGGTCCGCTCCGGTGTCGCCGTCAGCCCGAGCAGTACCTTCGGCTCGAGGTGCTCGAGCAGCCGGCGGTAGGTCGCCGCTTCGGCATGGTGGAACTCGTCGACGATGACCATGTCGAAGTGGCCCGGATCGAGCTCGGCCAGGTCGAGCTGCGTCAGTGACTGGACCGAGCCGAAGACGTGCCGCCACTCGCGGGGTCGCTGCCCGCCGACCAACAGCTCACCGAAGTCGCCCTGCCGGAGCACGTGACGGAATGTCGACAGGCTCTGGACCAGCAACTCCTCGCGGTGTGCGATGAACAGCACTCGCTCGACGGCCCCCGCTGTCCGTAGCCGCCGGTAATCGAGGGCTGAGACGACCGTCTTGCCAGTTCCTGTCGCCATCACCACGAGGTTCCGCCAGCGGTGGTGGACCTCCCGCTCGGCCCGGAGCTCGTCGAGGATCTCCTGCTGGTAGCCAAAGGGACGGACGTCGAGCGTCGCGATCTGGATGGGTAGGTCGGTCGGTCCACCGCGCTCGGCAGCGATGGCCTGTCGCAGCCGGTCGGCGTCCCGGCTCGGCTCGTAGGTCTCGAAGGACGGGTCCGCCCAGTAGCTGTCAAACGTCTCGGCGAACGTCGTCAGCAGGTGCGACTGCTCGACGTTGGACAGCCGCACGTTCCACTCGAGGCCCTCGATGAGCGCGGTCCGGGACAGATTCGAGCTGCCGACGTACGCCGTCGACATGCCGGTGTCGCGGTGGAACAGCCACGCCTTGGCGTGCAGCCGCGTGGTCCGCGTCTCGTAGGAGATCTTGACGTCGGCGCCGAGCTCGACGAGCCGGTCGAGGGCGCGCTGGTCGGTCGCGCCCATGTAGGTGGTGGTGATGACGCGCAGCCGGACGCCGCGTTCCCGTAGTTCGGAGAGGGCCGCCTCGAGGACACGCAGCCCGTGCCACTTGATGAAGGCGCACAGCAGGTCGACCCGGTTGGCCGACGCCAGCTCGCGGGTGACCTCGTAGCCGATCCGCGGTTGGCCACGGCCGTTCACCAACAGCGCGCTCGTGGCGAGCGGGACAGCCGGACGCTCGGGGAAGGACGCAGGACCAGGAACGCCGCTCGGCGCGGCGATCGCCAGGAGGGTGCGGGCCGGGTCATGGATGGCGTCGTCCGTGTCGGTCACGTCCGGTGCCGCATGGCCGATGGCTGCCACGATCCGGTTGGCCAGCTCGATCTGCCGACTGGTGGCCCCTGCGTCGCTGCCCCCGGCCGCCCGCAGAGCGCGCCCCGCAATCCCGGCGATGTGGCGGGTCAGCGCCTCATGTGCCTCGGACGGATCGAGCGTGCCGAACTGGACCAGATCAGGAGCCGTCGCGGACAGGTCTTTGCTGAGCCGATCAGTGAGCAGGTGTTCGTACAGCCCGATAGACGCGTCCCCCATGAACTCAACGTAACCGCAGGCTCACGAAGCAACTTGCTTCCACGCGGCAGGACGAACTACGGCGCGGTCCAATCGGGCCGCAGTTCAGCCGCCCCCTGTTCCTGGATTGGGCGCCACCGGAAGGGCGTTCGCCGTGGCGACAGCCTCCTTCCGGATCCGCGTCAGGACTGAGTGGAAGGCGTTGCGGCTGTTGCCATCCAGGTTCAACGGCAGGTCTAACTCCTCGATGAGCCGCCTCTCTAGCTCCCAAGGACGTTCATGGGCGATGAAGCTGACGTAGGCGTGCTCGGCCATCCATTGCGACAGCTGATGTTCGCCGTTCACGAAGGTCCTGCGGGAGCCCGACCCGACGCGCCGGAGCTGGATGCCCAGTTCTTCGGCGAGCAGGCAGCCGAGTGTCTTGCGCAGTGTCGACCCCTCGGCATTGCCGGCGTAGTGCGTCGCGATCCGTTGGCGGAGTTGGCCCCTGCTAGCCGGACGACCGTTGCGAGGTGGCTCCTTCGGGCTGATCCCCGTGTAGAGGAGCGTCAGCCCGTCGACCTGGCGGCAACCGGAGATGTCGATCCGGGCCGGCAGGCGGTCGAACCACCAGCCGTAGGCGCCCGGAACGGCAGGTACGGGCGACGGACGACTCAACACGTCGGCCCTGCGCCACAGGCGCTCAGGCGACAGGAAGTTCATGACATCGCTGGACACGTCGTCCTCCACGAGTCAGCTGGCGAGGGACTGGCCTTGGAACACCTGGTCGGTGTGCCAGCGAACGTGCCGGGCTGCGGGTAGCGGAGTACCTGGGCGCGGCGTGAGGCGCTGACCGTGCAGGTCGTACACGGTCCGGCCCTGCGTCGTTCGCGCGGAGAAGCGTCGGGACACGACCACGGCGAAGTCGCCGTCCAGACCGAGCATCCCTCGGTCGAACAACTTGTGGTGGAGGGAGCAGAGGGCGAGCCCATTGTCGAGGTCGTCCGGGCCGCCGAGCTTGAACCAGCGGACGTGCGCGGCCTCGATCCCGACGACACCGCCGCCCGCAGCACCGTCGAAGCCACAGAACGCGCACTGCCGGTCCCAGGCCTCGATGACGGCGGCCGGCCACGTGCTGCTCCGTCGTCGGTCTGCAGGGCTCGTGTCGCGGGCTGGTCGGCTGCCTTCCAGTAGGTCCGGGTCCAGGCCGACCGCGACGAGGACGTCGGGTGCCACGGTCCCGGGGAAGTGGCTCTCGACCAGTCCACGTGCTGCCGCGGCGAGGAGCTCCGGTCGATCCCGCAGGGCCGCTTCCAGGGACGCCTCGAACTGCCCCGTCACGCCCTGACGCAGCGGACCGACGTTGTCCATGGGGACATCGCGGTCGAGCATCCACACGCCGTCCGAGCGCAGCCGGGTGAACGGGAAGGCGGCGCTCTGAGACCGGCCCGTCTGCGACGTCGGCCCGAACTCCTCGATCAGGTTCGAGAGCGTCTCTTCGGCCTCCGACCAGGGCAGGCGGCTCGACCCGGTGGCGGCCAGGCGGCCCAGTGCCAGGAGAACTAGCAGGGGCTTGTGCGGTGACCGTCGGCTGTCCTGCTGGTGCTGTCGCAGCGAGGACAGGCGTTCGAGGGCCTGTTGCGCGTCAGGGGTGCTGGGTGACACGAGCACCCACTGTTCCTGATGCCCCGGTCGCAGCCGGGCAGGACACGGCGCGGGAGATTCCGGGACGGCGCCGTCCGTGACAGCCTCCGTATGGATCTGCACGCACCAGCACGGGGGATCGTTGCCGCACTCATCCCTGCCCGCCGTCGTCCACTCGACGGAGAGCTGAGCCGTGTACCGCGCCAACGGGGGATTGGTCCTCAGTCCCAGTGATCTGACCCGGCACCAGGAGTGTCACCACCTCACCGCGCTCAACCTCGCCGTGACCGGCGGCGCTCTGCAGCCGCTCGCCGAGGGCGTCAGCGATCAGACGGTGCTCGTCGCCGATCTCGGCATCGCCCACGAGCTCCGCTACCTGGAGTCGCTGGAGGAACAGGGCCTCGACGTCGTCCGCCTTCAGGGCCGACGCACCGAGGCAGCCACGATCGAGGCAATGCGCGCCGGCGTCGACGTCATCCACCAGGCGTACCTGTTCAACGGCACCTGGGGCGGCCAGGCCGACTTCCTCCTGAAGACGCCAACGCCGTCCGACCTCGGCGACTGGTCCTACGAGATCGCCGACGCCAAGCTCGCCCGCCGCATCAAGGTGCCGGCGCTGCTGCAGATGGCCACCTACGCCGACCGGCTCACCACGCTGCAGGGCCGTGTGCCCGAGCGCATCAGCGTCGTCACCGGGGACGGCGAGTCGCGTCCCTGGCGGCTGGTCGACGTCGCCGCCTACGCCCGCCGCGCCCGCGCCAAGCTCGAGGGCTTCATCGACGCCCCGACGGCCACTGTGCCCATCCCGGTCGCTCACTGCGGCCAGTGTGCATGGGCGCCGCGCTGTACCGACGAGCTCCGCAATAGCGACGACCTCAGCCTCGTCGCCGGCATGCGCCGCGACCAGCGCGCGGCCCTCAACGGCGTCGGCATCAGGACCCTGGAGCAGCTCGCCGCGGCCGACGACGACGTCCTCAAGGCCACCGGCATCACCCGCGGCACCCGCGAACGACTGCGCGACCAGGCCCGCGAGCAGCTGCGCGGCCGTCAGGCCGGAGCTCCCACCCGCACCCTGCTCCCGCCCCAGCCATCCCAGGGACTGCTGCGACTCCCCGAGCCCAGCCCCGGCGACCTCTACCTCGACTTCGAGGGCGACCCGCTCTCCGGCGACGGCGCCGGGTTGGAGTACCTGGCCGGGGTCGGCGACCGGGACGGCCGCTTCACCGCCCTCTGGGCGCACGACGCCGCCGAGGAGCGCCGCATGGTCGAGGACCTCGTCGACCGCACCGTCGACGCCTGGCGCGCCGACCCCGGCATGCACGTCTACCACTACGCCGCCTACGAGGTCAGCGCCCTCAAGCGGCTCACCGGCCGGTACGGCGTCCGCGAGGCCGAGCTCGACCAGCTGCTGCGCGCCGAGCGGTTCGTCGACCTCTATCCCGTCGTCCGCCAGTCGATGCGGATCAGCAAGGAGTCCTACTCGATCAAGAAGGTCGAGGCCTTCTACGGGCGCGAGCACACCGGCGACGTCGCCGACGCGATGTCCAGCGTCGTCGAGTACGAGAAGTGGCTGATCGACCGCGACCCGGCGCGGCTGCAGGCCATCCACGACTACAACCGCGACGACGTCGACTCCACCCGCGAGCTGCACGACTGGCTGGAGACCCAGCGGGCCGAGCTGGAGGCCGAGCACGGCGAGCTGCCGCGCCCGATGCTGTCCGCGCTCGACGCGCCGGCGCCGCGGTCGGACGCCGAGGTCGCGGAGCTGGCGCTGGTCGAGCAGCTGCTGGCCCAGGAGCACCACCTGCTCGGCGACCTCGTGCAATGGCACCGCCGCGAGGCCCGGCCCGGCTGGTGGGAGTTCTTCAGCCGCGGCGACCTGGAGGACGAGCAGCTGATCGAGGACCGCACCGCGATCGGTGGGCTCTCCGCCGCCGTCGAGATCGGCACCGAGAAGCGCAGCAAGCTCTACGCGCTGGCCTTCCCGCCGCAGGACGCCAAGCTCGCGGTGGGCAAGCCGGCCTTCGACGTCGACACGCGTGCGCGCATCGGCGAGGTGCGGGAGCTCGACGCCGTCGGCGGGCGGATCGTCGTCAAGAGCACCAAGCAGCCGGGCGCCGTCCGCGGGCTCGGTCCGGAGGGGCCGCTCGACGACAAGCAGATGCGGGCGGCGATCGTCGCCACCGCGGACGCCGTCCTCACCGGCCGGCCGTGTCTCGGGCAGGCGCTGCTCGACCGCGTCGTCCCCGGGGACACCCGGCGGCTGCCGGGGGAGGAGGCCGGGGACGCCGTCGTCCGGCTCGGGCTGGCCCTGGACGGCGAGGTGCTCGCCGTCCAGGGGCCGCCCGGCAGCGGGAAGACGCGGGCGGCGTCGCGGCTGATCCGGGCGCTGCTGGACGCCGGCAAGAAGGTCGGCGTCACGGCGCAGTCCCACGCGGTGATCGGCAACGTGCTGAAGGCGGTCGGCCGGCCGGCGCTGCAGAAGTGCGACGAGCACCAGGCCTGCGGGGCGGACGGCGTCGAGTGGTCGAAGGACTCCGCCGAGGTGGCCGGCCGATTGCTCGACGGGTCCGCGAACCTGGTCGGCGGGACGTCGTGGTTCTGGTGCCGAGATGACCTGGCCGAGGCGGTCGACGTGCTCGTGATCGACGAGGCGGGGCAGTTCTCGCTGGCCAACGCGGTCGCCGTCGCGCGGTCGGCTCGCTCGCTCGTGCTGCTCGGCGACCCGCAGCAGCTGGCCCAGCCGACGCAGGCCGTGCACCCGGGGGAGTCGGGGCTGTCCGCGCTCGAGCACCTGCTCGACGGGCACCCGACCGTGCCCGAGGACTGCGGCGTCTTCCTCGACCGGACCTACCGCATGCACCCGGCGCTGACCGCGTTCGTCTCCGACCTGGCGTACGAGGGGCGGCTGGAGTCCGCGGCCGATCGCGAGCGGATCGCGGTGGACGGCTGGGCCAGCGGGCTCGCTGTCCGGTTCGTCGAGCACACGAAGCCGGCTGCGGCGGCTTCGGACGACGAGGCGGCTGCGGTGGCCGAGCTGTGGCGGTCGCTGCAGGGCGTCGGCTGGGTCGACGCAGCGGGGGAGCGGTCGGTCATCGGCGCGGACGACGTGCTGGTCGTCGCGCCGTACAACAACCAGGTGGCCCGCATCCGGAGCCTGCTGCCGGACGGCGCGCGGGTCGGGACCGTGGACAAGTTCCAGGGCCAGGAGGCGCCGGTCGTCCTGTACTCGATGACGTCGACGTCAGCTGAGGACGCGCCTCGCGGGGTGTCGTTCCTCTACGACCTGCACCGGCTCAACGTCGCGGTCTCGCGGGCGAAGGCGCTGGCCGTCGTCGTCATGAGCGAGGAGCTGCTCGACGCCGCGGTGCGGACGCCGGAGCAGCTGCGCCAGGTCAACGCCCTCTGCCGCCTGGTCGAGATGGCGACCTCCGACCTGCGCACGTGAGACAGGCCGTGGACGTCGTCGTCCGTTCCTCCAGCGTCAGGCGCTGACCTCCTCGTGGGTGTTGATCCCGGGAATGCGTCGCACCGACCCCCAACCGAAGCGGGCCCACACGACCAGCAACCCGGCGCCGACGAGAGACCCCAGGGTGTCGCGGAGCAGATCGCCGTTGGTGTCGTCGTTGTCCTCCGACAGCGCCGTTCCGAACCAGGCGTCGGACCGCCACTCGTACAGCTCCCACAGCGCCCCGACGGCGATGCCGAGGGCCGCGGTCACCACGCCGATGCCGATGTAGTGCTGGAGGTGCGTCTCGTCGCGGGGATCCGGGACGACGTCCAGCCGGGCGAGGGCGAGGTAGACGACGGGCGCGGTGAGCATCGGCAGCGTGAAGTGCACCAGGTCGTCGAAGCGGACGAACTCGTCGTACAGGCCGAGCGTCTCGCCGAACCCCTGCAGCGCCATGCCGAGGGTCAGCGACAGGTCGTAGAGCCGCGGCAGGTTCACCACCCGCGCGACGAGCGTGATGCCCCCGAGGAAGGCCAGCACCGCCGCCGAGCCCCAGTCCCCGGTGGCGGCGTACACGACGGCTCCGCCGAGGATCACCAGTCGGAGGACGTCGATGCCGTCCCGCACGATCGGCGTCCAGTCCCCCAGCACCAGCGTCCGCGCGTCCACGCCGCCTGCCTACCCGCCGGCGACCGGACGCTGCACGCACATCCGGAGGAGATGAGGGCTGCGCCGTCCCGTCGACGTCGTGTGCCGGGCCGCGGAGAGCGTGCCGATACAGAAGAGGCACCACCCCGCTGACCCAGGAGTTCCGACGTGCCCAGGTCCACCGCGGCCCGGCCGCGCTCCGGGTCGAGAACCGGCGCCCGCAGCACGACGAGCCCACGCACCACGAAGAGCACCCGCACGACGAAGCAGACTCCGGCGAGGGGGCGCCGCCGCGCGAAGCCCAGGCGGGGCCTACGAGCGGCCCTGCTCGTCGTGCTGGTGGCGGCCGGCGTCGTCGCCTGGCCGACGGTCCGGCAGCACCTGTCCGCGGTGCCGTTCCTCGGCTCGATCGTCTCCGCGCTCCCGTCGTCGTCTGCGCCCGCCTGGCCGCTGACCGGGGTCCCGGTCGACGCGGTCGCCGCCCGTCCGGCGCTCGTGGTGAAGATCGAGAACTCCGTCGAGGCGCGCCCGCAGACCGGACTGAACGCCGCGGACGTGGTGTGGGAGCAGGTCGTCGAGGGCGGCATCACCCGCTTCGTCGGCGTCTACCACTCGACCCTCCCACCCGAGATCGGCCCCGTGCGCTCGATCCGGCCGATGGACCCCGCGATCGCCGCGCCGCTGGGCGGGCTGCTCGCCTTCTCCGGAGGCGTGCCGCCCTACGTCACCGCGGCCCGGGAGGCGGGACTGCAGGTGCTCAGTCAGGACACCGGCGCCGACGGCTTCCACCGGACGTCGACCCGCAGGGCGCCGCACAACGTCTACGCGGCGCCGCAGACCCTCGTCGAGCAGGCCGACGCCGCCCACGGGGCCGCGCCCGGCGCTCAGTTCGACCACTCAGCGGCCGATGATCCGACCGCCGTCGCGGACGGGCAGCCGACGGCCACCCTGGCCCTCACGCTGTCCGGGGTCAGCTCCCCCCGGTGGACCTGGAGCGCTGCGGACGGCCGATGGCTGCGCAGCGAGGGGAGCACCGCAGCCGTCGAGAGCGACGGCCGGCGGATCGGCGCCACCAACGTCGTCGTGCTGCGCGTCGACGTCGTTCCGACCGAGGCCCGCGACCCGGCGGGCAACCCCGTTCCGGAGACCATCCTGACCGGCACGGGCCAGGCGCTCGTCGCCTCGGGCGGGCACACGGTGGAGGCCACCTGGTCCAAGCCAGGAACCGGCGACCGGATGCGGCTGACCGGGACGGACGGCGACCCCGTGACGCTGGCGCCCGGGACCACCTGGGTCGAACTGGTCCCCGCCCGGGCCGGTGCGGTGTCCACCGACTGACGACGGCGGTGGCACGGGCGCGCGCCGCACTGACACCACCCCGCACGTCCCGCTGGTCACAGACGCCCCGGCTTCCCCGTCGAACCCGCCGGGAGTCGTCGCCCTGCTTACGCTGGCCGGGCAACCACCACGGAGGGACCCGGAAGTGACCAAGCACCTGCTCGACCAGACGGCGGAGTTCACGCTGCCCCAGGCCGGGCGGCACGCCGCCCCCGACAGCGACGAGGTCGAGGCCACCCAGCGGTTCGACCCCGGCTTCCAGCAGCGCCGGCCGACCCCCGTGCCGCAGCGCGGCAGCGACCGGGCGCGCTGACCGCCGGGTCCACCCAGAGTCAGGGCGACGCGAGCCAGGCCTCCACCCGGTCCAGCTCGGCGTGGGTCAGGCCCGTCTCGAGGTCGGGGGCCACGACCAGCACGTGGCCGTTCGCGGCCAGCCACTCGCTGGTGTCCTCGGCCTGGTCGGCGAGGTCGTCGTCGATCCACACGATGCGCCGGCCGGGCTCGGCCTCGGCCACCGCCCGCGCGGCGGCCAGCTTCCACCAGCCGGCGAGGCCGCCGAAGGAACCCCCGAAGCCGGTGGAGACCATGTCGTCCCGGCTGTGGGTCCGCAGGCCCCGGGGGAGGCCCATGGGCTCGGCCAGCAGCTGGTCGGCCTTCTCCGTCCACGTGGTCAGCCACTGGAGCTCCACCCGGCCGGACTCGTGCAGCTCGCGCAGCCGGGCGACGACGGTCGGGTCCCACGACAGGACGTAGCCGTTGTAGGTCCCGCGCCGCCAGCCTTCCGGCAGGCGTGAGCCGACGGCGTTGAGCACGCCGTCGACGTCCAGCAGCAGGACCGGTGGGGGAGGAGGCACGACGCCGTCCTACCAGGCCGGGCTCGGCGGGCTCACCTCGGAGGGGCCGCATCGGCCTTGGCAGGCCGGGTCACCCTCCCTACGATCGCCGGGTCACGGGGCTGTCTGCTGCCGATGCCCCGGAGCTGCCATGGACCTCCCCCTGATCGTCGCCGTCGACGACGATCCCGCCCTGCTCGCGGCCGTCGAGCGGGAGCTGCGCACCCGGTACGCGCTCGACTACCGCATCTGCACCCAGGGCAGCACCACCCAGGCGCGGACCACCCTCGACGAGCTGGCCGCCGCCGGCGAGGAGGTCGCCCTGGTCCTCGCGGGCGAGGAGCTCGACGGCGCACCCGGGACGGAGTTCCTCGGTGAGGTGGGCCGCCTCTTCCCGCACGCCGAGCGCGCCCTGCTCATCGGCTGGAACCACCTCGGCGATCCGGACACCGGCGACGCCATCTTCAAGGCCATCGCCCGCGGGCGCATCGACCACTACGTCGTGCGGCCCGCGCCGCCGCCCGACGAGCAGTTCCACCAGGCGATCTCGACCTTCCTCCTCGCCTGGGCCGAGGCCCGGCGCCGCGCCCCGCACACCATCGACGTCATCGGCGAGACCTGGTCGGGTCGGGCCTTCGAGCTGCGCGAGGTGCTCGGCCGCTGCGCCATGCCGCACCGCTTCTGCCTGGCCGAGTCCGACGAGGGCCGCGCCCTCCTCGCCGACGTCGGCGAGCCGCGGCTCCCGCTGCTGGTCATGCCCACCGGCGGCGTCATGGAGGACCCCACCGACGCCGACATCGCCCGGTTCGCGGGCGCACCGATCGACCCCTCGGGCGAGCGCTACGACCTGGTGATCGTCGGCTGCGGACCGGCCGGCCTCTCCGCGGGCGTCTACGGCGCCTCCGAGGGCCTGCGCACCGTGGTCATCGACTCGGGCAGCATCGGCGGCCAGGCCACGTCCAGCTCGTCGATCCGCAACTACCTCGGCTTCCCGCGCGGGGTCACCGGCGCCGACCTCGCCCGCCGCGCCTACCAGCAGGCCTGGGTGTTCGGAGCGCGGTTCGCGTTCATGCAGCAGGTCACCGACCTCACCCGGGAGGACGACGACCTCGTCGTCGGCATCCACACCGGCGGGGTGGTGCGGGCCCGGGCCGTCGTCCTGGCGACCGGTGCGAGCTACCGCCGCCTGGGCATCGAGCCGCTCGAGGCGCTGCACGGCGCCGGCGTCTTCTACGGCGCCGCCGCCTCGGAGGCACCACTGGTGTCGGGCGAGGACGTCTACATCGTCGGCGGCGCCAACTCCGCCGGGCAGGCCGCGATCCACCTGGCCCACTACGCCAAGCGGGTCACCCTCGTGGTGCGGGCCGCGACGCTCGAGGCCGGGATGTCGCACTACCTCGTCCGCCAGGTCGAGGAGGCGCCGAACATCGAGGTCCGGACGGGCACCGAGGTCGTCGACGGCGGCGGCGACGGCTGGCTGGACCACCTCGTCCTGCGGAGCCGGAGGGACGGCGGGCTGGAGACGGTCGGCGCCTACGCGCTCTTCCTCATGATCGGGGCCATGCCGCACACCGAGTGGCTGCCCGCGACCATCGAGCGCGATCCAGCCGGCTTCGTCGTCACCGGCTCGGAGCTGAGCGACGGCGCGCTCGCCGCGCTCGGCCGGCGCCCGATGGCGCTCGAGACCAGCGTCCCGGGGGTGCTCGCGGCCGGCGACGTCCGGCACGGCTCGGTGAAGCGCGTGGCGTCCGCCGTCGGCGAGGGCTCGATCGCGATCCAGTTCGTGCACCGCCTGCTCGCGGTGTGACCGCCCGACGACGTCACCCCCGGGCCGGCTCAGTCGCGCGGCGACCGGGACAGCCAGCCAGCCGCGGCGATGCCGATCCCGAAGAGCACCGTGCCCGGGATGATCCCGTAGCCCTCCTTGGGCAGCACCGGGTAGAGCAGCGCCCCCACCGTGATGCCGGGGATGGCCAGGGCCACCCACAGCGGCAGCAGCCTGTTGCGGATCGCCGCGATCGCGATAAGCGCCGGGCCGACCAGGTTCGACGTGCCGGCGAGCATGGTGAACCCGAGCGTCGCCTCCTCGATCGCCATGAAGCCGTGGTGGTCCATCAGCGGCCGCACGTAGGCCTCCATCAGTGCCCCGCCGGGGATCAGCACCATCCCGAGCCAGGTGATGCCGAGCCCGACGAGCCCGGTGCGAGAGGCGGCGAACCGGCGGGTCAGCACGGTCATCCCGGCCGCGATCAGCAGCGCGCCGATCGCGAAGACGACGTGCGCGACGACCCAGGTCGGCGACTGGTGCGCGGTCTCGTCGTGCGTCAGCGGGTGGAGCAGGTTGCCGACGGCGAACAGCGTGCCGCCGGCGACGACGGACAGGGCGCGGACCTGCGTGCTCGGGCGGTGGTCGGCCGGCGCCGGGGTGGAGAGGGTCGGGCGGTCGGACAGCGTGGTCATCTCGTCCTCGTTCTGGTCGGTGCCCGGCCTCGGTGACCGGTTCGGCCAGAACCGTGGCGGCGTCCGCTTACCGCGCTCTTGTCGTCCACCTGCCCTCCCGCGACAAGCGGGCGGAAAGCGGCGGAGCGCAGCGTCTCCGGCGCCAGCAGACGACCCGAGAGGAACCACCGATGACCACTGTCACCCCGCGCACCGAGGGCGACCCGCGCCCCGACACCATCGGCATGCGCCTGGCCCACCGCGTGATGCTGCGCGACGCCCGCCGGCTCACGGCGCTCGCCGAGAGGCTCGCCGCGACGGCCACCACCGCCGACGCCGCCCGCGGCGCCGCCATCGCCGGATACGTCGCCGACTACTGCGACTCGATCCACCACCACCACTCGGCCGAGGACGACGTCCTGTGGCCGGTGCTCGCCGCGTCGGCCGGCCCGCACGTCGACCTCACCGAGCTCAGCGACGACCACGCCGCCCTCGACCCGCTGCTCTCCCGCGTCCGCGCCGCGGCGGCCGCCTTCGCCGCCCGGCCAGCCTCGGAGGACGCCGCCACCGCGCTCGCCGTCGAGCTGGCGGATCTCCGGGACACCCTCGTCGAGCACATCACCGACGAGGAGGCCGCGGTCCTCCCCGCCATCGAGGAGTACGTCTCGGTCCAGGACTGGAACCGCGTCGAGGGCACGATCCGCAAGCGCGCGAAGCTCTCCTTCGAGGCGCCGCGCGTGGTCGACGAGACGACGCCCGAGGAGTACCGGGCGCTCGCCGCCGAGGGCGGGCTCGTGCTCCGCCTGATGCTGGCGCTGCTCGTGCCTCCCTTCCGCCGGCGGCAGCGCCGCGTCTTCGAGGGGTGACCGGTCAGAGTCCGACGGCGGCCAGCTCGGCCGCGAGCCGCCGCCGGACCCCGGCCGCGTCCCGCCGGTGTGCCTCGCCCCCCGCGGCGTCCCCGAGCAGGTCGGCCACGGCGGCCAGCGCGTCGTCGACCGGGCCGGCGATGAGGGTCCCCGAGTCGAGCCCGGCGATCCGTCCGGCCCACGGGAGCAGCTCGTCCCGCGCCCGGGTCGCGACCGGGACGTCGCCGAGCCGGGCGGCCGCGTGCGCCCGGAGCGTCGTGGTCACCAGCCAGTAGTAGTCGCGCGCGATCGGACGGCGGATCGCCCACACCGCCCGCGCGTCGTCGTCCCGCCCGGCGTCGAGGAACGTGAGGACGACGGCGTCGCCCAAGGCCCCTGGCATCGCGGCGGCCAGCCACTCGAAGTCGGGCACCGACGGCGAGAGGTCGCCCTGTGCGAAGCCGGCGACGAAGCGGCCGATCATCGCCATCAGCCCGCCGTTGGTCTGCCCTGTCTCGACCAGCCGGGTGGCGACCTCCTCGTAGCGCGCCAACCCCTCGTCGACCCGCCCGGCCAGCACCAGCAGGGCGCCCGAGTGGATGGCCAACGCACCGAGCACGTGCCCCAGTTGGCCGCTGCCGGACAGGGCCAGCGCTTGGTCGCCGTGCTGCCGTGACGCGACCAGATCGGTGCGGGCCGACGCCGCGAGGAACAGCAGCCAGTGCGCCACCGCCTCGTGGTCGGTCGCACCGGCCGCGTTCGCCACTGCGCGCAGCTCCTCGGCGAGCGCCTCCCGCTGGCCGGCCAGGTCGGGGCCGAGCGCGGCGTAGGCGCGCGCGTTGAGCGCCGCGCACAGCAGCCGCGGGTCCGACGGCACCCGTCGTGCCAGCGCGAGCGCCTCCGCGCTCGCCCGCTCCGAGCGGGCGTCGTCCACCCCCTCCACCTCGCGGAACAGCGCCACCCAGAGCCGCGCGCGGACCTCGTCCGGCAGGTCCTCGCCGGCGGGGGTCTCCAGCAGCGCGACCAGTGGCTCGAGCAGCTCGGGGTCCTGCGCGCCGTCGTCGCGGACGGTCCACACCAGCGGCGCGTCCCACTCGGCCAGCGCGGCGACGTGCAGGTCGCGGCGGCCCAGCCGGGCGGCGGCCCGCACCGCGAGCCGCTGCTGCTCGCGGGCGACGACGGCGTTGCCGCTGCGGGCGTGCGCCGAGATCGACGGCAGCAGCAGCGCGACCAGCGCCTCGTCACCGCCGGACCGCGCACCGGCCAGCTCGTGCATCCGCAGCGCGCTCGCCCACTGGCGGGCGGCGTCGGCGTGCGCGCCGAGCTGCTCGGCCTCGCGCGCGGCGGCGACCACGTACCGGACGGCGTCGGCGGCGGTCGACGGGGAGGCCGAGGCGACGGCGTGGTGGGCCAGCGTCGCGGCGTCCGCGCCGCCCTGCGCCTCCAGCACCGACAGCGCCGCGGCGTGCACGCGCGCCCGGCGCATCAGCGGGGTGTCCTCGTAGAGGGTGTCGCGGACCAGCGCGTGGGTGAACCGCACCCGCCCCGGCGCCGGCTCGTCGAGCAGCCCGGCCAGCACCGCGGTCTCCAGGGCGTCGAGCAGCTCGTCGGGATCCCGGCCGGCGACGGCGGCCAGCAGGTCGACGTCGACGTCCCGGCCCAGCACCGCCGCCTGCCGCAGCGCGGTGACGGCGGGCCCGGGCAACCGGCCGACCCGCCGCCGCAGCACCTCCCGCACGCCGGCCGGGACGCTGGTCCGCGCCGCCGCCCGGCCCTCGGCGACGATCAGCTTCGTGAGCTCGCGGAGGAAGAGCGGGTTGCCGCCGGTCCGCTCGCGCAGCAGGCCGATCACGTCCGGGGAGACGTCGTCCAGGCCGTGGTCCGCGGCGAGGACGGCGACCCCGGCGTCGTCCAGCCCGGTCAGCGACAGGTGCCGCGCGCTCGCGCCGGCCAGGGCCGCGCGGGTGGCGGCGAGCGCGTCGCCGTCCTCGGTGTCGCGGAACGTCGCCAGGACGAGCACCGGATCGCCGGACAGCTGGTCGACGACCTGGCGCAGCAGCTGGAGGGTCAGCTCGTCGGCGCGGTGCACGTCGTCGAGCACCAGCGCGACCGGCGAGCGGTGCGTGGCCGTCCGGACCTGCTCGGCGAGCGACCGGGACAGCCAGAAGGCGTTCGGCGCACTGCCCTCGACGAGGTCGCCGCCGTCCAGGGCGCGCACGATCTCGCTCCACGGCCACGCCGGCGGGGCGCCGTCCACCTCGGGGCAGCGGCCCCACGCCACCCGCCAGCCGCGGCCGCGCAGTTCGTCGGCGGCGGCCTCGACCAGCGTCGTCTTCCCGGCGCCTGCCTCGCCGGCGACCCAGACGACGGAGGCACCGGCGCGGGCGCCGTCCGCGACGTCGAGGAGGAGCCGCAGCTCGGCCACCCGGCCGACCGAGCGCTGCGGTGCCGGCGGTCCGGGAGCGGCGGGACGCGGGGGAGCGGCGACCCGGGTGGGCGCCAGGTCCAGCGACGGGTCGTGGGCGAGCACCGCGGCCTCGAGCTCGCGCAGCTCGCGGCCGGGGTCGATGCCCAGCGCGTCGGCCAGGTGCTCGCGCGCCCGCCGCAGCACCGCGAGCGCGTCGCCCTGGCGGCCGCTGCGGTAGAGCGCGAGGGTCAGCAGCCGCACCGGCCGCTCCCGGGCCGGGTGGTCGTGCAACAGCCGCTCCAGCCCGGGGACGACGGCGGTCGCGTTGCCCAGCTCGAGGTCGGCCTCGGCCCGGCTCTCCCGCGCGACCAGCCGGAGCTCGTCCAGGCGCGCCACCTCGGGACCCGCCCACGACGCGTCGGCGACCTCGGCGTACGCCGGCCCGGACCAGCAGGCCAGCGCCTCGTCGAGCAGCCGCCGGCGGACCGCCGGGTCGGGCTCGTCCTGCGCGAGCGCCACCAGGTCGTCGAACCGCCAGGCGTCCACCGACCCGCGGGGCAGCCGCAGCGCGTACCCCGGGGGCGCGCTGACCAGCACCGAGGCCTCCGCCCGCCGCTCGCGAGCCGGCTCGAGCGCGCGGCGCAGGTGCGACACGTGCACCTGCAGCGACGCCAGCGCCTTGGGCGGTGGCTCCCCCTCCCACAGGTCGTCGATGACCCGGTCGGTCGAGACGACGTGACCGCCTGCGACCGCGAGCCGGGCGAGCACCGAGCGCTGCCGCGGGCCGCCGAGCGCCGCCGGCTCGCCGTCGACCGTCGCGCGCAGCGGGCCGAGCACCGAGACGGCGACGTCCGGGGAGTCGGGAGCAGCCATGGCGCCGGGAAAGGTAGCCCACGTCGGCGTCGCGCAGGTCGTGCCGTGCCCACCGCCGCGCCGGGAGCCACGCGGGCGCGGAGCCGACGCCCGGGAGGGCGCCGGCTCCCGCAGCTATCCGGCGTCCCGGCGCAGCAGCGACCGGCCGCCCGCCAGCAGGGCGACCCCCGACCAGCCGACCAGCAGCGCCGTCGCCTGGGCCGCCGTCATCTCCGGCTCCCCGAGCAGCGTCCAGATCGCGCCCGAGCCGGGCAGCAACTCCCCGAGGTCGGCCATCCACCCCACCCCGAACGCCGGCAGCAGGAACGGCAGGACGAGCTGCAGCAGGAACACCGTCGCCAGCGCTCCGGCCGTGCTGCGCAGGAACAGGCCGACGCCGGCGGCCAGCACGCTGCCCGCGAACAGCACCGCGGCGATCCGCGGCAGGCTGTCGGCCAGGTCGGCGAACCGGAGCACCAGACCCGGATCGGCCAGCAGCGCCAGGACGTCCGCGACCAGCGCGAGCAGCACGCCCACGGCCGTCGCCACTCCGGCAGGGACGACGACGCGGGCGGCCAGCAGGACCCCGCGACGCGGCGTCCACTGCAGGGTCGGGCCGATCGACCCACTGGCGTACTCCTGGGTGACCGCCAGGAGAGCCAGCACCAGCAGCGCGAACTGCCCCAGCATCACGCCGTACTCGCCGGCGAACGTCGACGGCACGACCAGGTTGCCGGGGCCCACCGGGCCCTCGGCCTCGTCGGCGGCGGCGATGACCCCGATGCCGACGATGGTGACCGCCGCGGCGAGCAGGCACCACCACGTCGTCCGCACGGTGCGCAGCCGCAGCCACTCCGCCGCCGCGGCGCGCCCGAGCACGGTGGGCGTCCCGGGCTCGGCCACCGCCACGGCGCTCACCGCCGCACCTGCCCCGCCAGCGCCGGCGCCGAGGACACCCGGTACTGGACGCTGTCCCCGGTGAGGTCCAGGTAGACCTGCTCGAGGGAGTCGTGCTCCTCGGTCAGCCGGTGCACCGCCACGCCGGCCTCCAACGCGACGTCGCCGACGGTCTCGGCGGTCGCACCCTCGACCAGCAGGTCGCCGTCGTCGGTGGGGTGCACCCGCAGCCCGAGGCGCAGCAGCGCGCCGGCCAGCTGGTCCAGGGACGGCGTCCGCACCCGCACCTGCCGCCGCGCCCCCTCGCCGCGCACAACCTCCTGCATCGAGGCGTCGGCGATCAGCCGGCCGGCGCCGATGATGACCAGGTGGTCGGCGGTCTGCTCCATCTCGCTCATGAGGTGGCTGGACAGCAGCACCGTGCGCCCCTCGTCGGCCAGGTCCCGCACCAGGCGGCGGATCCAGCGGACGCCGTCGAGGTCCAGGCCGTTCATCGGCTCGTCGAACAGCAGGACGGCGGGGTCGCCCAACAGCGCGGTGGCGATGCCGAGCCGCTGCTTCATGCCGAGGGAGTAGCCGCGCACCCGGCGCCGGGCGGCCGGGCCCAGCCCCACCGAGTCGATCACCTCGTCCACCCGGCGCACCGGGATGCCGTGCGTGCGGGCGGCCACCCGCAGGTGGTCGCGGCCGCTGCGCCCCGGGTGCACGGTCTGGGCGTCGAGCAGCGCGCCGGCCACGTGCAGCGGCTCGGCCAGCCGGGCGAACGGCCGGCCGCCCACCAGCGCGCGGCCGGCCGTCGGCCGGTCCAGGCCGAGGATCATCCGCATCGTGGTCGACTTGCCGGCGCCGTTGGGCCCGAGGAACCCGGTCACCTTGCCCGGCTCGACGTCGAAGGTCAGGTCGTCGACGGCGCGCACCGCGCCGTACTGCTTGGTGAGCCCACGCACCTCGATCATGCGGGCCTCCGGAGAGGGCGGCGGCGCGGCCACCGGGAGGGGGATGCAGTCATGACAGGGAGCGTGTCGGGCCCAGCGGTCCGCGCGGATCACCCCGCAGCGCCGAACCGGGTCCCCCGCGCGGGGGAGGAGGAGACGGCGCCGGCGGGGGAATCGCCCCGCCGATCCCTCGGCCAGGATCGGTCCATGCACCCGACGACGTCCGCGCGCACTCCCGGTCCTGCCGCCGAGGTCGTGACCCGGCTGCGCGCGCTGCTCGCCGCCGCCCGCCCCGGCTGGCCCGGCCGCGCCCTGTACGCGCTGGCGAGCCTGCCGATCGGTGCGCTGAGCCTGGCCCTGTACGTCGCGCTCCTCGGCTCGGTGTTCGCCGTCATCTACGGCGTCGGCCTGCTCCTGGTCCTGCTGGTGCTCGCGACCATCCGGGGGTTCGGCGGCGTGGAGCGCCAGCTGGCCGGGATCCTGCTGGGCGTCGACGTCCCCGTCGGCGAGCGCGTCCGCCACCAGCCCGGCGTCATCCGCAAGGTGCGGCGGCTCGTGCAGTCGGCCGGCACGTGGCGGGCGGTCGGCTGGCTCGGCGCTCGGGTGCTCATGGGGGCGGCGACGCTGGCCACCCTGTTCTTCGGCGGGCTCGCGTTCGCCTACCTCGGCTGGGGCGCCGACTGGAACGCGCTCACCGCGCTGCCGCTGCTGGCGCTCATGGCGGCCGTCGTCGGCCTCACCCTGGCGGTGCTCGACCTGCTGGTCCGGCTGGCCGCCACCGTCGCACCCCGGCTGCTCGGCACCTCCCCCGAGCAGCAGATCGCCGCGTTGCAGCAGAGCACCCGCCGGCTGGCCGACCGCACCAAGCTGGCCCGCGACCTGCACGACACCATCGGGCACGCGCTGACCGCCAGCCTGCTGCAGGCCACCGCGGCGCGGCGCACCCTCACCCCGCACGACGACCGGCCGCTGCAGCCGGACTTCGCCCGCCAGGCGCTGGGCCACATCGAGACCAACACCCGCACCGCGCTGGCCGAGCTCGACCGGGTGCTCACCGTGCTGCGCGCCTCCGACTCGGGCGCCGAGGACGGCGGCCGGAACCCCGCCCCGTTCGCGGCGCCCTCGCTCGCCGACCTCGACGACCTGCTCGCCGGCCTCCGTGACGGCGGCCTGCCGGTCGCCCTCGTGGTGGACGGCGAGGTCGACGACGTGCCTCCCGGGGTGCAGGAGCTGGCCTACCGGGTGGTCCAGGAGGGGACGACGAACGTGCTCCGGCACGCCGGCTGCCCGCTGACCGTCGCCCAGGTGGCCCGCACCGGCGACGTCCTCGTCGTCCGCGTCTGCAACGAGCGGGCCTCCCACCTGGACAGCCGTCCGGGCCCCGGCGGCGGCCGCGGGCTGGCCGGCCTCCGCGAGCGGACGGCCGCCGCGGGCGGCACGCTCAGCGCCGAGCCCTCGCCGTCCGGCGGCTTCGAGCTGTGCGTCACCCTGCCGCTGTCGGGAGCCGCATGAGCCTGCGGCTGCTGCTGGTCGACGACGACGTGCTCGTCCGCTCGGGGCTGCGGGTGATCCTGGAGAGCGAGCCCGACCTGACCGTGGTGGGGGACGCCGGTACCGGCCGCGAGGCGCTGGACGCCGCGGCCCGCACCGATCCCGACGTCGTCCTCATGGACGTCCGGATGCCGGACATGGACGGCATCGCGGCGACCGCGGAGCTGGTCGCCCGCGATCCCCGGCGGCCGCGCGTGCTGGTGCTGACCACCTTCGAGGACGACGACTACCTGTTCCGGTCGCTGCAGGCCGGCGCCAGCGGCTTCGCGCTGAAGCGGTCGGACCCCGACGAGCTCGTCGACGCGATCCGGGTGGTCGCCCGGGGCACCTCGCTGGTCCTGCCCGACCTGACCCGCCGGCTCATCGCCTCCCACGCGCCGTCCCGCGCCCGCGGGGCCGCCGCGCTGCCGGAGCTGACCGGCCGCGAGGCCGACGTCCTGCGGCTGGTGGCCGGCGGGCTGTCCAACGCCGAGATCGCCGGCCGGATGCACCTCAGCCGCGAGACGGTGAAGACCCACGTCAGCGGAGTGCTGCTCAAGCTCGGCGCCCGCGACCGCACCCAGGCCGTCATCGCGGCGTACGAGAGCGGGTTCATGACCGCTTGAGCAGGTGATCTCCCCGTGCGGGAGGCCACTACGCCCCGCCACGCCGCGCGCGGGCGCGGAAAGCGGAACAGCTCCAGGCCTCTACTTCCCACCGCGGTCCCTGGCAGGTTCGCCCGCGTTCTCGGGGGGTCCCAACTGGAGGAGACACGTATGCGGCACGACAAGGCGGCCCTGGGGGCGGCGGCGACGCTGGCCCTGGTGGTGGCGTTCCCGGCGACGGCGAGCGCGCACGGCGGGGACTGGCACGGCGGGGGCGAGCCCGTCACGACGATCGCGGGCGGGCTGGACGGGCCGCGGCAGCTCAGCGGCTACAAGGGCGACCGGCTGGTCGTCGCCGAGTCCGACAGCGGCGAGGTGTCCTCGGTGGACCCGTACAGCGGCGAGGTCCGCACGCTGCTGACCGGCATGGGCAACGCGCAGGGCGTCGACCACGAGAACGGCCTGCTCTACGTCGCGGTCGGAGAAGCGGCCGGCCCGCCACCCGAGGAAGGGGCACCACCGCCGGCCGAAGGAGCCGCGCCGCCGCCCGCCGAGCCCCCGGCCGAGGGGCCCAGCCAGTTGCTCGTCGAGGCGACGCCGTACGGCCACGTCACCCGGTCGTTCGACCTCCTCGCGTACGAACTCGAGCACAACCCCGACGGGCAGGAGCAGTGGCTGGACGAGGCCGAGACGCAGCCGGCCGACACGCTGTCGAACCCCTTCTCGGTGCTCGCCCAGGACCACCGCGTCCTGGTCGCTGACGCCGGTGCCAACGCCGTCCTCTCCATCGACCTGTACAGCGGCGAGATCAGCACGTTCTTCGTCCCGCCGGTCGTCACCGACGTCCCCGGGTGCGAGGCCGCGGAGAACAACCCGGGAACCACCGGCTGCGACCCGGTGCCGACCGAGATCACCGAGGGTCCGGACGGGCTCGTCTACGTCGGCACGCTCGGGGCCGAGGTGCCCGGGGCGGGACGGGTCTACGTCCTCGACCAGCACGGCAAGCCGGTCGACGTCATCACGGGCCTGACGTCGGTCACCGGTGTGGCCGTGGACCGGCACGGCACGGTCTACGTCTCCAACGTGCTCGAGGGTGCACCGGAGGGCGAGGGGCCGCCGCCGGAGGGCTTCGACCCGACGACGGTCGGGCAGATGACCCGGATCTCGCCGGACGGCGAGCGCGCCACCGCCGAGGTGGTCATGCCGACCGGCCTCGAGATCGAGGACGGCGAGCTGTACGCCTCGGCGTGGAGCGTGGGCATCTTCCTCGGCATGCCGGGGGTGGGTGAGGTCCAGCGGATCGGCGACAGCGCCTTCGCGGCGACGCCGTAACCGTTCCGGACACCGCGATGGCGGTCGGCGGGCCGAACGGCTCACCGGCCGCCATCGTCGCGCTCAGGGGCCTGCCTGCCGGTCAGGACGTCGGCGGCCGGGCGCCGAGGACGCCGGCGACCACCGCGGCCATGGCGTGGCCGGCCTGGACGGCGTCCAGGACCGGCGCCCCGGCCCGCCAGCCCGCCAGCACACCGGCCGCGAACGCGTCCCCGCAGCCGGTCGTGTCGCGCAGCCACCCCTCCGGCAGGGGCGCCACCGGCACCTCCTCCGCCCCCGCCCGGGTCAGCACCCGTGTCGGCCGTGCGCCGGCGTGCACCAGCACCAGCTCGGGGGCCCATCCGGGCAGGCCGCCGACCAGCCCCAGCACCTCCGCCTCGGCCGCGTTGCACGACAGGAGGTCCGGCCGGAGGCCGGCGATCAGCTCGACGTACTCGTCCGCACCGTGCTGCTCGATGCGGGAGGCCGCCGCCACGTCGACGCTGATCGGGACTCCGGCGCCGTGCGCGAGCGATGCTGCGGTCCGCAGCGCGTCGGGGAACCGGTCGGGCAGCAGGTCGTAGCCGTCCAGGTGGAGGACGGCGGCGCCGGCAACCCACTCCCTGCGGACGTCGGCCGACTCCAGCCGGCCCTCCCCGCGGTCGGTGAGCAGCGTCCGCTCGCCGTCCGGGTGGACCAGCACCGTCGACAGCGGCGTCCGGCCGCGGCGCACCACCGCCGTCTCGACCCCTCGCCCGGCCAGGGCGGTCAGCAGTCCGTCCGCGAGCGGGTCCGCACCCGCCCAGCCCGCCATCCGCGCCGGCGCCCCGGTCCGCGTCAGGCCCGCCGTCACGTTGGCCGGCGCTCCGCCCGCAGTCGTCGTCCGGACGACCCGCTGCTGCCCGCCGACCACGAGCGGCGCGGACAACTGCAGTACCTGGTCGGCCACCAGCTTGCCCAGCGCGACCACGGGTCCGCGCCCGGCGGGGCGTGGCCATCGGGGCTCCGCCTGCTCCATGGTCCGCAGCCCGTCGTCAGCAGGGGAGTTGATCAGCGCGACCGCTCGAGCCGGTGCAGGGCGGCGGTGAAGCTGTCGTTCCACAGGCCGAGGTGTTCCCACCGCTCGGCGACGTGCCCGGTCGCCTCGGCCACGGACATGCCCTCCTCGCGGACCAGCCAGCCGCGCAGCACCAGCCCGGTCCGGGAGGCCCCGCCGTGGCAGTGCACGAGGATGCGGCGTCCGTCGGCGCGCAGGGCCGCCATGTCGTCGAGGACGTCGGTCAGGACGGTGTCGACGTCGGCGTTGAGGTCGTTGTCGGCGAGGTAGGCCATCCGGTGCACCTCGTGCGGGAACGGGTCGCCGAGCCGGCAGAGCGAGATGACGGCGAAGTCGGCCTCGCTGTACCGGGCACCGTCGAGGTTGCCGGCCCAGATGCCGGGCAGCACCTCCCGGGGGCCGATCCGCGGGATCACGCCGGGGTCGTAGCTCTGCAGGGCGCCGCCGTCGAGGGCGGCGGCCAGTTGCTGCAGGTCGGCCAGTCCCCACCGCCGGTCGCCGAAGCCGGGCACCTTCCCGTGCACCACCGACGACCAGCGCATCGGGATGCCGCCCATGCCGTGGACCGCTCCGGCGAGGCCGCCGGAGACCGCGGCGACGGTGTCGGTGTCCCCACCGAGGTCGACGACCAGCCGCAGCACCTCGGCGAAGTCCCGGCCGTGGCGCAGCGCCCACACCGCCTGGCCCAGCGTCGGCCACACCGCCCCGTTGGCCTCGGTCGCGTCGGCGGGGGTCCAGTGCGGGTCGAGGACGGCCGCCCAGCGGGGCCGGTGCTCGGGTGCCACCTGGTCGAGGGCTGCCGGGACGGCGGCGAGCGGGTCGCCGCCGTCCAGGGCCACCCGCACCAGCTCGTGGAAGACCGCGCAGCCCTCGCCGGCCGACGGGTCGCCGTGGGTGAGCGCGGAGATGCGGCGGGCGGCGTCCATGGTCGCCTGGGTCCCGTCGCGCGAGAAGCGGATGGCCGCGGGTGTGGTCCGCATCAGCGAGCCGTTGCCGGCCGCCCGCCCGGTGCGGGTGGAGTGGTCGGCGGCGGCGACGTCCCACGGCAGGCCGGAGGCGAGGACGGCGCGGGTCTGGATGCCGATGTCCGGCGGGTCGGCCTGCGCCCAGGTGCGGAACCGGTCGAACAGGTCGGCCTCGTCCAGGCCGCCGCGCTCGACCAGGGACGTCGCGACGAGCAGCGCCATCTGGGTGTCGTCGGTGAACTCGCCGGGCTCCCAGCCCAGGGAACCACCGCCGCACATCTCGGTCTCGACGCCCCGGGCGGGAACGGGGAAGCGCGCGGAGAAGGCGCCCGCCGGGCCGAACTCGAACGGCGCGCCGAGGGCGTCGCCGACGGCCGAGCCGACGAGGGCGCCGGCGACCCGGTGCGAGCGGTGCATGGTGGTGGTCACCAGGCGATCCTGCAACGAGCCGCGCCCGGCCGCCGCTGACCGTGCGTCACCCGGGACCGCGTCGTCCACCCCCGGGGAGGACGACGGCACCCCGATGGGGGGTCCGGGTGGCCGGCGACGTTCGTGCGACCGCCGCGCGGGCAGACGCTCCTCCTCACCTGGCGACGATGCGAGGAGCGCCTCATGTCCGATCGTGAGCTCGAGTCCCCCTCGGGACGGCGGACGCCCGGGCTGACGCGGTGCGGCAGCCACGCCCCCGGACACGCCCCGCACCCGGCGCGCGTGCAGCTGTGCCGCGACGACGCCGCCGAGCACTGGGAGGTCGTGATCGTCATGGGCGCGGTGGACGACGTCGTCACCCTGGCGCTCGGCGCCGACCTGCAGCGCTGGCGCAATCACGACGCCGCGCACCTCGCCGCGCAGGTCCGCGACTGCGGCCCCGCGGCCTTCCTCAACACCCGGCTCGGACTGCTGTTCCTCCGGGCGTGGCCGCGCGACCAGTCCGCGGTCTTCTCACTCCAGCCGGCCGAGCACCCCGCGGCGCCCTGCCGGAGCTGATGGCCGCTCCACCGGGGTGCGCGGGACGGGCATCGATGTCGCAGTGACGGAATGCGCCGTCGGCACTCCGGCCCGTATGCCATCCCGCCTGTACAACCCCCGGATCGTCCAATGTCGGCGCCACCTGCGGCGCCATACCGTGGTCGGCATCGAGGTCTGCGCTCTCCCGAGAGAAGCCAACCATGACCACCACCCTCCGCCGCGGACTCGTCGCGCTGGTCACGACCACGTCGACGGCGGCACTCGCCCTCTCCCTGGCCCCGTCCGCCGGCGCCCAGACGCCCGGCGCGCCCGGCCTCCTCGCGGTCATGCGAGATGAGGGCCCCGACCACCTGCCGGGCGTCTACACCATGAACCCGGACGGCTCGGGGCAGCAGCTGGTGTGGGAAGACACGTTCGTGCGGAAGCCCGCGTTCAGTCCCGACGGCACGCGCCTCGCTGTGACCGTCCGGAACGACGTCGATGACACCCGGCTGGTGTACACGGCGAGCATCACGGGGACCGACCGTCGGCCAGTCAGCCCGACCACCCACCGTGCCTTCGACGTCGCGTGGAGCCCCGACGGCAGCGAACTGGCCTACACGACGTCCACCGACGACCTCTACGTGATCGCCTCCGACGGCTCGGGGGAGCCCCGGCTCCTGGTGGACACCGACTGCATGAACGACGCCGCCTGGGGTGTCGACGGTCACCTCTACTTCACGGTCTGCGACCAGGCGGCCGCACACCCGGACGACGTCCACCGCGTCCTCGCCACGGGCGGGCCCGTGGCGCTCGTCGCTGACACCCCGGTGACCGAGGTCGACGTCGACGTCCACCCGGCAGGTGGTCTCCTGGTCGTCGCCACCGGCGGGACGAGCGACTCGCTCGACGAGCCTGGCGGGCTGTGGCTCATGAGCACCGACGGCGCCGATCCCGAGCGGGTGGACGGCGACCGCGGGCGGACGAGGTCGCCGGTGTTCAGTCCGGACGGCTCCCAGGTGGCATTCGTGGCCACCGACCCCGCGGAGTCCCCGGACGAGCGCACCCGCACCCACGTGCTGGACCTCGGCTCCGGCGCGGTGCGCGTCGTGCCGAGCGATCTCGCGGAAGGGCAGCAGGAGTACAACGTCGCGTGGCAGCCCTTGCCGACGGCCAACCCTCCGGCGCCCGGCGACCTGGACACCACCGTCACCGGCCCGGAGACCGTGTCCACCGGCGCCTCGGCCACCGCCGACGCGCCCCTGCAGACCCAGATCGCGGTCCCGGCCGGGGTCAGCGGGACCCTCACGGTCGACGCGCAGCCCACCACCGCCGCGGCCCCGTCCGGGTTCGCCCTGTTCGGCCGGCAGGTCGTCATCGAGGGACCGGTCGGCACGGCTGTGGCGCCCTACCGCGTGACCTTCACCCTCGACGTCTCACTCGTCGGCGGGGTCGCGCCGGCGGACGTGCAGGTGTGGCGCGACGGCGTGGCACTGGCCGCGTGCACCGGCCCCACCGCCGCCGTGCCCGACCCGTGTCTCGTCAGCCGTACCGCCGCCGGGGACGGCGACGTGGCGGTGACGGTCCGGACGTCGCACTTCAGCACCTGGACCTTCGGGCGGCTCGGCTACAGCGTCACCGGGCCCTTCCCGCCGGTGGATGCCCAGCCGACCGTGAACACTGTCAAGGCGGGCTCGGCGGTGCCGGTGAAGTTCCGCCTCGGTGGCGACCGCGGCCTCGACGTCCTTGTCCCCGGGTACCCGAGGGTGGTCAGTGCCACCTGCGGCACGACCACGGACGCCGTCGAGGAGAGCGTCGCCGCCAGCAACTCCGGCCTGACCTACGACGCTGCCTCCCAGACCTACAGCTACGTGTGGAAGACCGCGCGCACGGACACGGGCTGCCGCGAGCTGGTGCTGCGGTTCCGCGACGGGTCGACCCTCACGGCGACCTTCCGCCTGCGCTGACCGGGGACCCGTGCCCCGGCCGCTCGATGGCGGCCGGGGCACGGACGAGCCTCAGACGACGCGGCGCGCGGTGTTGTAGCCGGGCATCGAGTCGAGGTTGACGACCGCGACGGGCTTGCTCGCCGTCGAGGCGTGCACCATCTGCCCGTTGCCGATGTACATGCCCACGTGCGAGACCGGGCTGTAGAAGAACACCAGGTCACCGGGCTTGAGGTCGGCCTTGGCGACCGGGGTCCCCGACGTCGACTGCAGCTTCGACGTGCGCGGGATCGTGACCCCGGCCGCCGCGTAGGAGTAGCTGGTCAGACCCGAGCAGTCGAACGAGTTCGGGCCGGTGGCGCCGTACACGTAGCGGTCGCCGACCTGGGCGAGCGCGGTGTCGACGGCGACCTGGGCGGCGGCGTTCGGAGCCGCCACGGGCGCCGCGGCGGGGGCGACCGACTGGATCGTGACGCCGCCGGTGTCAGCGGAGGCGGCGACCGGCGAGAGTGCGATGCCGGCACCGGCGACGGTGGCGACGGCGATCCCGCGGAACAGATGGCGTGCTGAAGACGTGCGTGCGGTCGTCATGGACGACGGGTTCTCCTGTTCTCCACGACCGCCTACCGGGTTAGCTGACGGGTTCGGGCGGGGGAGTCGCCCGGCGCGACGGATCGCGCTTCACCCCGGGACTGCGATGGGTCCCCGGTCCGGGCGCCGGCCATCGGCCGGCGCGGTGGTTCGGCGGTGTCCGGCGGGGTGCCACCACGGTTCGGGTGGCGAGAGGCCCCCTCCGGGCCGGAACAGACGCTAGGTCGGTGCCGGGGGCGCCGCTGACCACGGGGGCCCCGCTGTGGACGACCGCCGGTCGCACCCCGAAACGCCGTCCTGACCACCGCCGACGCCGGACGACGCCCGTCGGCCGGTCCGGAGAAGCGCAGGTCAGCGGTCCGGGGGAAACCTCGTCACGTCACGGTGCGCCTGGACGCACCGTGTGCGGACGGCGACTCCCAGCGGCGCGGCGGAACCCGAGGGGTTGGCCCGGCCGTTCCCCGGGCACGATCAAGGCAACCACCGGCACGACGAACCACGAGGAGGCCGAGACATGGCTGGAATGCTCAGGAAGGTCCTGGCGTCGGGGATCGCGGCGAAGGTCCTCCAGGAGGCCCGCAAGCCGCAGAACCAGGCCAAGATCAAGAAGATGATCGCCGACTTCCAGGCCAAGCAGAAGGGCTCAGGCGGCACCAGGGGCTACGGCCGCGGCCACTGATCTCCCCGCCCGGCGACCCCGGCCCGACACCGGGCCGGGGTCGCCGGCGCATGCCATGACGCGCATCGCCGTCCTCGACGACTACCAGACCGTCGCCGCCGCCTCCGCCGACTGGTCCGCACTCCCCGGGACGGCCGAGGTCGCCTTCTTCGCCGACCACGTGGACGACGCCGACCGCCTCGTCCGGCGGCTCGAGCCCTTCGACGTCGTGGTCGCCATGCGCGAGCGGACGCCGTTCCCGCGCGCGCTGCTCGAGCGCCTGCCCCGCCTCCGCCTGCTGGTCACCACCGGCGCGCGCAACGCCGCCATCGACCTCGCCGCGGCCCGCGCGCACGGGGTCACCGTCTGCGGCACCGGCGCTCACACCCCCGGCACCGTCGAGCTGACCTGGGCGTTGATCCTGGCCGTCGCCCGGCAGGTGCCGCAGGAGGACGCCGCCCTGCGCGCCGGCCGCTGGCAGACGACCCTCGGCACCGACCTCGCCGGCGGCACGCTCGGCGTCGTCGGACTGGGCCGGCTGGGCACCCGGGTCGCCCGCATCGGCCAGGCCTTCGACATGGACGTCGTCGCCTGGAGCCCCAACCTGACCGAGGAGCGCGCGGCCGCGGCCGGCGTCCGCCGGGTGGAGGAGGAGACGCTGTTCGCCACCGCGGACGTCGTCACCGTCCACCTCGTCCTCTCCGACCGCACCCGCGGGCTGGTCGGCCGCCCGCAACTCGACCGGATGAAGCCGACCGCGATCCTGGTCAACACCTCCCGCGGGCCGATCGTCGACGAGACCGCCCTGGTCGACGCGCTGACCACCGGCCGCGTCGCCGCTGCCGGCATCGACGTCTACGACCGCGAGCCGCTGCCCGCCGGCCACCCCTTGCGGCGCGCCCCGCGCACGGTGCTCACCCCGCACCTGGGCTACGTGACCCGCGACACCTACGCGGTCTTCTACGGCGAGGCGGTCGAGGACATCGCCGCCTTCCTCGCCGGCCAGCCCATCCGGGTGCTCTCCGGCTGACGTGCAGTTGATCACTGCGGACGTTGGTCCCTGTGCACGCCGCCGTCCATGGGCAACCCTCATTGCGCCAAGCAACGGCCCGGAGGCCCCCATGACCGAGCTCGACGACCTGATCGCGTGGATCAACAGCGACCAGCCCAAGTCCGTCCCGGAGCTGCAGCGCGCCGCCGACGTCCTGGGCCGCCACCTCCGGACGGGGGAGACCCGCGTGCCCGAGGCGCGCCTGCGGGTCGCCGTCGCCCTGGAGCGGCTCGGCGCGTGAGCTGACCGGCCCGGAGCCGCTGGGCAGCCGAGCCGCCTCGAGCACGACCCGTCCGCCGACCGCGGCCGCCGCCCGGATGAGGCCCGCGGCGTCTGGGCGCCCCCGTTCGCAGTGGGCACCGGGTCCCCCTGATCTCCACGTCGTCGGACCCGGCGGGCACAGTGGTGCCGGTCCACCCCTGTGTCCGAGGAGCCGCCGCGTGCCCGAACCCCTGATCGCCGTCGTCGGCGCCACCGGACGGCAGGGCGGTGCCACCGCCCGCGCGCTGCGCGCACGCTACGAGCCCCTGCCGCTCGACGTCCTCGGCGACGACGAGGACCTGCGGGCGATGTTCGCCTGGTTCGGCGAACTGCCCGCCTACCAGGGCGACGTCGCCGCCACCCGCGCCCTCGCCCCGGACACCCACGACCTCCCGGCCTGGCTGGCCGCGAGCGGCTGGAGCCCCGGCGCGCCGAGCCGAACCGCAGCGAGCACAGCCGCGCCGAGCTGAGCCGCGTCGTGATCGACCGCCCGGGAGCCACCGGGCGCCCCAGACCTCCGGAGGTGGGGATGCAGGACCCGGACGAGACGCCCGCGACGCAGCGGTGGGACGAGGCCCGCGCGCGGTGGCAGGCCCGCGACGCCGACCTCCGTGCCGTCATCACCTGGATCGAGGAGTCACGCGGTGCCGCCGCGGCCGCGGACCGGCGACGCGCCGCCGGGGAGTCCCGCGGTCCGCTGGACGGGGCGCTCGTGGGGCTCAAGGACAACATCGACGCCGCCGGGGTGCTGACCACGGCCGGGTCGGCGTACCGCGCCGACCACGTCGCGGTATCGGACGCGCCCAGCGTCGCGCTCCTCCGGCGCGCCGGGGCGGTCGTGGTCGCCAAGCTCAACATGGCCGAGCTGGCGTGGGGGACGATGACGCAGAACCCCTGGTACGGCTCCTGCCGCAACCCCTGGGACACCGACCGCACCGCCGGAGGGTCCAGCGGGGGCCCGGGCGCCGCCCTCGCCGCCGGCTACTGCGACCTCGCGCTGGGCACCGACACCGGGGGGTCGGTGCGCATCCCCGCGGCGCTCAACGGCGTCGTGGGGTTGCGGCCCAGCGTCGGCACGATCTCCACGTCGGGCGTCGTCCCGGTCGGGCGCAGCATCGACACGGTCGGCCCCATGGGCCGCTCCGCGGTGCAGGTCGCCCAGCTGGCGGACGCCCTCCGGGCTCCCGACCCGACCGACCCGTGGTCGACGGTCAGCGACGGGCTCCCGGCGACGGCGCTGATCGGGAAGCCCCTCGACGGGATGCGGGCCGGGGTAGCCCGCGACTTCTTCTTCGACGAGCTGGACGACGGCATCGGCGCCCTCGTCGAGGACTTCCTGCGGTGGCTCGCCGACCAGGGCACCGCCTCCGCCGCCGTCCCGGACCTCCGGGCCGCCGACGCCACGGAACACTGCCTGCGCATCATCCGGTGCGAGGGCGCGGCGTTCCACCAGGAGCGGCTGGCCGCGTCCCCGCAGGACTTCTCCCCGGACGTCCGGGCCCGCCTGTCGTCGGGGATGGCGGTCGCCGGGACCGACCTCGTGCGGTCCCTGGAGTTCCGGCAGCGCTACCGTCGGCGCCTCGCCGAGGTGTTCGACGACGTCGACGTCGTCGTCACCCCGGTGGTGCCCGTGGAGGCGCCGGTCGCCGCGGGGGAGTCGTCCTGGGACCCGGCGGGGGTGCTCGGCCGCGCCACGGTGCCCTGGTCCCTGCACGACGGCCCCACCCTGAGCCTGCCGATCGGCTTCCACCCCCGGAGCGGGAACCCGGTCGGGGTGTCACTCGCGGCCCGCCGGTTCGACGAGGCGACGCTGTTCCAGGTCGCCGCCGCCTACCAGGAGGCGACCGACTGGCACACCCGACGCCCCTAGTCGCCCTCGACGTCGGCCACCGGCGCAGCCCGTGCCGGCCGGGCCACAGGTCACCCGTCGGCGGCGACACGCTCCCGCACCAGGTCGGAGATCGCCTGCGACGTCGTCCGGGGCTCGATGCCGAGTCGACGCAGCGCGTCGGGTCCGACACCGTCGTCCTCCTCGTCGGCGGTCAGGGCCATGCCGAGGATCGAGGCGAGCTCCGGCTTGGCCCGCCGCAGCGCCCGGCTCCCTGCCGCCAGCGCCGGCCGCGGCACGCGGATCCGCCGGAACCGGGTGCCCGTCTCCCTCTCGAAGCCGTCGACCACCTGATGCCGGGTGAGCGCCTCCGACCCGCCGACCTCCACGGTCGACGGCGGATCGCCGGCGAGCGCCAGCCGGACGCAGGCCTCGGCGACGTCGCCGACGGCGACCAATCGCTCCGGCGTCCGGCCGCGCCCGTAGACCACGGCGAGCCGCCGGTCCGGGTGGATGCCGGTCCGCGGGGACAGCCACGTCTCCTGGAACCGGCTCGGCCGGACGACCACCGACGGCATCGGGGAGGCGGCCAGGGCCCGCTCCGTCTGCCGCTTGGCCGCGGCGAAGGGCGAGCGGGCGACCATGGCGGCGCTCAGCCCGGACATCGACACGAACACGAACCGCTCGACGCCGGCTGTCTCCGCCGCGCGCACCAGCGCGAGGTTGCCGACGCGGTCGACGGCGTCGAGGGTCAGGCCGCGCGCCCGCCCGGCGAGCAGCCGCCCGATGGCGTTGGCGGTCGAGACGACCGTGCCCGCATCGGTCACCGCCCGGTCCAGGCTCGCCGGGTCGGTCAGGTCGCCGGTCACGATCTCGGCGCCGAGCGCTCGCAGGGCGCTCTCGTCGCTCCCCGCACGGACCATCACCCGCACACGCACTCCGCGCCCGGCCAGCAGCGTGGCGATCCGCCCGCCGAGGACGCCGGTGCCACCGCACAGCAGCAGCGTGCCCATCGCGCATCTCCCGCTCCGGCCCCGTGCCCGGCCGACGCTAGCCCGCCCCGGGCCCCCACGCCGGGCCGGATGTCCTCAGTCGCCCTTGACGTTGACCACCTGGCGCAGCGTGTGCCGGATCTCCACGAGGTCGGCGGCGTCGGCCATCACGGTGTCGATCGGTTTGTACGCATCCGGGTGCTCGTCGAGGAAGGCGTCCGAGCGGCCCCAGGCGATGCCCGTCATCCGCTTGTCGAGGTCGGCGCGGGAGAACAGCCGCCGAGCCGCGTTCCGCGAGTGGTTGCGGCCCGCGCCGTGCGGCGCCGACATCAGGGCGTCGGCGTTGCCCTTGCCGGCGACGACGTAGGACGCCGCCCCCATCGACCCCGGGATCAGGCCCTCCTGCCCCGCGCGGGCCGAGATCGCGCCCTTGCGGGACAGCCACACCGACCGTCCGGCGTGCGTCTCGCGCTCGGTGTAGTTGTGGTGGCAGCTGATCTCGGTGACCCGCTCCACCTCGGTGCCGAGGAACCGTGAGACCTGCTCGGCGACGCGGTCCATCATCTCCTCGCGGTTGAGGGCGGCGAACCGCTGGGCCCAGCGCAGCGCCTCGATGTAGGCGTCGAACTCCGGCGTCCCTTCCTCCAGGTAGGCGAGGTCGCGGTCGGGCAGGTCGATCCCGCGGCAGCGCTCCTGCGCGATCCGGATGTGCGTGGACGCCAGCCGGTTGCCCACCCCGCGCGAGCCGGAGTGCAGGAACAGCCACACCCGGTCGGCCTCGTCCAGCGAGACCTCGATGAAGTGGTTGCCCGACCCGAGCGAGCCCAGCTGCAGCGGCCAGTTCGAGCTGACGCCGTCGGCCTGGTCCGCGCCGGGCAGCCCGCGCAGCTCGGCGACCCGCGCCGCGGCGGTGTCGCGGACCTTCTTGTTGTACCGGCCGGCCGACAGCGGGACCGCCCGGGAGATCTGCTCGTGCAGCACCGCCAGGTTCCGGCCGCGCAGGTCGGCCGCGGTGAACTGGGTGCGGACGGCGTTCATCCCGCAGCCGATGTCCACCCCGACCGCCGCTGGGATGATCGCGCCGTCGGTCGGGATGACCGAGCCGACGGTGGCGCCCATGCCCAGGTGCGCGTCGGGCATCAGCGCCAGGTGCGGGTGGATGAACGGCATCGACGCGGTGCGCTCGGCCTGCAGGCGGGTGGTCGGCTCGAGGATCGACGCCCAGTTCAGCAGCCGCTCGTTGATGGTCTCCACGGTCGGCCCATACCCCGTCGGGAGGGCGGACACGGCCGTTCCCGCCCCGCGGTCAGTCGCGGCCGCGGCCTCGATCGCGCTCCCGGTCCTCGCGTTCCTCGGCCCGCTCGCGGCGCCGCTCCTCCCGGTCCCCGTCGTCCCCGTCCCCCTCGCCCGCGGTGTCCGGCACCGGCGGGGCGACGACCACGGGCGGGGGCGGCGGAGGCGGGGGAGGGGGTGGCGCGACGGCGTGGGTGACGGTGACCGTGGTGCCGACGGGCACGTCACCCACCGGTTCCAGCGCCGTCACCGCACCCGCCGGCACGTCGGTGGTCTCGACCGCCCGCAGGACGACGACGAGGTCCAGCCCGGTGAGCTCGGCCTGGACCCGGTCCACCGGCCGGCCGACGTGCTCCGCGGCGACCAGCCGGACGCGCGGCACGAGCGGCGCCGGCGGCGCGGCGGCCACCGACGAGGGCGAGGGCGTCGGCACCGCCGACGGCCCGCTGGTCGCTGCCGGGTCGCCGCTCGACCCCAGGAGCAGCCCGGTCGCCACCGCCGCGACCGCCAGCAGCGCGACGACCAGCGGCACGAGCACGCGGGCCCCCCACCGGCGGGAGCCGGAGGCCTCGTCGAGGACGTCGTCGTCCGGCAGCCCGGCACGGTCCTGGGGCGCACCACCGACGTCCCCGAGCGGCACGGCCATGGCACGGGTCTCCGGCTCGGTGCGCACCGCGGGCATCACCAGGGTGTCGAACCGGGCGGGCCCGTCCGGGGCGACCACCTCGTCGATCGCGGCCAGCAGCGCCGCGCCGTCGGCGATCCGGCCGGCCGGGTCCTTGACCAGCGTCCGGTCGACCAGCCGCCGCACCGGCTCGGGGACGTCGTCCGGCAGCGGGGCCGGGGTCTCCCGCAGCTGGAGCACCGCCACGTCGACCGGGTTGTCCCCGTCGAACGCACGCCGGCCGGCCAGGCACTCGTAGGCGACCATGCCCCAGGAGTAGACGTCGCTGGCGGCGGTGGCCTTCGCGCCCTCCACCTGCTCGGGCGCGAGGTACTGGGCGGTGCCGACGACGTGGCCGGTGCGGGTGACCGCCGCGTTCGCCGCCGACCAGGCGATCCCGAAATCGGTGATCTTGACGGTGCCGTCGTCGCCGACCAGGACGTTGCCCGGCTTGACGTCCCGGTGCACGACCCCGGCCGCGTGCGCCGCGGCCAGCCCGGCGGCGGCCTGGCGCAGCACGTCGAGGGCCCGGGTCGGAGACAGCCGCCGCTCCCGCTGCAGCACCGTCGACAGCGGCTCGCCCTCGACGAGCTCCATCACCAGGTAGACCAGCCGGTCCCCGCCGGCGTCCACCTCGCCGTAGTCGTGCAGCACGGCGACGTTGGGGTGCACGAGCCCCGCGGAGAGCCGGGCCTCGGTCCGGAAGCGGGTCAGGAAGACCGCGTCGCCGGTGTACTCGCTGCGCAGCACCTTGACCGCGACCTGCCGGCCGAGGACGAGGTCACGGGCGCGCCACACCTGCCCCATCCCGCCCGTGGCGAGGAGGAGTTGCAGCTCGTACCGGTCCTCGAGGACGCTGCCCGCCTTCTGCATCGGCGCGACGGTCAGACCGGGTCGACCAGGCGCAGCGGCGGGTGCAGGACCAGCCGCTTCTCCAGGGTGACCCGGTGCCGGCCGTCGGGCTCGTGCACGAAGCTCAACCGGTCCACCAGCGCCTGCATGAGCAGCAGCCCGCGGCCGTCGTCCAGCGGGGAGCGCTCCTCGCCGGCGGGCAGCGCGTCGACGTCGAACCCGTCGCCGCCGTCGAACACGCTGATCCGGCAGGTCCCGTCGACGATGTCGACCTGGACCTCGTAGTCCACGTCCCCCGCCGCGTGCTGGACCACGTTGGCGCACGCCTCGGTCAGCGCCAGCGCGACCTCGTCGACCACGGGCGGGTCGACCTGCAGGTGCTCCAGCGCCTGGCGGCAGAGCCCCCGGACGAACGGGACGCTGGTCGAGTCCACCGGCAGACGGACGGTGAACGAGATGTCCACGGGCGGATCACCCTTCGCGGTCGGCGGCAACTACCCTGCGGAGGAGCCAGTGCACACCGACGAGGGGACCGACCCGTGCTGTTCGAGATCGAGCGGACGACGGTGCTCGGACGCCCTGCGGTGAGGGTACGCGGCGAGCTCGACATCGCGACGGCGCCACGGCTGGCCGAGGCGGTCGACGCGCAGCTGGCCACGTCCCCGAGTTCGATGGTCATCGACCTCACGGAGACGACGTTCATGGACTCCTCCGGCGCCCGGCAACTGGCGCGCTCCGCCCGCGCTGCCACCGGCAGCGGCGTGCCCCTCCAGGTGGTCTGCCCGCAGGAGAACCGGCCGGTCCGCTTGGTCATCGACCTCCTGGAGCTGCAGGCGCTGGTCCCCGTCGTGGAGGCGGCCAGGGGCATCGACGGAGTGGTCGGCCCGTAGGGTCGCCGGCGATGACGTCGCCGCCGAGTTCCGCACCGACCGGTGTCCCGGCCCTCGGCGACGAGGCCCTGCAGCGCTGCGCGGACGAGCCGATCGCCGTCCCCGGCGCCATCCAGCCGCACGGCGCCCTGCTCGCGGTCACCGAGCCCGAGCTCGCCGTCGTCGTCGCCTCGGCCAACGCCGCGGAGCTGCTGGGCGAGGGGGACGACCTCTCCGCCGTCCTGGGGGACGCCGATCTCACCCGGCTGCGTGCCGGGCTGGCCGGTGACCTCGCGGAGCTCAACCCGCTGCGGGTGACCGTGCGCGGCGCCGAGTTCGACCTCGTCGTGTCCCGCGCCGACGGGCTGCTGCTCACCGAGTGGGAGCCGGTCGAGGGCGCCGAGGAGGCCGGGGCGGCCTGGCACCGCCGGCTGCCGGCGGTGCTCCAGCGGCTGTCGGCCACCACCGGTCTGGCCGGGCTCGCCGACACCCTCGCCCGCGACGTCCGCACGCTCACCGGGTTCGACCGCGTGATGGTCTACCGCTTCGACCCGGAGTGGAACGGCGAGGTGGTCGCCGAGGCCCGGCGTGCCGACCTCGCCCCCTTCCTCGGCCTGCGCTACCCCGCCAGCGACATCCCGGCCCAGGCCCGCGCGCTCTACACGACCAACTGGCTGCGGCTGATCCCCGACGCCACCTACCGCCCGGTGCCGTTGCGGCCGGCGACGGATCCGCGGACCGGGCGGCCGCTGGACCTCTCCGGGGCCGCGCTGCGCAGCGTCTCGCCGGTGCACCTGGAGTACCTCGCCAACATGGGCGTGATCTCCTCGATGTCGGTGTCGCTGATCGACCGCGGCCGGCTGTGGGGCCTCATCGCCTGCCACCACTACGCCGGCCCGCACCGGCCCTCGGTGGCCGACCGGACGGCGGCGGAGTTCCTCGGCCGCACGGCCTCGCTGCTGCTGCACACCACGGTCGAGGCCGGCGAGCGCGACGACGTCGTCGGGGTGGCCGAGCGCCAGGCGGCGCTGGTGGCGGCGCTGGGCCGCACGCCGCGCGCGCCGGCGCAGGCGCTCACCGAGGGGTCGCCGACCGTGCTCGACCTGCTGCCCGCGGGTGGCGCGGCGCTCCGCCTGGACGGGCGGCTGCACCTGATCGGGACGACGCCGCCCGCCGACCGGGTCGCCGCGCTGGTCCCGGCGTTGCTGGCCACCGGGGCGCCGGCCACCGACGCGCTGGCGCAGGTGCTGCCCGGGGCCGCCGACGTCGCCGCCACGGCCAGCGGCCTGCTCGCCGTCGAGGTCGGTGCCGGGGACTTCCTCGCCTGGTTCCGCCCGGAGACCGTCCGCGAGGTGACCTGGGGCGGCGACCCGCACACGTCGAAGACCGTCGACACCGGCGCCGGCCCGCGGCTGTCCCCCCGGCGGTCCTTCGCCGCCTGGAGCGAGACGGTCCGCGGAACGGCGCCGCCCTGGCGCCCGCACGAGATCGCCGCCGCCCGGGCACTGGCCGGGCACCTCACCGAGTCGGCCCTGCAGCGGGCCGGCGAGGACAACCGGCTGGCCGCCGCCCTGCAGCGCACGCTGCTGCTCGAGCAGCTGCCCGAGGTGCCCGGTCTGGAGCTGGCCGCCCGCTACCGGCCCAGCACGGCCGACGTGGTGGGCGGCGACTGGTACGACCTGGTGCCGCTGCCGAGCGGCCGGATCTCGATCGTGCTCGGCGACGTGGCCGGCCACGGGCTCGCGGCGGCGGCCATCACCGCGCAGCTTCGGCACGCGCTGCGCGCCCACCTGCTCCGCGACCGCGGCCCGGCCGCGGCGCTGCAGGCCCTCAACGAGGTGATCGCCGCGCTGCTGCCCGGCGAGCTCGCCACCGCCGTCATCGCCGAGGTCGACCCCGAGACCGGGGACGTCGCCGTGACCAACGCCGGGCACCTGCCGGCGCTGCACGTGACCGCCGCCGGGGTCTCGCTGCTGCGCGAGGGCCGCGGACCGGCCCTCGGCCTGCTCGACACCGTCGACTACCCCGAGGCCCGGACCCGGCTGGTCGACGCCGACCGGCTGCTGCTCTACAGCGACGGCCTGGTCGAGCGGCGCGACGTCCCGCTGCCCGACCGGCTGGACACCCTCCGCGCCGCCGCGGGGACGGCCGAGGCGGGCCCGGAGGCGCTGCTGGACGCCGTCCTCGCCGCCCTGGACCCCCCGGACGCCGACGACGTCACCCTGGTCGGCCTCGGCCGCACCTGAGCGGCGCCGGACCCGGTCAGCCCGGCACGCGGTCCAGCACGTAGGACCCGGGTGCCGCCTCGAGCGGCGGGTGGTTCCCGCTGCCCAGCTCGCGCGGCGCGGGCACCTCGTCGCCCGAGCGCTCGACCGTCCAGGGCGCCCAGCTCTCCCACCAGCTGCCGGTGTGCCGCTCGGCCGTGGCGCGCCACTCCTCGGGGTCGGGGCCGGTCGCGCTGCCGATCGACCAGTTCATCCGCGGGTTGCCCGGCGGGTTGACCAGGCTCTGGACGTGCCCGCTGGAGCTGAGGACGAACGTGCTCGGGCCCGAGAACAGCTGGGTGGTCCGGTAGCACCCGGTCCAGGGCGTGATGTGGTCGGTGACCGCGCCGGTGACGAACGTCGGCACGGTGATGGAGCCGAGGTCGACCGGGCTGCCGAGCACGGTCTCCGCGCCCGGCCGGACCAGCGTGTGCTCCTGGTAGATCCGCAGGAACTGCTCGTGCAGGGCGGCCGGCAGGTTGGTGCCGTCGGCGTTCCACGCGAGGACGTCGAACGCCGGGGGCGCCTGCCCCATGAGCCACTGGTCGACCAGGTAGTTGAAGATGAGGTCGTCGGGGCGCATCCAGGTGAAGACGCTGCCCATCGTCCGGGCGGGGATGACCCCGCGGGTCCGCGAGATGCGCTTGGACAGGCCGACCATCCGTCGGCCGGAGAAGGCGTTGATCGGTGCGGACCCGCTGAAGTCGAGCAGGGTGACGCCGAACGCGGCGCTGTGCACGCTGGTGTCCTCGACGGCGGCGAGGTGGTTGAGCAGCGTGGTCAGCACGATGCCCCCGGCGCAGAACCCCATCGTGTTGACGTCCGGGGAGCCGGTGACCTGGCGGGCCACGGCGATGGCCCGGCGGATCCGCTCCGCGTAGGTGTCGAGGTCCCAGTGCGCGTGCTGCCGCGACGGGTTGCGCCAGCTGATGAGGAAGACCTGCAGGCCCTGCGCGACCGCGTACTCGACGAAGCTGCGGCCCGGCCGCAGGTCGAGCATGTAGTAGCGGTTGATCATCGGCGGCACCAGGAGCAGCGGCCGCTCCCGGACACGCGCCGTCGTGGGCCGGTACTGGATCAGCTCGATGACCTCGTCCCGGTACACGACCGCGCCCGGGGTGACGGCGACGTCGCGGCCGACGACGAACGCCGAGCGGTCGGTCTGCTGGGGGAGGCCGCCGTTGTGCACCACGTCGGTCACGAGCGCCTTCGCGCCGCGGACGACGCTGCGCCCACCGGTCTCGACGGCCTTCTTCAGCGCGGCCGGGTTGCCGAGCAGGGTGTTCGTCGGTGCGGCCGCGCTGGTCAGTGCGCCGACGGCGAAGCGGGCCCGCTCGACGGCGCGCGGGTCGCCGCCTCCGGCCTGGTACCGGTCGACCAGCCGATCGAGGGCGGCGGACCAGGCGAGGTAGCCCTGCCCCAGCCGCCGGTAGGCCGGGTTGTCCCGCCAGGCCGGGTCGGCGAAGCGCCGGTCCTCCGGGGCCGGCGCGGTGCGGGCGGTGCCCGCCGTGATCGCCGCCAGGTCGCGGCCGAGACCCACCGTCTCGGCGACGACGGCCTTCGCTCCCGCGAGCGCCCCGGCGAGACCGCCCGGCGCGGCGTGGGCCGGCGCGGCGCCACCCTCCGGGACGTGGGGGCGGTCGGCCTCCTGCGAGGTGCGGGGCGGGGGGACGGTCACGGCATCGGACATCGGTGCTCCTCGCTGTGGGCCGGGGAGGTCCACGCTAGGGGCGGTCGCCCCTCCGGCGACCGGGCCCAAGGTCCCGGGTCGGGCGAGAGGCGCCGCACACCTCACACGAGGAAGCGGTAGGCCGTCGTCCCCGGGGCGAGGTGCTGGATCCGGAGCGGGCTGGCCTCGATCCGCGCCAGCAGCGCGGGGAGGGTGTCGGCGCGGCCCAGCTCGATGCCGGTCAGCGCGGCGCCGGTCTCCCGGTTGTCCCGCTTGACGTACTCGAACAGCACGATGTCGTCGTCGGGGCCGAGCACCTCGTCGAGGAAGCGCCGCAGCGCACCCGGCTCCTGCGGGAACTCCACCAGGAAGTAGTGCTTCAGGCCGCGGTGCACCAGCGAGCGCTCGATCACCTCGGCGTACCGGCTGACGTCGTTGTTGCCGCCCGAGAGCAGGCACACCACCGTCTGACCGGGCTCGACGCGGACCACCCCACCCGACAGCGCGGCCGCCGCCAGCGCCCCGGCGGGCTCGGCGATGATCCCGTCCACCTGGTACAGGTCCAGCATCTCGGTGCAGACCTGGCCCTCGGGCACCGGCAGCAGCTCCGCGCCGCAGTCGCGGACCAGCGGCGTGGTGACGCTCCCGGAGCGGCGGACGGCGGCGCCGTCGACGAAGGTGTCGATCTCCGGCAGCTCCACCGGCCGCCCCGCGGCCAGCGCCGCCGCCATGCTCGCGGCCCCGGCCGGCTCGACCCCGACGATCCGGGTGCCCGGGCTGTGCGCGCGCAGCCAGGTGCCGCAGCCGGCCAGCAGGCCTCCGCCGCCGACCGGCAGCACCACGACGTCGGGGGCCTGCGGCAGCTGCTCCAGCAGCTCGACGGCGACCGTCGCCTGCCCGATCACCGTCGACAGCGCGTCGAAGGCCGGCACCAGCGTGGCGCCGGTGGCCCGTGCCCGCGCCTCCGCGGCGGCGGCGGCGTCGTCGTAGGTGTCGCCGGCGACGACCAGCTCGACGGCGTCCCCGCCCAGTGCGGCGATCCGCTCCCGCTTCTGCCGCGGCGTCGTCCCCGGCACGAACACCGAGCCGTGCACCCCCAGCACCCGGCAGGCGTGCGCCACGCCCTGGCCGTGGTTGCCCGCGCTGGCGCACACCACCCCGGCGGCGCGCGCGCCGGCGTCCAGTCCGCTGATCGTGGTGTAGGCGCCGCGGACCTTGTAGGAGCGGCCGACCTGCAGGTCCTCGCGCTTGAGCCACACGTCGGCGCCGGTGGCGGCGGACAGCCGGTCGGCGCGCTGCAGCGGCGTCCGCAGCGCCACGCCGGCCAGCCGGTCGACGGCGGCGCGCACCCGCGCGGCGAACTCGGCGGGGTCGAGGCGCGGTTCCGCGGTCTCCAGGGGCTCTGCCGTCACCCCGCCATCCTCGCCGTCGGCCCGGGCGGGCCCGCGCGCGGGCTCAGCGGGTGCCGGGGCGGCGCCGGTGCCGGCGGGGCGGGCCGTCGTCGGGCTCGCCGCCCTGGCGCCGGGCGAAGGACTCGGCGAGCTCCCGCGGCCAGTCGTCGTCCACCAGGAGCAGCGCCAGCTGCCGGGTCAGGATGCCGTCCACGTCGGCGGCCGGCAGCTCCGCACCGAAGACCACCTCGCGCAGCGCCCAGCCGTTCCCCGCCGTGCCGCCGGTGGCCACGGCGACGGCGAGGCGCTCCACGCCGGCGACGTCCATCCGCAGCGCCGCCCAGCGCAGCACCGGGGGCAGCCCGGAGACCGGCACGGCGGACTCCAGCCGGGTCAGCCAGCCGACGTCGGCGACCAGCAGGTGCCCGAGCAGCGCCCGGTGCTCCTCCTCCCACGCCCCGCCGGCCGCGCGCCACTGGGCGGTGAGCTCGTCGCCGACCACCCGCCGCCGGGTCGCCAGCAGCGCCAGCTCCCACCGGTCGACGGTCAGGTCCAGCAGCGGCAGCGGGACGCCCAGGCTCAGCGTCTGCTCGACCAGCAGCCCGGCCGCCCGGTCCAGCCGGGCGATCCGCCGCCCGCCGGCCACCGCGTCGGCGAAGGCGGTGCACAGGTCGCCCTGGGTCAGGCCGGCCAGCTGCACGGCGGACTCGGCCGGGCCGGCGGCGCCGTCGAACACCTCGTCGAGCAGGGCGGCCAGCACCGCCAGCCGCAGCCGGTCGGCCGCGGCGGGCGACCGGCCGGCCGCCGCCTGCAGGGCGCCGGCGATCACCGCGTCGTCGGCGGCCAGGTCCAGGGCGGCGGCCGCGTTGCGCCCGCGCACCAGCCAGCCCGGCCCGGCGCCGGAGGCCAGCACGCACTCGACCTGGTCGGCGGTCAGCGCGTCGGCGTCCTGCTCGGCCCACGCGTCGGCGAACAGCCAGGCATCCATGCCGCGCAGGTCGGCGACGTCGTCGGGGGGCAGCTCCGCCTTGCTGGCCGCCTCGAGCAGCGTCCGGGCGCGGTCGGTGTCGGCCGGCCCCGCGGCCAGCCGCCGTCCGCCCGCCGACGCCCGCGCCGGGCCGGTGTCGGCCAGCTCGACGACGACGGCCGCGGTGTCCCCGTCGTCCTCCCGCGGGCCGGCGTGCAGCGTCACCGCGGCGGTCAGCGCGCGCGGCAGGACGTCGAAGACCACGTCGGCCACCTCCCGCCCCGACGGCGTCCGGCGGGGCAGCGCGACGACCCCCTCGCCCGCGGCCAGCGCGGCCAGCAGCAGCGCCACCGACGGGGTGAGCGCGTCCACCTCCTCGGGCGGCAGGGCCGGCGACGAGCGGGGAGCCGGCGGCACGCGCAGCGGCGGGGACTCGGCGGTCGGTGCGGCGTCGCCGGGCAGCGCGTCCAGGAACCGGCCGGCACGGCGCAGCGCCAGCAGGTCGCGCACGCCCAGCCTCCCACCGCCGTCCCACAGGAGGTGCACCAGGTAGTTGCCCGGACGGCCGAAGCCGTCGGCGCTGGCGGCCACCTTGCGGTAGAGCACCCGACCGGCGCCCCGTTGCAGCAGCCCGTAGGCCTCCCCGGCGTCCGGGCGGAACCCGACCAGCGCGCCCAGCGCCTTGCGGGTGCGGCCGACCTCCGCGGGCCAGTCGGCCGACAGCGCGAAGACGCCGAACCCGGGACCCTCGAGCGTCCGGCTGGCCGACGTGTACAGCGCCTGGGGGAAGGTCCGCCCGCTCATCCCGACCACTCGCCGCGCAGCGCCGAGCCGGTCTCCTCCGGGTCCAGCCCCTCCTCGGAGACGACGCCGTGCCGGGCCAGCAGCACCAGCAGCGGGTCCAGGCAGCCGACCGGGGAGATCTCGGGATAGCCGCCGTCCTTCGCGTCGACGCCGGTGGCCGACACGGCGTGCACGGTCGGCCGCGGCAGCCGGTTGAGCACCGCGGTCAGCAGGTTCGAGCCGCCGCTGAGCTCGAGGAAGTCGACCAGCCGGGAGCTGTTGCGGCGCACGTCCTCGAACCAGGAGGCCAGCGGGCGGGCGGCCAGGTCGGTGTCGCGCAGGACGTCGGCGGGGAAGTCGGGCACCGACCGCAGCTTGTCGGCCTTGCTGAGCACGACCGCGGTGGACACGTCGGCGAGGTGGCTGTCGGGGTGCACGTTGCGCGCCGTCCGCAGCAGGTTGGCCAGGTTGACCACCATCTGGGTGTGCCGGGCCAGGCCGATCGACTCCTCCCCGGCGTCGGCCAGGTGCCGCAGCCGCGGGAAGACGCCGGGGGAGAGGATCACCAGCAGCGACGTCGCCGCGTACAGGAAGCGGCCGTACTGGCCCATGTCCTCGCTCCGGTAGAGCTGCTCGCCCGAGGCGTCGAAGAAGACCAGGTTGACCGCCCGCTCGGTCCCGCCCCGGCCGGCGCCGCGCAGGACCAGCATGAACGGCTCCGGTGAGCTGCCCTCGCCGAGCAGCGGCAGGGTCAGCGGCAGCTGCCGCTTCTGCACCATCAGCCGGTAGCGGTGGTCGTCGAAGCGGGCGGCGCTCTCCTCGTCCATCTCCACCGAGATGCCCAGCGGCGCCAGCGCCCCCTCGTGCAGCAGGTCGACCAGCACCGTCAGGTAGGTGCTCTTCGACGCGCCGGTGAGCCCGACCAGCCCAACGACGACGGTCGGCCGGTCGAGGTAGTCCGGGGGCAGCCGGTGGCCGTTCGGGCAGGTGGGCGCCACGTTGGCCGCGGCGGCACCGGCGGCGTCCTTCGGGGTGGGCAGCGGCGCGGGCTCCATGCGCAGCGGGTCGAGCAGCTTCTGCCACCGGGTCCGGCGCTCCACCGGTGGGCGCTGCGGGACGCCGGTGGCGTCCCGCCACACCGGGGTGGTCAGGGGTTCCAGGCAGCGGGGGCAGACGCGGCGCCTCATCAGCGGACGAAGAGCGCGAAGAAGACGACGGCGGTCGCGCAGAACACCGCGAGCAGCACCCGCTGGCGCTCGCGGAACCGCTGGCGGCGCGCGTCGAGGCGCTGCTGGGCCAGGGCCCGCTCGTACATGCCAGACACGCAGGTCCCCTCTCAGACGACGACGTGGAAGAGGACGGCCAGCACCAGTCCCGCGACGATGCCCAGCAGCACGGCGACCGCGACCGCCGCGGCGAAGCCCGCCCGGGTGTCGGCGACGGCGCGCTCCAGGCGGGCCAGCTCGTACCGCCCGGCCTCGACGACCGCCCCGAGGGACTGCAGGTCGCGCATCGTCGTCCGCGGGTCGGGGATCTGCGACGTCCCGCCCAGCCAGCGGGTCCGCTGCTCGACCTGCCGGGCCAGCCGGGCCACCGTGGGACGCCGCTCGGGCGCAAACTTCAGCGCCTGGGTGACGCTGTCGAGCAGGTTCGGCGGCACGGGGGAGAGGTCCAGCCGCCCGGCCCGGAGTGCGAGGAAGTAGTCGGAGTCGGGCATGTCGTCGTCGGGGTCCACCGGGTGGACGGCGCCTGCGGCGTAGGCGATCACCAGGCCCCAGCTGTAGACGTCGCTGGCCTCGGTGAGCACCGCCCCCTGCAGCTGCTCGGGGCTGGCGAACAGCTTCGTGCCCAGCGCCGCAATGCCCGTCGTGGCGGTCCCCGACGGTGCCTCCGGGCCGATGTAGCGGCTGATGCCGAAGTCGACCAGCCAGACGTCGGTGCCCGAGATGATGATGTTGCCCGGCTTGACATCGCGGTGGACGACGCCCGCGGCGTGCACGTCGCGCAGCGCCCGCAGCAGGCCGATCGCGATCCGGCGCAGCTCCTCGGCGTTGAGGCCGGCGGAGCGGTGGGCGAGGAACTCGTCCAGCGGCGTCCCCTGCACGTACTCCTGCACGTAGTAGGGGGCGCCCGCGGTGAGGTCCTGGTCGACGATGCGCGCCACCCGTGAGCTCTTCACCCGGGAGGCGTTCTCGACCTCCTTGGCCAGCCGGCGGCGGGCGAGCTCGGGTGCCGCCTCGGGCAGCCGCTTGATGACCACCAGCGGGCCGTCCCCGCCGTCCGGGCCCTCCGGCGCGCGCCGGCCCACGAACACGTCGGCGCCCTGCCCACCGCGGGGCAGGCGGCACAGCAGCGCGTACGGGCCGATCCGGTCGGCGTCGCCGGGCTCCAGTGGGTCCACCTGCCGCGTGTCGGCCAGGTCGGCGACGGCCACGTCGAGAGCCTCGTCCACGGTGGGCGGTCCTCCCCGTCGTCGGCGGCTGGGCTCCGACGCTAGAGCGCGAACCTGTGAACCACCATGCACGTCACCCACATGTGATCTGCATGTATCGCAGCTATCATGCAATCATGCCGGTGTCCATGACCATCCGCGACGTGCCGGACGAGACCCGCGACGTCCTCGCCGCCCGTGCCGCCCGAGCCGGCCAGTCCCTGCAGGAGTACGTGCGAGCAGAACTGACCGCGCTGGCCGCGCGGCCCAGTCCCGACGACCTCTGGGACCGCGTCCGGAGCCGGGTGCGCGCCACCGGCACGCGGGTCCCCGCCGACGTCGTCCTCGAGGCCCGGGACGCCGACCGGCGATGACCGTGGTCGCCGACTCCTCGGCGGTGTTCGCGGCGCTCGTCGACGGGGGGCCGGACGGCGAGTGGGCAGCGCGGACGCTGGCCCGCCGGCCCCTCGCGGCTCCAGGGCACCTGCTCGTCGAGGTGTCCGCCGTCCTGCGGCGCGCCGTGCTGACCGGCCACCTGAGTCGCGACGTCGCCGCCCTGGCCCATCGGGACCTCACCGATCTCCGGGTGGGGACCTTCGCCTTCGAGCCGCTGGCGGACCGGGTGTGGGAGCTGCACCCCACCGTGACCGCCTACGACGCCGCCTACGTGGCCCTGGCCGAGGCGCTGGACGCCCCGCTGGTCACGCTCGACCGCCGGCTCGCCCGCGCGAGTGGCCCCACCTGCGCGTTCCTCCTGCCGGACTGAGGGAGCGGAACACAGAGGTCCGTCCGGGACGTTGGGGTCTCGGAGCACGTGCGGGCGAGATCTCTGGGGTGGCGGATGAGCGGGATGCGGACCGGGTCCCGGCCGCGCCATGCCGTGACTCCTCCGCCGCCCCGCCGGCCCAGGAACGGCCGGCCGGTGGTCCTCGCGGCCGCTGCCGTGGTCGGCCTGCTGGCGGCGCTGGTGCTGGTCGCCGTCGTCGTCCCCGGGGCGCGCCACCTGCTGCCCGGCGAGGCCGCGCCGACGACGTCGGAGGAGGCGAGCCCGACGCCCGAGGACACCACCGACCTGACCAATCCGGCCAAGCGCGACCGCGCGCTGCAGCTGGTCTCCAGCGCGGAGAACTCCACGCTCGACTGGCGGGCGCAGTACGGCTACATCGAGTGGGACGTCGAGGGCGTCCCGGAGGAGAACCGCGGCTACACCGCCGGCCTCATCGGCTTCTGCAGCGGCTGCGGCGACATGACCCGGCTGGTCGAGTACTACGCCAGCACCGCCCCCGGGAACCGGCTGGAGCGCTACCTCCCCGCCCTGCGCGAGCAGGAGGAGCTCGGCATGGGCAACGTGACGCAGGCGGGCCTGGGCCGGGCGTTCGTCGACGACTGGCGCGCCGCCGCCGATGACCCGCTGTTCCAGGCGGCGCAGGACCACGTCCTGGACCTCGTCTACTTCGACCCGGCCGTCGAGCAGGGCCGCGCCGACGGCGTGCACGCGCTCGGCCAGTTCATCTACTTCGACGCCCTGGTCATGCACGGGCCCGGGACGGACGCCCGGAGCTTCGGCGGCATCCGGGACGCCGCGCTGCAGGTGGCCTCCCCGCCCAGCCAGGGCGGCGACGAGGTCGAGTGGCTGGACGCCTTCCTCGACGCCCGCGTCGCGGCGATGCAGGCGGAGCGGGCGCACCGCGACACGAGCCGGGTCGACACCGGGCAGCGGCAGTTCCTGGAGCAGGGCAACCTGCACCTCAACCCCCCGCTGCGCTGGGCGACCTACGGCGACGCCTACCGCATCCCCTGACCAGGGCGCCCCGCGCCGGGCTCTGGACCTCTCCGCGCGGAGTCCTCCGGACTTTCGGCGCCGAGAGTCCGGACCCGGGCTCTGGCGCGGGGGAGTCCCCGGGTCAGACGGCGGTGAGCAGGCCGGACTCCTGGCGGGTGACCCGGCCGGCGCCGAGGACGCCGTCCAGGGCCACCTGCAGCAGCGGCAGCAGGGACGGCGTCCGGCGGCGGTAGCCGAAGACCTCCGCCGTCCGCAGGAACAGCTCGTCCTGCGTCATCCCCGCCCCGGTCCGGCACAGCGCCACCATCGCGTTGCCGACCTCGATCGGGGCCACGTGCTCCAGCGGGCGCTCGGCGCTGGCGGCCTGGCGGCGGAACCCCACCCAGCTGCCGCGGTCGGCGTCCTCGGCCCAGACGAACTCGCCGTCGAGGGTGGCCGGCGGCAGCAGCGCCAGCAGAGCGTCGCGCCGGGCCTCGGTCACCCGGGTCAGCCCGAACGCGGCGGCGGTCAGCCGGGTCAGGCGGTCGCGGTGCACCGGGCCCTCGGCCTTGACCCCGGCGAGCAGCACCCGCTTGACCGTGCGGGCCACCCGCGCGTCGGCCAGGGAGTCCAGGGCCTTGCGGTCGCCGGCGCTCTTGGGCGCCCACGGCACGAACGGTGCCTCGCCGTCCAGCTGCGGCGCCGCGGGCGCCTTGCGCGGCGCCCGCCGGGCCGGCTTCGGCGCGGCGGCGACGGGCTCCGGGTCGGCGACGACCGGCTCCACCACAGCCGGGACGGCGGCCCGCAGCGGCGCCACGACCACGACGTCCGGCTCGACCGGCGGGGCGGGAACGGCCGGCCCTGCCCCTGCGTCGGCCGGGGGCGCCACGAGGGCCGGCTCGTCGGCGGCCATCGTGGCCACGATGGCCGGGAGCGGGGACGGGGCGATCGCCTCGACGGCGGCGACGAGCCGGTCCAGGACGGCGGTGCGGTCGGCCAGCCAGGTCGGCAGCCACACCCGCTCGACGGCGGGCCAGCGCAGCATGCCCGACAGCACCTCGACGGGCAGGCCGTCGCGGTCGCCCACGGTGCGCCGGCCGGCCCAGGCCGGACCGTCGAGCAGCACCGCCATCACCAGCGTCTCGGGCGCGTCCGCCGGGGCCACCGACAGGTCGATCCGGAAGTCCGACAGGCCGACGTCGGTGCGCACGGCCAGCCCGCGCTCGCGCAGCGCGGCCGCGATCTCCTCGCGGTGCCGGTCGGGCACGCCCACCGGCCGGGCGTCCCGCGGCAGCGCGTCGGTGCCCAGCGCGGCCAGGTCGAGGTAGGCGCGCAGGTGCTTGATGCCCACCGACGAGGTCTGCTCGGCGCGCAGCTGGGCGGGCTCGAAGGAGGTGAAGACGACGACCTGCCGCCGGGCGCGGGTGACCGCCACGTTGAGCCGACGCTCGCCGCCCACCCGGTTGAGCGGGCCGAAGTTCAGCGGCAGGAAGCCGCGGTCGTTGACGCTGAAGCCGGTCGAGAAGAGGACGACGTCCCGCTCGTCGCCCTGCACGTTCTCCAGGTTCTTGACGAACAGGCCCTCGCCGTCGGTGCGCTCCAGCGCCTCGGTCAGCCGGTCGTCCCCGGCGTCGCGCAGCAGCCCCTCGATGTAGGCCCGCTGCTGGGCGTTGAAGGTCACCACACCGATGGAGGGCAGCGTGTCCGGCGAGGCGTCGAAGCGGCGGCGGATCTCCGCCACCACCGCCTTGGCCTCCATCGGGTTGGTGCGCAGCAGCCGGCCGGCGCCCGAGCGGTGGAAGGTGCCGTTGACGCGGACCAGCGAGATGCCGCGACCGTCGACGTCGGCCGAGGGGCGGCCGTGGGTCGGCGCCGGGAACGACGAGAGCCGGTTGTCGTAGTAGTTGGCGTTGCTGAACGCGATCAGCGACTCGTCCTGGCTCCGGTAGTGCCAGGACAGCCACTGCCGGGGCACCCGCGCCTGCACGCACTCGGAGAGGATCGACTCCTCGTCCTCGACCGCGGTGCCCAGCAGTTCCATCGCGTCGTCCTCGGCCGAGCCCGACGACGGCTCGGCGAACGAGGTCGGGGGCATCTGCCGGCTGTCGCCGACGACGACCGCCGCCTTCGCCCGGCCGAGCGCGCCCACCGCGTCGGCCACCCGGATCTGCGAGGCCTCGTCGAACACGACCAGGTCGAACAGGCCGGCCTCGGCGGGGAAGAACCGCGCCACCGAGTCCGGGCTGACCAGCACGCACGGCATGACGGCGGTGACCAGCTCGCCGTACCGGGCCAGCAGCCCGCGCACGCCCAGCCCGCGGCGGGACTTCGCCAGCTCCCGCTGCAGCGCGCCGAGCTGTCCCGCGCCGCCGGCCGGCTCGAGCGACCGGGCCGCCAGCACCGACGCCGGCAGCGCGCTGCGCAGGTGCGCGCGGACCGCCCGTGAGGCCGCGGCGAACCGGGCGATGGCCTTCTCGTGGACCTCGGCGTCGAAGGCCTCCAGGCCACTGGCGGCGCGCCGCTCCGGGAGCGAGGCCAGCGCCAGTCCGTGCTCGAAGGCGCGCAGGGCGTCGTCGGCGGGCAGCTCACCCCGGACCAGCCGCGCCCGGGCCTCCGCCAGTCCGGCGACGCGCAGCGGCTCCAGGGTGTCGATGAAGTCGGCCCACCGGCGCAGGGACATCAGCCCGGTGTGCTCCACGCCGCGCTCGGGGCGGGTCATCTGCCAGCGCAGGATCAGCCCGTCGTCCCCGCACCAGCGCGCCAGCTGCCGCGACCCGGTCCGGCACACCCGCGCCAGCGCGACCAGGGCGCCGCGCAGCCGGGCGACGGCGGCGCCGGCGGCGCGGTCGGGACCGGGCCCCTGGACGACGTACCGGCGCAGCGCGACGGCGAACCCGCTGGCGCTGTCGGCGGCGGCACCGGCGGTCGCCAGCCACTCCACCTGGCCGACGAGCAGTTCCGGGTCGAGCATCGGGTTCCACGTCGGGGGCACCGACAGGCCGGGGATCACCGAGGCGCGGGCCACGATGCCCTGGCCCGCGGTCTGCACCCGCCACAGCTGGGCGGTCAGCTCGGCGACGTCCCCCAGCTTGACCGTCACGCCGGGCCGCAGCACCGGCCGCAGCCGGTCGCGGACCGCCCGCAGCCCCGCCCGGCGGGCGAACCAGGTCGCCGCCTGCGCGGTCTGCGCGGCGACGTACAGCTCGGCCAGCGGCAGCTCCAGCGCCGCTGGGGTGGCCCGCTCCATCCCGGGGTGGACGCCGGTGCTGAAGGCGGCGACCTCGCCGAGCACGTCCGTCGTGGCCGTGGTCCAGCGCTGTGTCGGCACCTCGTCGAGCACGTCGAGCGTGGTCGCCGGCCCCGACAGCAGGTGGGCCAGCGCGTCGAGGTCCTCCGGGGTGCGCGCCTCCCGCAGCGCGCGGGCCAGGTGCGGCTCGGCGGGCAGGTCGCGGATGGCCTGGTCGACGGCGGCCGCGGTCTGCTGGGCGGCGACGAGGTCGACGTCGGCGGTCTCGACGAACGCCCAGGCGTGCCGGGGCGAGGGCCGCACCAGGTCGGCGATGTCGGGCAGCAGCGCCAGGGCACGGCGCACCGAGGTCAGCATCTCCTCGGGGACGGCGGCCGCGAACGCCGCGGGCACCGGCATCGAGGGGACGCCGTCGCGCACCGACAGCGTCGCGGTGCGTGCCGAGTAGTAGGACAGCCCGGCGGCGTTGGGCGCGTGCAGCCGGTCGGCGTAGCGGGCCAGGGTGCGCCGGGCCGAGTGCAGGTCCTCGCTGTCGGCGGCCAGCCCCTGCTCGTCGACGGCGACGGCGTGCTGCAGCGCGGCCGTGATCTGCGCCCGGACGACGGAGCTCTTGCTGCCCTTGTCGTGCAGGTCGAGGGCGAACGGGCTCATGCCGACGGCGTCGAGCCGGCGGGCCACCACGTCGAGCGCCGCCCGCTTCTCGGCGACGAAGAGCACCCGCTTGCCGTCGGCGACCGCGCGGGTGAGCAGGTTGGTGATCGTCTGGGACTTGCCGGTGCCGGGCGGGCCCTCGAGCACGAAGGTGCGTCCGGCGGCGGCCTCGGCCACGGCGCGCAGCTGCGAGGCGTCGGCGGGCACCGGGCACTGCGCGGCCAGCTCGTCGAGGTCGGTCCGGCCGGCCGGGTCGGGCGCCGGGTCGTGGAACGCCTCGGTGGGGGAGTGCACGAGGTGGGCCACGAGCGGGTTGGCGGTGAAGTCGGCCCAGTGCTCGTCGAGGTCCTTCCAGAGCCGGTACTTGGCGAACTGGAGGACGGCGAGGTCGGCGGTCGGCTCGACGCGGTAGGGGAGCGCGGCATCGGCCAGGGCCTGGCGCACGGCCTGCACCGCCCGGTCCACGTCGATGCCGGCGCCGCCCGCGTCGTCGTCCGCGGTGCCGGGCCCGGTCAGCCCCGGCACGGTCAGGCCGTGCAGCTGCCGCAGCTTCTCCAGCAGGCAGTGGTTCGGCGTGCTCGTGCCGGTGTCGTCGACGGTGAGCCGGTACACGCCGTTGCGGCTGGTGGCGGTCAGCACGACCGGGACCAGCACCAGCGGTGAGCGCAGCGGCCGGCCGTCGAGTTCCCACACCAGGCTGCCCAGCGCCAGGTGCAGGTTGTTGGCGCCGGTCTCCTCGAGGACGGTCTTGGCCTTGTAGGCGAGGTTGCGCAGCCGGGGCAGGTAGCCGCCCTCGGTGACGTCGGTGTGCACCGACCGGCGCTCGACCAGCAGCTCGGCCAGCTGGTCGGCCGGGAGCTCGACGGCCGACCGCAGCCCGCGCTCCTGCTGGACGGCCGCCAGCCGGTCGCTGGGGAGCAGGGACACCGCCGTCCCGGCGTGCAGCAGGCCGGCCAGCGTCGCCAGGTGCGTGCCCGGGACGGTCAGCGGCAGGCCGGCGCGCTCGGTGTAGTTGATCAGCCGGTTGCGCAGCGAGAGGTCGAGCAGGCTGTTCTTCCACTGCTGGATCCGCGCCGGCTCCTCCGGCCGGGTGCCGGCCGCCGCCGGGGCGACCCGCTCGACCGGCCGCGCCGCGACGCTGTGCACCGCCGGCCGGTACTCGGCGACCTGCACCGTGCCGTCGGCGCCGCGGGTCCGGGCCGGAAGCGGGACGATGCCGTCGCGCCGGGCGCGGTGGACGTCGGTCACACCGAGGACCCGGTCCAGGTCGCCGGCCAGCCAGGCCTCGTAGGCGGCGGCGTGCAGGTCGCCGTCCCCACCGCGGTTGGTCAGCATCGTGGTCTCGACCAGCCGCACCAGCCCGAGGTCGACCAGGTTGACCAGGGGTGCGACGTCGGTGGTGGCGGCGCTCTCGGCACCGCGCTCCTCCCGCCAGTAGCCGAGGAAGGCGTGCCCGTTCCCGGCCCCCTCGGCCAGCCACAGCAGCGGCCGGATGCCGGCCCGTTCCAGCGCGGCGGCGAGGACGACGACGGTGTCCAGGCACGTGCCCACGCGCCCGTCCAGGACGTCGCCGGGGGTGCGGACCTTCTGGCCGACGTCGGCCCAGCTGGCCGGCGGCTGGCTGTACCGCACGGCCCGCCGTCGCATGGCCTCGGCGAGGGCGGCGACGATCTCGTCCACCCGCTCGGGCCCGGACTGGTAGCCCTGCACCGCGCCACTGCCGGTGCGCTCCTCGAGCAGCGCGCCGGCCTCGTCGATGAGCGCGGTGACGGCCGGGTGGTGCGGGAGGACGTGCGCGGCGAGCATCTCCAGCGCCAGGGGGACGGGGGCGGCCAGCCACTGGTTGGCGGCCAGCACCTGCACGGGGACGGCGGTGCCGGCGACGTCCGCGCCGTCCACCAGCAGGTCGATCTCGATCGAGCCCGGCCGCTGCTCCTCGATCTGCAGCATCGCGGCGGGGTCCATGACCAGCCCGACGTCGCTGAGCACCGTCGTCTGGCCCGCGTCGAGGTCGACCAGCAGCTCGACGGCGGTGCCGATCGGGCCCTCCGCGTCGCACACGCCCAGTCGCACCGTCGCCCCGTGGACGGGACCGCCGTGGTTGGTGAACGCCAGCCGGGAGACCACCGGGACACGGTTGTGCGCCAGGGCGTAGCTGAGCACCGGGGTCGACGTCGCCGCGACCGCCACGGCCGGACGGGCGCCGGTGTCGCTCGCGCTCGGCCGCAGATCCGTGGTGGTGCCCATGGGTCCCTGTCTACCGGTCCGGACGGACCGGTCCGGTCAGGCGCGGGCGGCGGCTGGGACGGGTGGGGCGGGAGCGTCGGATCTGACCACGGAGGACCCCTGCGACGCCTCCGGAGGGTCACGACCCGGGCGTCGCGTGCCGATGGCCGGCCGCCGCTGGCGCGCGCGGCCGGAGGCCGTAACACGGCCGGAACGAAGAACTTCCACGGGGTTCACGAGAACCCCTTCCCCTGACCACGAGACAGCGCTACCTTCTGGATCCCGGACCTTGGATCCGGGATCCGAGACGTGAACGTGCAGGTCAGCGGCCCTATCGCGGAGGTGGCGTGTGCCCAGAACAGCCGAGATAGCCGGCGCCGGACTGTCCGGCCTCGTCCTCGCCACGCGGCTGGCGCAGCTCGGCTGGCAGGTGCGGCTGCACGAGCGCAACCCCGAGCTGCGGATGTTCGGGGCCGGCATCTGGATCTGGGAGAGCGGGCTCCGGACGCTCGAGACGATCGGCGCCTTCGACCAGGCGACGGCCCGGGCCCGGAGCATCGCCGAGTGGCGGATCGCCGACCGGGACGGCGGTGTCCTCATGTCCCGCCGCACGACTCCGGACGACCGGCTCCTGCTGCCGCCGCGGGCGGACCTCTACGAGGCGCTCATCGCGCAGGCACAGCACTTCGGGGTGCAGATCGAGACCTCGTCGCTCGCGGTCGGTGCGTCGCCGGAGGGCCGGCTGCAGATGGAGGACGGCCGGGAGTACGCGGCCGACCTGGTGGTCGCCGCCGACGGCGCCTACTCCCGGCTGCGCGAGTCGATCTTCTCGACCGCGTGGATGGACTTCGGCACCGAGGCCGGCATCCGGATGATGATCGAGCGCGACGAGGGCGATCCCGAGGACACCATCATCGAGTACTGGCACGGCCGGCGCCGGTTGCTCTACAACCCGTGCACCGACGGCCAGGACTACATCTTCCTGAGCGCACCGGTGTCCGACGAGCGGGCCAGCCGGATGCCCGTCGACCGGGACCTGTGGCGGACGGAGTTCCCGGCCGCGGCCCACCTGGTCGATCGGTTCGCCGAGGCCAGCCGCTGGGACCGCCTGGTCAACGTCCGCTGCCGCTACTGGTCGAAGGGGCACGTCGCCGTCGTCGGGGACGCCGCCCACGCCATGCCCCCCAACCTCGGTCAGGCCGCCAACACCGCGTTCATCAACGCGATGGCGCTGGCGATGACCCTCGAGCACGAGAAGGACGTCCCGACCGCGCTCGCCCAGTGGGAGCGCGAGAACCGGGCGCTGACCGACCACGTGCAGTGGTGGTCCTACCTCTACGGGTTCGTCGTCGCCAAGGTGCCCGAGCGGATGGACGGCGTGCGGGCACGCCTCCTGCGCTCGGTGTCCGGCACCCGGCCCTTCCAGAACGGTCTGAACAAGGGAGCCCGGCACGTGCCCGCCGGCGCCCGGACCACGTCGCTCTCGTCCGCCTGAACCCGGAACCGCCCCGTTGCCGTGCCCACGAACCTGGAGGCTCTCTCGTGAAGTACGTGTCGTTCCTCAGCGACACCGGTCCCGGCGTCGGGGTGGTGCTCGGTGAGAACGTGTTCCCCGTCCCGCACGGGTACGCGGTCAGCGCCGACGGCGATCCCCTCGGGCTGCTCGAGCTGATCCAGCGGGGAGCACCGCACTCGGTGCCCTGCTCGACCAGCCCGGTGCCGTTGACCGACGTCCACCTGCTGGCACCGATCCCGCGCCCGCCGCGCAACGTGATCTGCGTCGGCCAGAACTACCACCAGCACTCGCTGGAGTTCGACGCCTCGGGGTACAACTCGACCCCCAGCAACGGGGTCCCGGACCGCCCGGTGGTCTTCACCAAGGCGCCCAGCTCGGTCATCGGGCCCGGTGACGTCATCCCGCTGCACGACGCGCTGACCACCGAGCTGGACTACGAGGCCGAGCTCGCCGTCATCATCGGCCGCGGGGGGCGGGGCATCCCGGCCGAGGAGGCCCTCGACCACGTCTGGGGCTACACGATCGTCAACGACGTCACCGCCCGGGACGTGCAGCGCGACCACCGCCAGTGGTTCCTCGGCAAGTCGCTGGACGGGTCCTGCCCGATGGGACCGTTCGCGGTCACCGCCGACGAGGTGGACCTCACCGACCTGCTGGTCGAGACCCGCGTGAACGGGGAGCTGCGGCAGAGCGCGAAGACCTCCGACCTGATCTTCGACGTCCCCACGCTCATCGCCACGATCAGCGCCGGCATGACCCTGCAGGCCGGCGACGTCATCGCGACCGGCACTCCGGCGGGGGTCGGGATCGGGTTCGACCCGCCGCGGTTCCTGCGGTCGGGCGACACTGTCGAGATCAGCATCACCGGGCTGGGCACGCTGACCAACACGGTCGGCGGGGCCGCCGGGACCGACCACGGAGCGTCCGGATGAGCCCTGACCCCACAGCCGCCGGTGCCCTGGCCGGGTTCTCGCCCATCCAGCGCGGCACGATCCGCGACGCCACCCGCGACGCGCTCCGCGACCTGATCATCAGCGGCGGCGTCGAGGTCGACACCCCACTGCGCCAGGACGAGCTCGCCGCCCGGCTCGGCATCAGCCGGACCCCACTGCGCGAGGCGCTGCACGCCCTGGCCAGCGAGGGACTGGTCACCTTCGACGCGCACCGGGGCGCGGTGGTCACCCGCCCGTCGGTCGCGCAGCTGCTCGACCTCTACGAGATCCGCGAGCAGCTCGAGGTGCTGGCCGGCCGCAAGGTGGTCGCCGGCACCACGGACGCCCACATCCGCGCCGTGCACGACCTGCACGACTCGATGCAGGGCGTCACCGACCCGGTGGCCTGGGCGCAGCTCAACCAGCAGTTCCACGCCACGCTCTACGCGCCCTGTGAGAACCGGGAACTGATCGCGCTGATCAGCACGCTGTCGGCCCGGGCCAAGTTCTACGTCCGCATCCTCGTCTCCACGGGTCCCTCCGCGGCAGTGGCGCACGGCGAGCACGGGGAGATGCTCGCCGCGCTCACCCGGCGAGATCCCGACGCGATGGAGGCGGCGATCCGCTCGCACCTGCAGGGCACCGCCGCGCACGTCGCCCCCGCCCTCGCCGCCGACGGCGGCTGACCAGCACTCCACCACCGCACACGCACCACGACACCCCTCCACCCGGCGCCGGACGCCGGCGAGGAGGGCGTGCCGTGGTCCCGCACACCCTTCGACAGCCAGGAGAGGAGTCCCCGTGTACGAGGACTGGACCCTGATCACCGGTGGCACCGTCATCGACGCCACCGGCGCCGACCCCCGCCGCGACACCGACGTGGTCCTGCACGGCGACACGATCGTCGCCGTCGGTGAGGACAGCACCGGCATCCCCATGCCGCCCAAGGAGCAGATGCGGCGGATCGACGCCACCGGGCGGACGGTGATGCCCGGCCTCATCGACGTGCACTGCCACATGACCTACGGCGAGGCCCGGTACGAGGAGGAGATCGACCTCTACACCAGCGCGGAGATGCGCACGCTGATCGCGGCCGCCAACGCCCGCAAGGTGCTGCGGGCCGGCGTCACGAGCATCTCCCAGCCCGGCGGCAGCTACTACATCGGCGTCGGCATCCGCGAGGGCATCAAGGCCGGACTGGTGCAGGGGCCACGGATGAGCGCGGCCGGCCGCTACCTGACGACCAGCAACGGCCTGACCGACTGGTTCCCCGACTCCGTCGGCGTCCCGGACGGCAACATCGGCACGCTGACCAACACCGCCGACGCGATGAAGAACGAGATCCGGCACCAGGTCAAGAACGGCGTCGACCTCATCAAGCTGGCCGACAGCCCCTACGGCGACTACCAGGCCTTCACCAACGACGAGATGAAGCTCGTCGCCGACCTGGTGCACCAGCTGGGGAAGAAGGTCACCATCCACGCCCGCGGCCCGGGCGAGGTGCGGGCCGCCGCGGACGCCGGCTTCGACTGGATCATGCACGGCAACGTCATGACCGACGAGGGCATCGAGAAGCTCGTCGAGAACGACGTCACCCTGGTGCCCACGCTGCTCCTGCTGGCCAACCTCGGCGACTGGCCCGAGCTCACCGGCGCCCCCTACCCGCAGTACCACGGGGCCCGCCGGATGCTCGAGAAGAGCGTCGAGAGCCTGCACAAGGCGCACGCGGCCGGCGTCCAGTTCGCCATGGGGACCGACACCGGTTTCGCCGTCACCCCCTACGGCGAGTGGCACGCCCGCGAACTGGAGCTGCTGCGGGTCTACGCCGGCATGTCGAACATGGACTGCATCCTCGCGGCCACCGCCAACGGCGCGAAGATGCTGGACCTGGAGGGCAGGCTCGGCAAGCTGCTCCCCGGCTACCTCGCCGACGTCATCGTGGTGAAGGGCAACCCGGCCGACGACCTGCACGTCCTGGTGGACAAGCGCAACGTCGAGATCGTCATCAAGGACGGCGTCGTCCAGGAGTTCCCCGACGACCTGGACATGGTCCGGTACCACAACGACCGGGACCCGCTGATCTACAGCCAGACCGAGCTGACCTACGACATGGTCACCGGCGACAACCCGGACAAGCCCTACAGCGTGCTGCCGTGGTCGATGACCGACGGCCTCGAGATCGCCCACGAGATCGACCGCAGCCAGCAGGCCCTCGTCCCCGAGGACGGCGCCGTCCACGACTGACGGCCCCACCCCCCGCGCACCGACCGCCGGCCGTCGCCGGCCCACCGATCCCGCGCTGCCCGGACCCGGGCGGCCGACCGAAGGGAGCACCTCCGTGACCGTCAACCTGCACCGCAAGCCCAAGGGTCTCGGCGAGCCGCTGGGCCGCTACTCCCACGTGGCCGTCGTCGCCGACGGCGACCCCGTGCTGATCGCCGGGCAGGTCGGCATGACCGAGGACGGCGAGCTCTACGGCGACGGCAGCTTCGCCGACCAGGTCCGCGGTGCCTACGCCAACCTCGGCACCGCCCTCGCCGCCGTCGGGGGCACGTTCGCCGACATCGCCAAGATGACCACCTACCTGGTCGGCGGCGGCACCCACCTGCCGGAGTTCATGAGCGTGCGCGGCGAGGTCTTCGCCGACATCTACCCCGACGGGGGCTACCCGCCCAACACGCTGCTGTTCGTCGAGCGCCTGGTCGAGGAACCGCTGTTGATCGAGGTGGAGGCCATCGCCGCCGTCCCCGGCGCCGCCCAGGTGGGGGTCGACGATGCCTGAGGTGGTCATCAACGGCCACACCACCACCTGGTGGGAGGCCGGCACCGGCGAGCCGCTGCTGCTCATCATGGGCACCGGGATGAGCGGCCGGGCCTGGGCCCACGAGGTCGAGGAGCTGTCCGCCCGGTACCGCTGCATCACCTACGACATGCGCGGCGTCGGCACCGCCGACTGCACCGACTCGGACTACACCCCCGCGCTGCTCGCCGAGGACGCCGTCGCCCTGCTCGACGCGCTCGGCATCGACGCCGCGCACGTCATGGGCTTCAGCCTCGGCTCGTGCACCGCGCAGGAGCTGGTGCTGGCCCACCCCGATCGGGTGCGCTCGGTGGTGCTGCTGTCCACCTGGTCCAGGACGGCGGACGAGAACCACGTCCGGCGCCACTACGAGTCACGCCGGTACGCGCTGCAGCACGGGCCCATGGACGTGTTCGGCAAGTTCGCGTTCTGGATGTGGTCGCCGACGCTGCTGGAGGAGGAGCACGACCGCATCTGCGCGCTGGAGGCCGAGCTGCGGGGGTGGACCGGGTCGAAGGACGTCTCCGGTTTCATCGGGCACTTCACCGCCGACCTCGCGCACGACGCCATCGACCGGCTGCCGTCGATCTCGGTGCCGGTGCTCGTCGTGCACGGTGACGAGGACCGGATCACCCTCCCGCGCTACAACCGGCGGGTCGCCGCCGCGATCCCCGGCGCGGAGTACGTCGAGATCCCCCGCGCCGGGCACCTGGCGTTCCTCGAGCAGCCGGCCGCGCTGAACAAGGCCGTCGAGGAGTTCCTCAGCAGGTCGGCGGGCTGAGCGCCATGGCCGCGACCACGGGCGCGACGCGCTTCGGCGTCCGCGCCGCCGTCCACGACTACTCGGGGGTCGTCGTGCTCCGCGAGGTCGACTTCGAGCTGCGCGGCGGGGAGATCCATGCGCTGCTCGGGGAGAACGGCTCGGGGAAGAGCACGCTGATCAAGGTGCTCACCGGGGCGGTGCGGCCGACCGGCGGCACGCTCCTCCTCGACGGCGAGCCGATCCACCTCGCCACCCCCCAGCAGGCGCAGGCGGCCGGGGTCGCGGTCGTGCACCAGAACTACAACCTGTTCCCCGACCTCTCGGTCGAGAAGACCCTGCTCGCCAGTGCCGCGGACGTCCCACGGCGGGTCACCGGCCTCGGTGCCGTCGACCACCGCGCCTGGCGGCGCCGGGTGCGCGAGCTGCTGCACCGGCTCGGCGTCGACCTCGACCCCCGGGCGCTGGTCGGCACGCTCGGCCCCGCCGAGCGCAAGTTCGTCGAGATCGCCCGGGCGATGGTGACCGAGCCGCGGTTCCTGGTCCTCGACGAGCCGACCGCCTCGCTCGAGCCGGCCGCCGCCGACCGGGTGCTCACCCTCATGCGCACCCTGCGGACGCACGGCGTCGGGCTGGCCTTCGTCTCCCACCGGCTGGACGAGGTGGCGGCCACCGCCGACCGGGTGACCGTGCTGCGGGACGGGCAGCGGGTGGCCGAGCGTCCCAGCGCCGGGCTGACCACCGCCGAGATGGCCCGCCTGATGGTGGGCGACCGGCCGCAGGAGTCCCTGCGCCCTGCGGTGCCGACGGTCCGCCCGGAGGTGCTGCTCCGGGTCCACGAGGTCCGGGTCTCCGACGACGGCGGCGCCTTCGACCTCGACGTGCACGTGGGCGAGATCCTCGCGGTCACCGGGCTGGTCGGCTCCGGGGCGGCGCGGTTCGTCGCCATGGTCGGCGGCGACGTGCCCCTGCGTGGCCGCGCGGAGATCGACGGTCGCCCGGTGCCGCTGCGGACCGCGCGGGACGCGCAGGCCCAGGGGATCGGCTTCATCCCCGAGGACCGCAAGGCGCGGGGCCTGGTCCTCGAGCACTCGTGCGCGGTCAACATCTCGCTCGCGTCGCTCGGCCAGGTCGCCACCGCCGGACGGGTGTCCCGGCGCCGGCTGCTGCGCCGGGCCGAGGACTTCCGGACCCGGCTGGACATCCGGATGCCGTCCCTCGACGCCCCGGCGTCGACCCTCTCGGGCGGCAACCAGCAGAAGGTGCTGGTCGCCAAGTGGCTCGCCTCCGGCGTCCGGCTGCTCGCCGTGGAGGAGCCCACCCAGGGCGTCGACATCGGCGGGCGGGCGCAGATCCACGACCTGCTGCACGAGTTCACGGCCGGCGGGGGCGCGGTGGTGCTGTTCTCCACCGACGTCCGCGAGGTCCTCGGGCTCGCCGACCGGGTCGCGGTCTTCCGCCACGGCGGACTGTCGCGGGTCCACCCCGTCGGCGACCTCGACCAGGCCCGGCTCACCGCCCTCACCGCAGGCGAGGAGGACGGTCCCCGCGGCCACGGTCCCTCGCCCGCGGACGGCGCGTTCCCGGCTTCCCCCGCCCCGCCGTCCTCCTCGATCCCGTCCGCTCGCCCGACCCTCCGGATGGAGAGCTCCCGATGACCGCGATGCGTGAACGCCCTGTCCGCAGTGACCCCACGGGGGAGGGAACCCCCCGGCCGCAGGTGCGGGTCCGTGGTGCCCTCTTCGACCGGCTGTTCGTCCCGGTCGTCCTGCTGGCGCTGATCGCCTACCTGTCCGCGACCAACGACGCGTTCTTCTCCCGGATCAACGTCACGAACGTGCTCATGCAGGCGTCGATCCTGGCGATCGTCTCCTTCGGCGCCACGTTCGTGATCATGGCGGGGCAGCTGGACCTGTCGATGGGCACCGGCTCGGCGCTGATCAGCGTCATCGGCGCGACCGTGATGGTCGACACCGGCTCGATCCTGCTCGGGGTCGCGGTGTGCCTGCTGGCCGGGCTGCTGCTGGGCCTGGTCAACGGCCTGGTGGTCACCGCGCTCCAGGTGCCCTCGTTCATCGCGACCCTCGGCACGATGATCATCTGCGGTGGCGTCGCGCTCGCCCTGACCAACGGCGGCGTGGTCAGCGGGCTCCCCTCCGGCTTCCGCGAGGTGGCCACGCTGCGCCTGTTCGGCCTGCCGGTGCTGGTCTGGGGGACCGCCGCGGTCTTCCTGCTCCTGTGGTGGCTGCAGCGCCAGACGGTCTTCGGCTACCAGGTGCTCGCGGTCGGCGGCAATGCCGAGGCCGCCCGGCTCTCGGGCATCTCGCTGGGTCGCGTCCGGCTGCTGGTGTTCGTCCTGGCCGGCGCCGCGACGGCGCTGGCCGCGCTGGCGCTGCTCGTCCGCGTGCAGTCCGGGCAGCCCAACGCCAACGGCACGCTGGCCCTCGAGGCGATCGCGGCCGTCGTCGTCGGCGGCACCAGCCTCAACGGCGGCCGCGGCTCGGTCGTGCGCACCCTCTGGGGCGTGCTGCTCATCGCGGTCCTGCGCAACGGACTGGACCTCAGCGGCATCAGCGAGGACTACAAGCAGGTGGTCCTCGGGACGGTGTTCATCCTCGCCGCGTCGGTGGACTTCCTCCGCCGACGCCTGGTCCGCCGTCGGGTCACCCCGTCCTCCGCCGGTCCCGCGCTGTCCACCCCCGCGCCGCCGGATCCGGCACCCGGCGAGGTCGCCGCCGGCACCGACGTCCCCCCGCCGTCAGCGGCCGCCCCACCCCGCTGACCCCAGCCCGCGCCTGGCCCGATCGTGCCGCGCGCGTCCGCAGGTCCCCCCGCCTGCACGTACCGCTCCGGTCCCGGACAGCGCCGTCCCCCGGCCGATGTCCACCACCCCTCCAGGAGGCACCCGTGCGCACCTCGACCCTGCCCCTCTCCACCCGCTCGGCCACCCGCCGGCGTACCGCCGGCGCGCTGACCGCCGCCGGGCTCGTCCTCTCCCTCGCCGCCTGCTCCGGTGGCAGCGACGAGGCAGCCGCCGCCGGGGGCGGGGGTGGCGACGACGACCTGACCGTCGAGATGAACCTCTACTCGCGGTCCCTGCCCTACTTCCAGGACTTCGTGGCGGGAGCCCAGGAGCGGGCCGACGCCGAGGGCGTGACCCTCAACGTCACCTACGGCGAGACCGATCCGCAGCTGCAGTACGACCAGGTGCAGAACGCGCTCACCCAGTCGCCGGACGGCGTGATCGTCGTCCCCGTCGACCCGGCTGCCCTGATCCCCGTCTTCCAGCAGGCGTCGGACGGCGGCATCCCGGTGCTCACGGCGATCAACGACATCGAGGAGGACGGCTGGGCGTCGGTCGTCGGCCACGTCGGCAAGGAGTACACCGAGGTCGGCCGGGAGAAGGCGCAGTACCTCGTCGACACCCTCGGCGGGCAGGGGACGGTCGCGATCATCCACGGCATCCGCGGCCTGCTGTTCAGCGAGCTGCAGGCGGAGGGGGCGAGGGAGGTCTTCGCCGAGAACCCCGGCATCACCGTCATCGAGGGCCCCTACACCGGTGAGTTCAGCTCCGACGCCGGCCTGGCCGCCGCGGAGAACGTGCTCACCGCCAACCCCGACGTCGACGCCCTCTACTTCGACAACGACGACATCGCCCTGGGCGGGGTGCTCGCCGCCCAGCAGCGGGGGATCGCCATGGAGGACATCGTCATCATCGGCACCGACGGGGGCGAGCCGGCCCGGCAGGCGGTGGCCGCCGGTGAGCTGGACATGACCATCACGCTGTGCGGGTTCCTGAACGGCAAGCAGGCGATGGACACCCTGGTGACCTTCATCCGGGACGGCGAGGAGCCCTCCGGGCGCACCGTCGACGTGACCAGCCAGATGGTGACCCCGGACACCTACGAGGACGTCGAGGCGCTCATCGCCTCCGGCGACTGCTGAGACCCGCTCCCGGTCCGGCACCCACCCTGCCGGACCGGGAGCGGGCCACTCGTGAGACCGACCGACCAGGAGCCCGAGATGTCCGACGCCCGTCCCTTCACCTCCGGCCGCGACCAGGTCATCAGCTATCCGGTCACCGCCGCCGGCATCCGCACCCGCGTCGTCGAGTCCGTCGGCGGCGGGACGCCGCTGGTCTGCCTGCACGGCGCGGGCTCGCGGGCCGACCGGTTCGTACCGGCCGTCCCGGGGCTGGTCGACGCCGGCTACCACGTCTACGCGATCGACTCGCCGGGACACGGGCTCGCCGACAAGGGTGCCGGCCCCGAGTACACCGCCGCGGGGTTCGCCTCCTTCGTCACCGGTGTCCTGGACCAGCTCGGGCTCTCCGCCGTCACCGTCGCGGGCACCTCACTGGGCGCGCACGTGGCGGCGCACCTGGCGCTCACCCGGCCGGACCTCGTCTCGTCACTGGTGCTGATCGGTGCCATCGGCCTGGCACCGCTGCCGGAGGAGAACATGACGCCGCGCGAGGTGCTGGCCGACGCCAGCGACGCGGGCGTCCGCCGCAAGCTGGACCTGCTCGTCGCGGACCCGGCGATGGTGACCGACGCGTGGGTCCGCGAGGAGTCGATGATCAACTCGTCGCTGGGTGCCCGCGAGTCGCTCACCGCGACGGCGGACTTCCTGCTCGGCCCCTGCAACGACGACCTCCTCGCCGACGCGCTGCGCGCCGCGGGTCTGGGCACCCGCACGCTGCTGGTCTGGGGCGAGGACGACCGCTGGACGCCGCTGTCCATGGGCGAGGCGGCGCACGCCGCCCTGCCGGGGTCGGAGCTCGCCGTGATGACCGGCTGCGGCCACGCCCCGTACTTCGAGGACCCCGACCGCTTCGCCGAGATCATGGCCGGCTGGCGGCGCCGCCAGCTCGGGTGACCGCGCCGGACGGGGCGCCGGGGCTCGGGCACCCTCCGGCGGCGCCGGCAGGGGCCGCCCCGGCCGCGGTGTCGCTCTGGCGCCTGCCGGCCATGCAGGCCCTGGTGGCGGTCAGCCTGGCCGGCTTCACCAGCTTCTGCCTGACGCTCAGCGCCCTCCCCTCGTGGGCGGCGGCCGGCGGCGCGACGCCGGCCGCCGCCGGCCTGGTGATCGCCGTGCTGCTCGGTTGCACGGTGCTCACGCAGGCCGTGGTCCCGGTGCTCGTCGCCCGGCTCGGGCCGCCCCGGCTCTTCGCCCTCGGCCTGGTGGCCCTCGGCCTGCCGGCGCTGGGCTACCTGGTCAGCGACGCGCTGTGGTGGTTGATGGCCGTCTCCGCCCTCCGCGGGGCCGGGTTCGCCGTGGTGACGGTGGTGGGCGCGACCGTGACCGCAGGCATCGCGCCCCCGGGGCGGCACGGGGAGGCCGTCGGCATCTACAGCCTGTCCAGCTCACTGCCCAACCTGCTCGCCGTGCCGGCCGGCGTGGCGCTCACCCTCGCCGGGCACTTCGAGTGGGTCGCCGTCCTGGCCGCCGCACCCGTTCTCGCGGTGCCGCTCGTGCGGGCGCTCGGTCGGGGTCACCCCGCGCCGGGGCGGAGCAGTGCACCGGCGCCCGGGGCGCCGCGCCGCGCGCTCCTCGCCGCGGCCGGTCCCGCCGTCGTGCTGCTGGTGGCCGCGCTGGCGTGCAGCGGGCTGGTCACCTTCCTGCCGATCGGTCGTCCGGACGGCGTGCTCGCCACGGTGTCCCTGCTGTTCTTCGGTGGGACGGCCGCCCTCACCCGGTGGCGGGCCGGGGCGCTCGCGGACCGGACCGGGAGCCGGCTGCTGCTGCCGGCGGCGCTGTGCCTGTGCGCGGCCGGGCTCGTCCTGGTCGCCGGCGGGCTGGCTGCCGGCCGGGGGCCGGGCCGGGATGCGGTGGTCCTCCTCGGCGCCACGGTCTTCGGCGTCGGCTGGGGTGCGGTGCAGAACCTGACCCTGGTGGCCGCGTTCGGCCGGGTGGGTCCGGACCGGGCAGCCACCGCCAGCGCCGTGTGGAACGCCGCGTTCGACACCGGGCTCGCCGTGGGTGCGCTGGTGGTCGGGGCGGTCGCCGGCACGGCCCTCGGCCTGCCGTGGACCTACGTGCTGTGTGCGCTGCTCGTCGCGGGCAGCCTGCCGCTGGCGGTCGCGACCGCACCGGGCCGGCGCCCGCCGCGGCCGCGCTGAGCCAGACCCCGTCAGGACCGGTGGACATGGCCGCCGGGGTCCCTGGGGCGGGAGAGGAACGGGACGGCGTTTCGGAACGGTGGTGGTGCACGGCGACGGGCACCCGTTCGTACGGTCCGGCGGTCCGCGCACGCGTCACGGGGGAGTCCCGATGAACGACACCATGCTCATGCCGCAGCTCCCGCCGGAGCCGCAGCCGGCCCCGGCCACACCGTTCTGGAAGCGCCGCTGGGTCGTCGTGACGGCGAGCATCTTGCTCGGGCTCTTCCTGATCGGCAGCATCGCGGGGCCGCCCGAGACCGAGCCCGCCGCCAGCACCACACCCACGGCGGAGACCTCCGCACCGGCGACGTCGCCGTCCTCCTCGCCGGCCGCCCGGTCGTCGGCCAGCGGGCTGGTGGCCCCGCCCTCGGCCGCCTCCACGGTTCCGCAGCCGGCGGTCAGCCCCCCGCCGGCCACCGTGGTGCCGACGCCCCCCGCGTCGACCGCCCCCGCGCCCCGGCCGGCCCCGGCCCCGGCGCCCGCACCCCGCCCTGCGCCGGCTCCTGCCCCTGCCCCTGCCCCGGCACCTGCACCAGCACCAGCACCAGCACCCGCGCCGGCACCCGCGCCGGCCCCGGCCCCGGCCCCGGCTCCGGCTCCCTCGAGCGTCTCCTACGCCAACTGCGACGCGGTCAGGGCCGCCGGCGCCGCCCCCATCCGCAGCGGCGAGCCCGGCTACAGCTCGAAGCTGGACCGCGACGGCGACGGCGTGGGCTGCGAGAACTGATCCCTCGCGGCTGCGGTTTGCGCTCCCCGGCGGAGGTGGCGCAGGTTGGCCGGCATGAGTGCAGCGCAGCGCCATGAGTCGGGACTGGTCGTCGAGGACCGCGGGCACGTCCGCCTGCTCACCCTCGACCGACCCGAGCGGCGCAACGCGCTGTCGTCGGCGATCCAGGCCGACCTCGTCGAGGAGCTGCTGCGCTGCGCCGAGGACCGGGAGGTGCGGGCGATCGTGCTCACCGGCACCGGTCCGGCCTTCTGCGCCGGCTTCGACCTCAAGGAGATCCGCGAGGGCGACCGCCGCGGCGAGCACTTCCGCCCGCCGATGAACCGGCCCACCCGGGCGCTGTTCGAGGTGGTCACCGAGACACCGGTCCCGATCGTCGCGGCGCTGAACGGAGCGGCGGTCGCCGGCGGGTTCGAGCTTGCCCTGGCCTGTGATCTGCGGGTCGCCGCGCCCGGCATCCCGATGGGCCTGCCCGAGGCCAAGATCGGGATGGGCGCCAACTTCGGCTCCGTCGTCCTGCCCAAGCGCATCCCGATGGGCATCGCGCTGGAACTGCTCTACACCGGCGAGTACGTCACGAGCGAGGTCGCCGAGCGGTGGGGGCTGGTCAACCGCCTCGTCCCGGCCGACGACGTGCTGCCCACGGCGCTGCGGCTGGCCGAGGCGATCGCGGCCAACGCCCCGCTGTCGGTCCGGCGGATGAAGGAGACCGCGGTCAAGGCGCTCGAGCTCCCGCTGTGGCAGGCGCTGCGGCTCGACGTGGGCCCCAACCCCTACCTGTCCGAGGACCGCGAGGAGGGCATCGCCGCGCAGCTGGACAAGCGGCCGCCGCGCTGGCGGGGCCGCTAGGGCGCGCCTCCAGACGTGAGCGGCCCATCCGGCGCTCGGTCACCGGGTCGTCTCGGCGTTGTACGCCAGGACGGCGTCGATCCAGAACCGCAGGTCGCCGTCGTCGCTGAGCGCCTCCTCGTCGACGGTGATCCAGCCCTCGCCCATCGACCGGCCCGTGCCCATCTCGGCCCGGCGGGCCCCGGGGACCCCCAGGTACTCGGCATCGCGATCGCGGGACACGCGCACGAGCAGGGCGCCGCCGCCACCGGAGACGCAGGCCACCATCTGCTCACGGACCATGAACGCGAGGCCGCCGAACATCGTCACCTCACGCACGTCCTCCTCGTCGGAGAGCGCGGCGCGAACGCGGCCGGCGAGCTCGGTGTCGTAGGCCACTCGCGTGTCCTTCCTGGTCGGTCGACGAACCCGTCACGGGTTCGAGGCTCCGCTCGGAACCGGGTCAGGCCAGTCGGCTCCGCAACGTCGGCACGCCGTCGCCGCTGAGGTGGCTCAGAGCGGTCGCCCGGCCGGTGATCGCCAGCAGGAGCGCCTCTGCGTTGCCGCGCACGGTCGGACCGCCGCCGTGCGCCCAGTCGATGTCGTCCGCCTCGAACCGCAACCCGTCCAGGGTGCCCTTGGCGACGATGCCCCCCGCGGAGCCGGCGGTCAGGAAGGTCAGCGACGTGCGCACGCGCTCCTCGGGGACCTCGCGCGGCAGTCCCAGCGGCCAGCGGATGTCCAGGCCGTGGACCAGGAGGTCGGTGAGGGGCGCCTCGGGACCTGACCCGGGCGGGGTGAACCGCGAGTCGGCTCTCCGGCGCAACACCTCGGTGAGCTCGCTGACGGGCCGTCGTGCCTGCTCGCGGGTCAGCCGGACGTTGGCCCGGTCGAAGTTCCCGCGGCACACCAGCATGGCCAGCGCGAACTTCGGGATGCCCACCTCCAGCGGCACGACCAGGTGGGCGAGCACGTCGTGGACGCTCCACTCGCTGCACAGGCTCCGCGTCGCCAGCTGCTCGTCCGTCAGTCCCGACACCAGGGCAGCCAGACCGCGCCGCTCGTCGGCGATCTCCGCGAACGTGTCCACGAGGCGATCCTGGCATGGCCGGAGGCCCGTCCGTCCGTGCAGATCCGGGACCCCGACCTGGGGCGGGCACACTGGCCGCCGTGGCCAGGACCAGCGCGGGGGTGCTGCTGTACCGCCGTCGCCCGGACGGCGGGTGCGAGGTCCTGCTCGGGCACATGGGCGGGCCGTTCTGGGCGCGCAAGGACGACGGTGCCTGGTCGATCCCGAAGGGCGAGTACGCCGACGGCGAGGACCCGTTCGCCGTCGCCCGCCGGGAGTTCGAGGAGGAGCTCGGGTCCCCGGTGCCCGCGGAGGGCTTCGCCGCCCTCGGCCCGCTGCGGGCCGGCGCGAAACTGCTCACCGTCTGGGCGGCCGAGGGCGACCTCGATGCCGCGACCTGCCGCAGCAACACCTTCGAGCTGGAGTGGCCGCCCCGGTCCGGCCGCGTCCACGAGTTCCCGGAGATCGACCGGGCGGCGTGGTTCGCGGTCGACGATGCCCGGGTCAAGCTGGTCCCGGGCCAGGTGCCCTTCCTCGACCGGCTGCTCGACGTGGTCGCCGGACCCGGCACATGACGTTCCGGTGACGTGACGTCCCACCCATCCCGGAACGGCTGGTCGAGGGCGTCGGCCCTGGCAGGGTGCGCAGACGGACGGGGTCGACGGGACTCCCGGTGTCGAGGAGGTACCCCATGTCGTGCACCGAGTGCGGAGCGCAGGACCAGCGCGGCCGGTTCTGCGTCGGGTGCGGACGCTCCGTGCGGCGCTTCGCGGTCACCGCCGCCCCCCGCCCCCGGACGCCGCTGTCCGACGAGCTGACCCAGCCGGTGCTGCGGCTCGACCGCCCGTCGCGGCCCGCCGTCCCGACCCGCTGACCCGCTCGGGGACTCCCGGTACCGGGAGTCCCCGGGGCGTCAGCGGGTGGGGACCAGCTCCGGGACCTCGGCCACCGGCTCGCCGTCGGACTCGCGGATGCCGTAGCGCGCGTACAGCCGGCCCAGCGGCCCCGGCGCCCACCAGTTGGCCCGGCCGAGCAGCCGCATCGTGGCCGGCACGAGCAGGATCCGGACGACGGTCGCGTCCACCACGATCGCGATGAGCATCGCGACGCCGATCATCTTGATGAAGGTGATCCCCGACAGCGAGAACGCACCGATCACGACGAGCAGCAGGAGCGCGGCGCTGGTGATGATCCCGCCGGTGCGCTGAAGCCCGGTCGCCACCGCCGTCGTGTTGTCGCCGGTCAGGTCGTACTGCTCCCGGATCCGGGACATGAGGAACACCTCGTAGTCCATCGAGAGCCCGAACACGATGGCCAGCACCAGGATCGGCTGGGTGGCCTCGACGAACCCGGTCGGGGTGAAGTCCAGCAGCCCCGACAGGTTGCCCTCCTGGAAGATCCAGACCAGCGCCCCGAACGAGGCGCCCAGCGACAGCACGTTCATCACGACCGCCTTCACCGGCAGCACCAGCGAGCCGAAGGCCAGGAACAGCAGCACGAACGTCGTCGCGACGACGAACACCGCCATCCACGGCAGCAGCGAGGCGAGGCTGTCGAGCAGGTCCTCCAGGGCCGCGGTCTGGCCGCCGACCAGCACATCGCCGCCGTCGGGAGCCGGGACGGACCGGACCTCGCCGACCAGGTCGCGCGCCTCGGTGGACAGCGGGTCGCCGGCGTAGGCGACGTCGACCCGGGCGGTGTCCCCGGCCGCGCCGGCCACCGTCGCGCCGTCCACCCCGGGGACCGCCGCCACCGCCTCGACGTAGCCCTGCAGGGCGGCGCCGCCGGCGGGGGAGTCGACCGGGTCGGCCAGCGTCACGATCGCGGCGATGGGCCCGCGCTCGGACGGCGGGAAGTCCGCCTGGATCGTCTCGGCGACCACCCGGCTCTCGGTTCCCTCCGGCAGCGCGCGCTCGTCGACCCCGCCGAACTGCACCCGCAGGAACGGCAGTGCGAGGACGACCAGCACCGCGGTGACGACGACGGTGTAGACCACCGGCCGGCGCATGACGCTGTGCGCGATCCGTGCCCAGGCGCCGTGGTCGCCGGTGGTCGCCGTCGGCACGCGGTGGAACACCCGGCGCAGCCACGGCCGCACCGACAGCGCGTCCACCCTGGGGCCGAGCATCGCCAGCAGCGCGGGCAGCAGGGTGAGCGCGGCCAGCATCGCGATGAGGACGGCGCTCATCCCGCCGAACCCCATCGAGCGGAGGAACACCTGCGGGAAGATCAGCAGCCCGGCCAGCGAGATCGCCACGGTGGCGCCGGAGACCGCGACCGTGCGGCCGGCCGTCGCCATCGTCCGGGCCAGGGCCGTCTCGGTGTCGGGCTGGCGGCGGATCTCCTCGCGGAACCGGCTCACCATGAACAGGCCGTAGTCGATGGCCAGCCCGAGGCCGGTGATCGTGACGACGTTGACGGCGAAGATCGAGACGTCGGCGACCGTGGAGAACCCGCGCAGTGCCGCGAAGGCTCCGAGGATCGCCACGACGCCGATCGCCAGAGGCAGCCCGGCCGCGGCGACGCTGCCGAAGATGAGCACGAGCAGCACGGCCAGGATCGGCAGCGAGATCATCTCCGCGCGGGCGATGTCGGCGCTGACCCGCTCGTTGATGTCGCGGTTGATCGTCGTCCCGCCGCCGATCTGCGTCTCCAGGCCGGGGGCCGACAGCCGGTCCTCGACCAGCTCGAGGCCCTCGGTGCGCTCGTCCTCGTCGCCGGTCAGGGTGAGCAGGGCGTAGGTGGCGGAGCGGTCCTCGCTGACCAGCTGGGGCGCTCCGGTCGCGAAGAAGGTCACCGACTCCTCGACGACGTCGTCCGGGAGGGCGGCGAGGCTCTGCTCGACGGCCGCGGCGAAGGCCGGGTCGTCCACGGTCAGCTCGTCGCTGGAGTACAGGACGACGACGTCGCCGCCGGCGCGGCCGAGCTCACGCTCGGCGACCTCGCTCGCGAGGGAGCTCTCGCTGTCGGGGTCCTCGAACCCGCCGCCGGTCATGGCGCCGAAGACGCCGGTGCCCCAGACGCCGGCGAAGGCGACGAACGCCAGCGCCAGTGCCACCACCCAGCGACGGCGGCGGTACACGATCCGGCCGAGGCTCTCGAACACGGTGTCTCCCGGTGCTAGCGTCGGTTCCAGTGAACGGTGTTAGCTAACGGCGGTCACTCTGCTTACACCGTTCACCGCTGTCAAGGGGATTGCCGAGGAGCCATGACGGAACTGGTCGACGAGCCGCTGAGCCGGCGTGACCGCGCGCGCGCCGACACGGTCCGTGAGATCAAGCAGACCGCCCGGCGGGTGCTGGTGGACCAGGGCGTCGACGGACTCGCCCTGCGCGCGGTCGCCCGTGAGATGGGCATGACCGCGCCGGGCCTGTACCGCTACTTCAGCAGTCGCGAGGACCTGGTCGAGAACGTCGTCGCCGACCTCTACGACGAGCTCACCGACGTGCTGGAGGCGGTCCGCGACGCCGCCGACCCGGCCACGCCGGGCTTCCAGCTGCTGTCCGTGGCCCGCGCGTTCCGGCAGTGGGCGACCACCCACCGCGCCGAGTTCGGGCTGCTGTTCGGCAGCTCCGCCCAGGGGGTCTTCCGGCCCGACGACGTGCACGGCGACGGTGACCGCCCGGTGCAGCTGGCCGGCCAGCGGTTCGGAGCCGTCTTCGCCGCCTTGGTCGCGCAGGTCCACCTCGAGCGGCACTTCCCGGTGCCGGCGGAGGAGGACATCGAGCCGGCGCTGCAGGTCCAGCTGCGGAACTGGTGCGCCAAGCTCCCGGTCGCGCTGCCACTGGGCGTGGTGCACGTGTTCCTGTCCTGCTGGATCCGGCTCTACGGGCTGGTCTGCATGGAGGTCTTCGGCCATCTGCGGTTCGCCCTCGACGACGCCGGGCCCATGTTCGAGGCCGAGCTCCGGGCGCTGAGCCTGGTGCTCGGGGTGCCCGAGGAGTACCGCCCGCCGGCCGCCTGAGGCCGACTGCGCCGGAGTCGTGGGACGAGTCGGGGTGTCGTGATCAGCCTCACTGCTAGCAATGTGCTTGCAGGAGTTAGCGATGCGACCGCAGCGGGCATGCTGAGTCCATGGCCGACAACAGCAAGATCATCAATCAGCTGCGCGCCCTCGTCCTGCTCACGCAGACCGAGGAGCAGGTCGCACGCACCCGCGTCTCCCAGGCCCGCACCGACGCCGTGCGCCGGGAGCTCACCCAGAACGCCGACCACGCCGCCGAGCGGACTCGGGCCATCACCGACCAGCTGCGCGCCATCGGTGGCGTGCCGGACGTCGTGACGCCCGCGCTGGGCCGGCTCTCCGCCGTCCTCAAGGCCACCTTCGAGCAGGCCGAGCCGCTCGAGGAGGCCCTGCTGCAGGACCTGCAGCTCGAGCACCAGCTGCTCGACCGCGCGACCTACGTCAAGGTCCTGGCCGAGACCGCCGAGCTGCCCCGGGTCAAGCAGCTGGCCGAGCGTCTGATCACCGCCCACTCGGCGACGGTCGAGTGGCTGACCGTGGTCCTGGCCGAGGAGGCCCTCGGTGGCCCCGCGGCCCTGCAGCCGACCGCCTTCCAGCGGGTCGCCGGCACCGCGGCGCGCGCGGCCAACGCCCCGGTCCGCTTCGTGGCCAACCGGGTCAACGAGGTCGCCGACTCGGCGCAGCAGCGTCGCGAGGAGGTCGGCCAGAAGCTCGGTGAGGTCGCCGACAAGGCCACCTCGTTCAGCGACGCCGTCCGCGAGACCCTCGTCGTCGGCCGCAGCGCCGCGCTCCGGCGGGCCGAGCGGATCGCCCGCCGCGAGGGCAACAAGGAGGCCGCGAAGACGGCCAAGGCCGCCCGCGAGGAGCTGGGCGACGTGAACGCCGACGAGCTGCCGATCAAGGGCTACGACTCGCTGTCCACCCAGGACGCGGTCAAGGCCGTCAAGGGCCTCACCTCGCCGCACGACCTGCGCGTGGTCATCCGGTACGAGGAGACCCACAAGAACCGGTCGGGCATCGTCAGTGCCACCCAGACCCGCCTGGCCGACCTGGCCAAGGAGGCCGTGGGCGTCGACGCCTGACAGAGGACCCTGCCCTCCTCACCCCTCGCACGCTCGGGGTGAGCCTCGGGACGGGGCCTGACTGCGAGGGCCCGCACCCCCCAGGGGTGCGGGCCCTCCGTCGTCATCGGGTTGAGATCTGCGCGACACGACCGTTTGACCCGCCGACCAGGGAGGGGATGCACTGACGCATGAGCATCACACCCGAGGCCCTGGAGCAGGAGTTCACCCTGCCGACGGCCGTCACCCGGCTGGACTTCCTGAGCCGCCGGGACAGCGGGGCCACCACCCTGAACACCGCCGCCGAGGTCGACGTCGACGACTGGAGCTCCTTCAAGGAGGCGGCCACCTCGCTCGACGTCGCCGAGTCCCTGGAGCTGCTGGCCCTGGGCGAGGTCGTCGCCCGCAAGGCCCACGACAGCCAGCTGGTGGGCTTCCGTGCCGCCCTGCGCGGCGGGGCGTCGTGGCCGCAGATCGCCGCCGCCCTCGACGTCTCACCGGAGGAGGCGTGGGCGCTGTTCCACCGGCTCATCGAGCGTCAGGAGCGGGCCCGCGTTCTCGACGCGGATGCCGCCGCGGCCGCCCGCGAGCTGGCCGGCGCGCAGCCCGGCCGCTGAGCCGTCAGCGGACCTCGACGCCCTTCCAGAACGCCACGCGCCCGGTGATCTCCCGGGCCGCGTCCTTGGGTGCCGGGTAGTACCAGACGGCGTCGGGGTTGGTCGCCCCGTCCACCTCGAGGGTGTAGTAGGACGCCGTCCCCTTCCACGGGCACACCGAGGTGGTGTCCGAGGGGCGCAGGACGTCGTCGCGCACCGCCTGGCGGGGGAAGTAGGCGTTCCCCTCGACGGTGACGATGTCGTCGGACTCGGCGATGACGGTGCCGTTCCAGCTCGCAGTGGCCATGTGACGGCGAACACGCCGCCACATGGCCACATTCCCCGCGGACGCCGGTCAGCCGCCGCGGATGTGCCGGACCACCGCCTCCAGCTCCTCCGACGGCGAGAAGTCCACGTACTCGCAGTCGGTCAGCGCCTCGGGCGCGTGGCCCGGCCCCCAGTAGAAGGCCTGACCCGCCTCGTAGGTCGACGCGCCGTCCGCGCCGTGCATGACCAGTTCTCCGCTGATCAGGTAACCCCAGTGGGGGCACGGGCACAGGTCGCCCGGGAGGCCGGCCACCGCCGGGCGGAGGTCCGCCCCGGCGGGCAGCCGCATCCAGCCGATGCTCATGTCCCCGACCCGGGCGGTCCGGAACTCCACGCCGTTCCCCTCGACCGCGACGGGCAGGTCGGTCCGGTCGATGGCCTGCATCGTGCGCGTCGACGCCTCCGAGGCGCTCATGGCCGGATGTTCTGGTTGAGGTGGAACAGGTTGCCGGGGTCGTAGGTGCGCTTGACCGCGCGCAACCGCTCGTAGTTCGCGCCGTAGTTCTCCGGCGCCTTGTGGCCGTCGTCCCCGGAGGCGAAGTTGGTGTAGCCGCCGGCCGCCGAGTGCGGGGTGATCGCCGCGTAGTAGTCGCGCACCCACTGGGTGTTCGCCTCGTTGTCGGCCGGGTCGGGCCAGAACCCGGCGATGTTGGCCGCCCAGGTGGCGTCCCGGTGCCCGAAGGCCGTCGCGTCCGGTGCCACGTCGTGCACCGCGCCGTTGATCGGGTACAGGTGCATCGTCGACTGCGTGTTCGGGACGCGGGACCCGTGCTCGACGTGCGCGGCGATCGCCTCGTCGGTCAGCTCGGTGGCGTAGGCGGCCTTCCAGTAGTTCTGCAGCCCCGGCGGGAGCAGCGGGTCGAAGGCGCTGTTGAGCGCCGCGTAGGGCATCGGGCCGACGTGCTCGGCCACCACCGGTGCCACCTGGCGGATCCGGTCGACCAGCCGCTCACCCTCCGCCTGCGACCCGGTCCAGCAGGGCACCACGAGCACGAACGTGTCGCCGACCCGGTCCTCGGGGACGAAGGGCAGCGGTGGGGCCATCTGGAATGCGGGGAACCCGCCGAACTCGCGCGGGGCCTCCCGGACCAGCTCGCGGAACATCTGGAACACCGCGGTGGCGTCGGAGAGCTCGAAGAACATCGGTCCGCCGTAGATGGTCTCCACCGGGTGCAGCCGGTAGGTGAACCGGGTGACCACGCCGAAGTTGCCGCCACCGCCGCGCAGTGCCCAGAACAGGTCGCTGTTGTCGTTCTCGTCGGCGGTGACCACCGTGCCGTCGGCGGTCACGACCTCCGCGGCCAGCAGGTTGTCGCAGGAGAGGCCGTAGCCGCGGCACAGGTAGCCGATCCCGCCGCCGAGGGTCAGCCCGCCGATCCCGGTGGTCGAGATGATGCCGCCCGTCGTGGCCAACCCGGAGGCGCCGGTCGCGTCGTTGAACCGGCCCCAGGTGGTGCCGCCGCCGGCGGTGGCGGTGCGGGACGCCGGGTCGACGTCGACCGCCTGCATCAGCGACAGGTCCGCGACGACGGCGCCGTCGCCCGTGCCGAAGCCGGGCACGCTGTGCCCGCCGCCCCGCACGGCGAGGTCCCGGCCGTTCTCCGCCGCGTACCGCAGCACGGCGGCCACGTCGTCGGGTCCGGTGCAGCGCACGACCAGGTCGGGATGCGCGTCGATCATGCCGTTGTAGACCCTGCGGGCCTGCTCGTAGTCGTCGTCCCCCGGGCGGATCACCTGGCCCCTGATCCGGTCGGCCAGTGTTCCCGGCAGCTGTGTGGTCACGGTCCCTCCTCGGGGTTCCCAGTGCTCGATGACCGACGACGCTAGGGACGGCGCCGGGCGTGGCACATGACCAGAAGTGCGCGGATCTCGGCGACGGCGGGGGTGGTCACTTCTGGCCATCGACAGCCGCGCGCGGGCAGGGCTACCGTCCGGGAGCGTGTCCGGCCGGACGGCGCCGTCCCTCCCGGCGCGCTGGACGGGATCCGCGCGCCCGCTGTTCGTCGGCCGCCGCGCGGAGCTGGCCGCCCTCGAGCAGCTGTGGACGGCGGTCACCGCCGGGGCCCGCCAGGTCGCGTTCCTCGGCGGTGAGCCGGGCGCCGGCAAGTCGCGGCTGCTCGCCGAGTTCTGCGGCGTGCTGCACGCCCGCGGGGCGACGGTCCTGCTCGGCACCTGCGCGGCCGAGTTCGGCCCGCCCTACCAGCCGTTCGTCGAGCCGGTCGAGGCGCTGCTCGCCGGTGCCGCGGACCCGGCCGGGCCGCTGTCCCGGCTGGCCGGCCGGGGCGCCGCCGACACACCGGGCCCCGACACCCGCCGCGAGCTCTACGACGCCGCCGTCGACGCGGTCCGGGAGCTGGCGGCGTCCGGACCGGTCGTGCTCGCGCTGGAGGACGTGCACTGGGCGGGTCCCGCGGGGCTGCAGCTGCTCGCCCACCTGGTCGAGCGGACGGCGGAGTGCCCGGTGCTGGTCCTCGCCACCCACCGGACGACGGCGCCCGAGCGGTCGCCGGCCCTGACCGGGACGATCGCGCAGCTCTACCGGCTCGACGGTGTCCGGCGGGTGGACCTGGCCGGCCTGGCGACCGAGGAGATCGCCGAGTACCTGGCGGCGGAGGCACGGCTGTCCCCGCACCGGGCCCGGGTCACCGCGGCGCTGCTGCGCGACCGGACCGGAGGCAACCCGTTCCTCCTCCGGGAGCTGGTGCGGGAGGCGGCGGGGCGCGGGAACGCGCCGGACACCGTGTCGACCACGCCCCTGTCGGTGCGGGACATGGTCGCCGCCCGGCTGACGCGGCTGACCGATCCCGAGCGGCAGACCCTCGAGCTGACGGCGGTCGTGGGGGAGGAGGCGGACCTCACGACGGTGCTCGCCGTCTCCGCCTGGGGCCCGGACACGACGCTGGCCGCGCTCGACACCGCGGTGGAGTTCGGCCTCCTGGAGTCCGGCGGACCGGCCTTCCGGTTCCCGCACAGTCTCGCGCGCCAGGCCGTGCTCGACCTGATGCCGGCGACCCGCCGGGCCCGCGAGCACCTGCGGGTCGCCGCCGTCCTGGAGGCCTCGGGGGTGCCCTCGGACCGGCGCACCCAGCGGCTGGCCCACCACTACGCCCAGGGCGCGGTCCTCGGCCACGCCGACCAGGCCGTCCACCACCTCACCGAGGCCGCCCGGGCGGCCTCGCGGGACCTCGCGCACGAGGACGCCGCCCGGTGGTTCGAGCAGGCCGCCGCGCTCTGCGGCGACGACGCGCCCCGCCGCGCGGAGCTGCTGCTGGCCGCGGCCGGCGCCACCCTGCTCGCCGGGGACGCCACCCGCGCGCGGACGCTGTTCGACACGGTGGCCGGCGGCTCCCACGGCCGCATCCGCCTGGAGGCGGCGATCGGGTTCGAGGCGGCGTCCTGGCGTCCCGGGTTGCCCGGTGGGCGCGCGGTCGAGCTGCTCACCGGGGCGCTGCGGGAGGTGCCGGCCGACCCGGCGGACCCGCTCTACGTGCGTGGCCTGGCCGGCCTCGGCCGGGCGCTGGCGTTCACCGGGGCGACCGAGCAGGCCGGCGTCCTGGGCCGCCGGTCGCTCGAGATGGCCCGGGCGCTGGGGGACGACGGACTGCTGGCCGCGACCCTGCAGGCCAGCCTGTGGAACGGGCTGCGCCCCACCGACGCCTCCGCCAAGCTGGCCCGGGCCACCGAGCTCTCCCAGCTCGCGCGCCGCACCGGCGACCTCGGGCACCTCGGTCCGGCGGCGTTCTGGCGGGCCGCGATCTCCTACCAGCGGGGCGAGCCGCAAGGAGTCGCCGACGCCTACGAGGACGAGCTGTACATGGCCAGCGCCACCGGTGAGCCGTACTTCGAGTACGTCGCCGGGTGCATCCGGTACGGCCGTCAGTTCGCCGCGGGCGACCTCGCCGGCGCGGGGGCGACCTGCGCGGCGCTGCTGGAGCTGGGCGAGTCCTTCGGTACCGACGACACCGAGGGGTCCTCGGCGGTACAGACCTTCATGGTGCGGCGCGAGACCGGCGCGGTCGCGGCGGTGCGGTCACTGGTGAGCGGGCAGGAGTCGCCCGAGGCGCACTGGGCGCCCGGGCTGCTCGCGCTCTACACCGAGCTGGGGCTCGACGTCCCCGCCGGCCGGGTGCTGAGGTGGCTGCTCGAGGGGCGGCTGGACCGGTACGCGGACTCCGCGCAGTGGCCCTGCGTGCTCGCCTTCCTCGTCGAGGGCGCCCTGCACCTGCACGACGACGCCGCGCTCCAGGCGCTGCGGCCGCGGCTGGCCGAGTACGCCGGGGTCAACCTGGTGGCCGGCCAGTTCGTCGCCGTCTTCGGCAGTGCCGACCGGTACCTCGGTGCCCTGGACTCGCGGCTCGGCCGGCCCGCGGCGGAGGAGCAGCTGGCGGCGGCCCTGGAGATGGACACCCGGATGGACGCGTCGGTGCACCGGGCGCAGAGCCTGGTCGCCCTCGCCGCGCACCTGCGTCGCGTCGGCGCGGCGCCGCGCCGGGCGGGGGAGCTGGTCGAGGAGGCCCGCGACCTGGCCCAGGGCCTCGGGTTGCGGCGGGTCCTCGCGGCGCTCGGGCCCGCGGCCGCACCGATGGCCGTCCCCAGCCGGCGCACGCCCCGGCCGGCCGGGCTGACCGCGCGGGAGGAGGAGGTGCTCCGCCTGGTCGGCGCCGGCCTGCTCAACCGGGAGATCTCCGCCCGCCTGGTGATCAGCGAGAACACCGTCGCCAACCACGTGCGCGCCATCCTGGCCAAGACCGGCGCCGGGAACCGGACTCAGGCCGCGATGTACGCGGCCGCGCACGGGCTGCTCGAGGGGTCAGACCGGGGCCAGTGAACCGTCGGGCTGCACGGTCGAGGAGAGCTCGACGACCACGTCGGCGGGCAGCCCGGCCCGCTGGGCGGCACGGCGGATGGCGTCGCTCGACGGTGCCTCGTAGAGGCAGTAGGTCTTGCGCTTGTCGGCGGAGAGGAAGGAGTACAGCCAGCGGACGCCCTCGTCGTCGTTGATCTGGTTGACCCCGTCGGCCACGTCGGCGCTGAGTTCGAGGACGTCGGCGTACCGGCGCTCCACCATGAAGACGGGCATGGGGCATCCTCCTCCGAGGAACCGGGCGGCCGGGTCGACCGTACCGGCGGCGCGCTGCCGGTACCAGGGACCAGGGCCCCTCCCGCCGGGCCGGCCCGCTCACCGCGGGGCCGGCCCGCGGGCTCACCAGCGCAGCGGGTGCGTCTCGCGCGAGTGGGCGGTGCGGCAGGCGCGGCAGTTGCCCCAGCTGACGATGCTCAGTGCCGTCGTCGAGGCGCCGCACTCGGGGCACTCGACGGGTTCGCCGGCCTGGGCCCGGGCGTCGGCGATCTCCTGCGAGCGCTCCTCGTGGATGGTCTGGTCGCCCCGGCAGGGGCAGCCCAGATGGGCTTCGGTGCAGAGTCCGCGTGGTCTGTCGACGGGGTGCCTCCCGGTGGGTGTCACCCCCAGACGGTAGTTCCCGGCGCCAGCCCCACCCCGGCGACCGCGCCGACGAGCGCGGGATCGGCGGTCAGTGGTGCAGCAGGGCGAAGGTGGCGAGGGCGTGGGCGAGCGCCCGCCCGTCCTGTTCCACCTCCGCCTCGCAGACGGTCAGGTGCTCACCCCGGGTGCGGACCCGTGCCGTGACGACCAACCGCCCGGGCCGGCCGGGCCGCAGGTACGTGACGGTCAGCTGGCTGGTCGCCGGGACCTCGCCCTCGTCGGTCGTGCTGCGGACCGCCTGGCCCATGGCGGTGTCCACCAGCGTAGCCAGGACGCCGCCGTGCAGCGTGCCGGCGGGGTTGAGGTGCTCCTCAGTGACGGTGAACTCGATCCGCGCGCCGCCGTCGTCGGCGCCGGCGACCTCGGCACCGAGCCGTTCCGCGAACCCGCCCGGTCCCTCCTGGCCTGCCATGCCGCCGCCCTACCCGGGCGGGGGGTGCGCAACCGCACGCGTCGCCTGGCAGCACAGCGAACCCACGGCGTTCGACATAGCGGAACTTCGGCGCCGCCATGGAGCGCAGGGCGCTACATCGGATAACGTGCGTCAACGACAACGGGCGGGGGCCACATCGCGCCGACCCGCCGCGGCCCGGCCGAGAGAAGGACACCCATGAGAACCTGGACCAGAACCGGGGCCGCGCTGGCCGCGACCGCCCTGCTCGCCACCGGCTGCGGCGGCGGGTCGGACGCCGAGTCGTCCCCGGAGACGGGTGGCGGCGAGAGCGGACCGACCACGGTCACCGTCGCCGACACCGCCGGCGCGCCGCTGTACTTCCTGACCTACGGCCAGCAGCAGGGCTTCTTCGAGGACGCCGGCGTCACCCTCGACATCACCGCCTCCACCGGTGGCGCCACGGTCATCCCGCAGCTCGTCGGCGGGGACCTGGACGTGGCCGGTTCCAACGTCGTCTCGGTGCTGATCGCCGCCGGCGAGGGGCTGCCGGTGCGCATGGTCGCCGGCGGGACGAGCACCTCGGAGGAGTCCGAGCAGGACTTCTCCGGCCTCGTCGTCCGGGCGGACAACCCGGCGACCAGCATCGCCGACCTGGAGGGTCAGCGGATCGCGGTCAACACCCTCCGCAACATCAACGACATCGTCCTCGGCGCCATGCTGGAGGAGGCCGGCCTCGCCCGCGACAGCGTCACGTTCGTCGAGCTGCCCTTCCCCGACATGGCCGCCGCCATCGAGGGCGGGGACGTCGCCGGCGCGCTGCTCATCGAGCCGTTCCTCACCATCGCCGAGCAGCAGGGCATGAAGATCATCGGCCGCCCGTACACCGAGCTCAAGCCCGGGCTACAGATCGGCACCTACGTCATGAGCGAGCAGTTCATCGGGGAGAACCCGGACGTCGTCGAGGCCTTCCAGGAGGGCGTGCAGGCCACCGCCGACTCGATCCGCGAGGACCCCGATGCCTTCCGGGCGGCGCTGCCCGAGATCGGTGACGTCTCCCCGGAGCTGGCCGAGCAGGTCCGGATCAACCTCTGGCAGGGGGCGAGCGACGAGGAGTCCCTCGAGCTGATCCAGGACCTGATGGTCGACTACGAGCTGCTCGACGAGCCGGTCGACCTCGACGAGATCGTCGTCGGCTGACTGCCGGCCGTGGTCCGGTGCCTGGGCACCGGACCACGGCGGCCCCGATCACTCCCGGCCGGCGGTCCGTCGGCACCATCGCGAGACAGCGCTGCCCGGCGGCGCGGAATGGACTGACGTGAGCAGCACCGACGACGCGCGGGCGGCGGCCGCCCGGGAGCGCGGGTACGAGCGGATCGCGACCGAGGAGGCCTGGGCCCCCGAGGAGTTCCTGAAGCTGTGGCTCGAGACCGCGGCGAACGGCAGCAACGACGACCCCGGCTTCCTCAGCATGTGGGGCGGGTTCTACGGCAACAGCCCGAGCGCGCGGGCCACGTTCATCCGCGAGGGCCTGACCAGCCTCGGCGAGCGGCGGCTGGCGCACATGGACGAGAGCGGCATCGACCGCCAGGTCATCGCGCTGACCGCGCCGGGCACCCAGGCCTTCGACCGGGACACCGGCGTCGCCATGGCCACGCTGGCCAACGACCAGCTGGCCGAGGCCTGCCGGACGCACCCCACCCGGTTCACCGGGCTCACCGCGGTCGCCCCGCAGGCGCCGGACCTCGCGGCGAAGGAGATCGAGCGCGGCCACGGGCTCGGGCTCAAGGGCGTCATCATCAACTCGCACACCCACAGCGAGTACCTCGACGACAAGAAGTACTGGCCGATCTTCGAGGCCGCGCAGGCGCTGGACACCCCCGTCTACCTGCACCCGACGACGCCGTCCCGCGGGCTGATCCAGCCGATGATGGACGTCGGGCTCGAGGGCGCCATCTACGGGTTCTCCGTCGAGGTCGCCCTGCACACGCTGCGAATGATCGTCGCCGGCGTGTTCGACGAGTTCCCGCGGCTGAAGCTGGTCGTCGGCCACCTCGGTGAGGCCCTGCCGTTCTGGCTGTACCGGCTGGACTACATGCACGCGGCCAGCGTGCGGTCGGGCCGCTACGAGACCATGAAGCCGCTGCAGCGCAAGGTCAGCGAGTACCTGCGCGAGAACGTCTGGGTCACCACCAGCGGGATGCCGGCCGCGCCGACGATCATGTACTGCCGCGAGGTGCTGGGCGCGGAGCGGGTGCTGTACGCGATGGACTACCCGTACCAGTACGAGCCCGACGAGGTCACCATGCAGGACGAGCTCCCGCTGGACGCCGCCGCCAAGAAGCAGTTCTTCCAGACCAACGCGGAGCACGTGTTCGGTCTCTGAGCACGCCCGGAGGCGGCGGCCGGTCCCCGGCACCGAGGGGCGGCCGCCGCCTCCCGCCCTCCCCGAGCAGACCGCGCCCACGGTCGCGAGGGTGCCTGCGGCAGAGTGGGCAGAGGTTCGGGACCGGCCGCCCCCCGGCCGGAGTCGGAGTCGGAGGTCCGTGGATGACCGTGTTGCCCGCCACCGAGGCGGATCTCGCCCTCGAGGCGCTCTACCGCGACCTGGCCGCGGTCGACCTGCGCCCGCTGTGGACGATCACCGAGCAGCTGCTCACCCCGACGCCGCGGCCTCGGGCCGTGCCGTGGCTGTGGTCCGCGGCGACGATGAAGCCGCTGGCCCGCCGCGCGATCGAGCTGGTGCCCGTGGAGCGGGGCGGCGAGCGGCGGGTGCTGAGCCTGCAGAACCCCGGTCTGGGTGGCCGCCCCTACGCGGCGGGCACCCTGTGGGGGGCGCTGCAGTGCCTGGGCCCGCGGGAGACCGCCCCGGCGCACCGGCACACCCCCGGCGCCATCCGCTGGGTGCTCGAGGGCGAGGGCGTCTGGACGACGGTCGACGGCGACGCCTGCGACATGCACCCCGGCGACCTCGTGCTCACGCCGTCGATGAACTGGCACGACCACGTCAACGGCGGCGACTCGGAGATGTTCTGGTTCGACGGCCTGGACCTGCCGATGATCGAGGCCCTGGACAGCATCTTCTTCGAGCAGTACCCGGGGCCGGGGGAGAACCAGCCCGAGCCGGCCGAGCACAACGTCTCCGAGCGCGCCCACCCGCCGGGCACCCGCTACGTGCGGGGCGCGGTCGACGGCCCGCTCACCCCGGCGCCGTCCCCCCTGCTGGTCTACCGCTGGGCCGACACCGCCGCCGAGCTCGACGAGCTGGCCGCCGGGTCCGACGAGCCGCTGCTCGCCCTGGAGTACGTCAACCCGGCCACCGGGGCCAGCGTGCTGCCGACCCTCTCCTGCGGCGTGCTCCGGATCCGCGCCGGCGGGCACAGCCGCCCGGTCCGCCGGACCGGGAACGCGGTGTTCGTCGCCTTCCAGGGCCACGGGACGACGGTCATCGACGGCCAGCGCTTCGAGTGGGGCCCGGGGGACATGTTCGTCGCGCCGTCCTGGTCCGCGGTCGAGCACGCCGCCGACGAGCAGGCCGACGTCTTCGTGGTGACCGACGCCCCCGTGCTGCGCGCCCTCGGGGTGTACCGCGAGCAGCAGTTGCCCGGGCCGCAGACGGTCACCGGCACCTTCCGCCCCCGCTGACCAGGGAGTCCCGTGAAGCTCGCCCTGTTCGACGACGCCCGGCTGGGCGTGGTCACCGCCGACGACGCCGACCCGGCCGGCGCCACGCTGGTCGACGTCACCGACGCGCTGCCCTGGCCGCACGACCCGGACCCGGTGACCGCGGGCTGGTGGCGGGCGCTGTGCCGGGACTTCGCGGCGGTGGCACCCCGGCTGGCGGAGGCCGCCGCGGTCGGCGCGCCGCGGCCGGTGGCCGGGGTGACCCTGCGGGCGCCGGTGCTCGGGCCCTCCAAGGTGATCGCCGCGGCCAGCAACTACGGCGACCACGTGGCCGAGATGCACGGCGTCCAGCAGCGCACCCTGGGCCGGGTCGAGGCCTGGATGATGGAGTTCGACGTCTTCCTCAAGGCGCCGTCGTCGATCATCGGGCCGGGCTCGGCCGTCGTGCTGCCCCCGGACGTGGTCGCCGCCGGGCACGAGGTGCACCACGAGTCGGAGCTGGTCGTGGTCGTCGGGACCGGTGGCCGGGACATCCCCGTGGCGTCCGCCATGGACGCCGTCCTCGGGTTCACCGCCGGCCTGGACATCACCGTGCGCTCGGCGGCCGACCGCTCCCGGCGCAAGAGCTACGACACCTTCAGCCCGCTGGGGCCGTGGCTGGTCACCGCCGACGAGATCGGCGACGGCTCGGGTCTGGACATCCGCCTGACCAGCGGCGGGCAGGTACGACAGGCGGTGAACACCAGCGACCTGCTCACGCCGGTGCCGCAGATCGTCGCCTACGCCTCGACGATCATGACCCTGCTGCCCGGGGACGTGATCTTCACCGGCGCGCCGCCCGGGGTCGGCCCGATCGCCGCCGGCGAGGAGCTGGAGATGACCGTCAGCCGGATCGGGGCGATGTCGGTGCCGGTGCGCTGACGTCGGCGAGGCTCGCCGAGCCGGGCGCGCGTCAGACGGCGTGCGCCCCCAGGGTGTCCCGCAGCTGCTGGAGGGCGGCCAGCGCCTGCGCGTGGTTGCCGTCGCCGACGTGGTCGTGAGCCTCCCAGAGCAGCTCCAGCCACTCCTGCGCGCCAGGCCGGCCGGCCTTGACGGCCATGTCGGCGAGCGTCCACAGCGCGTCGATCTCCGACTCGCGGTAGGCGAGCTGGTCGGCCTGTGGCGACACCTCGACCTGTCCGATGACGGCCGACACCGTGACGGCGTCCAGTGTCTGCACGTCGACGATGCGCCACGGGTCGGCCTCCTCGATGGGGGTCGGCGGTGGCTCGGCACCCTCGACCGCGTCCGCGGTGTCCATCCGGTCCTCCTCGGGCACTCCTCGCTCCTCCGCTCGCGTTCCGTCCGCCGGGCCGGGTGCGGATGCACCCGGCCCGACGGCTGCGCTAGACCGGCTCGGCCGACCGCTGCCCGTCGCTCGGGACGTCGGCGGGGCGACCGGCCGCTCCGTCGCGGGGCGGCATGATCTCGTCGGCGCAGTCCTCGACCGCCGTGTTGAAGTCCCCGTGCGTCGAGACGACGTCGAAGCCACGGGTGCGGAAGGCACCGGGCAGCGAGGCCAGCGGTGGCTCGATGCCCTTCTGCAGGTCCTTGGCCAGCCGGAGCAGGCGGCGGCGCATGGCGATAATGGCGACGTCGCTGGTGCCCAGGTGCTCCTTGCTGCGATCGAGGACCGGCTCCATCGTCTCGGTCATCGCCCGGTCCTCCTCCGGCGGCGTGCCGTAGATGCCGCTGAACCTCTTGGTCTTCTGCACCTTGCGGTCGATCTTGAAGTCGTTCTCCTTGGTCAGCGACGACCGGCGGGTGTCGATGATGTAGCCGTCGGCGAGCTGGAAGGGCGCGAGTGGCTGGTTCAGGGTGCGGTCGTTGGCGATGGCCTCCTCCGCCGACAGCGGCCGATGGGGGTGCCACACGAACGAGAACGAGGTGGTGTTGAAGTCGTCGATCGGCACGACGATGCGTCCGGGCCGTTCCACCGAGCCGGGGGTCTCCGAGGTCGACGGGATCAGCCAGTGCGAGAAGCGCCAGTAGTAGTCGTCCTCTCCGCCGACCCGCCGGCCGCCGTAGACGAACCCGTAGTCGGTCTCCTTGACCGTGAGCGACGGGGCCTTGTCCTTGGCCACGTACTCGCCGAAGTTCGGGACGAACCGCGCCCACTTGAGCGCCTTGCCCGCTTCCAGGGGCCGGTGGAGGAACGAGACGTGGGCGGTGTCGATGTCGCCCTCGAGCGTCTGCAGCCAGTTGCACTCGACCAGGCTGGAGTTGATCACCCGGTGCTTGTCGGGGACATCGGCCCACTCGTACTCGGGGAAGGCGGGCTGGAGTTCCGGCGGGCCCATGTAGGTCCAGACCAGACCGCCCTTCTCCACGGTCGGGTAGGAGGCGATGCGGACCTTGGTCTTGAAGTTCGACGTCGGCGGCTCCGAGGGCAGGTCGACGCAGTTGCCGTCCACGTCGAACTTCCAGCCGTGGTAGACGCAGCGCAGCCCGCACTCCTCGTTGCGGCCGAAGAACAGGTTCGCGCGACGGTGCGGGCACCAGGTGCTGAGCAGGCCGACCCTGCCCTGGGTGTCGCGGAAGGCGATCAGGTCCTCGCCCAGGACGCGTAGCCGCACCGGGGCCCCGTCGATCTCCTCGATGTCGGCACTGGTGACCACCGGCAGCCAGAACCGGCGGAAGAGCTCGCCCATCGGGGTTCCGCGCCCCACCTGGGTCAGCAGCATGTTGTCCTCGGGACGCAGCACGTCGCTCACCGTCTCTCAGTCGTCGTGGATACCTCGTCGGTCGCCGGGCGAGGGTTCGCCGAGGGCGTGTCTCAGAAGGGGTGGAGCTGCGCCGGGCGCCGCCCGACACGGATGACCAGTGACAGCCGCCGGCGGACGGCCCGCTTCCCGCGGGCGGCCCGTGCCCCCTGGGCCGGGCCGCCCACCCGGGCGCTCACCGGCCGAAGACCTGCTTGAACTGCTGCAGGAGCGCGGTCTGGGCGTCCAGCTCGTCGAAGCTGGCCGGCTTCTGCTCGGCCACGGCAGGCAGCTCGTCGAGGGGCGGGACCCCCTCCGGGGGAGCAACGCCCTCCCGGACCGGCATCTCGGTCTCCTTCTCCGCGAGGCAGGTCTGCCCCTCCTCGCTGACCAGCCAGCTGGTCAGCAGCCGGGCCGCGTTGGGGTGCGGCGCTTTGGTGATGACCCCGGTGTAGTGCTTGGTGAGCGGCGTGGCGCCCTCCACGGGAAACACGTACCGGAGGTCGGTTCCCTGCTCCAGCGCGGGGCCGGTGATCTGGTCCAGGCCGCCGAGCATCACGTCGTACTCGCCGGTCTTGAGCGCCTCGATGGCCGGCTGGACGCCCTGGATCAGGGCCGGCTCGTTGGCCGCGAGTGCCTCGAGCCACTCCTCGTCCACCGCGCCGGTGTCGAGCAGGGACTGCAGGATGCTCAGACCCGCGCCCGGCACCGTGGGGTCGGGCATGACGATGCGGCCCCGGAACTTCGGGTCCACCAGGTCTTCCCAACTCTGCGGCGCATCCGCGTCGGGCACGTTGGCCGAGTTGTAGGCGATGCCCGACAGCCGCTGCGAGTCGTTGATCATCGCGTTCTCCGGCCCGTAGGCGGCGTCCGGGATGCCCTCGACGTCGGCCGGCACGTACTCGGTGAGGATCCCGTCCTGGATCAGCGCCAGCATCGAGGTGTTCCCCGTGCGCAGGACGTCGCCGACGTTCTGCCCGCTGACGTGCTCCTGCTGCAGCCGGGCCTGGGTCTCACCGACCATGTACTGGGTCTGGACCGTGATGTCCGAGTAGGTCTCGGAGAACTGGTCGTAGCAGGCAGTGCCGGTCTTGATGCCGTAGACCACGACGGTGTCCTCCCCGGCCTCCTGCGCGGCCGCGTACAGGTCGTCCATCGACTCGCCGCCGCCGCCGGAGGGCTCGGCACCCCCGCCGCCGCCGCTGCCGCCGGCCGCAGCGTCGTCGCCACCGCCACAGGACGTGAGGAGGAGGCAGAGACCTGCCGCCGCCGCCATCGCCCGAGCAGGAGTTCTCCTCATGCCTGTCATGCACTCTCCTCCATCGAACCGTTGATCTCGATGAGCTCGTCCGGGGCGATCCGCAGGTGGATCCGGTCGCCCGCCGCGGGGGCGGCGACGGTGCCGGCGCTCCTGACCTCTGCGTCGCTGATCCGCGCGATCAGGCCGTTCTGGCCCACGCGGACGCGGAACTCGACATCGTCACCGAGGTATGTGACCCCTTCGACCTCGGCGGCGAAGCACTGTTCGTCGGCCACCTGGGGCACGAGGTGGAAGGCGTTCGCACGCGCAGCCACCTCGATGACGGCTCCCGGCGGGTGGCTGGCGACCGTGGTGTAGCGCAACAGTGGGCCGTCACCGCCCAGCCGGAGGAGCGCCCCGCTCGCCGAGGACTCCACCACTTCCGCCTTGAGGATGTTGTCGAAACCGATGAAGTCAGCGACGAAGCGATTGGCGGGCT
>NZ_JAAGWF010000004.1 GCF_010686765.1 Geodermatophilus sabuli | reverse complement strand
ACCACTTCCGCCTTGAGGATGTTGTCGAAACCGATGAAGTCAGCGACGAAGCGATTGGCGGGCTTGGTGTAGATCTCCCGAGGGGTGCCGATCTGCTGGATCACGCCCAGCTTCATGACGACGACGCGGTCGGACAGCGCCATCGCCTCGGTCCGGTCGTGGGTGACGTAGACCGACGTCGTGCCCAGACGCTCGTGGAGACTGCGCACCTCGCGACGCATCTGGGACCGGAGGATGCTGTCGAGGTTGGAGAACGGCTCGTCGAAGAGCACCACGCGGGGCCGGTTGATCAGTGCCCTCGCCAGCGCCACCCGCTGCTGCTGCCCGCCGCTGAGCTTGCTCGGCAGGCGGCCGCCCACGTCGCTGAGACCGACGGTGGCCAGCATCTGTTCCACCCGAGGGGCGATCTCGCCCTTGTCCACGGTCTTGCTGCGGTTGAGCGGGTAGGCGACGTTGGCGAAGGCGGTCATGTGCGGCCAGAGCGCGTAGCTCTGGAACACCATCCCCATGTGCCGCTTCTCCGGCGGGAGGAAGACCCCCCGCTCGAGCGACACGATCGGTGCTCCGTCGAACAGGATCTCGCCGGCGGTCGGACGCTCCAGTCCGGCGATGCAGCGCAGCGTCGTCGTCTTCCCGCATCCGCTGGGCCCGAGGAGGCTGACGAACTCGCCGTCGGCGATCTGCAGGTCGAGGTCGTCCACGGCGCGGACGCCGCCGTCGAACTCCTTGGTCAGACCCTTCAGATCGATCTGCGCCATCGTCACTCTCCTCCGGTGGACGGGCGGGTGGGGACCAGGACCGGAGTCAGTTCCGGCTCGAGCACCCGCGCCGGGACCGGCGCGTCGCCGCTCTCGGCAGCCGGTGCGGCGGGCGGCTTCGGGGCGCCACCGGCGATCACGCGGGACCCGACGGCGCGGAGGAGGGCACCCAGCGCCAGGACCAGCGCCATCGCCGCGAGCATCACGCAGAAGACGGCCGCGGCCTGCGAGGACTGGCCCGAGTCGAGCAGCTGCAGCAGGACGACGGGGACGGTCTGGCTCTCGGGACCGGAGAGCATGACCGGGATCGCCAGGTCACCGGCCATGATCACGCCGACGATCAGCCAGCCCGCGAGCAGGCTCGGCAGGATCAGCCGGAGCACGATGCCCACGGCCGCCCGCGCCTGGGACGCCCCGTGGATGCGGGCGGCCTCCTCCAGCTGCCGGTGCACCTGCGCGATCGCGGCGTTGGCCAGGCGGACGGCGATCGGCGTGGCCACCACGATGAGACCGAGCATCACGATCCACGTGGTCGCGAACAGCCCACGGAGGAAGGGGACCGAGAGGTAGGCCCAGAGCATGCCCAGTGCCAGGACGATGCCCGGCAGGCCCCAGGGGAGCCACGTGGCTCCCTCCAGGAACCACCGGAACTTCGATGCCGAGCGCTGGACGATGTAGGCGACCACGACCGCGAGCAGCACGGCGAGGAAACCCCCGACCACCACGATGAACGCCGTGTTCTGCAGTGCGGACACCACGATCGCGGAGTCGAAGATCGCCCGGTAGTGCTCGAGGGTCAGCGAGGCCGACAGGACACCGAACTCGGGCTGGAGCGAGCCGAGCACCAGCTGGATCAGCGGGAAGGCCAGCGCCACGAGGGCGTACAGGACGATCGCCGCGGTGCACAGGAACTTCCAGGCGCCGAGGTCGACCAGTTCGATCCGCTGGCCCTTGCCGCCGACGGTGGTGAACTCCCGCTTGCCGATGAACCGCCACATGAGCAGCACCAGCACGAGCATGATCACCATGACCAGGACGGCGAGGGCGCTGGCCTGTGCGTACGAGGGCGGGAAGCTGGTCGTCAGGTAGTCGTAGATCTGCGTCGAGAACACCTGGATCCCGGCCGGCCCCCCGAGCAGCAGAGGGACGTCGAAGGACTCCAGTCCGCGCACGAAGCCCATCAGGGCCAGCGCCAGCAGGACGGGCGCGAGGATCGGTAGCTCGATCCGGAAGAACGTGCGACGGCGGCTGACCCCCGCGATCAGCGAGGCCTCACGCAGCGCCGGGTCCAGGGTCCGGAAGACGCCCAGGATCAGCATGTAGTTGATGGCCGTGATCTTCAGCGTGCTGACGCTGATGATCCCGCCCCACGACCGGATGTTGATCGGTCCCTCCTCGTAGGGGAGCACCATCCGGATGAGCTGGTTGAGCAGCCCGACGCGCTCGTTGCCGAGCATCGCCCAGCTGATGCCGAAGAAGAGGAACGGCAGCGTGATGAGCGCGATCATCAACGGCGTCACGAACCGGCGACCTGGGGTGTTGGTCTGGGTGACCATCCACGCGAAGAAGACCGCGAGGGTCAGGGACAGCGTGGTGGTCGCCAGCGCGTACGCCGCCGAGTTCCAGAGCAGCTCGTAGGTCTCGCCGGAGGTGTAGGCGTCGACGAATGCCTGGGTCGACCACTCGCCCGGGAAGCCGGGGGACGACGTCCGGAAGGCCCCGACGACCACCATGACGGTGGGGTAGACGAACAGCACCGCGATCGCGAGCGTCAGCACGGTCAGCGCCACCAGCGACAGGACGCGTCGGGGACCGCCCGCGGTCAGGTGTCGGAGCGCCCCGGCCGAGTGAGGCCGGTTCGATCGGCCCGCCTGGGAACCGGCGGCTGGCATGGGACCCCCTGAGGCGTCGGCCCTGCATCAGCGTCTGCGGTGTGGCCCCGATCACGTCGAGCGGGTGTGAGGAACGTAACGAGAGACGCGCTGCTGGGGAACAGAGGCGGAGGGAATTCCAGCTTGCGGAACGACCTCACGGTTCAGCCGGGTCGCGGGTCGGCTCTCCGATCCCCGCCCCCGCTCGCAGCGCCGCCGTCAGCTCGGCGACAGTCGCGGCGTGCCGACCATCAGCCCGCCGGTCACCCGCGCGTCTCGGCAGTCCGCGGCCACGAACTCGCGCGCGGCGACCGGACCGTGAACGACCTCGACCGGGACCCCGGCGCGGTACTCCGTCGAGATGGTGCACGGGATCGCGTCGTGGTCGGTCCGCGGCCACGGCAGTGGCTCGTGCCGTCGTCGCGCGACCGTGCGCAGGTGATCGCCTGTTCGGCGAGCGTGGCCGGCGTGGTCAGGAGGGCCCGGTCGGGGGCCCCAGCCGCCGAGGAGCAGTGGCGTGGACAGCGGCGGGCGGTAGTGGGGCGGGTGTGGCGCGTCACCCCCGAGGAGGACATCGGGGTCGGAACCGGCACGTCGGAGGCCGTGTCCCGTCCGGAGACCGGCCAGTCCTGCGCCCACGGCGACGACCCGCGCCCGCGGGCCGGCCATGGCTCAGGCCTCGGGGCTCAGGGCTCCCGAGTGACCATGATCGCCTGGGTGGGGCAGAGGAACTGCGCGTCCTCGGCGTCGGCGGCCGACTCGTCGCCGACCTCGGAGGGGTGCTGCAGCTGGCCCTCGTCGTCGAACCGGAAGATGGCGGGTGCAGCCTCCACGCACTGGCCGTGCTGCTCGCAGACGTCGAAGTCCACGACGATCCGGACGGTCACGAGCCGACCTCCTGCGCCGGGACGGACCCCCGCAGCCTGACCCTCGCGGGCAGGCTGACCGGCCCGTGGTTGACGAAGCTCGCGAGGTAGGGCAGGTCCGCAGGGACGGCGAGGAGCTCGAGGGTCTCCAACCGGTCGAGCAGCACCTCGACGACGACGCGCCCCTCCAGGCGCGCCAGCGACGACCCGATGCAGGCGTGCGCCCCCTTGCCGAAGGCGAGGTGGGCGGCGGCGTTGGGCCGGTCCAGGCGCAGGTGGGGGCAGTCCTCCCAGACCTGCGGATCGCGGTTGGCCGAGCCGTACAGCACGAACACCCGCGAGCCCTCGGGGATCGGCACGCCACCGATCTCGGCGTCGGCCATCGCCAAGCGGTAGAAACCCTGGATCGGCGCTTCCAGCCGCAGGGACTCCTCGACGAATGGCTGCACCAGCCTCGGGTCGGAGCGCAGCCGGTCCAGCAGCCCGGGCGTGCTGCCGAGCAGGGCGATGCTGCTGGCGATGTGGTGGGTCGTCGTGATGTTGCCGGCGACCAGCAGCTCCGCGACGAAGCTCACGCACTGGGTGCGGGTGAGTTCGCCGGCGCGCTCGGCCGCGGCGATCTGGGAGAGCACGCGGGCGTCGACGGTGCCGTCCCACTGGTCGAGCAGCAGGCTGATGTAGCTCGAGAAGGCGTCCTGCACCTGCTCGCGGCGGACCGGGTCCCCGCCGTGGTTGCCGACCGACGCGGTGATCTCCTCGGACCACTCGCGGAACCTCGTGACGTCCCGGAGCGGCACGCCGAGCACCAGACTGACCACGCGGATGGGCAGGAGCGCGGCGAGGTCGCGGACCAGGTCGACCTCGCCGAGGTCACCGAGGCGGTCGACGTGCTCCTCGGCCACCTGCCGGATCTGCGGCTCCCACGCGGCGATCTTCGAGGGCGTGAAGGCCCTGTTGACGATGGACCGCCGCTGGGCGTGCTCGGGGTCGTCGGAGAGCAGCAGCAGCGGGGACAGCGGGGGTCTGGGGTTCGACGGGTCGGCGGGCGGTAGGACGCGGCCGACGGTGTTCCGGGAGGAGAAGGTGCGCCCGTCGCGGAGGACCCGGACGACGTCGTCGTGTCGGGCGACGACGAAGGCGTCGATCTCCGGGGCGTGGTGGACACCCCGCTCCCGGAGTTGCTCGTAGACCCCGGCTGGGTCGCGCACGGCGTCCGGGTCGAGTTCGACGAGCGGGGACAGCGCGGTCATCAGCACCTCCGGGCATCTGCAGCGGACCGGTCGGGCACCGTCGTTCCCGCCGGGGACCCGGTCGCCGCGCGCGGCGACCGGAACTGGGTCGCCAGGGGCGGTGCCGGCTGCCGGGGCCGGGGACGGCCGACCACAACGCGGCAAACTACCGCCCTGTGTCCGCCGTCACGCAATGGATGGCCCCGGAATTCCTCGATGGCGAACCGGACCGGCGCCGCCGCCCGGCGCCCGCTTCCCGGGTACGGCCGTGCACATAGCGGAATTCCCCCATGACTCTTGTCCTCTCCGCCGAACGCTGCACTAGTGTTCCGCGTCACAGGACCGCGGCGCACGTCGGCCCGGCGCGAGCGGCCCTGAGCGACGAGTCCACTGCGACGAGTCCACTGCGACGAGTCCACCAGGAGCCCGAGGACGGCGCCGCGACCGGACACGGTCGAGTCGCACGCCGGGGGAGGGCGACGAGTGTGCGCCCCGAGCGGCCCTCCGGGGGTGCGCGCGCCGGCCGGTCCACCGCTCTCGAGGAGAACCCATGAAGATCGACGTCCACGGACACGTCAGCGCTCCCGAGTCGCTGTACGCCTACAAGGCCAACCTCCTCGCCCACCGCGGCGCGCACGGCCGCGGATCTGCTGGTGTCACGGACGACACGCTGCGCGCCGCGCTGACCGAGCCCAGCAAGAGCTTCGGCGGCTCCTCCCACATGGCCCACCTCGACGAGGCGGGCGTGGACATCCAGATCATCTCGCCGCGGCCGTACCAGATGATGCACAGCGAGCAGGGCAAGCTCGTCCAGTGGTACGTCGAGGAGACCAACGACGTCATCGCGCGCACCTGCCGGCTGGAGCCCGAGCGGTTCCGCGGGCTCGCCGGGATGCCGCAGAGCATGGAGCTGACCCCCCAGCAGTGGACTGCCGAGCTGCGCCGCTGCGTCCAGGAACACGGCTTCGTCGGCGCGCTGTTCAACCCGGACCCGTACGAGGGCAGCGCCCAGCCGCCGGCGCTCGGTGACCGTTTCTGGTACCCGGTGTGGGAGGTCCTCTGCGAACTGGACGTCCCGGCGCTGATCCACTCCGCCGGCTGCCGCCCGCCGGCGCGGGAGAGCTACTCGCTGCACTTCATCCAGGAGGAGACCCTCGCGGTGGCGGCGCTGGTGCAGTCGCAGGTCCTCACCGACTTCCCCGACCTGAAGATCGTCGTCTCCCACGGAGGCGGCGCGATCCCCTACCAGCGCGGCCGCTTCCTGCCGGGGGCCTTGCGCCAGGGGACGACGTTCCGCGAACAGCTGCGCAAGCTGTACTACGACACCTGCCTCTACAGCCAGGACTCGATCGAGCTGCTGCTCCGGGCCGTCGGTGTGGACCGCTGCCTCTTCGGCACCGAGAAGCCGGGCACCGGCTCGATGAAGGACCCGGAGACCGGCCGCTGGATCGACGACATCCACCTGCTGATCGACGACATCGACTGGCTCGACGACGGCCAGCGCAAGCAGCTGTTCGAGACCAACGCGCGCGAGCTGTTCCGCATCTAGCCCCGGTCCCCCTGCGCTGACGAGAAGGGCATCCCCATGGCAGAGATCCGACTCGGCATCGGCACCTCACACGCGCCCCAGCTCAGCACACCGCCGGAGGAGTGGGGTCAGCGGGCGCGGGCCGACCATCGCAACCCGGCTCTGGCGTACCGCGGGGAGGACTACGACTTCGAGCAGCTGCGGGACCTGCGCGGCGCAGCGTTCGCCGCGGAGTGCGACCCCGAGCTGTGGCAGAAGCGGCACACGGCCAGCCGGGCGGCCATCGACGAGCTGGGGCGGATCACCCGCGACGCGGGCCTCGACGTCCTCGTCGTGGTCAGCAGCGACCACAAGGAGACCTTCACCGACGAGCTCCTCCCGCAGTTCGCCGTCTACTGGGGCGACACCGTCGCGCACGAGCCCTTCACCCAGGAGGACCTCGACGCCATGCCCCCGGGTCTCGCGATCGCCGAGGTGGCCAACGTGCCCCGGGAGAGCACCACGCGGCGCTGCCACGGGGAGCTGGCGCTGCACCTGATCAAGCAGACCAGCCGGGCCGGATTCGACCCCGGCGCGTCGCGAGAGCTCCCGGCCGGGAAGTACCGCGACCACGGCATCCCGCACGGCTGGGGCTTCGTGCTCCAGCAGGTCCTCGGCGGCGGAGCCGACATCCCGGCCGTCGTGCCGGTCTTCGTCAACACGTTCTGGGAGCCCAATCCCCCGAGTGCCCGGCGTTGCTACGACTTCGGCGTCGCCCTGGGGGCGGCGATCCGCAGCTTTCCCGGAGCGCTGCGGGTGGGCCTGGTCGCCTCGGGTGGACTGAGCCACTTCGTCATCGACGAGGACCTCGATCGGCAGTTCCTCCAGGCGCTGGTCACCAAGGACGCGGACTTCCTCGCCGGCCTGCCCGACGAGGTGCTCCGCTCGGGCACCTCGGAGCTGCGCAACTGGACCGTCGTGGCCGGCGCTCTGGCCGAGTCGCCACTGCGCGCGCGGGTCGTGGAGTACCAGCCCTGCTACCGGTCCGAGGCCGGTACCGGCTGCGGCATGGGCTTCGTGGCCTGGCAGGACGCCGAGCCCGGGCAGGAGCGCTGAGCCCCGGGGCGGGGACGAGGGGGACGGCCATGGTGGACGCGGCCATCGTGCGGCCGGCACTGCTGCCCCCACTCGCGCCGGGGGAGTGGCCGGAGGAGGTGCCGGTCCTCATCGTGGGCGGCGGACCGGCCGGGCTGTCGGCGGCGGTGCTGCTGGCCCAGCGCGGGATCGAGGTGCTGCTGGTCGAGCGGCGGGGCCCGGAGTCGCGCTTCCCGCGGGCGCACCTGCTCAACGTCCGCACCATGGAGGTCTTCGCGGAGATGGGCGTCGCCGACGACGTCTATGCCCTGGCGCCCGCCGACGACCGGTGGCGGAAGGTCGTCTGGTACACGTCCGTCACCGGCCCCACGCCGCTGCACGGGCTCAAGCTGGGGGAGGTGCCGGCCTGGGGAGGCGGCCCGGACGCCGAGCGCTATGCCCGGGCCAGCCACCGCCGGTTCTCCAACCTGCCGCAGATCCGGCTCGACCCTCTGCTGTGGGGGCACGCCGACGCCTGCTGCCCGGGGCGCATCCGGGCGCACCAGGAGGTGATCGCCCTGCAGCAGCACGGCACCGGCGGGGTGACGGCGACCATCGTCGACCGGCACACTGGCGACATCCGCCGCGTACGAGCCCGGTACCTCGTGGCCGCCGACGGCGGGCGGGTCAGCTCCTCGCTGCTCGGGGTGGAGCTGGAGGGCCCGAGGGCGATCCGTGACGTGGTCAGCTACCACGTCAGCGCCGACCTCTCGGTGTGGGCGGAGCCGGATGCACTGCTCGCCCACTTCATCCAGCCCAGCGGGCAGGGACGCACGGTCGGTGCGCTGCAGGCCCTCGGTCCCCTCCGGTACGGCCGGGAGTCGCCGGAGTGGCTCGTGGCCGTGACGCCCCGACCCGATGATGCGCCCGCCCCGGATGACGAGGCGCTCCTGGGGCGCGCGCGGGAGATGCTCGGGCTGGCCCCTGACCATCCGATGACGTTGAACTCGGTCAGTCACTGGCAGTACGAGGGTGTCGTCGCCCGGCGGTTCCGGGTCGGGTCTGCGTTCCTGGTGGGGGACGCCGCGCACCGTCATCCACCCACGGGCGGCCTCGGCCTCAACTGCGCGGTGCAGGACGTGCACAACCTGGCCTGGAAGCTCGCCGCCGTGCTGCACGGCTGGGCCGGGGACGCACTCCTCGACACCTACGCGACCGAGCGGCGGCCCATCGCGGCCTACTACACCGCCCATGCGCTCGAGAACGCCGGCCGGCACGCGCCCATCGGCGCCGCCCTGGGCCTCGGTCCCGGCATGACCGAGGACGAGGGCTGGGCGGAGATCGGCGTCTTCGTCAGCGACGGCCCCGTCGGCGACGAGCGCCGTGCTCGCGTCGCCGACGCCGTGGCCGCGAACGCCGACGACTACAGCCAGCTGGGTGTCGAGGCGGGGTACTCCTACGAGGCGGGGGCGCTGGTCCCCGATGGCTCGCTGCCGCCGGGGCACGCCTCGCCGATCGACGTCTCGCCGATCGAGTACGTCCCGACCACGCGTCCCGGCCACCACCTGCCGCACGTCTGGCTCCGGCGGCTCCCCGGCCACGGCGGGCCGGTGTCCACCCTCGATCTGGTCGCGGCCGACCCACTGACCCTGGTCGTCGGCCCTGCTGCCGCCGTGGCCTGGCAGGACGCCGCCGCGGCGGCCTCGACATCCTCCGGCTTCCCGGTCGTGGTCGTGGTCGTGCCGGACGAGGACAGCGACTGGACGGCGGTGCGCGAGGTGGGTGACACCGGAGCGGTGCTGGTCCGTCCCGACCGCAAGGTCGGCTGGCGGACCGGCGCGGTGCCCGCGGATGCGACGGCCGCACTCCGCACCGCGGTCGCCGCCCTCCTGCGGGGTTCGGCCGCGGCCGAGGGGGACCCGGCCGAGCCCTACCTGGAACGCATCCGACGGGCCGCGGCGCGGTTGCGCCGCTGAGCCGCAGCTCGACGAGAGCAGGAGGCACCCATACGCAGGACCGCCGCCGTTCCCGGCCCCGGCGGCCGCGGCCCCATGAGCAGGAGCGACACCCCGTAGAGCGGCCACCCGCTGGCCGGCCTCTCGGGTCCCCGGCCGGCACCGTCGGCGACCACCTGGACGGCGTCGCGCCCGGCGGGGTCATCGTCCTCGACGACGGGGCCGGACGGCCTGCACGGTGTGGGGCGACATCCTCACGGCGATGGTCCACCACCGCGCCAGGGGGCTCAGGTGGTGCTGCGCAGGCGGTCCTGCACCCGCTGGGCGGCCGCGGTGACGGCCGGGGCGAGTGCCCGCAGGCCCGTCACGCCTCCGGTCCGGCTGATCGGCGCCGCAATGCCGATCGCCGCGATGGGCGTCCCCGCGCTGTCGCGCAGGGCGACGGCGACGGCCGAGACGCCGTCAGCGCTCTCCTCCCAGTTGAGGGCATATCCCTGCACACGGACCTCTCGCAGGTCTGCCAGCAGCGTGCCGCGGTCGGTCAGGGACGCGGGGGTGTGCTGCGGCAGGTCCTCCTCCGGGTAGCGGCGCTCGACCTCGGTGGCCGGGAGCTGGGCCAGGATCGCCTTGCCGACGGCGGAGGCGTGAGCCGGCCGCACGATCCCCGTGCGATTGCCCACGCGCACCGAGCGGAGGCTCTCCACGCAGTCCACGAAGCGGACGGTGGCTCCCTCGAGCACCGCCAGGCTCGCCGTCTCCTGGGTCTGCTCCTGCAGCTCCTCCAGCACCGGGCGGGCCACCCGACGGATGTCGATGCGGCTGATCGCGGCCACACCGATCGCGTTGAGTGCGGGGCCAGGACGATAGGCGCCGTTCGGCCGGTCCTGCATCACGAAGTCACGGCGGCGCAGCGCACTGAGCAGGCGGTGGGCCGTGGAACGAGCGACGCCGAGCAGGTCGGCGGCCTCGGCGACCCGGAGGGCCTGGCGTTCGCCGATCAGCTGCAGCAACCACAGCGCGTTGTCCACCGACGTCAGGCCAGGGTTCTCTGCGGAACCCACGAGCTGTGCCGCGGCAGCATCGTTCAACATGACGGAATCATAGCGGGCCCGTGGTTCGCATAGCGGAATAGCGGCTGCCCTCGCGTGCGCCCCACGACGACGATGACGGCGCTGTCTACCACAGCTCTTCAACGTCGAGGCGGGGGGTCTCGCGACGCCCTCCCACGGGGAATTCCGCAGTGAACGGGAGAACCGGTTCCGGTGTGCAGAACCCGAGAACTCAGCCGTCGTGCCCTGACGAACGGTCACCTAGCGTCGCAGATGTCCTCGTCGACGCCGCCGGGAACTCCTCCTCCGCGGCCGTCGGCGTCCGCGGCCGCGAGGGAGCGAGTGCGATGACCGCCCTGGAGAACCGCCCGACCACCGTCGACTTCGACAGCCCGGAGCACCAGGCCCGGCTGGCCGACCTCTACCGGGACTTCGAGGCGGTGGGCATGACCCCGCTGTGGCGCACCCGCGAGGGCCTCATGCCGCCACACCCGCAGCCGAAGGCGGTGCCGCACCTGTGGCGGTGGGACGACCTCTACGCGCTGGCCGCCCGCAGCGGCGACCTCGTCCCGGTGGGCCGCGGCGGCGAGCGGCGGGCCATCGGGCTGGGCAACCCCGGGCTGCCCGGCGACCCCTACGCCACGCCCACGCTGTGGGCGGCGATCCAGTACCTCAACCCGCGGGAGGACGCCCCCGAGCACCGGCACTCGCAGTCGGCCTTCCGCTTCGTCCTGGAGGGCGAGGGGGTGTGGACCGTCGTCGACGGCGACCCGGTCGCGATGCGCCGCGGCGACCTGCTGCTCACGCCGGGCTGGCACTTCCACGGCCACCAGAACGTGTCGGACACCCCGATGGCCTGGCTCGACGGGCTGGACGTGCCGCTGGTCGCCGCCGTCGACCAGGGCTTCTTCGAGTTCGGTCCCGACGAGGTCCGCGACAAGCGCACCCCCGACCGGTCGAACTCCGAGCGGCTGTGGGGCGGCCCGGGCCTGACCCCGGTGGCCGCCGTCGGCGCCCGCCCGCAGTCGCCGCTCATGGCCTACCGCTGGGTGCACACCGACGCGGCGCTCACCGCGCAGCTGGAGCTGGCCGCCGAGGGCGTCGAGGGCACGCTGGTCGAGCCCGGGCACGCCGCGATCCGGTTCAGCAACCCCACCACCGGCGGGGACGCCCTCACCACCATGCGCACCGAGATGCACCGCCTGACCGCGGGCACCCGGACCCGTCGCAGCCGGACGTCGGCGTCGTCGGTGTGGCAGGTCTTCACCGGCGGCGGCACCGTGACGATGGACGGCGAGGTCCGCACCCTCGGGCACGGCGACGTGGTCGCGGTGCCCGCCTGGACCGAGTTCAGCCTGCAGGCCGAGGACGGTCTGGACCTGTTCACCTTCTCCGACGCCCCGGTGTTCGAGAAGCTCAGCCTGCTCCGCACCCAGGTCACCGAAGGGGACGACGCCTGATGCGCCTCGCCACGATCCGCACCGCCGCCGGCACCCGCGCCGTCCGCGTCGACGGCGACCGGGCCGTCGAGACCGGCCACGCCGACGTCGGCGAGCTGCTCGCCGTCCCCGGGTGGCGGGACGTCGCCGCGGCCGCCGACGGCCCGGCGCACGACCGGGCCGGCCTCGACTACGCACCGGTCGTCCCGCGGCCGGGCAAGGTCATCTGCGTGGGCGTCAACTACGGCGCCCACATCCGGGAGATGGGCCGGGACACCCCGCAGTACCCGACCCTGTTCGCCAAGTTCGCCGAGGCGCTGATCGGCGCGCACGACGACGTGGTGCTCCCCGCCGCGTCCGAGGCCGTGGACTGGGAGGCCGAGCTGGCCGTGGTGGTCGGGCAGCGGGTGCGGCACGCCGACGAGGCGACCGCCGAGGCCGCCATCGCGGGCTACACCGTGCTCAACGACGTCACCGCCCGGGACTGGCAGTACCGCACGCTGCAGTGGCTGCAGGGCAAGACCTTCGAGGCCACGACCCCGCTCGGCCCGGAGCTGGTGACGCCCGACGAGGCCGGCACCGGGCTGGACCTGACCTGCGCGGTCGACGGCGAGGTGGTGCAGCGGGCCAACACCTCGGACATGGTGTTCGGCGCCGTCGCGACCATCGCCTACGTGTCGACGATCGTGACGCTCGACCCCGGTGACGTGCTCGCCCTGGGCACTCCCGGCGGCGTCGGCCACGCCCGCAAGCCACCGCGGTACCTCACCCCGGGCGCGGTGCTGACCACCGCGATCGCCGGCCTGGGCGAGTGCCGCAACACCTGCGTGGCGGAGAAGCGGGCATGAGCCGGCCCGAGACGCTGACCTGGTGGGCCGACGGCGAGCGGCTGTTCGGCACCGCACTGGGGCGGCTCACCGACGAGGAGTTCGACGTCCCCTCGCTGCTGCCCGGCTGGGACCGCCGGCACGTCCTCGCGCACGTGGCCCGCAACGCCGACGCGCTGGTCAACCTGCTCACCTGGGCGCGTACGGGGGTCAGGACGCCGATGTACCCCACGCCCGAGGCGCGTGACGCCGGCATCGCCGAGTCCGCCGCGCTGCAGGCGCCGGCGCTGCGCGCCCAGGTTCTGGCGGCCACCGCCCGGCTGGCCGACGCGGTGCAGGGCCTGCCGGAGGAGGCCTGGTCGGCGCAGGTGGAGACCGCCCAGGGGCGTGCGGTGCCGGCGGCCGAGGTGCCCTGGATGCGCTGCCGCGAGGTGTACGTGCACGCCGTCGACCTCGACGCCGGAGTCGGTTTCGGCGACGTCGCCGAGGAGGTGCAGGCCGCGATGGTGGACGACGTCTTCCGGATGTGGGACCGCCGCGACCAGGTGCCCGACGTGGTGGTCTTCGCCGGCGACCGGGAGTGGGGGACCGGGGCGGTCGCCGTCTCGGGCCCGCTGCCGGCCGTCACCGGCTGGCTGACCGGCCGCAGCCGGGGCGAGGGGCTGACCGCCGACGGAGGCATCCCCGAGGTGCCGGCCTGGCTGTGACCCGGCGTGCGGACGACGCCCCGGGGCCGTCGGTCAGCCCGCGAGGCTGGTGAGCTCGGCCGCGCAGCGGCGCAACGCCCCCACCAGCTCCGGCACCCGGGCCCGGCGCAGCCGCATCGCCGGCACCGACACCGAGACCGCGGCGATGGCGGCGCCGCGGTCGTCGAGCACCGGGACGCCGATCGCACTGATCCCGGGCTCGGTGTCGCCCTGGTTGAGCCCGTGGCCGACGGCGCGCACGCCGGCCAGGTGCTCGTGCAGCGCGGCCAGCTCCGCCGGTGTCAGCTCACCGCCGAGCAGGGCGTCCACCTCGGCCGGGGGCAGCGCGGCCAGCAGCACCTTGCCCCCGGAGGTGTGCCGGGCGGGCAGCCGGGCGCCGGCCCGGGAGCCGATCCGCAGCGGCTGGCGGCTCTCCTCGCTGTGCAGGAACACCACGTCGGTGCCGTCGAGCACGACCACGTGGACGGTCTCGTCCACCTCGTCGCGGAGCCGGCGGAGCAGCGGTGCGGCGAGCTCGACCAGCGCCGTCGTCGACCGGGGGCGGGTCACCGTGCGACGCAGCGCCGGCCCCGCCCGGTAGCGCCGGTCCCCGGACTGGACCGCGAAGTCCCGGTGCCGCAGCGTCGCCAGCAGCCGGTGGGCGGTGGAGCGCGCCACGCCGAGGGCCGTGGCGGCCTCGCTGACGCTCACCGACTCGGTCGTCTGCAGCAGGGCGACGAGCTGCAGCGCCTTGTCCGCGGCGTCGACGAGGTATGCCGGGGGAGGGGTGTCCGAGGCGGCCACGCCGCCACCGTAGGAGCCCGTCCCAGCACGTGGCGCAGGCGGCGCCGACGTCAGCTCCGGACCAGCCGCTCGGCGTGCTCCCGCTCCTCCGGCCGGACAGCGGACGGCGCCGCCTCCAGCAGGCGCCACCAGCTGACCGCACCGTGCGGGTCCACGCCCTCCCCGCGGGCGAGGGCGTCCTCGACCAGGGCGCGCACCCGCGCCTCGTCGTCCGGGTCCGTCGCGAACAGCAGCCGCAACCGGACCCGGTCGTCCACCCGGTCGGCGGCGGTGTGGTGCGGCGCCAGCGGGCAGGGCGGCTCGTGCGACCAGCTGCCGCACAGCGCCACGGTGACCGCCCCACCCGGTGCCCGATCGTCCCCGTCGCCGGTCATCTCGACGACGGCGTCGTGCGCGTACGCCCGCCGGCGGGCCGGGTCGGGAGCGGAGGCCACGTCCCGATCGTCCCGCCCGGTGGGGAGCGCGTCCAGTGGGCCGTGGCAGGTCCGTGCCGCCGCCAGGACTCGAAACAGAACCCCCTCGTCTCGTACAGTGTCCCGGCGCCGCGCGGAGGCCCGGTTCGGGGGGACGGGTCTCCGCGCGGTCGCCGGCTCACGGCAGCCGCGCCAGCAGAGCGCGCGCGAACGCCTCCGCGGCCGGCTGGACCGGTGCGGACGCCGCCGCCCGCAGCCACGCGGCCAGGGGCACGGCCAGGGCGGGGGAGAGCGCCGCGATCCAGGCGCCCGAACCGGCCCGCGCCTCGGCGACGTGCTCGGTGCGGCCGTCCTCCGAGTGGGCGACCACCTCGGGCCGGCTCGCCAGCAGCCCCGCGGTCCGCCAGTCGCCGGGCGTCGTCCGCGCGGCGAGCTGCTCCAGGCGGGTCGCGGCGTCGAGCAGGACTCCGGTCGGTTCCACGGCGCGATGGTGCTCCTCGACAGCCTGTGAGCGGACGGGCACCCAGGAGGCGTGTCCCGGCGACGCGCCGTGCGGTTCCCCCGGCGTGCCGTCCCCGGACCGGCGTCGTTCGGCCGGCGTTGGGCTGGTGGTCACCTCGGCTGCCGAGCGTGGGCCCTCGACCGACGACGCTCCAGAGAGAGGCCAGCGCGTGACCACCTCGGAAGACCTCAACGACTCCAAGGCCGGGCTCTCCCGGCGCAGCCTCCTGGGCCGCGGCGCGACGACCGGGCTCGGCATCGTCCTGGTCGGCAGCGTCGACACCCTGTTCGGCGCCGGACCGGCCGCCGCGCAGGACGGTCGTGGCGACGGCCGCGGCAAGGGCCGCGACGGGGAGGTGGGCTACGGGCCGCTCGTCCCCGACCCGAAGGGCATCCTGGCCCTGCCGGCCGGCTTCACCTACACGATCATCGCCGAGACCGGTGTCACCGTGATGGAGGACGGCTCGAAGACCCCGGCCGACCCGGACGGCAGCGCGAGCTTCCCGCTGCGCCGCGGTGGCGCGGTGCTGGTGACCAACCACGAGGTCGGCGGCGACGAGGAGAACCCCGTGCCGCCGCTCGAGGGCCTCACCTACGACCCGGCCGCCGGGGGCGGGACCACGAACATCGAGGTCGACCGGGACGGCAAGCGGGTCCGCGAGTACGTCAGCCTGGCCGGCACGCACAACAACTGCGCCGGTGGCGTCACCCCGTGGAACACCTGGCTGACCTGCGAGGAGACCGAGGCGGTCGAGGGGGACGAGGGCAGCTACGGGCCGCTGACCAAGCGGCACGGGTACGTCTTCGAGGTCGACCCGTACGACCAGGACGACAACCGGGACCCCAAGCCGATCAAGGCGCTCGGCCGCTACGCCCACGAGGCCGTCGTCGTCGACCCCCGCACGGAGCAGCTCTACCTCACCGAGGACGCGAGCGGCCCCTACGGTCTCCTCTACCGCTGGACGCCGCCGCGCGAGTTCCGGCTCGGCCGGGGCGCGCTCAAGGAGCTCGGCGACACCGATGGGGTCCTCGAGGCCATGCAGGCCCACGACCGTCAGGGGCAGCTCGTCCGGGACCTCTCCGTCGCCCAGGAGATCGGCACCAGGTACTCCCTGAAGTGGGCAGCGGTCGAGGACCGGGACGCCACCACGACGCCCACCCGCGAGCAGTTCGCCGACGACCAGATCACCCGCAGCCAGAAGCTCGAGGGCATGTGGTGGGGAGACGGCGGCGCCTACTTCACCGCCTCGTTCGCCCGTACGCCCGAGGACGACCCCGAGGAGGCGAGCGCCGCGTCCCACGACGGGCAGGTGTGGTTCCTCGACGCGCGGAAGCAGACGATCGAGCTGACGTTGCTCTTCGCCTACACGCCGACCGACCAGGACGGCGACCCCGACGGACCGGACAACATCACGGTCTCGCCGTTCGGCGGCGTGATGATCGCCGAGGACGGCGAGGGCGCCCAGCACCTGGTCGGGGCCACCGACGACGGGGAGGCGTTCTTCTTCGCCCGCAACGAGACCGAGGCCCAGTCGGAGTTCACCGGCCCCAACTTCTCGCCGGACCGCCGGATCCTGTTCGCCAACATCCAGGGGGACGGCAGCAGCCCGGAGGAGGGTGAGGAGGGCACGGACGAGGGAGCCGACCCGGCGACCCCGGGCTACGTGTTCGCCATCACCGGCCCGTTCCGGCACCACCGCTGAGCGGCGGACGGGTCCACGGCGACGACGGTTGGACGGGCGGCGACCGCGGGTAGCCACCCGCTCACCTCCCCCGGCCATCGGAGTCGTCCGTGGATCCGTCCGACCCGCCCGTCCCCGAGCTGCAGACGATGCCGCTGGGCCTCTACGACGTCGTGCAGTTCGCCGTCCTCGGCGCCGGCTTCGCCCTGCTGGCCTACCTGCTGTACGCCTGGGCCAGCCGGGAGGAGGTGTCGGCCCGCTACCGGCCCTCGGCCTACGCCGCGGTCTGCCTGGCCGCCGTGGCCACGGCGGCCTACCTCCTGCTCTACCTGGACTGGGACACCGGGTTCCGCCTGGAGGACGGCGTCTACGTGCCCACCGAGGAGGCGCGGACGACGGAGAGCACCCGCTACATCGACTGGTCGGTCACCGTCCCGCTGCTGACCGTCGAGCTGCTGGCGGTGTGCTCGGTGGCCGGGAAGGCCGCCCGCCGGCTGCGGTTCAGCACGATGGCCGCGGCGTTCCTGATGATCGCCACCGGCTACCTGGGCGCGCAGGTGCTCGACCAGGGCCGCGACACCACCGCGCTCGTGGTGTGGGGCCTGATCAGCACCGCGTTCTTCGCCTACCTCTACGTCGCCCTGATCGGCGCCGTCCGCCGGTCGCTGCCGACCATGGGCGCCGAGGCCGCGGTCAGCCTGCGCAACGCGACCATCGTGCTGCTGGCCAGTTTCGGCATCTACCCGCTGGTCTACGCGGTACCGGTCTTCGCCGACGTCACGCCCGCCTGGTACACCGCGATGCAGGTCGGCTACTCGGCGGCCGACGTCGTCGCCAAGATCGGGTTCGGCGTCCTGATCCACAAGGTGGCCAAGCTGCGCACCGCCGAGGACGTCGCCGCCGGCGTCGACACCCACCCGGAGCCGGTCTGGTCGTCGCACGTGCACAAGAGCGACGGCGTGCTGCCCGAGCTGGCGAGGGTGTCGCCCGCGGTGCTCGCGCGGATGAGCCGGCCCGGGGACGACGCCCGCCGTCAGCGGGACGGCGACCCCGGCGGGGGGCAGGGCAGCGGTGCGTCCGCGCGCGGCGAGCAGGCCGGTGGCGGTCGGCGACGAGGCGACCGGTCCTGACCGCGGCGGCGGGGGAGCGCACGCCGGTCCGGGCGGCGGTCCGGACGGCGACCACCGTGTCGGTGGCGGCCACGGTCGCGGCGCTCGGCGTCGGGCTGGTCGCGCCCGGCGCAGTCGGTTCCGCCTCCTGGGCGGTGCTGCTCGCCGGGCTGCTCCTGGGGCTGCCGCACGGGGCCGTGGACCACCTCCTGCCCGCCCGCCGGCTGGGACTCGGCCCGGTGCAGCTGGCCGCACTCGCCGGTGGGTACGCAGCGCTCGCCGTCCTGGCCTACCTGGCGTTCCGCTGGGCGCCGGGGCCGGGGCTGGCGGTCTTCGTCGCGCTCTCGGTCTGGCACTTCGGCAGCGGCGAGACCGCCGTCGCCCACCTGCGCGCCGGCGTCCCGGTGCGCCGCCGGGCAGCCGCGGCACTCGTCGTCGGCGCCGTCGTCCTCGTGGTCCCGCTGGCCCGGCCGTTCCCGGACGCCGCCGCCGTCGTCGGCCGGGTCGTCCCGGACCGGGCGGGCGCAGCACCGCTGCTGCCGGGCTGGACCGTGCCCGCGGTCATCGGGGCAGCCGCGCTGCTCGGCGCAGCGCTGCTCGCCCGTCGACGCCTCATGGAGGCCGGTGAGCTGGCGCTCCTGACGACGGTCGTGCTGGTGCTGCCGCCGCCGGCGGCCCTGGGCGTCTACTTCGGCGCCTGGCACTCGACCCGGCACGTCGCCCGGGTCGTCGCGGAGGACCCCCGGAACGCCGCCGACCTCGCGGCCGGCCGCGCCGGGCCGCCGCTGGGTCGGTTCGCGCGCGCTGCGGCCCTGCCGACGGCCGTCGCGGGGAGCGCGCTCGCGCTGCTGGCGGCCGCCGGGGACGACCGGCTGGACGTCGTCGCCGCGCTGCTGCCGGTGCTCGCTGCACTGACCGTGCCGCACGCCCTCGTGGTCGGCTGGCTGGACCGGGTGCAGGGGCCGCGGGCGGGTCAGGCGGGCTCGCGGCGCATCGGCAGGTGCGGGATGCCGTCCTCGACGTAGTCGGGGCCACTGCGGCGGAAACCGAAGCGCCCGTACCAGCCCTCCAGGTGGGCCTGGGCGCCCATGGTGATCGGGACGTCGCCGCACAGCTCGATGCCGGCCTCGATCAGCCGCGCCGCCAGCCCCCGGCCGCGGGCCGTCGCCGCCGTGGCGACCCGGCCGATCGCCCGGGTGTCCCCGTCGTCGAGGACGCGGATCGTGGCCAGCGCCGTCCCGTCCTCCTCGAACCACAGGTGCACGGTCGCCGGCTCGACGTCCCGCCCGTCCAGCTCGGGATAGGGGCACTGCTGCTCCACGACGAAGACGTCCACCCGCAGTCGGCACAGCGCGTAGACCTCGAACGGGCTCAGCTCGGCGAAGTGCGCCGAACGCAGCGGCGGAGGGGCGGGCAGCGACGTCACAGAGGAGTTGTAGCCCATGGCCGGCGCCCTCATCCTCCCGCAGGTGGTACACCTTCTGCTCAGGCTTGCCTTGCCTATCCCAGGAGGACATCACGTGTTCAGGCCGCGGCGGACCACCGCCACCATCCTCGCCGCCCTGGCCACCGGCGGGGTGCTCGCGGGTTGCGGGGACGAGGCGTCGGCCGCTCCGACGCTGACCGTCTACAGCGCCCAGCACGAGAGCCTGGTCCGCACGATGGTCGAGGGGTTCACCGACGAGACCGGCATCGAGCTGGAGTTCCGCGACGCGAACGACGCCGAGCTGGCCAACCAGATCGTCCAGGAGGGGGAGGCCTCGCCCGCCGACGTCTTCCTGACCGAGAACAGCCCCTCGATCGACATCCTCGACACCGAGGGGCTGCTCGCCCCGCTCGACGCCGCGACGCTGGAGCAGGTCGGCGAGCAGTTCCGCCCCTCGTCGGGCAACTGGACCGGCTTCGCGGCCCGCTCCACCGTCCTCGTCCACAACCCCGACGTGCTGCCCGAGGCGGAGCTGCCGGCCTCGATCATGGACCTGGCCGACCCGGCGTGGGAGGGGCGGATCGGCATCGCCGCCGGCGGCCCGGACTTCCAGGCGATCGTCAGCGCCGTCCTCGCGCTGCGCGGGGAGGACGCCACCCGCGCCTGGCTGGAGGGGCTGGAGCGCAACGCGGAGGTCTACCAGAGCAACACCGCGGTCATGGTCGCCGCCGACGAGGGCGAGATCGACGCCGGGATCATGTACCACTACTACTGGTACCGCGACCAGGCCGAGAACGCGCTCAAGGGCGACGACGCGCGGCTGCACCTGTTCGGCAACCAGGACCCGGGCGCCTTCCTCAGCGTCTCCGGCGCCGGCGTCCTCGCCTCCTCCGACCAGCCCGAGGAGGCCCAGCAGCTGGTGGCCTACCTGACCAGCCCCGAGGCCCAGGAACGGCTGGCCGACAGCTCCGCGCTCGAGTACGCCGTCGGCACCGGCGTCGCCTCGGCAGAGGTGCTCCCGCCGCTGGACACCCTGCAGGCCCCGGACGTGGACCCCGGCGCGCTGGACCAGCGGCGGGTCACCGAGCTCATGCAGGAGGTGGGTCTGCTCTGAGCGCCCCCGTCGCACCGGCCGCAGGCCCGGGGACGCCGGTCCGGCCGGCCCCCCGGGGCCGGGCCCGCGCGCGCTCCGGGGCGGGCCGCACCCCGGTCACCCTGGTGCTGGCCGCGGCCGTGGCCGCGCTGGCGCTGCTCCCGCTGGGCTACATCGCCGCGTACACCGTCGACGTGGGCTGGAGCGGCATCCAGGACCTGGTGTTCCGGCCCCGGGTCGGCCGGCTGCTGTGGAACACCGCCCGGCTCGTCGGCGGCACCGTGCTGCTCTGCGCCGTCCTCGGCGTCGCCGCGGCCTGGCTGGTGGAGCGCACCGCCCTCCCGGGACGGCGGATCTGGCACGTGCTCCTGGTCGCCCCGCTGGCCGTGCCGGCGTTCGTGAACAGCTACGCGTGGATCTCGCTGCTGCCGGGGCTGGACACCTACGGCGGCGCGCTGCTGGTCGTGACGCTGTCCTACTTCCCGTTCGTCTACCTGCCCGTCGTCGCGGCCTTCCGCGGTCTCGACCCGGCGCTGGAGGAGACCGCCCGGGGTCTGGGGCTGTCGGGCTGGGCGGTCTTCCGCCGGGTGCAGCTGCCGCAGCTTCGGGTGGCGCTGCTCGGCGGCAGCCTGCTCATCGCCCTGCACGTGCTGGCCGAGTTCGGCGCCCTGCAGATGCTGCGCTACCCGACCTTCACCACCGCGATCTACGACCAGTACCGGGCCACCTTCAACGGGCCGGGCGCGACGATGCTGGCCGGCGTCCTCGTGCTGCTGTGCCTGCTGCTGCTGCTGGCCGAGCTGCGGCTGCGCGGCCGGCGCGGGTACGCGCGGACCGGGGCCGGGGTGGCCCGCCCCGGCCGGCCGGCGCGGCTGGGAGCGCTCACCGTCCCGGCGCTGCTCGGGCTCGCCGGCCTGGTCGGGCTGTCGCTCGCGGTGCCGCTGGTCAGCCTCGCCGTCTGGCTGGTGCGCGGGACCTCGGCCGGGCTGGAGCTCGGCGTCCTCGCGACCACCACCGGGACGACGCTCGGGCTGGCCGCCGCCGCTGCCGTCGTCACCACGGCGATGGCCCTGCCGGCCGGCTGGCTGGCCGTGCGCGCCCGGGGGCGGCTCACCACCCTGCTCGAGCGCAGCACCTACCTGGGCAGCTCCGTGCCGGCGATCGTCATCGCGCTGGCGCTGGTCACGCTCGCCATCAACGTCACCCCGTGGATCTACCAGACCGTGCCGGTGCTGCTGGCCGCCTACGCGATCCTCTTCCTGCCCCGGGCGATCGTGACCGTCCGCGCGGCGGTCGAGCAGTCGCCGCAGGTCTACGACGACGTCGCCGCCTCGCTGGGCTCCTCGGCGCCCGACCGCCTGCGCCGGGTGACCCTGCCGCTGCTCGCGCCCGGGATCGGCGCCGGCGCCGCGCTGGTCTTCCTGGCCGTGGTCACCGAGCTCACCGCGACGCTGCTGCTCGCCCCGACGGGCACGACCACCCTGGCCACCGCGTTCTGGTCGGCCAGCAGCGCCGTCGAGTACGGCTCGGCGGCCCCGTACGCCGTGGTGATGGTGCTGCTCTCGGCCCCTGCCACCGTCCTGCTCTCCCGCGATGCCCGACGAGGTCTGACGACGTGACGCCCGACGAGGTCCCCCCGACATGAGCTCCCTGACGGTCACCGGCGTGACCAGCTCCTATGGCGCCACCCCCGTGCTGACCGGGGTGGACCTGCACGTGCCCGAGGGCGGTCTCACCGCGTTGCTGGGCCCCTCCGGCTGCGGGAAGACGACGCTGCTGCGGCTGATCGCCGGCTTCGACGACCCCGACAGCGGCAGCATCGACATCGGCGGCCGCCTGGTGGCCGGACCCGGGCGGAGCGTCGCCGCCCGCCGCCGGCGGATCGGGTTCGTGCCGCAGGAGGGTGGGCTGTTCCCGCACCTGACCGTCGCCGGCAACGTCGCGTTCGGGCTGCCCCGTCGGCAGCGCCGCGACGCCGGCCGGATCGACGCGCTGCTCACCCTGGTCGGTCTGGACGCCGGGCTCGCGCAGCGGTCCCCGCACCAGCTCTCCGGCGGCCAGCAGCAGCGGGTGGCACTGGCCCGCGCGCTGGCGCCCGAGCCCTCGCTGGTGCTGCTCGACGAGCCGTTCTCCTCCCTCGACGCCTCGCTGCGGGAGGAGACGCGGCAGGCCGTCGCCGACGCCCTCGCCGCCTCGGGCGCGACCGCGGTCCTGGTCACCCACGACCAGTCGGAGGCGCTGTCGATGGCCGACGAGGTCGCCGTCCTGCGCGGTGGACGGCTGGTCCAGCTCGCCGATCCGCGGACCCTCTACCGCAGCCCGCGGGACCTCGACGTGGCGACGTTCGTGGGGGAGTCCGTCGTGCTGGACGCCGAGATCCGGGACGGGCAGGCGCACTCGGCGCTCGGCGTGCTCCCGCTCGAGGGGTCGTGCGCCGACGGCCCGGCGCGGGTGCTGCTCCGGCCGGAGCAGCTCCGCCTGGCGCCGCCGTCCCCCGGGGCGCCGTCGGCCCGCGTGCGCGGGGTCGACTTCTTCGGCCACGACGCGCGGGTGCGGCTCGAGCTGCCGTCGGGACTGGCGCTCAGCGCCCGGCTGGAGGGCTGGGACCTGCCCACGGCCGGTGCGGACGTGTCCGTCGGCGTCGTCGGCGCGGCCCTCCCCTTCCCCGCGGGCGCGGCGGACACGCCCGCGACACCGGTCGTGGCGTAGCCGCGGGGACGCCCCGTCTCCCCAGGTCTGTTAGGTGTGCCTAAGCTCACCGGCGTGGACCTCTTCCTCTTCACGGTCGACCCCCGCTGGGGAGCCGACGTGGTCGCCGCCGGCGCGGCCGGGATCGTCGTCGACTGGGAGCGCCGGGGGAAGCACCGCCGTCAGCTCGGCGAGGGCACCCAGATCAACGCCGACACCCCCGCGGACCTCTCCCGCATGCGGGCGGCGACCGGCGGGCGGCTGCTGTGCCGGGTCAACGGCTACGGCCCCTGGACGGCCGGCGAGGTGGACGACGCCGTGGCCCGGGGAGCCGACGAGCTGCTGCTGCCGATGGTCCGCAGCGCCGAGGAGGTCGACCGCACCCTGGACCTGGTCGCCGGGCGCTGCGGGCTGGGCATCCTCGTCGAGACCCAGGACGCCGTCGGGCGCACCGCCGAGCTGGCCCGGCGGCCGCTGTCGCGGATCTACGTGGGTCTCAACGACCTGCGGATCGACCGGGGCAGCGACCAGCTGTTCACGCCGCTGGTCGACGGCACGGTGGACGCCGTGCGGACCGTGGTGGCCGGGCCCTTCGGCGTCGGGGGGCTGACCCTGCCCGGCGGCGGCTTTCCCGTCCCCGGCGACCTGCTGGCGGCGGAGCTGATCCGGCTGGGCGCCGACTTCACCTTCCTGCGCCGGTCGTTCACCGCGGACATGGCCGGTCGTGACCCGTACGTCGAGCTGCCCCGGCTGCTCGCGGCGCTGGCCGACCTCCGCGACGCGGCGCCGGCCGAGGTGGCCGAGCGACGGGCGGCCTTCGTCGCCGCGGTGACCGGCGCCCCGGTGGCCCAGCCGGCGTGAGGGCGCTCGTCACCGGCGCGGGCGGGTTCGTCGGCCGGCACCTGGTGGACCGGTTGCGGGCCGACGGCTGGGACGTCGTCGGGCTGACCCGCGCGGACGTCGACCTCGCCGACCCGGTCGCCGGTGCGGCTGCGGTGCGCGCGGCCGCACCCGACGTCGTCTTCTCCCTCGCCGCGGGCCGGGCCAAGGCCACGCCCGCCGAGCGGGCCGCGACCGTCGCGGTCAACACCAGCCCGTGGCTGGTCGACGCGCTGCCGGACTCCTGCCGGGCGGTCGTGCGGCTGGGCTCGTCCACCGAGTACGCGGCCGGCCCGTCCCCGCTGTCCGAGGACGCGCCGCTGCGGCCGCGCGGCTTCTTCGGCGGCACCAAGGCGGCGGGGTCACTGCTGCTGCAGGCCGCGGCGGCCGAGCGGGGGGTGCGGGCGGCGGTGCTGCGCGCCTTCCAGGTGTACGGCCGCGGCGACCACCGCACCCGGCTGGTCCCGGTGGTGCTCGACGCCGCCCGGACCGGCGCCGTCGTGCCGCTACCGGCGCGGCTGAGCCGGCGCGACTGGGTGTGGGTGGACGACGTCGTGGACGCCTGCGTCCGGGCCGGCCTCGCCGACGACCTCCCGCCCGGGCAGGTGCTCAACATCGGCACGGGGGTGCAGACCTCCACCGAAGAGCTCGTGGCCACCGCCGAGCGGGTCACCGGCCGGCCGATCGCCACCGCTCCCGGCGCGCACCCGGGCCGGGACTGGGACAGCGCCGACTGGGTCAGCGACCCGACCGCGGCCCGCCGCCTGCTCGGCTGGGCGCCGACCGTGGACCTGGCCGAGGGGCTGGCCCGGACCTGGGCGGCGGAAGGGTGAGCGGCGGACCGCGGGTCGCCGTCGTCGTGCCCGTCTACCGCAACGAGGCGACCCTCGCCCCGCTCGCGCAGCGGCTGGCCACGGCGCTCGACGGCCGCGACTGGCGGCTGCGCTTCGTCATCGACGCCTCGCCCGACGACAGCGCGCGGGTCGCGTTCGCGTTGAGTGCGGCCGACACGCGGATCGGGGTGACCGGGCTGACGGTCAACGGTGGCCAGCACGTCGCGCTGGCCCGCGGGCTCGCCTCCGAACCCGGCGCCGACGTCTGGGTCTGCCTGGACGCCGATCTGCAGGACCCACCCGAGGCGGTCCCGCTGCTGCTCGACCGGCTCGCCCGCGGTGACGTGGAGGCGGTGTTCGCCGGCCGCCGGGGCGCGTACGAGTCGGTGTTCCGGCGGCTCACCGGCACGCTGCACCGTCGGCTCGCGACCCGGCTCACCGGCCTGCCGCCGGACGCGGGTGCCTTCCTCGCGATGGGCCCCCGCGTGCGCGACGCGGTCCTGACGGCCGACGCCCCGAGCATCGTGCTGGCCGTGGGGCTGGCCCGGCGGCCGGTCACCAGCGTGCCGGTGACCCGGCAGCGCCGGGTCGAGGGTCGCTCCGCCTGGACCGCGCGCGCCCGGCTGGCGCAGTCGGCGCGCTCCCTGCGCTGGGCCCTGCGCCACCGCCGCCGGTGACGCTCGGTCCTGCGCCGCCGCTGACCGCCCGGACGTCGCTCCGGACAGACTGCGCCGCAGACGACGATCGAGGAGGAGCCCCCCATGGCCCCTGAGGACGTCCGCACCGAGCCGCCCCTCACCGGGGACGAGGCGACCCTGCTGACCGGCTTCCTGGACTACCAGCGGCAGACGCTGGAGTGGAAGTGCGCAGGGCTGACCCCGCGGCAGCTGGCGACGACGGCCGTGCCCACCACGGACCTGACGTTGCTGGGGATGGTGCGCCACCTGGCCGCGGTGGAGACGGGCTGGCTGGTCGGGTTCGGCGGGTTGCCGTTCGACCTGTGGCCGGACGTCATCCGGGACTCCGACGAGCACTGGCGGGTCGACCCGGCGACGGTGACCGCCGACGAGGTGGACGCGGCCTGGGCGACCTGGCGCTCCGCCGCGGAGGCGGTGCGGCAGGTCGCGCGTCAGCTCCCGCTGGACACCGCGGACCGGCCCTGGGGACGGGAGGAGGAGTGCTCCCTGCGCTGGATCCTCATCCACCTGATCGAGGAGTACGCGCGGCACAACGGGCATGCGGACCTGATCCGCGAGGCCATCGACGGCGCCACGGGCGAGTGAGGCGGTGGCTCCTCCGGGATGGCACGTCAATGGCGTGCGCGGATCTGTGGATGGACAGCTGACCTGGGGATTCGTCTTCTGAACGGGCCTCCAGTCCGGTAGGATTCGAACAGGTGATCGATCCGGTGGGAGGGAGGTGTCGTGGACGAGCTGCACACGGTCCTGGACGCCCTGGCCGGGCACGATCTGCACGCCCTGTCCGACGGTGCGCTGCTGGACCGGACCGCTGTCCTGGTGGCGGGCCGGAACCGGCTGGATGCGGAGCTGACCCGCACCGTCCGGGCCGCCGATACCCGGCAGGCCGCCGAACACGACGGGCTCAAGTCGATGCAGTCCTGGCTGCGCGGGCACGCCCGGCTCTCCACCGCCGAGGCCGGCCGGATCCTCCGCGCCGGCCGCGCCCTGGAGGCCCTGCCCGCGGTCGCGGCCGCCTTCGCCGCCGGCACCATCACCGCCGAGCAGGTCACCGTGGTGGTGCCGGTGACCACCCCGGAGCGGCTGGCCGCCGCCGCCGACCAGAGCGTGGACGTGGCCGAGGTCGACGCGGTGCTGGCCGCCACCGCGGCCAGTCGGCAGCCGGTGCAGCTGGCCCGGGTGGTCGGGCACTACCTGACCCGCCTGGCCCCCGACGGCATCGAACCCGACCCCACCGAGGGCCGCGCCCTGACCCTGGCCCGCCACCCCGACGGGTCGTTGTCGGTCCGCGGAGAACTCGACACCGTCGGCGGGGAGAAACTGGCCGCCGCGCTGGAGTCCCTGGTCCAGGCCGGGCGGTGCGCGGGGGACCGGCGCACCCGCGCCCAGACCCTCGGCGACGCCCTCGTCCAACTCGCCGACACCGCGCTGGCCTCCGGCCGGCTGCCGGTGCTGCGCACCGTCAAACCGCACGTCGTGCTCACCATCGACCTGGCCGACCTGGCCGACCCCGCCATCGGGGCAGGGGCCGCCGGCATCGGGGCGGGGGTGGCCGAGACCGGGTTCGGCGCCACCCTCTCGGCCGCCCGGGCCCGCTGGCTGGCCTGCGACGCCACGATCACCCGCCTGGTCCTGGACCCCGACGGGTTGCCGCTGGACGTCGGCCGCACCGCCCGCGTCGTCCCACCCCACCTACGCCGCGCCGTGGAGCACCGCGACCGGCACTGCGTGTTCACCGGCTGCACCGCCCCCACCCACTGGTGCGACGTGCACCACCTGCTGGAGTGGATCAACGGCGGCGCCACCAGCCTGGACAACTCCGCGCTGCTCTGCGAACGCCACCACACGAAGGTCCACCACGGGTACCGGATCGAACGACAACCCGACGGCCGATGGCGCACCTGGCGCCCCGACGGCACCCAGATCCACCTCCACCCCGACCGACTCGCCGCCTGACCCCCGGCGCCGGACTACGGCGCCACATGGCGGCGCCGGTTCAGCGTGCCCAGAGCTGCAGGACGAGGTCGGTCTTGCTTGCGGGGAATGCGTACTCGTCGGTGAGTCGCAACCCCGCGGCGGCCAGGATCTCGTCGTCGTCGGTCGGCACGGGTGCCCCGTCGATGATCCGCCGCACCAGCCACACCCGGTCGGCTTCGGTGGGCGCGTCGTCCGGCGGCAGGACCACGTCGGGCCGGAGCTGCGGCGCCGCCGTCCGGACGTAGTGGTCCAGGCCCGTCGCCGACCGCTGGTCGGCCGCCACGACCGGCTCTCCGGCCCGGTGCCGCTCCACCAGGAGTGCCACCAGCTCGTCGGCGCGCTCCCGCGGCTCCCGGGTGGCCAGGGGCGCGCTGGCGAGCAGCGAGCAGGCCAGCAGCAGGACGGCGACCGGCCCCCGCGCCCCCCGCGGCACCGCGAGTGCACCGCCCGCGGCGAGCACACCCAGCCCGATCAGGCCGGCCAGCAGGTACCGGGGCAGGTAGACCGGCCGCACCACCTCCGCTGCCAGGAGCAGCAGCAGCGGCACGAGCACCCAGCAGGCGCCGACCACCCGCAGCCCGGTCGCGCGCACGCCTCCCAGCACAGCGAGGCCGACGGTCAGGTACAGCAACGGCGTGCGCCCACCGGCCCAGGCTTCGACCGCCAGATCGGCCAGCGTGCCGTCGGTGTCGCGCAGGTGCTCGGCGTTCCGGGCACCCGTGCCGTTGAGCAGGTTCACCGCGACCAGCCCGGCGACGGGGAGGGCGGCGAGGCATCCGGTCAGCACGAGGGGCCACGCACGCCGACCCCGCAGCAGCAGGACGGCGACGACGAAGGCGGCCAGCACGGTCGCCGCGTACCAGTGCGCCAGTCCCATCCCGAGCCCCGCGAGCCCGAACAGCGCCAGCCCCCGCGGGGGTTCCTGCAGCCACCGGACCAGCCCCAGCAGCGCCCCGCCGGTGGCGAGCACCGCGAGCCCGTAGCTGCGCGCCTCCACCGCCTGCTCGAGCACGAGTGGCGCGGTGGCCAGCAGCACCCCGGCCAGCACCCCGGTCGCCCGCCCGGCCAGCCGGGAGACCGCCCTGGTCACCAGCGCCAGCCCGCCCGCGGTCGCCAGCAGCGACAGCACCCGCAACGAGGTGTCGCCGCCGATCCCGGGCAGGGACACCCAGGCGTGCACCACGAAGTAGTAGGGCGCGTTGTACGACGGCGGGACGTCGAGCAGGTAGCTCGTCGTCCCCCGGCCCTCGACGATCGCGGTGAGGATCTCGCCGAACGGCCGCCGTCCGACCTCGGCGGTGAAGAGTTCGTCGAACCACAGGCCGTGCCCGGGCAGCAGCAGCAGGCCGCCCAGGAGACCCACGACGAGTGGCGGCAGCAGCTCCACCGGGGACCAGCGCGGCGCCCGACCCGGCGCGCCGTGCGCAGCCGGGGGAGTGCGGGTCGCCGTCGTGCTCACCGCTGCAGGTTAGGCGACCCTTGCCGGCTGCCGGCCGCGCGATCCCGTCGTCGGTGCGCCGTACGGTGCCGGCACGGACGGGAGGTGCGGTGACCGACACCGAGAGAGCCCTGGGACCCGCGCCCCGGCCACCTCCGGCGTCGTCGCTGCCCGCTTCCGGAGCCAGCCCCGGCGGGACACGGCGAACGAGCTCGCGGTCCGCCGGAGGTTGCACGCCCGAGGGGTGCGCTATCGCGTCGACGTCCGTCCGTGTCCGGCGACCCGGGCCCGCGGGGACCTGGTCTGGAAGGGGCGCCGCCTCGTCGTCTTCCTCGACGGGTACTTCTGGCACGCCTGTCCGGCCTGCGGGCACGTCCCCCGGGCGAACCGGGACTGGTGGGTGGCCAAGCTGGACGCCAACGTGGCTCTTCACAAAGTGGGGTGTAGTTGGGGCCCGAAATGCGCCGGGCCGCCCGTCAGGGATCGGCGCCGGCTCGATGCGATGATGTCAACGTGGAGTATGTGTCCAGGGTGCCCGGTCCGCCGCTGGATGGGCTGATCTACGACCTCTACTACCTGGAGGGCACCCCGCCGTACTCCCGGTTGATGCTGCCGGCGGCACCCGCCCCTTTGCTCATCGTCAACCTCGGGGCGCCGTTTCTCATCCGCGCAGGCACCGACGGAGAAGCCGTGGAATACACCGACGGCTGCGCGGTCACCACGCCCACCCGTGCCTGGGAGTTCGGCTACCCAACCCCGACCCGGTCCGTGGGTGTCCACTTCAGGCCGTGGGGGCTGGCACCTTTTCTTCCGATGCCCGCGGCCGAGTTGTGCGACCGACCGGCGACGGTGAAGCAGATCTGGGGTCAGCCCGCTATCGCTGAGTTGCGACACCGTCTGACCTCGGCGGACGCACCGGACGAAATGCTGATCTTGCTCGAGGAGGAACTGGTTCGACGGCTGCGCACGGTCAACGGCCTGGACATCGTCCGCCACCTGAGCAGCGCCATCGCGGAGACCGGCGGAGCCGTGCCGATCAGCGACCTCGGCGTGGCAGCCCGGGCCAGTGGCACGTACTTGGCGAAGCGGTTCAAGGAGGTCATCGGCGTCACGCCGAAGCGGCTGGCGCGCAGCTACCGATTCACCGCCACCGTGTTGGCGATCAACGTAGCCGCACCAATCGACTGGGGAGACGTGGCGGCTGGCGCAGGCTATTTCGACCAGGCCCACTTCACCCACGAGTTCCGGGAGTTCACCGGGCTCACGCCGACCCGGTATGTCGAACTCCGGCAACGCTTCCTACGCGAGCATCCCAACCACGCGCTGGATGGCTGGCCGCTGCCAGCCGCTTGATTTCTTACAAGAGCGACCACTCACGACACGCGAGAGTTGGGACTCCAAGCAGAGGAGAAACCCATGGGGAAAGTTGTCATGAATGCGTCGGTTTCGGTGGATGGCTTCATTGCGGCTGGGAATGACGATCCCGGTCCACTGTTCGAATGGTTGGTCAGCGGTGACGTGCCGTTGGACGAAAGCGGCGTTCTGAACGTGTCACAAGCGTCTTACGACCACATCCGGCCGTACTGGGACCAGATCGGGGTGACAATCGCCGGCCGCCACGTCTTCGACGTCACAGACGGCTGGGACGGGACGCCTCCGAGCGGGATCGACCACGTGGTGGTCGTGACACACCGGCCGGCGCCCGAGGGCTGGGACCCCAACGTGTCGTTTCACTTCGTCGACGGCATCGAGGCGGCCGTGACCAAGGCGAAGGAGCTCGCGGGTGCCCGCACTGTCGAGGTCGCTGCTGGCGACGTCGGCGGCCAGGTGCTCGCCGCAGGTTTCGTCGACGAGGTACGCATGGACGTCGCTCCTGTCGTGCTCGGGTCCGGCAAGCGCTACTTCGGCTCCGTCGACTCGCAGCACCTGCTGGAAGACCCAGACGTGGTTGTTCAGGGCAACCGGGTGCTTCACCTGCGCTATCGGGTGCGCCGTTGAGGGAGCACGAGGACCCGGACCTGGTCGTGGCGGCCATCTGCCTGGCGCTGGAGGACCCGTCGGCGGGGGCCTGACCGATCCGATCAGTCCCCGTCGGGGTCGTCGGACGGGGTGTGTGCCCGCTTCCAGAACGGGACGGCGATCCACCACCAGGCGAGCAGCGCGCCGATCGCGCCGGCCGCCAGCGAGGCCTGGGTCAGGTCGAAGAGGACGTCGGTGACCAGCAGGACGGCCGCGACGATCGCGAGGGCCAGCACCACCAGGCCGGCGAGCGCCGAGTGGTTGCTGCGCGTGAGCAGCGCCTCCTTGTCCTTCTGGCGGAACAGCACCCGGTGCTGCGCGGCGGGGGCGATGAGCAGGCCGGTGGCGACGGCGGCGGCCAGCAGCGTCACAAAGTACACGTCCCGCTGGAACTCGGTGAGCTCGGCACCGCCGGGCTGGAAGGGCACCACCAGCAGGAAGGCGAAGAGGAACTGGACGCCGGGCAACGCCACGCGCAGCTCGTTGAGCAGCTCCAGCAGCTCCCGGTCGACCCGCTCCTTGCGGGTCTCCTCCGGAGCGCCGTCCTGGTGGCGCGCCGCGTGCGTGTCGGCCATGCCCCTCACCGCCCCATCACCGTTCACCCGTCGTTCACCTGGAGCGGAGTAGTTCCACCAACGGGCGCCGGGTATGCCCCGGTCAGCCGCCCCCGTGCGGGCGGGGAGGAGGCACACCATGTCGATGTCGGGACCGTTCGAGCCGAACCTGGGCCGGGGGGACGACGGCATCCCCGCCGCGGACCCCGGTGCCGGCGCACCCGAGCCGGCCGAGGGGTTCGGGATCGAGGGCGAGGAGCCCGATCGGCCGGAGGAGGCCGAGCAGCCCCAGGTCGGCGCCGGCCAGCCGGCGGACCCGCCGTTCCGCACCCCAGACCCGCACGAGGTCGGCCGGGGCTGATGCCCTCGGGGCGGGGATCAGCCGCCCAGCGCGGTGGCGGCCCGCTCCACCAGGTCGAAGCGGCCCACGGCCCAGAAGACGGCGCCGGCGGCGGCCAGCCCACCGATGGTGACCGCGGCGGAGCTCACCGGGTGCTGGCGGGCGTGCTGCCAGGCCGCCCGCGCCTTGCGGAGGAAGGCGGCGAAGAAGCGGCGGGCCCAGTCGAACTCCGTCGACCACACCCAGAGCCCGGCCAGCACCGGCGGGATGGTCAGCGGACCCGGCAGCACCGTGAGCGCGACACCGAGGAGGACGAACAGCAGCCCGGCCACGAAGACGGCGACGCGGTAGGCGGTGGCCAACGCGGGGCGCTGCCGGATGCGGTCCCGCCACGATCCCGGCCGCACGGGGCGGGGCTTGCCCAGGCCGTCGGTGCAGTCGGGGCACCGGGTGGCACCGGCCGGCTGCGGGGCCGGATGCGGGGCGGAGTGCGGGGTGGCGGTGGGCGTGCGGGTCACGGGGATTCCTCTGGCGGCGGGGGCGCCGGGACGGAACGCGCGACGTCGCCCGGCAGGAGCCCAGGACCTACCCCGCGGGCGGCCCGCCCACTCCCGTCGTGCCCGATCCGGTTGGGTACCGCCGATCAGGCGGACTGGCTGCCGTACCGCAGCGCCGCCCGCTGTCGCGCCTTCGCCGCCTCGACGTCGCGGTCCTTCGGTGGGGCGGCGGTGACGAGGGCGGCCAGCAGGCGGGCGCTGGCGTCGGCCACCTCGGCGACCGCGCGGTCGAAGGCCTCCTCGTTGACCCGCGACGGCTTGGTGGTGCCGCTGATCTTGCGGACGTACTGCAGCGCGGCGGCCTGGACCTCGTCATGGGTCACCGGCGGCTCGAAGTTGGCCAGGGGGCGGATGTTCCGGCACATGGCCGCAGCGTAGGAGCGCCCGCCGACAGGGCACAGCCCCTGACGCGGCACGGCCCCCGACGGAGCAGGAGCGCTCGCCGCCCGGGGCACTGCCTCGACGGCGGGCTCAGCCGGTGTAGCCCACGCGGTCGATCTTGCGGTGGTAGCGGGTGCCGAGGGCACCGCCGAGGACGGCGCCCAGCAGCGTGGCCACCGCCATGGCGACCAGGGTGACGATCCCCGCGGTGGTGGCGGTGCCCTCGTCGATCGGGATCCGCGGCAGGTTGAGCGCCTCGAGCACGTTGTACTCGCGCCCCAGCAGGTACCCGGCGACCGACAGCGCGACGATCACGACCAGCCCGACCAGCCACACGGCGACACCCTGACGGGGCCCGTCGAAGCGGGCCATCCGCCCGGCCACGTACCCGCCGGCGAGGTAGCCGAGGAACAGCACCACCAGCAGCGCGACGGCGCCGCTCACCCCGATGGACTCGGCCTGGGCGTCGTCGACGGACTCCAGTCCCTGCGTCAGGCCCAGGGCCACCCCGGCGGCCGACAGCAGCGCGATGAGGAGGACGGCGAGCCCGTTGGCCGACAGCCAGCCGAAGAAGGCCGCGCCCCACTTGATGCCGCCGAAGCGTGATCGCTGGGCGGCCACGGCGTCCCGGGCTGCGCCGCGGGTGGCCGATGCGCCGGCGCCGCCGTTCGTCGCGTCGTGGTCGTGGGCGGTGCGGTCGCTGCTGGCCATGGCGGACTCCTCCGAGGGACGCTGCGCTCGTTTCCCCGGCGCACGGTTCCCCGACGCGACCAGGGGAAACGCCCGGCCCGGCGGTTCGCCCGGACGGGGGACGGCCGGAGCGGCGGAGGGGACGACGATGGCGGTGCTGCTGGTCGACGTGGCCAACGTGGTGGGGTCCCGGCCCGACGGTTGGTGGCGCGACCGCGCCGGTGCGACGTCCCGGCTGCTGGCGCAGCTGGCACCCCTGACCGGAGGGTCGGTGACCACGCCGGGCGGGCAGGCGCTGCGCTGCGACGAGGTCGTCGCGGTGGTCGAGGGCGCCGCCCGCGACGTGCCCGACCAGGACGGCGTCACGCTCGTGCGGGCTCCCGGCAGCGGGGACGACGCCCTCGTCGCCGCCGCGGCACGCATCGCCGGCGCGGGCACCCACCTCGTGGTGGTCACCGCCGACCGGGGGCTGCGCGAGCGGCTGCCCGCGGGGACGGCGGTCACCGGCCCGGGCTGGCTGCTGGCCGCGCTGCCGCCGCGTCCTGCATGACCGGGCGGCCTGCGGGGTAGGTGGGACTCCGTCGATCCGGGTCGGCCGCCAGGCGTGGCGGGTCCCGGGCCCCAGCCCGAGGAGACCCATGCCGCCGTCGTCCGATGCCCCGTCGCGCCCGCTGACCGCCCTCGTCACCGGCGCCTCCAGCGGGATCGGCCGGGCGACCGTGCTGGACCTGGCCGGCCGCGGTGCACGCCTGGTCCTCGTCGCCCGCGGGCGGGAGGCGCTCGAGACGACAGCGGTCGAGGCCCGTGCGGCCGGGGCGGAGGACGTCCTGGTCTGCCCGGCCGACGTGGTCGACGCGGACGCGCTGCGGCGGACCGTGGACAGCGCCCTGGACCGGTTCGGCCGGCTCGACGTCGTCGTCCACTCGGCCCAGACCATGGCCTACGGGCGGATCGAGGACGTGCCGCGCGCGGCGTTCGAGGCCGTCGTGGACACCAGCCTGCACGGCACCGCCAACCTCGCCCGGACGGTGCTCCCGGTCTTCCGGCGGCAGCGCGCGGGCCACCTGATCGTGGTGAGCTCGCTGCTGGCCTCGGTGACCGCCCCCCTCATGGGCACCTACGCGGTCGCCAAGTGGGGGCAGCTCGGTCTGGTCCGCACCCTGCAGCAAGAGGTCCGCGACGCCCCGGGCGTGCACGTCTCGGCGGTCGCCCCCGGCGGGGTCAACACCCCGATCTACTACCAGGGCGCCACCTGGGCGGGCAGCACGGGACGGCCGCCACCCCCGGTGTACTCGCCGGAGCGGGTGGCTCGCGCGGTGCTCGCGCGGCTGGACCGGCCGCGCCGGCTGGTGCAGTCCGGCGTCGCGAACCCGGTGGTGATCGCCGGGTTCCGGCTGCTCCCGGCGGTCTACGACGCGCTGGTGGGACCGCTGTTCCGGGTGTTCGCCCTCGCCGGCGACGACGCGGCACCCACGGAGGGCAACGTCTTCGCCTCCCGGCCCGAGCGCAACGCCAAGGACGGCCGCTGGCGCGGCTTCTGAGGCGGACGCCTCGGGCTCACCAGCGGGCGGGACCGTCGGGCAGGCCGGCCTCGAAGGTGGTCACCACGCTGGTGGCGACGTCGCGCAGCTTCACGTTGCGCCGCTGGGAGGACAGCCGCAGCAGCGTGAACGCCTGCTCGGCCGTGCACCGCTCCTGGGCCATGAGCAGCCCGACGGCCTGGCCGATCGTCGTGCGGGTGTCCAGGCCGCCCTGGAGCGCGTCGGCCCGCTCGTCGCTGTCAGCGATCCGCAGCGCGACGCCGAGGGCGCCGGACGCGTGGCCGGCCCAGTTCGTGCCCGTGGTCTCGTCATCGGGACCGAAGGCACCGGGCTCGGTGGCGTAGAGGTTGAGCGCTCCGCGGCTGCGGCCCTCGACCACCAGCGGGAGCGACAGCGACGACCGGACGCCGGCGTCCGCTGCGCGCGCCGGGTAGACGCCCCAGCGGGTCTCGCGGGTCATGTCCTCGACCCGCACCACGACGCCCTCGCGCATGGCCTCCAGGCACGGTCCGTCGTCGAGCTCGTACTGGCCCTCGTCCGCCTGCTGGGCGAGGGCGTCGGTGGCCGTGACCGTCACCGGGCCGGAGGAGCGTGCCATCGTGAGGCCGCAGGCCGCCGCGCGGGGGGTGCTCTTGGCCGCCAGTTCGACGAGGTCGGCGAGGAACGTCTTCAGGTCCCCGCCCGAGGCCAGTGCGGCCAGCAGGTCGGCGTCGTCCTGGGACTGCTTGCTCCCGAGAGTGGTCACCGGTGCTGCGTCCTCCGTTCTGTGCCGAGCCATCCGGTCGTGCCCGGCCGATACATCATTCCGTACGACAGGGACGCGCGGATGCACCCGCCGACCCGGGTCGACGACGGGTTGCGGCCGCACCGGAGTCCCAGGCGTGGCCGGTCGCGTCCGTGAGCCGACCCCGACGCGCCGGCGGCGCGGGCAGTGCGCGGCGGCCAGGGAACTCGCTGCCTCCGGCGTGAGGCTCGAGGACGAGGGCCCGGCGCTGGCCGCGGGGAGAGGTGACCGTCAGCGGGCGGGGCTGATCGTCAGCCGAACACCTCGTCGACGGCGTACTGGTCGGTCTGGGCGTGCCAGAACTCCGCGATCCGCCCGTCGGAGAACCGCCAGATGTGGGCCTCCATGAGCTGGTCGAACGACCGGTTCCCGACCCGGCCGCTCGCGACGGCCACGACCACGCCGTCGGTGTCGTCGGCGAACGCGGTCCGCACGTCGAGCCGGAAGGTCCCTCCGGTCAGCTCGAACAGGCGGCGGAACAGGTCGTACACCGCCGCCCGGCCCTCGAGGTGGCCGGCGAGCTGGCTGCGGCCACCCTCGTGCCAGCGGATGTCCTCGGCGAACAGGTCGTCCAGGGCGGAGAAGTCGCCCTTCCCGAAGGCGTCGTAGCCGTCCCGGAGCCGCTGCACGTTCGGGTGCTCGGACATGGCCGTCTCCTCGCAGTCGTCCCCCGTGCGGTGGGATGACCGCGTCGGCGCGCCGGGCGGATGACCCAGTTCACGACGCCCGGCAGCGCCGGCGGGCGCTCCGCAGTGTCGACCCGGAGCGGTCCGCCCGGAACCGGTCCGCGCGCGACCCCGTGTGGCGGTCGCCCTGCGTGAGGCGGGTCAGCCGCGGCGCAGCAGCCGGGCCAGCCGCCGTCGCTCGACGGCCGGCGGGGCGGGTGGGAGCGGATCAGGGACGTCGACCAGGGTGGCGTGCCGTTCGCGCAGCCGCGCCCGGACCTCCTCCGGGGTGGTCGCGCGGCGCTGGCGCTCGCTGCGGGCGAGCACCGCCCCGCTCGCCGCGACGCCCGCGAGGCCGGCCAGTCCGAGGAGCTTCCAGAGGCGCACGGTCCCCTAACGTAGCCGCGTGCCCCCGCCCCGCGCCCTCCCGCTGGACGACGCGGTCGAGCTCACCCGCACCGGCGACGTCTGGGTGTTCCGCGGCGCATCGGTCGCCGACCGCGCCATCCGCGCCCTGACCAACGCGCCGGTCAACCACGTCGGCATGGCGCTGGTGCTCGACGACCTGCCGCCGCTGCTCTGGCACGCCGAGCTCGGCCGGTCGCTGCCCGACGCCTGGACCGGCGAGCACCAGCGCGGCGTCCAGCTGCACGACCTCGCCGACGCCGTCCGCACCTGGGCCCACCGCTACGGCCAGCGAGCGTGGCTCCGGCAGCTGGTCGGCCCGGCCGACGACGGCGGCGTGACGCCCGAGATGGAGGACGCCGTCCTGCGCACCGTCGCCCGCCTGGACGGCCGGCCCTTCCCGACCACGCGGGGGCTGGTCCGTGGCTGGGTCAACGGCCGGCTGCGCCGTGGGACGACGGCCGAGACGGTGTTCTGCGCCGAGCTGGTCGCGGCGACCTACACCGCCATGGGACTGCTCGACGGGAGCCTGCCGCGCAACGCCTACGACCCGGGCAGCTTCTGGTCCGGGAACGACCTGCAGCTGCAGCTCGGGGCGCGGCTCGGTCCGGAGATCCCCGTCGACGTCCCCGCCGCCTGAGCCGCGCGCAGCCCTACCGGCGGACGCGGTAGGTGGTCTGCACCATGCCGCCGGGGAAGGTCTGCGTCGCGGCGTGCTCGAGGAGGACGTCGGCGGGCAGCTCGCCGAACGGGGTGTGACCGGTGCCGATGAGCACCGGGACCCGGGAGAGGGTGAGATCGGCGATCAGCCCGGCGGTGAGGAAGGCGTGCACGGTCCGCCCGCCGTCCACGTACACCCGCCGGTAGCCGGCCGCGGACAGTGCTGCCACGGCGTCGTCGAAGGAGCGGTGCACCGCGGTGATGCGCGGATCGGCGCCCTCGGTCAGGGTCGAGCTGAGCACGTGCACCGGCCGCCCCTGGTAGGGCCACTCGGCGAACGGTGCGATGACCTCGTAGGTCCCGCGGCCCATGACCAGGGCGTCGATGCCGGCCACGAACTCCGTGAAGCCGAAGTCGCCGCCGGCTCCGTCGTCGGGGGCGCCGCCGCCCTCGTCGCCGCCGGTGAGCCAGGAGATGTCGCCGTCGAGGCGGGCGATGAACCCGTCGACGCTCATGCCGAGGAAGACCGAACCGGTGAAGGACGCCATGCCGGCAGCCTGCCCGAGACGTCGGACAGTTCAGCGCGTCAGCGTCGCGACCGGCTCCCCCAGGCGGACGACGGTGTCCCCGGGCTGCTCCACGGCGTCGTCGTGGGTCACGCAGACCACGACCCGGCCGGCCAGCGCCGCCCGCAGGTCGCGCACCAGTGCCGCGGCGGTCGGCGGGTCCAGGTGGGCGGTCGGCTCGTCGAGCAGCACGACGTCGCGGTCGGCCAGCAGCGCCCGTGCGGCCGCGAGCCGCCGCCGCTCACCGCCCGACAGCGCCGTGCCGCCCGCGCCGACCGGGGTGTCCAGCCCGTCGGGCAGCCCGGCGAGCAAGCCGCCCAGGCCGCTGGCACCGAGGGCGGCCCGCATCCGCGCCTCGCCGCCGGGTCCGCTCAGCTCGCCCCGGGGGGCGGCCACGGCCAGGTTGGCCCGGATCGTCGAGGCGAACACGTGCGTCTCTTGCGGCAGCCAGGCCATCCGTGACCGCACGCCGTCGCCTGTCAGCCGGTCGGCGGGCACGTCCTCGAGCGTGTAGCTGCCGCCGCGGGGGCGCAGCGCCGCGAGCAGCACCGCGAGGACGGTCGACTTGCCCGCTCCCGACGGGCCACGGAGCACCAGCCAGCGACCGTCGGCGCGGGCCTCGGCGTCCAGCCCGCGCAGCACGTCGGGGCCACCGGGCCAGCCGGCGGTGAGGTCGGTCGTCGTCAGCCGCCGCACCGGCACGGGCACCGGCAACGGGTCGGTGGGATCGGTGGGCACGGGCGCGGTCAGGACGGCGCCGAGCCGGTCGCGGGCGTCGGCCAGCGCGCCGCGCCGCTGCAGCGCCCCGACCAGGCCGGCCAGCGGCTCGGCCAGGGCGAGCGGCGCGAGGGCGAGGACGGCGACCTGCGGACCGGCGACGCCCTGCCGCGAGCCCACCCACGCCGCGGCGATCGCGGCCAGCCCGGTGCCCAGCCCGACCAGCCCGGCACCGAGGGCCCCGGCCCGGCTGCCGGTGCGCGCCGCGCGCGACCGCGACCGCGCGAGCCGGCCGAGGTCGGCGGCGGTCCGGGCAGCCAGGCCGTGGGCGCGGAGGTCGGCCGCCCCCTCCAGCGCGGTGCTGGTGTCCCGCAGCTGCTCCACCCGCAGCGCTCCCTCCGCGCGGGCGGCGCCGGCGTCCACCCGCCGGTGCACCGCGACGACCAGCCCGGCGGCTGCGCCGAGCACCAGCCCGGCGGCGCCGGCGGCCGCGGGAGAGACCAGCGCCAGCGCCGCGACGGTGCCGGCAGTGACCGTGCCCGCGACGGCCGCGGGCGGCACGACCCGCACCGAGAGGGTCTGCACCAGCCCGACGTCACCGACCACCCGGGCGAGCGCGGCCCCCGGCGTCCGGTCCGCGGCGATGCCCTGCGCCGCCAGCGCCCGCCACACCCGTACCCGCAGACCGGCGGCCAGGCGCAGGGCGGCGTCGTGCGCCGTCATCCGCTCCACCCACCGCAGGCCGGCGCGGCCGAGGCCGAAGGCGCGCACGCCCACGATCGCCACCAGCAGCGTCAGCACCGGCGGCGTCTCCGCCGCCCGCACGATCAGCCAGCCGGAGACCGCGGTGAGCGCGACACCCGCACCGGCCGACGCCGTGCCGGCCGCGACCGCCCGCACCAGCGCCCGGCGCGGCCACCGGTGCCCACCCCGCACCCGCGCTCCCGGACTTGCGGCGCCGGAAGTCCGTCGGGGTTCGGGACTCTCGGCGCCGGGAGTCCGGACCGGTACCGAGCTCCAGACGCCGGGGGTCCCTCGAGGCGGACTTGCGGCGCCGGGAGTCCCGTCCGGTGCGGCGGGGGAAGGGAGGGTCACCGTGCGGTCGGCCAGTGCGGCCAGGGCCGGGTCGTGCGTGACCAGCAGCATCGACACCGTGCCGCGCAGCCCGGCGAGGACGGCGGCGACCCGGGCGGCGGCGTCGGCGTCCAGGTGCGCGGTCGGCTCGTCGAGCAGCAGCAGCCGAGCGCCGCGGCGGACCCGCACCAGCGCGCGGGCCAGCGCCACCCGCTGCAGCTCACCGGGGGAGAGGGTGTCGCAGCGGCGGCCGGCCAGCGGCTCCGCGCCCACCCGCGCCAGCGCCTCGACCACGAACGCCTCCCCGACGACCTCGTCCACGCCCGGCTCGGAGGCCGCGTGCCGGCGCAGTTCGTCGGCGACGGTCTCGCCGGTGGTCCGCGGGTGCTGTGGGACGGCGGCCACCCCACCGGCCGGGACGCCGGTGACCGCGCCCTCGACCACCGCGTCCGGCGCGACCAGCCCGGCGAGGGTCGCCAGGAGCGTCGACTTGCCGGCACCGCTCGCCCCGCGGACGGCGACCAGTTCGCCGGGGCGGACGGCGAGGCCCACCCGCGGCAGCGCGGGCACGGTCCGGCCCGGGTAGCGGACGGTGAGCCCCGTGACGGCCAGGTCGGCGCCGCGCGGGTCGTCGTCCGCACCTCCGGCGCGAGGGTCGGCGGGGGCGGCGGCGGTGAGCACGGCGCGCGCCTCGGCGGCGGCCAGGACGGCGTCCTCGGTGGCGTGGTGGGCCGACCCCAGCGCCCGGAGGGGGGCGAACGCCTCGGGTGCCAGCAGCAGCGCGGTCAGCCCGACGGCCAGCGCCAGGTCACCGTGCACCAGCCGCAGGCCCACCGTCACGGCGACCAGCGCGACCGACAGCGTGGCGACCAGCTCCAGCACCAGCGAGGAGAGGAAGGCCAGGCGGAGCGTCGACAGGGTCCGCCGCCGGGAGGTCTCCCCGAGCTCGGCGAGCGCGGCGGCCTGCTCGGCGGCCCGGCCCAGGCCGACCAGCACCGGCAGGCCCCGGACCAGCTCCGCGACGTGCGCAGCGATCCGGTCCAGCGCGCGGGCGGCGGCCGTCGTGCGGTCCCGGGTGGTCAGGCCCACCAGCACCATGAACACGGGCACCAGCGGCAGGGTGACCGCGACCAGACCGGCCGAGAGCAGGTCGGTCGCGGCGAGGACCACCAGCAGCACCGGGGGGACGACGAGCGTCTGGGCCAGCGCGGGCAGGTACGCCGCCAGCCCGGGGCCCAGGTCGGCCAACCGGGTGGTGGCCAGCACCGCCGCGGGGCCGGGGCCACCGGCGGCCGCCACCGCCGCCGGTGAGTCGGCCAGCCGGGCGACCAGCCGGGCCCGCAGCGACTCCTCGGCGCGGCGGGCGTCGCGGTCGGCCAGCAGCTCGCCGACGGTCCCGGCCGCGGCCCGCAGCGCCACCCCGGCGGTGGCCAGGGCCAGCGGGCCGGTCACCGGTCCCTCGGCCTGACCGGCCGCACGGGCCACCGCGTGCGCCAGCCCGGCGGCGAGCAGCACCAGCCCGGCGGTCTGCCCGAGCGCGGCCAGGGCGGCGCGGACGAGCGCTCCGCGCATCCCCGGGACCCCGTCCAGCGCCCCCAGCGGCCCCCGGAGCCGGCCTTCGTGGCCACTCCGGGCGGTCTCGGGACGGCCTCCGTGGCCACTCCGGCCGGTCATGCGGGCACCTGGGCGGGCGGCTCGGAGAGGGGCTCGGCGGTCAGCCGCTTCCGGAACACCCAGTAGGTCCACGCCTGGTAGGCCAGCACCACGGGCAGCCCGATCCCGGCCGCCCAGGTCATGACCGTCAGCGTGTAGTCGCTGACCGAGGCGTCGGGGACCGTGACGTCGAAGGCCGGGTCGATCGTCGAGGGCAGCACGACCGGGTAGGCAGCGCCGAAGATGGTGGCGGCCGCGGCGACGAGCGTCGTCCCCCACGCGGCGAAGCCCTGGCCCTCGCGACCGACCTTCAGCCGGGCCCAGGCCACGACCACCGAGACGGCGGCGACCAGCCACAGCGCCGCGGTGACCGGCGTCCCGTACCGCAGGTGCACCACCGCCGCCCAGCCGAGCAGGGGCAACGCGGCCACCGGTGCCCAGCGGAGCGCGAACGCCCGGGCCGCGACCCGCACCGGCCCGTCGGTCTTGAGCGCGAGGAACACCGCCCCGTGCACGACCGAGAACGCCAGGACGGCGACCGCCCCCACCAGCGCCGGCCAGCCCAGGCCGGAGAGTGCGCCACCGACCCGGCTGCCGTCGGCGTCGACGGGCAGACCGAGGGTCGTGGCACCGAGCGCGGCGCCGATGCCCAGCGCGGCGATCAGCGAGCCGGCGGTGATGACGTGCGTCCACGTCGCGTCCCAGGCGGGGGCGGAGTGGGAGTGCCGCCACTCGAAGGCGACGGCCCGGACGATCAGGCCGAAGAGCACCAGCACGAACGGCAGGTACAGCGCGGGCAGCCAGGTGGCGTACCAGCCGGGGAAGGCCGCGAACACCGCGCCGACGGCGGTGATCAGCCACACCTCGTTGCCGTCCCACAGCGGGCCGATGGTGCGCAGCACCAGGTGCCGGTCGGCGGGTCGGCGGCCGAGCACCGGCAGCAGCGCGGCGACGCCGAAGTCGAACCCCTCGAGCAGCAGGAAGCCGGTCCAGAGCACCGCGACGGCGGCGAACCAGAGGGTCTGCAGGTCCATGGTCAGGGCTCCAGCGGGCTCAGTGGGCGTTCAGTGGGCGAAGGAGAGGACGTCGTCGTCGCGGCGGGCGCCGCCGTCGTCCGGCGTGCCCCTGGGAGGAGTGCCGGGCGTCGGTGCGCCGTCCCCGGTGGTCACCCCGCGGCGGACGAAGCGGCCGATCAGCCACAGCTCGACGACGGCCAGCGCGCCGTAGACGAGGGTCAGCACGGTCAGCGACGTCCAGACCTCGGCGGCGGAGATGCCCGGTGAGACGGCCTGCGCGGTGAAGAACCACACCTGCTCGTCGACCGGCACGTCGGGGTTCGGGTGGACGACGAAGGGCTGCCGGCCCATCTCGGTGAAGATCCAGCCGGTGGCGTTGCCGGCGAACGGCGCGGCGACCGCGAGCAGGGCGCCGTACACGCCGATCCGCGAGGTCGGCACCCGTCCCCGCCGCGTCGCCCACAGCGCGTACGCCGCGACGCCCGCCGACACCGCACCCATGCCGATCATGAGCCGGAAGCTCCAGTAGGTGACCGCCAGCACCGGGGTGTAGTCGATCGGCTCGCCGGCCCGGTCCCCGAAGCGCGACGGGTCGTCGGGGTAGGTCTCGCCGTAGACGGCCGCGTACTCCTCCTGCAGGTCGTGCACACCGGGGACGGCGGTGGAGAAGTCGCCGTGTGCCAGGTAGCTGAGCAGGTACGGGACGGTGATCGAGTGGACGTCGTCGCACTCGTTCGAGCCGAGCTTCCCCCAGGCGAAGATCGAGAAGGACGCCGGCGCCTCGGTCTCGCAGAGCGCCTCGGCCGAGCTCATCTTCAGCGGCTGCTGCTGGTACATGAGCTTGCCCTGCCAGTCACCGGTGAGGGCGACCAGCACGAAGGCGGCCAGCGAGACCCAGCCGCCGAGCCGGACCGACCGGCGCCAGACCCGGTGATCGACGTCCTGGGGCTGCGCGGCCAGCGTCCGCCGGCGCAGGTGCCACAGCCCGATGCCCACGAGCAGCGCGCCGGCCACCATGAGCGCCGCGACGATGGCGTGGCCGAAGGCGGCCAGCGCGGTGTTGTTGGTCAGGACCGCGAGGAAGTCGACCTGCACCGGCCGGCCGGTGGCGTCGTCGGTGACCACCCCGACCGGGTGCTGCATCCACGAGTTGGCGGCGATGATGAAGTACGCGCTGACGATCGAGCCGATGACCGCCGCCCACAGCGCGGCCAGGTGCACCCGCTTCGGGATGCGGCCCCAGCCGAAGATCCAGAGGCCGAGGAAGGTCGACTCGAGGAAGAAGGCCAGCAGCGCCTCGAGCGCCAGCAGCGAGCCGAAGACGTCGCCGACGAAGCGCGAGTACTCGCTCCACGCCAGGCCGAACTGGAACTCCTGCACCAGGCCGGTGGCCACGCCGAGGACGAAGTTGATCAGGTAGATGCGGCCCCAGAACCGGGTCATCCGCAGCCACTCGGGTTTGTCGGTGCGCACCCACATGGTGTGCATGACCGCGACCAGGATCCCGAGCCCGATCGTCAGCGGGACCATCAGGAAGTGGTAGACGGTGGTGATCCCGAACTGCCAGCGCGCCACGTCCAGGACGTCCACGGCCTGTCTCCCTCACCAGCGACGTACGATCGGTCGACTTCTTTCTACGCCGAGTAGAAGTACAGTTCTACGACACGTAGAAGAAGCCCGTGTGATCTGCCGGACAGGAGGGCCCGTGGCGTCGCTGGGGGAGTTGGAGCGGACCGTGATGGACCGCCTGTGGTCGGCGTCGGGCCCGGTCTCGGCCGCCGAGCTCCGGGAGGGCCTGGCCGACCGCGGGCTGGCGCTCACCACCGTGCACACGGTCCTGACCCGGCTGGAGCAGAAGGGCTTCGTGGTCCACGACGAGGCCCGGCCGCGGCGCTTCCGCCCGCGGGCCACGCGGGAGGAGCACGCCGCCGAGCTCATGCACGAGGTGCTCGGCCAGGCCGGGGACCGGCAGGCCGCCCTGGCCCGGTTCGTCGGCGGGGTCGACGCGGACGAGGCCCGCCTGCTGCGCGAGCTGCTCGACCGCGGCTGACCCGGTGCTGCCCGCCACCGCCGCGGCGCTGGCCGTGCTGGCCGCACTGCTCGCCTGGCCGGTGCCCGCACTGCTCGAGCGGGCCCGGTGGCCGCGCCGTGACCCCCTGGTGGCCCTGGTCTGCTGGCAGGCGGTCGGCCTGGCCGGCGGGCTGTCGATCATCGGCGCGCTGCTGGTGCACGGGCTGGCGCCCTGGGGCCACTCGCTGCCGGAGGCGGCCTGGTCGGTGCTCACCGGGCACCCGGCGGACGCCGTCGTCCGGGGCGACCACTGGGTCACCCTGACCTTGGCCGGTGTGCTGGCCGCCGAGCTGGTCGGCGTGCTGCTGCTGTCCTGGCTGCGCACGACCCGCACCCGCCGGCGGCACCGGGAGCTGCTGGAGCTCGTCGTCCGGCCCGCCGCGCAGCCCGAGGCCCGGCTGCTGGAGCACCCGGCGCCGGTCGCCTTCTGCATCCCCGGCGGGCGGCCGATGCTGGTGCTCTCCTCCGGCATGGTCGCCGAGCTCGACGACGCGCAGCTGGCCGCCGTCGTCGCGCACGAGCGGGCCCACCTGCGCGAGCACCACCACCTCTACCTGCTGCCGTTCGTGGCGTGGGAGGCGGCGCTGCCGGTGCTGCCGGCCGCGGCCGGGGCGCACGCGGCGGTGCGCACGCTGGTGGAGATGCGGGCCGACGACGTGGCCCTGCGCTCGCTGTCGGGGCCCGACCGGCGGCGCACGCTGGCGCGGGCGATCGTCGCGGCCGCTGGCGGGGCCGGGGGAGCGGCGGTCCCCAGCGGAGCGCTGGCGGTGGCCGGGGGAGCCGTGCGCGAGCGGGTGGTCCGGCTGCTCGCGCCGCCGTCCCCCCTGCCCGGCTGGGCCCGGGTGCTGGCGCTGGCGTCGGCCGTCCTGCTGCTGCTGGTCCCGACCGCCCTGCTCCTCCTCCCCGCCCTCTGACACCCGCGGCGGACTCTCGGCGCCGAGAGTCCGCCGCGGATGTCAGAGCGGGGCGAAGCGGCGCAGTCTCAGGCTGTTGGTCACCACGAACACCGAGCTCAGCGCCATCGCCGCGCCCGCGATCATCGGGTTGAGCAGCCCGGCGGCGGCCAGCGGGATCGCGGCGACGTTGTAGGCGAACGCCCAGAAGAGGTTGCCCCGGATGATGGCCAGCGTGCGCCGCGCCAGCCGGATGGCGTCGGCCGCCGCCCGCAGGTCGCCGCGCACCAGGGTGAGGTCCGAGGCCTGGATGGCGACGTCGGTCCCGGTGCCCATCGCCAGCCCCAGGTCGGCCTGCGCGAGCGCGGCGGCGTCGTTGACCCCGTCGCCGACCATCGCCACGACGCGCCCCTCGGCCTGCAGTCGCCGGACGACGTCCACCTTGTCCCGCGGCAGCACCTCCGCGACGACCTCGTCGATGCCGACCTCGGCGGCGACCGACCGCGCCACCGCCGCGTTGTCCCCGGTCAGCAGGATCGGGTGCAGGCCCAGGCCCCGCAGCCGGGCGACGGCCGCGGCCGACGTCTCCTTCACCGCGTCCGCGACGGTGAGGACGCCGAGGGCGGTGCCGTCCGCGGCGACGAGGACGGCGGTCCGCCCCTCGGCCTCGGCCGCGGTCAGGGCGCGGGTCAGCCCGGCGGGCACGGGCACCGAGCCCTGCTGCAGCAGGGCGGCCCGGCCCACGACCACGGCCGCGCCCTCCACCACGCCCCGCACGCCGAGCCCGGCGACGTTGGCGAAGTCCGCGACGGCGGGCAGCGGGCCGGTGCGCTCCGCCGCGGCGGCCGCGACCGCCCGTGCGACGGGGTGTTCGGAGGCCCGCTCCAGGGCGCCGGCCAGCCGCAGCACCGCGTCCGCGTCGACACCCGGAGCGGGGACGACGTCGTGCAGGGTCATCCGGCCGGTGGTGACGGTGCCCGTCTTGTCGAGCACCACGGTGTCCACGGCGCGGGTCGACTCCAGCACCTCGGGGCCCTTGATCAGGATGCCGAGCTGGGCACCCCGGCCGGTGCCGACCATGAGCGCGGTCGGGGTGGCCAGCCCGAGGGCGCACGGGCAGGCGATGATCAGCACCGCCACGGCTGCGGTGAAGGCAGCGGGCAGTCCGGCGCCGGTGCCGATCCAGAACCCGAGCGTCGCCGCCGCCAGGGCCAGGACGACGGGGACGAACACGCCCGACACCCGGTCGGCCAGGCGCTGCACGGCGGCCTTGCCGTGCTGCGCCTCCTCGACCAGACGGGCCATCTGGGCCAGCTGGGTCTCCGCGCCGATCCGGGTGGCGCGCACCACCAGCCGCCCGCCGACGTTCACGGTGGCGCCCACGACGGCGTCCCCGGGCCCGACCTCGACCGGTGCCGACTCGCCGGTGAGCAGGGCCGCGTCCACCGCGGACGCGCCCTCGGTGACCTCGCCGTCGGCGGCGATCTTCTCACCGGGCCGGACGACGAACAGGTCCCCGACGGCCAGCCGGTCGACCGGGACCCGGTGCTCGACGCCACCGCGGAGCACCGCGACGTCCTTCGCGCCCAGTTCCAGCAGGGCGCGCAGGGCCGCGCCCGCCCGCCGCTTCGAGCGGGCCTCGGCGTACCGGCCGGCCAGCAGGAACGTGGTCACCCCGGCGGCGGCCTCCAGGTAGATGGTGGCGCTGCCGTCGGTGCGGGCGATCGTGAGCTCGAACGGGTGGGTCATCCCCGGCTCGCCGGCGGTGCCGAGGACGAGCGCGTACAGCGACCAGGCGAACGCCGCGCCGGTGCCGAGGGAGACGAGGGTGTCCATCGTCGCCGCGCCGTGCCGGAGGTTGGTCCACGCCGCGCGGTGGAACGGCAGCCCGCCCCAGACGACGACCGGGGCCGCCAGCGTCAGCGACAGCCACTGCCAGTACTCCACCTGCAGGGCCGGCACCATGGCCATCGCCACGACCGGCACGGTCAGCAGCGTGGAGACCAGCAACCGGGTGCGCAGCCCGTCGCCGCCCGGCTCCTCCGGAGCCGCGGCGGCGGGGGGCTCGGGCAGCCGCGCGGTGTAGCCGGTCTTCTCCACGGTGGCGATCAGGTCGGCGGCGGTGACGTCGCCGCCGTAGCTGACCCGCGCCTTCTCGGTCGCGTAGTTCACCGTGGCGGTGACGCCGTCGAGGCGGTTGAGCTTCTTCTCGATGCGGGAGGCGCAGGAGGCGCAGGTCATGCCGCCGATGGCGAGCTCGAGCTCGGTGGGCGGGGCGTCGACGCTCACGAGCCGGCCTCCTCGGGCGCAGTGGTGGTCACGGTGAACGCGGCGGTGTGCACGGCGTCGCCGTGGCGGAAGTCCAGGAAGACCCGGTAGGTGCCGGCGGTGGGCGCGGTGGTGAGCACGCCGACGTGCGGCCCGGGCGCGGGCGCCGCACCGGCCGGCCCGTCGGCGGGGTGCACGTGCAGATAGCCCAGGTCGCCGCTGCGCAGCACGACGAGGTGCCCGTAGCTGCCGAGGTAGGGCTGCAGGTCGGTGACCGGGCGGCCGTCGCGGCTGACGCTCAGCGTCAGCTCCGACTCCCGGCCCGGCACCAGGTCCCCGGTCAGGACGACGGTGTAGCCGTCCACCTCCGCGACCGCCGACGGCGCGGGCAGCGGCTCGGGGGCGTAACCGCCGGGCACGGACAGGTCGGCGCCCAGCACCCGGTTCTCGCCGTCCGCGGCGGGCACGAAGTCGGCGAACAGTCGCCACGCGCCGGGGGTCAGGCCGAGCGTGGCCCGCCAGACGCCGTCCTCAACGCGTTCGGGGTGCACGTGCTGGAAGCCGCTGAGGTCACGGCGGACGGCGACCAGGTGCAGGTCCTGCTCGTGCGCCACCTCGAAGGCGGTCACCGGTGCTCCGTCGGGGCCGAGCACGCGGAAGCGGACCTCGGTGGCCGGCCCGGCGGGGGCGGTCGGCGTCCCGAGCTCGAGGGTGTAGCCGTCGGCGGCCACCGCGAGCCCGGCCGGCAGGGACGTGGCCGGCGGCTCGGCCGGGGCGCTCTCGTGCCCGTCGTCCCCGTGTCCCTCAGCCGGGGACGCGGCTGCGGCCGTCCCGACGGTGCCGACGGGGCCCACCAGCGACCCCACGCCGACGGCGGCGCCGAAGACGGCGACCAGGCCGAGGGCGACCGCGGCGAGCCTTGCGGGGGCGTTCATCGGGCGTCCTCTCGGGATGATCTGGGTGGGACCGGCGGTCAGCTGCCGGCGACCTCGTAGCCGGCCTCTTCGACGGCGGCGCGCACGGCACCCTCGTCGACCGGGGCGTCGCTGGTGACGGTCAGGCCGCCGCTGGGCAGGTCGACGGCGACCTCGGTGACGCCGGGCAGGCCGCCGACCTCCTCGGTGACGGCGCTGACGCAGTGACTGCAGGTCATGCCGACGACGGTGTACGTGGCGGTGCTCATGGGTGCTCCCTCGGAGGGTGGGGTCAGGATCGGACGAGGCGGGCGATGGCCTCGGAGGCCTCGCGGACCTTCTCGTCGGCCTCGCGGCCGCCGGCCTGCGCCGCCTGGACGACGCAGTGGCTCATGTGCTCCTCGAGCAGTCCGAGGGCGACCGACTGGAGCGCCTTCGTCATGGCCGAGACCTGGGTCAGGATGTCGATGCAGTACTTCTCGTCCTCGACCATCCGCTGCAGTCCGCGGGCCTGGCCCTCGATCCGGCGCAGACGCTTGAGGTAGTCGTCCTTGCGGTGGATGTAGCCGTGCGGGGCCGACTCCACGGGGTCCTCCAGGCGGCTCGGGGGCTGTCGAACCGGAACTATACCCCCCTAGGGTTCCTCGTGCAGCGAGGTCTGCGTCACCCCTCGTCGCCGGCCTGCAACCGGTCCACCGCGGCGCGCAGCCGCTCGGTGTCGGCGCGGGCGTCGGCCAGCTCGTCCTGCAGGCCGAGGATCACCTCGGCGGAGGCGAGGGTGTGCCCGTCGTCGAGCAGCTCCCGCAGGCGGGCGGCCAGGGCGAGCTGGTGGCGGGAGTAGCGACGGTGACCGCCGGGGGAGCGGTGCGGCTGTAGGACGCCGGAGCTGTCCAGGCTGCGCAGGAAGGCCGCCTGCACCCCGAGCAGGGCGGCGGCCTGGCTCATCGTGAGCGCGGGGAAGTCCGGGTCGTCCAGGCGCCGGAGCCGGTCGCTCCCTGCGGTGCCGTCGGTCATGGAGGCTCCTCGTGGTGCCCGATGCGCGCAGGGGCCGGGTCCGTGCGGACCCGGCCCCTGCGCGGGGGATCGTCGATCAGCTCTCGACCGCCTTGGCCGAGGACTGCTCGCCCTCGATGGTGCGGCTCCCGACCGATGTCGGGGTGTCGGCACGGGTCACGGTGATCTTGCGGGCCCGCGCCTTCTCGGCGACCGGGATGCTGAGGGTCAGGACGCCGTCGTGGTAGCTGGCCTCGAGCCGGTCGGTGTCCAGGCTGCGGCCGAGCACCAACTGCCGGGTGTAGCTCCCGTAGGGCCGCTCCGCGACGCTCCACTCGGCGTTCTCCAGCTGGGGCACCGAGCGTTCGGCCGTGACGGTCAGGGTCGTGCCCTCGACCGACAGGTCGATCGAGCCGGGGTCGACGCCCGGCAGGTCGAAGTGGGCGACGAAGTTGTCACCCACGCGGTAGGCGTCCATCGGCATGCCCGAGAGCGGGCGGGCGGTCATCGAGCCCGAACGGCCGGTGAGCTGGTCCAGCGCGCGGAAGGCGGCGGACGTGGCGGCGAACGGGTCGTAGGCGGTCAGCATCGCCATGGCTGGCAACCTCCTGTGGTCGGTGCGGTCTGTTCGCTGCCGGAGGGATGAACCTCAACTGGCGACTACAGATTACCTCGGTTGTGCGCTGGTGTAAACATCAGTCGCGGAGAACTGTTCCGGGTCCGGCTGCCGCAAGGCGTGATCCGGGCCCGCGCGGGGCAGTGGGACGTCGTGGACGAGACGACCCAGCCCGCGCCCGTGCCGCCGCGACCCACCGGGAGGACTCCGGACGTGGCCACGACCCTCGACGGGGACGTGGCCACCCTGACCGTCACCGGGGAGCTGACCGAGGAGGCGCGGCGCCCGCTCGTGCGCGCCGTGACCGACCTCCTGCTGGCCGGGACCCCGCTGCACCGCGTGCGGCTGGACACCCGCGGGGTCGACTACCTCAACTCGGCCGGCATGGCGGTGCTGGTCCAGCTGCAGAAGCTGGGGCAGCCGCGGGGCGTGGAACTGGTGCTGGTCGACCCGCCGCCGGCGGTGGCCCGGCCCCTGCAGCTGTCCGGGCTGTGGCTGCGGTTCCCCGTCGACGAGGGGTGATCCGCCGTCCCGGTGCCGGGTGCCGGTGCCGGTGTCGGCTCGGTGCCGGGCGGGGTCGACTCCTAGCCTGACGGGGTGCCGCCCAGCCATCCCCACAGCCACGGTCCCGACCCGGACGCACCGCCGCCGAGCCCCGAGGTGCGCACCCGCCGGCGCCGTGCCGTGTGGTTGATGCTGCTGCTGCTCGTCCCGGTGGGGCTGGCCACGGTCATCGGCCTGGTCGCCCTGTGGCCGGGGGACGAGCCGACCCGCGCGCAGCAGGCGGCCGAGCTGTTCCTCCCGCCGGGTACCACCTACCCCGAGGGGCGGGTGTCGTCGGTCGAGCCGTTCGACTGCTCGCTGCCCGGCGCCGGGGGGCCGGCGCAGGAGCTGACGTGCGCCATCGTCGTCGTCGAGGTGCTCGACGGGGAAGGTGCGGGGGAGTTCCAGCAACTGGAGATCCCGGCGGAGGTGTACGCCGCGGGTGTCGAGACGGGCGACGTGCTCGTGCTGAACCGCGACGCGGCCGCGGAGGAAGGCGGCGGGTACTCCTTCCGCGACTACGACCGTGACGTCCCCATCGTCGTCCTGACCGTCGTCTTCGCCGTCGCCACCGTGGCCGTCGCCCGGCTGCGCGGGCTGGCCGCCCTCCTCGGCCTGGCGTTCGCCTTCTTCGTGATGCTGCAGTTCCTGCTGCCGGGCCTGCTGGGCGACAGCTCGCCCACGCTGATCAGCTTGGTCGGCTCGGCGGCGATCATGTTCGTCGTCCTCTACCTGGCCCACGGCTTCTCGGCGCGGACCACGACGGCGCTGGTGGGGACCCTCTTCGGCCTCGCCCTGGTCGCCGTCCTCGGGGCGGTGTCGGTCGACGTCGCGCGTCTGACCGGGCTGACCAGCGAGGAGACCACCACGCTGCTGCAGTACGACCCGGCTCTGGACTTCTCGGGACTGGTGCTCGCCGGGGTCGTCGTCGCCGGGCTCGGCGTACTCAACGACGTCACCATCACGCAGGCCTCGGCGATCTGGCAGTTGCACGAGGTCGACCCGGGGATGACCTGGCGGGACCTCTACCGCCGCGGGATGGCCGTCGGCCGCGACCACATCGCCTCGACGGTCTACACGATCGTGTTCGCCTACGCCGGCGCCTCCCTGCCGTTGCTCATGCTGTTCGAGCTCTACGCCCAGCCGTGGGACGTCGTCCTCACCAGCTCGGCGATGGCGGAGGAGGTGATCCGGACGCTGGTCGGGTCCATCGCCCTCGTGCTCGCCGTCCCCGTGACGACGGCGGCCGGCGCGTTCTTCGCCAAGGCCGCCGACACCCAGGCGGGCGCGAGCACCGAGCGGCGGCTGACCGCCCTGCGCAGCCGGTTCGCCCGGTGAGCCAGGCTGGTCCCGTGCCCCCGCCCGACTTGCTGACCGCCGCCCGGGCCGCGCCCGGGTTCATGCCCGACGACGAGGGCCGGGCGCTCTACGAGGCCGCCCGCGCCGTGACCGTGCCCGGCCCGCTGCTGGAGATCGGCAGCTGGATGGGCAAGTCCGCGCTGTACCTGGCGGCCGCCGCCCGCGAGACCGGCAGGCAGGTGGTCACCGTCGACCACCACCGGGGCTCCGAGGAGCACCAGCCGGGCTGGGAGTACCACGACCCCTCGCTGGTCGACCCGGCCGTCGGGCTGGTCGACACCCTGCCGCGGTTCCGCCGCACGATCGCCGACGCCGGCGCCGAGGACGTCGTGCTGGCCGTCGTCGCCCGCTCCGAGGTGCTGGCTCCGCTGTGGTCGACGCCGCTGGCCCTGCTGTTCCTCGACGGGAGCCACACCGAGGAGTCGGCCCGGCGCGACCAGGACGCCTGGGTCGCCAAGGTGGCCGTCGACGGCACGCTGGCCATCCACGACGTCTTCCCCGACCCGGCCGACGGGGGACAGGCCCCCTTCGGCGTCTACTCGCGGGTGCTGGCCTCGGGGGAGTTCACGGAGATGCCCGGCACCGGCTCCCTGCGGCTGCTCCGCCGTGGGTGAGGGGGACCGGCTGCTCGCCGAGCGCGCGGCCGTGCTGAGCCAGATCGAGGCGCTGACGGGCGAGTTCGAGGAGGTCGTCGCCGCGTCCCGGGCGTCCAACGCCGACGACGAGCACGACCCCGAGGGCGCGACGATCGCCTTCGAGCGCCAGCAGGTCGCGGCGCTGCTCGACGCCGCCCGTCGCCGGCTGGCCGACGTCGACGCCGCGCTGGCCCGCCGGGCGAGCGGCGACTACGGCGTCTGCGAGAGCTGCGGGCGGCCGATCGCGCCCGAGCGGCTGGCCGCCCGGCCGGCGGCCCGCACCTGCATCACCTGCGCCCGCTGACGGCCCCCGTGCAGGGGCCCGCCGCGAGCCTGCGAGCGGTGGGGAGCACGGAGGTCCTCCGTCAGCTGACGTAGCGGCGGGCGGTCGAGGTGCGCTGGGCCTCCTCCAGCGCGGCGAACCGGGCCTCGGCGTGCGGGGGCAGCACCCGCCGCTCGCGGAGCACCCACGGCAGCCCGCGCACCGCGTCGAGGACGCCGAGCACGCTCAGCCGGTCGCGGGGCACCGTGCGCACCAGGTGCAGGGTGCGGCGCGCCGCCGGCCGCAGCGGCCGCCGCAGCCACGTCGTCCACAGGGTGTTCCGGATGCCGTCGCGGCGGCGCTTGTGCGGATCGCGGGCGGTGCTGGCCTGGTGGTGCACGGTCAGCTGCGGCAGGTAGCACAGCTCCCAGCCGGCGGCCGCGAGGTCGCCGGCCATCAGCTCCTCCTCACCGCCCAGCCACAGCCGCTCGGAGAAGCCGCCGACCTCGACGAACGCCTCCCGCCGCAGGACGGAGGCGCCGGCGAGGAAGGAGCCCAGCGCCGGGCCGGGCAGCCAGTCGGCACCCTGGACCGGCGAGTCGCGCAGCTCCGGGACGATCGGGTCCTCGGTCCCGGCGGGCTCGACCAGGATCCGGGCGGTCAGCACGGCCAGCCGGGGGTGGGTGTCGAGGACGTCGGCGGCGATGCGCAGCGACCCCGGGTCCCACCACGTGTCGTCGTCGCAGAAGGCCACGTAGGGGGTGTCCACCCGGGCCACGCCCACGTTGCGGCCGATCGCGCCGAGGTTCTCCGGGCTGGCGACGAGCTCGACCTCGGGGAAGCGCTCGGCGATCGCCGCCGCCGTCCCGTCGGTGGAGCCGTTGTCCACGACGACCACGTGCGGCTGCTCGGGCAGCGCCCGGAGCCGGGACAGCGCCAGCAGCACCTCGTCGCGGCGCTGGTGGGTGATGACGACGACGGCCACCCGCGGGTCCGGCCGGCCCCCCTGCAGGGTGTCCGGCCGTGCCTCGGTCGCCGTCATGCGTCGGGCTCCGCGGCCAGCAGCCGGACGTCGGCGCGGACGGCGGCCGGGATGGGCCGGCGCCGGCGGAGGGCGGCGGGTACGTCGGGCAGTGCCCGCACCAACCCCTCCCGTTCGGGCCCCCCGGTGCGGAGCGCGCTGACCACGACCCGGCCCACCTCGGGGACGGGATGGCGCATGAGCGCGGTGAGCACCTTGCTCCGCGAGATCGCCGTCCGGCGGCGCGCGGGGGCGTGCCGGTGCACCGACGGGTGGTGGTGGACGGTGACCTCGTCGACGTAGGCCATGCCCCAGCCCGCGGTGGCCAGGTCGAGGGCCAGCCGCTCCTCCTCGCCGGGGAAGCGCACCACCGTGTCGAAGCCACCCACGGCCAGGAACGCGTCGCGGCGCACCATCGCGCCACAGGCGACGAACCCGAGCAGGGCGGGACCGGGCAGGTCCGGCGGCGTGCCCAGCGGGCTGTCGGCCATCTCCGTGCACACGGGGTCCAGCCGCTCCTCGGGACCGACGAGGATGCGGGCGTTGAGCACCGCCAGCCGCGGGTGCGCGCGCATGATCCCGGCGGCCCGTGCGAGGTCGCCGGGCGCCCACCAGGAGTCGTCGTCGGCGAACGCGACGAACGGCGTCCGGGCGTGCCGGACGCCGACGGTGCGGGCGTTCGCCCCCTCGTTGCGCCCCATGGGCAGCACGGTCACGTGCGGCAGCGCCGTCCGGACGGCGTCCACCGTGCCGTCGGTGGAGGCGTTGTCCACCAGCACGACCGGCGCCTCGTGACGCGGCAGCGAGTCGAGCAGGTCCTCCCGCCGGTTGCGGCTCATGACGACGACGGTGACGTCCGCGGTGCTCACGGGGTCACCGTGCCCGCACCTCCGGGCAGCCAACCGGCGCTCTCCTGTGACGTTCCCGCCGCCGGCAGCGCCGACGGGTCGGTGAACAGCCCCGACGCCGGACCGGTGCCGGCCAGCGCGTCGGCGGCGAGGACGACGGCCGCGGCGGTCCACGTGGTCCGCTCGACCGGCCAGCGGGCGTCGTCGGGGTAGACGAACCCGGTCCAGTAGGAGCCGTCGTCGTGCCGCAGGTGCTGCATGGCGGCCAGCTGCTCCAGTCCCGCGTCGGTCTGCCCGGCCGCGGCCAGGGCGAGCGCCAGCTCGCAGGTCTCCGCGCCGGTCACCCACGGCTGGTCGGCCACGCACCGGACGCCCAGGCCGGGGACCACGAAGCGGGCCCAGTCGCCGGCCAGCCGGTCACGGGCCGCCCCGCCGGTGACCGCGCCGGCGAGCACCGGGTAGTACCAGTCCATCGAGTAACGGCTGCGGTCGGCGAAGGCGTCGGACCGCTCGCGGAGGGCGGCGCCGAGGTCGGTCACCGCCAGCTCCCAGTCCGGCTGCGGCTCACCCGTCAGGCCGGCCAGCGCCACGCCGCAGCGCAGCGCCTGGAACAGGCTCGCGTTGCCGGTCAGCAGCGCGGTGTCGTCGGGGGTGCCGTCGGGGCGCAGCGCCCACGCCACCGCGCCGCCGGGCAGCTGCATCCGGGTGACCAGGTCCAGCCCTCGGCGGACGACCGTCCAGAGCTCGCTGACCAGGGCCTCGTCGGCGGTGCACAGCCAGCTGTGCCAGAGGCCCACGGCGAGGTACCCGGCGTGGTTGCTCTCCGCGGCGGGCGCGGTCTCGGCGCCGGCGCGGTACTCGCTGGCCCAGGAGCCGTCGAGACGCTGCCGCGCGGCCAGCCAGCGGTAGGCGGCCCGGGCGCGGTCGTGCGCACCGCCGACGTCGAGGGCCATCGCGGCCTCGACGGAGTCCCAGGGGTCCAGCTGCCCGCCGCGGAACCAGGGCAGCGACCCGTCGGCGTCCTGCTCCGCGGCGATCGCGGCGACCGTCGCCCGCACCTGCCTCCCGGTCAGCACACCGGGCAGGTCGGGCAGCTCAGCGCCGGGCAGGGATCCGCTCCCGGTCCGCTGCCGCCGTCTCCGTCGTCCACACCGTGCGGGCCGGCGACCCCGCGGCGCCGGGCTTGTCGGCGTAGACGACCAGGCTCTTGCCGAGTACCGGGTCCAGCAGCCGCTCGGCGGTCCGGGTGAGCCACGGGCGCCGCACGAGGTCCCAGACCAGCATCCGGTGGTAGGCGCGGACGGCGGCGTTGTCCTTCTCGACCCCGACCGCGCACTTGAGCCACCAGAACGGGGCGTGCAGCGCGTGCGCGTGGTGCTGGTCGCCGGGCTCGAGGCCGGCCGCCGCCAGCCGGGTGCGCAGCACGTCGGCGCGGTAGATGCGGATGTGGCCGCCCTCGTTCGCGTGGTAGGCGTCCGACAGCGCCCAGCAGACCCGCTCGGGGAAGAACCGGGGGACGGTCACCGCCACCCGGCCGCCGGGCGCGAGCACGCGGGTGATCTCGGCGAGCGCGGCGGCGTCGTCGGGGATGTGCTCGAGCACCTCGGCCGCGATCACCCGGTCCACGCTGGCGTCGGGGAAGGGCAGGGCCAGCAGGTCGCCGCGGACGACCTCGTAGCGCGCGGCCGTGCCGTCGTCCGCCCGGCCGGCCTCACCGGCCGCGGCGATCGCGCCCAGCCAGCGCTTGGTCGTCTCCACCTCGGGTACGCCCCGGTCGACGGCGACCACGTGCGCGCCGCGGCGGTAGGCCTCGAACGCGTGCCGGCCCTCCCCGCAGCCCAGGTCGAGGACGGTCATCCCCGGCCGGAGGTCGAGCAGGTCGTAGTCGACGGTCAGCACGCGCGCCCCTTCCGCTGCAGGACCTCCGCGTACCACTCCGCGGTCCGCTCGGCCGTTGCCCGCCAGGTGTAGTCGGCGAGCACCCGGCGCCGCCCGGCCCGGCCCAGCTGCTCGCCGAGGGACGGCGAGTCGAGGACCAGCGCCAGTGCGGCGGTCAGCTCGCCGACGTCGCCGGCCCGCACCCGGAGCCCGGCCTTGCTGCCCACCACCTCGGGCAGCGCGCCGGCGTCGGTGGTGACCAGCGGCGTGCCGCAGGCCATGGCCTCGATCGCCGGCAGGGAGAAGCCCTCGTACAGGGACGGGATGGCCACGACGGCGGCGTCCTGGAGCAGCCCGACCAGCTCGGCCTCCGGCACCGGGCCGGTGAAGCGGACCGCCTCGCGCAACGCCAGCCGGTCGAGGGCCGCCTCGGCGGGCCCGCCCGGTCGCGCGGTGCCGACGACGGTCAGCCGCACCGCCCGCTCCGTGCGCAGCTTGGCCACCGCCTCCAGCAGGTGCACCAGCCCCTTGAGCGGCACGTCGGCGCTGGTGACGACCACGATGGAGGCGGGGTCGCGCGGGCGGCCGGCCGGCGGTGGGGTGAAGACGTCGGGGTCGATGCCCACGGGGACGACGTCGACCGCGGCGGCGGGCACGCCCAGGTGGGTCTCGATGTCGGCCCGGGAGCTCTCCGACACCGTCGTGATGCCGTCCAGCCGCGGCGCGACGCGGGCCTGCATCGCGGTGAAGGCGTACCAGCGGCGCAGGGTCAGCCGCCGGCGGCGGGACGGCGCGGCGGCGAGCTCCAGGTCGCGGTCGATGGCCACCGGGTGGTGGACCGTGGCGACGGTCGGGATCCCCGCGCGGGCCAGCCGCAGCAGCCCGTAGCCGAGGGACTGGTTGTCGTGCACCACGTCGAACTCGGCGGCGCGGGGGAGCAGCTCCCGGGCCGCGCGCAGGCTGAAGGTCAGCGGCTCCGGGAACCCGGCGGTGCACATCGTGGCCCACTCCGCGACGTCCACCCAGTCGCGGAACTCGCCGGGCCGCGGCGTGCGGAAGGGATCGGGCTCGCGGTACAGGTCGAGGCTGGGCAGCGGGGTCAGCGGGACGCCGTCGTCCAGTTCCGGATAGGGCTGCCCGCTGAGCACGGTGACGGCGTGGCCGAGGGCGGTGAGCTCGCGGGAGAGGGCCCGGACGTAGACGCCCTGGCCGCCGCTGTGCGGCTTGCTCCGGTAGGACAGCAGTGCGATGCGCAGCGACCGTCCCATGGCCGGGGACTCTAACGGCCGGTCGTCGCGTGCCCGTGTCCCGATGCCGGGGCCGCGCGACGCCGGGTCGCGGGGTGCCGGCCTGCGGCGCCGCGTCGCGCTGTCCACCCGGTCCGGCGACGTGGACCCGCGCGTCACCCCCGCGTCGCCTCCCGCGTCGCCGCCCCGGGCGGGCGCCGAGCACGAGGTCGGAGGCCGGTGCGCGGCGCGCCGGCCGCGTCTACCGTCGGTCGCATGGCCGGTCCCGTGCGCTCCCGTCTGGTCCCCGTCCTCGCCACCGGGCTGCTCGCCGGCGTGCTCGCCGGCTGCGGAGGAGAGCCCGGCGTGGAGGAGGCGGGGGCGACCGCTCCGGCGGCCGTGCCGGCCGCCGCCACCGACCCCGCGACCGACCTGGCCGAGGGGCTCCTGCCCGCGGACGCCTTCGGTCCCGGCGCGCGGGTCGTGCCGCTGACCCCCGACCTGCTCGCCGGGTCGGGGCTGCCCATGGGCGGACTGCCGGGCGCCGGGCTGCCGACCGACCTGACCGTCACCCCGCAGGAGTGCGCCGACGTGCTGGCGACCCTGCCCACACCCGACGGGGACGTCCCGGAGTTCGCGGCGCAGGTGGCCGTGACCGGGACCTCGGCCACCGTGCAGGCACTGGTCGCCGGGCCGGCCACCGCCGACGCCGTCCCCACGCTCCAGCGGGCCGCCGCGGCGTGCTCCGACGCCACCGTCGAGGCACCCGGGCACGGCAGCGGCACCGTCGTCGTCACCCCGGTCGACCTGCCGGAGGAGCTGGGGGACGACGCGCTGGGTCTCGCGCTGACCGCGACGGCGCGCACGCCCGACGGCCGGCAGGTCACCCTCTCCGGGCTGGTCGGCCTGGTGCCGGACGGCGACCGGCTCGTCGCGCTGGCGACCGGTGACGCGAGGGGCGGGCCCGTCGACCAGGCGGCGTTCGGTGCGCTCCTGACCCGGGCGTACGAGACGCAGGCCGCGGCGCTCGACTGAGCCGCCGCGGGCACGAGGCGCCGCCGGGCACAAGGCGCCGACGGTTCCGCCCGGCTCCGTCCACAGCCGTCCGCCGGTCCACAGATGACCGCGCCGGGACCGCGGGGACGTCCGGCGCGGACAGGGTCGGTCGCATGGACGAACCCCTCCGCGCCGAGGTCCGCATCGCCGATCCCGGTGAGGTGGCCGCGGCGCTGCCGCACCTGATCGGCTTCCACCCGCACGAGTCGCTCCTGCTGGTCGCCCTCGGCGGCCCCAGCGGCGGCCGGGTCGGACTGCCCGTCCGCGGCGACCTGCCCGTCCGGGCGGCGGCACCGGGGGTCGTCGAGGCGCTGGTCCGCAGCGTCGCCACCGACGATCCGGCCGCGGTCGTCGTCGCCGTGGTGTCCGAGGCCCCGGACGACTGCGCACCGCTCCCCGGTCAGCCGCCCGGAGAGGCCGTGGCCGGCCTGCCGCACCGCGCCGTCGTGCACGACGCGGTCGTGGCCCTGGCCGCGCGGGACATCCCGGTGCGGGACGCACTGCTGGTCCGCCGGGGCCGGTGGTGGTCCTACGACTGCCCGCACCCGTGCTGCGCGCCCGACGCCGGGACACCTCTGCCCGGGGGCGTGACCGAGCTGGCGGCGGCGTCGGTGGCCGTCGGCGCCGTCGTCGAGCGGGACCGCGCGGCGCTGGATCGCCGGATCCGCCGTCCCGACGGCGCGGCGATGGCCGCGATGGAGGCCCTGGTCTGGCGGGTCGGGGACCGGCACGCCCGAGGAGCCCTGGCCGATCCGGACGCCGAGGCGGAACGGTCGTGGGCGACGGTCCGGCGGGTGGTGGCGCGCTGCCGACCGGGCCGGGCGGGCGTCGCCCCGGTGCCCGACCGGGACGTGGCCGGGGTGCTGTGGGCGCTGGCCGACGTCCGGGTGCGCGACCGGGCGCTCGGCCTCGCGCTCGGGGAGGACGCGGCCGCCGCCGAGACGCTGTGGACGGAGTGCACCCGGCGGGCGCCGGCGCCGCTCGACGCGGCACCGGCCACGCTGCTGGCGGTCAGCGCCTGGCTGCGCGGGGACGGCGCCATGGCCAACGTCGCCCTCGAGCGGGCGCTGGACAGCCGCCCGACCTACACCCTCGCGGGCCTGCTGGCGCAGGGCCTGGCCACCTGCCTGCCGCCCGCCGCGCTGCGCGACCTGATCGCGGCGACGGCCGCCGACCTCGACGGGTCCCGGAGCGTCGGGTGAGCGCGCTCAGAGCAGCCCGGGCCGCTGCCACCCCTCGCCCAGCACGTGCTCGGCGAGGAAGGCCAGCACCGTCTCGTACCAGACCGTCGCGTTTCCCGGCGTGAGCACCCAGTGGTTCTCGTCGGGGAAGTAGAGGAACTTCGACGGCACGCCGCGCTTCTGCAGGTCGTACCAGAGGCGCAGCGCCTCACCGATCGGCACCCGGTAGTCCCGGTCGCCGTGGATGACCAGCATCGGCGTCCGGATGGCGTCGGCAAACCGGTGCGGGGAGTTCTGCTCGTAGCGCTTGGGGTGCAACAGCGGGTCCCCCCACTCCCGCTCCCAGTAGTAGGCCGCGTCGGTCGTCCCGGTGAACGAGTCGAGGTCCCACAGGCTGGCGTGCGTGACGATGGCGCGGAACCGGTCGGTCTGGGTGGCCACCCAGTTGGCCATGTAGCCACCGAACGAGCCACCCATGGCCGCGGTGCGCGTGGCGTCGACGTCCGCACGCTGCTCCACGGCGTCGACCGCGGCCATCAGGTCGGTGTAGGGCGCCTCGCCCCACTCCCCCCAGCCGCGGCGGACGAAGTCCTGGCCGAAGCCCTGCGACAGGGCGGGGTTGGGCAGCAGGACGGCGTAGCCGCGGGCGGCCATCACCCAGGGGCACCACCGCCACGACCAGGAGTTCCAGCTCATCAGCGGTCCGCCGTGGATCCACAGCAGCAGCGGAGCCGGCTGGTCGGCCGAGGCGCCCTCGGGCAGCACCAGCCAGGACTGGACCCGCGTGCCGTCGGCCGCGGTCGCCTCGACCTCGTGCAGGGTGCCCGGCAGCTGCGGGAGCGTCCCGGGGTTCGGCAGCGGGTCCGGGTGCTGACCGGGGGTCTCCGGGTCCAGCCGCACCGGTGCCGGCGGCTCGTCGTAGGCCGAGCGCAGGGCGTAGAGGGCGCTGCCGTCCCGCGCCACCTGCAGGTCGCTGTAGGCGCCGTCAGCCGTGAGCCGCACGGGCTCGCCGCCGTCCACCGGCACCCGGAACACCGCGTGCCGGCCGTCCTCGTCGGCGAGGAAGTAGACGCACGACCCGTCGGCGCCGAACTGCGGTGCGCTGGGCCAGCGGTCGAATCCGGCGGTGAGGTCCCGGACGGCGCCGGTGGCGACGTCGACGTGCAGCAGCGTGTAGTCCGGCGGCTCGTCGTAGGTCGTCAACGACTCGCGCACGCACACCAGCGCGGTCCCGTCGGGGGAGAAGCGGGCGGAGCCGACGTCGGCCAGCGGGTCGTCGACGAGCACCCGCGTGCCGCCCGTGGCCGTCTCCACCGCGACCAGCCGATCGCGGCGTCCGGCGGGGCCGTCCGGGACGGCCTCGGTGCGCACCAGCAGGGCGCCGTCGGGGGAGAGCGCCACGTCGTCACCGGACCCGATCGGCGGGACGGCATCGGGGGTCAGGTCGCGCAGCCCGACCGGATCCGGCGCGGCACCGGCCGGCGGATCGGCGGGCAGCCGGCCGGCCCAGAACACGTGCGGCGCGGCGGGGCCCAGGTCCGCGTCCCAGTACCGCACGGGGTAGGCCTCGTGCAGGATCGCCGTCACCCCGGCCTCCTTGCGCTCCTTGCGGCGGGCGGCGTCGGCCTCGGCGTCCGCCACCCCCGGCAGGGTGGCGGCGACGACGACGACGTCCCCGGTGTCGGCGGCGACGGCCACCCGGCCGATCCCACCGGGGTGGGTGAGCACCTGTCGGGCCTCACCGCCGTCGGCCGGCAGGCTCCACAGCGCGGGCTGGGGGTCCTCGCCGCCGGGCTTGGTGGCGGGGTCGGGCCGGGCGGAGGTGAACAGCAGCGAGCCGTCGGGCGCCCACACGGGTGCGGACTCGCCGGGAGCGCTGCGGGTCAGCCGGCGGGCCGCCCGCCGGCCCTCCGGGTCGACCTCCCACAGGGCCGACAGCCACTTGGTCCGCTCGGGGTCCAGTGTCTGCACCCCGACGGCCAGCCGGCGGCCGTCCGCCGAGAGGGCCAGCCCGGCCACGCGGGGGAGGGCGGCGAACGCGCCGAGGTCGGCGAACGGGGACACCGGCGACTCGTCGGCGGAGCTGTCGGCGGTGGCGTCGGGGGCGGCGGGCGGTTCGCTCACCCGGTCACCGTAGTGACCGCCCCGGGAACGCGGTGGCCCGCGTGCCGGGTCCCACCGCGAGCGCGCGCGTGTCCCCGAGCGGGCGGTGCCCCGTCAGAGGCGCGGCGCCGCCTCGACCGGGGTGAGCTCCTCGTCCAGCGCGCTGACGAACACGTGCTGGGCCACTCCGGCGGGCAGCACCTGGCCGTCGAGGCTGACCGTGCCGGCGACCAGCTGGGCCACTCCGGTGGCGCCGGGTCGAAGGCCGTGGTCGGCCAGCAGGCGCAGCAGCTCGGAGTCCTCCTGCAGCTGCTCGCTGATCCGCTTGATCTCCACCCGGCGCCCCTCCGGCGTGGCCGTGGTCGACAGCAGCGTCAGCGAGTCCAGCACCGCGGAGGTCTCCCCGCCGAGGGCGTCCAGGCCCGGGATGGGGTTCCCGAACGGCGACACCGTCGGGTTCCCGAGGAGGTTGAGCAGCTTGCGCTCCACCGCCTCGCTCATCACGTGCTCCCAGCGGCAGGCCTCCTCGTGCACGTCGGCGTAGTCCAGGCCGATGACGTCCACGAGCAGGCACTCGGCCAGCCGGTGCTTGCGCATGACGGCCGTGGCCAGCTGACGGCCCTCGTCGGACAGCTGCAGGTGCCGGTCGCCCTCGACCGTCAGCAGGCCGTCGCGCTCCATCCGGGCGACCGTCTGGCTGACCGTGGGGCCGCTCTGGTGCAGCCGTTCGGCGATGCGGGCGCGGAGGGGGACGATCCCCTCCTCCTCCAGCTCGAAGATCGTCCGGAGGTACATCTCGGTGGTGTCGATCAGGTCGTTCACAGGTCTCCTCCGTGTCGGCCCTGATGGTACGGGGGTCCGGCCCGTGCAACCGGCTCGCCGACCGGCCGGCGTCACGCCGCCGGCCGGGGCGCTGCAGGGCACGGTGCCGGTGGCCCGGCGGTAGCGTCGCCTCCCGAGCGGTCGGGCGCCCGGAGTGGGCCGCCGGCGCCGCCACGGTCAGTGAGGAGAGCCGGTGAGCGACTCGGTCACGGTCGTCTGGGACGACGCGCTGCTCGGCTACACGATGGGTGGGGACCACCCCCTCCACCCGATCCGCCTCGATCTCACGATGCGGTTGGCCGACGCCCTCGGCGTGCTGGCGAGCGACCGGCTGCAGGTGCTGCGCCCGACACCGGCCGACGCCGCCACGTTGCAACTCGTCCACGACCCCGCCTACCTCGAGGCGGTGCGGCGGGCACCGGAGCACCCCGACGTCGGCCACGGCCTCGGCACGGCCGACAACCCGATCTTCGCGGGCATGTACGACGCGGCGGCGCTGATCACCGGGGGCAGCGTGCTCGCCGCTGAGCAGGTGCACAGTGGCCGCGCCCAGCACGCGGTCAACATCTCCGGCGGGCTGCACCACGCCATGGCCGACCGCGCGTCGGGGTTCTGCGTCTTCAACGACGCCGCCATCGCCATCCGGTGGCTGCTCGACCGGGGGTACGAGCGGATCGCCTACGTCGACATCGACGTCCACCACGGGGACGGCGTCCAGGCGGCGTTCTACGAGGACCCGCGGGTGCTGACCGTGAGCATCCACCAGACGCCGCTCACCCTGTTCCCGGGCACCGGGTTCCCGGAGGAGACGGGGGACCCGGACGAGGCGCTGGGCAGCGCGGTCAACCTCGCCCTCCCCAACGGCACCGACGACTCCGGCTGGCTGCGGGCCTTCCACGCCGTGGTGCCGAGCGTGGTCCGGGCCTTCGCGCCGCAGATCCTGGTCACCCAGTGCGGGTGCGACGCCCACCACGAGGACCCGCTGGCCGACCTGGCGCTCACCGTCGACGGGCAGCGGGCCAGCTACCGGGCGCTGCACGACCTGGCGCACGAGGTCAGCGACGGCCGCTGGATCGCCCTCGGCGGCGGCGGCTACGGCCTGGTCCGCTGCGTCCCCCGCGCGTGGACGCACCTGATCGCCGAGGTCAGCGGCAGCCGCCTGGAGCCGGCCACCGAGATCCCGGAGAGCTGGCGGGAGGACGTCGTCCGGCGGGGGCTGCGGGCGCGGCCGCCGACGCACATGACCGAGGGCGGCTACACCGGGTTCGCACGCTGGGACCCGTTCACCGAGTCCCGCGTCGACCGCGCGATCTCCCGCACCCGCACCGCGGCGTTCCCGTACTTCGGCCTGGACCCGGACGACCCCCGTGACTGAGAAAGGGCCCCGTCCTCCTCACCACTCGCAGGCTCGCGGCGAGCCTCTGGACGGGGCCGCGGGCGCTGCGGCGGGGCCACCCGCGACCCGGGACGACGAACCCCCGCCGCCGCAGGCGCCGGCGCACTGGGAGGCCGACATCATCGCCGCCGACGGCGGCACCGTGCACCTGCGCCCGATCCGGCCCGAGGACGGCGACGGGCTGGTGGGTCTCATGGACCGCAGCTCCGACCAGACCCGCTACTACCGGTTCTTCGGCCCGCTGAAGCGGCTGTCGGACAAGGAGCTGTACCGGTTCACCCACGTCGACCACGACTCCCGCGTGGCCTTCGTGCTGGTGCTCGGCGACCAGGTCGTCGGCGTCGGTCGCTACGACCGGTACCCGGACACCAGCGATGCCGAGGTGGCCTTCCTCATCGAGGACGCCCACCAGGGCCGGGGGCTGGGGTCGGTGCTGCTGGAGCACCTGGCCGCGGCGGCGCGGGAGCGGGGCATCGAGCGGTTCGTCGCCGAGGTGCTGGCGCAGAACAACCGGATGGTCCGGGTCTTCCTCGACGCCGGGTACACCCCCGAGCGCACCTACGAGGAGGGCGTGGTGCACCTGACCTTCCCCATCGCGCCGACCGAGACCGCGCTGGCGGTGGTCTACGAGCGTGAGCAGCGCAGCGAGTCCCGGTCGATCGCCCGGCTGCTCACCCCGTCGTCGGTCGCCGTCGTGGGTGCCTCCAACGACGAGGGCAAGATGGGGCACGCCGTCCTGCGGCACCTGCTGGACTTCGGCTTCCGCGGCCCCGTCTACCCCGTCAACCCGGGCACCCGGCACGTCCGTGGCGTGCCGGCGTACGCCTCCATCGAGTCCATCCCCGACGACGTCGACCTCGCCGTCCTCGCCGTGCCGGCCGACGAGGTTGCCGGGGTGGTCGAGGCCTGCCGGCGCAAGCGGGTCCGTGGGCTGGTGGTGATCTCCGGCGGCTTCGGGGAGGCCGGTCCCGGTGGGCGGGTCGCCGAGCGGGCGCTGGTCGCCGCCGCCCGCGCGTCGGGGATGCGGGTGGTCGGCCCCAACTGCCTGGGCATCGTGAACACCGACACCCAGGTGCGGCTGAACGCGAGCCTCGCGCCGCGGATCCCGGGCCGCGGCCGGGTGGGTTTCTTCGCCCAGTCGGGCGCGCTCGGGTCGGCCCTGCTCGAGCAGGCGCGGACCCGCAACATCGGCCTGTCCAGCTTCGTCTCCGCCGGCAACCGCGCCGACGTCAGCGGCAACGACCTGCTGCAGTACTGGGCCACCGACCCCGGCACCGAGGTCGTGCTGCTGCACCTGGAGAGCTTCGGCAACCCGCGCAAGTTCGCCCGGCTGGCCCGCCGGGTGGGCCGCACCAAGCCGGTGGTGGCGGTCAAGAGCGGCCGGCACGTCCGCATGACCGAGGGACTGGCCGGGACGTCGGTGGCGGTGCCGGAGGAGTCGGTGGCGGCGTTGTTCGCCTCCGCCGGTGTCATCCGGGTCGAGACGCTGGCGCAGCTGTTCGACGTCGGCACGCTGCTGGCCCACCAGCCGCTGCCCGAGGGCGACCGGGTCGCCGTCGTCGGCAACTCCACGGCGATGGGCGTGCTGGTGGCCGACGCCGTCCTGGAGGAGGGCCTGCAGCTGGCCCGGGAGGCGCCCGTGGACATCGGTGCCAGCGGCACGGCCGCGGAGTTCCGCGCCGCCCTCCAGGAGGCGGTGGACGACGAGTCGGTGCACGCCGTCGTCGCGGTGTTCCTGCCGCCGCTGAGCCGCGGGTCGGACGAGTTCGGCCGCGCGCTCCTCGAGGTGGCGAGGGACGCCGGCAAGCCGGTCGTCGCCACCTTCCTCTCCACCGAGGGCATCCCGGCGGAGCTGGCCATCCCGGGTGAGGACGGGACGCCGGACCGCGGCTCGGTGCCCTCCTTCTCCACGCCCGAACGCGCCGTCATCGCGCTGGCCAAGGTGGCGCAGTACGCCCGGTGGCGCCGCCGGCCGGTCGGGGCCCTCCCCGAGCTCCCGGGCGTCGACGAGCCGGCCGCGCGGGACGTCGTCCTCGGCGCACTCGCCGACACACCCGCCGGGCGGCACCTGGGCGACGACGAGACGATCGCGCTGCTGGCCGCCTACGGGGTGCCGCTGCTGGGCACCCGCACGGTGAGCGACGCGGACGCCGCCGTCGCCGCCGCCGAGGCGGTCGGCTACCCGGTGGTGCTCAAGTCGACGGCGCCCTGGCTGCGGCACCGCTCCGACCTGGGCGGGGTCCGGCTGGACCTGGCCGACGCCGACGCCGTGCGCTCGGCCTTCGCCGCCATCCCCTCCGGGGATCCCGTGATCGTGCAGGAGATGGCCGCGCCCGGGGTGGCGACCGTCGTGGAGATCGTCGACGACCCGTCGTTCGGCGCGCTGGTCAGCTTCGGACTCGGCGGGGTGGCCACCGACCTGCTCGGCGACCGGGCCTACCGGACCCTGCCGCTGACCGACCTGGACGCCGCGGAGCTGGTCCGCGCACCGCGGGCGTGGCCGCTGCTGGACGGCTACCGGGGCTCGGAGCCGGTCGACGTCGCGGCGCTGGAGGACCTGCTGCTCCGCGTCGCCCGGCTGGCCGACGACCTGCCCGAGGTGCTCCAGCTGACGCTGGAGCCGGTGATCGTCGGCCCGGCCGAGCCGTGGCACGGCGGGCGGTCCCTGGTCGTCGCCGGGGCCACGGTGCGGGTCGGTCCGCCGACCGCCCGCGTCGACGCCGGCCCCCGCCGCATGCGCACACCGGGGGTCTAGAGACGAGGGGAGCCGGTCACCGTGGGGTGACCGGCTCCGGCCGTGGCCCCGTCCGGAGGCTCGCCCCGAGCTCGCGAGGGGGGAGAGGGACGGGGTCCTCTTCTTCAGGCGAGGTAGTCGCGCAGCGCGTCGGCGCGCTGCGGGTCGCGCAGCTTGGCCATCGTCTCGCGCTCGATCTGGCGCACCCGCTCGCGGGACAGACCGAACTGCTTGCCGATCTGCTCCAGCGTGCGCGGCTGGCCACCGTCGAGCCCGAAGCGGAGGACGACGACGTCGCGCTCCCGGTCCTCGAGCGTCGAGAGCACCGTCCGCACGTCGCCCTTCATCATCTGGAAGGCGACGGCGTCCTCGGCGACGGCGGCGTCGGCGTCCTCGATGAAGTCACCGAGCCGGGACTCCTCGTCGGCACCGACGGTCTGGTCGAGGCTGACCAGGTCGCGGCTGTACTCCAGCAGCTCGGTGATCCGCTCGGGGGTCATGTCCAGCTCGAGACCCAGCTCCTCGGCGGTGGGCTCGCGCTCCAGCTCCTGGTGGATCCGGCGCCGGGTGCGGACGACCTTGTTGACCTGCTCGGCCAGGTGCACGGGCAGCCGGATGGTGCGGCCGGAGTCGGCCATCGCGCGGGTGATGGCCTGGCGGATCCACCACGTCGCGTACGTCGAGAACTTGAAGCCCTTGGTGTAGTCGAACTTCTCGACCGCCCGGATGAGACCGACGTTGCCCTCCTGGATCAGGTCCAGGAACGTCATGCCGTGGCCGGTGTAGCGCTTGGCCACCGACACGACCAGCCGGAGGTTGGCCTCCAGCAGGTGCCGCTTGGCCGCCTTGCCGTCGATCGCGAGCGCCTTGTAGTCGCGCTGGTAGGTGGGGGAGAGGCCCTGCTTCTCGGCGAGCAGCCGCTCGGCGTAGAGGCCGGCCTCGATCCGCTTGGCGAGCTCGACCTCCTGCTCGGCGGTCAGCAGCGCCGTCTTGCCGATGGTGTTCAGGTACACCCGGACGAGGTCGGTCGAGACCAGGCCGCTCGTGTCGGGCTCGCGCCGCGGCGAGCGGACCTCGAGAGTGTCGGTGGGGGAAGACTGCAGCAGCGTCACGATCTGTCTTCGTCCTTGCCTTCGGTTCGGATGCAGCCGCCGGTCGTCGGTGAGGCGGTGGCGCATCCGCGCGTCGTGGGTGGGGCCCGGGGACCGGCTCCGTCAGCCGGCCTCAGCCCTCTGTGATCCGATGTGGTACGCACTGCACAACGGCCCGGACCCGCCCTGGTGTTCCACGAGCACCCGGTTGACAGCAGATGCACAGGCCGTGTGTTGCGTCACCGTCTGATACCCCGGGCTGCGGGACTCAGACCTCCAGCAGCAAGGTCATCGGGCCGTCGTTGACCGACGACACCGCCATCCGGGCCCCGAACACCCCCGTCGCCACCTCGCTCCCACGTCGGCGCAGCTCAGCGACGAGCTCCTCCACCAGCGGCTGGGCCACGTCACCGGGCGCGGCGGCGTCCCACGAGGGACGGCGGCCCTTGCGGGTGTCGGCGTAGAGCGTGAACTGGCTGACGACGAGCACCGGCAGGCCCAGGTCGGCCACCGACCGGGCGCCGTCGTCGGTGGGGAAGACCCGCAGCTCGTGCACCTTGCGGGCCAGCAGCCGGGCCCGGTCGGCGTCGTCCGCCCGGCCGACGCCCACGAGCGCCAGCAGTCCCGACCCGATCTCGCCGACGACCTCGCCGTCCACCCGCACCGCCGCCGTCGCGACCCTGCTGACCACCGCGCGCACCCGGCCATCCTCGCCCGGCGCCCGCCGGACCGGGCCACCGGCGTGCCGACGCCCGCGGTGCCGGGATCCCGCGGGCGACGTGCCGACGGGAGTGACCCGAGCGGAGCGGGGCGACCCGGCGGCCACGGTTCTGGACCGCCGGGTCTGGGTCGTCCGCACCCCGGGATCCGGACGGCCGTGGACGTGCCCTACCCGTCCGGGCAGAGTCGAACGCCATCGCGACGCGCTGTGCTGGTCGACCGGCCCATTCAGCTTGACGGTTAATTAGCTACACGGTTAACTAACATCCATGGCGGCAACCGGGGTCACGGCGTGACGTCGGCGCTCGAGCAGCGGCTCGACGCCACGTTCGCCGCGCTGGCCGATCCGACCCGACGGGCCATCCTGGCCCGGCTGGCGACCGGCGACGCGACGGTGAACGAGTTGGCCGAACCGTTCGCCCTGAGCCTCCCCGGGATCTCCAAGCACCTGAAGGTGCTCGAGCGCTCGGGGCTGATCACCAGACGCCGCGAGGCGCAGTTCCGTCCCTGCCACCTGGAGAGGGAGGCCCTGGACGCCGCCGTGGACTGGATCGAGACGAATCGGCGCCTGTGGTCCGAGCGCTTCGACAAGCTCGACGAGCACCTCCGCACCGTGCACACGCCCTCGAACGGAGATCACCGTGACTGAGCACGTCCTGCGCTACACCCGCGTCTTCGACGCTCCTCGGGAGCTGGTCTTCAGCTGCATGGTGGAACCGGAGCACATGACCCACTTCTGGGGTCCCATCGGCGTCACCACGCCGCTGGACCAGATCACCGTCGACGCCCGTCCCGGCGGCGCCTTCACGACGGTCATGGTCAACGACGCGGACGGCAGCACCTACCCGACGAGCGCCCGCTACACCGAGGTCAGCGCGCCGGAGCGGCTGTCGTGGGTCGAGGCCCACTCCGGGATGACCGTCACCGTCCGGTTCACCGACCTCGGCGACGACCGCACCCAGGTCGACATCGAACAGGCCCACGTGCCGGCGCAGATGCTGGACCCGGGTGCGCAGGCGGGCTTCCGCACCTCCCTCGACCGCTTCGCCGCCCACCTGGACCGGCTGACCCGGGCGGAACGGTCATGACGACCACCGATCTGATGGCCACGATCACGACCGAGCGCGCGTCGTTCGGCGACGTGCTCGACGGCCTGTCCGAGTCCGACTGGAACACCCCGTCGCTGTGCTCGGGCTGGCGCGTGCGCGAGGTCGTCGCGCACATGACGATGCCCTTCCGCTACCCGGCCCCACGGTTCCTCGCCGAGCTGCTGCGGTCCCGGGGGAGTTTCGCGCGGATGGCCGACCGGGTCGCCCGCCGGGACGCCCAGGCGCCGATCGGCGTGCTCCTCGACGGCTGGCGGACCAACGTGGCCCACCCGTGGAAGCCCCCGGGCGGCGGGCTGGCGGGTGCGCTCACCCACGACGTCGTCCACGGTCTGGACGTCACCGTCCCGCTGGGCGTCGAGCACCCGGTCAGCGAGCGGGCCCTGCGCGTCGTCCTCGACCACGCGACGACCCCGCTGAGCCTGCGGCACTCCGGTCTGGACCTGACCGGGACCCGGCTCGAGGCGGACGACCTCGACTGGGCCTTCGGGGACGGTGAACCGCTGCGCGGGCGAGCCCGCCACCTCCTCCTGGTCCTCATGGACCGCCGCCTGCCGGCCGGGTCGCTCTCCGGTCCGAGCGCGGCGCGGTTCACCAGCGGCTGACGGTCCGGTCCGGCCGGGGAAGCCGGCGTCAGCCCGGACCGTCTGGGCCCGGGGTGCGGCAGGATCCTCGCGTGCCGACACTCCACATCACCCAGGACGACGCCGCCGACGAGCTGCTCGGCCGCGACCCGCTGGCCCTGCTCCTCGGCATGCTGTTCGACCAGCAGTTCCCGATGGAACGCGCCTTCGGTGGTCCTCGTCTGCTGGCCGACCGGCTGGGGATCGACCACCTGGACGCCGCGCGGCTCGCCACCCACGACCCCGACGACCTGACGCGCGTGTTCCGGGGACCGCCGGCCGTCCACCGGTACCCGGGCTCGATGGCCGCCCGGACCCAGGCGCTGTGCCGGCTGCTGGTCGAGCGGTACGACGGCAGGGCCGAGGCGCTCTGGACCGACGCCCCGGACGGCGCGGCGCTGCTGGCGCGGGTCGGGGAGCTGCCGGGCTTCGGCGCGCAGAAGGCGAAGATCTTCGTGGCCCTGCTCGGCAAGCAGTACGGCGTGACCCCGCCCGGCTGGCGGGAGGCCGCCGGCGCCTACGGCGAGGAGGGCTCCCGCCGTTCGGTCGCCGACATCACCGGCCCTGAGTCCCTGGCCGAGGTGCGCTCGTCCAAGCAGGCCGCCAAGCAGGCCGCGAAGGCCGCTGCGGGCGGCTGAGAACGCAACTCCGGGGTGCCTGCACCGCCCGGGATCCGGTGGCACGATGGGCGACGGACCCGGGGTTGTGCCGGGACCCAGGCGCCGTCGGGACGCCGGGCACGCACAGCTGCGGAGGGATCTGCCGAGTGCCGGTCACCCGGTCGGCGGAGGGAAGGAAGTCCGTGGCCACGAGCCAGCAGCCCGCGCGTCCCCGCCGGCCGCAGCCGGTCCTCATCACCGAGGCCCAGCTGAGCCGGGAGGAGCAGCACGCGGCGCGGAAGAAGCGCTACGTGCTGACGATGGCCGTCCGCGGCGTCAGCCTGGTGCTCGCCGCGGTCTTCTACCAGACGTTGTGGCTGGCGCTGATCTTCGCGTTCCTGGGCACCGTGCTGCCGTGGGTCGCGGTGATGATGGCCAACGACGCGCCGCCGAAGAAGCGGCTCGACGTCAACCGCTACGCCCCGCCGCGCCCCGACCGGATCCTCGAGAACCCCGCGCGGCCGGACCGGGTCATCGAGCACTGACGGAGGACGTCCTGCCCTCCACCGCTCGCACGACCCCGGCGGACCCCTGCAGGGGGCCTCAGCGGGCGCCCGGCCGGCCGACCACGGCGGCCGCGCGTGCCAGGCCGGCCTCCAGCGCGTGCACCGGGTCCCCGCCGCGATCGGCCAGCCAGACCGAGAGCAGACCGGCGGCGAACGCGTCACCCGCGCCGGTGGTGTCGACCACCCGCGCCCGATGGGCCGGCCGGTGCACCAGCACGTCGCCGGAGGCCCACAGCGCGCCGTCGGCACCCAGCTTCACCACCGCGACCGGGTACCGGCCGGCGAGGGCCCGGGCGGCGTCGGCCGGGTCGGTGCAGCCGGTGAGCAGCGCGGCCTCCGCCTCGTTCGGCAGCACCAGCGTCGCCGCGGCCGTGTCCGCCAGCCAGTCCTCGACGCCGTAGCGGGCCAGGGGCCCGGTCGAGGCGGGGTCGACCGAGGTCGTGCAGCCGGCGGCGACGGCCGCGGCCAGCGCGGACAGCCCCGCGGTCCGAGGGTCCGGGTGCAGCAGGGTGTAGCCGGACAGGTACAGGTGCCCGCCCGCCTCCGGTGCCGGCACGTCAGCGGCCTCGCAGCGCCAGGTTGGCGCCTCGGTCGGCCAGCATGCTGCGCTGCCCGTCCCGCTCGACCAGGCTGACGATCGTGCCGGTCGCGGCGCCGGGGACCGCCCGCACCGCCGCGGTGACCCCGCCGGCCACCAGCTCCGCGACCAGGCCGGCGCCCGCGGCGTCGTCGCCGGCGCACCCGGCGAAGACCACCGGCGTACCCAGCGCGGCCAGGTGCGCCGCGACGTTGGCCCCGGCCCCGCCGCCGCGGGTGGCGATCGAGGCGGGCCGGTCCGAGCCGGGCGCCGGCTGCCCGTGCAGGACGACGACGACGTCGGAGGCCAGGTCCCCGACGACGACGACGCGGGCCACGGCGGAGCTCAGCGGGGGAGCGCGGCGAGGGCTGCGGCGATCCGCCCGGCCAGCTCCGCGTTGTGCAGGACCAGGCGCACGTTGACCGCGAGCGTCGCCCCCTCGCTGGCCCGGTGCAGGTGGTCGAGCACGAAGGGGGTCACCTCCTTGCCACGGACGCCGGCGGCCTCGGCGGCGGCCAGCGCCCCGGCGATGACGCGGTCGTGCAGCTCTCGGTCCAGTTGCTCGGCGACCGGCAGCGGGTTGGCCACGACCACCGCGCCCGGCGTGAGTCCGCGCCGGGCGGCGAACACGGCGGCGGCCTGCTCCGCGTCGTCCACCGACCAGTCCAGCACGGAGCCGGAGTCGGCGACGTAGAAGCCCGGGAAGACGCGGGTGCGGTGGCCGACGACGGTGACCGACAGGGACTCCAGCCGCTCCAGGGTCGCCGGCACGTCCAGGATCGACTTCACCCCCGCGCAGACGACGACCAGCGACGTGCGGGCCAGGGCCGTCAGGTCGGCGGACTCGTCGAAGGTGTCGGCCGCCTGCCGGTGCACCCCGCCGAGGCCGCCGGTGGCGAACACCTCGATGCCCGCCCGGGCGGCCAGCAGCGCGGTGCTGGAGACCGTCGTGGCCCCACTGCCGCCCAGGGCCAGGGCGACCGGCAGGTCACGGACGCCGAGCTTGGCGAGGTCCGGGTCGGCGCACACCCGGTCGGTCTCGTCGGGCGTCAGTCCGACGTGCGCCACGCCGTCGAGGACGGCGATGGTCGCGGGCACGGCCCCGCCGGCCCGGACGGCGCCCTCGACCTGGTCGGCCGCGGCGCGGTTCGCCGGCCGGGGGAGGCCGTGCGCCAGCAGGGTGCTCTCCAGGGCGACCACCGGCCGGGCATCGGCGAGCGCGTCGGCGACCTCGGGGGAGAGCCGCAGGGGAAGGGCGGGGGAGTCGGGCTGCACCCTGCCATCATGGTGGGCGGCGGAGCGTGCCCGTCGCCGCCGTTGGGTGGCCGGGCGCCTCCCGGCCGCCGTCCGCGACCTGAGGGAGCACCGTGAGCAACACCGACCTCCTCGAGAAGCCCGACGTCCGCGAGGGCGACACCGGCAGCGCCAACGAGGTCTTCCACTACGTCCGCAAGAACAAGATCGCCGAGAGCGCGGTCATGGGCACGATGGTCGAGGCCCTGTGCGGCGAGGTCTTCCCGGTGACCAAGAGCCCCAAGCCCGGCAGCCCGGTGTGCCCGGCCTGCAAGGAGGTCTACGAGCAGCTCAAGAAGTAGCAGGACCCCGCTGCCCGGGGCGGGACCGCGGCGGGACCCTGCAGCGGGCCGCCTGTCGGTGTCACATCAAGTCCAGGCGGCGGGCCTGTTCGAGCTTCGCCGCCCGCCGCTCCTGACGCCTCCGCTCGTGCCGGCGCAGCGGTGCCGGCCAGCGGGCCTGGACGGTGGCGTTGAGCTCGGCGCCCAGCAGCACCGCCATGCCGAAGAAGAAGCAGAAGAGCAGCGCCGCGATCGGGGTGGCCAGTGCCCCGTAGGGGAGCGTCGCGGTGAGGATGTCGGCGACGTATGCGCGCAGCAGCAGCACCGCGACGAGGAAGAAGGCGACCGCCAGCAGGGTCCCCGGCAGGTGCCGCTTCCACGGCAGCCGGCGGGGCAGCACCACGTGGTAGAAGCTGGTCAGGGCCAGGACGAGGCCGACCAGCACCACCGGCCAGTAGACGGCGTTGACCAGCACGGTGGCGGTGTCCCGCCAGGTCACCGGCAGCAAGCCGACCAGCACCTCGCGGCCCAGCACGAGCAGCGGCAGGGTCAGCACCGCCACGACCATCCCGACGACGAACAGCCACAGGGCCTTGAGCCGGGTCCGGATCGGGCCGCGCACGTCGCGCTGGTCGTAGGCGATGACGATGGTGTTCATGAAGGTCGCCGTCGCGGACGAGCCGGCCCACAGCGACAGCAGGAAGCCGACGCTGACCAGGTCCAGCCGCCCCGAGCCGAGGATGTCGGCCAGCGTCGGCCGCACCAGGGAGTCGACGACGTCGGGGGTCAGCGCCTGGGCCGAGGCCGTGAGCAGCTGGTCCTCGATCTCGGCGACCGACCCGGCGCCGATGAAGCTGCCCAGGTAGCCCAGCGAGCCCAGCAACCCGATGAGCAGCGGGGGCACCGACAGGATCTGCCAGAACGCCGCCTCGGCCGACAGCCCCAGGATCCGGTCCTGCCACGCCTTGGCCAGGGTCCGGCCGAGCACCTGCAGCGGGACCCGGAGCGCGGCCGGCCAGCGGGCCAGTCGCCCGGCCGGCGCGGGGGTGGCCGCAGCGGTGGCGCCGGCCGCGCCGCTGTCCCCGTCACCGGTCGCGTCGTCCGGACCGCTCCCGGTTCGGGCCGGTGACCCCCCGGGCAGGACCGTGCTCACCGGCCCAGTGTGCACGCCGGGAGCCCGGGGGACGGCGGGCCGGCCGGTGGGCCCGACGGCGCTCGCCCGAACGGGCGAACTCCGGCCCGGTCAGCCGGGGACGGGTGCGGTGCCCTCCGGAGCGGCCGGGGCGGCCGGCGGGACGCAGCGGATGACCGGCTCGGCGGCGTAGCGGGTCCGGAAGTCCTCCCGCCGGACCTCCGCGCCGTTCTGCGGGTCCTTGAACACCCGGGTCACCGTGATGTCGAAACCGGTGGACCCGCCCTGCGGGCTGCAGCTGCCGTCGTCGGGCTTCTCCTGCACCACCGGCTGGCGGAGGTTGAACCGGTTGCTGCTGATCGACTCGATGTCGTAGCGCTTGGTCCCGTAGAAGGAGACGGTCAGCGAGCTCGGCGTCCACTGGGTGTCGATGTACACGCCGGTGTCGCTGTCGTTGCGGAACGCGAGGTCGATCGAGTCGTAGTAGACGGTCGCCTCGCGGCCGGCCGGGTAGCGGCTGATGTAGTAGCTGTGCGGCTTGTGGAAGACGTCCTCGAGGCCGGCGAAGAACACCGCGTTGAACAGCGTCGTGGCCACCTGGCTCATGCCGCCGCCGACGGCGGTCGTGAACTGGCCGTTGTTGATGACGCCAGCCTCGACGTAGCCCTGCGCCGTGCCGCGGGGCCCGGTGTAGTCGTTGAGGCTGAACGTCTCGCCGGGCCGGACGAGCGCGCCGTCGATCTCCGCGGCGCCCACGCGGATGTTGGTGCCGCTGGCCGCGCTGGTGAAGTTGGTCGTGAACGTGCTGATCTGCTCCCGGATGCCGAGCGCCTCGGCGTCCGCGGTGCTGAACTCGGCCTCGACCGGCCCCAGTTGCGCCGTGACCGTGCGCGGCGCGGCCGCCGGGAGCACCTCCAGCAGCTGACCGGCCAGCGCGGCGGGGTCGACACCGGTCCCGTCGACGGACGGGACGACCGTCACCGCCCCGCCGGAGAGCTCGAAGCGGGCGTCTTCCGCGGGGGTGCCGAACGCGGCGAAGTCGTCCCCCATGGCCTCCTGCAGCGCGGCGGGGTCCACCGCGACGGCGAGGGTGCCGTCCTCCTGCGGGGTGAAGGTCAGGGAGGCGCCGATCGCGGTCTCGGGCACCTCCACCGACGTCGCGCCGTCCTGGCTGACGACGGTGACCGGCGCGGCCAGGCCCGGGGTGACCGTCCCGGCCAGCACCCGCTCGGCCTCCGCCGCGTCCACCGACACCTCGGTGACGTCGACGGGCAGGTCGATGGGGGTGGTGGGGTCTCCGCCCGAGGCCAGCGCGGCGGTCACCGCGTCGGCGGCCCCCTCGCGGTCCAGCGTGCGGCCGTCCTCGGGCGCGACGACCTGGGCCGTCGTCCCCTCGATGGTGATCGTGGCGTCGACCGGGGCGCGGTCGACCTGCTCGGCGATCGTGTCGATCTGCGCGGCCAGCGCCGTGTCCTCACCGGTGATGACCGGGTCGATCTCGCGCTCGGTGAACAGCGACACCAGCCGCGTCCACGGGTTCAGCGGCTGGTCGCCGGCCGACTCCACGGTGCTGTCGACGTCGAGGGTGATGCCGGCCGTCGCGGGGGAGAGGGTGCCCTCCACGTCGTCGGCGACGACGACGTGGTCGGCCGTCACCCGCGGCGCGAGGTCGGACTCCAGCCGCTCGGCCGCGGCGGCGGGGGACAGGCCGCCGACGTCGATGCCGGCGACCACGGTGTTGCGGGGCACGTCGTCGCCGGCCACGAGCAGGTCCACCCCGTAGGCGGCGGCCAGGACACCGACGGCGGCGACGGGGGCCAGCACGGCCGGACGGCGCCACCACGGGCGGGCCGGTCGCGGGGAACCGGCGTCGGGCGGTCCGCCGGGGCCACCGCCGTCCGGGAGGGAGCTGCCGGCGGACGGGTCGGTGTGCTCCGCGGGGACGGGGGTCGGCTGGTCGCGGGGGAGCAGGGCGGTCGTCGAGCCGGCGTCGTCCGCGGTGGGCGGCGGCAGGCGGCCGGGCTCCTCGCCGGGGGCGAAGCGGATGTCCTGGGTCTCGCCCTCGTCGGCCGGGTCGGCAGCGACGCCGGGCGCCGGGATCCCCGCTACCGCCGGATCGTCGGCCCGGGGGGCAGGGGGATCGTCGGCGGGGACGTCAGCCGGGGCGGGCGCGGGGCCGGCTGGTGCAGGGGGCACCGCCGGACCGGAGCCCTCGGGGCCGACCGGGCCGCGGTCGCGCGGCACCGGCCGGGTGTCGTCGGACAGGATCTCGGCGTCGAGCCGGGCGGTCTCGTCCTGCTGGCTGGGGGACTGCGGCATGGGGGGATCTCCGGGTGGCCGTCGACCGGGGGACCCCGGGAACGACGGAGCCGCCGGCGCCCCGTCCGCACCAGGCGGAGCAGGGACGCCGGCGGCGGCGTCGGGTGAGGGCTTCATCGCTGTGCGCGACGATAGCGCCTCGGTCAGGAGGTGACGCGCTGTTCGCCGTCAGTCTCGATGATGTCGGCCGCGATGTCGCGGAGCTTCCCCTCGTACTCACGGGCGTGGTGCCCGCAGAACACGAGGTCGCTGCCGCTGGCGAGGACCACCCGCACCTTGGCCAGCGCACCGCAGCGGTCACAGTGGAAGGGGACGACCAGGTCGTCGGCGGGCGGGGTCGTCGTCAGCGTCTGGGTCATCTGGGTCATCACTCGCTCTCTACCGCACGGACCCGCGGCTGCGGATCGGCCTCCTGCACAGCGCCAGGATGGACCCCTGTGTTCCCGACCCGGGCGTTCCGGCCGGTGGACTCGCCATGAGTGGTGAGTCCGGGGCCAGAGGTGCCGGTGGGTCGGTCAGCAGGGACGCCGTGCCTGGATGATGCTGATCTGTCGTCGTGATCGGTTCCGTTGCGCCGGGCTCGGTCCGGCAGTGGGTCCGCTGCTGTCTTTGACGTCCCCCACGCTACGCCGCTTACCCGGCGGGCGACGGCGTACACGACCCACCCGGTACCGAAGGGTGAGATCGTGACCTGACCGACACACAGCCGACGGCCCCCGACCGCACTGGTCGGGGGCCGGGCGCGACGGCTCCTCTCCCTGGGCCCGCGCCGAGCTCGCGAGGCGGGGCGAGGAGAGGGGTCCTTCTTCAGTCCAGGTAGTCGCGCACTAGGCAGGCCTGAGCGCTGTGCTGACCTGCGATCAAGCGTCCTGGTGAGAAGCGCTGTGCAGTGGAATATCCTGGACTGAGAGCCCAGCTCAGTTGAGATATTCGCTACCGGTTGGCGGAAGTGGCCAATTCTATGTGGCCCGGGCCGAGCGGGCATGGCATCCCTTCGGGGGTCTCGGTCCGTTGTGTTCCTGAGCGGGCTACAGGAGCGCCCTCGTTGGGCCGCTCACGCAGTGACGCAGTCTTGGCGTCGGGTTGTGTCCGCTGTACTGAGGCTGGGGTTGGTTGCGCCGCCGAGTGCCGCCTTGACGGCCGCAGGCCCCTAGGGGCGTCTCTCGCTGCGGTTGGCCGGGCTGAACTACCGCGCTTGGTCCTGGCCCGAAGCATCGGCACGACCATCCCCCGCCGATGACCCGAGCTTCCTGCGTCGCGCTTGCGCCGACCGGAGCGCGAGGCGGGTGAAGTAGGCCTTACGAGCGTGCCCGGCTCGACGCGCCCGCTCGGCCGGCGACAGCACGCCGTCGGGGTCGACCTGGTTCTCGAAGCGGTCCAGCATGGCGCGTCGTGCCGGTGCGGTACGCGCGCTGCGGTCGGCCGTGTTGGCCCACGACTGGTGCGCGGCGAGCCGCGCGATCAGGAAGCGGTCGGCCGTCATGCCACGAAGGCTGCTCGCCCTCCTCCAGTTCGCCTTGAGGCGAGTTGTCTGCGCGCCGACCTGCCGGACGGCAGCGGAATGGGAGGTCCTGTTGTTCTCCAGCCCTGCTGCCCGTGACATCGGGCAGCCGCGGACTCCTCGGCTCCAGTTCGTTCTGGAGTCGTCGTCTGCGCTGCAGGATGACTGGAGACCTTGGTTCGACTCACGCGGCCGGTCGAGGCGCCGAACCACTGTCGACGGTTGAACCGGCTCGACCTTCACCACAGATCGGCGGAGTGACCTCCGACGCTCCGGTCCCGCACGTACGGCCGTCGGCCGTAGGCGTCGAGGACAGTCCTCAGCGCCGCGGCGAGATCCGCGAGGTCGCGGTCGTAGACGCGGCCATCCTCCAGTTGGCGGGTCAGCTCGCTCAGCAGCGGCGCCCAGTCCCGGCGCGTTGGCGACATCGGCACGTGAACCTTGACCCGACGCTCGACGACTGCGACAGCCGACCGCCCGGAGGCCGCCGCGCGGCCCTGCTCCCAGGCGCGGCGACGGCAACTGGCCGAGCACCACTTCGGGATGGGTCCTCGAGGCCGAGGCAAGATGGCGCCGCCGCACCAGGCGCAAGACACAGCGGCTGCCCGTCGGTCGCCGCCAACAGACGATGTGCTCGCCGGTACGTCGGCCGGCGCGGACTGGCCGGTGACGCCTCGCTGCGCGGTGCGCTCCCGACGTCGCCGTTCAGACTCGCGCCTGCGAGCTCGGTCGTCGGCGCACCCTCCAACTGCCATGCACTCAGCGTCCGGGGCATCCTCCTGAAACCCGTCCGACGAGTTGGCCGACCCCGCGTGCATGAGGTGTGATGCCTTGTGATCTTGAGAGCTGCATAGATCCTGGAGGTGGGGCCGGAGGTCACGTCCCGCTGAGTGGTGGATGTGCAGCCCTCACCGTGTTGGTCAGCTGTGTGATGCCTATGACGGACAGGGCCGGTTGCGCCACCTCCTTGGTCGGGTTCTCGGGCCGGTTGAGTCAGGGCTATGGAGCCTTCGGAGACGTAGCGGCGGTCGGAGACCTGCCATTCGTCGTGCGCCTCGACCAGCGCCACGCCGGCGAGGCGCAGCAGGGCCTCGGGATTGGGGAAGGCACCGACGACATCGGTGCGGCGCTTGATCTCCTCGCTCAGCCGCTCGAGCGGGTTGGTCGACCGACTCCCTCCCAGTGCGACGGGTAGCCGGCGAAGACCCGCAGGCCGTCTTCGGGGTCACGGAGCAACGGCGCCGACCTGCGGGACTGGCGGCTCAGCCACGTCGCTTCCGAGGACGGCCGTTGATGCGCTGATCGACCGCTTCCAGATCGTCGGTGAAGGCGCTCAGGGGGCTGCCTCTGGGCAAGTGCTGGCGGAGGAGCCCGATGATGTTCTCGTTCGTGCTGCGCAGTCAGGGGCTGCCCGGTAGTGCGAAGAAGATGCCGTCGGCGAAGTACTCCTCGAGCAGGTGGTGGCAGGCCATCTCCTAGCCCTGGCCCCAGGTGAGGGTCTGCCGGGCGAGGTCGGGAGGTCGGTGAGGACCGGCAGCATCGTCATCCGCAGCCCTTCCGCGCTGTGCCCGTCGGGCAGTGACGTCGGCGTAAGGCAGGTGTCGTCCCTCGAGAAGGCGGCTGGCGTCTTCCGCCGCGGGTTGGAGGTCGGGGCCGTAGACGATGGCTCCCTGTTCGGCCAGAGCGGCAACCCGTGGCGGCCCCCAGTCCCGAGGCCGCGCCGGTCCCGAGGCGGCCATCCCGTCGATCTTCACGTGGGTCTTACCAGGTAGTCACGCAAGTCAGCGAGGAGCAGCCCCGTTCGGACCGGTTACGCGGTGTGGAGCGGGAATTTCCGCCCCGATGTCCTTGTGTGCGAGCCGGTGCCGTGAAAAAGTAAACCACGCTAAGCAACTGTCCCGAGCGGTTGCTGGTCCAGGTGGACCACAGGGTCCCGAGCGGTTGCTGGTCCAGGTGGACCACAGGAAGGAAGCCCTCGTGTCATCACTCGACTACCAGGATCGGCGGCGGCTGGTCACCCCAGAGCGGCTTCACCGCTTCTTCGGGTCTCGTCGGATCGCCGTCGTCGGTGCGTCTGACTCCTCGAGCTGGGCTGTCAACCTCATGGGCAGCCTGCGTCATGCCGGTGGGCACAAGGAGCTGACCTTCGTCCACCCGAAGCACAACGAACTCTTCGGCCAGCCCACCATCCCAAACCTTCGGGACCTGGACGAACCGGCAGACATGGCGTTCATCCTGGTGGGACCGACCCGGGTCGAGGAGATCCTCGAGGACGCCGCCGCGGCCGGCGTGAAGAACGCGGTGATCCTGGCAGCCGGATATGGCGAGACGGGCGACGACGGGCGCGCTCGCCAGCACGGCCTCGCTCAGCTCGCCTTGGGCCTCGACATCACGATCATGGGTCCGAACACGATCGGATTCATCAACGCCCCGGCGGGCGTGGCCCCATGGGCGGTGGCGACCAACCGTGCCCCGCTCCGTGGTCCGGTCGGGGCGGTGTTCGAGAGCGGATCGATGGCTCGGGCGACGCACGAGTTCGCCCAGGCGCACGGCGTCGGTTCGACGTTGTGGGCATCCGTCGGGAACTCCGCCGTCATGACCAGTCTGGACATCCTCGAATACTTGTTGGAGGACGAGGCGACGAAGTCAGTCGCGCTCTTCCTGGAGAGCGTGCGTGAGCCCGAGCGCCTGATGGAGCTCGGTCGTAAGTCGCTCGAACTCGACAAGCCCATCGTCGCGTTCAAGGCAGGACGCAGCGAAGAGGGCAAGCGGTCGGCCTCGGCCCACACCGGCGCTGTGGCGACCGATGACGCAGTCGTGGACGCGGCATTCCGGCAGGCGGGGATCGTCAGGGTCGAGAGCATCGAAGAACTGGTGTCGACGGCGGCATTGCTGGGCTATCACGGTCGCCGGCCCACTGGCCGCCGGATGGGGGTGGTGACCTCTTCGGGGGGTGGCTGCAACATCATCGCCGACCTCGCAGTGGCCAACGGACTCGAGCTACCGCCGTGGGACGAGAAGACCGTGGCGAACCTGAGCGAGCACCTGCCGCCGTTCGCTTCGATCCTCAACCCTCTCGACACGACGGGCTACGGGCACGCCCGGGCGCGGCCCCGACCAACGAAGGCCGAGGACGACCTGATGGAGATCGCCGTCCAGGACCCCGGGATCGACTTCATGTTCACGATGATGACGCCATTGCCGGCGACCCGGCCCGACGATCCGACGTTCATCGAGAGTCGGCTCGAGATCCTCGGTGACATCGTCAAGAACTCGCCCGTGCCGGTTTTCCTATCGTCCAACACCTGCTTGGACGTCCCGGAGTACCCACAACGCCTGCTCGCGTCCTCCGGCTTGTTCCTCATGCCCGGTGGCGATCTGGCGATGTCCTCGCTCGGCAGCATGATGCGCTGGATCGACCAGCGGGACCGCATACTTGCGAGGGGGAAGACTGCAGTCCGCGCAGGCGATGACTCGGCGCCCGCCATCGAGGGTGCGTGGGCCGAGGACGAGGGCCGGGCGCTCCTCGCCTCGAACGGTGTGCCGATGGTTCCGGCCGAGCTGGTGACCACGGCCGACGACGCGGCAGCCGCAGCGCTGCGGTTCGACGGCGCGGCCGCCATGAAGATCTGTTCCCGCGCGATCACGCACAAGTCGGACGTCGGCGGCGTCGTCCTGGGGGTCGACGGCTCGGAGGCTGTTCATGCCGCGTACGAGCGGATCTCCACCGCCGTCCGCCGGAAAGTCCCGGACGCTGACCTCCGGGGAGTGCTCGTCTCGCCCATGCGCACGGGCGGACAGGAACTCCTCGTCGGGATCACCATGGATCCGACTTTCGGTCCGGTGCTCGCCGTGGGACTCGGTGGCATCTGGGTGGAGATCCTGCGGGACGTCAGCCTGCGCGTCCTGCCGGTCGATGCGGCCACGGTCAAGGACATGTTGCTCGAGCTCACAGCCGTCTCGTTGCTCCAGGGAGCGCGAGGGGCCACGCCCGCGGACGTCGACGCGGTGAGCGACGTGATCGTGCAGATCGCCCAGGCCGCTCTCGCGCTGGGAGATCGGTTGGAGACTCTGGAGGTCAACCCCCTCCGGGTCGACGGAAGCGTCGTCGAGGGTCTCGACGTCCTCGTGGTGACCGTGGGGGACAAGCCTGCTGAGCAGACGGGAGTGCCGACCGATGCGTGAATTCGACATCACTGTCATCGGCAGGCAGATGGGTGGCGGCCCGACTCCCCGGCTCTGCCTCGAACTCAGCGCCGGGGTGAGGTGAGCATGGCTGCCAAGAGGTACGGCACCGACGAGAGCATCGCTGCGGCCGAGGACCAGGTTCAATTCGACGTCGACCGGGACAGCGGCGTCGCCACCATCACGCTGAATCGCCCCGAGAAGCACAACGCGATGAGCGTCCCCATGCGGGATCGGATCACCGATCTCATGGGCCAGATCGAGTTCGACGACGACATCAAGGTCGTCGTGTTCCGCGGTGCCGGCCGGTCGTTCTGCAGCGGGAACGAGATCAACGAGGAGTGGGGTCAGCGGCGACCGCACGAGCGGCGTCGCACGTTGACCGTCGGCTACCGATACGGCGCGGACATGGCGTGGGGTCGCCTGGGCTTCAGCCAGGCGATCTCTCGCTCCTCGAAGATCACCATCGCCCAGCTCCACGGATACTGTGCGGCCGCGGCGTACTTCATGATTGCCTGCAAGTGCGACCTCGTCGTGGCGGCCGACGACGCCCGCATCGGTGCGCTCGAGGCGCGATTTCTGGGGCCGGCCGGCGCGGTCGCCAGCGTCCACATCAACCGGATCCTCGGCATGAAGGCCGCTCGCCGGACTGGATTCACGGCCCAGGCGATGAGCGGGTCCGAGGCTCAGTCACTCGGCCTGGTGTACGCCGTCACGACCGCTGACCAGCTTCCCGACGTGACGGCGACGCTCGCCCGGCGGTTGGCCGCCACCCCGACGCATCACCAGCAGTACCTGGTGCGGCGGATCCGAGCTGCGGAGGGGCTCATGGACACCAGTGTGCCGTCGATCACCGGTCTGCTCGTGTCGCACTTCCTGCAGTCCGCGCCCGACGAGATGGATTTCTGGAAGACAGCCAAGGAAGTCGGGGTGGGTGGCGCGTTGGACGCGGACAAGAAGCGCAAGGGTGCAGCCGATCCTCGTGCCGTCGCGGAGCGTCCTCGATGAACACATCGCTGGCTGTGGGGGTGGGGACGATCGAGGTCGACGACTTCAGCCCTCTCAGCCGGTACGACCACGACTTCGCGCACGACCTGCGCGACGCCGTGCTGGAGCTCAACGATCACGACGACGTCAAGGTCGTGCTGCTGAGGGCGACCGGCCCGGACTTCGCACCGCCGGGCGCCGCAGGCGACCAGGATCGGCCGAGCGGACTGCCCGCCTGGCGTCGTGACTTCGCCGGCTCGGCCGCCATTTATCAGACGCTCTGCTTCTCGAAGAAGGTGGTGGTCACCGAGGTCCAGGGGCGCTGCACCGGCGCGGGTACCGTGCTCGTGCTCTGCTCGGATCTCACGGTCGCCGGGGAAGACAGCACGTTCGGGTCACCCTTCGCCGCCATACCCGAGGCCAACTTCGCCCTCGCGTCGCTGACGATGCGACTCAACCGAGCCAAGGCCTGGGCCCTCACCGACGACGTGTTGCCGGCCGAGCAGGCGCATGCCATCGGTTTGGTGAACTTTCTCGAGCCCGTCGACCAGGTGTGGTCGAGAACCGCCTCCCTTGCCCAGGACGTCTGCCGAATGCCACTCGACGGGATCACGATGTCGAAGATGCTTCTCCAAGCCGTGCTCGATGGTCATGGCGTCGGGCGGGAGTTCGACATGGCCCCCCACTACGCCCGCGACCTGTGGGGCGGAAAGTGAGCGCGAGCGATGTCGTGGGCACGCCCGCGCCGCTGGTCGATCTCTTGATCGACCGGGAGAGCCACCGGGCCGACATCGTTCTGCGCCGGGCCGAGCGCCGCAACGCTTTGACCAGGACGATGGCGCGCGATTTCGTGCGTCACCTCGACGTCGTCGACGGTGACGACGAGGTCAAGGTGGTCGTCATCCGCGGTGAAGGTGAGCACCTGTCCAGCGGCTGGGATCCGGACGATGCGTGGCAGCAGTATCAGGACGCTCCGGGAGGGGCCGTCCGCAAGCACCCGAGCCAGCGCGCCCGCTTGATCGCCCTCGACGACTACTGGTGGGGACCGGACGGGCTCTACTCGCGACTGCTCCACTGTCGGAAGGTCACGATCACCCAAGCGGTCGGCGACTGCTTCGAGACGGGGCTCTATCTGACCCTCTGCAGCGACCTCGTCGTCGCCTCGCCCGATGCGCGATTCGCGTGTCCGAGGTGGCAGAACGTCGGTGCCGACGGGGATCTGTCCCTCCTCATCGCCACGGTCGGCCTCAAGCGCGCCAAGGAGATGATGTACGGGGGACGGCCGTGGAGTGCCTCCGACGCCCATCGGTACGGCCTGGTGGACAAGCTGTCGATCGATCCGGCAACTGCCACTGCTGAGTTCGCGGGCATGTGTGCGTCGATCATGCGCGACGGGATCGTGACCGAGAAGTACGCCGTGTTCGCCTCCTTGGCGAAGATGGGTGTCACTCACTCGTTCGCGGCAGCGACGGTGGTCAGTGCATCCCTGAGCAACATCCATTTCCAGCCGGACGAGTACAACTTCCTCAAGGACGCGAGGGACAACGGAACCGACGCCGCCCTCGCGCGGTCACGAAGTCACTCCTGACCGGTGACCCGAGCGGTCGGCGGGCCCGTGCCGGTGGGGTTGCAGAGCGAGTCGAGACGCGCCCCACAACGCGCGTGCGGGGTTGCCGCAGTGGTTCTGCGCCGAGCCGACCCACGCACCGGGCACCGTCTCGCTCTCGCCTGACGCTCGGAGCGGGGGCTTGACGAGTGAGCGCCATCACGGGGACGATGGAAGGTACTTCACAAGGTTAATGATTCACCCGGGTACTCCAGTCATCAGGCCGCAGGAGGATGGTCCATGCGCTACTTGATCACGGGTGCCGCCAGTGGGATCGGCCGTGCCGTTGCCACCCAGGCGGTCCGTCGAGCCACGGGTGATCACCCTGTCTCGCTCGCACTGATCGATCGTGACCAGGAAGCCCTCGGCGCCTTGACGGAGGAACTGGCCGGTAGCGGTGTGACCATCCTGCCGTTGGTGGTCGACCTCGAGGACCCGGTCGCCCCCGCGGGATCCGTACGATCCGCGATCGAGGCCTTCGGCGGCCTGGATGCGATCATCAGCAACGCCGGGGTGCTCCTCGGCGGTCCGCTCGAGGACATCGAGCTCGATGCCTACGAGAAGACCTTCGCGATCAACACCCGGGTCACGTGGCTGCTCGGGAAGGCGGCGTTCCCTGCGCTGAAGGAGTCGCGCGGCTCCATCGTGGCGACGGCCTCGATCTCGGCGACGCATCCGACTCCTCCGGCCGGGCTCTACAGTCCCAGCAAGGCCGCGCTGGTCATGCTGATCAAGCAGATGGCGTTGGAGTGGGGTAAGTACGGCATCCGGGCGAACTGCGTGTCTCCCGGCCCGACGGACACCTCGCTCACGCGGAACTCCTTCGGAGCGGGTGTCAGCTCGGCATCCGAGCAGAATCGCGCCTATCGCGAGGCGCTCATCCCGCTGCGCAAGATCGGACGTCCGGACGACGTCGCCGACGCGGTGCTCTTCCTCGCCGGTCCGCAGGCATCGCAGATCACCGGGGTGGACCTCCCTGTGGATGGTGGCGTCAGCCTCTCGGTCATGCCGCTGGCCGGCGGTGCCCCCGGCTACCGACTCGATCAGCTCAACAGCCAGTACGCGGAGGTGTCAGCATGACCTCGACCTCGACCTCGACCACGCTCCCGGCGTTCCTCGGGCCCGAGGTCGCGGCGGATCCCTACGCCTTCTACCGCCGGCTCCGGGCGGAAGCACCCGTCCACTGGGATCAGAACTTCGGTGGGTTCCTGCTCAGTCGGCACGCCGACGTCGGGGCCGCGTATCGCAACAGCGTGTTCTCGACGCAGAACTACGAGGTCCATCTCGAACCGGTCTTCGGACGCTCGTTGCTGCAGATGGACGGGAGCGAACACAGCCGGAAGCGGGGGCTGGTGACTCCCCACTTCCGCGGCAAGGGCCTGGAGTCGTGGCTGCCGGTGATCGCGCGGAACGTCAACCTGATCCTCGACCGGTCGGTCCAGAACGCAACGGACATGCTCGTCAGCGGATTCCGGCCGGGGAAGACCGTCGACCTGCTGGGCGAGTTCGCCTACTACCTCCCGGTCTACGTCATCACGGACATGCTCGGTCTCCCGCACAGCGATTACGACCGCTTCTTGGGGTGGTACACGGCCCAGGTCAACTTCCTCGGCAATCTGGGACGCGATCCCGGGATCGATGCCCTTGGTCGGCAGGCGACGGCCGAGCTGTGGGAGTACCTGACACCAGTGATCCAGGAACGCCGCCGGAATCCGGGGGAGGATCTGATCTCCGCGCTGGTCACGGCAGAGATCGACGGTGAGTCGCTGGACGACGCGGAGGTCCGGACGCACATCACGCAGTTGCTCAATGCCGGGTCCGAGACAACCGGCAAGACGTTGGCCAGCGCGGTCACGCACCTCCTCACCGAGCGGGAGTTGTTTGAGCGAGCTCTGAGCGATCGGGACTATCTGATGGCCGCGGTCAGCGAGACGCTCCGGTTCACGCCGCCGTCGCAGATGAACGGCCGCAAGGTCACCGAGGACGTCGAGATCGAGGGCGTCACCATTCCGAAGGGATCTGTGGTGATGCTGCTGATTGCCTCGGCGAATCGGGACGAGCGCCGTTTCGCCAACTCGGAGACCTTCGATCCGGACCGCTCCGACCTCGACCACTCCAAGGCTTTCGCTGCCAGCGGGGAGCACTTCGCGTTCGGCTTCGGTCGCCACTTCTGCCTCGGCGCCATGCTGGCCAGGGGTGAGCTGCAGATTGCTCTCAACACGCTCCTGGACAAGTTCCCCGACATGCAGTTCGCGGACGGGGTCGCGCCCAGATGGGCCGGATTGAAGATGCGATCGGTGGAGTCGCTGCCTGTCACTCTCTGATCGTCGGCTTCGCGGGATGAGAGGCGATGCAGGAGGACGCTTCCCGCTCGTTCCCACGCTGGTCGCGACCGCGCTGATCTCGGCGGCAGTCGTCACGTTGGGGGCGCCGCTCGTCCCCGAGATCCAGGCCGAGTTCGGCGTCTCGGAGGAGAGTGCCCAGTGGTCGTACACGATCACGCTGCTGGTGGGCGCGACGTGTACGCCGCTGCTCGGGAGACTCGCCGACGGGGGGTGGCGGAGGCCGGCCACGATCGCCGTCAGCGGTCTGGTCGCCGTCGGGTGTGGGTTGTCGGGCTTCGCCCCGTCGTTCGCCGTCTTCATCGCCGGGCGATCCCTGCAAGGTCTGGCCGTGGCACTGGTGGCGATGACGATCGCCACCGCCCGGGACCATGTGGCTCCCGGTCGGGTCCCCGGGGTGGTCGCGCTGCTGTCGGTCACCACGGCGATGGGCGCCGGCTTCAGCTATCCGTTGACGACGTGGGTCACCGAGACCTTCGGGCTTGCTGTCGCCTTTGGCGGAGCGGCGGCACTGAGCGTCCTGGTGACGCTGGCCGGGTGTGCCGGCCTGCCACGTGCCGATGGCCCATCTCGGCGACGCCGCGTGGACGTCGGCGGGGCCGTGCTGCTCATCACCGGGTCATCCGCCGGACTGCTCGCATTGAGTCAGGGAAATGCGTGGGGGTGGCTCGACCCGCGCGTCCTGGCACTCGCGGGAGTCTGCGTCTGCGCCCTGTCGTCGTGGTGGTGGGTCGAACTGAGGGTCGCAGCGCCGCTCGTGGACCTGCGCCTCTTACGCCACCGGAACGTCATGGCGGCGAACCTCACGGCGGTGCTGATGGGCGTGAGCCTGTACAGCCTGCCGGTCCTGATCAGCCGGATGGGGCAGGCTCCGCACGCGACGGGCTACGGAGCGGCTCTCGGCCTCGCGACGATCGGGCTGGTCATGATCGCGATCGCGCCGGGAAACTTGGTCGGCAGTTGGGCGTCGGGCATCCTGACCGGCGCTGTGGGCCCGCGTTTCGCCTTGGCTGCCGGCGGCCTGCTCGCATGCGCCGGTCCTGTCGTACTGATCGCCGGCGAAGGGCAGGTCTGGGCACTCGTCGCGTCGATCACCGTGTCGTCCCTAGGCTCCGGTGCGACCTTCGGGACGATGCCGAACCTGATCGTGGCCGCCGTCGAGCCGTCCGAGACAGGGAGCGCCACCAGCTTCAACATCCTGCTCCGCGCGGTCGGAGGAGCGCTCGGTAGTGCCGGCACAGCGGCCGTTCTCGGTGCGCACCCGGGCGCTCTGGAAGGATTCGCCACAGAGTCGGGGGTGGACCTCGCGCTGGGGCTGTGTGCGGCAGCCTGCCTGGCGTCGATGCTCGTCAGCCTGACCGTCCCTGAGCGCCGTGACCGACTGGCGGAGCGCCCGGCCGGCTTGCGTGCCCGGCCTTTGCGGCCTCTGCTCGACGCCGGCTCGCAGACTCCAAGTTCCCAGCCGATCGCTATTGCGACCGTCACCCGCGGCGATTAGTTTACATGGCTATATATCTGCTGCGCTGCCCGAGCCGGGGGGCGTGACGAGGGAGGACACAAGATGAAGGACCTCAGGCCCGAGCTGACGTACACCAGCTTCGAGCAGCACATGCACAAGGCGAAGACCCCGCGGCAGCGGGCGAACCTCGAGACCGTCGTGCATCACTCGAAGGGCGAGGTCTCCGCCGACCTCGACATGGTGCTGCCGACGCTGTCCGAGGATCCCCAGTACCACGAGTACGGCGTCTTCGCCGACACTCTCGAGGACACGGGACCCAAGGGGATGGCTGCCGTCAAGGCCAACTACTCCGAGATGGTCGCGAACGGCTCCTACGTCATCGAGTCGAAGAAGACGCGCGTCGTCGTGGCCGACGACGAGATCGTCACCGAAGGCACCTTTCGGCAGATCCTGACGGCCGCCGTCGCCGAGAAGATGGGCTTCGTGAAGCCGGACACCCCCCAGAGCGACTTCTACGTCCTGGCGGCGCGCACGATCGTCTTCTGGGACTTCGACGAGGAGGGGAAGGCCAAGGGGGAGGACCGGGCGGTCTTCTGCCACCAGCTGCAGCCCCTCGCCGAGGAGGACCTCCCCGACAACTACCCGGCCCAGTTCCGCACGAAGAAGTGAGGTCAGCTCCCATGTCCGACGTCGACACCACGACACTGGCCGCGCGCCTCGACAGGATCGAGAGCCGGACCGCCATCGCCGAACTCGTCGCCGGCTACTGCGAGGGGGTGGACCGACAGAACCTCGACCTGTTCATGTCCCTGTGGCACGACGACGCCTCCTATCTCATTCCCGGCGGCCGAGGTGACTTCGTGGGGATCGAGCGCATTCGGGAATCCCAGGAGGTCATCGCGAAGGCATGGAAGCAGACCTACCACTGGACGACCAACCTCGTGGTCGGCTTCGAGTCTGAGGATCGCGCGGTGGGACGCAGCGACGTGTACGCGATGTGCGAGCAGCACGAGGGACTCGTGTGCTTGGTCGGCGGCACGTACAACGACGTGTTCGAGCGTCGTGCCGGGGTCTGGAAGATCGCGGAGCGCGTGGTCAACAGGTGGTTCGTGAGCGCTCCGACGGACATCCCGCTGCTGTCGCCCTTCTGATGTCCGACCCGTCGCCGATCACCGGTCGCCACGATCCTCCGGGCCGTGAGCGGCCGGTGATCCCGACGAGGGTTCCTGATGCGGCGCAGGAGCGGACGGCCGATCCGGTGCGGCGCGCGGGCACCGTGGACGAGTTCCACACCCGAGCCCTTGCCGGTCTCCTCGGGGTAGCTCCGCAGCCGCTGCTCGACGGCGGGGTCTTGCCCCCGATGTGGCATCTGGTCCACCTGCTGGAGGCGAGCCCTCAGTCGGATCTCGGGCCCGACGGGCACTCGCTCAGCGGACTTCCGTCCCCTCCCGTACCGGGCAGTCGACGGATGTTCGCAGGTGGGCGCACGGTCCACCACCACGGCCTGGAGATCGGCGCGCCCGCACTGCGGACCAGCCGGATCGTGGAGTCGGTCACCAAGTCCGGGCGGTCCGGCAGGCTCACCTTCGTCACCGTTCGGCACGACATCACGCAGAGCGGGCGGCTCTGCGTCGTGGACGAGCAGGACATCGTCTACAAGCCGGAGCCGCCGGCGGACGGGGGCGTACCCCACCTGGAGCCCGAAGGAGACCTGCCCGCTCCCGGGGCCGGCTCGGGACGGCTGGAACTCTCGGTCGACCCTGTGCTGTTGTTCCGCTTCTCGGCTCTGACGTACAACGCGCACCGCATCCACTACGACAAGGAGTACGCCGCGCACGAGGGCTATCCCAGCCTCGTGATCCACGGCCCGCTGCAGATCATCCTGGCAGCGGAGGTGCTCCGCCGGTCGGGACTACGCCTTCACGAGCGCCGGTTCGCCTACCGCCTGCTGAGTCCGGCGGTCGGGTCCCAGCGACTCTCTGCCTACCGGGTTCCTCCGGATCCGACCGGCGACCGCGGGGTCCTGGACTCGGTAGAGGTCTGGGCGGCACGGCAGGGACTGGTCTCGCGAGGCCGTCTCGAGGAGATCTGACCTGACTCATGCGGACAGCCGGAGGGAGACAGGGCGGACGAGCCGTGCTGGTGATTCCCGTCGTTGTCGACGACCGCGTCGTTCGGCTGTCCCTGAAGACGAGGATCTCGCCGATGGACGGGCCATGACGTCGCGCCACGACCGGTTCCTGCTCGGCGTCGAGCGCTTGGCGTCCGCGCGAAGCTTCCTGTTCGTGCCGGGCAACCGTCCCGACCGCTTCGGAAAAGCGGTGGCCAGCGGGGCCGACGTCGTGATCCTCGATCTCGAGGATGCCGTCGACCCTGATGCCAAGGCCGCGGCCCGCCGTGGCGTCCGCGCCCACCTGCACCACGGCCCACCGGTCGTGGTGCGGATCAACGGCCTCGATTCCCCGTGGTCGCGCGACGACGTCGATGCCATCGGGGGGCTCCCGGGACTGCTCGGTGTCATGGTGCCCAAGGCAGAGGATCCGGAGCAGGTACGCCGCGTCGCCGCGGCGACGGCGCGGCCGGTGGTGCCTCTCGTGGAGACCGCGGTCGGCATCGAGCGGCTCGCAGACCTCGTGACGGCGCCGGGCATTCCGCGGCTGGCCTTCGGATCGGTCGACCTGGCCCTGGATCTCGGCGCCCAGGAGAGCTGGGAAGCGCTGATCTATGCCCGCTCGAGGCTGGTCGTGGTCTCGCGGAGCGTAGGGCTCGCCGCGCCCGTGGACGGGGTCACCGTGGAGCTTCGCGACGACGGTGTCCTGACTGCGGCAACCCGGCGGGCCCGCGCGCTGGGTTTCGGCGCCAAGTTGTGCATCCATCCGCGTCAGGTCCCCGTGGTCCATGCGGCATTTGCCCCCGATGGTGACGAGCTGGAGTGGGCACGGGAGGTGCTACGCGCCGACGTCGCAGGCGGGGCCGTGGCGGTGCGTGGGCAGATGGTCGACCGGCCCGTCCTGGAACGAGCACGCCGAATCGTGATGAGCCTCGGGCGCGATGCCCGCGAAACCCCCGCAGACATGGAGTGATGGATGACCAGCTCACCGCTCGCCGATGCCCGCCTGGTGCTGGCCTGGGGGACCGTCCGCGCTGCCGCCTTCCCGGACCGCGTCGCCGCAGCTGCAGCCGCCGGGATCCCGTCGATCGGACTCATGATCGGTGACTACCTGGCTCTGCGGAAGGCTGGGTGGACCGACGAGGAACTGCTGGATGTGCTGCAGCAGCACGACGTGACGATCGACGAGGTGGAGGTCCTGTTCGGCTTCGCCGGCCCGTCCGGGCCGGCGAACATCCCCGAGCGGCCGGGCCTGGTCTATGCGGACGCGGAGGCGGAGCTGGCCGCGTTCCACATGGGCGACGTGTTCGGCGTGCGCAACGTCCAGACCACCGGCCGCTTCGCGTCGCCACCGACTAGATCCGGAACCACCGACGCCTTCAGTTCCCTCTGTGACCGGGCGGCCGAGCACGGCATGGCGGTCGCTCTGGAGTTCGTCCCTTACACCGACATCCCCGATCTCGCCGCCGCCGCCCAGATCGTGGCCGACGCGGGGCGGCCCAACGGCGGCCTGTGCGTGGACAGTTGGCACTTCTTCCGCGGAAGCGCCGACTTCGACGCTCTCGAGGCTGTGGATCCCGCGATCATCCGCATGATCCAGATCAACGACGGACCCGTCGTGCCCGTGGACAGCAACCGCGCCGTGGACTCCGTCCATCACCGCCGCTGCCCGGGAGAGGGGGAGTTCGACCTGGCTCGCTGGCTCGCCGCGATGAACCGGCCCGGTCTCGCGGCGTCGGTCTCGGTGGAGGTGTACTCCGACGAGTTGACCCGCATGAGCAGTGCTGCCGCCGCCCAGCGGGCCGGTGCCGCAACTCGCGACGTCATCCAGCGGGTCATCGGAGGCCCACGACATGCCCCCGTCGGAACGGTCTGAGGTGCCAGCGCCGGGCGTCGTGGTCACGGGTCGGGCCCAATGGGAGGCGTGGCAAAAGCAACAGTTGCCGCGCGTGGAACGTGTGGCTACGGGCATCTGGTCCATTCCGGTCCCCATGCCCGGCCACCCGATGCGCTACGTCGTCTGCTACTTGATGGAGAGCTCGTCGGGGCCGGTGCTGCTGGACCCGGGCTGGCCCACCGACGTGAGCTGGGATGCCCTGGCGCATGGCATCGGCACCGCCGGCTGGGCGGTGACGGACGTCCACGGCGTGTTGATCTCCCACGCCCACAGCGACCATCACGGACTGGCCGCGCGCGTCCGCGAGGCATCAGGAGCGTGGGTGGGCATGCACCGCGAGGACGCGAAACTGCTCGCCACCTACAGGGACGGAAGCGAAGCCGAGAAACGCAACGGGGACTTCCTGCGGCTCTGCGGCGTGCCGGCCGAGGAGCAGACCGCGCTTCTGGTCGATCCTGCGTGGCACGCACGCATCGGGGAGCTGACACCCGACCGCTTCGTCGAGGACGGCGCGGTTGGGCTGGTACCCGGCCGCGATCTCCACGCCCGGTGGACGCCGGGTCACACTCCCGGCCACCTCTGCTTCGTGGACCGCGAGGCTGGAGTCCTGTTCACAGGGGACCATCTGCTGCCGCGCATCACCTCACACGTCGGCACCTACGACGCGGGCGGACCGGATGTGCTCGGCGAGTACCTGCACTCTCTGGATGCCCTTGTGACCTGGGTCGGCGAACTCGACCCCGAGGTACTCCCCGCGCACGAGTATCGCTTCCGTGGCGTCCGGACCCGTGTGTCCGCCCTGGGCCGCCACCACGAACAGCGGGCGGCGGAGATCCGGGCGCGACTCCTCGAGATCGGCGGTGGAACCGTCTGGGAGATCGCCGCCGGCATCCCGTGGTCGCGCACCTGGGAGCAGACGCTGGGTGGGCGCCGTCGGATGGCTCTTGCCGAGACGCTGGCGCACCTCCGGGAACTGGCAGCTCGCGGGCTCGTAGCGACCGACGGCTCCCCACCGCCGATCTGGAGCGCCCGGCCGTCCACGCCGGACTGACCTGCAGCTCGGCGACACGAGGCGTGCCCGGAACAGCCCTCCTCCGACGGTCAGCCGAGCGCCGTGGTGCTGCTGCCCGTCCGCCGCAACGTGCGGTCGTCGGCCATCCTCGTGGCTGCGATACCGCCGACCGCCGCAACGAGGCCGCAGAGGAGGTAGGTGCTCTCGAAGGAGCCGGAGACGTCGGCCAGCGCGCCGCCGATCGGTGGCCCGACCATCTGGCCGACACCGATCGCGACCGTGATCGCCGCATACGCGCCCGGGAGTCGGTCGGGCCCCACCACGTCGCCGAGGTATGCGATCACCACGGTGGAGAACCCGCTCATCAGCAGTCCGTAGAACACTCCGGACGACGTCAGCAGCGCGCCGTGGGCCAGCGCGATGGTGCTGGCGCACGCGGAGATGGCGAACATCGCGCCCACGAGGATGGGTCGTCTGCCGACGCGGTCGGAGAGCCGGCCGAGGAGCAACCCGCCGACGATGTTGGCCAGTCCCAGTAGTGAGTAGACGTTGATCGACTCGGCCAGCGTGAATCCGGCGTCCTCGCGCAACGCGGCGACAAGGAAGTGCGTGAACAGGGCATGGCTGACGCCGAAACAGGTGTAGCAGACGAACAACCAATGGATGCCGAGTCGCCGAGGACGGTCGCCCGTGCGTCGGGGGCGTCGTGGCACGCCCGCGACGGGTTCCAGCAGCAGGACCAGGAGCAGGAGGACGATGCCACCGAAGGCGAGCTCGAGCAGCCAGGTCTCCCGCCAGGAGCTCGGGCCGAACCAGGAGTCGGCCGCCCGGACGAACAGGCCGATGGAGGCGATCCCTGCGCCGACTCCCGACATCATCAGTCCGTACGCCAGGCCTCGGCGCCGACTCGGCGCGTGCGCCGCCACGACGGGGATGACGGCGATCCAGACGATGCCGCTCGCCATTCCCAGGGTGAGCATGCCCACGAAGAGCAGCCACACGGTGGGGGAGAGGGCCATGAGTGCGAAGCCCAGCAGGGTGAGGCCGACCCCCGCCTTGACCTGGCTCGTCGGTCGGATGTGGGTGAGGGTGGCACTGACGAGAACCCCGATCAGGTAGCCACCCAGGTTGGCTGCCCCGAGGAAGCCCGCCACGCTGTACGTGCCGAGGACCTGCTCGGTCATGTCTGGCAGGACGAACGCGAAGGTCATCCGCGACACGCCTTGGGCGAGCCCGGCTGCCGCCGTCATCAGCAGTGTGGGGACCAACCACGGCAGACCGGATCGCGCACCCGGCGGGCCCTCGCCGACCTTTCCCTCGTGACCGGAGGGGCCTGGATCAGGGGTCACTCGACCTCTGTCACGGTGATCACCGACGCGGGGCAGGCCAAGGCGGCGTCTCGGGCGAGCTGCTCGTCCTCTGCGGCCGGCCTGTCGGTGCGGAGCAGCACGACGCCCTCGTCGTCCTGGTCGAACAGTGTTGGTGCATCGAGTGCGCAGATCCCACTGGAGATGCAGGCATCGCGGTCGACGGTGATCTTCACGGGGTGCTTCCTTCCTCGTTGTCGATCTCGCGTCGGAGGGCGAGATCCCGACCGTGCATGCCGCACGAGATGGGGCAGTCGTGGTGCCGGTTCTCTGGACTCAGGTAGCGGTGCCGGCGAACCAGTCCCACGCGTGCGGTGTGATCGAACGGAGGGGGGCTGCCCACAGGACCTGCTCCTGCTCGGTGTCCGACGTCCAGCCCGGGTCCACCGACAGGACGCGCTCGGTGGTCTCGACCGGGTCCCCGTCGAGGTGCAGCAGTCGGATCAGCAGACCTCTGTCGGTGTCGTCGATTTCCGCGGATCCGAAGCCCTGCGCCGACGAGTGGAAGGAGTACGTCGCTGCCCCGGCCACTCCCGGCAACGCCAGGAGGTTCGGCAGTCGGGCTCGGTCGTAGTCGGACATGTGCATGACAGCCGCGGAACTCCCGGGGTCGAGCAACCGCGAGATCGTCAGGTGGACCCCGCGATGAGGGCGCAGGGGGATCGCGTCGGGTGCGACCAGCGCGGACGCCGCTGCGTAGGACTTGACCGGCGCGAAGAAGCCCACAGGCGCTCGTCGGGTCCAATCGAGCTCCGGGCGCCGTCCCCACCACACGGCTGTCTGGTTCAGCTCGGTCCAGCGAGCGACGCTCTCCTCGACGGGAGCCCGGAACCAGTACATGATCGCGTACTGGTGCCCCGCGCCCCGGTCCCTGCCGACGACGTAGGGGGCACAGTCCGGGGTGCACACCCAACGGTCACCCCACACGACCCCCGGCTGCAGGAGGTTCTCCGGTAGGTGGTCGAGCTGGTGCCAGGCGTTGTACTCCGCGTGGTGCGTGCTGTCGGCGAGCGACGTCATGGACAGGAACATCCGTCGGACGGTCATGTGAGCTGTCCCTCTCGACGGGGGGATGCACCTGCGATGACGCCGGCGTGCTGGAGTTCGACGAGCTTCTCCCGAGGCATCTGGAGCCACTCCTGGAGGATGTCGGCGGTGTCCTGCCCGACCCTCGCAGGGGGACGGGGAGTGGGGCCTTCCCATCCGCTCGTGCGCAGCGCCGACCGGGGCACCGGGTAACGCCCGGCCCCGGGCTGGTCGACGTCGACGAAGAGACCGCTGGTGCTGACGGGAGAATCGCCGTGGCGGCCCAGTTCGTCGACGCGCCGGTAGTCGCCCCAGAGCACTTGCCCGTCATCCAGCTCTCGGACCACGTCGGCGTGAGCCCGGGCGGCGAACCAGGGCGTGAGCAGGGCAGTGATGACGTCCCGGTGTTCGTACCGAACCTGTTCTTGGGAGAAGTCGACGCGCAACGAGTGTTCGAGCGCGGTGATGACGTCCCCCACGCCGGTCAACTGGACGAGCTTCGCCCAGTGCCGAGCCGTGAGTGCGACGACCATGACCCGCCGGCCATCACGTGTGGCGAAGTCGCTGCCGTAGCTCCCGTAGAGGTAGTTGCCCTCTCGTAGCCGCTGACTGCCGTTGACCGCTGCGTCAGCGATGAATCCCAGATGAGCCATTGTGGTGACCGCGACGTCGGAGAGATTGATGCGGATGTACTGGCCGTTGCCACTACGGCGCCGTTCCCGGTCGGCCGTGACCAAGGCCAGCGAGGCATGTAGGCCGGTCAGGAGGTCCCAGGCCGGCAGAACGTGATTGACGGGTGCGCTGGAATCGGACGGCCCCGTGAGCCACGGCAGGCCGACCTCGGCGTTGACCGTGTAGTCGACCGCGGGCTTTCCGTCCACCCGACCCGCGATGTGGATCATGATCAGGTCGGGGCGAGACCGTCGCAGATCTTCGTAGTCGAGCCAGCTCTGCCCCACCGCGTTGGTGATCAGGATGCCGTGGCCGTCACCACCGCACGCGAGGAGGCTCCGGACCAGATCGCGCCCCTGGGCAGTGCGCAGGTCGACCTCGACCGAGCGCTTGTAGCGGTTCAGGCCGGCCCAGTACAGGCTGGTTCCGTCCGGTGCCAGCGGCAGACGCCGGGTGTCGGTGGCGCCACCGAGCGGATCGATGCGAACGACGTCAGCCCCGAGCTGGGCGAGGGCCAGGGCTGCCGACGGCCCCGCCACATAGGTGGAGAGATCGACGATGTGCAGGTCACTCAGCGGCCCGGCCACGCTCTTCACTCGAAGGGCGACTGATAGGGAAGGCCGGCCTCGGCGGCGGCCTCCGCGATCCAGTCGCCGATCTCGCCGGCGATCTCGTGTGACACCAGTTCGATCCACATTCCAGGCGCTTCGGGGTTGTAGTGGAAGGAGGCGCGGGTGATCGCACCGTTCTCCGGAGCACCTGACAGTTCTCGGCGGTATCCCTGCTGCTCCAGGTAGTCGGCCGCCCCCGGGAGGTCGTCGGTGAAGTATCCGAGGTGGTGGACGTAGCGCCCGCCGGTCAGGTTGAGGTAGGGCGCGGCATTGACCTGTTCGAGCAGTTCGATGAAGTGCGGCCCTTGGAGCGAGTACGTGAAGCGCACCTCTCGGTCCACGATGCCGTCAGGGCACAGCAGGGGTGCTGTCGACGTCTTCGGCGGAGCCCACAGGAGTCCCAGCGCCGTCCCCATCTGAGACATGGCCTTGTCCAAGTCGTTGACGATGATGCCGGTGTGATACAGCCGCATGAGCGGGGCGGGATTCATGAGATCTCCTCGGCTCGACCATCGGTAGTACACACGGTTAAGCATCTGGAGACAAGCCCCGTCGCACCGCCCGATCCGTCGTCAGCGGGGGATTGCACGACGCCCGGCCCTATGCTTAGCTTGGTGTAGCATTTTGCCTCGCGTTCCTGCTCGAATCCGAGACGAGCCCCTCGTGGTCGATGCGGCAGAGGCGGGTGGAGGCCCGCGCCTCGCCGCCGAACCGGCGCACACCCACCCGAGGTGGTGCGTCCGCAAAGCGCATGGTCAGGGCTCCGCGACTGGAGGAACTACACATGGTCCAGCAGAGGGTTGAGCGCCGCGCTCGGGTGGTGATCCGGTTCGCCGGGGACTCCGGCGACGGGATGCAGCTGACCGGTGATCGGTTCACGGCAGAGGCAGCGGCGTTCGGCAACGACCTGGCGACGTTCCCGAGCTTCCCGGCGGAGATCCGGGCACCGGCGGGGACGCTGGCCGGGGTCTCCAGTTTCCAGCTGCACTTCGCCGACTACGACATCCTGACCCCGGGCGACCGGCCTGACGTGCTGGTAGTGATGAACCCGGCGGCGCTGAAGGCGAATCTCGGGGACCTGCCGCGCGGCGCGGTGCTGATCGTCAATGTCGACGAGTTCACCCCGCGCAACCTGGCGAAGGCCGGGTACGCGGGCAATCCGCTCGAGGACTCCTCACTCGAGCCGTACACGGTCCACCAGGTGCCGATGGCCGCGCTGACCGCCGGGGCGCTGGAACCCCTGGGGGTCGGTCGCAAGGACGCCGACCGGTCCAAGAACATGTTCGCGCTCGGCCTGCTGTCGTGGATGTACTCCCGGCCCACCGAGGAGACTGAGCGCTGGCTGCGGAGCAAGTTCGCCCGCCGTCCCGAGGTCGCCGAGGCTAACGTCGTCGCGTTCCGCACCGGGCACGCGTACGGAGAGACGACGGAAGCGTTCGCGGTCACCTACGAGGTGGCCCCGGCGGTGCTGCCGGACGGCACGTACCGGCAGATCACCGGGAACACGGCGCTGGCCTACGGCATCGTCGCCGCCGGCCGCCGGTCGGGTCTGCCGGTGTTCCTCGGCTCGTACCCGATCACCCCGGCCTCCGACATCCTGCACGAGCTCGCCGGGCTCAAGCGCTTCGGTGTGACGACGTTCCAGGCCGAGGACGAGATCGCTGGCGTCGGCGCGGCGATCGGCGCCTCCTACGGCGGGGCGCTGGGGGTGACGACGACATCCGGGCCGGGCATCTCGCTCAAGAGCGAGGCGATCGGGCTGGCCGTCATGACCGAACTCCCGCTGCTCGTGGTCGACGTCCAGCGCGGCGGCCCGTCGACCGGGCTGCCGACCAAGACCGAGCAGGCGGATCTGCTGCAGGCGCTGTTCGGCCGCAACGGCGAGGCGCCGCTGCCCGTGGTCGCCCCGCGGTCACCATCGGACGCGTTCGACGTCGCCGTCGAGGCCGCCCGCCTGGCCCTGACCTACCGCACGCCAGTGCTGCTGCTCTCCGACGGCGCGATCGCCAACGGCTCGGAGCCGTGGCGGCTGCCGGAGGAGGACGCGCTGCCCGACCTGACCGTCACCTTCGCCACCGCGCCGAACGGCAGCGAGGCCGACGGTACTGACGGGCGGTTCCTGCCCTACCTGCGCGACCCCGAGACCCTCGCGCGTCCCTGGGCCGTGCCCGGCACGCCCGGGCTGGCGCACCGGATCGGCGGACTGGAGAAGGCCGACAAGACCGGCGACATCTCCTACGACCCGGCCAACCACGAGTTCATGGTCCGGGTTCGGCAGGCCAAGATCGACGGGATCCCCGTGCCGGACCTGGAGGTCCAGGATCCCGACGCCGACGTGCTCGTGCTCGGCTGGGGATCGACCTACGGGCCGATCGGCGCCGCGGTCCGCCGGCTGCGGGCGGCGGGGCACCTGATCGCGCAGGCTCACCTGCGGCACCTCAACCCGTTCCCCGCGAACACCGAGGCGGTGCTGCGTTCCTACCGGCGGGTGGTCGTGCCGGAGATGAACCTGGGTCAGCTGGCCTTCCTGCTGCAGGGCCGGTTCTGCGTGCCTGTCGACTCGATCACCAAGGTGTCCGGAATGCCGTTCGGGGCCGCCGAGCTCGCCGAACTCCTCGGCCCGTACGTGACGAAGGAAGAGGTCCCGGCATGAGCGCCATCGATCTGGGGTTGCCGACGATCGGCGGCCTCGACCTGATCCCCGCGGCCGACGGGCCGCAGAAGGCCAAGGACTTCACCAGCGACCAGGAGGTCCGCTGGTGCCCCGGCTGCGGTGACTACGCCGTGCTGGCCGCCGTCCGCTCGTTCCTCCCGACGCTGGCCCTCCGCCGGGAGAACACCGTGTTCGTCTCCGGCATCGGATGCTCCTCCAGGTTCCCGTACTACCTCGACACCTACGGCTTCCACTCCATCCACGGCCGTGCGCCGGCGATCGCCACCGGGCTGGCGGTGTCCCGCCCGGATCTGTCGGTGTTCGTGGTCACCGGTGACGGTGACGCGCTCTCGATCGGCGGCAACCACCTGATCCATGCGCTCCGGCGCAATGTCAATCTGACGATCCTGCTGTTCAACAACCGGATCTACGGCCTGACCAAGGGCCAGTACTCGCCCACCTCGGAGGTCGGCAAGGTCACCAAGTCGACGCCGAAGGGCTCGGTCGACGCCCCGTTCAATCCCGTGTCCCTCGCACTGGGTGCTGACGCCACCTTCGTCGGCCGCGCCATGGACTCCGACCGCAAGGGGCTGACCACGGTGCTCGAGGCGGCCGCCCGCCACCGCGGTGCGAGCCTGGTCGAGATCTACCAGGACTGCCCGATCTTCAACGACGGCTCCTTCGACGTGTTGCGCAAGCCCGACAAGTCCGAGTCGCGGGTGATCACCGTCCGGCATGGGGAACCGATCACCTTCGGCACGGAGGGCCGCTGGGCGGTGGTCCGGCGCGGATTCGGCCTCGGCGTCGCGCCCACCGCCGAAGTCGCACCCGCGGACGTCGTCGTGCACGACGCCACCGACCACGAGTTGGCCTTCGCGCTCTCCCGGCTCTCCGACCAAGGCCTCGACCATGCCGTCTTCGGCGTCCTGCGCCAGGTCTCCCGCCCCACCTACGACGACCTCGCGCGGGAGCAGGTACGGACCGCCGTCGACGCCGGCGGCGCCGACCTGCGAGCGCTCGTGCACGGCACCGACACCTGGACAGTCCACGACGGCACCGTCACAGCCGCCGTGCGATGAGGGCGGCGCATCCCGTCCATGTCGTCCCATGACGGTGCCGGGCATCGAGTCTTTCGCGGTGGACGTCCCGACATCGGCGCTGGAGGACCTGCAGCGTCGGCTCGCGGTCACGCGCTGGCCGGAGCGGGAAACCGTGCGCGACTGGTCGCAGGGGGTGCCGCTGCACCATGTGCAGGACCTCTGTCGATACTGGCTCCACGAGTACGACTGGCCCGCACGGCAGACCCTGCTCAACTCGGTTCCCCAGTTCGTGACCCATGTTGACGGGCTGCCGATCCACTTCATGCACGCCCGGTCTCCGCACCCCGACGCCCTGCCACTCCTGCTCACCCACGGTTGGCCCGGCTCGGTCGCAGAGTTTCTCGCGGTGATCCAACCGCTCACTGTCCCCGATGACCCCCGGGACGCTTTCCACGTGGTGATCCCCTCGCTGCCGGGCTATGGGTGGAGCGGCAAGCCCGACCTGACCGGATGGGGCCTGGCGCGCATCGCCGATGCGTGGGCAGAACTGATGACCCGACTGGGCTACGGCCGCTTCGGAGCACAGGGGGGCGATATCGGCTCGGGGGTCTCCGCGCACCTCGGCGCCCGGCACCCGACGCGTGTCGTCGGGGTGCACGTCAACATGGTGATCGCCGGGCCGCCGCCAGGGCAGACGGAGTTCTCCGACGTGGAGCGACGGGCACTGGAGGCCGAGCGGCGCTACCGCGCCGTCGACTCCGGCTACAACAAGCTCCAGCGCACCCGGCCTCAGACCGTGGGGTACGGACTCTCGGACTCCCCGTCCGGCCAGTGCGCGTGGATCCTGGAGAAGTTCTGGGCGTGGTCGGACTGCGACGGCGACCCGGTGGCTGCTCTTGGGCGGGACCGCATCCTGGACCACATCGCCATCTACTGGTTCACCGGGTCGGGAGCGTCGTCGGCGCGGCTGTACTGGGAGATGGCCCAGGAGCGGGGGGGTCGGCTGCCGAAGGTGCCGGTGCCGGCCGGCGCGTCACTGTTCCCGCACGACATCTACCGACCTCCACAGGACTGGGCGGCGGCGCAGTTCCCCGACCTGCGGATGTGGCGGGAACACGAGCGCGGCGGCCACTTCGCGGCGATGGAGCAACCGGATGCGCTCGTCTCCGACATCCGCGAGTTCTTCCGGCCCTTGCGGTAGCTCCAAAACCCAGGCAGGGGCAGGCCAGGACTAGAAGACGAGGACGCTCCGTGCGCGCTGTCCGCCCCGTCCCAGGGCCTCATGGGCGGCTGCCGCGTCCTCCATCGCGAAGGTGCGGACCTGCGGCGGGACGAGCGCGCCCTCGTCGATGAGGGAGGAGAGCGCTCGCAGGCGTGCGCTGTCCTCGGCGTAGTCCCACACCGACACGCTCACGATGGAGATGCCCCGCTCGGACTCCAGCTGTCCCGCGCGCAGCGAGGCGGCCCGCCCGCCGTCCCGCACGGCCGGGAGCAGCGAGGCGCCGATGAGCGCAGCGTCCACGAGGACGTCCACGCCGTCCGGACGCAGTTGACGGATCTGCTGCGCATAGTCACCGCCCCGCACGACTTCTTCGTCGCCGCCGGCCGCATCGGCAAGGACCGTCGCCCCTGCCCTCCTGGCCAGCTGCACCACCAGGCTCCCGACCACACCGCCGGCGCCGGTGACCGCGACGCTCTCGCCCCGCTCCAAGTGCAGCAGGTCGACCAGCGCTGAGGCTGTGAGCCCGCTCATCGGCAGAGCCGCAGCAGTGTCGAAGTCGCAGCTCTGGGGACGAGGACCGACCGATCCGACCGGTACCACGACGTGCTCCGCATACGCACCAGGACGCTGGTGGAACGGCACGACGATGGCGATGACCTCATCGCCGACCGCCCATGGGCTGCCGTCGGGCGCTTCGTCCACGACGCCGGCGACCTCGGTTCCGGGGACCCACGGGGCCGGCGACGTCAATCGTGCTGCGAGCGCCCCGTTGCGGAACATGCCATCGGCCGGGACCACACTCGCGGCTCGAACCCGGATGCGCACCTCGCCAGGGCTGGCATGCGGCTCGTCCAGCTCGAGCACCGTCAATGCCTCCGGTCCGCCGAACTCGGTCAACCCGACAGCACGCATCGTTCCTCCAGAAGTCGGTGGGCCTACCGCCCTCCGCAATGGAGGAACAGTGGGCGAGCAGGCGGTCACCGTCGACCGACTGCGGTCAATGACGCCGACCTGGACCGCGAGAACAGGACCTGGTCGACCAGGCGCATGACCTCGCCGCGCTGAGCGGCTGCACCTGGACGCTCAGGTTACTGCACTATGTTAAGTACTGGAAGAGGTCATGGACAGATGGCCAGTGAGGACGAAGCCAAGGTGCGTTGTGCCTGGTTCACGCCAGCGCTTCCTCCCATGTGGCCCCGGCGGCCAGTAGCTGTCTGAAGCGAATCAGCGGGCGAGCCATGCTGAAACCGACGGCGCTCTGCAGCCCGCCGTCTCCTCCGGTCACGGCGACGAACTTGTCGTTCAGGTCGCCCTCGATCATGTGGACCTCGTCCTGCGGGCGCACCCGGCCGAGCACTTGGAGCCTGCCGCCGAGCTGGTCGGTCCACACATAGGGCACGGAATCGTGGACGGTCGGTGTGCCGGTCAGGTTCGCCGCAACCACCGAGGCAGACTCCACCGCGTTGGTCCAGTGCTCGACCCGAACGTCCTCGCCATAGCGGGGGTGACGCCAGCGCGCCACGTCGCCCACGGCGTAGACGTCCTCCGCGCCTAGAGCAGTCAGCTGCTGGTCGCACACGACGCCGTCGCGAAGGTCGAGACCGGAGTCAACCAGCCAGTTGGTCTCCGGCACCGTTCCGAGCCCCAGCACCACGACGTCGGTGGGGAGGTAGCTGCCGTCGGTCAGCTGGACTCCGCGGACTTGCTCTTCGCCATCGATCCCCGCGACGCCGACGCCCATCCGGAGGTTGATGCCGGCTGCGAGGTGCCGACGAGTCAACGCCTCACCGATCCGGGGGCCGAGCCCTCGGACCATGAGGGTGGGCAAGGGCTCGACGACTGTCGCCGCTGCCCCGAGCGTGTGCAGGGTCCACGCCACTTCCGCTCCGATGAACCCTCCTCCCACCACCACGACCGAGCCGTCACCGGGGCAGGCCGCGCGGATGGCGGTCGCGTCCGCAGCGCTCCGCAAGACGTGCACACCTGGCCGCGGCTCGAGGCCCGGGACGGTCCTCGGGGACGAGCCCGTCGCGATGACGAGCGTGTCGAAAGGCTCCGTTCCCCCGCCGTGGAGAACCACATGTCGCCGATCCAGGTCGAGGTCGGTGGCGTGGCCGTGGACAAGGCGTGTATCCAGCTCGTCCAATTGGGCGGGTGTGACGAGTGGCGGTGCGGTGACGGCGGCGTCGAAGAGGAACTTCTTCGACAACGGCGGCCGATCGGATGCCAGACCGTCGCTCGTCCCCGGCTCTCCACCGACGAGCACGATCTCGTCGGCGCTGCCGCTGCGACGCAGGGCCTGGACTGTACGCACCCCGGCCAACGAGGCTCCCACAACGAGGATCCGCTTCTTCATGACCCGTCGGTATCCCTCTCTCGAACGGCCAGCCGGGCTCTGCGCACAGGCCGCCTAGCTCATGGACCGGGGAAACGAGTCGGTGGCCCCCCAGGTTCTTGCACTGTGGCCGCCCTGGTCGCCCTGGTCGCTCATCCGCCGTCGTGGTGGCTCAGCGCCGGGTCGCAGAGGCGCTCCAAAGCAGGAAGTGCAGCGAGCAGCTGCGTGACGTCCTCCGCCGTGAGTCGGGCGAGATGCTCTGTCAACCAGATCTCACGGGTCTTCAGGATGGCGGCACGCTCGCGGTTCCCGGCTTCCGTCAGCGAAATCAGAGACGCGCGTCGATCGGACGGATCCGACTCCCGGTTCACGTACCCCAGCTTGCGGAGGCGATTGAGTGACCTCGTCACCGACGGTGGGCTCACTCCCTCGCTGATGGCCAGCTCGCCAGCGGTCACGGGTTCGCTACGCGCGATGGCGAACAACAAGGAGACGAGCGCGTAGCTGAGTCCGTCGTCGTTCTGTTGCCGCAGGACGCGCCCCAGCCGGCCAAGTGTCATGCGCAGTCGCGTCAGGTCCTCGCGTGTGACCAGACGGTCAAGCTCCAGCTCTGTCCTGGCCATGGCGCTCATGCTTCTCCCTACCTCTACCGAGACCTGCCGCGGGGTCCGCCGCAGAGGTCACCTCGATGCTCCGGGGTCGGCCACGCCGTCCAGTCGCCCTCGACTCTCGCCGGACTACTTTACCTAGTTTCAGACCGGAGGACGTCGCCGTACCCGATCAGGGGAGCGCCTGCCGGCTCTTGGGCGCCGGCCCGGAGACGGTCGGACGTGGACGCCGTTCGCCGGCGGCTGGCGTTGACACGAAAGCGGCACCCATCTAACTTTCACGTAGTTAAGTAAGTTGTCCACCGCTGGCCTGCCGTGAGGCCGGGCCACGACCGGCAGTCGCCCGCGACATGCCGACGGGAGGAGCGACATGGGCATTCTGGATGGCCTGAAGGTGCTCGACTTCGGTTCCGCCGTCGCGGGTCCGTACGCGTCCATGCTCATGGCCGACATGGGGGCGTCCGTGGTGAAGGTCGAGAAGGTCAAGCGTGGGGACCTCATCCGGTTCACCGACCACCTGGTGAACGGGAAGAGCGGCTACTTCCTCGGCATCAATCGAGGAAAGCGCGGGATCACTCTCGACTTGCGGACCCCTGAGGGGCAGGCGGTGGCGTTGCGTCTGTGCGCGTCGGCCGACGTCCTGATCGAGAACTTCCGGCCCGGGATGATGGACGGATGGGGCCTGTCGTACGAGGAGGTCAAGGCGGTCAATCCTGACATCGTCTACTGCTCCGTGTCGGCGTTCGGCGGCACGAAGGGGTTCGAGACCGAGTCAGGGAACGACATCGTGGCCCAGGCCTACTCGGGCCTCATGGCCATGACCGGGGACCCGGATGGCGCGCCGGCGAAGGCGGGCACCCCGGTGACCGACGTCGCGGCGTCGTGCATGGCGACGATCAGCGTCCTGGCCGCCCTCTTGCGCCGCAAGGAGACCGGTCAGGGTGCGCGGGTGAAGACGTCACTGTTGGATGCGTCCTACGCGTTGATGGCCAATTACACGCCGAGCATCCTGAACGGCACGCCGTCTTTCCGGCGACAGGGGAGCGGTCATCCGCAGCTCGCCCCCTATGAGGCATATACGACCGGCGACGGCAAGTACCTGGTCATCGGGGCGTTCCACAACGAGTCCTGGCGGCGGCTGTGCGCAGCCCTCGACCGGCCGGATCTCGAGAACGATCCGCGCGTGGCGGACAACACCTCCCGGGTGGAGAACCGGAAGGTGTTGGCCGAGTTGATCAATGGCGAACTCCTCCGGCGTACCGCCGAAGAGTGGTTGGCCATCCTTCGCGACCACGACGTGCCGGTGGCCCCGGTGCTCGAGGTCGAGGAGTCGATGGAGTTCTTCACGCAGCGCAATGCTGAGCTGTACGTCGACGGCATTCCCTCCAACGCCGGCGAGATCCGTATGCTCCGAGCCCCCTTCGAGATCGATGGTGAACGCCCGTACCACCCCCAGGGGGCACCGCGTCTGGGTGAGCACACGGACGAGGTCCTCCGCGAGGAAGGCTTCACTCAGGACGAGATCGACGGGCTGCGTGCACGCGAGGTGATCTGAGCCGACAGGCGGACCTGAGCCGAGTGTCTCGTGCGGCCCGTTCCCGCACGCTCACGAGTAGATCGTGATGACCGACGTGATCACACAGTCCTGCGTCGACGTCCTCGGCAAGGCGTGCATCGAGGAGTCCCGTTGGACTGCATCTACGCGGGCGACCGGAGGCTCTACATCCACCCCGACGAGTGCGCTGACTGCGGCGCCTGCATGCCGGCGTGCCCGGCCAAGGCCATCTACTACGAGGACGACGTCCCGGACAAGTGGAAGAACTCCTACAACGCCAACGTGGAGTTCTTCTCCGACCTGGGCAGCCCCGGGGGCGCGGCGACGACCGGGAAGATCAACGAGGACCACCCCCTGGTCACCGCTCTCCCACCGCAGGGCGGCCACTGACCGGCGCGCGGACGCTGGCCGCCGGGCACGACTCTCGACCCGGGCCCAACAGCCCGAAACCGCCTGACTCCCGTTGACCTCCGCCCGCCAGGTAGCAGCACTCCGGAAGGCCGAGTTGGCGCGAGTGCTGCCCGTCAGTCGGACGGCAGTCTCCACATGGGAGTGCGGGGCCCTCGGCGTTGGTCGCCACTACGGACCTTCGCTCGCAACACTCGTCCTCCGCATGACCTCATCGCGGCCCGGCGTCCGCCGGAGACCGGCGGCTCGAGGTCGCGCCTGGACGGGGTTCACGTGGCCGTCACTGCATGCGAACGGCGGCAGGCCCCAACCAGGTCGACCCGGCGCTCTTCTCTGGCGATCTCCCCGGAGCTGCCATCGCGGGCGACACTCCGCTAAGCTCTACAGTGCGAGCAATCGAGTACCGCCTACTGTCCAATCATCCGGGTCAGGTCGGAGCCAGGGAGAGTCATGACGCAGGCAGCCGTGTTGGAGCGGGTGGGCACGCCCTTGCGCCTGGTCGAGGTCGAGCTCGAGCCCCCTCGTGAGGGCGAAGTCGAGGTGGAGATCGCAGCAACCGGCGTGTGCCACTCGGACGTCTCGGTGCTCAAGCAGTGGCTTCCGCATCCACTGCCCGTTGTGCTGGGGCACGAGGGCGCCGGTGTCATCACGGCAGTAGGCGGTGGCGTGGTCGACGTCGAGGTCGGTGATCGCGTTGTGTTGTCGTGGCTGGCGCAGTGCGGTGACTGCTTCTACTGCGTGGCGGGTCAGCCCCAACTGTGCGAGAAGGCGGGAGTCGCCTTCGCTCGGGGGACCCTCATGGACGGGAGCACTCGTTTCTCGCTCCGTGGCCAGCCGATGTACCAGATGGCGGGGCTCGGGACATTCGCTCGACGCTGCGTGGTCCCTGCCCGATCGGCGATCAAGATCCCGGAGAGCATTCCGTTCCCATCGGCGGCACTCATCGGTTGTGGGGTCCTCACCGGGTGGGGCGCGGCTGTGAACACGGCCGCGATCGGTGTCGGTGAGAGCGTCGCGGTCGTGGGCTGCGGGGGAGTGGGTCTCAATGCGGTCCAGGGCGCGCACCTGGCCGGAGCCGGGACCATCGTCGCCATCGACCTGCACGACGAACGACTGGACATGGCTCGGAGCCTCGGGGCCACCCACGTCCTGCGGCCGGGAGACGGCACGGCCAGGCGCGTGCGTGACCTCGTCGGCGGGCGCGGTGTCGACGTTGCGCTGGATGTCGTGGGGCGGCCCGAGACCATTCGTGACTCGATCAGCATGACCCGCCGTGGCGGGCGAGTGGTGCTGGTCGGGGCCGCGGGGGACGACGTGCAACTGTCCCTGCCAGCGTTCACAGGCGTCGTCATGACGGAGAAGGTCATCCGCGGATCCTTGTACGGGTCGACGCACGTCCGCCGAGACGTTCCGCGGCTCGTTCAGCTCTACGGGGCCGGCCGACTGAAGCTCGATGAGTTGGTGACCGCCGTGTTCCCCTTCGACGACGTCAACGACGCCGTCGAGTACTGCCTCCTCGAGAAGGGGGCGCGCGCGGTGGTCACGTTCTGACGCCTCGACCGGACCCGCCCGCCTCGTAGGACCGGCCGTTCGGCACTGCCGGCGCGTGCAAGCGTGAGTCGAGTGATGCAGGTTCGTTGCCTGGCAGATCTTGACGCGTGACCTGGGCCACTGGTTCCATTGCTTAGGCAGGTTAAGTGCTGGACGGTCGGGGCCGAGAGAGGCCGGCCTCAGCAGTCTTGGCCGCCCAGGCGTGCCCGTTGGGCGCACCGTCGGCCCGGGCCCCGATGCCGCCAGAAAAAGTCAACAAACTTCTTGACTCAGACACCGTTCTTGTAGAGTGTAGTCGTCGTCACAGCCGTCGGGTGATGTGCGGTCCTGGGGGCGCTCAGTCCCTTCAGCCATGTCGGAAGGGTGCCTCCATGGCGTCATCGGGCGGCGGTCGTCGGATCCGCTCAGGTGGGCAGTCCGTCGCCGTCTCCGGAGGTAGCTCTGACGCGCGCGGCTGGAACGACGTGGACAACGAGCGGAACGGGCTGGTGCGTGTGGTGGTGAGTGCTCACATGAGGGCAACGCGGGCGTCGGGCGACATGCGCGCCCGCGGCTCCTGCACTGCGGCGCCCCGTCCTGAAGAGAGGGGAGCCTCGTGTCTCTGATCATTGCGACTCTGTCCGGAGCGGCGGTTCTCGTGCCGCTCGTGGTGGCCATGAATCTGTTGTTCCGGGTCAGCGGCGTGGCCAACTTCGGCGCCGGCCACTTCACCGTGTTCGCCGGGTCGTTCGCTGCCTACTTCGCCAGCTTGGGGGCGTTCACCTCAGCGCTGCTGACCGTGCTGGCCACGGTGGTCGCCAGTGTCGTGGCGTACTTCACCGCCATCCTGCCCGCCCGACGCGCGAACGTGGCGCCGATCGGATTGACGATCTCGACGCTGGGCTTCGGTCTCGTGCTCGGTTGGCTCACGCACGAGATCTTCGGCGGCGCGGCCCACAACATCGAGCCCTGGGTTGGGGGGACCGTCGAGATCCTGGGAACGCGTGTGAGCGTCCAGCGCTTGGTCGTCATCGGTGCCGCGGCTGTGTTGCTCTTCTGCCTCTACCTGATCTTCGACCGGACGCTGATCGGTCGAACGCTGGCGGCCGTTGCACAGGACAGCGAGCTCGCGGAGATGTACGGCGTCCGCAGTCGCAAGTTCGAGTTGCTGGCCTGGGTGGTCGGCGGAGTCGGCCTGGCGGCCGGCGGCTTGTTCCAGGCGTCATTGGCGAGCGTTTCGGTCGACACGGCGCCGATCCTGTTGGTCAACACGTTCGTCGCCGCCGTGATCGGCGGCCTCGGCAGCCTGGCGGGAAGCGTTGCCGGGGCAGTTGTGCTGTCGGCGGGGATCGCGGTCACCACCGAGATCGGGTTCGGCGGCAAGGAGAGCGTGGTCGTCCTCCTCGTGCTGGCGGCTGTGCTGGTCGTCCGGCCGAGAGGTCTTTTCGGTTCCGGCGCTATCGGAGAGCGGGTGTGAATCTGTGACCACTGTGCGGCAGGTGTGGGGAACCGGCCTGAAGATGGCAGGAGCGCCTCTGGTCCTCTTGCTCGTCGGGATCTTCAGTTCCTCCAACGACTACCTGATCTACCTCGCGACCGCGACTGCGGTCGCCTACATCCTGACCAGCGCCTTCAACATCATCTACGGCTATGCCGGGGTCTTCAACCTCGCGCTGGTGGCCATCTACGGGCTGGGCGCATTTACCGCCGTCTACTGCGTCGTCCAACTCGAGTGGTCGTTCTGGCTCAGTGGACTGGCAGCGACGGCAGTGTCAGCCTTGGTGTCGGTCCTGATCGCCCTTCCCTCACGACGCCTGGACGAGTTGTTCCTGGCAATCGCCACGCTGGCGTTCACATTGGCGCTGACCGACCTCCTCATCGACTGGGAGGAGTTCACCGGGGGAGCTGTCGGGATCTTCGCGATCCCCTCCCCGACCTTCTTCGGCCTCGACCTGATCGGTGGTTTTCCGGAGTACTACTGGCTGTGCGCGGTGTTCGCGTGGGCGATCTTCGTCATCAGCCGGAGGATCAATGCGTCAGGCCTGGGGCGTCGCTTCGTTGCCCTGCGGGAGGGACCACGCGTCCTGGCAGCCGTCGGCGGGTCGATGGGCAGCACGCGCCTGGTCGCGTTCGGCATCTCGGGCGCATTCGCCGGTCTCGCCGGCTGGCTGTATGCCTTCTTCCAGCTGTCGCTGAGCCAGGACACGTTCAGCTTCCAACGTCTGACCATCCTCCTGCTCGCCACGATCCTGGGCGGGGCCGGATTCCTGTACGGCCCGGTCGTCGGCGTCATCGTCCTGGTGGCCTTCGGGGAACTCTCGTTCGCGAGCGGACAGTCTCAGGACCTCGTTCTCGGTGTCGGGATCATCGTCCTGATCGCGCTGGGCTCGGGTGGAGTCGCCGGCGTGTTGGCGCGGCTCGGTGAGCGGTGGAACTGGCGACGGTTCTGGGTGCCGGCGAAGGCGACCGGCGTCGGGCCCGTGCCCCGCGACATACCGCAGCAGCGGGGAGAGTCGCAGCCGATCGTGGCTCGCGACGTGGAGCCCAGCGAGCTGGTCCTCAGCGACGTCACCGTCCGGTTCGGAGGCACCGTGGCTGTCGACGGGGTGAGTCTGACTCTTCGGACAGGTGAGTCCGTCGGTCTCATCGGCCCGAACGGGGCGGGCAAGACGACGCTCTTCAACGCTGTGACGGGCGATGTTCGGGCGACCGGCAGCATCAAGCTCGATGGCCGGGAGCTCCTCGGGCTGACGCCGGAGAAGGTCGTCAACGGTGGCGTCGCTCGGACGTTCCAGAGCCCGCACGTGATCCCCGATCTCACGCTGATCGAGAATCTGATGCTGGCAGGGGATACCGGTTCGGTCGGCTGGTGGCGGCAGGCGCTGCTGACCCCAGGAGCGCGCAAGCACGACCGTGGGGTGCGCGAGCGGGCGATGCGGATGCTCGCCGAGTTCGAACTGGCCGGTCGGGCCAACGAGAAGGCGGGCTCACAGACCTACGGGACCTTGCGTCTCATGGAGATCGCCCGAAACCTGATGATGAATCCCTCCCTCCTGCTCTTGGACGAGCCGGGCGCGGGCCTCACCGAGCACGAGCGGGACGAGGTGGCCTCCGTGGTCCGGCGCTTGAGCGGCAGTGGGTTGGGAGTGCTCCTGGTCGATCACAACCTCTCCCTCATCCGCGCTGCCTGCGACCGCGTGTACGTCGTGGATCACGGTCAAGTCCTCGCCACCGGAACCCCGGACGAGGTCTTCGCCCACGAAGGCGTCATCTCGGCCTACCTAGGAGTCCCCCGATGACCGGCGGCGCCATCCTCGAGATCACCGGACTGGTCGTGGCCTACGGCCGCGCTGAGGCAGTCATCAAGTCTCTCGACCTGACCATCGACCGGGGCGACGCGCTGGGCCTGGTCGGGATGAACGGTGCCGGCAAGTCGACCTTGCTCCGTGCCATCAGCGGGCGGCTGCATCCGCGGGCCGGCCGCGTGCTCTTCGAGGGCGAGGACATCTCGTCGGCTCGCCTGTCGGAGCTTCCCCGCAAGGGCCTGGTTCTCCTGCCCGAGGGACATCGGGTCCTGCGGAACCTGACGGTGCGGGAGAACCTCGAGATCGCGACCATGGCCCTGCGGCCGGCCGAAGTCCGTCGCAGGTTGAACGAGACCCTGCCCCTCGTGCACGAGATGTTCCCTGTGCTGGCCGACCGGTCGAATCAGGTGGCGGGGCTCATGTCCGGCGGCGAGCAGCAGATGCTGTCGATCTCTCGTGCGCTGATCCAGAAGCCCAAGCTGCTGCTGCTGGACGAGCCGTCCCTCGGACTGGCGCCTTTGATCATCGATCGCATCTACGAGTCCCTGACCGTGCTCCGGGATCGCGGGATCGCGATGCTCATCGTCGAGCAGAACAGTGATCGGGTCGTCAGGGCCACCAATCGGATGGTCGTCCTGAGGGACGGATCGATCACCGCCGAAGGCGACTCGGCTTCGCTCGACGCCAGCACCATCCACGCGGCGTACTTCTGAATCCAGCTGCGTCGTCCCCATGTCTCGCGCCCCTCCCCGACCAGGCAGGAGGCGTGCAGGTCAGTCGTCACCCAAACAGAGGGAGTGGTCATGCGAGGAAAGCACATCAGAGCCGCCTCGATCCTCGCGGCGGTCACCTTGGCGGTCGCCGCATGTGGGGGAGAGGCGGGCGGTGACGGGGGCGGCGACGGCGGGTCCTCCGGTGAGGATCTGGTCATCGGGTTCCCGGTGCCCCTCACGAGTGGCAACGCGGTGTACGCGGAGCAGATGATCGACTCCGCCCAACTGGCGGTCGACGAGATCAACGCGGACGGGGGCGCTGGGGGGCGTCAGCTGGTCCTCGAGACCTACGACGACAAGCTCTCGCCGGATGAGTCCGCGCGCGTGGCGCAGCGTGCGGTGACCGTCGACGGGGCCGAGGTCATCGTCGGGGGATACACCTCGATCGAAGGCCTCGCGATCCGCGAGGTCACCGAGCGGCGCAAGATCGTCTACATCAACCCGTCCACCATCTCGCCCCAGCTGACGGTGGACGCGGAGTACACCTTCCGGGTCGCGGTCGACCAGACCGAATACCCCGCGGCCCTCGCGGACCTGGCGGAGCAACTCGGACTCGAGCGCCCCGCGCTCTTGACCGACAGCGGTGCGACCGGGTCGACGATCGGTCCGCCGACGGAAGCGGCGCTGGACGAGGCCGGCATCGCCCTCGCCGGCCCGGCCACCACCTACGAACTCAACTCCACCGACGTCACCGGCCCGGTCGGCACGGTCGTCTCGCAGAATCCCGACGGCGTCCTCGCTCTCGGGTCGTCGGCTGCCGACCTCGGGCTGATCATGAAGACCATGGTCGAGCGTGGACTCACGGTTCCGATCCTGAGCGTCTCCGCCATCGTGTCGCCGGACGCGTTGACCGTGGCCGGGCCCGAGGTGATCGAGGCCCTGCCGATCTACACCCTGGTGAACAAGCTCGCCACGAAGCCCCAGTTCATCGACTTCGTCGAGCGCTACCAGGCCGAGTACGGCGGCGATGTCGAGGAGCTCACCGTGACGCTCAGCGAGCAGGCCGCGAACTCGTACGACACGATCAAGCTCCTCGCCCAGGCTCTCGAGGAAACCGGCGGGAGCACCGACGGTGACGGGCTCGCCGAGGCTCTGCGGGGCCTCCCGCCCTTCGACGCAGCGGGCGGCGCGGAAGGCGCTCAGATCAGCTTCGCCGACAGCCAGACCGGCTTCAGCGACAGCCTCGTGGCGTCCCAGTTCGTGGACGGCGCGCTCCAGGCCGTCGCATGACCTAGGGCGTGGGTGCTACGTGTCCCTTGTGCAGGGGCACGTGGCACCCACGCCGGCGACTCGGTGGATCAACGGTCGGTGCGGGCTCATGAGGGGTCCGCGCGCCCCATGAACCGGTCTGGAAAGGCTGAACCGTGATGACACAGCGCACGCATTCGGCTCTGGTGGCCCACTCGCTGCGCACCGTCCCACCGCAACTGGCCGAGCGCTACCGCGCAGAGGGCTGGTGGCGGGGGCGCAGCCTGCTGGAGGACTTCCTCGAGGCTGTCGCGAAGCAGCCGGACAAGGCCGCGATCGTCGCCTATCGCGCCGGGTCCCCGCTGCCCACCACATTGACTTACGCCCAACTCGGCGGGCTGGTGGATCGCTTGGCCGGCGCGATGCTGGACATGGGGGTGGAGCGGGAGGACATCATCTCCATCCAGCTGCCCAACGGCTGGGAATTCCCGGTGATCGCTCTGGCGGCACAGCGCGCCGGAGCGATTCCCAACCCCATCCCCCCGATCTACCGCGAGCGTGAACTGCGCTTGATGCTCGGTCACGCTCGGTCGAAGCTCCTGTTCGTCCCCGACGACTTCCGCGGCTTCCCGCACGGTGAGGTCGGCCGGCGGTTGCAAGCCGATCTTCCCACCCTGCAGCACGTGGTCGTCATCGGCGACGAGTCCGACACGCAAGGCCCCCGATGGACGGCTGACCTGCTGGGTGAGCGCCGTGAGCTCGACCCGGCCCTCAAGTGCAAGCTCGATGCCCGGGTCCCCACCGGCGAGGACATCGCCCTCCTGCTGTTCACGTCCGGCACCACCGGCATGCCGAAGGCTGCCCTGCACACCCACGACACTCTGTGGGCGTCCGGCCTCCCGATGCCCTGGGCAATGGAGCTCACCGGCGACGACGTCGCCTTCATGGCGTCCACGCTCGGGCACCTGACCGGCTTCTACTGGGGGATGCTCCTGCCGCTGTCCACCGGACAGAAGGTCGTCTACCAGGACGTGTGGGATGCGCCAGCCGCGCTCGACCTGATCGAGCAGGAGAAGATCACCTGGACCCTGTCAGCGACTCCATTCGCGCAGGATCTGGTGGATGCCCAGGAGAAATCACGCCGGCCGGTCACGGACCTTCGGGCCTTCGCTTGTGGAGGAGCCCAGATCCCGCCGGCCCTGGCGCATGCGGTCAAGGAGCACCTCGGCGCCGAGTTGATCTCCTTGTGGGGTTGCTCGGAAGGTGGCACCACGACGATCCACCGGATCGGCACGCCCATCGAGATGGTCGCCGCCAGTGATGGTCATGTCGTTCCCTGGCAGGAACTGCGGATCGTCGACGAGGACCTGCAGCCCGTGGCGACGGGGGAGTCGGGGCGCCTCCAGGTGCGTGGACCAGGAGTGTTCGTCGGCTACCTGGACCAACCGGAGTTCACGGCCGATTCGATGACCTCCGACGGCTGGTTCGAGACCGGTGACCTGGGCCGCCAGGTCACCGACGGGGGAATCCGCTTCACGGGGCGCAGCAAGGACATCATCGTGCGAGGCGGACAGAACGTGCCCGTGGTCGAGACGGAGAACATCCTGATCTCTCATCCCCAGGTCGCCGATGTCACGATCGTGGGATATCCGGATGAGCGACTCGGCGAACGCGGATGCGCGGTGGTGGTCCCCGCCGGCGCGCCTCCGACGCTGAAGGACCTGACCGATCACCTGGCGCAGGCGGGGATGGCCAAGCAGTTCTGGCCCGAGCGCCTCGAGATCGTGGATCAACTGCCTCGGACCGCCTCGGGGAAGATCCAGAAGTATCTCGTCCGGGCGCGACTGCTCGAGACCCCTCGTCAGCTCACCTCATGACCGCAGTCCATCGAACCTATTGCCGCTTCTGCCTCGCCGGCTGTGGTCTGCTCGTCCACGTCGACGGCCCTGACGTGGTCAAGGTCAAGGGCGATCCCGATCATCCGGTGAGTGGTGGTTACACCTGCCCCAAGGGGCGTTCGCTGGCGACCTTCCACCACAGTCCGGAGCGGCTGAACGTCCCGACGGTCGTCGACGACGGGGCTCCGGTCGACACCGACTGGGACGGGGCTCTCGACGACCTGGCGACGCGCTTGACGGCGCTCATCCGCGGTCACGGGCCCGACTCAGTCGCCCTGTACCTCGGCTTCGCCGCTTCCCTGGACACCGCCGGGCGTCGCTACGCCCGCAAGTTCCTCGACGCCATCGGGTCCAAGAGTCTCTACACGGCAACCACGGTGGACATGCCGTGCAAGCCGCTGATATCCGAACTGATGACCGGCTTTCCGGGGCTGGTGTCGGTCGTCGACTACGAGCGCACCTCGATGGTGCTCTACGTCGGCACGAATCCGGCTGTGTCCCACGGTCAGACGAACAGCCTTCCTCAACCGACCAAGCACCTCCGCGAGATCACCAAGCGAGGGGGTGAGATCTGGGTGATCGACCCGCGTCGCTCGGAGACGACCAGCGTCGCGACCAGTCACCTCCAGCCGCGACCGGGAGGTGATGTCTTCATACTCGGGCATTGCATCCGCGAACTGCTGATCGACGGCGCCGACCGGCCCTACCTCGAGGCGCACGCATCGGGCGTGGACGCGCTCACCGCCGCGGTCGAGCCTTTCGACCGCGCCTTCGCGGCCCGCGGGAGCGGCCTGGAGCCTGACGAGTTGGATCGCCTCGTGGCAGCGCTGCGCCGGCACGGCCGTTTCAGTGGCCAGACCGGCACAGGGGTGACCATGTCGCGCTGGGCGAATCTGGTCGAGTGGCTGATGTACGCGCTCGGTGCGATCACCGGGTCGCTGGATCGTGAAGGCGGCAGTTGGTTCCACCCAGGCTTCCTGCACCAGCTCGACCGCCGACCCGCTCTGCCCATGTCGGACGGCGTTCCGGATCCCGGGCCGGCCAGCCGGCCAGAGCTTCCCCGACGGTGGGGCGAGTACCCGTGCGCTGCGCTGCCCGACGAGATGGAAGCCGGCAACGTCCGGGCCCTGATCGGATTCGGTGGGAATCCGTTGACCGCAGTCCCCAACACCAGCCGGATGCTGGCCGCCTTGCAGACACTGGACGTGCTCGTATCGGCAGACGTGGTCCATTCCGCGACGGGTCGGTTGGCGACGCACGTCCTGCCCTGCACCGGTCAGCTCGAGCGCGCCGATGTCTCCCAGTTCACCGACCAGGGATACATGACGGTCAGCGCGCAGTACACGCAGGCCGTCCTCCCCCCCACCGCGGGCCGGAAGCCGGGCTGGTGGATCTTCGCTGAGCTGGGCCGACGGATGGGGCATCCGCTGACTCCGTCGGGAGTGGCCCCCGACGACTACACCGACGACGACGTGCTGGCCGAAGTGGCCAGTCGCGGTCGAGCACCGCTCGCTGAGCTCCGGGCGGCGGAGGGGGCGATCGTCAGCGAACGCGCCGTGATCGGCTGGGTGCACGACCGCGTACTCCCGGACGGGCGCTGGCGTCTCGCGCCATCGCAGCTGGTCGACCACATGGAGGTGCTGCAGGACCCTGCCGACCTGGTTCTCATCCCTCGGCGACAGCTACGGCACCAGAACTCTCAACTGACCAGCAGCCTGTACGACCACCGCCGAGAGGACCTCCCCCAACTCCTCATCAACCCGGCCGATGCCGAGCAGCGCCATGTCGAGGACGGTCAGAGCGTGCGTATCGCCTCAGCGGCCGGCGACCTCGAAGCCATCGCCTGCGTCAGCGGCGACATGAGGCCGGGCGTCGTGTCGTTGCCGCACGGCTTCGGGAGCGTCAACGTCAACACCCTGGTGCTGGGTCGCGACGAGGTAGACCCGCTGACCGGGTTGGCCTTCCAGTCCGGCTTCCCGGTCGAGGTCGTGGCGGTGGAGTCACCGGCCCGGACACCACCGGCCGTACGAGATCCGCACGCGGGTTCCGCATGAGCGCAGACACACCCCGAGACTCCGGGATCGACCAGTGGTGCCAGAGATCCGGCATCCTCGAGCCACCGATCGAGGTCGTCCACCTGGCGGGCGGACGGTCCAACCGCACCGATCTGCTGCGGGACGGGACGGGTCGCACGGCCATCCTCCGCCGTCCGCCGGAACAGGGCGGACAGAACCGGTCGCGGCTCATCCTCCGCGAGGCCCGGACCCTGGCGACCCTGGGCGACCACGGCATCCCTGTTCCGCGGATCCTGGGCCGCTCCGACGACGCCAGCGCTCTGGGGACACCGTTCTACGTGATGGAGAACGTGGACGGGGTCGTCCTCCGGTCGAGGGAAGACGCGGAACGTCTGGCTCTGCGGGCGCGGACGACCGCGGCGAGTTCCTTCCTCGACGCGCTGATCCACCTGCACGCTCTGCCCGTTCCCGACGCTGAGGGCGCCGGACCGTCCTTCGTCGAGCGCCAACTGTCCTACTGGGATGACACCTGGCGGCGTTCGGGACGCGAGATCCCCGGCATGGATGACTGCTTCGACCGGCTTCGCCGCAACGTGCCCACGGGGGAGACGGTCGTGCTGCTCCATGGCGACCCGCATCTCGACAACGCCATCTTCCACCCAGAGGGACAGGTCAGGGCGCTGCTGGACTGGGAACTCTCGTCACGAGGACCCGCGCTGATCGACCTGGCGCATCTGCTCCTCTTCTGGGCCGAACCAGGCGAAATCCCGTTCATCACTCGGTCCGAGCCGTCACAAGCCGAGGGGTTCCCCTCCCGCCGGCGGTTGGTGCAGCTCTACGCGGAGCGCTCGGGACGGTCGCTGGTGAACCTGCCCTTTTACGAAGCGTTCACCGCATGGCGGCTCGCCTGCGGCATGAGCGTGGTCAGCCAGCGATCGTCGGCGCGCGCGGTTGCCGGACCGCGGGCTGCGGCTCCCGACCTGTTCGTCGAGGGCGACCTGCCCTACGACGAAGCTGTCACGCGACTGGCGGACCGAGCGCACGACCTCTCGCGGCAACTGCCCTGACCCGAGTGTGGGTCTGAAGCCTCCACCCCGATCTGAGGAAGTGACCCTCGACGTGTTCACCGACGACGACACCGAGTTCCACACGCCTGACTCCGCCGACCACGAATGGGCCGAGACCAACAGTTTCGCCATCACGATCCCGGAAGAACGCGTCATGGCGTTCTTCTACGTGCTCGTACGCCGAGGGCTCGGGGTGATGCTCAACGACGTGTCGGTGTTCGGCGGTCTGGCCGGATCCCGAGCGGAGCTCCTCTACCTCGACAGCCGTCAACATCTCCCGGCGGCGCAGAGTCTGGCGCGGTTCTCCTCCGCGAGCGGTCTGTCCATCACGGCCAAGAGCATCCGGGATTACTCGATCGACTACGTCGGCCTCGACGGGGTGGAGGCGCACCTGGACTTCGCCGGCCTCATGGAACCCTTCGACACCGCTGATCCTGACCACTCACCCATGGTCAAGGCCCATGACTGGTCTGCCGACAAGGCTCCCGCGCACCGCGCCATGTACGCCAACCACTTCGACCTGACCGGACGCATCACCGGGACGCTGACGATCGGTGGGCGGGAGCTCGAGGTCGACTGCGTCGAGACCATGGACCACAGCTGGGGCCCGCGCCCGGAGATGGAGATGCGGTCGGGGAGCTGGATGCACGCCCACTTCGGCCCGGACTTCGCCGTCCACTGGATCACCTCGCTGAAGCTGGACGCCCCCGCAGACACCGCCAGCCGCCTGCGCCACGGCTACGTCATGGAGAACGGGCAGGTGTACGGCCTGACCGATCTGCGTCTCGAGGTCAACCGGGCCGAGGGTTTCCCGATGTCGATCGACGCCGTGGCAACGGACGTTCGCGGGACGACCACGGTTCTGCATGGATCGGCCGTCGCCGGCGGACCGTGGTCGCCGTACACATCGACGGTCCTGACCGCCGCGATGATGCGATGGACGATGCTCGACGGTCGCATCGGGTGGGGCGTCGTCCAGGAGAACATCGCGTACCGCCAACTCAACAAGCTCCATGCCCGCCGGTGGACCGACCCGCTGAAGGTAGGTGCCCTCTGATGCCGGTCCCGGCACAGTGTCCCCACGGACCGGAGGCGTTCCACTCGTGCTGTGCGCTGGCCTTCGCCGGTCTCTACGCGGACTACGTCGACGAGGCACGCATTGATGACATCGTCGGCTTCTTCGCCACGGACGCGGTCTTCGAGGCGACGGCGTTCAACGGAACGGTGCTGTGCGGACGCGAGGAGATCCGGCAGTTCTACGTTGACGCACCCCGTGCGCTCGGCCACTTCGCGACAGGGGCATACGTCGTGGCCAGCGACGACGGGACGGCACACGTGCGCATGCGCATGCTCGTCGTCTTCCGGAAGAGCCTGTCCGCCGTGGGCTACGACTGGACCTTCGTGCGTGGGCGAGAAGGCTGGTCGATCGGTCGGCAGGCCATTTCGCTGGCATCCACGAACGGCTCGTCGGGCAGCCGCTGACGTGAGCGGTCCGCCCCGGCGCTCCGTCGCCGCGCGCTCCCGAGGCAGCCGACACGCTGATCTCCCGTCGTTCGAGGTCCGGCCAACGGCGTGAGCGGTGGGGGTCGCGGAACCCTACTCGTCCATGCGTACGCGTCGTGCTGAGCTGAATGTCGCCTCGGCGGTCATCAGCAGCCGACCCTGCTCGTCGCTGCCGCGCGCTCTGGTCACGGTGACCAGACGGCCGGCCCGCTCGACCGTGGCCTGCAACTCGATGGTCGAGCCGTCGACCGGTATCGGCCGCATGTAGCGGACGGTCATGTCGATCAAGGCGGGCTCTCCGCCGCCGGCCTCGCGGGCGGCCGCGTGCAGCGCTGCGTCGGCCAGGGCCACTTGCACCCCGCCGTGCATCATTCCGTCGTGGTTGCCGAACCGTGCATCCGGCCGTGCGGTCAGCACCACACACCCCGGTTCCACGCGCTCGCTCAAGCCGGGCATCGACTCCAGGGGAGCGGGGGCCGCATCCGGCTGCAGCCCCAGCCTCCGCTGTCGGGCCGGCTCAGCGCCGGCGACGATGATGAACCGGGCGGTGCATCGTGCGACCACAGCCCCGTCTGGGGCAGTCAGGACCGCCTCACTCAATGCGTGTGCAGCAGATGACGCCAGGAGGGCTCCTGTCGCACGAATCGTCTCGCCACTCCTGGGCGGGCGGTCGCCCACATCCACTCGCAGATTGGCTGTCCGGATCACGAGCTCGGGCGGGAGGAAAGCCCGCACGGTTCGACCGGCTGTCATGTCAGCGAGCAGTCCGAGGCGTCCGATCACGTGGCTGGACCCGTGGGCCCGGGTCGGGAGATGGCATGCAGCCTGGACGCCTGTCGGTGTGCAACCGAGCAGGGTGACGCCGAACAAGCGCTCGGCGGCGGTGAGCGGCTCGGTCACGACGTCCGGCGTCAGCATCCGCCGCCCACGTGCGCCACGCTCGTCGCCCCGAGAGTCACGACCGCGCGGCATCGGATGTCCATCGGGTTCCTCCACCCACTGGTTATACCGACACCTTGGGCAACTTGAGAACCATCCTTGTCAAGTTTTCGCGGCGGAACACTGGACCTCGGACACGCGGAACGCTAACTTCGTGTCCAACGTCCACGCTGGGAGGCGAGACCATGCACGAGCGGCGCGAGCTGCCCGAGAACTGGGCCAGCGACTTCGATCTGTTCGATCCGGCGTACGTCGAAGACCCCTACAGCGACTGGGTGCAGATGCGCGCGCAGTGCCCCGTGGCGCGAAGCGAACGCTACGGGGGAGCGGTGCTGCCGGTACGCCACGAGGACATCGCGCAGATCGCGCATGATCCGGCGACCTTCTCCTCTCGCGTGCTCGAGGCCACCGGTCCCGTGCCGTCGCCAGGGCGGGAGCTGAAGATGCCTCCCATCACCTCGGATCCGCCGGATCACGACGAACAGCGCCGCCTCCTGTTGCCCCTGTTCACCAAACCGCGGATCCGCGCGCTTGAGGGAATCGCGCGACGCCGGGCGGCTGAACTCATCGACGCCTTCGGCGACCGCACCGTCGTCGATGCTGCCGACGAGTTCGCCAGGCACATTCCGGTCACCGTCATCGCCCGCATGCTCGGGGTTCCGGTGCAGGACGAGGCCACCTTCGATCGGTGGGTCGTCATGATGCTGAAGGAAGGCCCCAAGGAGCAGGCAGTACGGCGCGAGGCCATCCGCGCCATCACGGCGTACTTCTCCCAGCTCATAGCTGTGCAACGGGAGAGCGGCCAGGAAGACGGGGGGATCGTCCAGGCCTTGCTCACGAAGCGCGACACGGGGCCGACGCTCACCGATGACGACATCGTCGGGATGTGCCTGCTCGTGCTGGTCGCCGGCATCGACACCACGTGGAGCGCGATCGGCTCTTGCCTGTGGCACCTCGCCACCCATCCGGTCGACCGGCGTCGCCTCGTCGATGATCCAGCCTTGCTGGACACAGCCATCGAGGAACTGCTCCGGGCGTATGCCCCGATCACCATCGGACGTACCGCTACCTGCCCGACCTCGGTCGGCGGTGTCCAGATGGCGGCCGGCGACCGGGTGCTGCTGCCCTTTGCGGCGGCCAACCGGGACCCGAATGCCTTTGACCGGGCGGACGAGGTGCTCATCGATCGGGAGGAAAATCGTCATCTGACGTTCGGCCTGGGCATCCATCGGTGCATCGGCTCCAACCTCGCTCGGATGGAACTCAAGGTCGCGCTGACCGAATGGCTCCGACGCGTACCGGAGTTCGAGCTGGCCGGGGAGCGTGACGTCACCTGGACGGGAGCGAATGTCCGCGGTCCCGAAGTCCTCCATCTGCGATTCGCCGCCGCAGCCCTGGACGGAGGCGACCGGTGAGGATCAAGGTCGATCCGGCGCGCTGTCAGGGTCACAACAGATGCCTGGACCTGGCCCGGGACCTCTTCGTCGACGACGACTTCGGCTACGTGACCGAGGTGGGAGATGGCTCCGTGCCCGCGGATGAGGTACGACGTGCGGAGCTGGCCGTCCTCAACTGTCCAGAGGCCGCGATCGAGCTCATCGCTGACTGACGGAACATGGCGCAACCCAACTCCTCCCGAACGGCCCCGCTGCAGGGTCGGGTCGGCGAGACGATCGGGAGCTCGACGCCGGCGACTGGGTATCCGAGGAGGCACGTGGTGGGATCGACCGATCGGTCCAGAGGGCACTCGCCCGTCGACGGGGCGACGGCGAACAGCAGCGCCAGGTCGCTCCTGTTGGTGGTCCTCGGCGAGTTCGTCTGGCCCGCCCGTGAGCCTGTGTGGTCGTCCACCCTGCTTCGCGCCCTCAGGGATCTCGGCATCGAGTCGGATGCGGCGCGCAAGGCGCTTCAGCGCACCGCTGACGCGGGCCTGATCACCTCGAGCCGATCAGGCCGCCGGCTGCTGTGGACCGTCTCGCCGGCAGGGCATCGTCTTCTCGAGGACGGCTTTCGTCGGGTCCTCGAGGCGTCCAGGGCGCCCGAATGGGACGGCCGCTGGCTGGCCGTCATGGTCACGGTGCCTGAGGCGCAGAAGAACCTCCGGTACAGGCTGCAGCGCCGCCTGACGTGGGCGGGAATGGGGTCGCCGGCACCGGGCTACTGGCTGACGTCGCACGCCGAGCGGAGCGGGGAGGTGCAGGCTGTCATCTCCGACCTGGGGCTCGACTCCATCACGAATTCGTTCGTGGGGACGTTCGGAGAGATCGGTGACGAGTCCGCACTCGTGCGGCGCGCATGGGACGTCGAGGATCTCGCCGACCGCTACTCGAGCTTCATCGCCGATGCCCAACGTCCCGTTCGCGATTCCGAGCCCGACTTGTTTCGCCGACACGTCGATGTCGTCCAGGCTTGGCGCATGTTGGCCTACGCGGATCCCGACTTGCCAGAGAGGTATCTACCCGACCCATGGGTCGGCCACCATGCCCGAGACGTCTTCCGGCAGCAGCGCGACACGCTCATGCCGGGCGCACGGGCGCACTGGGCTGGCCTCATGGAGCCGGTGACGCCGGATGGGCGAACGTCGGCGGCAGCGTCGGATGCTCAGTCATGACGGCGTACGTGGCCATGTCGGTATTCGACACAGACCTTGACCGGAGTGCATCGATTGTAGAAATTCTGCGCACTGCATGACGCTTGTCCGTGCGGTGAGCTGCCCCGACCCCTGTTGACGTCATTCCTACGACCGCGAGGTGGACCACTACCGATGATCACATCTGATGTCCCAGGGATCCGCGCGTCCATGTCGCCCGTCACGGCCGAGGAGCGGCAGGCGGCCATGGACAGCGGATTCTGGCGGGACGAGACGATGCTCGACGACGTCCTGGGTCACGTGCGGCGCACTCCGCACAAGGCAGCGCTGGTCTCGTACTCAGCAGGCCGGGCCATGCCGGAAACGCTGACCTACGGGCAGTTGGGCGCGCTCGTCGACCGTATCGCCGGCGGGCTGCTCGAGCTGGGGGTGGCGAGAGACGATGTCGTCTCCGTCCAGATGCCCAACGGCTGGAGGTACGCGGTCGTCTCGTTGGCCGTCATGCGGGTGGGTGCCATCGTCAATCCGCTCGTCGCGATCTTCCGTCGCCGCGAACTCACCTTCATGCTGCAACGGGCTCAGTCGAAGGTCCTCGTGGTCCAGGACGAATTCCGGGGCTTCTCGCATGCAGACATGGCTGCCGAACTGAAGACCGAGATCGCCGGCGTGGAGGCTGCGGTGGTCGCCAACGTGTCAGGGAAGGCGTTGCCGGAGGGGACGATGGACTTCGACGAGTTCTTCCTCGTTCCTCACCGTGAACTGGATCCATCGGTCCGGGCCGAACTCGAGGCTCGTCGTCCGCGCCCGGACGACCCCATCTCCGTCATGTACACGTCCGGAACCACCGGAGAGCCGAAAGGCACCCTCCATTCGTACAACTCCATGTACTCCGCCGGTCGGCCACTGTTCGACAACCTGCAGCTCGACGACACCGACGTGGTCTTCATGCCCTCCACCATGGGGCACCTGACCGGCTTCCTCTGGGGGACACTCCTGCCATTGGCATACGGTCAGAAGGTCGTGTACCAGGACATCTGGAGCCCGGATGACTTCTTGCGCATCGCCACGCCCGAAGGCGTGACCTGGACGCTCTCCGCCACCCCCTTCGTGCTGGACCTGGTGCGCGCGCAGAAGACGGAGCATCGGGATCTGTCCACCTTCAAGTACTTCGTGTGTGCCGGGGCCCCCATTCCGAGTTCGCTCCCTGTCGAGGCTTCTGAGGTGCTGGGCGTTCAGATGCTCGCACTCTGGGGATCCTCCGAATGCGGCATCATCACCATCCACCGCGCCGGAGACACCGCTGAAGCGGTCTCGAACAGCGATGGCTGGCGGACGCCGCCCATGACCCTCAAGATCACTGGCGAGGACGGTCACGAGGTCGAGGCCGGGCAGACAGGGAGACTCCTCGTCAAGGGTCCCAGCCTGCTGCGTGGGTACCACGGCCGAGTGGACCTCTACCAGTCCATGTTCGACCAGGACGGTTGGTTCGATACCGGAGACCTGGGTTTCGAGCGGCCCGGAGCGGGGGTGCGCATCGCCGGCCGCTCGAAGGACATCATCATCCGCGGCGGGGAGAACATCCCCGTCGTGGAGATCGAGAGCGCCCTGCACGGGCACCCGTCCATCCGGGAGGTCGTCGTGGTCGGCTACCCCGACGAGCGGCTCGGCGAGAAGGGGTGCGCAGTTGTCGTGCCGGACGGCGACGCCCCCAGTCTCGAAGAACTACAGGCGCACCTGGACGCTGCAGGGATGGCCCGGCAGTACTGGCCCGAACGGCTCAAAGTGATCGACGAGATGCCCAAGACGCCCGCCGGAAAGGTGCAGAAGTTCGTGCTTCGCGAGGTGCTCGCGGCCGAAGTCGGCGGTCTGGTGTTCGATGTGGGAGGTCGGCCGTAGTCGCCGACAGGGCTTGTCCGAGCTCCGCGGACCGTCGCCCCGCTCACCGCGGCTCACCGGCTGCGGCCGGTGTCCGTGTGTCCGACGGCGTCCCCAGCCGAATCCGTGGCTGACCGCCGCTCCTGTCGGAGAAGAGGTTGCCGTGCCGTCCGCCATCGATGCCGAGTGCTTCGATATCACGGGCATGTCCTGGTGGGGGAGTGTCCCGTCGACTTCATCGACGGGGGCGATCGGAAGCCCCCGTCCGTCCCGAGGAGGACATCGACTGCAGCGCCGTGAACCGGTCTGCCAGGTCGGGGGAATCGTGCGGGACCAGTCAGTGAGCCAGGAGAACGAGCCTCACTCGCCTACAACTGGCGTCCCCGCCTCGAGGTTCTGCCGGGCCGTGACATGCCGCTGGGCAGCCGGAGGAACGGAGCGCCAGCATGGTGGCCGCTGGATCCCTCCTCGCTGAGCACCCGGCCGGCAGGCCCGTGCACGACCGGATGACGTGTTCCGGAAGCGACCAGTTCGGCCATCGTGTCCATGTACGTCGGCACGCAGGGGGGCCGGCGCTCGCCCGGTCGACCGCCACCCGGGCGAGACCCCGGGCCGGACGGTGACCCGGCTGCACGACGACGGCCGGATCAAGGCAGTCTCACCGTTGGCCGGGCATGCGTGTCCGCCGCATGGGCACGGCGCGTGGCTGAGCGGCGGGTCGTCCCGCCACCTCATCCCCCGGCTGCAGTCGAGAACCTGGTGTCCGCGTGAGTACGGACCACCGAGGAGAGGAACCGACCGTGACAGGACGAGTGGCTGGCAAGGTCGCGCTCATCACCGGCGCGGGCCGAGGCCAGGGGCGTAACCACGCCGTGCGCCTGGCGCGGGAAGGTGCCGACGTCATCGTGGTCGACGTCCCAGACGAGTACCTCGGGCTGGACTACAGCATGGCGAACGCCGACGACCTCGCCGAGACGGCGCGTCTCGTCGATGCCGAGGGTGCCCGGGTCGTCGTCCGTCACGCCGACGTCCGTGACGCCGCTGCGCTCTCCGCCGCCGTCACCGAAGGCGTGGCCGAGCTCGGCCGGCTCGATGTCGTCGTGGCCAACGCCGCGGTCTGTGCTCTGCACGCGTGGGACGAGGTCACGCCGGAGGTGTGGCAGCAGATCATCGACACCGACTTGACCGGCGTCTGGAACACGATGACCGCGGGGGTCCGGCACCTGATCGCCGCCGGAGGCGGGTCCATCATCTGCATCGGGTCGACCTCCGCGCTCAAAGGCACCCCGTTCTTCGCTCCTTACACGGCGGCCAAGCACGGCGTTGTCGGCATCGCGAAGGCGATGGCCAACGAACTGGGGCGCCACTCGATCCGGGTGAACACCGTCCACCCGGCGGGGGTGAAAACTGCGCTGACCGGCGCGCTGAAGCGGCTCGACGAGCTGATCGGCACCGACCCGAACCTCGGTCCGATCTTCATGAACGCCCTGCCCACCTCGTGGGTGGAGGTGGATGACGTCAGCAGTGCTGTGGTCTATCTGGCCTCCGACGAGTCGCGGTTCGTGACCGGCGTCGAGCTCAAGGTGGATGCGGGCAACACCAACAGATGATCCCGAGGTGCGCTGCGTCAGCCCACGCTGAAGCGGCGCACCCCATCTACGACCTCGACCGTAACGCGGTTCCGCACCAGGAGCAGGTCCAGGTGCGCGATCGTCTCGAGGATCGCCAGGACCTGGTTGAAGGGGTCGAGCGAGCCGAGGGAGCGTCTTCGGCTGGTCCAGCCGAGGACGGCGGCGACGTCCGCAGCCGAGGAGGCCCCGGCAGCGATGGCTGCATGAACGTCGTCCAACCTCGTCCGGTGGTGGTCGAGCAGTTCGTCGATCCGCGCATGGGCGCTGTCCGTCACCGGGCCATGGGCGGGGAGCAGCCGGGCGTCGGGAAGAGCGCGGACCGTCGTCAGGCTCTGCAGGTAGGCGCCCAGCGGCAGCTCGCCGCCCGCCGCCTCGAAGCCGACGGACGGCGTGATGTGCGGCAGGACGTGGTCCCCAGCGAACAGCAGTCCGGCGGCGTCGTCCACGAAGACCATGTGACCGCTCGTGTGCCCAGGCGTGGCGACCGCGCGCAGCTGCCGAACGCCGAGGTCGTGCACCTCCTCGCCCTCGAGCCACACATCGGGCAGCTCCCACCGCTGCGCCTGGGTGGCGGTCTCCTCGAGCAGTCCGGCCAGCTTCCGGGCGAGTCCCGCGGCGTCCGCGGCCACGAGCTGACCCGCCCACCGGGCGGTGTTGGGCCGAGACGGGTCGACGAGGAGCTCCAGTACGGCTCGCTCGCCGACACCGAGCGAGATCGACGCGCCGTTCTCCCGGCGCAACGCCACGGCCTGCGTGTAGTGGTCCCGGTGGGCGTGGGTGACCAGCATCCGGCGCACGTCGCCGACATCCGCGCCGAGCGCGGACAGAGCGCGTTCGAGGCGGGCGCGGGAGGCCTCCAGTGCCCAACCGCCGTCGACCAGCAGGAGTCCATCGCGGTCCTCCAGCACGTAGACGTTGACGGCGTGCAGCCCGTCCATGGGCAGGGGAAGGGGAACGCGGTGGACGCCGGGAGAGACCTCCTCCACCAGGGGTTCGGCCCAGTTCGCCCGCGTGGCCAGGGCGGTCACGAGCGGACCACCGGACGCACTGCCACCGAGGCCAGCAACTGCCCGTTCGGCACCCGACTGCGGCCGGCGTCTCCAGTCCCAGCCGCTGCTGCAGCATCGCCCGCATGCGCTTCCACGGCCATGCGGGCTCCACGGACGATGCCGGCGCGGAGATCCGCGGAACGCGGGACGGCGATGGGGTGGCAGTTGACGGAGGCGGGCCCCGGGATCGGACGGCGGCGAGTGTCGGAGCTGCACTCGGTCACATCGACACCCCTCATATGACATCTCTATGCAATGGGTTGCCCCTAGCGTATAACGTATCCGACAGTGTGACCGTCGCAACACCCGCACTCCCTGTGGGCTGGGTCTCCCAGACGTCGGGCGGTGAGCCTGTCGCCATCCGAGGCCCCTCCGGTCCGACCAGGAGAGCAGATGACCGCCACGCCCACCCCTCTCATCGAGTCCTACTGGCCGGCCGAACGCAGCGACGGTGTTCGTGACATCACCGTCGGGAGCTTGCTTCGCGAGGCTGCGGCGGCTGCCCCGGACCGCCTGGCACTCGTCGACGGCGTGGCGGACCCGGCCGTCCGGCGGCGATGGACATATGCCGATCTGCTCGCCGACGTGGAACGCGTGGCTCGCGCACTGCTCACCCGCTTCGAGCTCGGTGACCGGATCGCCATCTGGGCGCCCAACGCCGCCGACTGGGTCGTCCTGCAACAGGGGATCGCCATGGCTGGGATGGTCATGGTGGCCATCAACCCCGCGTACCGAGCGCACGAGCTCCAGTACGTCCTGGCGCAGTCGGGGTCGGTCGCCCTCTTCCACGTCGACTCCTACCGGGACGTCGACCTGACCCCGATCGTCGAGGAGGTTCGACCGCAGGCGCCGGCGCTCCGTGAGGTCATCTCCTTCACCGATTGGACGCAGTTCCTCGCCTCCGGCGATGCGGCTTCGTCCCTGCCCGAGGTGGCGCCACTGGACCCCGTGCAGATCCAGTACACCTCCGGAACGACCGGCTTTCCCAAGGGTGCTCTGCTGCACCACAAGGGGCTGGTCAACGAGGCACACTTCGTGGCCCAACGGGCCGGGATGGCTGACGGAGCTGTCTGCGTCAACGCGATGCCGATGTACCACATCGGCGGCGGGGCGGTGACCGAGTTCGGCACTCTGGCGGTGCACGGCACCTACGTCGTCGTCCCGGCCTTCGACCCCGGCCTGATACTCGAGCTCATCGAGTCCTACTCGGGCACGCACTCCCTGATGGTTCCCACCATGCTCATCGCCGTGCTGGACCACCCCGACAGCACGACACGGGACATGTCGAGCGTGCAGAGCATCATGTCGGGCGCCTCCGCGGTGCCGGAGGCGCTGGTCCATCGGGTCATGGCGGCCTGGGGCTGTCGCTTCAGCATCCTGTTCGGGCAGACCGAGATGCACGGGGTGATCAGCCAGACGCGGATCACCGACGCCCCGGCCGACCAGGCAGCCACGGTCGGCCAGCCGCTGCCGGAGCTCGAGGTCAAGATAGCCGACCCGGTGACGGGTCAGGTCCTCCCCATCGGCGAGCAAGGGGAGATCTGCTGTCGCGGCTACCAGACCATGCTGTCCTACTTCGAGCTACCGGAAGAGACGGCGGCGACGGTCGACGACGACGGCTGGCTCCACATGGGCGATCTCGGGACCATGGACGACCGGGGCTATCTCAAGGTCACTGGCCGGCTGAAGGACATGATCATCCGCGGCGGCATCAACATCTATCCGCGGGAGATCGAGGAGCTGCTGTTCTCTCATCCGCGGATCGCTGACGTCGCCGTCTTCGGGGTCCCTGACGAGAAGTGGGGAGAGGTGGTCACCGCGGTGGTCCGGCCCGCTGATCCGTCCGCTCCGCCGAGCGCCGAGGAGCTGCGGGCCTGGTGCAAGGAACGGATCGCGGCGCACAAGGTCCCGTCCGCCTGGTTCTTCACGCAGGTCTACCCGATGACGCCCTCGGGCAAGGTCCAGAAGTTCGTCCTGCGGGACCAGGTCGAAGCCGGCGAGCTGCCGCCGCTGCCAGCAGCGGCCCCGGCGAGCGCGGTCCGACGTCTCCACAACAATGGGACGGGTGGGTGTCACCGGCGGAGCCGCCGGTCTCAGCCGGAGTAGTGGTCGTCGCGGTCGCTGAAGGAGCCGCGTGTTCCCCGTCGCTGGCGTTCCTTGAGGAAGTTGAACTCGTCGGCCTCGAGGCGCAGGTTGGTGCCGAGCGTGTGGCCGACGTAGCCGCGCGCGAACTGCTGGGACCCGCCCAGGCTGTCCAGCGCGAGGTGCCACATCGCCTTGCCGGTGACCAGTGCGTCGCGGGGGTGCGCGGCGATCCGCTCTGCCCAGTCCGCGACGGTGTCCGCGAGCTCAGACTCCGGCACCGAGCGGTTGACCAGGCCCCACTCGGCCGCCTGCTTTCCGTCGAATGCGTCGCCGAGGAGCAAGAGCTCCCGTGCTCGCTTGGGTCCGTACTTGAGGATCTGGGTGTTGAGGTGCCAGGTGTTGCCGGCCAGCCCGAGCCGCTGCTCGGCGTGGCTGAAGTGAGCAGTGTCTGCGGCGATGGCCAGGTCGACGAGCTCTACCAGATAGAGGCCCGCGCCGGTGCAGACGCCGTGAACCTGGGCGATGACCGGCTTGAGGGAGTAGTGGAAGGCCATGTATCCCTCGCCCAGGCGGCGGTCCTGGAGCAGCCGAGCGCGCTGGCTGGGGCGGCGCGGTCTCTGGCCGTCCGGGCCGGGCTCCAGACCGTACGAGCGGACCGCGTCGTCGTAGTCGTGGCCCGCGCAGAAGCTGGGGCCGGTGCCGCGAAGAACGATCACGCGGACGTCGTCGTCCTCCTCGGCGGCGTGGAGGAGCTCCACGAGGTGGTCGAGGTCGTCGAAGCGGAGCGCGTTGTGCTTCGCGGGGCGGTCGAGTACGAGGTGTGCCACCGGACCGACCTTCTCCAGGCGGACGTTCTGAGACACGGGCACCTCGCACGATGATGGACCTGCTGACGAGCAGACACTCTACAACCTTGGACAGCCAGTCTCCTAGCGCGTAATGTCTTTGCCATGACCGACAGGGCGTCATACCCCGCCGACGGCTACGACCTCTACTCCGCCGAGTTCCGGGCCGACCCCAACGCGCAGTACGCGGCGATGCGCGCCGGCTGCCCCGTGGCGCACACCGACAAATGGGGCGGCTCCTACATGGTGTCCGGATACGACGACATCCGGGACATCGCGCGTGACACGGATCGCTTCACGTCACGAGCCGTCGAGGTGGCAGGTCCGCTGGAAGCGGCCGGGGGTCTGTACCTGCCGCCGCTGACATCCGACCCTCCGGAGCACAAGGCGCACCGGGACGTCCTGATGCCCTACTTCATGCCCGTCAAGGTCGCGGGGATGGAACCGATGATCCGGGCCGAAGCGCGCCGACTGGTGGCCGACCTGGCCCAGCGCGGTGGCGGAGACGTCATCGAGCACTACAGCCAACCGCTGACGCTGACCGTCCTGACGTCGATCCTCGGGGTCCCGCCGGGTGGTCAGTTCCACGACTGGATGATTCGCATGATCCGCGTCGGCCCCACCGATCAGGCGGTCCGTGGTGAGGCGGTGCGGGAGATCATCACCTACCTCGAGAGCCTGCTCGACGAGCGTGCCACCACCGGTGACGACGGCGGTGACCTGCTGACCTACCTGACGACAGCGCAGTTGGACGGCGAGCCGCTGTCCCGCAAGCATCGGATCGGAGCCGCCTTCCTGGTCCTCATTGCCGGGGCGGACACCACCTGGAGCGCCATCGGGTCGACCCTCTGGCACCTGGCCACCCATGCGCAGGATCGCGAGCGCCTGGTGGCGGACGCCAGCCTGATCGACACCGCGGTCGAGGAGTTCCTCCGCTGCTACGCCCCAGTGACCGTCGGACGGTTGGCGAAGGAGGACGTCGAACTGCACGGCCGCTGCGTGCACGCCGGTGAACGCGTCGTCCTCCCGTTTGCCGCCGCCAACCTGGATCCAGTCGTTTTCACCGATCCCCACGAAGTGCAGGTCGACCGTCGCCGCAACCGGCACCTCACATTCGGATCCGGTGCCCATCGATGCCTCGGCTCCAACCTGGCTCGCCTGGAGATCAAGGTCACCCTGGAGGAGTGGTTGAGGGTCATGCCCCGGTTCAGGATGGCCGACGGCGCCGTGGTGGAGTGGAGCGGCGGGCAGACCCGCGGGCCCGAACGCGTGGAGTTCGTCGTCGAGCCCGCGACTCGCTCGTCCGAGCCGGTCGTGGCGCGATGACGGGGTCCACCGAGGCTGCACGACCGCTGGACGGCGTGCGGGTCGTCGAGCTCGCCCACTGGATGGCCGGGCCGGCAGCCGGCGGCGTTCTCGCTGACTGGGGCGCCGATGTGGTGAAGGTGGAACCGCACGGCGGCGAGCCGATGCGCCACATCTGGGGTTCCATGGGTGCCAACCCGGATGCGCCCAACGGTGCCTTCACGTCGGCCAACCGTGGGAAGCGGTCGATCGAGCTCGACGTCCGGTCCACCGAAGGGCGCGACGCCCTGGGCGCCCTCCTGGAGCGCGCGGACGTGTTGGTGAGCAACCTGCGGCCGGCCGCGCTGCGCCGTCTGGGCTTGGCTCCCGACGTCGTCAGCGAGCGGTTCCCCCGACTGGTGTTCTGCTCCCTGACCGCCTACGGGTGGGGCGGCCCGGACGAGGAGCGGGCAGGGTACGACCTCGCCTCCTTCTTCGGGCGTACGGGCATCGCGCACGAGATCACCACCCAGGGTCAGCCACCGGCTCCCCTGATGCAGGGGCTCGGCGACACCTTCGCGGCCATGACGTCGGTCGCGGGGATCCTGGCCGCACTGCACGAGCGGGAGCAGACAGGTCGTGGACGATTCGTCGAGACCTCGTTGCTGCGCACCGGCATGTGGGCGCTGGCCGGTGAACTCGGCGTGCAGGCCATGGGCGGTCGCCCCCGGCCGCCGTATCCACGAGAGATCTGTCCCACGCCGATGTACAACTCGTACCGGACGGCCGACGACCGCTGGTTCTACCTGGTGGGCGTCGAGGCTGGCCGGCACCTTCCTCGAGTGCTCGCTGCGATCGGCCGCCCGGACCTGCTGGAGGATGACCGCTTCGCGAGTGCTCGGGCGATCTCGAAGAACCGACGCGACTTCATCCCGATCCTCGACGAGGCCTTCTCCGGGCACGTTCTCGCGCACTGGGTCGAGGTCTTCGATGAGCACGACGTCTGGTGGGCGCCGGTGCAGACTCCCGCTGAGGTGCTCGAGGACCCGCAGGCCCGTGCGGCCGGTGCCTGGGTGCAGATCGACGGCGTGCAGATCGAGGGCCGGCCGGTCGAGTCCGTCGACTCCCCGATCCGCTACGGCGGGGTGGCTCGCGACGTGGTCCCCGGTCCGCCACGCGCAGGTCAGCACACGCGAGAGGTGCTGGCCGAAGTCGGTTACGACGACGACCAGATCGACGCCCTGGCGCCGGCGACCAAGCGAACCTGACGGGCACCTGGACCGCTCGCGAGGCGGGTCAGCCGACGGTGCCGTCCTCAGTGTTGATCTCGCGCCAGCGGGCGTGAACCGCATCGGACCATCTGGCCCGCAGCTCGCCCAGCCGGGCGGCGGCGCGGTGGCCGACCCAGTTGGGCAGCAGTTCTTCCGGCAGCTGGGGATCCTTGAACGGTGCCCGCTGCCACTCGCTCACCACTTGGATGTGCGTCAGCAGCATCGGGTCGCCGGGCTCCGGGTCGATGTCGGCGAGTGCCGCCAGCTGGGCCTCGAAGTGCTCGCTCAGGGTGGCGAGGTCCCAGGCGCGCGCAACGATCTCTTCGTCGCTCAAGCCGATGGCACCGCATGGACCGATGAACGACAGCGCATTGTCCTGGAGGTCGAGCTCGGCGATGAGCCGTGCAGCCTCTTCCTGACGGTCCGGGTGCGGGCTGATCCAGACGCCCGGCGTCGGGTTGCCGAAACCAGCCCACGTGAGACCGGCGTAGAGCCGCTTGCGGACGGTCCGGTGGGTGTGTGGAATCGTCACGAGCAAGATCAGCCATCGGCCGTCCCAGCCCGTTCTCGCCGCGGTCGTGGACGTGACGCGGGCAGCGCCTTCCTTGATGAGCTTCCGTCCGCTGGGCGTCAGGCTCCACTGGACTTCACGACCGTGCCGTTCGCCTGTGATCCAGCCGGCCGCCGCCCCGCGGGCGATGGCCTGGCGGGCGGTCTGCTCTTCGACCTCCAGGCCGCGCAGGACGTACAGGAGTGCCGAGGTCCAGACGGGCCGGTTCTCCGGCCAGACGAGCTCACCGAGGATGGTCAGCAGGAGGGAACGGGCGCTGCCGGCCGACAGACCGGCTCCTGCGCCTCGGGCCTCGGGCGGGCTCTCGGCTGCAGTCACGGGCGGTTCCCCCTACGCATGGTTGGTTTCTCTCCGGTGTCACGGGCTGGCCGGATTCTACCGGCCGGTAGTCGTCTGATCACGCTGTCGACCGCCCTGCTCGCTCGTCCTGCGTGGTGCCGCCGTTCTCCAACCACGTCCGGCGGACCTCCCGCCGAAGCACCTTTCCGGTCGCGTTGAGTGGCAGCGACGTCGCCCGGACCCACCAAGCGGTCGGGACCTCGTATCGAGCCAACCCTTGTCGGGCGTGCGCCTCGAGGTCCGCGATCTGTACCGCGGCGTTCGGGCGGAGCACGACGGCCGCAGCAACCTCCTCGCCTAGGTCGGGGTGGGGGAGAGCTACGACCGCCGCCTCGAGGACGTCGGGATGGGTGAGCAGTCGGTCCTCGACGTGCACCGCGCCGACGTTCTCGCCACCCCGGATGATGACGTCTTTGGAGCGGCCTGTGACGTACAGCCAGCCGTCCGCGTCGATCCGACCGAGGTCGCCACTGCTGATCCAGCCGTCGGTGTCGGCGATCGCGCCGTCCTCGCCGAGGTAGCCTCCAGTCGAGGTCGGGGTCCTGGCCTGGATCTCGCCGATCCCTTCGTGGTCCGGGTTCGCGATGCGCAGCTCCACCACCGGGAGCGCGCGACCGACGCAGCCGGGTCGGGCGGCGACGTCCTTGCCTGAGCCGGCGGCGAGGACGCCGCCGGCCTCCGTGAGCCCGTACAGGCTGCCTACCCGGCTCTTGACGCCGGCGAAGGCTGTGGCCACGCGTTCTCGGAGTTCAGGGGACACGGCGGAGCCACCCATCGGCACCGAGGAGACGCTGGAGACGTCGCGCACGGCGAAGTCGGGATGATCGAGGACCCGCGAGACCATGGTCGGGATGCTGCCCCAGACCCGCACTCGCTCGATCTCGATGAGCCGAAGCACCTCGGCCGGGTCGAACCTGCCCTCCAGGAAGACGAGCCGGCCCCCGGACAGCAGCGTGTTGCAGCTGACCTGGATGCCGGCGAGGTGGAACAGCGGCACCGAGAGCAGGCTCACCGTGCCCGGATGGGTGTCCGGCAGTTCGTCCGGCAACCGGCCGGTGAGAACCAGCAGGTTGTGGATGTTGGCCACGACGGCGCGGTGGGAGATCAGCACGCCCTTGGGGGCGCCGGTCGTGCCCGAGCTGAACATGATGATCGACAGTGCGTCCTCGTCCGGCGGCGCCAGCACCAGAGGGAGGTGGTCCTCGACGCGGTCCACCACGGAACGGAGACTGGCCATCGAGAGGGCAGGCCGCCGCTGGTCACGATCGGTGATGACCAGCACTGGATCGGCTTGGTCCAGCGCGGCGGTGACCTCGTCGTCGCTCCACCAGGCGTTGCCGAGGACGGCGGTGCCGCCCACGGCCTGAACCGCCCAGAAGCTGACGATCCACTCGATGGAGTTGAAGCCGATCAGGGCGACCCGGTCGCCGGGGCCGACCCCGTGGTCCCGCAGGACGGCGGCCACCCGGGCGACCGCCTGCTCGTGCTCGGCCGAGGTGAGCCGGCGAGTGCCCTGGACCAGCAGCTCACGGTCGGCCCACCGACGGGCGGTGTGCAGGAACTCGGCGACCGAGTGCGGCCGGTCGGCGTAGAGCCGGCACGGATGGCCGTCGACCACCCCCATGGTGACCTCTCGGCCCCAGCTCGGAGCCGTCGGGGGTCGGGTGTCATGCATGGATGGTCACCGCCATCTCGGGACAGTTGTCCGCGGCGAGTTCGGCGGCGTCCTCCTGGCCGGGAGGGACGGTGCCGTCGCCCACGGCGCTGGCGAAGCCGGCATCGTCGAGCTGGAACAGGTCGGGTGCCAGGGCGTAGCAGCGGTTGTGGCCTTGACAGAGCGAGGCGTCGACAGTGACCTTCACGGCGTTTCCTCCCGGGTTGACGGCTGCGGCTCGAACCGGGGGCGGCGCTTCTCCATCAGGGCGGCGACGCCCTCCGCGTAGTCAGCGCTCGTCATGTGCAGCCCGATGAGTTCCTTGCTCTGCTCGACCGCCGCCCGCGGGTCAGCGTGCAGAAGATCGGCCCAGATCTGGCGCTTGGTCGTCGTGGCCGCGGCGGGGGAGACCGCGGCCAGCTGGTGGGCGTACGCGTCGACGGACTCGTGGAACTGTTCGCGGGGGAGCACCCGGTTGAAGAACCCCCACGAGCGCATCTCCTCGGCGAGGACGACGCGCCCGGTCAGGAGCAGGTCGGCGGCATGGGTGACACCCATGAGGCGCGGCAGGATCCAGGCCAGTCCGTACTCGGCGGGCAACCCGATCCGCGGCGCGACCGTCGTGATCTTGGCGTCCTCGACGGCGAACCGTAGGTCGCAGAACGCGGCCAACGCCACGGCGATTCCGGCGCAGGCGCCGTTGATCGCCGCGATCAGCGGCGTGCGCATGCCCAGCTGCCAGGCCATGTCGGCGTCGAACTCCGGTCGCACCCCGTACCCGGGGCGTTCGGCGTCGACGGCGAGGTTCGGGTCATACGTCTTGGCTCCCACGTAGGAGTCCAGCGCCTTGAAGTCGGCACCGGCGCAGAAGGTCGAGCCGGTACCTGTCAGCACGATCACCCGAACATCCGGGTCGTCGTCGAGACGCTTGCAGATCCACCGGTACTCGTCGTGCATCCGGCCGGTCCAGGAGTTGCCCCGGCCGGGCCGATCCAGCCACAGCGTGGCGACCCCGGCGGGATCGATCTCGTAGCGCGTGACCTTGAGGTCCACTGGTTCTCCTCACGGGCGTTCAGTCCGTCGTGTCGCCGTCGGCTCGCCCTACTCTATACACTCAAAGAAACTCGATGACGAGTGCTGTCTAGTAAACCGTTCCGGTACGTGCCGAGCCCAGGAGTGCCCGATGAGTGGTCCCCGCATGACGATCAACGGACAGGTCCTCCCGGCCGACTCGTCCTTCGGTGTGGTCAACCCGGCCACCGAAGGGGAGTTCTCGCGCGCGCCCGAGTGCTCGCGGAAACAGCTCGATGCGGCGATGGACGCGGCGACCCGTGCCGTGCAGCTCTGGCGCGCCGACGATGCAGCCCGGGTCGCGGGGCTGAACGCGGTGGCCGATGCCGTGGACGAGCACGCCTCCGAACTGGCCGACCTGTTGACCGCAGAGCAGGGCAAGCCGCTGGGAGCCGCGCACTACGAGGTCAGCGAGACCACCCGCTGGCTGCGTGCCGCGGCCGCCCTGGAGCTGCCGATCGAGACGATCTTGGACGATGGAAGCGCTCGCGCCGAGCTGCGCCGGCGGCCGATCGGCGTGGTCGCAGCGATCACCCCCTGGAACTTCCCGCTGCTGCTGGCCGGCTGGAAACTGGGGCCGGCGTTGCGCGCCGGGAACACGGTCGTCCTCAAGCCATCGCCCTACACGCCGCTGGCGACCCTCCGGCTCGGTGAGATCGTCAACCAGGTGCTGCCGCCGGGCGTGATCAACGTCGTAAGCGGCGGCGACCACCTCGGCGCATGGATGACGAGCCATCCCGCCGTGGGGAAGGTCAGCTTCACGGGCTCGGTCGCCACCGGGAAAAAGGTCATGGCCTCCGCGGCGGATGGCCTCAAGCGGCTCACGCTGGAGCTCGGGGGCAATGACGCGGCCATCGTCCTCGACGACGCCAACCCCGAGGCCATCGGCAGGGGGCTGTTCTGGGGCGGATTCATCAATTGCGGCCAGATCTGCGCCGGCATCAAGCGCATCTTCGTGCCTGAGGCGCTGCACGACGACGTCGTCGACGTCCTCGCTGAGCGAGCGAGGCGAGTTCGGGTCGGCCCAGGCACCCAGGAGGGCGTGCAGATGGGACCGATCCAGAACCATCCCCAGTTCGAGCGCGTGCGCGGCCTGGTCGCAGAGGCGCTGTCCGACGGCGCCTCGGCTGCAGCAGGGGGAGCCCCGCTGGACGGCCCCGGGTACTTCTTCCCGCCGACCGTCCTGACCGGCGCGAACGAGGGCATGCGGATCGTCGACGAGGAACAGTTCGGCCCCGCCATCCCGGTACTCACCTACCGGACGCTCGACGAGGCTGTCGAGCGGGCCAACGCCACCCCGTTCGGGCTGTCTGGCTCGGTGTGGGGGAGTGATCTCGACCGGGCCACCGAAGTGGCAGCGCGGCTCGACACCGGTACCGCGTTCGTCAACGACCATCTCGCGCTCGATCCGTGCCTGCCCTTCGGTGGCTCCAAGCAGAGCGGCCTAGGGGTGGAGAACGGCCCCTGGGGTCTGGACGAGTTCACCCAACTGCAAGTCGTCCACCGCCCCGCCGCCTGACCCCCCTCCCACCCGAGAGGACAGCTCGGCAACGACGGCTACTCCGAGGAGTACTCGCTCGAGCAGCGGCTGCGCGACGTGATGGCGGTACCGCTCGAACTTCCTGGCCTACCAGCGCCGGTGACCGGGACCGCGCGGTGTGCTCGAACGAGGCTGACGGTGCCGTCCTCTGCTGGCCCGTGCGGCGGGCTCCGGCCTTCGGAGTGGCGGAGGGGCCGGTGACCGCGCCCTGATCCCGGGTCGATGTAGACCGGTCCCTGGCCGATCGACTCGGCGGGACCTGGCGAGGTGCGCTCAGCGTCGTCGTCGACGACGGCCCTGGGGGCGTGGTGTCCGCAGCGGCGACTCGCGGTGGGCCGGTCGGCCGCTCGCAACGGTGACCGGTTGGGGACCTCGAGCGGAGGCCACACGGTCAGCCGGTACCGACTCGGCCCGAGACCTGCTCTCCGCTGGCCGTACGCACGCCGGCGAAGTATCGAGCGGCCACCTCGGGGGAGGGGCTGACGAAGACCGCCGTCGCCTCCACCAGGGCGACGTCGGGTGCATCGTCGGCAGCGATGGTGCCGACGACCGTCGTTCGGCGGCCATCGATCGCGGCAACCCGGCCGGCCAGCCTGACGGTCACGTGCAGCGGGACTGGCCGCCGGTAGCGCACGTCGAGGCCGACCGTCATGCCCCAGCGGTTGGCGGCGATGGCGGCGTGGCCCAGGACCTGATCCATGAGAAGGGCCGAGATGCCGCCGTGCAGAAAGGTCGGCGGCCCCTCGTATCGCTGACCGAGGGCGGCTCGGGCGACCACCCCGCCGCCGGCAGGGTCGGGCCTCAGGTCCAGCGGCACCGCGACCCCGCTGCCCACGCCGACGACGGGGTTGAACACGCGGACCGCGCGTGCCATGTCGTCCACGGCGGGAAGCTTGTCGTATGGGCGTGGCAACGCGGCCAGTGGCGCGGTCGCGGCGCGGATCCCGGCCGCAGCCTCGCGCAGCTGTGCCGCTGACGCCGTGGTCGAGGTCGAGGCCTCGAGCGACTGTCGCAGGGCGGCGCCGAGATCCGCGACCGCATCGAGCAGATCGGTACCGGTGGCCGGCTCGGTGGCCGTCACCGGATTGTCGGCAGTGAGGCCGCGAGCCGGTGGATGATCGCCGCGGCCTGCTCCGCCATGGCCGGCACGAACTCGGCGACGTCGACCAGGTCGTGGATCGCCGAGGCGACCTGGCCGGTGAGCACCAGGCCGTCCTCGACGTCGCCGTCGGTCTGTGCACGCTGCATCGACTCGATCTTCCAGCGCGTCAGCTCGACCGCGTCTACCTCACCGTCCGCACCGTGCTGCTGGCCGAGCAGTTGCCGCGAGGCGGCGTTGCGCAGCCCGCGGCACGGTCCGTAGACGCCGTCGAAGGCGACGTCGTCGCCCTCCTGGGCGTCCAGCAGTGCCTGCAGGTAGGCCGGGTGCCAGTCGGAGTTCTGATGGGTGGTGATGAACCGGGTTCCCATGGCGACGCCCTCGGCGCCCATGCTCAGCGCCGCGGCCAGTCCACGCCCGTCACGGGCGCCGCCGGTCAGCAGGACGGGGACGTCGACGGCCTCGGTGATGCTCGGGACGAGGACGAACGTGTGCACGGCCTTGCTCGGGGCGTGCCCGCCCATCTCGAAGCCCGCGGCGATCACCACGTCGATCCCTGCCTCCGCGGACTTGACCGCCTGGCGAGTGGAGCCGACCTTGTGCTGGTGCACCATCCCGGCGTCCTTGATCAACTGGACGTACCTCCCCGGGAAGCCGGCAGAGGTGGTGAGCACCCGGAGCTGGCCGGCCAGGCCGCTGTCGGCCGCGCGTGCCGCCAGCACGGTCCGGATGTAGACGTCGGTGAACGGCAGGACGTCGCCGTTCGTGTCGACCCCGACCGGGATGTTCACCGCGAACGGCCGATCAGTCAGCGACGCGCACTCGTCGATGTGCTGCCGGAAGGTGCGTGCGCCGGCGTCGAGGTCCAGCGGCATGCCAGGCATGCTCACTGTCCCGAGGCCACCGGCGGCGGAAACGGCCGCGGCCAGTTTTGGAGTCCGGAACGGCCCGAGGCCCTCCTGCACGATCGGGTGCTCGATCCCCACCAGACGCGTGTACCGGTTCTCGATCGGGGCCACACGGTCTCCTCAGTCGGTGAAACTCATCCTACGTATCCGTTGATTCAGTCGCCCGCGGTGTCATCATACGGCTCGGTGAGGCCCCGAGCAGCAGCGCCGACGTATTCGCGGGCGAAGCTTCGGATGCGCGACGCCCACGAGGCGTGCAGAGGTTGCTCCCCGGTGGCGCATCGCCCTCCAGGCCTGTCGGACTTCGTCACATCGCCCACCTCGGGTGTGCGCGCACCCGGCCTGTAACTTCCGCGTCCACGGGCAGCCGGCACCTCGGTCCCGGGCGTGTGGAGCTCACCGCGCCGGCGGGCAGCGAGTGGACGTGGGGACCGGTGGTTGTCGTCGACCGGGATCACGGAACCGCCGAGGACCTCCGCCTCGTGGTCACTCGGCGCCGTGACGCTCTGGCACCTGCCTGACCGCCGACGGGCCCGCCGCGGACGCATGGCGTGACCTCGCGCAGGCCTACGCCGGAGCGCCTGGAACCGGCTGCCTTGCTCGCGCCAGACGCTCAGGGCTGCCCGGCTCAGCCCGCGGGCCCCCATCGAGCCGGGCGCTTCTCGCGGAAGGCGGCGATGCCCTCCTGTCCCTCCTCCGAGGCGAAGAACCGGGCCGACAGCTCGAGCAGGGCCGGGAACTGGTCGGCCGGGGAGGCGGACCGGGCTCGCAGGACCCGCTTGGTCTCGGCCAGGGCACTCGGGCCGCCCGCCGACAGAGCGGCGACCTGGGTGGTCACGGTGCTGTCGACGTCCTCGCTCGGCACGACCAGGTCGACCAGCCCTCCGGCGAGGGCGGTGGGAGCGTCGAACACCTCGCCGGTGAGCATCAGCCGGTGGGCGACGTTGGGCACCATCCGAGGCGCGACCACCGCGGAGATGACCGCGGGGACGATGCCGATGCGCACCTCGGAGAAACCGAACGTCGCCGACGACGCCGCGACGACGACGTCGCAGGCGGCCAGCAGCCCCACCCCGCCGGCGCGTGCCGGACCGCGGACCACGGCGACGACCGGCTTCGGTGCGGTCCAGATCGTCTGGAGCAGGTCGGGGAACTCGTGCACGCCCTGGTCGCTGGCGTCCGCGCCGCTGGCCTCGGCGAAGTCCATGCCGGAGCAGAAGACCCGGCCGGTGTGGTCGAGGACGATCACGCGGACCGACGGGTCGTTGAGGGCTGCATCCAGCGCCTCCCGCAGCCGGGAACGCATGTCGCGGGACAGGGCGTTGCGGTTGGCGGGGGAGTTCAGGGTCAGGGTGGCGACGCCCTCGCGCGCGAATGTCTCCAGCACGTCGGTCGTCCTCCAGGTGGGTGCGGTGCCGGCTGTCAGCGGTAGGTGTGGAAGCCGCGGCCGGTCTTGCGGCCGAGGTCGCCGGCCGCCACCTTGTCGCGCAAGAGCTGCGGTGGGGCGAAGCGCTCGCCGAGAGTGCGGTGCAGGTACTCGGCGATGGCCAGCCGCACGTCGAGGCCGACCAGGTCGGTCGAGCGCAGGGGGCCCAGCGGGTGGCGGTAGCCGAGCTCCATCGCGGTGTCGATGGCCTCGGCGTCGGCGACGCCCTCCTCGAGCATCCGGATGGCTTCCAGGCCGAGCAGGACGCCGAGGCGGGAGGAGGCGAAGCCGGGGGAGTCCTTGACCACGATGCCGGCCTTGCCGAGCCGGTCCACCCAGCCGCGGGCCAGCGAGACGACGTCCTCTGCCGTGGCGGCCGGCACGACGAGTTCGACCAGCCGGGACGCCGGGACGGGGTTGAAGAAGTGCATCCCCAGGAATTGCGCCGGACGCTGCAGCACCGAGGCCAGCTCGGTCACCGAGAGGGATGACGTGTTGGTCGCCAGGACGGCCCGCTCGCCGAGGGCCGACTCGGCGGCCCGCAGCACGTCCGCCTTGAGCCGCGGGTCCTCGGGAACCGCCTCCACGACCAGTTCCGCGGAGGTCGGCAGGCTCTCGACCGAGTCGGCGACCGACAGCCGGCCGAGAATGGCGGGCACTTTCTCGGTGAGCTTGCCGCGCTCCGCCGCGCCCTCGAGACCTCGCGCGACCCGGTCCCGGGCGGCCTCTGGTGCCACTGTCTCCACCAGCGTCACGGAGGCGCCAGCGCTCAGGAAACTCTGCGTGATGCCACTGCCCATCTGGCCGCCGCCGATGACGGCCACCGTTGTCGCGCCCATGCTGCTCCTCACGAGATCGCCCGGACGCGGGGCAGCACGTCCGAGGTGAAGGTGTCGACGATGCCGGCCCGGGCCGTCCCCTCGCCGACGGGGGAGAAGACGAGCGTCTGCGCACCGGCGTCGGCGTACTCCCGGATCCGGGCGGCCACCCGGCCGGGATCGCCGTGCAGCAGGTACCGGTCGGCCAGCGGGTCGAAGTCCTGCTGGTAGACCGCGCTCACCGTCTCGACGACCTGGGCGCGCGCGCGGGCGGGGTCGTCGTCCACGCCGCCCCAGCAGAACACCGCGCCACGGACGGCGGCGGGGTCCCGGCCGGCCGCCTCGGCCGCCTCGCGCACCTCGGTCAGGCTGCGGGCCAGTTGCTCGGGTGTGTACATGTAGGGCATCCAGACGTCGCCGAAGCGGCCGGCCCGGCGGATGGCCGCGGGCTTGCGCCCGCCCAGCCAGATGGGTGGCCCGCCGGGCTGCACCGGTCCGGGGTCGAGGGTCAGGCCGGGGACCCGGGTGAACCGGCCGGCGAAGTCGACCGGCCCGCCGGCCCACAGCGCGCGGAACAGCTCCAGCGCCTCGTCGGCCCGTGCGCCGCGCTCGGCGACGTCGACGCCGGCGGCGACGAACTCCGGCGGGTGTTCCCCGCCGATGCCGACGCCCAGGTCGAACCGGCCGCCGCTGACCTGGTCCAGGGTGGTGGCCAGCTTCGCGGCCAGGGCCGCCGGGTACAGCGGGACGACGGTCAGCGCGCTGAGCAGCCGGATCCGCTCGGTGGCCCCGGCGGCCGCGGCGAGGGAGACGAAGCCGTTGGGGTGCGGGCTGTGGAAGAACAGGTGCTCCCCGGTGGCGATCCCGTCGTAGCCGGCGGCTTCGGCGGCCCGGGCTTCCGCGGCGACGGCGGTCTGGTCGCTGCTGAGGGTGAGGACGACGCGCATGCCGGTCCTCAGCCGTGCTCGCCGACGAGCTCGGTGTCCACCCCGATGCGGCCGACCTTCGAGGCGCCGCCGGGGCTGCCCAGCGGCGCGTCGCGGCCGGGCAGCAGCTCGACGAAGAACCGTCGGTTGTCGGCGATGTGCGGCTCGTTCTCGTCGGTCACCCGCCGGTCCTGGGCGATCGCCTCGACCGGGCAGACCGGCTCGCAGGCGCCGCAGTCGATGCACTCCTTGGGGTTGATGTAGAGCTTGCGGTCGCCCTCGTAGATGCAGTCGACCGGGCACTCCTCCACGCAGGACATGTCGGTGGTGTCGATGCACTCCGAACCGATGACGTAGGGCACGGGGATCTCCTGGCTGGAGCGGGTGGTGGGTGGTCGGGCTCAGGCGTGCGCGGTCGCGCCGAGGCCGGCCGGGTCGTCGCTGCTGTGCCCGGGGAAGAGCGGCTGGTCGGGGTCGAGGTAGGTGGCGGCGTTGTTGACCGCGGTCGCTGCCTCCCCGAACCCGACCGAGATCAACCGCACCTTGCCGGCGTACTCGGTGATGTCGCCGGCCGAGTAGACGCCGGCCACCGAGGTCCGCATGGCGGTGTCCACGAGGATCTTGCGGTCGACGATGTCGATGCCCCAGCGTTCCAGGGGACCGATGTCGGCGGTGAAGCCGAGCGCGGCGATGACCGCCTGGGCCTTGTGCGGGGTGACGGTGCCGTCCTTGGTGCGCACGTGCACGGTGTGCAGGGCCTCTCCGCCGTCGACGGGGCCGCCCTCCAGGGAGTCGACCTGCGCGTCGGTGAGGACGACGGTCGGCCCCTTCTCCATGTCGGCGACGCTGGCCGCGTGGGCGCGGAAGTTCTTGCGGCGGTGCACCAGGGTGACCGAGGCGGCGATGTCGGCCAGGGCCAGTGCCCAGTCCACCGCGCTGTCCCCGCCGCCGACGATGACGACGTCCTGGCCGGTGTGCGCGGCCAGCTTCCTGACCACGTAGGTCAGGCCGCGGCCCTCCCACACGTCGCCGCCGGGCAGCGGCCGGGGGGTGAAGGTGCCGATGCCCCCGGTGACGACCACCGCCCCGCAGGTGATGCGGGTGCCCTTGTCGGTGGTGACCACCAGCCGGTCGCCGGCCCGGGGGCGGTGTCCGGCCTCGTCGGTGAGGGACTCGGCGCGTTCGCCCAGGACGTAGACCGGGTCGAAGCGGGCCGCCTGGGTGACCAGGCCGGCGACGAGGTCCCGGCCCACGATGGCGGGGAAGCCGGCGACGTCGTAGACCATCTTCTCCGGGTAGAGGGCCATGACCTGGCCGCCCGGTTCCGGGAGGCTGTCGACGAGCGCCGTGCGCAGGCCGCGGAAGCCGGCGTAGTAGGCGGCGTACAGCCCGGCCGGCCCCGCCCCGACGACCAGCAGGTCCACCGCGACCTCCCGGCCGCCCCCCGTCGCCGTCGCGGGCGGCCGCGTCTCAGTCGCAGTCACGGGTTCCTCCGGGAGATCTCAAGCCGACGATGTCGGCGCGGTACGGAGCCGTTGAGCTCCTCAAGAATGGGTTCGGGACGCAGGACGTGGCAGAAGCGCTTGCCGGCGCCACGTCCTAGCAGCAGAAGATGCTCAGGCACTACCGCTGCCGTCGCAGTACCAGGCCGCCTCGCGTGCGAGGGGCGGCTCAGCCTCCTGCATCGTGCGGAGTTGCTGGGTTGGCTGCCCGTGCCCCAGCGACCGCACTGAGGCTCGTCAGAAGCGGACGTAGTCGTACTCGACCGGCAGGGAGTCGATGCCGACCGACGGCGGGGAGATCCAGCCGGCGAACTCGCCGGGCTCGTAGTGCGGCACCATCAGCTCGGCCACGCGGGCCCGCTCGTCGGGCGTGGGCAGGTGGTCGGCCGCGATCCGGTCCCAGGTCGCCTCGTCGACGATCTCGCCGGTGGGCGTCACGTGGTGCCCGGCGAAGGCGCCGACCTTGCGGTTGAAGCCCTGGTGCGGCAGGACGAGCCGCTCCTGCAGCCCGGCGTCCTCCAGCTCCTGGTTCCACCGACGGACGCCGTTCTCGCAGTCGGCGGCGTACTCGTTGCGCAGGTCGAGGTTGAGCGCGGTGAGCATCGGCACCGTCTTGGTGCTCATCGCGCCGTTGTCGATGATGGGCACGTCCATGGTGAGGTCGTGCAGCTGGTGGTCGTCCTTGCGGCGGGTCTCCATCCACCGGCCCTTGAGCCCGGAGGTGTAGTACCCGGCCACGTTGGACGAGGTCTCGGAGCCGAAGAGGTCCATCGACACCGAGTACTGGAAGTTGAGGTATTTCTGGATCACCGAGAGCGGGATGCCGCCGTACTGCCAGATGTCGTCGGTGCCGTGCTGCTTCATCAGCTGCGCGGTCCGCTGGACGGTGCGCTGCACGCCGGTGGTGCCGACGAACATGTGGTGCGCCTCCTCCTTGAGCATGAACTCACACGTCCGCGCCAGCGGGTCGAAGGCGCTCTCCTTGAGCGTGCCGAGCTGGTACTTGCCGTCCCGGTCGGTGAAGTAGGTGAACATGAAGAACTGCAGCCAGTCGGTCGTCTCCTCGTTGAAGGCGCCGAGGATGCGGGGGCTGTCGAAGTCGCCGGAGTTGCGCTTGAGCAGCTGCTCGGCCTCCTCGCGCCCGTCTTTGCCGAAGTAGGCCTGCAGCAGGTAGACCATCGCCCAGAGGTGGCGGCCCTCCTCGACGTTGACCTGGAAGAGGTTGCGCATGTCGTAGAGCGACGGCGCGGTCATGCCGAGGTGGCGCTGCTGCTCGACCGAGGCGGGCTCGGTGTCGCCCTGCACGGTGATCAGCCGGCGGAGGTCGGAGCGGTACTCGCCGGGGACCTCCTGCCAGGCCGGCTCGCCCTTGTGCTGGCCGAAGTTGACCTTGCGGTCCGGGTCGGCCTCGGCGAGGAAGATGCCCCAGCGGTATTCCTCCATCGGCACCCGGTCGAAGTGCGCCCAGCCGTCCCGGCCGACCGCGACGGCGGTGCGGAGGTAGACGTCGTGGGTCGGGATGGAGGGGCCGAGGTTCTTCCACCAGTCCAGGAACTTGGGCTGCCAGCTCTCCAGGGCGCGCTGCAGCTTGCGGTCACCGGCCAGGTTGACGTTGTTCGGGATCTTCTCGCTGTAGTCGATCGTCGACAAGGGCCCCGTCGGCTTGGGGGCCTCGCCGGTGACGGTGCCGTCCTGGGGGTTGGACTCCGTGGTCGTCATCGCCTTCAGACCCGCTTCCTGTCGTAGTCGGCCCGCTGGCCGGTGCCGTAGCGGCGCAGTGCTCCTTCGGGGCCAGCGGCGTTGGGCCGCTGGAAGATCCAGTTCTGCCAGGCGGTGAGCCGGCCGAAGACCTTGGTCTCCGGGGTCTCCTGGCCGGCGAAGCGCAGGTTGGCCTCCATGCCGGTCAGCGCGTCGGGGGAGAAGCTGGCCCGCTCCTGCACGAGCAGGCGGACCTCGTCGTCCCAGTCGATGTCGTCCGGCGCCGAGGTCACCAGGCCGAGTTCGAGCGCGTCGGCGGCGAGCAGGTCCCGGCCGACGGCGGCCTCCGCGGCGGCGAGCTCCGCGGCGGAGCCGAGGAAGCGGACCTGGAGGCGGGTGAGGTCGTTGCTCATCGGCAGCAGCCCGGTGTTGAACTCGTCCAGCCGGAGGACGGCCGGGGGCAACGGGTCGTCGTCGTCCTCGAACTGCCCCTCGAGCATGAAGGAGCGGTCCGCGGCAAGGGCGATCTCGGCCAGCGCCCCGACGAAGCAGCTGCCCGGCTCGATCAGGGCGAACAGGCTGCGCGAGGTGGTGTCGAGCCGCTTCACGGTGCGCTTCCAGAAGCTGATCGTCTCGTTGACCAGCCAGTCGTCCCGGTGCGCGAGCAGGAACTCGTCGTAGGCGGCGACGGTGGCGACGTCGCCCTCGGTGCGCAGCAGCCAGGTGCCGATGCCCAGCTCGTTGGTGCGCAGCCGCAGGATGACGTCGTCGAGCTCGCGGGTGGCGGCCAGCAGCCAGGCCGCGGCGCCCTGCTCGTGCAGCTCCTCGACGGACGCGGGCACGGCGGTCGGGCCGAGCACGGTGATCGCGGCGGTGCCGGCGGACCGGTCGACGACCACGCGGACGTGCTCGTAGCGGGTGGTGTCGCCGTCCTCATCGCGGTGCAGCGGGGTGAGGGCGACCCCCTCGCTGCCGGCACCCGGTCGGGACGACGTGGCGGCCGCGGCTGCGGCCCGGCGGGCGATCTCGGCCGGGAAGTCGCTGGCCTTGGCCACCGCGTCGACGAGCCGCCACTGGACGGCGCGCTCGCCGCTGATGCCCTCGGCGGTGGTGGAGAAGACGTCGGCGAGGTCGCGACGGACGCCCCGCTTGTCCACCACCCGGGTCAGGCCGCCGGTGCCGGGCAGCACGCCCAGCAACGGCACCTCGGGCAGCGACACCGCCGAGGAGTTGTCGTCGACCAGCACGATCTCCTCGCAGGCCAGCGCGAGCTCGTAGCCGCCGCCGGCCGCGGTGCCGTTGACCGCGGCGATGAACGGCAGCCCGGAGTGCGCGGTCGCGTCCTCGATGCCGTTGCGGGTCTCGTTGGTGAACTTGCAGAAGTTCACCTTCCAGCTGTGCGGCGACGCGGCCAGCATCCGGATGTTGGCCCCGGCGCAGAACATCCGGTCCTTGCCGCTGGTCACCACCACGGCCTTGACCTCGGGGTGCTCGAAGCGGATCCGCTGCACCGCGTCGTGCAGCTCGATGTCCACGCCCAGGTCGTAGCTGTTCATCTTCAGCTCGTAGCCGGGCACGATCCCGCCGTCCTCGGCGACGTCGAGGGTCAGCGTCGCGACCTCGCCCTCCACCGACAGCGTCCAGTGCCGGTACTGCTCGGGCGAGGTGTCGAACGAGACCTCCACCGTGGCACCCGGTTCGGCCACCGGGCCCGGGCCCTCCGTCGTCACCGCGGAGCGGTCTTCGAGGGTGGTCACTTGGCCTCCATGGTTGCGGGCGGGCGCGCCTGACAAAGGCACGAAGCTCATCGTGACGTGCTACACGACGATGCGCAAGCGGTAGGCGTGCTGTAGACATGTGCGTCAGATCACTAAAGTTGGCCGAGAGGCCCGGCCGCGGCGTGGGCAGTCGGCGACAACGCCGGCCGCCCGCCCCGGATGGTCGTCCCGGGCGGTCGTGGCACGAGGTGTCACCATGGGTGTTGTGGAGGTTGCGGAGGAGCCGGTGGTCACCCGCCGGCAGGAGCTGGGTGCCGCGAGTGCGCGCAGTCTTCTCCTCACGGTGCTGGGCGAGTTCGTGCTGCCCGCCGGCCGTCCGGTCTGGACGGCGACCTTCATCGACTTGCTCGCCGAGCTCGACGTCACGGAGAAGGCCGCGCGCCAGGCCATCATGCGCACCGCCGACAGCGGGTGGATCGCCGCCGCTCGGATCGGCCGGAAGACCCGCTGGTCGCTGACCGAAGCTGGTACCCGTCTGCTCAAGGAGGGGACGGACCGGATCTACGGCTTCGCCGTCGACGACCGCGGCTGGGACGGCCGCTGGCTGGTTCTCGTGGTCGGCGTTCCGGAGAACGAGCGGCAGCTGCGCACCAAACTGCGGACACGACTGGGCTGGGCCGGGCTGGGGTCGATCAACTCCACTACCTGGGTGACGCCCCGCATCAACCGCGAGCACGAGGCGATCCGGGTGCTCGAGGACATCGGCGTCGACGACGCTAGCTGGTCGTTCCTGGCCGAGGCGGGCGTTCTCGGCGACGAGCGCTCCCTTGCCCGCAGCGCTTGGGATCTCGATGCGATCGAGAACCGCTACGAGGACTTCCTGGAACTGGTGGCGCCGCGCCGGCCGCGCACCGACCGCCAGGCGCTGATCGCCCAGGTCCGCCTGGTGCAGGAGTGGCGGCGGTTTCCGCTCCTGGACCCCGGTTTGCCTAGAAGGCTGCTGCCACCACGGTGGAGCGGGAACCGGGCGGTGGATGTGTTCCGGGAGCGCCACGCAGCCTGGGCGCCGCGGGCCCACGCCGCGTGGACGGAGATCACGCGCGAGCGGTGACCCCGCCGACTGGAGCGTGCTGCTCGAGCCAGGCCCGGCCAGCATCGGTGAGCACCCGCATGTCCCGTTCGGCTTGTAGTAGCGGCGGGTCCTGCCGGTACAGCCGCGCAACCAGGTGGCTGTCCGGCGAGAGCTGGCGCGCGATCTGGTGCGCCTCCAGCTTGTGCAGGCGCCCCTCCGGTGCCTCCGCGAAGGCGCGGAGCAGTTCGACCTGCGCCTCCTCTGGGTTCCACGGCTGACCGCCGGACGCCACGGAGGGCGGCTCCTCGTCGAGAAGGGACGTGATCGCCCGGGAGAACGTCTGGACCAGGTCGCGAATGCGCTCGTCCCGCGACGGGACCACGGAACCGCCTCCGGAGCCCTGCCACGTCCGCTGCGGGTGGCGGCGCAAGTACTCCTGCTCGAGCTCGAGCATGCGTTCGGTGTGGGTCCGGAACTGATCGGTGGTGCCGTGGAGGAAGACCCAGTGCCGCATGGCGTGAGCGTGCACTCCCTGGCGTTCGAGTTCCTCGTCGGACAAGTCGCTAGCGGGTACCCCGGGTCGATCCGTCATGCGTGCCCCCTAGGAGAACGGTGCGGTGGTTGGGCGCATCGGGCTGCGTACGGCGGTGGTTGTCACGCCCGGCCGGAATGGGCACAAGGTCTACAGGACCTTGACCGTGATCCGCAAGGTGTAGAACATGAGCCGTCTAGTCCTGCCTGCTCACCAAGGGAGTCGCCGTGCCCGTCCCCATGCTGGGGAGCCACGTGGCTGTCCCCGGCGGGTCTGCAGGACGCCCGGGAAGGCGATGCCGGCCGTCTTGACGGCGAGAGCACCTGCCCCGGCAGGGGCGCGGCGTCCGATGTCGCGGGCCTCCAAGAGGCCGGCCCCGCCGGGACGATGATGCGCACGGGCCTCTCCCGGGGTCGGGCCGGCAGGCGGTTCAGGTTCAGCCGGCGGTCACGCGCGGGGCAGGCACGTGGAGGATCAGCGCATCGCCCTGCCCGCCGCCGCCGCACAGTGCGGCCGCGCCGACCCCGCCGCCACGTCGACCAAGCTCCAGCGCCAGGTCGAGCACGATCCGCGCGCCGCTCATGCCGATCGGGTGGCCCAGGGCGATGGCCCCGCCGTTGGGGTTCACCTTGTCCGGGTCGAGGCCCAGTTCGCGGGTCGAGGCGATCACCACGGCGGCGAAGGCCTCGTTGAACTCGACGAGGTCGAGGTCCGCGGGGTCGATGCCCTCCCGCGCGCAGGCCTTGGCGATCGCCCGCGCCGGCTGGCTCTGCAGTGAGGTGTCGGGGCCCGCGACGACTCCGTGGGCGCCGATCTCGGCGATCGGGGTCAGCCCCAGCTCCGCCGCCTTCGCCGCGGACATGACCACGACCGCGCAGGCGCCGTCGGAGATCTGCGACGCCGAGCCGGCGGTGATCGTCCCGTCCTCGGCGAAGGCGGGCTTCAACTTGGCCAGGGTCTCGGTCGTCGTGTCCGGGCGGATGCCCTCGTCCTCGCGGATCTCGATGGGGTCGCCCTTGCGCTGCGGAATGAGGACCGGGGTGATCTCGGCGTCGAACACGCCGTTCTTCTGGGCTGCGGCAGCCCGCTGGTGGCTGGCCGCAGCAAAGGCGTCCTGCTCCTCGCGGGTCAGCTCGTAACGCCCGTTGGCCATCTCCGTGAGCGTCCCCATCGCGATCTGGTCGAAGCTGTCGCTGAGCCCGTCGTGGGCCAGCGCGTCGACGAGCGTGGTGTTGCCGTACTTGGTGCCGGTGCGCGACCCCTGCAACAGGTGCGGGGCCCGGCTCATCGACTCCATGCCACCGGCGACGACGACGTCGAACTCACCAGCGCGGATGAGCTGGTCGGCCAGCGCGATGGCGTCGATGCCCGACAGGCATACCTTGTTCAGCGTGAACGAGGGCACCGACATCGGGATGCCACCTGCCACCGCCGCGGGGCGGGCGGGGTTCTGGCCCGCCCCGGCCTGGAGCACCTGGCCCATGATCACGTAGTCGACCTGGTCCCCGGCGATGCCGGCCCGCTCCAGTGCCGCCTTGATGGCGATCCCGCCGAGGTCGGCGGCGGAGAAGTCCTTGAGCGACCCGAGCAGGCGGCCCATGGGGGTGCGGGCGCCGCTGACGATGACCGAACGGGGCTGACGGTCCATGGGAACTCCTGTGTGTTGACGGGCGGCGGGGTTGGGCTGCGGTGCGGGCCGGTCGACGGCGGCTGGGAAGTCAGCGCGGCGTCATCCGCAGCGCGCCGTCCATGCGGATGACCTCGCCGTTCAGGTAGTCGTGCTCGGCGATCACCGTCACGAGCCGGGCGAACTCGGCGGGCTGCGCGAGCCGGGGCGGGAAGGGGACGGTCGCTGCCAGGCTCGAGCGGACCTCGTCGGAGAAGCCCGCCATCATCGGCGTGTCCACGATGCCGGGCGCGATGGTCGCGACGCGGATGCCGTGCTGGGCCAGGTCGCGGGCGGCCGTGATCGTCATCCCGGCCACGCCGGCCTTGGACGCGGCGTAGGCGACCTGGCCGATCTGGCCTTCAAAGGCGGCGCTCGAGGCCGTGTTGACGATGACGCCGCGTTGACCGGACGAGTCGGCGTCCAGAGTGCTCATCGTCTCGGCGGCCAGGCGCAGGACGTTGAACGTGCCGAGGAGGTTGACCTTGAGCACGGTGTGGAACAGGTCCAGGTCGTGTGCGCCGGAGCGGGACAGGATCCGCGCCGACGGGGCGATGCCGGCGCAGTTGACGGCCAATCGCAGCGCGCGGCCGTCGTCCCGGATCCGTGCGACGGCGGACCGGACCTGTTTCTCGTCGGTGACGTCGGCCGCGACGAGGTGGACGCGGTCGGACGTCGCCGTCGCGCCGGCGAGGGCCTTCTCCAGGTCCAGGCCGTACACGGTGGCGCCGCGGTCGGCCAGGGCGGCCGCCGTGGCGGCGCCGAGGCCGGAGGCCGCGCCGGTGACGAGGGCGGTGGTGCCGTCGAGTTGCATGTCCTTCTCCTCTGGATGGAGGGCGTCAGTCGGCCAGCTGCAGGCTGACGCCTGACGCTGGGTGGGCCGGGCACTGCGGGCCCGGCGACCCCGGGCACGCACGTGGACGGCGTCGAGCCGGACCGCGAGTTCGCCGCTGCGGCACAGCCCGTCCGCCGAGACGACACTTGCCGCCGCAACGTGGATGCGGACCCCGCGCCGCGCAGGCGTGCGGTATCGCCATGTCGAGCGCCCGCCGGGCGTCCGGTCCCCCGAGGTCGGTGACCGCGACAGCGTGCATCGTTTCCTCCGGCGGCCTGGTCGTGGGGTGGGACAGACAGGGGGCGGCCTCTCAGGCGGGCTGGCCGCCTGGCCATCCTGGAGCGCAGATTACTACACTAAGCTAAGTAATGACCAGGCTCGTCGGGATCAGTACCGGCATCGCACCGTGCCGTCTCGCGCAGTGACGACCCTCGACGATGAGACACCCAGCGCGCAGACGTCCCTTCTCCGAGGAGCTGCCTACCTGATCACGGGAGGCAGCGGGATCGGCCGGTTGGGTGGTCCGCCAGTGGGGCCGATGGCGCGGTTTCCCTGTCATCGGCACCACCTGAGGAGCACCGGCGGGCGCCCGTGGTCCTCGGACCGCCGACGCGATGGCGGGGGCGCATGGTCGACGCGACCATGAGACCCCGCGGGCCGGGGGATGTCCGAGCGGCGTTGGTCGGTGTTGACAGTGGGGACCGTCACGCTATAACTAGCGTAGTTAACCAACTCGGTCCCCCGCCGATGCTTGTGGTGCGAGGGGCGGGAACAGGCCGCGACAGCGCGCCCGTCGCCAGCGAATTCGGCCCTTGGAACCGAGGGTCCCGCCATTGGTCGCCCGAAGGCTGTGGGGAGTCAGGTGTGATGAGGCGCGCGTCCCTTCCGATCGATCTGACCAACTTCGTCGGCCGACGCCAGGAGCTCACGCAGCTCCTGGAGACGCTCCGGGGTTCCCGCCTCGTCACGTTGACCGGTCCCGGCGGCGTGGGAAAGACACGGTTGGCGAAGGAGCTGGCACGGCGGGCAGCGACCGAGGTCGGCGGCGCAGTCTTCTTCGCCGAGCTCGCGGAGGTCAGCAACCCCGACAACGTCCCCCCCGCGATAGCGCTCGCCATGGGAGTGACGGGGGACCCTCATCGCTCGGCCCTCGACGAACTGAGCGAGAAGCTCCAGGACCGACGCGTGCTGTTGGTGCTGGACAACTGCGAGCACCTGTCCCCGGCGTGCGGCCGGGCGGCGAGCGTGCTGCTCCGTTGCGCGCCCGGGCTGCGGATCGTCGCCACGAGCCGTGAACCGTTGGGCATCCTCGGCGAGCTGACCTGGAGCGTGCCGCCACTCGCGTTGCCTCGCGATTCGGACACCGCGACGCCCGCCGGTGACGCGGTCGACCTCTTCCTCGAGCGAGCCAGGCCGGTGTTGCCCGGCTTCGCGCCCAGCGACGAGGAGCTGGGCTTGATCGGTGAACTGTGCCGACGCCTCGACGGCATGCCGCTGGCCATCGAACTGGCCGCCGTGCGGATCCGCAGCTTGCCGCTGGACCAGATCCTCTCGGCGGAAGGCGGCATCTTCGATGTCCTCGACAGAGGCAATCGGGACGCACCCGCCCGCCACCAGACGTTGCGCAACGCCATCCAGTGGAGCTACGACCTGTGCACCCCGCAGGAGCGCTTGCTATGGCAACGCCTCTCGGCCTTCTCGGGGTCTTTTGACCTGCAAGCGGCCAAGGAGGTCTCCGCCGGCGGCGGTATCGGGTCGCGGGATGTCGTCCGCCTGCTCGGCGAACTGGTCGAGAAGTCTGTGGTGACCCTCACCCCGTCCGGGGGCGGCCAGCGGTACCGGCTGTTGGAGAGCATCCGGATGTTCGGTCTCGAGCGGTGCAGCGACGTCGACGCGCTCCGCCGTCGGCACCGTGACCACTACCTCCGGCTCGCCGAGGAGTTCGAGCGGAGTTCGATGGATGCCGACCAGTTCGAGGTCGTCCGCCATCTCGACGGCGAACTGGCCAACTTCCGCGCCGCACTCGAGTACTCGTTCGCGGACCCGGGTGAGCGCCTCCTCGGCCTGCGCCTGGCCGGAGCGCTGTGGTTCTACTGGAACGCGTGCGGCAACATGCGCGACGGCTGCCTCTGGCTCCGACGCGGCCTCGCGGTGAACCCCGAGCCGAGCCCGGAACGAGCCAAGGCCCTGTGGGTGCTCGGCTGGTACACCATGCTGCAGGGCGACAACGCCGACGCGCGGGAACACCTGGAGGAGTGCCGCCTGATTGCCACCGACATCGGCGACGACGCCGCCCGGATTCGCGCCACTCAGTTCCGTGGCACTGTCGAGCAGATCGACGGGAACCTCCCCGAAGCGCTGGCGTTGCTCGAGGAGACACGGCGGGGCCACGAGACACCGGCCGGCGACCGGACGCTGAGCGTGCTCTGCGCGGCTCAGATCGCCTTCGTGCTCGGCCTGACCGACAGGGTCGACGAGGCGCACCGAACGTGCGACGCGGCTGTCGCCGAAGGGCAGGCGCACGGTGAGCGGTGGGCCACCTCGTGGGTCCTGTGGGTACGAGGGCTGGCCTACCACCTGGGCGGGGACACGCAAGCCTCCATCGACGCACTGCGTGACTCGATCGACCTGAAGGCCTCGCTCAGCGACTGGATGGGCGCCGCCACGTGCGCCGAGGTGCTCGCCTGGAACTTCGTCGACACCGGCCAGCCCGAGCAGGCCGCGCGGCTCATGGGCATCGGGCGGATGTTGTGTGGGGCGATGGGCGGAGCCAGCCCGCTGTTCGGCACGCCTGCGCTGGTCGGCCGGCGCGCGGAATTCGAGCAACGCGCGCGCGACGCCATGGGCGCCGAGCCGTTCAACCGTGAGTTCGAAGCGGGCCTGACGATGGAGCCGCTCGTCGCCGTCGCCGTCGCACTCGGCCGCGAGTCCGGCAAGCCGGTGCCGGTGCCGCACGAGGCCTGGGACGACCTGCTCACCACGCGTGAGATCGAGATCAGCCGTCTCGTCGCTGAGGGGCTGAGCAACAACGAGATCGCGGAGTCGCTGACGATCTCGCGGCGGACGGTCGAGGGCCACCTCAACCGGATCCTCGCCAAGCTGAACCTGCGGTCGCGCTCGCAGGTGACGGCCTGGGTGATCCGCCGCGAGTCGCTGATCACGAACTGATGGGGAGCGGCGCTGGCGCGCGGCCGGGCCGCCGGATGTCCTCGTCTGCAGCCGAGGCTGGTCGAACGCGAGCTGGGAAGTCGTCGACGCTAGGCAGGATGGGGCGGCCGGCGTCGACGGGGATGGTGACTCCCGTGATCATCGCCGCGGGTCCGAGTTGAGACAGGGCACGTGTCGGCAATGACCCGCGGGTCCAGGGACGTCGTGGTTCGGACTGCCGTGAAGTGGTGGCCCCTCGATCATGTCCTGTGCCGTTGCTGCCGGCATGACCGGAGTACAGGGTCTCAGCCGCCCTCTGGTAGTCGCTCACGGGTGTCCTGATCGCCCCGGGGGGTCGAGTTGCCGTTCCATACGGGGCTGCCCAGGCGACATCCTCCGCGGGCCTACGTGGGGCGTTGCCGGTTCCGGGGCGCCGTTGTCGGCGCTCCGGAACCGGCATGCACAGTGCAGCCCCGACCGATCAGTGCTCGTGGATGATCACGCCACGGATGTTCTTGTGCGCCATCAGGTCGTCATAGCCTTGGTTGACCTGCTCGAGCGAGTACGTGTTGGTGATCAGCTCGTCGAGCTTGACGTGACCGGTCCGGTAGAGCGAGAGCAATTTCGGGATGTCGTGGCGGGGGTTGCAGCCGCCGTACAGCGAGCCCTGGATGCGCTTGCCCCACAGCGCCAACTGGACACCGGACGTCTTGATCGTGTCGGTCTCGAACTGGCCCATCGACGTGACGACCACGGTGCCGCCCTTGGAGATGACTGCGACTGCCTCGTCCACCACCTCCGCGGTCAACTCGTCGACCGTGATGATCGCGCTGTCCGCCCCTACGCCGTCGGTCAACTGGGTGACCAGTTCCTGTGCCTCCGCGGCCGAGCCGACGGTGTGGGTGGCACCGAAGACCTTCGCGTTCTCCCGCTTGAACGGCTGCGGGTCGACCGCGATCAGGTGCTGAGCGCCGGCGTACGCCGCACCCTGCACGGCGTTGATGCCGATGCCCCCGATGCCGTAGATGACCACCGTGTCACCCGGTCGGACGGCGGCAGAGTTCACGGCCGAGCCCCAGCCGGTGGGAACGCCGCAGCCGACGAGGGCCGCCTTGTCCAGCGGCAGCTCGGGGTCGACCTTCACGATCGAGTTCTCGTGCACCGTGCCGTACTGGCTGAACGTGCCCAGCGTCATCATGGCGCCGTAGTCGCCCTGCTTGCCGCGGAGCGGGAAGCGGCCTCCGGGCAGGAAGCCGTCGAGGCCGTTCGCGCCCATGTCGCACAGCCGGGAGTTGCCGGTGACACACCAGCGGCAACGCCCGCACACTGGGAAGAAGGAGGCCACGAAGTGGTCTCCCGGCTTGAGGCCGGTCACCTTGGGCCCGACCTCGAGAACCTCCCCTGAGCCCTCGTGACCGAAGACCATCGGGGCCCTGAAGGGCAGATGGCCCTTGACCATGTGCAGGTCCGAGTGGCACAGCCCGGAATAGTCGTAGCGGACGAGCAATTCGTTGTCGTCTGGCTTGACGACCTCCAGCTCCTCGATCTCGAACGGCTTACCGGCTTCGTAGAGAACTGCGGCCTTCGTCTTCACGGGTCTTCCTTCTTCCGGCTGTCTGCTGGGTGGATGGGGTGGGCCCGGCTGAGCCTGGGCCCGTGGTCGCGCGCGGTCAGTCGTTCCAGGCTGGCGCCGGTGTGGGGAGCACCAGGGCGAAGGCGCGCTTCGTGATGTCGGACTGGAGGCTGTACTGGACGGATTTGGCCTCCGTGTACTCGTCGAGGGCGTGGGGGCCGAGCTCACGGCCGCTGCCGCTCTGCTTGTAGCCGCCGAACGGGTAGTCCTGATGCGCCATGTGCCAGTCGTTGATCCACACCGAGCCGGCTTCGAGCCGCCTGGCCACCTCCATGGCCCGGTCCAGATCGGTGCTCCAGACGCCGGCGGCCAGTCCGTACTCGCTGTCGTTGGCGATGGCGATCGCCTCGTCGACGGTGTCGTACTTGAGGACGCACAGCACCGGGCCGAAGACCTCCTCGCGGGCGACCTCCATGTCGTTGGTGACGTCGGTCAGCACGGTGGGCTCGACCCAGAAGCCCGTGTCGAACCCCTCGGGGACGCCACCGCCGTGTGCCACCGTCGCGCCGTCCTGCTTCGCGCCCTCGATGTAGGCGAGCACCCGGTCCCGCTGCCGGGCGGAGATCAGGGGCCCGATGTTGGTCGACGGGTCCAGGGGGTCGCCGATCTTGACCGTCTCGAGGCGCTCGATCAGGCGCTGCACGAACCGGTCGTGGATCGTTGCCGGGAGCAGGAGCCGGGTGCCCGATTCGCATGCCTGACCGGCGTGCATGAGGAAGGCCCAGATCGCCCCGTCCACGGCCATCTGCATGTCGGCGTCGTCCAGGACGACGTTGGCACCTTTGCCACCGAGCTCGAGCGTCACTCGTTTGAGGTTCGATCGGCTGGCCGCCTCGGAGACCAGCTTGCCGACCTCGGTGCTGCCGGTGAAGGCCACCTTGCGGACCGCTGGGTGTGTCGCGAGGTACTCGCCCACGACTTCGCCGTCCCCGGTGACGACGTTGAAGACTCCGTCGGGCAGCCCGGCCGCCTGGAGCTCCCGCGCGAACTCGAGCGCGCCGATCGGCGTCTTCTCGTCCGTCTTGAGGACGACCGAGTTGCCGGCGGCCATGGCCGGCACCACTTTCCAGATGGCCAGGGAGAGGGGGAAGTTCCAGGGGACGATTGCCGCACAGACCCCGAGCGGCTCCCGGCGGATGACTCCGCCCATCAGGATCGGACCGGCCAGCGGCCCGGGCGTCTCGAACTGGTAGCTGCGCACCAGGTTCGCGAAGTAGCGGAGGTTCGACACGGGCTGGCCGGCGTTCAACGCCATCGAGAGCAGGTACGGCGCGCCGCCTTCCCGCGTGCCGATCGTGGTGAGCTCGTCTGCGCGCCGTTCGATGGCGTCGGCAACGGCCTCGAAGACCGCCGCTCGCTCCTCGGGTGTGGTGTGTCGCCAGACGCCCTCCTCGTACGTGCGCCGCGCGGCGGCCACGGCAGCCTCGGCGTGCTCGATGTCGCCCTTCGCGGCCGTGGCGACGAGCTCCTCGGTGGCCGGGTTGACGAGCTCATAGCGCGTGGAGGTGTCGATCCACTGCCCGTCGATGAACATCCGGTAGTGGGGGACGGCCGCGTCCGGCGGGGTGACCGCAGGGGTCTCCAGGGTCGCTGTCATGGGAGAGCTCCGTTCGTGGAGTGGGATGGGTGGCCGGGGCCGTGAGTCAGGCGGCGGGGGTGAACTCGACGACAAGGCGCTCGGGTCCCCGCGTGAAGAGCCCGACGTCGTCCGGCACCGCGCCGTCGGCGAACCGGATGTCCGGCATGGCCGCGAGAATCTGGGTGATGGCGGTCTCCCCTTCCCGCTTGGCCAGCAGCGAGCCCACGCAGAAGTGGCGGCCGAGCGCGAAGGCGATGTGGTCGGCCGAGCCGGCGAACGCCTGCCTGATGTTCAAGTCGGGTCGGAAGATGTCGAACTCGTCCGGGTTCTCGAAGCGGCGTTCGTCGCGATTCGCCGCACCGTTCACGCACGCGACCACGCTGCCGGCCGGGATGGTCGTGCCGGACACCTCGATGTCGGCGGTCGCTGTGCGGAGGATGATCTGCACCGGCGGGTGGTAGCGGAGATTCTCCACCAGCGCGTTGGTCGCCAGGGCCGGGTCCTTCTTGACCGCCTCGAGCTGATCGGGATTCAGGAGCAGGTGCTTGATGGTGCTGGCGATCGCCTTGTCGGTCGTCTCGCCACCGGCGATCAGCAACAGGCCGATCAGCGCCTTGATCTGCTCATCCGAGAACTGCTCGCCGTCGATCTCGGCCTGCGTCAGGCGGGAGATGAGATCGGTGCCGGGGTTGCGCCGCCGTTCGGCGATGATCGGGAGGATGTACGCGGGGTACTCCTCCTGCGTGCGCATGCCCCAAGCGTGGATCTCCGGGTCGTTCGTCAGATTCGAGAGGAACGCCATCAGGGACGAGTACCAGTTGTGGAACTTCGGCAGGTCCCCACGCGGCAGGTCGAGCATCTTGACGACCACGTTGATGGGAAACCACTTCGTGAACTGCTCGACGAGGTCGACCCGGCCGGCGTGGCGGAACTCGTCGATCATCTCGCCGGCCAGGTCGTCGACCTGCGGCAGCATCTCGTTGAGGTAGTTCCCCCGCAGCGCCGGAGTGACCAGGTGGCGGTTGACCGAGTGCTCCCGGCCACCCATCTGGATTACGGTCCTGCCGATGACCGGCTCCATCTGGAACCCGTAGTTCTCATTCGAGAATCCGACCGAGTCCTTGTAGATCCGCTCGACGTCCTCGTAGCGGCTGACGAAGTAGTAGCCGCTGACGTCGTCGTGCAGCACGGGGTAGTAGTCGCGCATGATGCGGTAGTAGGTGTGCGGATCGCGAGCGAACTCCTGCGAGAGGACGTTCGGCTTCTCGGGCACTGTCGTGGCGGTCACGTTGCCTCCGTGGGGCTCCCGGCCTGTGGAATGTGAGGACCGTCTCACCGCCTGTGAACCGTGTCTCAGGTGAAAACACCTGAACGAGCACCCGTCTTGCGCGCGTGGCCCGTCGGCTCCGCCATCGCCCAGGTCCGCCCGTGCACAACCGGAAGTGGCGTTGGGCGCGTGAACGTGCGGGGTCCCCGGCCGGCGGAACGAGTGTCGGAACACGTGGTTACACCTGAGACAGCAGTCACATCCCATGGGACCGTGGTCTCCGGTCTGAGGGGCGCACGCAGCAGCGATTCCTCGCCCGATGCCGCGCTGAGCCAGCGCTTGCAGCCGCCGGCGCAGTCGGCCGAACCGATCGGAGTTCGCATGCCCCGTTACCGGTACACCTCACCCTGGCCGGAGGTCTTCACGGATCTCGAGGTCGGCCGTGATGCCCGAGTGATCCCACGCGATGGTCGGGCCCTTCCAGCGCTCGGCTCGACGGTCATTCTCCTTCCTGGTGACGAGATCGACCTCAGCGCCGCATACGAGCACGGGTGCCTCACTGAGGTCGACCGGCCCACCGCCGCAGCAGAGGCAGCGGCCGTGCACCTGCAGCCGGACAGGATCTCGCGGTGACCTACGTCATCACCCAGGCTTGCGTCGACGTCCTCGACAAGGCGTGCATCGACGAGTGTCCGGTGGACTGCATCTACGAGGGCGACCGGATGCTCTA
>NZ_JAAGWF010000043.1 GCF_010686765.1 Geodermatophilus sabuli | reverse complement strand
GACCGGGGGCAGCGCGCGGGCTGCCCCCGGGGCGGCGAGGGGGAGGACGGCGGTCATGGCGGGCTCTTCTCCGGGTCGGGGCGGGTCGGCGGCCGGGTCAGCGGGCGGTGCCGGCGCGCTGCGTTCCGGAGAAGGTCAGCTCGAGCTTGCTGGTCTTGCCCTGGAAGGTGTTGTCCGCGGTGGTGGGCAGCGTGACGGTGAAGACCAGGTGGTCGACGCCGGCGGGGTTGAGGCTGTTCGCGGCGGCCATCCCGAAGGTGCCGACGACCGGGCCGGCGCCGAAGGTCTTCTCGGTGCCGCCGACGCAGGTGTAGGTCGGTGCGGTGGCGGTGCCGCCCTGGGTCCAGGCGACCGTGCAGGACTTCAGGGTCAGCTGCAGGCCGTTGGTGATGTCGGTGTTGAGCACGCTGGAGACCGGGGCGGTCACGCCCAGGCTGACCATGGACAGCGCCGAGGTGCCCTTGTTGGACAGGGTGACGGTGCGGGAGAGCGAGTCGCCGGGGACGAAGTCGGCGGTGGTGGCCGGGATGGTGACCGCGCCCTGGGCCAGGTCGATGTCCACGCTGCCGGCCTTGACCTCGGCCGAGATCGGGGTGGTGGAGTCGGTGAAGGTGCCGAAGGTGCCCAGGCCGGCGACGGCGGCGGCGGTGCCGATCACGCCGAGGGAGCCGACGATCTTGCGGGCGGTGGTGGTGCGGGCGGCCGTGGTGCGCATGTCCAGATCTCCTGTGTGCGGGACCGGAACGGGTTGTTCCGGTGACACAGACGACTCTGGGCGGCCAACCGCAGGGCACCCGCCCGCCTCCCGCAAGACAACCGCAAGGAATGGCGGGGTTGCCCGCAGGTGCCGGGTCAGGCGCCCGCGACGGCCCGCAGCTCGACCACCAGGTGGTGGGCCAGCACGCCGCGCCGGGCGTCCTGAGCGATGGCCCGGCAGACGGCGGCCACCTCGGGGTGCCCCAGCTGTGCGCTGGTGCCGGCGAGGGTGGCCGAGGCCCGGGCGAGGGCCGTGGCGTCCCCGGCCTGCGCACCGTCGGCGATCGCGGTGAGCCGGCCGGGCAGCGCGCTGACGTAGAGGCGCTGCAGCCGGTCCATCAGATCGGCGTCGACGTCCTCGCAGTGCTCGGCGGTGCCCTCGGGTGACGGCAGGTCCACGACCGGTGCTGCGGTCCGGCGGGTCAGGGCGCCCAGCAGCACCCCGGCGTCCACCGGCTTGGACAGGCAGGCCAGCGCACCGGCCGCCAGAGCCGCGGCGCGGTCCGCGGACGGAGCCGGGCCGGTCACGACGAGCAGGTGGGCGCGGCAGCCGATCAGGCGCAGCCGGCGGAGGAGGGCCAGGCCGTCCCCGGCCGGGGCCGCGAGGTCGGTGACGACCAGGTCCGGCTGCAGGCGGCGGGCCCGCACCAGCGCCTCCCTCGTGCCGGCGGCCTCGTGCACCTGCCAGCCGGTCACCCGCAGGAGCCCGGCCACCCGGGTCCGGTCGGCCGCGGAGGCGTCGACGACCAGGGCGGTCAGCACCGGGTCGTCCCGGACGGGGACGAGTCGTCCTCGTCGTCGGTGGTGGTGGTGGGTCGCCAGATGGTGAGCAGGAGCCAGCCGGCGAGGAGTGCGGGGGCGCCGTAGAC
>NZ_JAAGWF010000042.1 GCF_010686765.1 Geodermatophilus sabuli | reverse complement strand
CTCCGGTCCACACACACCCACCAAGGGATGCGCCGTACTGGGAGCCCGCGACGCGAGCCGGCCGAACTGGTCAGCGTTCCACCCTCGAGCACCACCCCACACACTCGACGACCACTCCAGACGAGCGGCCGATCCCGGCGCGGGCGTGGCTCTGCACCACCAACCCCCAGGCTGGCGGTGAGTGCTCCTTAGAAAGGAGGTGATCCAGCCGCACCTTCCGGTACGGCTACCTTGTTACGACTTCGTCCCAATCGCCGATCCCGCCTTCGACGGCTCCCTCCCACAAGGGGTTGGGCCACCGGCTTCGGGCGTTACCGACTTTCGTGACGTGACGGGCGGTGTGTACAAGGCCCGGGAACGTATTCACCGCAGCGTTGCTGATCTGCGATTACTAGCGACTCCAACTTCATGGGGTCGAGTTGCAGACCCCAATCCGAACTGAGACCGGCTTTTTGGGATTCGCTCCACCTCACGGTATCGCAGCCCTTTGTACCGGCCATTGTAGCATGTTTGCAGCCCTAGACATAAGGGGCATGATGATTTGACGTCATCCCCACCTTCCTCCGAGTTGACCCCGGCAGTCTCCTATGAGTCCCCACCATGACGTGCTGGCAACATAGAACGAGGGTTGCGCTCGTTGCGGGACTTAACCCAACATCTCACGACACGAGCTGACGACAACCATGCACCACCTGTGCACGACCCTTACGGACCCACCATCTCTGGAGGATTTCCGTGCATGTCAAGCCTAGGTAAGGTTCTTCGCGTTGCATCGAATTAAGCAACATGCTCCGCCGCTTGTGCGGGCCCCCGTCAATTCCTTTGAGTTTTAGCCTTGCGGCCGTACTCCCCAGGCGGGGCGCTTAATGCGTTAGCTGCGGCACGGAGACCGTGGAATGGCCCCCACACCTAGCGCCCAACGTTTACGGCGTGGACTACCAGGGTATCTAATCCTGTTCGCTCCCCACGCTTTCGCTCCTCAGCGTCAGTTGTTGCCCAGAGACCCGCCTTCGCCACCGGTGTTCCTCCTGATATCTGCGCATTTCACCGCTACACCAGGAATTCCAGTCTCCCCTGCAACACTCAAGTCTGCCCGTATCGACTGCAGGCCTGAGGTTGAGCCTCAGGTTTTCACAGCCGACGCGACAAACCGCCTACGAGCTCTTTACGCCCAATAATTCCGGACAACGCTTGCACCCTACGTATTACCGCGGCTGCTGGCACGTAGTTGGCCGGTGCTTCTTCTGCTCCTACCGTCACTTCCGCTTCGTCGGAGCTGAAAGAGGTTTACAACCCGAAGGCCGTCATCCCCCACGCGGCGTCGCTGCGTCAGGCTTCCGCCCATTGCGCAATATTCCCCACTGCTGCCTCCCGTAGGAGTCTGGGCCGTGTCTCAGTCCCAGTGTGGCCGGTCACCCTCTCAGGCCGGCTACCCGTCGTCGCCTTGGTAGGCCACTACCCCACCAACAAGCTGATAGGCCGCGGGCCCATCCCCAGCCGAAAAACTTTCCACCACCAGACCATGCGGTCAGCAGTCATATCCGGTATTAGCCCCAATTTCTTGGAGTTATCCCAGAGCCGGGGGCAGGTTGCCCACGTGTTACTCACCCGTTCGCCACTGATCCCCCCGCAAGCGGAGTTCACCGTTCGACTTGCATGTGTTAAGCACGCCGCCAGCGTTCGTCCTGAGCCAGGATCAAACTCTCCGTAGATGATTTTGATCGCAGCTGAGAACCGAGAACTGGACGCTCTCGATTACAATCAACCAAAGGAACCCCCGACACCACACCCACAAACGAGTGCAATGCCACGAGGAATTGTT
>NZ_JAAGWF010000041.1 GCF_010686765.1 Geodermatophilus sabuli | reverse complement strand
GCGCAGAAGATGTTCGAGGCTCTGGGTCCAGATGGGCAGGAGAAGGCCCTGAGAGCCGCTGTAGAGCGCATGGCAGCCGATCTTAGGACCTCAGTGTCTGGTCTGGTTCTCCACCTTGATGAGACCGCCAAGCACGCGCATTTCAGCCTCTGCGGCTATGACGTCGACGGACAGCCCCTATCCACCCATATGGGGCGTGGGGTCCTCAGGGACCTACAGACGGCCCTCCACGAGGCCCTACAGGCCTTCATGCCCGATCTGGAGAGGGGGAGGGCGCGGAAGGCTCGCGCAGAGGCCGGAGCGGCTCCTCATGAGCTCGTGAACCGGTCCGTAGCAGAGCTTCACACCGACCTGCCCCTGGAGATCGAGGCGAAGCGCCAGGAGCTCGCCGAGCTCAAAGAAAAAATCCTGAAAAACGAGGTTCGGGCCGAAAAGGCCAGAGCGAAGGCCGAGCAAGACGAGGATCGTGCAGAAAAGGCTCTGAAAAACGCCGAGATCTACGAACGTCGGGCGTCAGAAGCCGAGGGGAAGGTCGA
>NZ_JAAGWF010000040.1 GCF_010686765.1 Geodermatophilus sabuli | reverse complement strand
GGCTGGAGGCTCAGATCATAGCTCTGGAGAGGGTCGAGGCAGCGAAGGGTGCTGCTGAAGCGGCGCGGGACCAGGCCCTAGAGGCGCAAAAAGGCGCGGAGAGCCGCGCAGAGGCGGCTGAGAGCCGCATGAAGGACCTGGAGACGGGTGGGGTAGCCGCGATCAATGAAGCCGCCTCAGTGGCCGCTCAGGCGGCCGCAGCGGTGATTACGGGGGGGCTGTATCAGAACGATCAGGGAAAGTGGAAAGTCGGGGAGGGCTCTCCCTCAGCTGAGCGCCTCAAGCCACTCTGGAAACACCTGCGCCCTGCCCTGGAGTGGGTTGCGCTCTGGTGGGACGATGTGCGGGGCAAGGTCACTGCTCTGCCAGAGCCAGAGCAGCAAGCGTTCTTCAAAGAGGTCCCACCTGATGAGATCGAAGAGGAACCCGCGCCTTGAGGCGGCAGGTGCCGGTGACCCCTCGCACTGATCCACTCTCAGCAATCAGGCATTAGCCAGAAGCTCCGGCCTCAGGCTTCTGGGCGCTACCGCGCCACCAGAACCCCCTTCGTGTCCCGTCAGTGTCCAGTGTCAGTGTCAGTGTCTGTTCCTTCCCCTGACACTGGACACTGACACTGTAGGCCAAAAGTGGACACGCCGGAGGGTAAAAGTGGACACGCCGGAGGGTAAAAGTGGACACGCCGGAGTGTATGAGTGGACACGCCGGAGTGTATGAGTGGACACGCCGGAGGGGTGTGTGGACACATTGACTGTGGACATAGTTAATGTGTAACGTCCACTTATGGAACAAATCGCCGTGTCATCTGCCGCTCTTGCCCTTCGGGCCGAAAAGCCGCTCACCCCGGCCATG
>NZ_JAAGWF010000039.1 GCF_010686765.1 Geodermatophilus sabuli | reverse complement strand
TGCTGCCATCCTCGATGAGGAGCGCGTCCCCGCCAATGTGCCGAACGCGGTCTGGCTGACGATCCCGACCACACGCCTGCGCGGCCCGGAAGCCCGCCCGGACAATGTCTGGCTGCGTGAGTGTCTTGAGCGGATGACAGGCCTCAAACTGACGGGCCAGCACCGAGGCGGTGAATGGGGTGCTGTGTTGGTGGCTGAGTGGCACATCACCGAGGGCGGCAGCAAAGCCCGCATCCTGATTCCGCCCGCCGGCGTCCACGCCCTACGCAGCCCCGGCAACTTCGTAAAGATCGAGACCACGGCGGCGCATCGCCTGCCGCCTCACGCCCGTCGGCTCTACGCCTTACTGGCAGACCGCAAGCGCCAGCGCGAACCCTATGCCCAATGGGGCCTGGACAACTTGCGCGGCCTGCTCGGAGTCGATGACAAGCGGTCCTATGATGTATGGGCGCAGCTGGCAAAGCGCGTCCTCACACCGGCCGTTGAGGCAATCAATGACTACGGGACTGTGCGTGTGAAGATGACCCCCGTGAAATCAGGTCGATCGGTCGCCGCTGTCCGCTTCGACTGGCAATGGAAAGACCCGCACGAGGCCACCGAGACCGTGGCCGAGAATGAGCGTCACAGCGCGGCCCGACGCAAGGAACAGGCATCGAACGGCGCTCCGCCAATCATCGAGGACGAGGAGCAGACCGAACCCGCGCTGACATGGTGGGGCAAGCTCCGCAATGCCGAGCGGGAGGAATGGGCGGATCGTGTGGGCCGCGTACTGCGAACAGAAGGCCCGGGCG
>NZ_JAAGWF010000038.1 GCF_010686765.1 Geodermatophilus sabuli | reverse complement strand
TCACGGCACCACGCCGAGAGGCCGACATTGCCCGCGAAGCATTTGCCGAACACTCGGAACGACCAAAATGACGCGGCGCGGAACTATGTCGGAACTTTCTCTGACACAGGCAGCGAAGATCGCAGGAAAGAGCAAGTCCACGATCAACAGAGCCATTAAATCAGGGAAACTGAGCGCGATACGCCGTGATGATGGCAGCTATTCGATAGACGGGGCAGAACTGACGCGGGCATTCCACATCGGAACCCCACTAGGCTCCGAATGGGTCAGTGC
>NZ_JAAGWF010000037.1 GCF_010686765.1 Geodermatophilus sabuli | reverse complement strand
GGGGTCGTGCGTTCAGAGCTGCACAGTGGACGCGTTGTTCGATCTGACCTGGACCTGCCCTGGTGAAGTTTTCTTGGGGGTGTGTGGTCAAGCCCTCGGCCTATTAGTACCGGTCAGCTCCACACCTTGCGGTGCTTCCACTTCCGGCCTATCAACCCGCTGGTCTGGGCGGGGGCCTTACCCGGTTGACCCGGTGAGAGACCTCATCTTGAAGCGAGCTTCCCGCTTAGATGCTTTCAGCGGTTATCCCTGCCGAACGTAGCCAACCAGCAGTGCACCTGGCGGTACAACTGGCACACCAGAGGTTCGTCCGTCCCGGTCCTCTCGTACTAGGGACAGCTCTTCTCAAGTCTCTTACGCGCGCGGCGGATAGGGACCGAACTGTCTCACGACGTTCTAAACCCAGCTCGCGTACCGCTTTAATGGGCGAACAGCCCAACCCTTGGGACCTACTCCAGCCCCAGGATGCGACGAGCCGACATCGAGGTGCCAAACCATCCCGTCGATATGGACTCTTGGGGAAGATCAGCCTGTTATCCCCGGGGTACCTTTTATCCGTTGAGCGACACCGCTTCCACATGCCGGTGCCGGGTCACTAGTCCCAGCTTTCGCTCCTGCTCGACCCGTCGGTCTCACAGTCAAGCTCCCTTGTGCACTTGCACTCGACACCTGATTGCCAACCAGGCTGAGGGAACCTTTGGGCGCCTCCGTTACATTTTGGGAGGCAACCGCCCCAGTTAAACTACCCACCTGACACTGTTCCTGATCCGGATCACGGACCGAGGTTAGACATCCAATTCGACCAGAGTGGTATTTCAACGGCGACTCCACGGACACTGGCGTGCCCGCTTCACAGTCTCCCACCTATCCTACACAAGCCGAACCGAACACCAATATCAAGCTATAGTGAAGGTCCCGGGGTCTTTCCGTCCTGCCGCGCGTAACGAGCATCTTTACTCGTAGTGCAATTTCGCCGAGCCTGTGGTTGAGACAGCTGAGAAGTCGTTACGCCATTCGTGCAGGTCGGAACTTACCCGACAAGGAATTTCGCTACCTTAGGATGGTTATAGTTACCACCGCCGTTTACTGGCGCTTGAGTTCTGAGCTTCGCACACCGAGGTGCACTAACCCGTCCCCTTAACGTTCCAGCACCGGGCAGGCGTCAGTCCGTATACATCGTCTTACGACTTCGCACGGACCTGTGTTTTTAGTAAACAGTCGCTTCTCACTGGTCTCTGCGGCCACCCCCCGCTGCCCACCGCTAGGGTGTTGACGGGAAATGGCCCCCCTTCTCCCGAAGTTACGGGGGCATTTTGCCGAGTTCCTTAACCACAGTTCGCTCGATCGCCTCGGTATTCTCTACCTGACCACCTGAGTTGGTTTGGGGTACGGGCCGCTCGGAACTCGCTAGAGGCTTTTCTCGGCAGCATAGGATCATCCCATTCGCCTCAATCGGCTATGCGTCAGGCCTCACCCTCGTGTCCGACGGATTTGCCTGTCGGACGGGCCACACCCTTGCACCGGTACTACCACTCACCGGTAGGACTACCTTCCTGCGTCACCCCATCGCTTGCCTACTACCAGTCCGGATCCCGCGCTAGAACCCACGCCTCACCCCGAAGGGATCGGTCACGGGCGTTCGGGCGGTTAGCATCGCTGGGTTCAGCATGGGCGTTCCTTCGCGGGTACGGGAATATCAACCCGTTGTCCATCGACTACGCCTGTCGGCCTCGCCTTAGGTCCCGACTCACCCTGGGCGGATTAGCCTAGCCCAGGAACCCTTGGTCTTCCGGCGGGGGAGTTTCTCACTCCCCTCTCGCTACTCATGCCTGCATTCTCACTCGCGTGGCGTCCACGGCTGGATCACTCCGCCGCTTCACCCGCCACGCGACGCTCCCCTACCCATCCCCACACCTGGCCGGCTCCTCGAGGGAACCGACAGGCACACGTGGAAATGCCACGGCTTCGGCGGTGTGCTTGAGCCCCGCTACATTGTCGGCGCGGAACCACTTGACCAGTGAGCTATTACGCACTCTTTCAAGGGTGGCTGCTTCTAAGCCAACCTCCTGGTTGTCTCTGCGATCCCACATCCTTTTCCACTTAGCACACGCTTAGGGGCCTTAGCCGATGATCTGGGCTGTTTCCCTCTCGACTACGAACCTTATCGCCCGCAGTCTCACTGCCACGCTCTCACTTACCGGCATTCGGAGTTTGGTTGACGTCAGTAACCTTGTGGGGCCCATCGGCCATCCAGTGCTCTACCTCCGGCAAGAAACACGTGACGCTGCACCTAAATGCATTTCGGGGAGAACCAGCTATCACCGAGTTTGATTGGCCTTTCACCCCTACCCACAGCTCATCCCCCAGGTTTTCAACCCTGGTGGGTTCGGTCCTCCACGCGGTCTTACCCGCGCTTCAACCTGGCCATGGGTAGATCACTCGGCTTCGGGTCTAGAGCACGCGACTGCAACGCCCTGTTCGGACTCGCTTTCGCTACGGCTACCCCCCACGGGTTAACCTCGCCACGTACCACTAACTCGCAGGCTCATTCTTCAAAAGGCACGCAATCACCCCGGCCCCGAAGGACCTAAGGCTCTCACGGCTTGTAGGCACACGGTTTCAGGTACTATTTCACTCCCCTCCCGGGGTACTTTTCACCTTTCCCTCACGGTACTAGTCCGCTATCGGTCACCAGGGAGTATTCAGGCTTAGCGGGTGGTCCCGCCAGATTCACACCGAATTTCACGGGCTCGGTGCTACTTGGGAACACGCTCGGGAGGAACGGCGTTTTCGTGTACGGGGCTCTCACCCTCTACGGCGACCCCTTCCAGAGGCCTTCCACTAACACACGCTCTTTATGACTCCCTGTGCCCTCGGCAGAGAACACGGAACGGTCCCACGACCCCGACCACACAACGCCTGCCGGCTATCACATGCGATCGGTTTAGCCTCATCCGCTTTCGCTCGCCACTACTCACGGAATCACGGTTGTTTTCTCTTCCTGTGGGTACTGAGATGTTTCACTTCCCCACGTTCCCTCCACACGCCCTATGTGTTCAGGCGCGGGTCACACCACATGACTGGTGCGGGGTTCCCCCATTCGGAAATCCTCGGATCAACGCTCGGTTGACAGCTCCCCGAGGCTTATCGCAGCCTCCTACGTCCTTCATCGGCTCCTGGTGCCCAGGCATCCACCGTGTGCCCTTAACAACTTGGCCACACAAAACCCCACCGCAGCGCCCGGAAGGACACCCACGGTGGAGACCTACAAGAACTCTTCAACAAGAGTCAGAAGATGCTCGCGTCCACTGTGCAGTTCTCAACGTACGACCAGACACCGGCCACCCGACCCCACCCGACCCAGACCACCCCACGGGGGGCTGGCGGTATGCGATACAGACCGGCCCTGC
>NZ_JAAGWF010000036.1 GCF_010686765.1 Geodermatophilus sabuli | reverse complement strand
TTTATTTTGAATTGGTGTGCTGTCTGATGCTCTCTCTGATGACGGGAAAAACCCAAAGCAAAAAACCCCGCACCATACGGTACGGGGTTCTTTTAATTGATGCCTGGCAGTTCCCTACTCTCACATGGGGAGACCCCACACTACCATCGGCGCTACGGCGTTTCACTTCTGAGTTCGGCATGGGGTCAGGTGGGACCACCGCGCTAAAGCCGCCAGGCAAATTCTGTAATCTGTATCAGCTGAAAATCGTCTCTCACCGCCAAAACATCTTCGGCGTTGTAAGGTTAAGCCTCACGGTTCATTAGTATCGGTTAGCTCAACGCATCGCTGCGCTTACACACCCGACCTATCAACGTCGTAGTCTTCAACGTTCCTTCAGGAGACTTAAAGTCTCAGGGAGAACTCATCTCGGGGCAAGTTTCGTGCTTAGATGCTTTCAGCACTTATCTCTTCCGCATTTAGCTACCGGGCAGTGCCATTGGCATGACAACCCGAACACCAGTGATGCGTCCACTCCGGTCCTCTCGTACTAGGAGCAGCCCCCCTCAATTCTCCAGCGCCCACGGCAGATAGGGACCGAACTGTCTCACGACGTTCTAAACCCAGCTCGCGTACCACTTTAAATGGCGAACAGCCATACCCTTGGGACCTACTTCAGCCCCAGGATGTGATGAGCCGACATCGAGGTGCCAAACACCGCCGTCGATATGAACTCTTGGGCGGTATCAGCCTGTTATCCCCGGAGTACCTTTTATCCGTTGAGCGATGGCCCTTCCATTCAGAACCACCGGATCACTATGACCTGCTTTCGCACCTGCTCGAGCCGTCACTCTCGCAGTCAAGCTAGCTTATGCCATTGCACTAACCTCCTGATGTCCGACCAGGATTAGCTAACCTTCGTGCTCCTCCGTTACTCTTTGGGAGGAGACCGCCCCAGTCAAACTACCCACCAGACACTGTCCGCAACCCGGATCACGGGTCTACGTTAGAACACCAGCCATTAAAGGGTGGTATTTCAAGGTTGGCTCCACGCAGACTGGCGTCCACGCTTCAAAGCCTCCCACCTATCCTACACATCAAGGACCAGTGTTCAGTGTCAAGCTATAGTAAAGGTTCACGGGGTCTTTCCGTCTTGCCGCGGGTACACTGCATCTTCACAGCGAGTTCAATTTCACTGAGTCTCGGGTGGAGACAGCCTGGCCATCATTACGCCATTCGTGCAGGTCGGAACTTACCCGACAAGGAATTTCGCTACCTTAGGACCGTTATAGTTACGGCCGCCGTTTACCGGGGCTTCGATCAAGAGCTTCGCGTTGCCGCTAACCCCATCAATTAACCTTCCGGCACCGGGCAGGCGTCACACCGTATACGTCCACTTTCGTGTTTGCACAGTGCTGTGTTTTTAATAAACAGTTGCAGCCAGCTGGTATCTTCGACTGATTTCAGCTCCACCCGCAGGGGCTTCACCTACATATCAGCGTGCCTTCTCCCGAAGTTACGGCACCATTTTGCCTAGTTCCTTCACCCGAGTTCTCTCAAGCGCCTTGGTATTCTCTACCTGACCACCTGTGTCGGTTTGGGGTACGATTTGATGTTACCTGATGCTTAGAGGCTTTTCCTGGAAGCAGGGCATTTGTTACTTCAGCACCGTAGTGCCTCGTCATCACACCTCAGCGTTAACAAGGAACCGGATTTACCTGGAACCTCCGCCTACATGCTTAAACCGGGACAACCGTCGCCCGGCTAACATAGCCTTCTCCGTCCCCCCTTCGCAGTAACACCAAGTACAGGAATATTAACCTGTTTCCCATCGACTACGCCTTTCGGCCTCGCCTTAGGGGTCGACTCACCCTGCCCCGATTAACGTTGGACAGGAACCCTTGGTCTTCCGGCGAGCGGGCTTTTCACCCGCTTTATCGTTACTTATGTCAGCATTCGCACTTCTGATACCTCCAGCACCCCTCACAGGACACCTTCAACGGCTTACAGAACGCTCCCCTACCCAACAACACATAGTGTCGCTGCCGCAGCTTCGGTGCATGGTTTAGCCCCGTTACATCTTCCGCGCAGGCCGACTCGACCAGTGAGCTATTACGCTTTCTTTAAATGATGGCTGCTTCTAAGCCAACATCCTGGCTGTCTGTGCCTTCCCACATCGTTTCCCACTTAACCATGACTTTGGGACCTTAGCTGGCGGTCTGGGTTGTTTCCCTCTTCACGACGGACGTTAGCACCCGCCGTGTGTCTCCCGTGATAACATTCTTCGGTATTCGTAGTTTGCATCGGGTTGGTAAGCCGGGATGGCCCCCTAGCCGAAACAGTGCTCTACCCCCGAAGATGAGTTCACGAGGCGCTACCTAAATAGCTTTCGGGGAGAACCAGCTATCTCCCGGTTTGATTGGCCTTTCACCCCCAGCCACAAGTCATCCGCTAATTTTTCAACATTAGTCGGTTCGGTCCTCCAGTTAGTGTTACCCAACCTTCAACCTGCCCATGGCTAGATCACCGGGTTTCGGGTCTATACCCTGCAACTTAACGCCCAGTTAAGACTCGGTTTCCCTTCGGCTCCCCTATACGGTTAACCTTGCTACAGAATATAAGTCGCTGACCCATTATACAAAAGGTACGCAGTCACCCCATAAAAGAGGCTCCCACTGCTTGTACGTACACGGTTTCAGGTTCTTTTTCACTCCCCTCGCCGGGGTTCTTTTCGCCTTTCCCTCACGGTACTGGTTCACTATCGGTCAGTCAGGAGTATTTAGCCTTGGAGGATGGTCCCCCCATATTCAGACAGGATACCACGTGTCCCGCCCTACTCTTCGAGTTCACAGCCTGTGTGCTTTCGTGTACGGGACTGTCACCCTGTACCGTGCGACTTTCCAGACGCTTCCACTAACACACAAGCTGATTCAGACTCTGGGCTGCTCCCCGTTCGCTCGCCGCTACTGGGGGAATCTCGGTTGATTTCTTTTCCTCGGGGTACTTAGATGTTTCAGTTCCCCCGGTTCGCCTCGTTAACCTATGTATTCAGTTAACGATAGTGTGTCGGAACACACTGGGTTTCCCCATTCGGACATCGCCGGGTCAAAGGTTCATATCACCTCGCCGGCGCTTTTCGCAGATTAGCACGTCCTTCATCGCCTCTGACTGCCAGGGCATCCACCGTGTACGCTTAGTCGCTTAACCTCACAACCCGAAGATGTTTCTTTCGATTCATCACCGGTTTGCGAAAATTTGAGAGACTCGAACACACATAACATGTGTGTCGTTTCAATTTTCAGCTTGATCCAGATTTTTAAAGAGCAAATATCTCAAACGTCACCCGAAGATGAGTTTTGAGATATGTCGGCAGGTGACTTTCACTCACGAACCAGCAAGTGGCGTCCCCTAGGGGATTCGAACCCCTGTTACCGCCGTGAAAGGGCGGTGTCCTGGGCCTCTAGACGAAGGGGACACTGAAGTCTCAATCGCAAGACGCCTTGCTATTTACTTTTCATCAGACAATCTGTGTGAGCACTACAAAGGCAGGTTCTTTAAGGTAAGGAGGTGATCCAACCGCAGGTTCCCCTACGGTTACCTTGTTACGACTTCACCCCAGTCATGAATCACAAAGTGGTAAGCGCCCTCCCGAAGGTTAAGCTACCTACTTCTTTTGCAACCCACTCCCATGGTGTGACGGGCGGTGTGTACAAGGCCCGGGAACGTATTCACCGTAGCATTCTGATCTACGATTACTAGCGATTCCGACTTCATGGAGTCGAGTTGCAGACTCCAATCCGGACTACGACGCACTTTATGAGGTCCGCTTGCTCTCGCGAGTTCGCTTCTCTTTGTATGCGCCATTGTAGCACGTGTGTAGCCCTACTCGTAAGGGCCATGATGACTTGACGTCATCCCCACCTTCCTCCAGTTTATCACTGGCAGTCTCCTTTGAGTTCCCGGCCGGACCGCTGGCAACAAAGGATAAGGGTTGCGCTCGTTGCGGGACTTAACCCAACATTTCACAACACGAGCTGACGACAGCCATGCAGCACCTGTCTCAGAGTTCCCGAAGGCACCAA
>NZ_JAAGWF010000035.1 GCF_010686765.1 Geodermatophilus sabuli | reverse complement strand
CCGCCACGGTCCACAAGTCGGTGCGCCAGTTGCATCACGATCTGCCGCTGGAGATCCAAGCTCTCGAACAGAAACGGGAGGCCCTTCAGGCGGATCTCCCAGAGTTGGAGACTCGGGTCGAGGAGATGCAGGGCCGGGTCGCCAAGCTGGAGGCGGAAGCGGCGGATCGGGAGCTGACCGCGGCCAAGGTCAAGCGGCTGCGGGTCTATCGCGATCGGCTCTCGGACCGTGTCCGGGATCTCGAAGCCCGCCAAGGTGAGCTGGAGGCGCTCCAGGCCAAGCATGACCGTCTCACGGGCGAGGTCAAAACCCTGGAAGACCGGGCCGAGGTGGCTAAGCGGAAGCGGGTCCGGGCTGAGGGTGGGGCGCGCAGGGCCTCAGAGCGGGCCGCTGAGGCCGATAGGCGTGTTTTGGCTGTCGAGGGGCGCGAGGCGCGCTTGAGGGCCTCAGAGGCCGCTCTGCGCGCCTCTGAGGAGGTATTGGAAAATCGGGAGCAGGATGTCGAAAAGCGCGAAGGGGTGTTGCGAGGCCTCGGACATGCGATCCTGTCCGTCCTCGATGAGGCATCAGCATGGCTGGGTGAGGCAATCCCGGCTTCTGTCCGGGATGCCGTGCCGGCCCTGCGTAGGGCGCTCGAACGGCTCAGGCCGGAGCCGGAGAGATACGATCTCGAGGATGAAGGGCCAGGGTTCTAGCTCATTCGATTGCTTTGGCATTTTGATCTATGATGAGATAATTTTTTTGATAGTGTGAAGGACAGATGATCACCTGTGGAGAAGAAGATGAAATTGTGGAAAATTGAAGTGTTCGAAAATACTGAAGATGTAGAGCCAATAAAAATTGGATTTTTCTACGCTGAATCAGAGAAAGACGCTTCTTCCATGGCAAAGTCATCTATGGGTGATGCATGGAGAATTGATTTTTGTACAGAGGTTACCGGGCCAGATAAAATACCTGAGGGTTTTGTCGCATGGGTTGGTCCCGCTTCACAATTCGGTTCATGATACAGTGCTGTGGTGGTGAAAAAATGAAAAACGGATTAAAAGTTGGTGGTTTGATGAAATACATACTGCCCATTTCAGTGGCAACATTAATCACCTCTGGGCCAGTATTGGGGGAAGATTTTAATAACTCAGTGCCGGTTAATTTGCTTTTAAATAATGAATACAATCTTTCGGCAACTTTGCATGAGGTTCGCGCGGTTGAAGCGATTGGCGCGCCAGCACAAATTCATAGCGCGAGGGTATTTATGCTCGATGAGGCGGGGATGAATCGTGTGTATGGAGAGGTTCAAGTTGCAGGCGATAGAGAGTTGACAGACTGTGTTTACCATCCAAGCACACCAAGTGCTATTATCGAGTTTGATTTTGATTCTGAAAGTATTTTATCCGCTGAAGTGGTGGTCGCAACCATTGACTCTTTTGGAGGCTTTGGAAGTTTTCAAAGACTTGTTGTTGAGGGGCAACTCGGAGCGCCACTGCTCGGTACTTTTTCTTGGGGAATAGGTGTGCCAAGGGGGTTCAGAGTTAGGGGTGGAGTATATATTACAGTAACGTCCATTATAACAAGTGATGGTGAAATATGGGAGGGAAATCCCATAAATATTTTGCGGCCGAATAATGAAGTGATACCTGATAGGGGCGTGATATCTGGAAATCCTTATTCTAAGCCAAGATTTTGTGACTACACTATTGCGGGCGAAAATGATCAGCAGCTGTCGTCCGAATACAGCGGTGATATATTTATAGAGCTGGACAGATTGGTCGATAGGTTTGGCGCGCAGAATCTGAGGGACGCTCTGGAGCGTTATTGACTTCATTATGCTTCGCAACCCTGTGCCGAATTCACGAAATGAAGCCGGCACAGGGTTATGGTGAAGATTTTATGGGTGGTGCGATTGTTCGCCTGCGACACGCCGGTTCGGCCACCGCAACAGGTGCGTACGCGGTTCCCGTGGTTATCACGCATCACCACTGCCACCAGCGGCGCGGTCGAGACGGCCCTCTGGATTGTCGTCTTGCTCTTTCCGGTGGCTTTTGCCGCCTGTCCGAGAGTGTATCTCATGGGGTCTTGTCTCGTTCCAAATGGACGGTCTCTGGAATTTTCCGTGTTTTCGACTGGCTCCCAGGGGGATCTGTGGTGAAAATATCATAGGCGGCACGGGCCAAATCGCGCTCGTTCCGGGTGATCTGGCGCCCTCCGGCCTCGAATGTCCGGCCCGCCCTGTCGCCCCAGATCTCCCGTTCTGCGTTCGTCAGCCCATTCCACCACTCCCGGGCCGGATCACCCTGAGGCGTGTCTTCGATGATCGGCGGAGCTCCGGAGGTTTCCTGTGCTTTTCGACGCGCGGCGCTGTGGCGGTCGTTTTCGGCCGCGGTTTCCGAGGCTTCGTGCGGGTCCTTCCAATGCCAGTCAAAGCGGACGGCATGGACTGATCGGCCGCGCTTTTCCGGGGTCATCTTGACCGTGACCGTGCCGTAGTCGTTGATCGCGTCGATGGCGGGCTTGAGGACCCATCGGCTGAACTGTCCCCAAACGTCGTACGCTGTGCGATCATCAACTCCCATGAGCGCGCGCAGCTCGGCCAGGTCGAAGATCCAGTAAGGGCGCCCGAGGCGTTTTTTGTCTGCGAGGAGAGCGTAGAGCTGCCGTCCGTGGCCGGTCAGCCGGTGAGCAGCTGCAGCCTCGATTTTCGTGAAGTTGGCCGGGCTGCGGAGGGCGTGAACCCCGGCGGGCGGGATCAGCAGGCGCGCCATGCTGCCGCCCTCGGTGATGTGCCATTCGGCCAGGACGACGGCCCCCCAAGGATCGCCGCGATGCTCTCCGGACAGCTTCACCCCAGTCAGCCGCTCCAGGCACTGCCGCAGCCAGACATTGTCGGCCCTGCTGCCCTCCCCCCGGAGGCGTAGGGTCGGCACCTCCAGCCATACGGAATTGGGAACGGTCGCGGGCACGCGCTGTTCGTCCAGCGCGGCTGCGATTTCCCAGACCGCCGACACCATGGCGGGCGTCAGGGGCGTTTCGGATCGGAGCGCGACGGCGCTGGATGGAACGGTGATTTCCCTCATCAGTGGAGGTTACAAGTTTGCTTGCTCCATAGTCAACTCTCCATACGCCCCTCCCGGACCTCCATTCATACCCTCCCGGACCTCCATTCATACCCTCCCGGACCTCCATTCATACCCTCCGGCATCTACATTTTTACCCTCCGGGACCTCCATTTTTAGCCCCCCAGTGTCAGTGTCGGGTGTCGAGGGGAGCGAAGCGACACGCGACACTCGACACCCGACACTCAGCGAAACTTCACCCCTCATGGTCGGCTGATCGGCCAATTTCTGGCCGTGCTGGGAGAGAGGGGTTGGCGATGCTTGATAATGGCCTTGTTTTCGTATATACGAAAATTATGTTGATGATCGTCTGGGATGAGCCAAAGCGCCAAGCGAACCTCGCCAAGCATGGCTTGGATTTCGGTGACCTCGATGAGGGGTTCTTTCTGGCTTCGGTCGTGGTTCCCGCGAGAGACGATCGGCACATGGCGATAGGGCATCTCGCGGATGGGACGATCGCTGTGGTGTTTGCCACCCTGGGCATCGAAGGGGTGTCCGTGATCTCGATGCGCCCTGCCAGTCGGAAGGAGAGGACCCTGCTATGACCCGAAAGCACCTGACCGAAGAGCAGATCCAGCGAATGATCGCCAGCGATCCGGAAGCGCCAGAAGTCACGGATGAGCAGATCAGCCAAGCCAAGCCGTTTGCTGAGGTGTTTCCAGCCTTGGCGGAAGCCATGCGCAGAAACGCTGTGGGCCGTCCTAAGGCGGAGAACCCAAAGGTGGCGGTGTCGCTGAGGCTCGATCCGGAGATCGTGGCTCGGTTCAAGGCGTCCGGTCCGGGGTGGCAAACCCGGATGAACGACGCACTCCGGGAAGCTGCGGGGCTTTGAAGGTGCAGAATGCGGCCATTCTGTCCGGACCATGTCCGGCTCTGGGGTTTCGAAAGGGGCTGGTCCCTTCGGTTGGGAGTTTCGAAAGAGGGGCGCAGCAACCCTCTTCGCCGGAGAGCCATAAACAGACCCCATCGGGGGGGTGTTTATGGCTAGTAGGTTATGAATAAACGATAATTTGCCATTTTGTTATTCGATTATCCTATCATGAACAGGGATTTTCGAAAGTCCGGATTTTGGATTTTCATGTGGGTCGGCGATCTTTGGGGGTATGAGCACCGAACCCCTGAACATTCGCCCCGAAGATCTCACCGGTGGGAACCCCCGCGCCGCTTCCGTGCGGCTGGAGGGAAAGTCCCTGTCCCAGGCTTATGGCCAGAGACGCCATGATTTCCGGATTGGCCCTCAGCCCAAATACGTGGATCCTGCTCGGAAAAGCTTGAACAGGCCCCTGATGGAACCCCGCCCTGTCTCGCAGATCAGGGATGAGGTTCTGGCGCTCCGGACAGCCCGTGGGGCCAAAAGAGCCATGAAGAGCAACGCGGCTGTGGTCACTGCGGGGATCGTGACCTTCGGGACGGAAGCCCAGGAGATGTTCCTGGCGCTCACCATCGAACAGCAGGATGCGGCCTTCCGGGAACTCGCGCAGGCCGTCGCGGAACGGCTGGACACATCCCTGGAGGCGCTGATGGTCCATTGCGATGAAAGCGCCATCCACGCCCATTTCGAACTCCGGGCCTGTAACCGGGCCGGGATCCCTCTGGCCAAGGCTACACGGCCCGCTCTGATGATCGAGCTGCAGGATCTGGTCTTCGAGGTCATGTCCCGTCACTGCGAAGGCATCGAGCGCGGTAATCGCAAATATGACCGGCTGGCCGCGGGGGAGGATTACGCCGCCACGGTCCACAAGTCGGTGCGCCAGTTGCATCACGATCTGCCGCTGG
>NZ_JAAGWF010000034.1 GCF_010686765.1 Geodermatophilus sabuli | reverse complement strand
GACCGCCGTCCCGCCGGGGATCGTCCGCAGCGGTCGGGCGCTTCGCGGGGTGACTGGCAGGACCGGCGCCCGCAGGGTGAGCGTCCGCAGGGGGACCGTCCGCAGTGGCAGGACCGCCGTCCCACGGGGGATCGTCCGCAGGGGGACCGCCCGCAGTGGCAGGACCGCCGTCCCGCCGGGGACCGTCCGCAGCGGTCGGGCGCTCCCCGGGGTGACTGGCAGGACCGTCGTCCCTCGGGTGAGCGTCCGCAGGGAGACCGTCCGCAGTGGCAGGACCGCCGTCCCTCCGGCGAGCGTCCGCAGGGCGGAGGCCACGGGCGATCGGATGCCCCTCGCGGTGACTGGCGGGACCGCCGTCCCACGGGAGGCGGTCGCGGACGGCCCGACGACCGGGGACAGGCCGAGCACCGTCCGGAACGGACGCCGCCGGCGCCGACCGGTCCGCCGATCCCGGAGTGGGTCGACCCGCGTGACCTGGACTCCTCCGTGCGCCAGGCCCTTCGGGGCCTCGAGTCGCGCAATGCCGATCGGGTGGCCGGTCACCTGGTCGCCGCGGGTTCGCTGGTCGACGACGAGCCGGCGGAGGCCCTCGCCCACGCCCGGGCCGCTCGCGACCGGGCGTCGCGGATCGCCGTGGTGCGCGAGGCGGTCGGCGTGGCCGCCTACCACGCCGGTGACTACGCCGAGGCTGCCCGCGAACTGCGGGCCTTCCGGCGCATGAGCGGGGAGCACGGCTACCGCGCCGTCCTCGCCGACTGCGAACGGGCGCTGGGCCGGCCCGAGGTGGCGCTCCGCCTCGTCCGCGAGGCGCTGGGCGACCAGCCGGACGCTGAGGAGACGATCGAGCTGCGCCTGGTGGAGGCCGGAGCCCGGCAGGACCTCGATGAACTGCCGGCGGCACGGCTGGTCCTCGAGCAGGCGCTCGGGGGCCGCCCCACCCTCGGGACGGTCGACCTGACCGACCCGGGCAGGCTCCGGCTGGCCACCGCCTACGCCGAGCTCCTGGCCGCGTGCGGCGAGCAGACCCTGGCCGACGAGTGGCGGTCCGCCGTCGACGCCCATGCCCCCGTGGATGACGACGTGGAGTTCTCCGAGGAAGAACTCGCCGAGGACGAGCTGCAGGAGGAGGACTCGGCGGTGGACGAGGAGCTGGCCCCCGCCGTTCCCTCGGACGACGGCGCTACGGCGTCGGCCGAGGACGAGGTGGTCGACCAGCCGGATCCGACGGACCGGGTGACCGACGCCGACATCGAGGCCGAGGTCGCCGAACTGCTCGGCGAGATCGAGCCGCCGGACGACGCCCAGCACTGACCACCGACAGAGGTCCGGTCTCCGTCCACACCGCCACCCGGGGTCCACAGACGGAGACCGGAGCCGTTCAGGGGCCTCTCGCGCGACGAGGCTGCCCGTCATGAGCGTGGCAGTGATCGACCGGAACGACGTGGTGCTCCGCGGGCGGCTGTCGGGCCCGGCGGAGCTGAAGACCCTGCCCAGCGGCGACCTGCTGGTCACCTTCCGGCTGGTGGTCCGCCGGCCGGAGCCCCGAGCACGAGGCCAGTCCGTGGACGTGCTCACCTGCGTCACCTACGACCGCGGTCTCCAGCGTCGCGTCGCTGCCTGGGAGGCCGGGGAAGCCGTGGAGGTCGAGGGTGCGCTGCAGCGGCGGTTCTGGCGGACGCCGACCGGCACCGCATCGGTGTGCGAGGTGAACTGCCGGCGCGGCCGCAAGGTGTCCCGCACCGCCGAGGTCGGAACGGCGTGAGCGGCCGGTCAGCGGACCTCGGGCCGGTCGTGCGGCCGGAGCACCAGGCCGGTTCGCGGCTTGGGCACGAAGAGCGTCGACTTGCGCGGCATCCGTGCGCCCGCTCGCGCGACGGCGGCCACGTCGGCCGGCGACGGCGGCCGGAGCAGGACCGCGACCCCTTGACGGGTCAGCGCGCCCGTGAGGGCCTCGTCGACCGAGTGCGCGACCAGCAGCGAGTCCGGGTCGTCCCGCCGCCGCCACGACCGCTGGACCAGCCCGTGGTGGGCGAGCACCACGTCCAGCCCTCGCCACGAGGTCGGTGCCTGTGCGGGGACGCTGGCCCGGACCTCGGGCGACGGACTGTCGAGTCGGGCCAGTCGCCGCCCGTCACTGACCAGGAAGCCGGACTCCGTCGGGTCGGCCAGCCAGTCCTGGACGGCGCCCGGCAGATCATCCTGGCCAGCGGCCATGCCGGTCACGCGGAAGTCCCGGGCAGCCGCAGCGAGCGCGTCGTCGAACGGGAGGTCGGGCACGACGCGGTGGATCGCGCGCACGCGGAGGCCACCCGGCCCCATGGGCGTCAGCAGGGCCAGGACGGCGAACCGCTCGCCGGGGGAGGAGGCAGCCAGCGCCTGGACCGCGGCGAAACGATGGTGCCCGTCGGCGATCACCGCTCCGGTGCGGCCCAGTGCCGCCGTCACCTGCGCCACGAGTCGGCGGTCGATCACCCGCCACAGGCTGTGCCGGACCCCGTCGGCGTCGTCCACGACCAGCGTCGCGTCGCCGTCCTGGCCCGCCCCGGTGAGGGCCGAGACCTCCGGCTCGGGGTCGTGGGCGAGCACGATGGGTTCGAGATCGGTGTCGGTCGCCGCCAGCAGTGCACGCCGGCCCTCCACGGCGACGGGGAAGGTGTCCTCGTGCGGCAGGACGGCCCGAGAACCTGCGGCGGGCAGCGCGACGGCACCCAACCAGCCGACCGTCGCCGGCGTGCCGTCCGAGGGCCGCATCTCGTAGACCCACAGCGCCGGCTCCGGATCACGCTCGAGCACGCCGTCGGTCTCCCACGCGCGCAGGGCGTGGGCGGCCTGCTCGACCGACCGCCGCAACTCGTCGGCGCCGGAGTCGCCGGCGGCGGGGACCACCCGCGGGAGGATGAGGCGGACGACGTTGTGCGGGTCGGCGGCGGCCAGGCGTTCCCGCCCCTCGGGGGTGACCAGGTCGTAGGCTGGCGAGCTGACCCGGGCCAGGTGCTCGGGGTCGCGTCGCGAGAAGGTCAGCGCGCGGAAGGGTCGGACCTCGAGCCCGGCCGCGGGTGTGGGCGGGTGGTCCGCCGGCGACGAGGGCACGACGGGCATCGTAGGAGCGGCGCGCACACGGCCGCCGCGGTGGCCGTGCGGGCGGTGCAGCAGCCGGCGGTGCCATCGGTGTCCGGCTGCACCTGGACGGAGGGGGTGACGGTGTCCGACGCGGGAACTCCCGGAGGCGACGTGTACGAGTGGTACCAGCGGGGGCTGCAGCTGCTCACCCGTGGTGATCCAGCGGCCGCGGCCACGCTGCTGGCCCGGGCGGCCGAGGTCGAACCGGGCTCACGCAGCCTCCTGGAGGCGCTGGCCCGCGCCCAGTACGACGCCGGCCGGTACCTCGAGGCGATCGGCACCTTCCGCGAGCTGATCACCCGCAACCCCACCGACGACTACGCCCAGTTCGGGCTCGGGCTCGCCGCCAGCCGGGCGGGGGACCTCGACCTCGCCGCCGAGCACCTGGCGCTCGCGGTGGCGATGCGTCCCGAGCTGGGGCACTACTCCCGTGCGCTGCGCGGGGTGCGCGCCCGCCGCACGCGGGGAACGGCGTGACCACCACCGGGCCCGCGCTCGCCCGCGGCAGCGCCCAGCCGCCCACGGCCGTCTACGACGTGGCGCTCCTCGACCTCGACGGTGTCGTCTACGTCGGTCCGGACGCCGTCCCCGGCGTGCCCGCGGCCCTGGCCACCGCCCGCTCGGCCGGCATGCGGCTGGGCTTCGTGACCAACAACGCGGCCCGGACGCCCGAGGAGGTCGCCGAGCACCTGTGCGATCTGGGGGTCGCGGCGGCGGCCGCCGACGTCATCACGAGTTCGCAGGCGGCCGCCACCGTCGTGGCCGAGCTGCTGGGGGACGGCGCGCGGGTGCTGCCGGTGGGTGGACCCGGCGTGGCGGCGGCGTTGACCGCGGCCGGCCTCACCGTGGTCGCCGCCGCCGAGGACGAGCCGCTCGCCGTCGTCCAGGGGTACGGGCGCGACGTCGGCTGGGCGCAGTTGGCCGAAGCGGTCGTCGCCGTCCGGCGCGGAGCACGGCACGTCGCCACGAACACCGACGCGACCATCCCCTCCCCACGTGGGCCGCTGCCGGGCAACGGGGCGATGGTCGGGGTGGTCAGCGCGGTCACCGGCCGGCCGCCGCTGGTCACCGGCAAGCCCGATCCGGCCATGCACGCCGAGTGCGTCCGGCGTACCGGTGCCCGGCGGCCGCTGGTCGTGGGGGACCGGCTGGACACCGACATCGAGGGCGCCGGGCGGGCCGGTGCCGCCAGCCTGCTGGTCCTCTCCGGCGTCACCGACCCGGCCACCCTGCTCGCCGCCGCTCCGCACCAGCGGCCGGACCTGCTGTCGGTCGACGCCGGCGGGCTCCTCGACGTGCACCCGGGCGTGGTCCCCGCCGACGGCGGCGGGTGGCGGTGCGGCGCGTGGTGGGCGCGACCGGACCCGGAGCGGGGGCACCTCCAGCTCGGGCGTACGGGAGGGGAGTCCGAGCGGGAGGCCGACGGCCTGGACGCGTTGCGCGCCCTGTGCGTGGCCCACTGGACCCGCGAGCCCGACGGCTCCGCGCCGGCCCGTGTCCGGGCGCTGGGCGCTCCCGCGGCTGCGGCCCTGAGCCGCTGGCAGCTGTCCGACTGACATGGCCGACGACCGCCGCAGCGCGCGAGGGGGAGGGCACCCCAGCGCCGGAGCAGCGGTCGAGCGGTCCGCGGCCCGCCGCGCTCCGCGCCGGGAACCGGCCATGAGCCGGCCCGGTGGTCAGAGCATCTTGCGCAGCCTCAGCATGTCCCGCAGGCCCGCCTCCAGCTTCACCTTCCCCGACGCCCAGGCCGGTGCGAAGGAGAGCCGCCCGTCGGTCAGGGACAGGAGGTCGTCGCTGGTCATGGTGAGCCGGATGTCGGCCTTCTCCAGGGACTGGTCGACCGGCTCGGCCCGCAGCTCGTGGACCGAGCCGCGGGCCAGCCGGCCCCGCACCACCTGGTCCAGGTCCGGCAGTGTGCAGGACAGGCTGCGGTCCAGCCCGGCCGCGGCGGGGCTGGCCGCCAGGTCACCGAGGATGCGCTTGAGCGCCGTCATGCACTGCTCCATGGTCGCCACGCGGAGGATCCTCCAACAACGGACGGGGTCGGGTGTCGGGAGGTCGTGTCCGGTCCGCGGCCCGTGCCCGCAGGCGGCGCCCGGTAACCTCGCCAGCCGGGACGACGGCCCGCCCCGGCGCGCCGGTCGGGCCGCCCCGTCCCACCCCGGCGCCGCGGTGCGCCACCGCCCGCCCACCCGAGAGGCCAGCCATGACCGAGCCGAGTCGCCCGCGACCGGTCCCCGGGCCGACGCGGCCTATACCGGGACCGCCGGGTGGTCCGGTGGCGGTGCCCGGTCCGCCGGGGACGTCAGACCGGGCGGCCGAGACGACCGAGCCCGGGGGAGGGACCGGCGGGAGCTCTCCCTTCGCCGACCTGACGCAGCTGCCGGTCAGCGAGCACGTCGCCGTCTTCGAGGCCGAGCACGCCCGGCTGCAGCGCGAGCTCGCCACGATCGACCAGGTCTGACGGTGCGCCGCAGCCGGCTGGATGCGGAGCTCGTGCGGCGCGGCCTGGCCCGGTCCCGGGAGCACGCCGTCGCCCTCATCGCCGAGGGGAGGGTGGCCGTGTCCGGCCGGGCGGCCACCAAGCCGGCGACCGGTGTGGACGCGAACACCCCGGTCGTCGTCCGGACCGACCCCGACCGGCCCAGCTGGGTCTCCCGCGGCGCGCACAAGCTGTTGGGCGCGCTCGACGCCTTCGGGGTCCCGGTGGAGGGCCGCCGGGCCCTGGACGCCGGGGCCTCCACCGGCGGGTTCACCGAGGTGCTGCTGCACCGCGGGGCCCGCGAGGTCGTCGCCGTCGACGTCGGCTACGGCGAGCTCGCCTGGTCACTGCGCACCGACGACCGGGTCAGGGTCCTCGAGCGGACCAACGTGCGCACGCTGACGCCGGAGCAGATCGGCGACCCGGTCGACCTGGTCGTGGCCGACCTGTCGTTCATCTCCCTGCGCCTGGTCCTGCCGGCGCTCACCGCCTGTGCCACCGAGGGGGCTGACCTGCTCCCGATGGTGAAGCCGCAGTTCGAGGTGGGCCGCGAGCGACTGGGCGCGGGCGGGGTGGTGCGCGACCCGGCGCACCGGCAGGCCGCCGTGCTCGAGGTGGCCGAGGCCGCCGCCGGGCTCGGCTGGGGCACCGCGGGTGTCGTCGCGAGCCCCCTGCCCGGCCCGGCCGGCAACGTCGAGTTCTTCCTCCGGCTGCGGCGCGACGCCGGCCCACCCCGGGAGGACGACGTGCGCCGCGCCGTCGAGGAGGGACCATCGTGAACGGTTCCCGAGAGTCCTGCGGGCCGGCGCACCGCACCCGACGGGGCAGCTCGCCCACCACCACCATCGAGGAGGACGCGTGACAGAGGTCAGCCCAGCGTGGGCGCTCAGCGACAACCGGCACGTCCTGCTCGCCGTGCACACCGGCCGCCAGGACATCGTCGAGCTCGCCCGCAGCTCCGCCGCCCGGCTGGCCCGGGCCGGGATCACCGTGCGGCTGCTGGAGGACGAGGCCGGCGCGCTGGGCCTCGACGACGCCGAGGTCGTGCCCGCCGACGCGGAGGCCGCCCGCGGCGCGGAGATCGTCATGGTGTTCGGCGGGGACGGCACCTTCCTGCGCGCCGCCGAACTGGCCCGCTACAGCAACGCCGCGCTCATGGGCGTCAACCTGGGCCGGGTCGGCTTCCTCGCCGAGACCGAGCCGGAGGCGGTCGAGGAGACGCTGCTGGCGATCGAGCGGTGCGAGTACTCGGTGGAGAAGCGGCTCGCCATCGAGGTCGACGTCCTGGACGCCCGCGGGGTCGTCGTGGGCGGTACCTGGGCGCTCAACGAGGCGTCGGTGGAGAAGTCGGAGCGCTCACGGGTCCTCGACCTGGTGGTCGCCATCGACGGCCGGCCCCTGACCAGCTTCGGCTGCGACGGCGTCCTGTTCTCCACGCCCACCGGCTCCACCGCCTACGCGTTCTCCGCCGGGGGCCCGGTCGTGTGGCCCGACGTCGAGGCCATGCTGGTCGTGCCGTCCAACGCCCACGCCCTCTTCGCCCGGCCCCTGGTCACCTCGCCGGACTCCGTCCTCACCGTGGCCATCCCGGCGGACGGCAACAGGGCACGCGTCTCCGCCGACGGCCGGCGGGTGCTGGAGGTACCCGAGGGCGGGCGCGTCGACGTGCGCCGGGCTGCCCGCCCGGTGCGGATCGCCCGCGTGCACCAGGCCACCTTCGGCGACCGGCTGGTGGCCAAGTTCGGGTTGCCGGTGCGCGGCTTCCGTGACGCCCGCGGGCACGACCCCGGCCGCGAACTCGCTCCTCCGCGCAACGTGCTGACCCGCGACCTCGTCGACCTCGGGACCGTGGAGGGAGGCGGCGGTGGCAGCACGGACGACGACGCGTGAGCCCCGGCCCGCGGCGCAGCGTGCACCGCGGGCCGACCCGCTGGGCCGGCTGACGGAGCTGCGCATCCGCGGTCTGGGCGCGATCGACGACGTCACGCTGGAACTGGGCCCCGGGCTGACCGTCGTCACCGGGGAGACCGGCGCCGGCAAGACCATGGTGGTCACCGGGCTCACGTTGCTCTTCGGCGGCCGCGCCGACCCGGGCCGGGTGCGGGCCAGCGGTCGGGCCGGCGTCGAGGGCAGGCTGACCCTGCCCGCGGAGTCGCCGGTGTGGCAGCGGGCGGCCGATGCCGGTGCCGACCCCGACGAGGACGGCAGCCTGATCCTCGCCCGCACCGTCAGCGCGGAGGGCCGCTCCCGAGCCCACCTCGGGGGTCGCAGCGTGCCGGTCGGTGTCGTCGCCGAGCTGGCCGAGGGGCTGCTGGCCGTGCACGGGCAGAGCGACCAGCTCCGGCTGTCCCGGCCGGCCGAGCAGCGCCGCGCCCTGGACCGCTACGCCGGGCCCGAGCACCTGCAGGTCCTCGACCGCTACCGGGAGGCCCACGCCCGGTGGCGGCAGCTGGCCGCGGACCTCGACCGCCGCCGCGGCCAGGCCCGGGAACTGGCCCAGGCCGCGGACGTCCTGCGCCACGGCCTGGAGGAGATCGACGCCGTCGCGCCCCAGCCGGGAGAGGACGAGGAGCTCGACACGCAGGCCCGGCGGCTCAGCGACGCCGACGCACTGCGCGCGGCCGCCGACGAGGCACGCATGGCCCTGGTCGGCGACGTCACGGGCGAGATGGGTGCCGAGGGGCTGCCGCAGGACGCCACGGCGTCCCTGGCCATCGCCGAGCGCGCGCTGGCCGCCTCCGACGACCCCACCCTGGTCCTGCTGGCCCAGGACCTCGCCGACGCCGTCGCCGTCGTCTCCGACGTCGCCGGCCAGCTCGCCAGCTACGTCGCCGACCTCGACGCGGACCCCGCCCGGCTCGCGGAGGTGCTCGACCGCCGGGCCGCCATCACCGCGCTGGTGCGCAAGTACGCCGACGCGGGAGCCGGCGCCACCGGGGTCCTGGCCTGGGCCGAGGACGCGCGTCGCCGGCTCGACGAGCTCGACGTCTCCGACGAGGCCCTCGAGGCCCTGGCCGCGGCCCGGGACACCGCCCGGGCCGAGGTGGACGACCTCGGCGCCCGTGTCTCGGCCGGCCGGCGGGCCGCCGCCGACGGCTTCGCCGCCGAGGTGGGCCGGGAACTGGCCGGGCTGGCCATGAAGAGCGCCCGGGTGTCCTTCTCGATCGACAGCGATCCCGGCGCGCCCGGACCGGAGGGCATCGACGAGGTCGCCCTGCTCATGGCGGCCCACCCCGGTGCTCCGCCCCGACCGGTGCACAAGGGCGCCTCCGGCGGTGAGCTCTCCAGGGTCATGCTCGCCATCGAGGTGGTCTTCGCCGGGGCCGACCCGGTGCCGGTCATGGTCTTCGACGAGGTCGACGCCGGGGTCGGCGGCCAGGCGGCCGGCGAGATCGGCCGGCGGCTGGCCCGGCTGGCGCGCGACCACCAGGTCGTCGTCGTCACCCACCTGGCGCAGGTCGCGGCGTTCGCCGACACCCACCTCGTCGTCGACAAGACCCCGGACACCGGCGCGGGGGTGACCGCGACCGACATCCGCGCCGTCGAGGACGAGGACCGGGTGCGCGAACTCGCCCGCATGCTGTCGGGGCTGGCCGACAGCGACACCGGCCAGGCGCACGCGCGGGAGCTGCTGGCGGTCGCGGCGTCCGCACGGGACGAGGCCGCCTGAACGGGAGACCCCCGGCCGGGTGAGCACAGGAGTGGTGCCGGCGGGGCCGGGGTAGGTGTCGATCGTGCACAACCGATACCCGGTCCCCGCGGATCACCGGCCCGCTGCCCGCTCGCTGACCGGCGCGGCCCGGTGACGCTCTTCTCCTGCGCCGACGAGTCGGCGCACTACGGGTTCTCCGTCAGCATGCTGCTGCAGCAGTACCGCGACCAGCTGCGCTGGACGGACGACGGCGTGGTGGAACTGGGCACCGGTGACGCCACCGCGATCGCCGACGTGGTCGCCGGGCTGCCCGAGCTGCGGGTGCGCAGCTTCGACATCAGCGCCTCGTCGGTCGCCGCCGCGCGCGCGAACATCGCCGCCCGCGGGGTCGCCGACCGCTACACCGTCGAGCTCGGCGACTTCTTCGAGGGAGCCGACTCGGCCGGCGGCCTCCCGGTGTCCACCGTCATCGCCAACCCGCCCTACATCCCGGCGCCCGACGGGGACATCCTCATGCCCGAGCTGTGGGGCGGGGTCCACGGCAACGACCTGGTCCTGCGACTGCTCAAGGCCGGCTACACCAACGTGCTCGTCGCCGTGCCGAGCTACTCCGACCCGGGCGGCACCGTCCGGACGGCGACCGACCTGGGCTACCGGGTGGCCAACTTCCTCGCCATGGGACTGGACTACGGCCGCTACAGCTCCGAGCCGCGGGTGCGCGCGCACATCCGGGCGCTGTGCGCCGAGGGCCGCGGCTGGAGCGGGGAGGACGGGTACATGGTCGCCGTCGCCCTGTTCACCCAGGATCCCGACATCCCCGGGGACCGCTCCGCGCAGCTGCTGCGGGCGTTGAAGCTGCCGGGCTGAGGTCCGGCCGCCGCGGGTCCACCACCTGGGGCGGACGACGGCGTCACCGCCGCTTCGCGTACCCGGCCAGTCCGAACTGCAGCAGCGCGAGCCCCCGCTCCCCGCGGACGGCCAGCTCCGCCGACAGCGCCGGACCGGTCACCCCCGCCAGCACCCGGTCGCGGGCCAGCTCGAGCAGCGCCCCGTAGAGGCCCAGGACCGAGTGCGCGGCCAGCCAGGGGGCCAGCTCGCCCGGCTCGGCCTGCGTCTCCTCGGCGACCAGCCCGGCCAGCGCGGTGGTCAGCTCGCCGATGATCTCCCGCTCACGCACCTGGAGCGTCCGGCTGCCGCGGATGACCCGCGCCATCTCCGCCACCCCGGCCGCCGCCTCGGGAGCTCCCAGCCCGCTCATCGCCCGCACCACGAACGTGCCCGCGGCGGCCGTCACCGACTCGCCGGCCGGCCGGCCCCGGACGGCGTCCAGCAGTGCCGCCCGCATGGGCGGGTCGGCCTCGAAGACCAGCCCCTCCTTGACCGGGAAGTGGTTGAACACCGTCTTCTCGACCACCCCCGCGCGCTGGGCGATCTCCACGACGCTCACCGCGTCGAAGCCGCGCTCGGCGAACAGCTCGGCGGCGGCGTCGACGATGCTGGCGCGGGTCTGCTGCCGCCGCCGCTCCCGCAGTCCCGGCCCCCGCAGGGCCCGCCGCCCACGGCGTCCCCGGCCGGCCGGCTCCGCCTGCGGGGTCGCCGCGGGGGCCGCCGACCCGGCCGTCACCGGCGCCGACGCGCCGGGCACCGGTGGGGGAGGGGCGTCGAGGCGCACCACGTCGTCGTCGTCGGGTCCGGGGACCGGCGTGGCCGGGACCGCTCCGTCCGGGAGGTCGTCGACCGCCGCGCCCGGTGGGGGGCCGTCGCCTTCGTGCGTGCGGCCGACTGCATGCGCCCCAGGAGTCACCCCGGCAACGGTAGCCAGCGATCCCGGGTACCGCGCCGGGGGCTCCCGCTGCAGGAGGCGCGGCGTGTCGCCCCCTCCGTGGTGTCGAACACGCTGCGTGAGCGGCAGGTGGCTGGTGCGCGTCGGAGGGCGGCGCGTCCGAGGCCGCATGGGAGAGTGCAGGCCATGCGCATCGGCTCCCTCCGTCGAGGCCGGGCTCAGGAGTCGGCACCCGGAGTGACCGGCACCGTGCGGCTGGACCGCCGCACGAAGAACCTGACGAAGCGCCTGCGGCCCGGCGACATCGCCGTCATCGACCACACCGACATCGACCGCGTGAGCGCCGACTCGCTGGTCGGCTGCCGCGTCGCGGCGGTGGTCAACGCCTCGCCCAGCATCTCCGGCCGGTATCCCAACCTGGGCCCGGAGATCCTCTCCAAGGCCGGCATCCCCCTGGTCGACGGCGTCGGCAAGGAGGTCCTGGCCGCGGTCAAGGAGGGCACCCCCGTCCGTCTCGACGGCGGCACGCTGATGCTCGAGGACGGCACGGTGATCGCGTCGGGAACCGAGCAGACGCCGGAGTCGATCGCCGAGGCGATGGCGGAGGCCAAGGCGGGGCTGTCGGTCCAGCTGGAGGCCTTCGCCACCAACACCATGGAGTACATGAAGCGCGAGCGCGCGCTGCTCCTCGACGGCGTCGGGGTGCCCGACGTCGTCACGCAGATCGAGGGCCGGCACGTCCTGGTCGTCGTCCGCGGGTACGACTACAAGGAGGACCTGCAGGCGCTGCGGTCCTACATCCGGGACTACCGGCCCGTGCTGATCGGCGTGGACGGCGGCGCCGACGCGCTCATCGAGGCCGGCTACCAGCCGGACATGATCATCGGCGACATGGACTCGGTGAGCGACGACGTCCTGCGCTGCGGCGCCGAGGTGGTCGTCCACGCCTACGCCGACGGCCGGGCACCGGGCCTGGCCCGCGTGCAGGACCTGGGCGTGGAGGCGATCACCTTCCCGGCCTCGGCCACCAGCGAGGACATCGCCATGCTGCTCGCCGACGAGAAGGGCGCCACCCTCATCGTCGCGGTCGGGACGCACGCCACCCTCGTCGAGTTCCTGGACAAGGGCCGCGGCGGCATGGCCTCGACCTTCCTCACCCGGCTGCGCCTGGGCGGCAAGCTCGTCGACGCCAAGGGCGTGAGCCGGCTCTACCGCAGCCGCATCTCGACCACGACGCTGGTCGTCCTGGTGCTGGCCGCCTTCCTCGCCATCGGTTCGACCCTCGCGGTCTCCGCGGCCGGCCGGGTGTACCTCGACCTGCTGCTCGACCAATGGAACAGCTTCGTGTTCTGGCTGGAGAACCTCTTCACGTGATCGACTTCCGCTACCACCTGGTCTCGCTGATCGCGGTCTTCCTCGCGGTCGCGCTGGGCATCGTCATCGGCACCACGGCCCTCAACGAGCCGATCCTCGCCGACATCGAGAACCAGGTGACCGCGCTGGAGCAGGACAAGCGCGACCTCGAGGACCAGAACCGGGAGCTGCAGGCCGAGCTCGACACCGGCGGCGCCTTCGAGGAGGCCGTCGCGCCGTCGCTGGTCGCCGGCGCCCTTGCCGGGCGCAGCGTCGTGCTGGTCGTCGCCGGTGAGGACGTCGCCGAGGAGACGGTCGAGGAGGTGTCCGCGCTGATCGCCGCGGCCGGTGGGCAGGTGACCGGGACGCTGGCCCTGCAGCCGGAGTACAGCGACCCGGCCAGCGCTGCGGGCCTGCAGAGCTACGTCACCGGGCCGGGGCTGCCCACCGGGCTGTCCCTCCCCGAGACCGACGACACCGGCCAGCTGGTCGCCGGGCTGCTGGCCCAGGTGCTGATGCGCCCGGACACCCTCGGTGCCGCCGAACCCGACGGCACCGCGCTGTCGTCGGTCCTGGCCGGGCTGTCCGCCCTCGACGTGCTCACCCAGGAGTCCCCGGCGGTGACGGCCGCCGACTACGCCGTCGTCCTCACCGCCGGCGCCTTCGCCGAGGAGGAGGCCGCGGAGCGCACCGATGCGCTGGTCGACCTGGCCGTCGCGCTGGACGCGGCCGGCTCCGGCGCCGTCGTGGCGGGCGACGCCCCGTCGGCCCGGGAGACCGGCCTGGTCGGCGTCATCCGCGCGGACCCCGAGATCTCCGCGGCGGTGTCCACCGTCGACAACGTCGGCTCCGCCGCCGGCCGGATCAGCACCGTGCTCGCGCTGGGCCGGGAGAGCGAGGGCACGTCGGGCAAGTACGGCACCGGTGAGGACACCCAGCCGGTGCCTCCGGTCCCGGCCGCGCCGTGAGCCGGGACGACGAGGGCGGGGTGCGCCGCCGGGTGCTGCTGACCCTCGGCGGTGCCGCGGCGGCGCGGCTGGGCCTGGCCGCTGCCGCAGCGCTCAGCGGCCGGCCGGCCGGAGCCCCGTGGCGGCGGACGAACTACGCCGGCCGGCCGGTGACCCTGCTCGGCGGCCCCGCCCTGGCGGCAGCCGTGACGCTCACGGCCGCCGCCGGCGCCCCGCCCGGGACGCGGGCCGCGGCCACGCTCGTCGGCGCGGTCTCCGGACTGGTGGGCGGCTACGACGACCTCGCCGGCGCACGACCGGACCAGGCCCGGGACAAGGGCCTGGCCGGCCACCTCCGGGCGCTGCGCGCCGGACGGGTCTCCGCGGGCGCGGTCAAGGTCGCGGGCATCGGCGCCGCGGCCGCAGCCGCGGCCGCGCTGATGAGGGACCCCGCTGCCCCCCACGCCTCGCTCCGCTCGGCCCGGGACCCCGCAGCGGGGCCGTCCCATCCCCTCACCACGCTCGCCGACGCCGTGCTCACCACCGGGCTGGTCGCCGGCACCGCGAACCTGGTGAACCTCCTGGACCTGCGCCCCGGCCGCGCCGCCAAGGCCGCGAGCCTGCTGGCGGCCGCCACCGTCGGCGGTCGGGCAGGCACGCTGGTCGCCGGCCCCCTGGGCGCGACCGTGGCCGTGCTGCCCGACGACCTGGGCGAGCGGGTCATGCTCGGCGACTGCGGGGCCAACGCCGTGGGCGCCGTGCTCGGGCTGCGCCTGGCCGCCCTGCCCGGACGCCGCGCCCGCGGGGGGCTGCTGGCCGGCGTCGTGGCGCTCACCCTCGCCAGCGAGCGGGTCAGCTTCACGACCGTCATCGAGGCCACCCCGGGCCTGCGCGAACTGGACCGGCTCGGCCGCCGTCCGGCATGAGCCGGCGGCAGGCGCTGGCGGGCGTGGCCGGTGCGGCGGCGCTGATCGCCGTCCTCACGGTGCTGGCCCGGCTGGCGGGGTTCGGTCGCACGCTGGTGTTCACCAACACCGTCGGCGCCGGCAGCACCGGCGACACGTACCTGGCGGCCAACAACGTCCCGAACATCGTCTTCGAGGTCGTCGCCGGCGGTGCGCTGGCCAGCCTGGTCGTGCCGATGCTGGCCGGCGGCATCGCGACCGGCGACCGGGACCAGGTGCGCCGCACCGCCTCCGCGCTGCTCGGCTGGAGCCTGCTGGTGCTCGTCCCGCTGGCCGTCGGCGTCGCGGTGTTCGCCGAGCCGATCGCGCGGCTGCTGCTGGGCTCCGCGGACGATGCCCAGGTCCAGCTGGCCGCCCGCTTCCTGCTGGTCTTCGCCCCGCAGGTGGTCCTCTACGGCATCGGCATCGTGCTGACCGGGGTGCTGCAGGCGCACCGCCGGTTCGGCGCCCCGGCGCTGGCCCCGCTGCTGTCCAGCGTCGTGGTGGCCGGGGCCTACGTCGCCTTCGCCGTCGTCGGCGGCAGCCGGAGCGCCGGCGACCTGTCGACGCCGGCGGAGCTGGTGCTGTCGGTGGGGACGACGCTCGGGGTGGTCGCCCTGACCCTGAGCCTGCTGCTGCCGGTGCGGCGGCTGGGGCTGCGCCTGCGGCTGTCGCTGCGCTTCCCGGTGGGCGCCGCGCCGCGGGTCCGGCGGCTGGCCGTGGCCGGCGTGCTCACCCTCGCCGGGCAGCAGCTGGTCGCCGCGGTCGCGATCCGCCTGGCCAACACCGACGCCCCCGACGGCACCCAGGTCGTCTACGCCGCCGGGCTGACGCTGTTCCTCGTGCCCTGGGCGGCGATCGCCGTGCCGCTGGCCGTCTCGGCCTACCCGGGGCTGGCCGAGCGCGCCGGCACCGGTGACGACGACGGGTTCCGCCGCGCGCTGGCTCCCGTCGCCGTCCTCGTGCTGGTCGGCACGCTGGTCGCCGCGGCCGTCCTCGTCGCGGTGTCGGGGCCGATGGCGCGGGTCTTCCTCACCGGTGGGCCGCCGGCCACCGTGGGCGCGCTCCGGGACACCATCGTCGCCTTCGCCCCCGGCCTGCCCGGGTACGGGCTCGTCGCGCTGCTCACCCGCGCCCTCTACGCCCGAGGGCTGTGGAAGGCGCCGACCGTCTGCGTGCTCGGCGGCTGGCTGCTCGCGGTGGCCGCCGACGTGGTGCTGGCCGCGGTGCTGCCCGCCGCGGACCGCGGCCTGGCCCTGGGCACGGGTCACAGCATCGGGGTCACCGCCGCCGGCCTGGGCCTGCTCGTCGTCGTCGCCCGCGTGGTCGGGCCGGCCGGCCTGACCGGCGTGCTGCGCACCGGGCTGCCGGCGCTCGTCGCGGCCGCGCTCGCGGCCGCCGCCGGCCTGCTCGTCGCCGGCACGCTCGGCGCCGACCCGGTGCCCCGCGGCAGCCTCCCCGCCACCGTCGGTGCCGGCGGGCTGGCCGCGGCGGCCGCACTCGCCGTGGCGGCGGCGGTCATGATGGGAACCGCGCGGGGCCCGCTGCGGTCGGCCGTGCGCATGCTGCGTTCGACCGATCGGCAGGAGGTGCACGGTGGCTGAGCGGCACCCGCTGCGGGGCCGCCGGGTGGCCGAGGTCCTGGCCACCAGCACCGGCGGTGTGGGCACCCACGTGCGCGCCCTGCTGCCCGCCCTGCTGGCGGCCGGTGCGCAGGCCCGGGTGTGCGGCCCGGCGGCCACCGAGACGCTGTTCGGCTTCACCGCGACCGGCGCCGGGTTCGCGGCCGTCGAGATCTCCGCCGGGCTGGCCCCGCTGGCCGACGCCCGCGCCGTGGCCGCGCTCCGGCGCGCCACCGCGGGCACCGACCTGGTGCACGCCCACGGCCTGCGGGCCGGTCTGGTCGCCGCGGCGGCCCGCCGGCTGGGCGCGCAGCGCACCCGGCCCCTGGTGCTCACGCTGCACAACGCGCTGCCCCCCGGCGGCGGCGCCCGGCGCCGGCTGCTGGCCCTGGCCGAGCGGGCCACCGTCCGCGGTGCCGACATCGTGCTCGCCGCCTCGGCCGACCTGGCCGAGAACGCCTGGCGGCAGGGCGCCCGGGACGTGCGGGTCGCGCCGGTCTCGGCGCCGCCGCTGCCCGCCCCCGTCGCCTCGCCCGCCGAGGTCCGCGCCGGGCTGGGGATGGCCGACGGCCGCCCGCTGGTGGTGGCGGTGGGCCGGCTGCACCCGCAGAAGGGCTACGACGTCCTGCTCGACGCCGCCGCCCGGTGGGCCACCGACCCGCGGCTGACGGTCCCGCCGCTGGTCGCCGTCGCCGGGGACGGACCCCTGCAGGCGGAGCTGGCCGGCCGGATCTCCGCGGAGCACCTGCCGGTCGCCCTGCTCGGCCGCCGCACCGACGTCGCCGACCTGCTCGCCGCCGCCGACCTCGCCGTGCTGCCGTCGGTCTGGGAGGCGCGCTCGCTGACCGCCCAGGAGGCGCTGCGGTCGGGCACCCCGCTGGTCGCCACGCGGACCGGCGGGCTGCCCGAGCTGCTGGGGGACGGTGCGGAGCTGGTCCCGGTGGGGGACGCCGCCGCCCTGGCCGAGGCGGTGACGGCGCTGCTCACCGATCCGCCGCGGGCCCGGCGGCTGGCCGAGGCCGGCAGCGCCCGCGCCGCCACCTGGCCCGACGAGGCCGGCACGGCGCGCCAGCTGGTCGCCGTCTACCGCGAGCTGCTCGGAGCGCCGGGGACCGGCGCATGAGGACGTCGGCCGCCCGCCTGGGCGTGCTGCTGCTCGCCGTCCTCGCCGTGCTGCTGACCACCGGCGGCCCGGCCGGCGCCGCGCCCGCGCCCACCGCCGACCGGGTGCTCGTCGTCGGCGTCCCGGGTCTGGTCTGGAGCGACGTCGACCCCGCGGGCACGCCGAACCTGTGGGCCCTGGCCGAGGACGCCCCGATCTCCGCCGTGTCGGTGCGCGCCGCCCGTTCCACCACCTGCCTGCTCGACGGCTGGGCCACCCTCGGTGCCGGCAACCGGGCCCGGTTCCCGGCGCCGGACGAGATCCCGCCGCCGGTCCCGCTGCCCACGGTGCCGCTGCCGGGCGAGACACCGGACGCCGGGGGCGGGCCCGCGGACGACGCCCCTGCCGACGACGCGCCGCCCGGCGAGCAGGCGGTGCCCGTCCCCGCGCCGACGCCGTCGCTGTCGCACTGCGGACTGCAGGAGCGGCTGGCCTCGGCCGGGCTGGCCGATCCGCGGTCGGCGGTCGCCGCGGTCGCCGCGGACCGGGCCTCGGCCCGCTTCGGCGCGGAACCCGCGGCGCTGGGTGCCGCGGTGGGCTGCGCCACGGTCGTCGGCCGGGCCCCGGCCGTGGCGGTCGCCGCCCCGGGCGTCGCGCTCGCCCAGCAGGAGGGGCTGCCGGTCGACGCCGGCCTGCTCGGCGACCTGCTGGCCGGCTGCCCGCTGACCCTGGTGTCCCTCGACGCGCTGACCGACGCCGGGGAGCCGGGGCTCGAGGGCAGCGACACCGGCACCGAGGAGCGGCTCCGGGCGACCGCGCTCGCCGCCATCGACACCGCCGTCGGCCGGCTGACCGAGGCCGTCGCCGCGGCGCCGGGGGAGACGCTGTTGTTGCTGCAGGGGGTGTCCGAGGTGGGCGACGGCCGCCCGCAGCTGCACGTGGGCATCGCCTCCGGGCCGGGCCACACCGGTGCCGGCTGGCTGACGTCGGCCAGCACGGGGCGGGCGCCGTTCACCCAGCTCATCGACGTGGCCCCGACCGTGCTGGGTGCGCTGGGGCTGGACGTGCCGGCGTCCATGAACGGGCAGCCGCTGCAGGTCGACGGCCCCCGGCCGGCGCTGCCGGAGGCCGTCGACGTCCTGACCGACGCCAACACCGCCGCGACCGTGCACCACCGCAGCACCGGCACGTTCTTCTGGGCGCTGGTGGCGGTGGACGCGGCCGTCGTGGGCCTGGGCCTGCTGGCGGCCGGGGGACGACGCCGCGACCGGGCTCCGCGGCCGGCGGGGGAGGCGCTGCGCTCGGTGCTGCGCCCGGTCGCCCTGGGCGCCGCCGCGCTCCCGGTGGCCACCTACCTCGCCGGGCTGGTGCCGTGGGAGCGGGCCGGCGGGGGACCGGCCGGCCTGGTCATGGCCGGCAGCGTCCTGGGTGCGGCACTGCTCGTGCTCGCCGTCGCCGCGCTCGGCCCCTGGCGCCACCATCGCCTCGGCCCACCGGCCGCGATCCTCGTCATCACCCTGGCCACCCTGGTCGGGGACGTGCTGACCGGATCGCAGCTGGAGCTCAACGGTCTGCTGGGCTACGACGCGATCGTCGCCGGGCGGTTCACCGGCTACGGCAACCTCAGCTTCGGTCTGCTGGCGGTCAGCGCGCTGCTGCTCACCGCGGCCGCGGCCACCGCGGCCGGGCGGCGGGCACCGGCCGGCCGCGCCCGGCTCGTCGTGGCGGGCACGGTCCTCGGGGCGGGGGTGCTCACCGTGCTGGTCATCGGCACGCCGGGGCTGGGCCGGGACTTCGGCGGCGTGCTGGCGGCGCTGCCCGGGTTCCTGCTGCTGGCGATGCTGCTCACCCGGACGCGGGTGACGGTGACCCGGCTGGCCGGGGTGCTGGCGCTGGCGGTGCTCGCCGTCGGCACGCTCGCCGTCCTGGACTGGCTGCGGCCGGCGGCCGAGCGCAGCCACCTGGGGCGCTTCGTCGAGCAGCTGTTGACCGGCGAGGCGTGGACCGTGGTCGGCCGCAAGGCCCGGGCCAACCTCGACATCCTGTTCGGCAGCCCACTGGCCTGGCTGCTGCCGGTCGCGCTGGTCGCCGCCGTCTGGCTGGTGCGCCCCGGCGGACGGGCCCGCGGTCGGTGGGGGAGCCGGCTGCCGGCGCCGCTGCGCGGCCCGGGACTGCTCCGGGGCCGGGACGACCTGCTGCCGGCCGGGGACCTCGCCGCGCTGCGGGCCGGCCTGGTCGCCGTGGCCCTGAGCCTGGTGGTCGGCGCCGCGGTGAACGACTCGGGTGTGGCGCTGCCGGCGACGGCGGCGGCGCTGCTGGTGCCGCTGCTGGTGTGGCTGGGTGCCGGGCGACGGGCGCCGGGCGCCGGTGCCGCAGCCGGCCGCACCCACCGCTCAGCGCCGGTGCCGGGAGCCGACCGTGTTACGGTCGTCTCCCGTGGATCGACCGTCGGGAATGTCTGAATCCCTCTCATCACGTGGCCTCCTGCACAACTCCCAGCCGACGAAGTTCGTCTTCGTCACCGGCGGAGTCGTCTCCTCACTCGGCAAGGGCCTGACGGCCAGTTCGCTCGGCGCGCTGCTGTCCAGCCGCGGGCTGCGGGTGACGATGCAGAAGCTCGACCCCTACCTCAACGTCGACCCCGGCACGATGAACCCGTTCCAGCACGGTGAGGTCTTCGTCACCGAGGACGGCGCCGAGACCGACCTCGACATCGGTCACTACGAGCGGTTCCTCGACACCGACCTGACCGGGCGGGCCAACGTCACGACCGGGCAGGTCTACTCCGACGTGATCGCCAAGGAGCGGCGCGGGGAGTACCTCGGCGACACCGTCCAGGTCATCCCGCACATCACCAACGAGATCAAGGCCCGCATCATGGCGGGGGCCGACGGGGGTGCGGCGGGGAGCGATCGGGTGGACGTCGTCATCACCGAGGTCGGCGGCACCGTGGGCGACATCGAGTCGCTGCCCTTCCTGGAGGCTGCCCGCCAGGTGCGGCACGAGATCGGCCGGGACAACTGCTTCTTCCTGCACATCTCGCTGGTGCCCTACATCGCGCCGTCGGGGGAGCTGAAGACCAAGCCGACCCAGCACTCGGTGGCCGCGCTGCGCACCGTCGGCATCCAGCCCGACGCGCTGGTGTGCCGCTCCGACCGGGAGATCGGCACCGGCCTCAAGCGCAAGATCAGCCTGATGTGCGACGTCGACGCCGAGGGGGTCATCTCCTGCCCGGACGCGCCGTCGATCTACGACATCCCCAAGGTGCTGCACCGCGAGGGCCTCGACGCCTACGTCGTCCGCCGGCTGGGCCTGCCGTTCCGGGACGTCGACTGGACCGTGTGGGGCGACCTCCTCGACCGGGTGCACGCGCCGAAGCAGACGGTGACCGTCGCGTTGGTCGGCAAGTACATCGACCTGCCCGACGCGTACCTGTCGGTGACCGAGGCGCTGCGGGCCGGCGGGTTCGCCTCCCGCAGCCGGGTGGAGATCCGATGGGTGCCCTCCGACGAGTGCCAGACGCCCGAGGGCGCCGCCCACGCGCTGGCCGGGGTCGACGGGGTGTGCGTCCCCGGCGGCTTCGGGGTGCGCGGCATCGAGGGGAAGCTCGGCGCCATCCGGTTCGCCCGGGTGAACGGCGTCCCGCTGCTGGGCCTGTGCCTGGGCCTGCAGTGCATGGTCATCGAGGCCGCCCGCAACCTGGCAGGGCTGGCGGAGGCCAACTCCACCGAGTTCGACCCCGACACCCCGGACCCGGTGATCGCCACGATGGCCAGCCAGGTCGACGTCGTGGCCGGCGACCGCGACATGGGCGGCACCATGCGGCTGGGCAGCTACCCGGCGGCCCTGCAGAAGGGCTCCGTGGCGGCGGCGGCCTACGCGTCCACCGAGATCACCGAGCGTCACCGGCACCGCTACGAGGTGGCCAACGCCTACCGCGACCGGCTGACCGAGGCCGGCCTGGTGTTCTCCGGGACCTCACCGGACGGCCTGCTGGTCGAGTTCGCCGAGCTGCCCGCCGACGTCCACCCCTTCTTCGTCGGCACCCAGGCGCACCCCGAGCTGAAGAGCCGGCCGACCCGCCCGCACCCCCTGTTCGCGGCGTTCGTGCAGGCCGCGATCGACTTCTCCGAGTCCGCCCGGCTGCCGGTGCCGCTCGACGAGGCCGAGAAGGTCGGGATCTGATGGCGCTCGGGTCCACCGCGGCACAGGAGGTGGGGATCTGATGCGGCTCGGGTCCGCGGCGCCGCGGGAGGTGGGCACCTGATGGCGGAGGCCCACGAGTACCGGCTGCTCGCCAGCGAGCCGGTGTACGAGGGCCGGGTCATCTCGCTGCACCGGGACACCGTCGCCATGCCCGGCGGCGGGGACAGCGTCCGTGAGGTGGTGCGGCACCCCGGAGCGGTCGCCGTCGTCGCGCTCGACGACGAGGACCGGGTCCTGCTGCTGCGGCAGTACCGGCACCCGGTCGGGGCCTACCTGTGGGAGCTGCCGGCCGGCCTGCGCGACGCCCACGGCGAGCCGCCGGTGGAGACGGCCCGGCGCGAGCTGGCGGAGGAGGCGCAGCTGTCGGCGCGGCGCTGGTCGCTGCTGACCACGCACCACAGCAGTCCGGGCTTCTGCGACGAGACGGTGCTGATCTACCTCGCCGAGGGGCTGGCCGACGCCGAGCTGCCGGAGGGGTTCACCGCCGAGCACGAGGAGCTGGACATGCAGCTGGACCGGGTGCCGCTGGCCGAGGCGGTCCAGCGGGTGTTCACCGGGGAGATCCGCAACGCCTCGGCCGTCGTGGGCCTGCTCGCCGCCGCCCAGTACCGGGCCTCCGGCCCACGGCTGCGCCCCCTCGACGCCGAGTAGCCCCCGGGGAGGACGGGCCCCTGCGGACGGCAGGGGTTCTCTCCTCAGCCGATGACCACCGGTGTGGAGCGGCCGGCCTGCACCCAGCGCAGCGAGTAGGCGTCCTCGATCTCCTCCTCCAGCCAGAACACGTAGGCGCTGCCGGGCTCCAGGCCAGCGAAGGTGACGGTCACCGGCTCGCAGCCGGCCGGCTGGGGGGCCAGCTGTACCGGTGGGGCGGGTTGGGTGCCGCCCACCAGCCGCTGGCTGACCGCCTGGACGCGGTAGCCGCGGACGTCGGCAGAGGCGTCGGCCTGCCAGCTCACCGTCGCCGTCCCGGGACCGGGGACCACCCCCGGCCAGATCTGCCGGGGCCGCGAGTAGCCGCTGCACGGGGTGTCCGGCCGCGGCTCGAGTTCCGGGGCGGCGCCCCGCGGCACGTACGGGGGGACGACGTCGATCGGACCGGGGCGCGGCACCGAGACCGTGAGGCCCGCGGTCGCCGGGGCCGGCACCACCGGAGCGGGCGGCGCGGGGGCCGAGACGGCGGGTGCGGACGCCGGTGCCGCCGGGGCCACCGCGACCGGAGCCGGGGCCGTCGTCGCCCGTGCCGCCACGACCTGCGCCCCGAGCGCCGCGGCCGGACCGCTCAGCGCGATCAGCCCGACCGCGGACAGCACGGCCGCCGTGCCGGTCGCGCGCACGCGGCGGGGCGCTCGCCGGGCCGCCGCCCGCGCCGTCACTCGAGCCACGTGCGCCTCCCCTGGTCGGGACAGGCATCGGCACGCGGTGCCGCTCTCTCAACGCGAACCGTGCGACGTCACCCCATCGGGGCCGACGTGCCGGAGCCCGCTGCCCGGGGTCCCGGGGACAACCCCAGCCGGTCCAGTTCGAGGGCGGCCAGGGCCCGCGTGGCGGAGGGGTCCCCGGCACGCCAGGCGGCGGCCGTGCCGGCCGGCACCGCGGCCAGCCGGGCCAGCGGCGCGGTGGCCAGGGCGCGGACGGCGAGGACGTCGGGGTCGGCCGTGGCCAGCCGGCGGGCGGCCTGCGCCTCCCGCACCCAGCCCAGCCGCCAGGGCAGCCAGCGCAGCAGCAGCCAGGCCACCGGCAGCACCACGAGGAGGACGGCGAGCACCGTGGCCAGGGTGCCGACGGCGTCCTGCGCGGCCTGACCGGCGCTCCCGGCGGAGCCGCCGGCGTCGCCGAGGGCGTCGAACGGTGCGGCCAGGTCGTCGCCGACCAGCGGGACGTCCTCGGCCGCCTCCGCGGCCGTGGACATGCTGCCGGCCACCGACGCGCCGAGGTCGGCCACCGCCCGGCCCGGCTCGGCCAGCACCAGCACCGCCCCGTGGACGGCGCGGGCGACCAGCACCCAGCCGACCAGCCAGGCCAGCAGGCCGAGGTCGGCGCCCAGCTGGCGGGTCCGCAGCCGGGGGCTCGGGGCGTACAGGCGCATGGGACGTCCTCGAGGTCGGCGCAGGGTGGACCGGCTCGGCCTACCCGGGCGCGCCGGTCCTCACCCCGCGAGGTGACCGGCCCGGTCGGCGCCGGCGGGGGACGGCCGCCGCCCCCCTAGACTCCGCCCGGGTGCGCCCGGACCGGGCGGCCCGGACACGCGGGAGGGCCCCGTCACCCTCGGGACGCGCCCCGCTGGACAGGAGGCGACGATGCGGGTCGGGGTCCCCCGAGAGGTGAAGAACCGGGAGTACCGGGTGGCGCTCACCCCGGCGGGGGTGACCGAGCTGACCCGCGCCGGCCACACCGTGCTGGTCGAGCAGGGCGCGGGGGAGGGGTCCTCCATCCCCGACGCCGACTTCACCGCGGCCGGAGCCAGGATCGTCCCCGCCGCCGACGACGTGTGGGCCGACGCGGACCTGCTGCTCAAGGTCAAGGAGCCGATCGCCGAGGAGTACGGGCGACTGCGGGCCGGCCAGACGCTGTTCACCTACCTGCACCTCGCCGCGTCCCGCGAGTGCACCGACGCCCTCGTCGCCTCCGGGACCACCGCGATCGCCTACGAGACGGTGCAGACCGCCGACGGGGCGCTCCCGCTGCTGGCCCCGATGTCGGAGGTGGCCGGGCGCATGGCCCCACAGGTCGGCGCGCACAGCCTGGAGCGGGCGCACGGCGGCCGGGGGGTGCTGCTCGGCGGGGTGTCGGGCGTCTACGCCGCCAAGGTCGTGGTCATCGGCGCCGGGGTCTCGGGGATGAACGCCGCCGCGATCGCGCTGGGCATGCAGGCCGAGGTCGTCGTCCTCGACCGGGACATCGACAAGCTGCGCGCCGCCGACCGGATCTACCAGGGGCACCTGCAGACGGTCGCCTCCAACGCCTACGAGGTCGAGCGCGCGGTCCTCGACGCCGACCTGGTCATCGGCGCGGTGCTGGTGCCCGGCGCGAAGGCGCCCACGCTGATCAGCAACGAGCTGGTGTCCCGGATGAAGTCGGGTTCGGTGCTCGTCGACATCGCGGTCGACCAGGGCGGCTGCTTCGCCGACACCCGCCCGACCACGCACGACGACCCGACGTTCCGGGTGCACGAGTCGGTCTTCTACTGCGTGGCCAACATGCCGGGCGCGGTGCCGAACACCTCCACGCACGCGCTGACCAACGTCACGCTGCCCTACGTGATGGAGCTGGCCACCCAGGGGACGGTGGCCGCGGTGCACGCCGACCGGGCCCTCGCCCACGGCGTCAACGTGGTCGCCGGCCAGGTGGTGCTGCACGAGGTCGCGGAGGCGCACGGGATGACCGCGGTCGCCCTGGAGGAGGTGCTGTCCTGACGACAGCGACGGGAGCATCGCAGCGAGCGCCGGCGAGCGAGGAGCGGACCGGCGCGCGGAG
>NZ_JAAGWF010000033.1 GCF_010686765.1 Geodermatophilus sabuli | reverse complement strand
GTCTACGGCGCCCCCGCACTCCTCGCCGGCTGGCTCCTGCTCACCATCTGGCGACCCACCACCACCACCGACGACGACACCACCGAGGAGGACGAGAAGTGACCACCACCCGCCGCGTCCTGGCCCTGACCACCCTGACCCTGGCGCTCGTCCTCGGCACCGGCGTCGCCGCCAACGCCACCTTCGACACCACCAGGACCCTGCCCCAGAGCTCGGTCCAGACCATGAAGGTCGCGCCGCCCACGAACCTGGCGGTGAGCGCGCCCTGCACGGTCACCACGACCAGGTACACGACGTCGACCACGAGGGCCGCCGACGGGACCGTGGTGAGCGGGCCGACCACGTCGGCGCCCTCCTACTCGTACGCCGCGACCTCGACGCCGGTCACCAGCAACTCCTCCACGACCGCGCCGCCGACCCTCAACGACGACGGGACCACCACCACGGTCACCACGACGGAGAGCCAGCGGACGTCCATGGCGCCGAGGGTCACGTGGACGGCCAGCACGACCACCCGCGGGGTCACCGGCTACGTCCTCTCGGTCCCGAACATGGGCCAGGGCCCCATGTCCTTCCAGGTCGGCAACGTGACCACCTTCTCGACCGACCCGCTGTGGATCGACCAGAACTACACGATCCCCGTCTCGGCCGTCACGACCACGGCCTACCGGTGGACCAGCACCGCCACCACGGTGTTCTTCAGGACCTGCGTCTGACCGCACAGCACAGCGGGCCCGGACCTCGATGAGGTCCGGGCCCGCTGTGCTGTCGGGGTCTCAGGCGACGAGGCGGTAGCCGACCCCCCGCACGGTGCGGATCTCCGGCGAGGACAGGCCGGCGGCCTGGAGCTTGCGGCGCAGGTTGGACATGTGCGCCTCGACGAGGCGGACGCTGCCCTCCCAGTCGGTCTGCCACACCTCGCGCAGCAAGGTCTCCCGCTGCAGCACGCGGCCGGGGCGGGAGGCCAGGGCGGCGAGCAGGTCGAACTCGGTCCGGGTCAGGTCGACGACCGCGCCGTCCACCCGCACCTCGCGGCTGTCCTCGTCCACCTCGAGCTCGGCCAGCCGGACCACGGACTCCTCGACGGGAGCCGGGCGGGGTGCCGGGACGCGCGGACGGCGGAGCATCGCCTGGACGCGGGCGACGAGCTCGCGGGGCGAGAAGGGCTTGGCCATGTACCCGTCGGCGCCGACGGCGAGGCCGATCAGGAGGTCGACCTCCTCGGCGCGGGCGGTGAGCATGAGGACGTAGCACTCACTCTCGGCGCGGATCTGCCGGCACACCTCCGTGCCGTCGGCGTCGGGCAGCCCCAGGTCGAGGATGACGACGTCGGGCGCCGCGCGCCGGATCTCGGCGAGCGCCTCGGCGCCGGACCCGACGGCACGGACGTCGACGCCAGCCTTGCGCAGGACGGTGCAGACCAGTTCCCTGATCTCCTCGGTGTCCTCCACGACGAGCACGGACTGCTCGGGCACGACCTCTCCTCCTCCCGGTCGGGATGACCGATGGTGGCGACGGACTCCCGTCACCTGACCGGGTGATCGACGCCCCGCGGACCGGCCTTGAGCCAGCGCCGGACCGCTCACCCCACGGGGTGAGGCGGCGTGCGGTCCCCCACCGCACACCCGGGGTCGCCGGCGCTCGCCGACCCGGCCCCCTACGGTCCTCGCCGTCGTCTGCCTGCTGCTCGCCCTCCGGGTGACCGGGCGGGCCGCCACTACCGGTCGCCGCGTGCCAGCTCCACCGCGACCGACTCCATCGGAGTCGTGGCCCCCCGGTGGACCGCTCGGACGTCGAGTCCCCGTCGGCCCGCCAGCCGGGTCACCGCGGCCACGACCGGCCGATCGGCGCCCGGCCCCATGACGGAGAAGGCGACGACGACGCGCCCACCAGGTGCCAGCACCCGCGAGACGACGTCCCAGGTGCCGTCCGCGTCGGCGTCCCAGAAAGCCCGCACGTTCACCGCGACCACCGCGTCGAACGGCAGCTCGCCGAGGTCGGCCTCGCGCAGGGTGGCCGCGGCCAGGCGCACCCGTCCGGCGTCCAGGGCGGCCCGGTTGCGCCGGGTGGCCGCGGCCACCATCGTCGCCGACCGGTCGACGCCCAGCACCTCTCCCGCCCGCTCGGCCAGGAGGCCGACCAGCACGCCGTGACCGCAGCCGACCTCCAGGACCCGCTCCCCCGGGCGCGGCTCGACGATGCCGGCAGCCCACGACAGCCGGTTCGAGGCCGCTGCCATCAGCTCAGCGTGCGGGTGCCCGGCGGGAGGACGCCTCCCGCGGCCAACTCGGCGGCGGTGTCCTGGAGCGCCGTGAGCGCCACCCGCTGGGGGAACGGCCCGGTGGAGACGCGGGCGACCCCGAGCTCCTGCAGCTCGCGCACCGACGGCGACCGCCCGGGGACGGCGATCACCGACAGCCGGCCGCGCCCGAGGCCGTCGACGAGGGCGGCGATCTCCTCCCGGTTCACCGCACCGGGCACGAAGACCACCGGTGCGCCCGCGTCGAGGTACGCGCGACCACGCTGCACCGCCTCCCGGACCACCGCGGCACGGTCGGCGCCGGGCTCGGCGCGCAGCAGGACGTCGGTGCGGGCGTTCAGGACGAAGTCGATGCCGGCGGCGCGGCCGGCCGCGAGCACCGCCTCGACCGCGGTGACCGCGTCGTCCAGGGGCCGTGCGGCGTCCTCGAGGTTGCCGCCGACGACGCCCTTCTCGATGGCCCGCCGCGTGGTGTCACCCGGATCGCCGTAGCCGGCCTCCATGTCCATGCTCACCGGCAGGTCCACGGCGGCGGTGATCCGGCCGACCATGTCCAGGTGCAGGTCCAGCGGGATGTGCTCGCCGTCCTCGTAGCCGAAGGTGGCGGCGATGGCGTGACTGGCCGTGGCCAGTGCCCGCACGCCTGGTGTCGCGGCGACCACCCGCGCGGAGACGACGTCCCAGACGTTGGTCAGCACGAGGACGTCCGGCGCGGTGTGCAGGTCGAGGAGGGTGCGGGCCTGGCCGGCGAGATCGGGCATGGCGCCGAACCTAGGACAACCGGCCCGGCCCGGGTGCTCACCCGATCGGGGCGGGCACCGTGGCCGGGCTCAAGGGTGGGCCGGTGACCGCCGAAGACGTGGATGCCTGAACACGGAAGGCGCCGCCGGGGCCCGATGCCCCGCCCAGCAGGAGGACCGCCATGATCGGTCTCACCCGCCGCACCGGCGAGCAGTGCCGCCTCGACCCCGACACCATCGAGCGTGTCGAGGCGCACCCCGACACCGTCGTCTTCCTCACCGACGGCGCGAAGTACAGCGTGTGCGAGAGCGTCGACCAGATCATCCGCCGGATCCGCGACGACCGCGCCGGCGTGATCGCCGCCTGCTACGTGCTCGACCGCGGCGAGGACGCCGACCCGATGGGCCTGGGCCGCGCCACCCTCACGGCGGAGGCACACGCCCCGGCTCCGGTCATCCCCCTCCGCCGGCACTGATCGCGCCCCCTCGGCGGTCAGTCCTGCCGTGCGTCCCGCGGCCGGCAGGCCACCGACAGGACGTAGTCGAACCAGGGCTGTCCACCGCTGGTGGGGAGCAGGACGGGGCCGACGAGGACCTCCGTGTCCCAGTCCGGCACCCCTGCACCCGTGCGGGCCGCCTCGTGGGCGATCTCGGCCCGGAGCCCGGTGAGGGCGCTCCGCACGTCGGGATAGGGCAGCGCGATGGCCGAGGAGTACCAGGCCAGCGCCCGGTCAGCGGTCGGTGCCGCCACGCTGCACCCCCGTGAAGACGAACTCGAGCGTGCTGGAGGCGTTCTGGAAGCCGTTGCCGGCCTCGTCCGGCAACAGCACGCGCGCCCGCAGGTGGTCCAGCCCGCCGGGCGCGAGGCTCGCGGCACCGATCAGCGGCTGGTCCATCACGACGGGTCCGGCGTAGAAGGTCGTGACGTCACCGGCGCACGAGTAGCCGGCGCCCGCGACGTCCCAGGAGTCGTCGCAGGACTCGAGGACCAGCTGGAGTCCGTCCACCGCGTCGCTGTCGAGCAGGCTGGACGTGGTCGCCCGCAGCTCCAGTTCCATCGACGACAGCGGTGACGTGCCGGTGTTCACCAGGTCCACGACCACCTGGTACTCGTCGCCGGGAACCCACCCGCCGGTGACGAAGGGCACCGTGGCCCGGTTCGCCGCCGCCGACAGCGCGATCTCGACGACGCCACTGCCGACCGTGGTCCCGACCGGGGTCGTGCTGTCGGTGAACGTCCCGAAGGTGCCGAGCCCGGCCACGGCAGCGGCCGTGGCGACCACGGCGATCGAGCCGATGGTCGCCGCGGCGGCCCGCCGCGGCTCGCGGCTGGTCGAAGTCCTCACGTCGTGGTCCCCTCCGGGTCCGTGTCGGCGGACTGCCCGCCGACCCACGACCCGACTGTGGGCGGCCAGCCGCACGCCCCCCGCCACCTCACCGCAAGGCTCCCGCAAGAAGCCGGTCGCCTGGCGCCGGGTGCCGGGTGCCTGGCCGCCCCGTCCCCGTGGGCCGGCGCGGACCCTGGCCCTCGGCCTCAGCCGGTCTCCGGCCGCCGCCAGGAGGCCGCGGGTCTGGCCTCCACCTCGCACGCGGACCTCTCCAGCTGCTCGGCCTGCCGGCGGAGCGCCACGTACCTCGGCTCGCCACCGGCGGCGAGCCGGTGGATGACCGCCGCGTTGATGCGGGCCCGGGCGGCGACGACGGCGCCGAAGTCCTTCCGGTCCCCGTCGAAGCCGTAGGCGTCCAGGAGCAGGTGCAGGCGCCGGGACCGGTCACCCACCGGGATCGAGGCGTGCGGCCACCCCCCACCCGGAGCCAGGAGCGGCACCCACAGCAGCGCGGCGTAGGCGAGGTCCAGCTCCCGCGACGACGGCCCTGCCGTGTCCCAGTCGACGAAGCCGACGAGCTCGCCGTCGCGCCAGACCGCGTTGTAGGGCGCGACGTCGTGGTGACCGATGACCAGCCCGGGCCGCCAGGGGCGACCGGAGGACCACGTCGCGTCCGCCGGGGGGCGGAAGTGGGCCGTCAGGTCGTGCAGCCGGCGCAGCCAGGTCCCCACCTCGAGCAGGGTCGCGTCCGCGTGCACCCAGGCCGGCCAGGGCAGGAGCTCGCCGACCGTCTCCCCCTCGAGGAAGGTGAGCACCTCCCGCCCCTGGTCGTCGAAGCCGAGGACCCGGGGCGCTCCGGCGAGACCCGCCTCCTCCAGGTACCGCAGCACCGCGTGCACCGCGGGCGTCCACGGGCGCACCGGGCGGTGCACGGTGTCGCCGATGCGCACCACTCCGGCGGTCGTCCGGCCGCCACCCAGCAGCACCCCGTCGGCCGCCTCCGCGGACGGCCCGTGCCCGGGTGCGCTCACCATCCACCCCGTCCGCCGTCGAGGGACCGGTCCCGGCTCGGTGCGCTCGGAGCCCAGGCACCAGGCTGGCCTCCCCGATGCCGGACGGCAACGGGAATCCGCGGCTCCCCGGCGGGGGCACGTCCGCGCGCATCCAGGAGGGCCGCTCGCGCGGAAGAGGCTGGGTGCGACGACTGTCCGACCGCCAACGCTGGGTCATCCAGCCGCTGCTCGAGGCCGGCCTCGACCTGGAGGAGATCGGGAACCTGGTCTACCGGTTGGCCTTCGACGACATCACCCTCGACCACCGGCCGGCGCCGGCGGGCATCGGCTCCCCGGTCTCCGACCAGTCGGTCGACGTCCAGTCGGCGTGGCTGGAGTCGATCTGCCGGATGACCAGGTCGGACGCGGGCAGCACGGCGCCTCCGGTGACCTGACCCCACCCCTCACGAGGCCGGGCCGGCTGCGCCGACGTCCCTCCCGGACCGCCGCCGCAGCCGGGCCGCCTCTGCCCGGGAGGGCGGCGGGTGGTGGCGACGGCGCCGGCGTTGGCGAGCACGACCACGGCGATGCCGACCCACTCGTGCGCGGCCAGTACCTGACCGAGCAGGACCATGCCGACCAGCGCGGCGAGCACGGGGTGGACGCTCATGAAGACCCCGAAGAACCGCGGCGGGACGACCCGGAGGGCGGTCAGGTCGGCGGCGTAGGGGACGACGGACGACAGCACCCCGGCGGCGACGGCGTAGCCCAGCGGTGCGCCGGCGAACCGGCCGTCCCTGATGAGCAGGACCAGCACGGGCAGACAGGCGAGCGCGCACACCGTGGCGGCGACGGCCGGGGCCTGCAGCCCGGGCAGGCGGGCGCCGGCGACGCGGTTGAGCCCGATGTAGGCCGCCCAGCAGGCGGCGGCCACCAGGCCCAGCCCGAGCCCGAGGTGGTCGCTGGTGGGACCGGGGAGGACCAGCACGTAGACGCCCACCGCGGCAGCGCTCGCGAGGAGCAGATCCCGGAGGGAGCGGGAACCGGCGAGCGCGACCGCGAGGGGGCCGAGGAACTCGAGCGTCACCGCCAGCCCCAAGCCGATGCGGTCGATCGCCGTGTAGAGCGACAGGTTCATGCAGCCGAACACCGCCGCCAGCAGCAGGACCGGCCACCACTGTGACCAGGCCATCTGCCGCAGCGGCGGACGGGCGACCGGCAGCAGGATCGCGGCGGCCACCACCTGACGCACCGCGACCACACCGGCGGGGCCGACCACCCCGAAGGCGTGGGCGCCGAGACCCGCGCCGACCTGGTTGCTGAGCGCGCTGCTCAGCAACGTCGGCACGCCGCGGAGTCGCGACCGCCCGGCCGGCTGCGTGCTGGTCCCGCTCGTCTGCCCGGTCACCTGGCCGAGTATCAGCAGATCCTGTTGATGAGTGAAATGTCAGACACGCGTGCAGCGATACGCTCGGCGTATGGACGTTGAAGTACGGCACCTGCGGGCCCTGCTGGCGGTCGTGGACGCCGGCACGTTCACGGGGGCCGGCGCGACGCTCGAGGTGTCGCAGGCCTCGGTGTCGCGGACCGTTGCTGCGTTGGAACGCGCGCTCGGCGCCCGGGTCCTGCAGCGGACGACCCGCGAGGTCTCGCTGACCGCGGTCGGGGCGCGTGTCGTCGGGCACGCTCGGCGAGTCCTCGAGGAGGTCGCCGCGATCGAGCGGGCCGCCGACGAGACCCGCGGCGACGTGCGGGTCGGCTTCGCCTGGGCGGCGCTCGGCCGGCACACCACCGCGGTGCAGCGGCACTGGTCCGAGAGCCATCCCGGGTCGTCGCTGGTCTTCGTCCAGTCCATCACCCCCACCGCGGGGCTGACCGAGGGCAGCGCGGACGTCAGCGTGCTGCGTCGCCCGGTCAGCGACGCGCGCCTGCGCACCGCCCTGCTCGGTGTCGAGCGGCGCTACGCCGCCGTCGCCGCCGACGACCCGCTGGCCCGCCGTCGCAGCCTGAGCCTCAACGACTTCGCCGGCCGCACCGTCGCGGTCGACAGCCTCACCGGTTCCACCACGGAGGAGTTGTGGACCCCGTCGTCGGCGCCCGGCGCCACACGGACGGTCCGGGGGGTCGACGAATGGCTCACCGTCATCGCCGCCGGCCAGGCCCTCGGCGTCACCGCCGAGGCCACCGCCGCCCAGCACCCGCGCCCCGGCGTCGTCTACCGGCCGGTCCGCGACGCACCGCCGGTCCCGGTGTGGCTCGCCTGGTGGGCCGACAGTCCCCCACCGGACGTGGAGGCGCTCCTGCAACTCATGTGCGAGCAGTACGCGCGCAGCACACCTCGCCCTGCCCGGAGGCGCTGACTCCCCTGCCGTGACGGCGGCCGGGCTGCCGATCGACGCCTGCTCGTCTCGGGTTCGAGTGACCTCCCCGTCGCCTGGTCACGTCGCCGGCGCACCGACGTGGGACGCCGACCAGGACCGCCGGGAGTCCGACGCCCGCCCCTCGGCGCTCGTGCCCGTTCTCCTCCACGGCCCCCAGCTCGTACGGGACCTCGGCCAGGGAGCCGGCCTCGGGGACGTCGCCCACGTCCTCGTTCAGCGCGTGCGCCAGCACGATGGACTCGCCAGGGGTGGGCGCAACCGGCGCGGCGCGCGGACGGGCAGGCCTCGCCTCCATCCGCGCGTGGTCGGAGCTGCCCAGTTCGAGCCGGATGCGCGACGATGCACGTCTCGGCCGGCCCGAGCCCTCGGTTAGGGCGACGGCCATCACGGGGTAGAGCAGACGCGATCGATCACTGGACCTCGAACGGAAGGCGTCATCGTGGAGATCATCGGAGTTCTCATCGCCGGCCTCATCATCGGACTGCTCGGCAAGTTCGTCGCCCCGGGCGACCGGGACAACATCCCGCTCTGGCTGACCGTGCTGTGCGGCATCGCCGGGGTGCTGATCGGCTACTACGCCGCCGCTGCTCTCGGGGTCGATGCGACCGACGGCATCGACTGGATCCGGTGGATCATCAGCATCATCGTCGCGGCCGTGCTCGTCGTCATCGCGGCGACCGTGACCGGACGGCGGACCGGCCGCCGGATCTGACCCCGCGCCCGTCACCACCCGGGCGCACGAGCTGCCGCACAGGCCGGGCGGGGACGGCGGGCGGGTCCCCGACGGGGCCCTCCTCCGTCCCCTCCGGTCCTGGTGGTACGCATCTCCGGCCAGGAGGTGCGCACGGGACGCCCCGTGGCGGACGCGCCCGCGGGTCTGACATGCGGCTCGTCGCCGAGCCGCCGGTGGTCGCGGCGGCGCGCGACGGACATCAGCCGCCCTCCCGTGACGACGGCGTCGGCCCGCCGACTCCCTGCCCCCAGCACGGGCTCACGGAGGCTCCGGAGCGATCCGATGAGCTGCGTAGCCGCGCAGGCGCCGAGGGGTCATCCCGGCCGACGGGTGAACCGCAGCAAGCGGTACTCGACCAGCCCGGCGAGGTGGGACTGCTGCAGGGCGTCCCCCCCGACCAGCGCCTGGGCCCAGGGTGAGCGCCGTCGCAGGCCGCGGAGGACCGGTCGGGCGAGCCTGATCAGCCGGTCCCGCGGCCGCCCGAGGCGCTGCAGCGGCGAGAGGTCCACCGAACGCACCAGATCGAGTCCAGCGCCACCCGCGAGCCGTGCCGCCTCCGTCACCGAGACCAGGGACGAGACGTTCCAGCCAGACCGGAAGTCCTCGAGTCGGCTGTCGGCCGCCGTCGAGACGAGCACGTCGTCGATGACGACGAGCACGCCTCCAGGGCGGAGCGCACGAGCCGCCTCCCGGAAGAACGCGGCCGCTGAGGCGGCGTGGACGAACGCCTCGATGGCGAACGCCAGGTCGAAGCCGGTCACGTCCGCCGGGAGGCTGGTGAAGTCAGCCTCCCGGAACGCGACGCTGCCCAGCAGTGCAGGAGCGCGCGCGGCGTACCGCTCGGCGAGCGGGATCTGCTCCGGACTGATCGAGATGCCGAGCACCTCGACCGGCCGACGCTCAGCGAGGTACAGCGCGGCGGTGCCCACGCCGCAGCCGAGGTCGAGGACGCGCCGGTCCTCGGGTCGGAGCTCGCCGAACACCAGTGCGTGCGCATGGTGGGCGGCGGCCGACCGGCTCGTGACGCCCGGACCCCAGAGCTCGCGGTGGATGGTGCGCTGGCTGCCGGCCAGCAGGAACTTCCTGGTGTTCGCGTCGTAGTACCGCCGGACGCCCTCGCTCGCGGTCACTGCCACACCTCCGATGGCGCCACGGCGACCAGTGTGGAGGACCGTCGCGGCGGTCGGACCGGTGCGAGCGCGGCCGACCGCCGTCGAAGAGCACCGTCGACCAGACGGGGCCGGCGGACTGCCACCACGACTGGACCGGAGACGACGCAGGCCGCTCGATCGAACGGGTCGAGCCAGGCTCATGCGTGACAACCTCGCGACACTGCAGCGGGGACTGGACTGCGAGGGATGACGGCGTCACATGGACCGACCACGAGCCAGTTCAGGAGTCACCGACCCCGACATGCCCCCATGGCAGCGACAGGTGGGCCCTCGGGTCGAAGGCGGTGCCCTCGTCAGGTCACTCAGTTGCGCTGACCGCCGAAATCGGTCACTCCGTCGACGATCGCCTGCGCGATGTCGCGCAGTCTGCGGTTGGACCGCTGCGAAGCGGCCGCGAGGTGGGCAAAGGCCTCCTCGGCGTCGCAGCGGCGCTGGCTCATCAGGATGCCCTTGGCCTGTTCGATGACGGCCCGCGTCTTCATGGCCATGTCCAGGTGATGGGCCTGGTCGCAGGTGCTCGCGTAGAGGTGCATGTTGTGCACCGCCACGGCGGCATAGGAGGCGAACGTGCGGCTGGACTGTCGCGCTCCGTCGTCGAACCGATGGGCCTCGACCGCGTAGAGGTTCAGGCCGCCATGGATGCCCTCTCGCACCGGCAGGGGGACGGAGAGGGAGCTCAAGGAGCCGTGCTCGACAGCTGCCTGGGCGTAACCGGGCCAGCGGGTCTCCCGGCGAGCGTCGGTGATCTCGCGCAGCTCCTCGCCGACGGCCGCTTCCAGGCAGGGGCCGTAGCCGCGGCCGTACTGGGTCTCGTCGAGGTCAAGGGCCAATCGGCCGGTGTAGGCGGCGGTGTGTGCCTTGTCGTTGGCGATGAGGGTCACCGAGGCGTCGGCGACGCCACGGATCAGCTCCTTGGCCAGTTCGGCGATGCGCTGCAGCATCGCGTCCATCGTCGTGGTGTCGAAGGCAAGCCGAGCCAGTTCGGCGACCGCGTCCCGCGGATCGGAGACCGGTCGGGCAGGGGGATGCGCGCTGGTCATTGTGCCGGCCCCGTCCGATGGGCCGAAGGCGAGAGGCATCTCGACGACGGAGCTGTGCACCCTCAAGATCGAGGGCAGCTCGTCGGATCGCTGTTCGAGCCGGCGGAGCCTGACCCGAACACGCTGGAAGCCAGCGACTCCGAGTGTGGCCAACCTACCCCCTCCGTCGACCCGCCCGCCCAGCCACCCCAGCGACCTCGCGACCGCCCTGGACCTCGGAGAGACCCGCGCCGTCCTGGAGGCGGCAGAGCGCCTCCGCAACCCCGCGCTCTGGACCGTCGCCCTCGCGCTCGGTCTGCGGCAGTCCGAGGTGCTGGCGCTGCAGTGGAAGGACATCGACCTGATCACGGGCACGCTGACGGTCCGGCGCAGCATCCACCGCGTCCCCCGGCGGTGGGCTGATCCACGAGGAGCCCAAGACCCGACTCAGCCAGCGCACCCGCGCCCTGCCACTGCCCCTGGTCGCGGAACTGCACCGGCACAAGGCCGTCCAGAACGGCGAACGGATGCTGGCCGGCGCCGAGTGGCACGACGAGGACCTCGTCCTCACCCAGGTCAACGGTCGGCCGATCGACGAGAAGACCGACTACGACGACTGGACGGGTCTGCTCCAGTTCGCCGGCGTCCGGCACGCCCGGCTGCACGACGGCCGGCACTGCTGCCAGGTGAGGAGTGGGCGGACTGCGACCACAACTGCAACCAGGGACGACGCAGGCCGTCCTCCAGCAGGAGGACGGCCTGGTCATCGGGGTGGAGCTGAGGGGACTCGAACCCCTGACCCCCACACTGCCAGTGTGGTGCGCTACCAGCTGCGCCACAGCCCCGGACCGGCCCGGTCTGGTGCGTCCGAGCCGGGTGCAACTGTACAGGGGCGTACCCGAGGGCCGGCGCAGGGGTGGGGGCGGGTCAGCCCTGCTTCATCTGGGCGATGCGGATGTGGTTGCCGAAGGGGTCGCGGAGGCCGAAGTCGATGCCGTAGGGCTGGTCGACGGGCTCCTCGGTGATCTCCACGCCCTTGGCCTTGAGCTCGGCATGGGTCTTGTAGGCGTCGTCGCAGGCGAAGAACAGGTGCCCCCCGGCGACGCCCTTGGCGATCGCCTCGCGCACCTGGGCGGCGGTCTCCTCGCTCATGGACGGCGCCCCCGGCTTCTCCAGGAGGACGGCACGGTCGGGCTGACCAGGCAGGTTCACGGTGAGCCAGCGCATAGGACCGAAGTCCATGTCGGACTGGACCTCGAAGCCGAGCTTGCCGACGTAGAAGTCGAGCGCCTGGTCCTGGTCGGGGACGTAGATCTGGGTGATGGTGATCGCGGTGAGCATGGGCAGAACGCTAGGGACCGTCACTCCCCCGGTGCTTCTCCGAAACTGCTCGGTCTGGCCCACCGCATCGCGAAGCAGGTCGGCACCGGCGGCAACGGGCCGCGCTGCCGGTACACCGAGGGTGGCTCACCGACGATGTCGCGGAACACCCGGCTGAACGTCCCGAGGCTGCTGAAGCCGACGTCCATGCAGATGTCGGTCACGCTCCGGTCGGTCGAGCGCAGCAGGAACATGGCCCGCTCCACCCGGCGCCGCTGCAGGTACCGGTTTGGCGTCTCGCCGAACGTCGCGCGGAAGGTGCGGATGAAGTGCGCCGGCGACACGTGCGCGATGCGCGCCAGCCCGGGGACGTCGAGGTCCTCGGCATAGGCGCGGTCCATGGCGTCACGGGCCCGCAGCAGCCGCCGGTTGGCGTCCTCGGTCCCCGTCGTCACGGGCGGCATCCCACCACGACCGGCCGGCGCCCCGGATCAGATGTCGACGCCGCGCTCGCGCAGCCACGGCAGGGGGTTCACCCGCTCGCCGTTCATGCCGCCCTCGTGCACCTCGAAGTGGAGGTGCGGCCCGGTCGACTGACCGCGGTTGCCCAGCAGCGCGATGGTCTCCCCCGCCTCCACGTACTGCCCGGGCTCGACGAGGATCTCGTCCATGTGCCCGTACACGGTGACGTCGCCGTTGTCGTGCAGCACGTAGACGGCGAGCCCGAACCCGCTCGCCGACCCGGCCCGCAGGACGACGCCGTCCACGGCCGCGTACTCCGGCGTGCGCATCGGGGCGGCGAGGTCGATGCCGTAGTGGAAGGTGCCCCAGCGCCCGCCGTAACCGCTGGTCAGCCGGGCGCCGTCGACCGGCAGCACGGCACGGGGACGGGCCGCCTCGCGCGCCGCCTCGGCCGCCTCCGCCTCCGCCTGTGCCCGCGCCGCCCGCGACGCGGCGACCTCCTCGAGCCGGGCCTCGGCCTCGGCCACCGAGATGGAGGCCTGCGGGAGGAGCTCCTCGTCCTCGTAACCGCCCAGCAGCTCCTGCTGGGCGGCCAGCACCGACGTCGGCTCGGCGGCGGCGTCGGACGCGCCGGTCACGCCGGTGACCCCGGCGATCAGCCCACCGGCCACCAGGGCCGCGAGCAGCATCGGGCCGCGACGGGGCCCGGAGTTCGAGCGACGGCTGGGACCGGCAGCCGGGAGAGCCTGGGTCGGGGCAGCGACCGAGCGGTCTCCCGAGGTCGTAGCGCGACGCCGTCCGGCCATGCACCTACCCGTCTCATGGGGGGAAGAAAGCCCGGAGCCGGGCCCGATGGGGTGCACTGATCCAAACACTCCGTGACGCTTCCGTGACCACCTGTTCGGCGCGTCGGACACGACTCGCCGTGTGGCCTGCCCCACACGTCCCATGGAGCACGGACCGCGGGCCCCGTGTGATCAGCGTCCCGTTTGGAACTGCCGGGTTCCGGCTAGGAACACCACCCGGCGTGAAACCGCTCGCGCCTGACCCTCCCTTCGGGTACCGCCAACCGTCGTCGGGCACCCAGACTGGTCGGATCGGGCTCCGCCGTGTAGTCATGAGCGGACGCTGCACCACCCGTTGCCCCTGACGCCGACCGACGGTGTCGACCGGGGACGGACCAGGACGCTGCCAGGGGGATCGACCGCACCATCCGCATGGAGAAAGGGCAGATGCCGCATGACGAGGCCGGAGCGTCTCCCAGGCGTACGAGCACTGTCCCGCTCGACTCCACTCCCCGCTCCGCCCGCGTCCACCGACGACCGTCCCGGCGCCCTCGTCATCCGGCCGCTCAGCCAGCAGACCCTGCAGAGCCACGGCGCCCGCCTGCTCGTACCGACCTACGACCGGTCGGCGCTGACGCCGGCGGTCGTGCACCTCAGCGTCGGCGGTTTCTCCCGGTCCCACCAGCTCACCTACTTCGACGAGCTCGCGGAGCGACGCCTCTCGACGGGCTGGGGCGTGGTCGGGGTGGGCCTGCGGCACCGCACCATGCAGGAGGCCCTGGCCCCGCAGGACCACCTCTACACCGTCGTCGAGCGCAGCCCCGACGGAGAGCGTGCCCGCGTCGTCGGCGTCCTGGTCGACTACCTGTTCGCCCCGGACGCGCCCGCGGCCGTGCTCGCCCGGCTGACCGACCCACGGACGCGGATGGTCACCCTCACGATCACCGGCGCCGGGTACCGGCTGGACCCGCACTCCGGGGAGTTCGACCCCACCGACGCCGACGTGCTCCGGGACCTGGCCCAGCCGCACGCGCCGACCACCGCCTTCGGCTACCTCGTGGAGGCCCTCGACCGGCGCCGCCGGGCCGGCGTGGCCCCGTTCACCGTCGTCTCCTGCGACAACATGCACCGCAACGGGGAGGCCACCCGTGCCGCGGTCGTCGGTCTGGCGCGGCAGCGGGACGAGGTGCTCGCCCGCTGGATCACCGACCGGGTCGCCTTCCCGAGCAGCATGGTCGACCGGATCACGCCGCAGACGGCACCGGAGGAGCGCGCCGCGGTCGCGGAGCGCTACGGCGTCGACGACCGGTGGCCGGTGATCACCGAGCCTTTCTCGCAGTGGTTCATCGAGGACACCTTCAGCAACGGCCGACCGCCGCTGGAGGAGGTCGGCGTGCGCTTCGTGTCCGACGTCGGGGACTACGAGCTGATGAAGACGCGGCTGCTCAACGCCAGCCACTCCGCCCTCGGGTACCTCGGCTCGCTGGCCGGCCACACCCGGATGGACGAGCTCATGGCCGACCCGGTCTTCGCCGAGTACGTCGCCCGGCTGATGGACGACGAGGTCACGCCCCTGCTGCCGCAGCCCGACGGCGTCGACCTCGCCGAGTACAAGCGCACCCTGCTGCAGCGCTTCGCCAACCCGGCGATCGCCGACGGACTGCCCCGGCTGTGCCGGCGCGGGTCGACCAAGCTGCCGCACCACCTGCTGCCCTCGCTGCGCCAGGCCCTGGCCGAGGGCCGGCCGACGCGGCTGCTGACCCTCGCCGTCGCCGGCTGGTGCCGGTACCTGCGCGGCACCGACCCGGCCGGCCGGCCGGTGCCGATGGAGGACCCCCGCGCCGAGCAGCTGCAGGCGCTCGCGCTGGCCGGCGGGGCCGACCCGCGGCCACTGCTCTCCGTGCGGTCGGTCTTCGGCGACCTCGCCGACCTGCCCGACTTCGTCGACGACCTCGGCCGGACGCTGCGCCACCTCGACCGGCTCGGCGCCCGGGTCACCGTGGCCGCCGCCCTGGCCGACGTCCCGGCGGCTCGTGCCGTCCCTCTGCCCCGATGACCACGCACCCCGGAGGAACCGACCCGATGCCCGCCCTCCCCGAGCCGCTGACGACCCGGCTCGAGGCCCTGCTCTGCGACGCCGACGGCAACCTGTTCCCGTCGGAGGAGCCGGCGTTCGTCGCCTCCGCCGAGGTGACCAACCGCTTCCTGGCCGAGCTCGGGAGCGAGCAGCGCTTCACCGCCGAGCAGCTGCGCCTGGCCACCACGGGCATGAACTTCCGGACGACGTCGCGCCGGCTGGCCGCCGAGGCGGGACACCCCGACGCGGACGTCGAGCCCTGGGTCGCCGAGGAGAAGCGCGCGGTCACCGCCCACCTGGGCGCCACCCTGACGCCGCACCCGCAGACCAGTGACGCCCTCACGTCCCTGGCGGCGCACCTGCGACTGGCCGCGGTGAGCTCCAGCGCGCTCATCCGGCTGGCCGCCTGCTTCACCGCCACCGGGCTGGACGAGCTCATCCCGCCCGCGGTGCGGTTCAGCGCGGAGGACTCGCTGCCGGTGCCCACGAGCAAGCCCGACCCCGCCGTGTACCTGCACGCGTGCGACCGGCTCGGCATCGCTCCCGAGACCGGGCTGGCGGTCGAGGACTCCGTCCCGGGCGCCCTGTCCGCCGTCCGCGCCGGCTGCCCCACCGTGGGCAACCTGCTCTTCGTGCCGGAGGCGGAGCGGGCCGAGCGGGCCGCCGCCCTGACCGACGCCGGCGTCCTGGTGGTCGTGGAGTCGTGGCAGCAGCTGGCCGACCTGCTGCTGCCGGTCCTCACCCGCCGGGCGACCGGTGAGCTGCTGCCGATCGGAGGAGCGCAGTGAACATCGTGTACGTGGCCTTCCGGGGTCACTTCGCCGACAGTCCGCGGGCGCTCTACGAGGCGCTCCGTGCGCGCGGGATCGACGCCGACCACACGTGGCTGTCCGCGCCGCACACCCAGGCCACGTTCCCCGACGACGTTCCCACCGTGACCTTCGGCAGCCCCGAGTCCGTCGCGGCGCTCGAGGCGGCCGACGTGGTCATCTCCAACGACCACATCCCGCTGGACTGGGAGAAGCGACCGGGCGCCACGTACCTGCAGACCTGGCACGGCACCCCGCTCAAGCGCATCCACAACGACGTCCGGTGGGCGCCCGAGGGTCGGCTGGCCTACCTGGAGCACGACATCGCCCGCTGGGACCTGCTGCTGTCCCCCAACCCGGCCAGCACCGAGCGGCTGCGGCGGGCCTTCGGCTACCGCGGGCCGATCCACGAGACCGGTTACCCCCGCAACGACGTCCTCAGCAGTCCACGCCGGGCCGAGATCCGGGCACGGGTGCGCGCCGACCTCGGCATCACCGACGAGCAGACCGTCGTCCTGTACACGCCGACCTGGCGGGACGACCTGGTGTTCGAGAAGACCGGGCCGCGGGACTTCGAGTTCCCCGTCGACCTCGACGAGTTCACCGCCCGGCTGGGCCGCGACCACGTCCTGCTGCTGCGGCTGCACAACATGGTCATGGACCGGCTCGAGCTGGTCGAGGGGTCGGCCGTCCGGGACGTCTGCGGGCACCCGGACATCGGTGACCTGTACCTCGCCGCCGACGCGATGGTCACCGACTACTCGTCGACGATGTTCGACTTCGCCGTCACCGGCAAGCCGATGCTGTTCTTCACCTACGACCTGGCGTACTTCCGCGACGACCTGCGGGGGTTCTACTTCGACCTCGAGGAGGTCGCGCCCGGTCCGCTGGTGTCGACCAGCAAGGAGCTGGTCGAGGCGATCGCCGACCTCGACGCGGTGACCGCCGAGCACGCGGAGCGCTACGCCCGCTTCCGCGAGACCTTCAGCTCCCTGGAGGACGGGCACGCCACCGAGCGCGTCCTCGACCTGCTCTTCCCGTCGGACCCATCCGCCGGAACCACCACCGCCGCCACGACCCGAGGAGGGGACGACAGTGCTCGCTGACCGCACCACGACCGCACACCTGAGCCTGACCACCACACTGGCCGCGGCCCCCACCCCGGAGCGCCGGACCGCACCTGTCCAGGTCGTCATCCTCGCCGCCGGCATGGGTACCCGGCTGGGCCGTCCCTGGCCCAAGCCGCTCACCCCGCTGCACGACGGCCGGAGCATCATGCAGCGCCAGCTCGACGGGCTGCGCGCCGTCCTGGGGCCGTCGGTCGACGTGACCGTCGTCGTCGGGTTCAAGGCGAAGCGGATCATGCAGGCGGTGCCGGACGTGCGGTTCGCCTACAACCCCGACTTCGCCGTCACCAACACCTCGCAGAGCCTGCTCCGCGCGCTGCGCACCTCGCACGAGGGCGGCGTCCTGTGGCTCAACGGGGACGTGGTCTTCGACCCCGCGGTGCTCGAGGCCGCCCTGCCGGCCCTGCAGGCCGACCACAGCTTCGTCTGCGTCGACACCTCCACCGTCGCCGACGAGGAGGTCAAGTACACCCTCGACGCCGAGGGCTGCATCGCCGAGCTGTCCAAGACCGTCGTCGGCGGTCTCGGCGAGGCCGTCGGGATCAACTACGTGTCGGCGGCCGACAAGCCCGTGCTGATCGAGCACCTGGCCGCCTGCGCTCCCCAGGACTACTTCGAGCGCGGCATCGAGACGGCGATCCTCGCCGAGGGGCTGCGGTTCACACCGCTGGACATCTCCCGCTTCTCCGCCGTCGAGGTGGACTTCGAGACCGATCTGGACCGGGCCAACGAGCTGTTCTCCGGCCGCGGGCACCTGCACCCCGTGGCCGCCGGCCCCGCCTGACAGAGGCCCTCTGCCCCTCGCGAGCTCGCGGGGGACCCTGCGGGGGCCGCTCAGGTCACGGGCTGCGGCTCCCCGACGCGCGGCTGCGCGCGCCGGGGACCGTCGGGTTCCCGGAACCGGCGGGCGGCGGCGACGCCGCCCACCACGCAGCCGGCGCCGAGGGCGACCAGCACCGCGACGGCGGCACGGGCCGGCAGTGCCGGCCCGGCCGAGAGCACGTGCGCCGTCCACAGCACGTCCACGTCGGGCAGGCCCTGCACCAGCAGCAGCCACCCCAGCACGACGGCCAGCAGGCCGGTCATCGCCCCCCGGCCACGGCGCGCAGCGACGAAGCCGAGGACGGCGACGACGGCGGCGGTCAGTCCCGGGAGCAGCGCCGACAGGATCGCGCCGGTGTGCGACGAGACGCTCACCGGCGGCTCCGGCGTGGCCAGCGCGTGCCACAGCGCGGCGGCGCCGCCGACCAGCAGCAGCCAGCCCAGCGGCCGGGGCCCCCGGGCCAGCAGGCCCGCCGCGACCGCAGCCACCGCGAGGGCGGCGTAGGCGGGCCACACCAGCCACGGTGAGGGTGGCGGGCTCCAGGTGAGCTCCCCGCGGACGGCGACGTCCGTGCCGCCGGAGGACAGGGGCACGACCCACTCGGCGACCAGGTGGTCCCGGGTCGGGTCCGCGGCGACAGCGGGGGGCAGCACGCTCTCGCTCATCCAGTGCGTGCGGTGGTCGTGCCAGACGTACTGCGGCTCGGTGGAGACCTGCACCCACTCGGGCTCGGCGGCCGGGTCGGCGTCGTCGGGCAGCGCCACCCGGCCGAAGCGGTCGAGGTTGATGTAGGTGGCCGGGCTGTGCGCGTTCCGCCAGACGCCGTCCGGGCCGATCCGCAGGTAGGGCTCGTCGGAGTACCCCGGCACCTCGACCTCGGTGGCAGTGGCGTTGACCAGCTCGAACTCGTCCCCGAAGGAGAGCACCCGGACCGACACCCCGGGCAGCTCGGGGGTGACCGACAGCACCCGGCCGTCGAAGTCACTGCCCGCGGCGCCGCCGCCGACGTGCGCCCCCGCCGGCCCGGCGACGAGCAGGGTGGCCAGCACCCCGAGGACGACGACGAGGAGCCGGGGCATCACGTCCCGGCCACCAGCTCGAGGTCGGCGGCGATGTCGCGGCTGGTGTTGCCGGCGTCGAAGGCCACGTGTGCCAGGTCGTCGGCGCCGTACAGCAGCAGCAGCGAGGAGTGCAGCCGGCCGGCGTCCTCGGCCAGTGGCACGCCGGCCGCGAGCTGCGCCTGGTCGACGGCCGCCTGGTCGCCGGTCAGCCCCACGTAGCCGACGGGCAGGTCCGCGTCGAACTGGTCGAGGTAGGCGCCCAGGACCTCCGGGGTGTCGAACGCCGGGTCCGTCGTGACGAACACCACCTGCACCTGCTCCGCGAGCTCGGGGGCGAGGCCCCGGAGCGCCACGGTGACGTCGGCCATCGTGGTCGGGCAGATGTCGGGGCAGTTGGTGTAGCCGAAGAACAGCAGCGTGGGGACGCCGGTGGTCGCCGCGGCGAAGTCGTAGGGCTGACCCGCGGTGTCGGTGAGCGTGAAGGAGGGCCGCTGGTAGGGGTCGACCAGGTCGACCCCGGCGTAGCTGTCCTCCGGGCCCTCGACGACCGCGGGGGCGCCGGCCGAGTGGTCGGTGTGCGCCCCGTCCCCGGCGGCGGCCCCTCCCCCGCAGCCGGCCAGTGCCAGTCCGGTCGAGACGGCCAGGGCGGCCAGCCGGCTGCGGCGGAAGGAGGTCACGCAGACACGGTACGACGGCCCGCCCGCCACCCCAGCACGACGCCGCTGATGCCGGTGAGCAGCGCCAGGATCGCCACGAAGAGGGCCGGGGCGCCGGGGCCCGCGGTCCCCGCGGCCTCCGCTGCACCCGCCGTGTCGACGTCGGAGGTCGCCGTGTCGCCGTCCGTGGCCGCCGGCTCGGTGGCGCCGGCCGGCTCGCCGCCGGCGCTGCCGGTGGAGCCGCCGGCCATCGCGAGCACCGGGGCGGGCCGCTCCGGCTCGGGCTGCCCGTCGACGGCCGGCTCGATCCACGCCGCCTCGGTGCCGTCGCTGTAGGTCTGCACCGCCGGGAAGGCCAGCTGACCGGCCTCGGGGAAGGGTCCGCCGGCGAGGGCGAACTCCTGGAACTCACCGGGCCCGATGCCGCCGCCGTCCACCGCCCGGAACTCCACGACCGAGACGTAGGTGGTGATCTCCTCGCCGTGGCTCTCCAGCGGCGTCTGGAGGTCGGAGTCGGTGAGGACCACCGTCCAGCCGGGCACCGGCTGCGCCCGCAGCGAGGCCAGCGCCGAGGACTCCGGGATCGAGATCCGCAGGGCCACCGTGCTGGCGGTGTCGCTCTCGTTGGGCACCCGGAAGGTGAGCTTGCCGAAGCCGCCGGGTGCGGCGTCGGTCGAGGAGACGGTCACGTGCGCCGCCGCCACCCCGGCTCCGGCGACCGCCGCGGCCAGGCCGCTCAGCAGGGCGAGGACGACGACCGCCAGGCGGGCGAGCGGCCGGGGCAGGGAGGTGGACACAGGTCTCCTGTCGGTTCGGGGGTGGGGGGCTCAGCGGACGGGGAAGGTGGTCGCCGCCGTGCTGGCGGTGAACTCGTCGAGCCGGACGGTGACCGCGAGGGTCCAGGTGCCGGGCCCCGGGATGGCCATGCCGTCCCCGACGTAGTGGCCGGGCCCCGCGGGGGCCAGCTCGACGTCCAGGGGCCCGATCTCCTGGCTGGGCTCGGTGAACGTCACCCGGATCTCGACCGGCTGGGTCAGCTGGCCGGCCTCGTCGAAGAGGTAGACGTGCAGCGTGTTGGGGCCCGCGGTCGCGGGGTCCACCGACACCTGCACGCTGCCCTCCGCGCCGGCCGCCGTCTCCAGCGGCACGGTGACGTCGACCGGCTGGGCGACGTCCGAGCGGGCCGGCGGGGTGCCGACGAGCACCGACGACACCCCCAGGACGACCAGCGCGATGGCCAGCTCGACCAGCACCGAACGGCGCAGCGCGGGCCGCTCGGCCGCCGCGGCCCGAGCCTGCACCTCGGCCCGCGCGCCGGCGGCGGACTCGACGGCGGGGTCGACGGCGGCCTCCACCGCGGGGTCGCCGGTCGCGGCGAAGGCGTGCGCGGTCACCCGCCGTCCGCCGGCCGGGCGGGCGCGGTGCACCCCGAGGTGCTGCTGCACCCACACCCGGGAGATGCCGGCGGCCGCGAGCAGGAGCAGCACCAGACCGAGCTTGGCCACCAGCAGCCAGCCGTACGTGGTGGTCACCAGGGCGACCGGCGAGCCCACCTCGCGCACCGACTGGACGACGCCGGTGACCACCAGCGCGGTCACGGATGCGGCGGCCAGCCGGGAGAACGGCGGGAGAGCGCGGGCGAGGTCGGCCGCGGGCGCGTCCTCCCGCAGCACGCCGGCCAGGAGGCCGGTGAGGCCGCCGAGCCACACCGCCATCGCCGCGACGTGCACCGCGGCAGCGGCCACGGCGAGCACCGGCCACTGCCCCGCGACCGGGTGACCGACGGCGGCGACGGCCAGGACCAGCGCTCCGGCCAGGACCGCGCCGGCCACCACGCGGGGCCGGGCCGGCGCCGTCCCGCTGCGCCACACGGGCAGCAGCAGGACCGCCAGGCCGGCGACGAGCACGATCCGGAGCAGGTGGGTGAGCCCGTTGGCCGACGTCACGGTGGAACCGAGCAGCGCCGGGTCGAGGACCGAGCCCAGGCCGCTGCCGGCCGCGTAGGGGCCCTGCAGGAGGAAGGTGAGCGCCGCGCCGGCGGCGACGGCGCCCAGCCCCGCGGTGACCAGCCGGCGCAGCCCGGGTGAGCGCCAGCCGGCCGGCCAGCCCGCCAGGAGCAGGACCGGGATCCCGACGCCGAGCGCCAGCCCGGCGTAGCCGAGCCAGCGGGCCAGCGGCAGCGCCGTCGCCACGACCGGGTCGGTGGCATCGCCGCCGGCGGCGGCTCCGGCGGGCACGAGCTCGCCGTCACCGACGACGAAGGAGTACGCCCCGGAGATCGGGTGCGAGTCGGCGGACACCACGCGGTAGGTCACAAGGTAGCCGTCGTCGGGCAGCCCGCCGCGCAGGGGCACGGTGACCGTGCCGCCGGCGACGGTGGGCGTCCCGGTGTCGGCCCGCTCGCCGTCGGAGGTCAGCACCCGCGCGTACCCGGCCCCGAGGGTGACGCCCTCGCTGAAGCGGAGCTCCACCTGGCCCGGCACCGCGTCCAGCCGGGCACCGTCCGCCGGGTCGGTGGACACCAGCTCGGCGTGCGCCGCGGCCGGCGGTGCGGTCGCGACACCCGCGCTCAGGAAGAACCCCAGCAGGACCAGCAGGAGCAGCGCCGCCGGAGCGCGTCCGGCCGTGCGGCCGGTCATGCCGGCACCCGCCCTCGGGCGAGGGCGGGCACGGCGCGGCGGCGCCGGCCGCGCCAGGCGATGGTGGCGACCAGGGCCACCCCGGAGACCAGCAGCACGTGGGCGACCGCGCGATCGGCGTGCACGTGGCCGGCTCCCAGGTCGCTCACCGTCAGGACGGTGAGCAGGACGCCGAAGGTGCCGAGGAAGGGCAGCGCACCGGCGGCCAGCCGCGGGGCGGCGGCCACGGCGAGGAACGCGGCGGCGATCCCGAGGTTCCAGGCGCCGCTCTCGTGCGCCATGTGCACCGGCGCGCTCATCGCGGCGGCCCCGGTGGACAGCGCGGGCCAGGCGAACCCGGCCTGGGCGACGCCGACGGCCAGCAGGGCGAGGCGCAGCGCCGCCCCGGTCAGGCGGGCGCGGGCCGCGGCCGCCGTCCCCGGCAGCTCCCGGGGCAGCGCACCCAGCACCGCCGCGGTGAGATCCGGCACAGCCGGGGCCGCGGCCAGCCGGGCGCGCCGGGTGACCAGCTCAGCCGCCCGGGCCCACGAGGAGCAGGCCGGGCAGGTGGCCAGGTGGGCGTCGAGATCGCCGACCGGCAGGCCGGGCGACTCGCCGTCGAGCCGCGCGGAGAGCGCCTCGCGGTAGGGGGTGCACTGCATGATGGGGTAGTCGTCGGCCGGGGCCGTCTGGTTCCCCCCACTTTCGGGCGACGCCGCCACGGCGGTTCCCGGGGAGGATGGACGGCGTGGAGGACCTGGAGCGGCTGGCCGCCGCCGCCGTGGAGGGCGACCCCCTCGCCGCGGCCGCCCTCGTGCGCGCCACCCAGTCCGACGTCTGGCGGCTGTGCGCGGCCCTCGGCGACCGGGGTTCGGCCGACGACCTCACCCAGGAGACCTACCTGCGGGCCTTCGGCGCGCTGCACCGCTTCGAGGGCCGATCCTCCCTGCGCACCTGGCTGCTGTCCATCGCCCGGCGGGTCTGCGCGGACGCCATCCGCTCGCGCCGTCGACGCCGGCTGACCCTCGTGCGCGACGACGCGGACCTGGAGTCCCTGGACCGGGCCGACGACCGCGACCGGGTGGGTGAGGGGGCGGTGGTCAACGACCTGCTGACCCGCCTGGACCCCGACCGTCGAGAGGCGTTCGTGCTGACCCAGCTGCTCGGGCTGCCCTACGCGGAGGCCGCCGAGGTGGCCGGCTGCCCGGTCGGCACGATCCGCTCGCGGGTCGCACGCGCCCGCGCCGACCTCGTGGACGCACTCACCGAGGGGGACGCCCACACGGCACGCGCGTGACGGCGGGATGAACGTGCGGTGAACGGGCACCTATGCTGCCCGACGGCCGTACGACCGCCGCGGTGGCGGGCGACCGGACACCCACCGTCGAACCGGAGCCACGCGTGCCCTTCAGCCTGACGCCCAAGGACTCGAGCTTCTACCCGCTGTTCACCGCTTCGGCGCAGAACCTGGTGGCGGCGACCGACGTCCTCAGCGAGTTCATCCACGACCACGCCCGGCGGCCGGAGCTCGCCGAGCAGCTGCGTGAGCTCGAGCACGTCGGCGACCAGTCCACCCACGCGATCTTCCGGCAGCTGAACTCCAGCTTCGTCACGCCGTTCGACCGGGAGGACATCTACAAGCTGGCCAGCGACCTCGACGACGTCATGGACTTCGTCGAGGCGGCCGCGGACCTCGTGATCCTCACCGGCCTGGGCACGCTGCCGGCGGAGATGAGCCAGCAGACGGCGCTGCTGCAGCGGGCCGCCCAGACCACCGCCGAGGCGATGCCCCGGCTGCGCACCATGAAGGACCTCTCCTCGTACTGGATCGAGGTCAACCGGATCGAGAACGAGGCCGACAGGCTGTACCGGCGCCTGCTCTCGCGGCTCTACAGCGGGGAGTTCGACGCGCTGGAGATCCTGAAGCTCAAGGAGGTCGCCGACCAGCTCGAGGAGGCCGCCGACGCCTTCGAGCACGTCGCGAACGTCGTCGAGACGATCACCGTCAAGGAGTCCTGACCACGCATGGACGCGGCCTTCGTCGCCCTCGTCGTCATCATCCTGGTCGCGCTCGCCTTCGACTACACCAACGGGTTCCACGACGCCGCGAACGCGATCGCGGTCGCGGTCTCCACCAAGGCGCTCACGCCGCGCGTGGCACTGGCGCTGGCCGCGGTCATGAACCTGGTCGGGGCGGTGCTGTCCACCGAGGTGGCCAAGACCGTCGGCGAGGGCATCATCGGCCCGCCCCAGGGGGCCGACGGGCTCACGGTCGTCTTCGCGGCCCTCATCGGGGCCATCGTGTGGAACCTGATCACCTGGTGGTTCGGCCTGCCGTCGTCGTCGTCCCACGCGCTCATCGGGGGCCTGGTCGGCGCCGCGCTGGCCGCGGCGCACACCGTCCAGTGGATGGGGGTGTTCGAGAAGGTCGTCGTGCCGATGGTGGTGTCACCGCTGGTCGGCTTCGGTCTGGGCTACCTGTTCATGCTGGCCATCCTCTGGACCTTTCGGAGCGCCCACGTCTCGCGGGCCAACCGCGGCTTCCGGTACGCGCAGATCGTCAGCTCGGCCACGATGGCGCTGGGCCACGGCCTGCAGGACGCGCAGAAGACCATGGGCGTGATCACCCTCGCGCTGTTCACCGCCGGCGAGATCGACGACTTCACCGTGCCGCTGTGGGTGGTCCTGGCCGCGGCCCTGGCGATCAGCGCGGGCACCTATGCCGGCGGCTTCCGCATCATGCGCACGATGGGCCGGCGGATCATCCAGCTGACCCCGGCCGGCGGCTTCGCGGCGCAGACGGTTGCGTCCAGCGTCATGGTCACCACGGCGACCGTCTTCGCCGTCCCGGTGTCCACCACCCACATCACCACCACGTCGATCATGGGGGTCGGGTCGACCCGCCGGCTCTCGGCGGTCCGGTGGGGCGTCGCCGGGAACATCGTGGTGGCCTGGATCGTGACGCTGCCCGCGGCCGGCGCGGTCGCCGCCGTGGCCTACTTCCTCACCGACCTCGTCGTCGGCTGAGGTCCGTCCGGGCCTGCCGACCGGACCGCCCCCTTGGGGGGACCCCCCTGTCGCATATCCCGACCGATCTGGTAGACATATCCCCGTGGCGGCGACGACGGTGCTCCTGGTGGGGCGGATCCACGTCGACCTGCTGCGGGTCTGCACCGCCTGCTGTCCGGGCTGCTGACCCCGCGCGTCCCGCGCCCCTCCCCCGCTCGTCCCGCGCTGTGTCGCGCCCTCCTGCGCGCCCGCGGCCCTCCCCTGGATCCGGAGAAACAGCCCCGTGAAGACCCTCACCCTGCTCGCGCTCGTCGGCCTCGGCGCGCAGCTCGTGGACGGCAGCCTCGGCATGGCCTACGG
>NZ_JAAGWF010000032.1 GCF_010686765.1 Geodermatophilus sabuli | reverse complement strand
GGCACCGCCGGAAGGTCGACCTCGGCCACCGTCAGGCCCAGCCCGAACCCGCCACCGATGAACACACCCCGAACCTAGACACCGGGTACGACAGTTCCAGGCCGCTGAGCAGCCAGGACGCCGGACCCGGCCGGCGAGACGACGGGGCGGGACCACCCCGACCGCAGCGGCGGCAAGCGCTCAGGCGGGGCGCAGGACGGCGACGAGGAAGTCCGACTCCGGGGTGAAGGGGCGCAGGTCCCAGGTGGCCAGGAGGAGGTCCGGCGTCCACCCGGCGGCACGGGCGTCGTCGAGGAACTCGTCGAACGCGTAACCGCGGCCGGCCCCGAAGCCGATCGCCGCCCGGCCGTCGGCCGCCACGTGCCGCCGCAGCCGGCCGAGCACCGTGCGGCGGGTCGAGGGAGCCAGGAACGTCATCACGTTGCCCGCGCACACGATCGCGTCGAACGGATCCGGCAGGCCGAGTGCCGGGAGGTCGAGTTCGGCGAGGTCACCCACGAGCCACCGCGGTCCCGGGTGGTCGTCCTCCGCCGCCGCGATGAGCACCGGGTCGACGTCCACCCCGACGACCTCGTGTCCGACGCCGGCCAGCCAACCGCCCACCCGGCCCGGGCCACAGCCGGCGTCCAGCACCCGCGAGCCCCGCGGCAGCATCGCGTCCACGAGACGCGCCTCGCCGGCCAGGTCGACGCCCTGCTCCGCCATCGTCCGGAACCGCTGGACGTAGGCCGTCGAGTGACCAGGGTCCTCCCGGGTCATCCGCACCCACGCGCTCTGCTCGGTCATGCACCCTCCGCCCCTCGGTCGGTCCATGATCTCGGATCCGCCGGATCGCCACCGCACCGGCACCTCGGCCACAGAGCACCGGCACCTCGGACACAGAGCACCGGCACCTCGGACACAGAGAACTGTCAGACCCCCGGCGCAGGGTGGGGTCAGGCGATCCACAGGGGGCCGCCGGACGGGAGACGACATGGGGCTCAGCACGGCCGAGCGCAGGATCCGGCGACGGATGGGGATCCCTCCGGCGACGCCACCACCCGACCCGGGGCTGACCACCGACCTCGCCGTCCGGGTGGCCACGGCAGCGGTCGCCGAGCACCCGGGCACCTCCGCGGTCCGGGTGGAGGTGGCCGAGCCCGGCCGCTACACCGCCCACCTCGTGACCGGCGACGGCGACCGGGTGGTCGTCCGGCTGGACGACCGCCTCACGGTGCTCGGCTGGATCACGCCGGCTCGCTGACCCGCCAGTCGGGCGGCTCCGCCGGGTGCAGCGCGGGGTCGTCGGAGCGCAGGGTGCGCACCGGTCCCGGCTGGGTTAGCGGGCCCTCGAATCGCACCGTCACCCGGCCCAGGCCCCGGCCCCACACCCAGCCCGCACCCAGGTCGTCGTGGCGGACGTCCTGGCCCGGCCACCACCGGGCCTCCGCGGTCACCGGCTCCACGGGCTCCTCGGGCGCCGGACTCCCGTCCGCGGCGGGGACGTCGTCGAGCTGGGGGGCGTCGTCCTCGGCGAACAGGTCGCCCTGCGCGTAGGGAGACAGCCCGGAGACGCCGACGCCGAGCAGGCGCAGGCCACCCTGGGTGCCGGCGGCGGTGAGCAGCCGCCGGGCGATGTCCGAGATGGCCCGCGCGTCGTCGGTCGGCTGGGCCAGCGTCTGCGACCGGGTGAGCGTGGTGAAGTCGTAGCGGCGCAGCTTCAGCGTCACCGTCCGCCCCGACAGCGCCGAGTCGCGCAGCCGGGCCGCCACCCGCCCGGCCATCGCGTCGATCTCACGGTTCAGGACGCCGACGTCGGTGAGGTCGCGCTCGAACGTCTCCTCCTGCGAGACCGACTTGGCCTCGCGGTCGGCGACCACCGGCCGGTCGTCCTCGGCGCGGGCCAGCGCGTACAGCCCCGAGCCGTGTGCCCGCCCGGCCAGGGACACCAGGTCGGACAGCGACCGAGCCGCGAGGTCGCCGACGGTCCGGACGCCGATCTGGTGCAGCCGCTCCGCGGTGGCCGGTCCCACCCCGCCCAGCCGGGTCACCGGCAGCGGGTGCAGCACCGCCAGCTCGCCGCCCGGGGGGACGACGACCAGCCCGTCGGGCTTGTCGAGGTCCGAACCGATCTTCGCCATGAGCTTCGACGACCCGATGCCGACGGAGCCGGTCACGCCGCCGGTCGCCTCGGCGATGGCCTCCTTCAGCCGGTGCCCGATCGCGGTCACCCCCTCGACCGACAGGTCGTGTCCTGGGTGGTCGGGGGCGGAGACGGCGAGGTCGACGTAGGCCTCGTCGAGAGACGCCGGCTCCACCAGCGGGGACAGCTCGCGGAGCAGGCCCATGACGACGTCGGACGTGCGCCGGTAGGCGCTGAACCGGCCGCCGAGGAACGCCGTCCCGGCCGGACAGCGACGCCGGGCCTCGGCCGTGGACATCGCCGAGCGCGCGCCGTAGGCCCGGGCCTCGTAGGACGCCGTCGCCACCACCCCGCGGCCGCCCACCCCGCCGACGACCACCGGCCGTCCGCGCAGCGACGGCTTGTCGCGCTGCTCGACAGCGGCGAAGAAGGCGTCGAGGTCCAGGTGCAGGATGCTCGCTTCCCGCCGCACGCCCGCACCTCCTCGCAGTCGCCGCGCCGACCCGTCGTCGCGCGTCCCGATGCCCAGGGCGCCCGTGGCCACACCACTGGACGACCGGACGCCGGGGTCGAGATCCTGCCCCGGATCGACGGCGCCGATCCGGAGGGAGTCCGCTCATGACCGTCCCTGAGGCATCCACCACGCGGCACACCGCACACGGCGGGGTCCGGCACGGCGCGCTGGTCGCCTACCGATGGGTCCTGGCGGCGCTGCTGGTGGACATCGCCGTCCAGTTCTTCCTGGCCGGGCTCGGGGTGTTCGGCGGCGGCTTCGACGCCCACGTGGTCAACAGCATCGTCGTCTCCGCACTGGCCTTCGTCGTGCTGGTCCTGGCCCTGGTGGCGCACGTGGGCACCCGGGACGTCGTCCTGGCGGCGGTGCTCCTCCTGCTCGTGGGCCTCGTCCAGAGCGTGTTCCGGGGCCTGGCCGACGAGGGCGCGTTCTGGGGCGGCCTGCACGCCCTCGACGGGCTGGTCATCCTGGGCATCACCGGCTTCCTGCACGGCACGGCGATCCGTCGGCTCCGCAGCACCCCGCAGCCCTAGGCCGGCTCAGCCCTCGGTCAGCGCGGCCGGCGGCAGCCAGTCGGCGTCGAGCAGTTCGGCGATCTCCCGCAGCGAGGTGGTGTCCGCCCCGGCGGTGGAGCCGCTGACCGCCAGCCGCGCCACCATCACGCGCGCCACCTGCTCCTCCACCGTGTCCTCGGCGAACGCCACCCGCCACGGCGAGACCTGCCCGTCCCGGTGGGTGCGGCCGGTGACCTGCCGGGCCTGGATGCCGGAGAACCGTGGCTGGTGGAACAGGCCCACCCGCGGCGCGGTGGAGCCGGGGACGCCCGAGGGCAGCAGTTCGCCCGCGTGCAGGCTGATCGAGGCGGTCACGGTGAACACGCACACCGGCGACGCGCCGGTCTGGAAGCGCAGCCGCTCGGCCTCGACGTCGAAGCGGTCCCGGCCGTAGACGGCCGACACGGCGATGCCCGAGTCCATCAGCGCCTCCCGGATCGGATCGGCCGCCGTCTCCACGAACTCGACCGACACCGCGACCTGGCGCTCGGCCTCCACCTGTGCCTTCACCCAGTCGACGGTGGCCTGGACGCGGATGAGCCCCGCCTTCTGCCGGAACCGCAGCAGCGCCGCCCGGCCTCGAGCGGACTGCCGGGCCCGCCGCGCCAGCTGCATCTCGGCCCGGAACTCCGACCACTCCGACTCGTACGCAGCCCGTTCGGCGGGCGTCAGGGCCACCGGCGTCCCGGTCACCGACACCGGCCCCCACGGCGCTGGGCGGTGCAGCGTGGCCGGCGGGTCGCCGTCGGCCAGCCAGCCCTGCAGCCGAGCGAGGTCGGCGCGGCGCTCGTCGGCGTCCTCGGTCCAGGCCCAGCCGTACCGGCCACGTTCCACGTGGAACCCGTGCGCGGCCAGCCGGCCGGGCAGGTCGGCCCAGGAGCGGAGTGGCTCCCCGTGCCGAGCGGCGAACTGCGGCGCCAGGTAGGGCAGCTCCAGCGGGGTGTGCGCCGGGGTCGCGGTCGCGGCGATGACGAACGGCGCGTCCTTCGCGCGGCCGCCGCCGGAGACGGCCTTCCAGTGCTTCCACCGCTCCGTGGTCGTGTGCCGGACCATGTGCGCCTCGTCGGCGATCACGACGTCGAACCGCAGGCGGGCGACCTTGGCCAGCCGGTCCCAGGTGGTGACGCACCAGCGGATGCCGCCGTCGCCGAAGCCGGCGATCGAGCGGGTCCAGTGCGGGATCGTGATGGCCGCCGGGCGGTCGGCCACCACCAGGACGGTCGAGACGTCGCGCTGCTCGGCGATCGCCTTGACCGCGAGGACGGCGGTCCCCGTCTTGCCGACGCCGGGGTCGTCGCCGAGCAGGAACACCCGGTGGCCGGCCGCCGCGGAGGCCGCGACCACCTCCGCGCCGTCGCACTGGAGGTCCCGCGGCGTGAGCGGCCGGGCCAGGGGGATCGGGCGCGGCTTCTCGTTGAGCTCGTCCTCGAGGAAGCGCTCGAAGGTGTACGGCGGCGGGTCGTAGGGGGCCAGCTCGGGCGGCAGCTCGGCGCCGACCCACACGTGCGCCTGCAGGTCCGCGTGCCAGACGGCCCCCGGGGCGGGGGCGCGGAAGGGGACGGCGAGCACCCACACCCGCTCCCCCGGTCCGGCGACGGGCCGCTCCGGTGCCGCCGTGGCGGCGCGGCGCGGGGTGGGCCGGGGACGGGAGGTCGTCGCGGTGCGGTTCGTGCTCGTCGCTCGGGTGGTCGGCCGGCGGCGCCGTCCGGGCATGGGTGTGCTCCCCTCGGTCGCACGCGACGGTAGGTGGGACCAGCGACCGGATCTGGTGGAATCGCCGGGTGGCGGCGAACTCCGAGGACCAACGGCTGCACTCGCGCACCCTGGGCGAGGCCGGTCCGCGGGTGGTCTTCGTGCACGGGCTGTTCGGGCAGGGCCGCAACTGGACGACGATCGCCAAGGGCCTGGCCGGCGACCACCGGGTCACCCTGCTCGACCTGCCCAACCACGGGCACTCACCGTGGACCGACCGGGTCGACTACCTGGACATGACCGAGACGGTCGCGGCGGAACTGGGCTCCTTCGGCGAGCCGGTGACCCTGGTGGGGCACTCGATGGGCGGCAAGGTGGCGATGCAGGTCGCGCTGCGGCACCCTGGCCTGCTGCGCGCGCTGGTCGTGGTGGACATCGCCCCCACGGAGTACCCCGTGTCCGGCAGCCGCACCGACGACCCGGACGAGGAGGCCGCGCCGTTCGCCGCGTTCATCGCGGCCATGCGGGGGCTGGACCTCGAGGCGCTGACCAGCCGGGACGACGCCGACGCCGCACTGCGGTCCGCCGTCCCGAGCCGGATGGTGCGCTCGTTCCTGCTGCAGAGCCTGGTCCGCGAGGAGGGCGGCGGGGGCTGGCGCTGGCGGCTGAACCTCGAGCTGCTCGAGCGCGACCTGGCCGCGCTGCGCGGGTTCCCGGAGCCGCCTCCGGGCGCGACCTTCGACGGGCCGGTGCTGTGGATCGCCGGTGCCGACTCCACCTACGTGCTGCCGGAGGACCGCCGGCGCATGGAGCAGCTGTGCCCGGCCACCCGGCTGGTGCGGGTGAAGAACGCCGGCCACTGGGTGCACTCCGAGCAGCCACGCGTCTTCTCGGAGGTGCTGCGCCGGTTCCTCGACCACGTCGAGGGGTGACCCCCTCCCGCAGCTGCCCGGCCCGGTCGATGAGGATGGCGGTGGGTGGTGGGTGACGCAGCGGGAACGCGCGCCGGCGCCGCGGACGGACGGACACGACGGGGGACGCGCGGATGACGCAGGGACACGGCGGACGGCACGACGGGGTCGACGGGCCGGTGTGGGACCCGCAGGGCGGCCCGCCAGCCGCAGCGGCCGGGCCGGCCGGGCACCACTGGGCGCCCCAGCCACCACCTCCACCGGGCGCCGTCTTCCCAGGGCCGTACGGGTACCCGTACGGCCCGCCGTACGGGTACCCGTACCCGCCGCCGCAGCGCACCAACGGGCTCGCCATCGCCTCGATGGTGCTCGGCATCCTCTGGCTCTACTGGATCGGGAGCATCCTGGCGCTGGTCTTCGGCTACGTCGCGAAGAACCAGATCCGCGAGCGGGGGGACGCCGGCGGCGGCATGGCCACTGCCGGGATCGTGCTGGGCTGGGTGGGCGTGGGCGTCTTCGCGCTGGTGCTGGTCGCGGGGATCGCCTCGAGCGCCTAGGGCTCGGCTCGCGGCGGGGCGGCCGGTCGCGCCAGGATCGGTCCATGACCGACCCGCGTGCCGGACAGCCCGCCGCCGCCAGCGACCTGGTGGACGTCGCCTCGCTGGTGACCGCCTACTACACGCTCGACCCCGATCCGGCCGACCCCGCCCAGCAGGTCGCCTTCGGTACCAGCGGCCACCGCGGGTCGGCGTTCGACGCCGCGTTCAACGAGGCGCACATCCTCGCCACCACGCAGGCGATCTGCGAGTACCGGGCGGCGCAGGGGTACGACGGGCCGCTGTTCGTCGGCCGGGACACCCACGCCCTGTCCGAGCCGGCCTGGGCCAGCGCGCTCGAGGTGCTGGCCGCCAACGACGTGACCGTGCTGGTCGATGCCGCGGACGGGTACACGCCCACGCCCGCGGTGAGCCACGCGATCCTGCGGGCCAACCGCGGCAAGGCCGTCCGCCCGGGCACCTCCGGCCTGGCCGACGGGATCGTCGTCACCCCGTCGCACAACCCGCCGCGCGACGGCGGCTTCAAGTACAACCCGCCCTCCGGCGGCCCGGCGGACACCGACGCCACCAGGGTCATCGCCGACCGGGCCAACGAGCTGCTGCGGGCCGGGCTGGACGGCGTCCGGCGCGTCCCGTTCGCCCGGGCCCGCGCCGCCGCCCAGGCGCACGACTTCCTCGGCGACTACGTCGACGACCTGCCGAGCGTGCTCGACCTCGACGCCGTCCGGGCGGCCGGGGTGCGGATCGGGGCGGACCCCCTCGGCGGCGCCAGCGTCGACTACTGGGGCGCGATCGCCGAGCGACACCGCCTGGACCTCACCGTCGTCAACCCGCTGGTGGACCCCACGTGGCGGTTCATGACGCTGGACTGGGACGGCAAGATCCGGATGGACTGCTCCTCGCCCAGCGCCATGGCCTCGCTGATCGGCAAGCGCGCGGACTTCACGATCGCCACCGGCAACGACGCCGACGCCGACCGGCACGGCATCGTCACCCCCGACGGCGGCCTGATGAACCCCAACCACTTCCTCGCCGTCGCGATCTCCTACCTCTTCTCGCACCGGCCCGAGTGGGGGCCGCAGACCGCCGTCGGCAAGACGCTGGTGTCCTCCTCGCTGATCGACCGGGTGGTCGCGGGCCTGGGCCGGCGGCTGGTCGAGGTGCCGGTCGGCTTCAAGTGGTTCGTGCCGGGGCTGCTCGACGGGTCGGTCGGCTTCGGCGGCGAGGAGTCGGCCGGCGCCTCGTTCCTGCGCCGGGACGGCGGCGTCTGGACGACCGACAAGGACGGCATCCTGCTCGCGCTGCTGGCCAGCGAGATCCAGGCGGTGACCGACCGGTCGCCGTCCCAGCTGCACGCCGAGCTGACCGCCCGGTACGGCGAGTCGGCCTACGCGCGGATCGACGCCCCGGCCACCCGCGAGCAGAAGGCCGCGCTCGGGAAGCTCGCGCCGGAGGCGGTGACCGCGACGGAGCTGGCCGGTGAGCCCATCACCGCCAAGCTGACCCGCGCGGCCGGCAACGACGCCGCCATCGGCGGGCTCAAGGTGACCACCGAGAACGCCTGGTTCGCCGCCCGGCCCTCCGGCACCGAGGACGTCTACAAGGTGTACGGGGAGTCCTTCCTCGGACCCGACCACCTGGCCCGGGTGCAGGACGAGGCCAGGGCCGTCGTCACCGCCGCGCTGGGCGGATGACGTGGACGTCGTCGAGCTGCTGCGGGAGCTGGTCGGCCGCGGCACGGTCTCGGGGGACCCCGGGCCGCAGCGCGACGCGCTCGGCACGGTCACCGAGCTGCTCCGCGGGCGGGCGCCGCACCTGCAGGTCACCGAGGGCCGTGACCCCGACCACCCCTGGACGCTGCTGCGGACGCCGACCGATCCCGGCCGGCCGCAGCTGCTGCTCGCCTGTCACGTCGACACCGTCCCGGTGCCCGACCCCCGCGCCTGGACCCACGACCCGTTCGGCGCCGAGCTCGACGGCGGCCGGGTGTGGGGCCGCGGGGGCAGCGACATGAAGGCCGGCCTGGTCGCCGCGGTCGCCGCGCTGGCCGCCGCCGACCCGGAGACGCCGGTGGCGCTGCTGCTCACCAGCGACGAGGAGATCGGCTCGAAGGGGGCGCAGGCGGCCGCCGACGCCGTCGCCGGGCAGTCGATCGGCGCGGTCGTCGTCCCGGAGGCGACCGGCAACCAGGTCGTCCTCGGTCACAAGGGCGCCCTGTGGCTCGCCGTCCGGACGGCGGGGCGGGCGGCGCACGGCAGCACCCCCGAGCGCGGGCACAACGCCGTCCTCGACCTCGTCGCACTGCTGGCGCGCGCCGGCGGCTCCCTGCCGCTGCGCAGCGACCCGTTCCTCGGCACCGAGACGTGGAACCCCGGCGTCGTCGCCGGCGGCACGGTGCCCAACGTGGTGCCCGACCGGGCGGAGGTGCTCGTCGACATGCGCACGGTCGGGGAGGGCGGCGACCTGCTGGCGTGGTGGCGGGGCCAGCCCGAGGTGGCCGACGTCGAGGTGCGCGTCGACCTGCCCCCCGTGGGGACCCCCGCCGACGACCCGTGGGTCGCCGGGCTGCCCGCGCCCGTGCTCCCGGCGCCGGCGACCTACTTCACCGACGCCTCGGTGCTCGGCCAGGTGGTCGGTGGTGCGCCGATCGTGGTGTGGGGGCCCGGGACGCCGGCGGTCATGCACGCCGTCGACGAGTACGTGGAGCTCGCCGAGCTCGAGCAGGCCGCCGTCGCGTTCACCGACGTCGTCGCCCGCTGGCCCTAGCTCAGGCCGGGTGCCGTCCGGCGGGCGACCTCTGGCACAGCGCGCCGTACCAGCCGAGGCCCTCGTAGGTCTCGTAGCCGGGGGTGCGGGCGAAGCCGACCGTGCCGGCACCGTCGTCGTAGCTGCCGCTCCCCGCGCCACCGGTGCGCAGCTCCAGCCGCTCGGTGAGGACGCCGGCGCCGTCGGAGGCCGCGATCACGCGGCCGGTCGCGTCCAGCAGCAGCGCGCGCGTGGTCGCGCGCTCGTCGGGGGCCAGCCGGAGACCGTCGAGGACGGCGCGGGTCTGCGGTTCCCAGTCGAAGAAGACGCCGAGGGTGCCGATCACCTCACCGGTGGTCTCCCCGCCGCGGCGCACCGCCGTCGCGTAGGTGGCCACGGTCGCGTCCAGCGCGGCCGAGACGGTGACGTCCTCGACGACGTAGCTGTCCCCGTCTGCGGTGGCCATCGCGTCGCGGAACCAGCTGCTGCCGCTCGCGTCGCTGCCCACCACCCGCGGATACCGCCCGGGGGCGGCGTTGGCCAGCACCCGGCCGGAGCGGTCGGTGATCCACAGGTCCAGGTAGACGGTGTAGTTCCGCAGGATCACCGCCAGCCGGCGGATCGCCTCCGCGGCCGCCGGCCCTCCGGGGTGCGACTCGTCCGCCGCGGCGACCACGGCGGCGTCGGTGGCCCACCACCGGACGTCGCAGGTGCGCTCGTACAGGTTGCGGTCGATCAGCTCGACGGCGTTGAGGGCGAGGTCGGCGAGCCGCTGCCCGCGGACCTGCGACACCAGCCGGGTGCCCAGCTCGTGCAGCTCGGCGACGGTCGGGCCGAGCTCCGCGGACAGCTGCTCGGAGATCCCCGCGGCCCGCTCGGCGATGTCCTTGACCTCGGAGGCGACGACGGCGAACCCGCGCCCGGCCTCCCCCGCCCGGGCGGCCTCCACGAGCGCGTTGAGCGCGAGCATCCGCGTCATCCGCGCGATCGTGTCCAGGTCGCGGAGGCGGGACGACGATTGCGCCTCCACCCGCTCGGCCAGGGCCACCACTCTCTCCGGCACGAGGGGGTTGTCGGCGGGCAGGGGACGCCCGTTGAGCGCAGCGTGTGACATCGGCGTGAACATCCGCATCACCTTCGATGCACTGCTGTATCCGATACAGTCGTGCATCGTGACCGTCGACCTGGAGCGGCCCAAGCGCCGCCGGGCCGTCACCGTGGAGCTGCTGCTCGACGCCGCCCTGGAGACCTTCGCCGAGGTGGGCTTCGCCGCGGCCAGCGTGGAGGACATCTGCCGCCGCGGCGGGTTCACCCGAGGCGCGTTCTACTCCAGCTTCCGCACCAAGGACGAGCTCTTCGCCACCCTCTACGCCCGGGAGACCGGCCGGGAGCTGGCCCGGGTCGAGCAGCAGCTGGCCGGCATCGAGACCGAGCGGGACCCGGTCGCCGCCGCTGTCGAGCGCTGCCTGGCCACCTTCCGCGCCGACCGCGCCTGGGTCCTGGTGCACACCGAGTACGCCCTGCACGCCGCCCGGCGCCCCGAGGCGGCCGCCGCCCTCCGGGAGCACACCGCGGCGCTGCACGACCGGCTCACCGACCTCATCGAGAGCGCCACGGCCCGGGTGGGTCTGCGCCTCACCGTCCCGGCCGGGCAGCTGGCCCGCATCCTGCTCGCCCTGCACGACGGCGTCGTCGTGGCGCAGGCCACCGACACCGCCGGCTCCGACGCCGGCTCGTCCCCCGCCGGCGCCCCCTCCCCCGGCCTCGAGCACACCGCGCTGCTGCTCCTGCTGCGCGCGGCCGTATCCGACTGACCCTGGAGTCCTCACCCATGAGTTCCCTGCTCGCCCGCCTCGGCCGGGCCGCCTACCGCTCCCGCCGGCTCGTGGCCGCGCTGTGGGTGCTCGTGCTGGCCGCCGTCGTCGCCGTCCTGGTCACCGTTGGCGGGCAGTTCGACGACCGGTTCACCATCCCCGGCTCGGAGTCCCAGGCCGCGCTGGACCGGTTGGGTGAACTCCAGCCGGCGGCGGCCGGGGCCGGCGCGCAGATCGTCTTCGTCGCCCCCGAGGGGGCGACCGTCGCCGAGCCGCGGTACGCCGCCGCGATCGGCGAGGTCGTCGCCGCGGCCGCGCAGGCGCCGCAGGTCGCCGTCGTCGCCGACCCGTTCACCAGCCAGGCGCTGACCCCCGACGGTCGCGCGGCGCTGGCCAGCGTGCAGTACACGGTGCAGCGGGAGGGCCTGGACGAGGGCAGCCTCGACGCGCTGCAGGAGGCGACCCAGGCCGCCGAGGACGCCGGGATGGAGGTCGCCGTCGGCGGCAACGTCTTCGGCACCACCGGCGTCGCCATCGGGCCCACCGAGTTCGTCGGGGTGGCGGTGGCCGTCCTGGTCCTCGTGCTCACCTTCGGCTCGCTGCTGGCCGCCGGGATGAACCTGCTGACCGCGATCGTCGGCATCGGCGTCGGCCTCGGTGGCCTGCTCGGGATCTCCGGCCTGATCTCCCTCTCGTCCACCGCGCCGACGCTCGCGCTGATGATCGGGCTGGCCGTGGGCATCGACTACGCGCTGTTCATCCTGTCCCGGCACCGATCCCAGCTGGCTGCCGGCATGGACCCGGAGGAGTCCGCGGCACGGGCCACCGGCACCGCCGGGTCGGCGGTGGTCTTCGCCGGCCTCACCGTGGTCATCGCGCTGTCCGGGCTGTCGGTGGTCGGCATCCCGTTCCTCACCGTCATGGGTCTGGCGGCCGCGGCCACGGTGCTCGTGGCCGTCGTCGTCGCGCTCACCCTGCTGCCGGCCCTGCTGGGTTTCGCCGGCACCCGGCTGGCGCCCAAGCCGGGGTCCCGGGCCGCCCGGCGGGAGGCCGCGACGGTCACCGGCGGCGGTGCGGGCCGCTCGATGGGTGAGCGCTGGGCCGGCCTGGTCACCCGCCGCCCCCTGGTCACCGTCCTGGTCACGGTGATCGGCCTCGGCGTGCTCGCCATCCCGGCCGCCGGGCTGCAGCTGGCCCTGCCCGACAACGGCGCGGCCGCCGAGGACAGCCCGCAGCGGCAGGCCTACGACCTGGTGAGCGAGACGTTCGGCCCGGGACTCAACGGCCCCCTCGTGGTGCTCGTCGACGGCCTGGACCCCGCCACCGCCCAGCAGGCCGCCGGCCAGGTCGCCGTGGCCATCGGGGGCACGCCCACCGCGACGCCCGGCCAGTTCGAGGGCGGGCTGGACGACGTCGCCTACGCCGCGCCGTCCGTGCTGCCCGAGGGCACCGCCGCGCTGGTCACCGTCGTCCCGGAGAGCGGTCCGCAGGAGCAGGCGACCAGCGACCTCGTCGCCGCGCTGCGCGACCTCGCCCCCGAGCTGGAGGAGCAGACCGCTGCGGACGTCGCGGTCACCGGCCAGACGGCCGTGGCCATCGACGTCTCCGACCGGCTGGACGACGCGCTCATCCCCTTCGCCCTGGTCGTCGTCGGTCTCGCGGTGCTCCTGCTGCTGCTGGTCTTCCGGTCGGTGCTGGTGCCGGTCAAGGCCGCCGTCGGCTTCCTGCTGTCGGTGGCCGCCTCGTTCGGCGCGGTCGTCGCGGTGTTCCAGTGGGGCTGGCTGGCCGACGTCTTCGGGGTCCCGACGACGGGGCCGATCATCAGCTTCATGCCGGTCATCCTCATGGCCGTGCTGTTCGGGCTGGCCATGGACTACGAGGTCTTCCTCGTCTCCCGGATGCGGGAGGAGTACGTGCACGGCGCCGAACCACGGGCCGCGGTGCTCGCCGGGGCGCGGCACGCCTCCCGGGTGGTCGTCGCCGCCGCGCTGATCATGTTCTCGGTCTTCGCCAGCTTCGTCACCATCGAGGACGTCGTGGTCAAGGCGATCGCCTTCGGCCTGGCCGTCGGCATCCTGCTCGACGCCTTCGTCGTCCGGATGACGCTGGTGCCCGCCGTCCTCGCGCTGCTGGGCCGGTCGGCCTGGTGGCTGCCCCGCTGGCTGGACCGCGTGCTCCCCGACCTCGACGTCGAGGGAGCCCGGCTCGCGCCCGCCGCACCCGCGCCTGAACACCGGGAACCGCAGCCGGCGGCACACTGACCCCATGCAGGGCGACGATCAGCAGGAGTGGGACGCCGTTCCGCCGGGGCAGCCCGGGTACGGCGTCCCGCCGGGGTACGGCCCGCCGCCCGGGTACGGACCGCCACCGGGATACGGCCCGCCCGGGTACGGGCCCCCGCCCGGGTACGGGCCGCCACCCGGCTACGGCGCGCCGGCCGGGTACGGGCCGCCACCCGGCTACGGCGCGCCGCCCGGGTACGGGCCGCCACCCGGCTACGGCCCGCCGGCCGGGTACGGCGACCCGCCGGGCTGGCGGTGGCCGTCGGTCCCGGCCTCCTGGCCGGAGGGGCCGGCCCGGCCCGGGGTGGCCACCGCGGCGGTCGTGCTCGGCTTCGTCACCGGCGGGCTGACCGCGCTCGCTTCGCTGGGCTTCCTGATCGCCGTGACCGCCGGCGGTGAGGACGACGCCGCCACCGTGCTGCTCGTGCTCGGCCTGCCCTGCGCGGCCGGGATGATCGCCGGTGCGGCCCAGCTGCTGCAGCGCCGCCCGCCGGGCCTGCTGTTCGGCTCGGCCGCGGCCGCCGTCGGTGTGCTGCTGGTGACGCTCGTCGTGGGGCTGGTGACCTTCGACCAGTCCGACGACGTGGTCGGCCTGGTCGTCTTCCTGGTCTTCGCCTCGGTGCTCCCGGTCCTCACCGCGGTCTTCGCCCGCCTCCCCCGCACCACGGGCTGGGCGGCCGCGGGCCCCGGGAGCCGCTGAGCCAGCAGCGCTCCACGTCAGTGCCGGCGGGTCGCCTTGTCGGCGTACATCGCGTCGTCGGCCTCGCGGACCAGCAGCTCGAAGGCCAGCTCGGGATCGGTGCCCCCCGCGACGGTGCCCAGGCCGATGCTCATGCCCAACGGGATCGTCACGCCGTCCACCTCGAGCGGCTCGGTGACGGTGTTCCGCAGCCGCTCGGCCAGCGCCTCCGCGTCTGCCCGGGAGGTGTTCTCGCACACGATGCTGAACTCGTCGCCCCCGACGCGGGCCGCGGTGTCGCTGGCCCGCAGCACCGAGGTGAGCCGCTCGGCGAAGGCGACCAGCACCTCGTCGCCCACCGGGTGGCCGTGGTGGTCGTTGATCGCCTTGAAGCCGTCGAGGTCGATGCCGAGCACGCAGGTGGGGGTCCGCTCCCGGTGGCCGCGCTCCAGGGCGTGCCGCAGCCGGTCGCCGAAGAGGATCCGGTTGGGCAGCCCGGTCAGCGGGTCGTGCAGCGAGCGGTGCACGAGCGCGGCCTCCAGGGCCTTGCGCTCGGTGATGTCCTCGACGATGGCCACCACGTGCGGCGGGTCGCCCTCCGGCGTCGCGTCCACCCACGACGAGGTGACCTGCACCGGCACCAGGCTGCCGTCGCTGCGGACCAGCCGGGTCTCGTGCCGCATCGTCCGCCGCCGTTCGACCAGGTCGGTGTAGGCCTCGGCGGTCGCCATCGAGTCGTCGGGGTGGATGAGGTCGAGCACCGCGCAGCCGTAGAGCTCGTCGGGTGTCCGGCCGAGCATCGCCCCGAAGGCCGGGTTCGCGTCGACGAGCCGCCCGGACGGGGTCGCCAGCACGATGCCCATCGGGGCGTTCGCGAAGGCGCTCCGGCGGTCGGCCGGGGGCAGCGTGCCCGCCGTGTTCGTCACGTCCCACCTCCGTCCCGGACATCCTGCGGCATCCCGCGGACATTCCTGCAGGTTCTCGACGCGCTAGGTGCCCCGGGCAGTTCCACGTGGAACGTGGGAACGGAGCAGGATGGTGGTCCGACGCCGCCGCCGGACGAGGGGACCGACCGTGAACGAGTTCGACCTGGTGCTGCCGGCCGCCGTGGACATCCGCGAGGTGGGCATGCGCGACGGTCTCCAGCTGGAGGCCCCGGTGCCGCTCGACGCCAAGCTCGAGATGCTGGAGGCGTTGGTGGCGACCGGCGTCCGGCGGATCGAGGCGACGTCCTTCGTCTCGCCCAGGGCGGTCCCCGCTCTCGCCGACGCGGACGCCGTCGCCGCGGAGCTGTCCCGCTGGGGCGACGTGCACTGGTCGGCCCTGGTGGCCAACCCCCGGGGCGCGGTGCGGGCGGTGGACGCCGGCGTGGCCGACCTCGAGTACGTCGTCTCGGCCTCCGACGGGCACAGCCGGGCCAACGCCGGCCGCTCCACCGCGGAGGCCCTCGGCGCCGTCCCGGAGATCGCCGGGCTCGCCCACGGTGCCGGCGGGTCGCTGGAGGTCGTCATCGCGACGGCGTGGGACTGTCCCTTCGACGGGCGGACCCCCATCGGCCGCACCGTCGACGTCGCCCGCGCCGCGGTCACCGCCGGGGCCGACCAGCTGTGCCTGGGCGACACGATCGGGACGACGGTCCCCCTGCGGGTGGTCCTGCTGCTCGACGCCGTCCGGCGTGCCTGCCCCGGCACCCCCGTCGGCGTCCACTTCCACGACACCCGGGGCACCGGCCAGGCCAACGCGCTGGCCGCCGTCCAGGCCGGGGTCACCCAGCTGGACTCCTCCGTCGGCGGCCTCGGCGGCTGCCCGTTCGCGCCCGGGGCGAGCGGCAACATCGCCACGGAGGAGCTGGTCTACCTGCTGGAGGAGTCCGGCGTGCGCACCGGTCTGGACCTCGACGCCGTCCTGGCTGCCGCCCGGGTCACCGAGCACGCCGTGGGCCACGAGTTGCCCAGTTCCCTGTACCGCGCCGGCGGGCGCTCGGTCCCGCGCGGGGACGCCGTGGTTGGGTCGACCTCATGAGCGAGCCGGGAGCAGGGCCGGACGGCGCGGTGGAGGTCGTGGACCCCCTCGTCATGCGCGAGGTGCTGGGGCACTTCGCCTCCGGCGTCACCGTGGTCACCGCGCTGACCGACGCCGGGCCGATCGGCTTCACCTGCCAGTCGTTCAGCTCGCTGTCCCTGGACCCACCGCTGGTGGTGTTCGCGCCGGCCCGCACCTCGCAGACCTGGCCGCTGCTGCGCGCGTTCGGCCGGTTCTGCGTCAACGTGCTGGCCGAGGACCAGACCGGGCTGTCGGGTGCCTTCGCCCGGTCCGGCGGTGACAAGTTCGCCGGCGTCCACTGGCGGCCCAGCCGCACCGGGCAGCCGGTCCTCGACGACGTGGTGGCCTGGATCGACTGCGAGCTGTGGGCCGAGTACGACGGGGGCGACCACACCCTGGTGGCCGCCCGCGTGCTCGACCTGGGCGCCGACGCCCGGCGCCGCCCGCTGCTCTACCACCGGGGCGCGTACGGCCTGCTGGGGACCGCCGACGGCTGAGCCCGGACGCCGCCGCGGGGCTCAGCCGAAGCGGACCGCGATCAGTGCGACGTCGTCCCGGCCGTCGAGGGGCCCGGCCACCGCGACGTCGCACAGCTCGCGGGGGCCGGCGGGAACCGGGGCGGCGGCCAGGCGGCCGACCAGCTCGGAGATGCCGGCGTCCAGATCGGTGCCGGGCCGCTCGATCAGCCCGTCCGTGTAGGCCAGCAGGGTCGTGCCCGAGGGGACGTCCAGGACGACGGTCTCCCGGGCCGCGTCACCGACGCCGACCAGCATGCCGCTCACCTCCGACAGCACCCGGATCGCACCCCCGGGTTCGCGCAGCAGCAACGGCGGGTGCCCGGCGTTGGCCACGTGCAGCCGCCACGGTGCCCCGGCAGCGGTGGGAGGGACCGCGCGGACGTAGACGAGGGTGGCCATCGAGGCGACCCGGAGCCCCTGCACCAGCCGGTCGACCCGCGCCAGCACCGCGCCCGGGTCGGGATCGGGCGCCTCCCACACGCAGGCCCGGATGAGCCCCCGCAGGTGCCCCATGGCGGCCGCGGCGGCGACGTCGTGCCCGACGACGTCACCCACGACCATGCCCACCGCGCCGTCGGGCAGCTCCAGCAGGTCGTAGAAGTCCCCGCCCACGTCCGCGGCGGTCGAGGCGCTGACGTAGTGGGCGGCCGACTCCAGCCCCGCGATGTCGGGCAGCTCCGGCAGCAGGGAGCGCTGCAGGGTGTCCGCGACGGTCTGCTCCTGCTGGTACAGCCGGACGTTGTCCATGGCCAGGGCGGCCCGGCGGGCGAGGTCCTCGGCCAGGTCGACGTCCTCCCGGGTGAACGGCCGGTCGGCGTCCCTGCGGGTCAGCAGGATGGCCGCGCGCGTCCGGCGGCGGGCCACCATCGGCAGCGCCAGGACCGAGGCCGCGCCCAGACGGGCGAAGGCGTCGCGGGCGGCGTCGCTGGCGAAGATGCCGGCGAGCTGCTCACCGGCGTCCGCGACCAGCACGGCGCGGGAGGTCGCGATGCTGCGCCGGGTCGGGGAGCCCTCCGGCAGCTGCTGCACGTGCCGCGCGCTGAGCAGCCGCAGGTCCGCCTCCCGCCCGTCGCGGTGCCGGAACGCGGTCTGCTGCACCGCGCCGGTGTCGTCGACGACGGTGATGAACGCCCAGTCGGCCAGCAGCGGGACGCAGAGCCCGGCCAGGCGCTCGAGCAGGTCGGTGAGGTCCAGCGTGGCGATCAGCGTGCTCGTCGCCTCGGCCATGAGCGCCAGCCTGCCCTGCGCGCGCTCTGCCTCGGCCCGCGCGTGCTCGGCGTCGGCCCGGGACTGCTCGGCGGTCGCCCGGGCCAGCTCGGCCTCCTCACGGGCCGTGCGCTCGGCGGCGAAGGCGGCCTCCCGTTCGCGCTCGACGCGGACCCGCTCGGTGACGTCGGTCTGCACGCCGACGAAGCTGACCAGCCGGCCCTCCCCGTCGAAGACCGGGCTGATCGACAGCTGGTTCCAGAAGGCGGTGCCGTCCTTGCGGTAGTTGAGCAGCGTCACGCTGACGGGGCGCTCCCCGGCCAGCGCGGCGCGGATCGTGTCGACCGCCTCCGGTGCGGTCGCGGGACCCTGCAGGAACCGGCAGTTGCGGCCGACGGCCTCCGCGTACTCGTACCCGGTGAGCCGGGTGAACGAGGGGTTCACCCAGATCAGCGGGTCGTCCGGTTGCCGGGGGTCGGTGATCGTGAAGGTCATGTCGGTGGCGATGACCGCCCGGTCACGCAGGGCCTGCAGATAGCCCTCCGCGTCGAGCTCGTCGTCGGGCGCCTCGACCTCGAGCAGGACGACGAGGGACAGCTGCTGGGCGCTGCCCGGCCCGCTCAGCGGGAACCCGGTGACCCAGAGCACCCGGTCGCTGCGGCCGTCGTCCTCTGCTGCGCGGCCGGCCTCCGAGCTGCGCCCCGGCGTCAGCATCACCGCCTCGCCGGCGACCGGCTGGCCCTGCGCGACCAGCGACAGCGGCCCACTGCTGGCGGCCAGCGGCCGGCCACCCAGGTCGGTCAGCCCGGCGGCTGCGCCCCAGCCGTCGATGTCCACCGGCAGGCCGACGTTGCCGGCCATCTCGACCGCCGCGGTGTTGGCGTAGGTGACCGTGCCGGCGCCGCGGTCGATGACCAGCACCGCCACCGGGACGTCGGCGAGCACCCCCGGCAACGCCGCCGTCCCCCCGCCGCCGTGCTCCAGCCCGGAGACGACGGCGGTCGCGGCGGTGACGATGCCGGCCGGTCCGGCCCCGACGGCCTCGAGCGGGGGGTGGACGCCCGACGTGTCCTGTGGACGTCCCCGCTCGGCCGGCACGGGGGCAACAGTAACCGTGCGGGTTCGGGTCGATGCCTGTCGCACCGCGCTGACCAGTGCGGGAGTGCCGCGAGGTGTGGACGGCGGCCGGGCGGGAACCCCTCGTCGGGGCACGCCGTGCCACCGGGAGGGAGACGATCGCGATGGGACTGCTCGACCGGCTCTTCGGCCGCCGCCCACCTCGCTACGCCGAGGGGGGCCACGAGGGCTACGCCCCCGGGTACGACGGCTACGCCGCACCACCACCCCCGCCGGCCCCGGCCGGCCGCTCGGCCGACGAGCAGGCCGTGGAGCGCTACCGCTACCTCCTGCGCACCGCCCCGCCCGACCAGATCGAGGAGGCGCACGCCGAGGCGTTCGGCAAGCTCACCCCGCAGCAACGGCAGGAGGTGCTCGTGCAGCTCGCCGCCGCCGCACCGTCCGGGGAACGCCCGCGCTCCGACGACCCGCGCACGCTCGCCCGGGCCGCCACGCGTGCCGAGATGCGGCGCCCGGGCACCCTGGAGCGCGCGTTCGGCGGCGGCTACGGTCCCGGCGGCGGCTACGGGCCCGGCTACGGCGGCGGGGGGTACGGCGGGGGAGGCTTCGGCGGCGGGTACGGGCCCAGCTTCGGCGGCATGATGGGCGCCAGCCTGCTCGGCACGGTCGGTGGCCTGGTCGTGGGCACGGCGGTCGCCGACGCCCTGTTCGACACCGGCCTCGGTGACGGCGGCCTGTTCGGCGGCGGCGACGAGGAGGCCTACGCCGAGGGCTTCCAGGACGGCGCCGAGGGTGACGGCGGCGGTGACCCCGGTGGGGACTACGCCGCCGATCCCGGTGGGGTCGACCCCGGCGGTGACTTCGCCGGTGGTGCCGACGGCGGCTGGGACTCCGGTGGCGACGTCGGTGGCGACTTCGGCGGCGGCGAGTTCTGACGCGGGCCGCGGCGGGTCAGCCGGTCGCGGCCGGCCGCCGCGACCGGCGCAGCCACAGCAGCCCGAGCACCGGCAGCACCAGCGGGATGAACAGGTAGCCGCGGCCGTAGGCCGACCACACCGTCTCGTCGGGGAAGGCCGCCCGGTCCAGCAGCGACAGGGTGCCGACGACCAGCACGCCCGCCAGCTCGATCGAGATGGCCACCAGCGCGGTGCGCCGGCCGCCGCGGGCCAGGGCGACGGTGGCGACGAGGTAGACCACCGCGGCCAGCGCGGACAGCAGGTAGGCCACCGGGGCGTCGGCGAACCGGGTGGACAGCTGCACGGCGGCCCTGGCCCCGGCGGCGAGTGCGAAGACGCCGTAGACGGCGACCAGCACCCGCCCCGGCCCGTCCGCCGTCACGCCGTCCGCCGCCCGCCGGCGGTCCTGCTCGGGCTCAGCCACCCGTCGCCTCCCACAGTTGCGACAACCGCCAGATCATGACTCCCACGGCGCCGGCCGCCACCGCCAGCACCGTCCCCGCCCAGCGGCTCGGCTCCGACCGCGCCCACAGGGCGCCGGCCACCGGCAGCAGCACGATGCCGCCCAGGTAGCCGAGGAAGGTGGGGGTGTCGGCGAGCCGTTCGCCGCGGGCCAGCAGCACCAGGGCCAGCACCGCCTGGACCAGGAGGACCGCCTCCAGCAGGGCCGCGCCCCACAGGTGCAGCAGCCCGATCCGCCTGCGGGCCACCGTCGAGGCGAGGCCGGCGAGCGCCAGCAGCGCGGCGACCACCGTCGTCCCGACCACGAGTGCCGGCGTCACCGGGGGCCCCCCTGAGCAGCGACATCGGGCACGGTGCCATCCTCCCGCTCGGGGAGAACGTCCTGGACACCGACCCGGCGTCGGGACCAGCACCCCGTCGGGCCAGGCGGCCGTCCGCCCCGGGAGGACTGGAATGACCGTCCGAGACCTCGTGGTCGACCTGTTCGCCGAGCACCTCGACGCCGTCACGGACGAGCCGGTGCGGTTGCGGTCCCTGGTGGCGCTGCTGGAGACCTTCGCCGTCGCGGAGCCGACCACCCGCATGACCACGGCCGCCCTGCGCCGGGCCGGCTGGCTGGCGGCCACCCGCCGCGGCCGGGAGACCCTGTACGCGCCCACCGAGGCGCTGCGCACCGCGGTGCGGACCCGGAGGCTGCGGCTGGACGAGCGGCTGGGCACCTGGGACGGCCGCTGGCGCATGGTGATCTACACCGTGCCGGAGACCGACCGCGCGGCCCGTGAGCGGGTGCGCCGCACCCTCGCCCGGCACGGCTTCGGGCCGCTGGCCCCGGCCACCTGGGTCTCCCCGCACCGGGCCGCGCTGGACGGCGTCCGCACGGACCTGGCCACCGAGCCGATCGGCCGGCTGGACCTGCTCACCGCCCAGGTGACCGCCGAGACCGGCGGCTCCGACGCCGAGCTGGCCGCGCGCTGCTGGGACCTGCAGGGCGTCGCGGCCGCCTACCGACGGGAGATCGACCGCCTCCGGGACGTCCTGGCCGGTCCCGTCCCCGACGGGCGGGCGGCGCTGGTCACTCACCTGCGGGCGCTCGCCGACGTCCGCCGCGTGGGCGCGCGGGACCCCATGCTGCCCGACGCCCTGCGGCCACCGGGCTGGCCGGGGGCGGAGCTGGGCCAGGTGTGGGCGGACTTCTGCACGCGGGTGCGCGGTCCGGCGCACGAGCACGTCGCCACGGTGCTCGGGCAGCCGGACCGCCCGCGTCCCGCTCAGCGGTGGACGGTGGACATGTCCGGGTAGCGGTCGCCGGCCGTGGTGCCCGCCGGCGCGGCCTCGTCGATCCGGCGCAGGTCGTCCTCGGACAGCGAGACGTCGGCCGCGGCGGCGTTCTCCTCGAGGTAGCTCACCCGCTTGGTGCCGGGGATGGGGACGACGGTCGGCCCGCCGTCCCGGCCGCTCTGCGCCATGACCCACGCGAGCGCGAGCTGGGTGGCGGTCACGCCCTTCTCGTCGGCGATCTCGCGGACCCGGTCCACCAGCTCGAGGTTCTTGGCGAAGTTCTCGCCCTGGAAGCGGGGGTTGCGCCGGCGGAAGTCGTCGGGCGCCAGGTCGTCGAGGGTCCGGAACTGCCCGGAGAGGAACCCGCGCCCGATCGGTGAGTAGGCGACGAAGCCGATGCCCAGCTCGGCGCAGGTGGCCAGCACGCCGTCGTCCTCGGGATCGCGGGTCCACAGCGAGTACTCGGTCTGCACGGCCGTCACCGGCTGCACGGCGTGCGCCCGCCGGATTGTCTCGGGCGCGGCCTCGGAGATGCCGACGTGCCGCACCTTGCCGGCCTCCACCAGCTCGCGCAGCACCCCCCAGGTCTCCTCCACCGGGACGCTGGTGTCCACGCGGTGCTGGTAGTAGAGGTCGATGACGTCGACGCCCAGCCGCTGCAGCGATGCGTCACAGGCGCGGCGCACGTAGTCCGGCTGGCCGTTGATGCCGCGGAAGGAGCCGTCCTCCCCGCGCTCGTTGCCGAACTTGGTCGCGAGCACGACCTCGTCGCGCCGGCCGGCGATCGCCCGCCCCACCAGCCGCTCGTTGGTGAACGGCCCGTACATGTCGGCCGTGTCGAGGAACGTGACGCCGAGGTCCAGCGCCCGGCGGATCGTCGCCTCGGCCTCGGCCTGGTCCCCCGTGCCGTAGAACTCGCTCATCCCCATGCAGCCCAGGCCCTGGGCCGGGACGGTCAGCCGTCCCAGTGTTCGCGTCTCCATGACCCTCCCCTGCCCGGCGCCCCGCCGTCCCAACCGGGCCCGGCGACCCGGTTGACGGGGGCACCGGGTGGTGTGGCAGGTTAGGGCCGCCTCAGTTAGCCAAGCCTCACCTGAGTTTGACAGGAGCCCGATGCGCACCACCGCCCGACCGACGGCCGCCCTCACCCTGACCGTGGCCGCCGCCCTGGCCCTGTCCGCCTGCGGTGAGGGGGGCGGGGACACCGCCGAGGCGGCGTCGAGCTCCGAGGCCGAGACCGTCAGCTTCTCCTGGGACCGGAACCTCGCCGCCGAGGACGAGGACCCCGTGTTCGAGGAGACCACGGTCGAGGTCCCGAAGAACCCGCGGAAGATCGTCGCCTTCGACCTGGCCAGCCTCGACACCATCGGCGCGCTGGGTGGGGAGGTCACCGGGGCCCCGCTGGACTCGGTGCCGGACTACCTCGAGAAGTACCTGGCCGACGACGCCTTCAACGCCGGCACGCTGTTCGAGGCCGACCTGGTCGAGATCGAGTCCCAGCAGCCGGACCTCATCGTCATCGGTGGTCGCTCGTCGGCGCTGTACGAGGACCTCAGCGAGATCGCGCCGACCGTCGACCTGAGCCTGCGCGGCTCGTACACCGAGAACCTCGAGCGCAACGCCACCTTCCTCGGTGAGGTGCTCGGGGCCGAGGACGAGGCGGCTGCCGCGGTCAGCGAGATCGAGGCGGGCATCGAGGAGGCGCGGGCCGCCACGGCCGACGCCGGCACGGGTCTGGGCGTCATGGTCTCCGGGGGAGAGCTGAGCGCGATGGCCCCGGCGGCCGACGGCGACACCGGGCGCGGCGCGCGCGGCGGCCTGATCTACGACGCCTTCGGCGTCCAGCCGGTGGTGGACGACATCGCGGCCGCCACGCACGGCGAGCCGGTCTCCTTCGAGTTCCTGCTCGAGACGGACCCGGACTACCTGTGGGTCGTCGACCGTGACGCCGCGACCGGTGAGGCGGGCGCGCAGGCAGCGGCCGCGGTGCTCGACAACGACATCGTCGCGCAGACCACCGCCGCGCGGCAGGACCACATCGTCTACCTCGACCCGACGGCCTGGTACATCGTGTTCGGTGGCCTCGACACCACCCAGATCATGATCGACGACGTGCTCCAGATCGCCGGGTGACCGGCCTGACCCCGGTCGAGCACCCCGCTCGTCGCCCGTGACGGCGCTCGACACCGCCTCGGCGAGCACCCCCACCCGCGAGCGGCCCCGCCGCACCTGGGTGGGGGTGCTCGTCGGCGTCCTCCTCGTGGTCCTCGCGGGACTGAGTCTGTTCGTCGGCGTCTCCGACGTGTCCCCCGTCGCGGTGCTCACCGGCGGTCCCGGCAGCGATGCGGCCTTCCTGCTGGGCGTGAGCCGGATCCCCCGCACCGTCGCCGTGGTGCTCGTCGGCGCCTCCCTGGGCATCGCGGGCCTGATCATGCAGATGCTGGTCCGCAACAAGTTCGTGGAACCGGGCACCACGGGCGTCAGCGAGTTCGCCACGCTGGGCATGCTCGTCACGATCGTGTTCTTCCCCGGCATGGCCGTCGTCGGGAAGATGGGCGTCGCCGCCGTCTTCGGGCTGGTCGGCACCTGGGTGTTCCTGCAGGTGGTCAAGGCCGTGCCCGTGCGCCAGCTGGTCCTCGTCCCGCTGGTCGGCATCATGCTCGGCGGCGTCGTGGGGGCCGTGACGGTCTTCTTCGCCTACCGCCTCGACCTGCTGCAGTCCCTCGGGCAGTGGTCGCAGGGCAGCTTCGCCACGGTCATGCAGGGGCGCTACGAGTTCGTGTGGATCGCCGGGGTCATGGTCGGGGTCGCCTGGCTGGCCGCCGACCGCTTCAGCGTGATCGGGCTCGGCGAGGAGTTCGCGACCAACCTGGGACTGGACTACCGGCGGGTCGTCGCCGTCGGCATGGTGATCATCGCGGTGATCACCGCGGCGGTGCTCGTCACGGCGGGGCTGATCCCCTTCCTGGGCCTGGTCGTGCCGAACGTCGTCAGCCTGGTCATCGGTGACAACGTGCGCCGCGCGATCCCCTGGGTCGCCGGGCTCGGGGCCGTGTTCGTCCTCGGCTGCGACGTGCTCGCCAGGGTCGTGCGCTTCCCCTACGAGATCCCGCTGTCGGTCGTCGTCGGCGTCCTCGGTGCGGCGTTGTTCCTCTGGCTGCTGCTGCGGAGGCGGAGCCGTGCTCACTGACTCCCCCGCCACGACGTCCGCCGCCCCGGCCGCCGGCCGGCCGCGCCCCCGGCTCGCCGCCGCCTGGGCGAGGCCCGCCGTCCGCCTGAGCGCCCTGGGCGCCGCCGTCCTGGTCCTGACGGTCGTCTACTGCGTCACCGACGTGCCCGGCTCGCTCGCCTTCGCGCTGGAGATCCGCAGCCTCACGGTGCTCGCCATGCTGGTCGTCGCGACCGCGGTCGGGGTCTCGACGGTGGTGTTCCACACGATCACGCAGAACCGCATCCTCACGCCGTCGATCATGGGGTTCGACGCCTTCTACGTGCTGATCTCGACGATCATCGTGTTCTCGTCCGGTTCGGCGTCGTTCCTGGCGTTCGACCAGTTCACCCTCTGGGTCACCCAGGTCGTCGTGATGGTCGCCTCCAGCGTCGCGCTGTTCACCTGGCTGTTCGGTGGCAAGCGACGGTCGATCCACCTCATGCTGCTGGTCGGCATCGTCCTGGGCACGTTCTTCCGCAGCGCCACCGAGTGGATGCAGCGGATGCTCGACCCGCTGGACTTCCAGGTGCTCTCCGACGCGATGTTCGCCTCCCTCACCCGGCCCGACGAGACGCTGCTGGTCCTCACCGCCGGGCTGGTCCTGCTCGGGTGCCTCGCGGTCGTGCCGCTGCTGCGCACCCTCGACGTGCTCACGCTCGGTGAGCCGACGGCCGTGGGCCTGGGCGTGGACCACCGGCGCGTCGTGATGCTCCTGTTCGCGGCCGTCTCGGTGATGGTCGCCGCGTCCACGGCGCTGGTGGGGCCGATCCTGTTCCTGGGCCTCATCGTCGCGAACCTGGCCTACTCCTACGCCGGCTCCTTCCGCCACGTGTGGACGCTGCCCAGCGCGGTGCTCATCGGGGTCGTCTGCCTGCTGGGCGGTCAGCTGGTCCTGGAGCGGCTGCTCGGCTTCGGCGGCACCCTGTCCACGGTCATCGACTTCGCCGGCGGCCTGTTCTTCCTCCACCTCGTGCTGCGGAAGGGGGCGCGGTGATCACGCTCGAGGGCGTCACCAAGCGCTACGACGGCCAGACGGTGGTCGACGACGTCACGATCGGCCTCGGCGGGGACGGGGTGACGGCGCTCATCGGCCCGAACGGCGCCGGCAAGTCGACGCTGTTCGGCCTCGTCGGCCGGCTCCTCCACCCCGATGCCGGCCGGATCACCGTCGACGGGATGGACGTCGCCAGGACGCCGTCGAACCAGCTCGCCACGACCCTCGCGGTGCTGCGCCAGGACAACCACGTCGCCGCGCGCCTGACCGTGCACGACCTCGTCGAGTTCGGCCGGTTCCCGCACTCCCGGGGGCGGCTCACCGTGCACGACCGGGAGCACGTCGAGCGCGCCCTCTCCTACCTCGACCTCGACCCCTTCCGGAGCCGGTTCCTCGACGAGCTCTCGGGCGGACAGCGCCAGCGCGCCTTCATCGCGATGGTGCTGGCGCAGGACACGAAGTACGTCCTGCTCGACGAGCCGCTCAACAACCTGGACCTGCGGCACATGACCGAGATCATGCGGCTGGTCCGGCGGATGGCCGACGAGCTCGGCAAGCGGGTCGTCACGGTGCTGCACGACGTCAACTTCGCGGCGACCTACGCCGACCGCATGGTGGCCATGCGCGACGGCCGCGTCGTGGCGGACGCGCCCGCGCGCGACGTCATGCGGCCCGAGGTGCTGGAGGCCGTCTACGACACGGCCGTCGACGTCCGGGAGATCGACGGCAAGCCCGTCGCGCTCTACTACGGCTGAGTCGCCCGGCCGCCGAGCGGGTGCCGCCGCCGTTGCCGGGAACGGGTCACCGCGGCCGTCGCGAGCAGCAGGCCCCAGAACAGGAACCACGGGTCCCACACGGCGACGTGCCAGCGCAGTGCCGTGGGGTGGGCCGGTGACCCGAAGGCGCCGGCCAGTGCCGCCGCGCCGACGACGACCAGCAGCCCGCCGTAGACGCTGAGCACGAGCCCGATCACGAGGGCTGTCCGCTCCAGGAGCCGCGGCGGCAGCCGCCGTCCCCACGGGCGCGCCAGCGCCAGCGCCAGGACGGCGCCCGCCACCTTCGCGGCCACCACCCCGATGCCGAGCAGCACCGCTGCCGCCCCGCCGCGGCGGGCGAGGTCCTCCAGCCCGCCGCCGACGGTGGCCAGCAGCACGGTGCCCCGGCGGTCCAGTAGGCGCTCACGGCGGCGGACAGGGCGGCCAGGACCGCGGCTCCGTAGGAGGACACGGCGAGGAGCCGGCCCGGCGCGGACGCTCCGTGCGCGGTGGGAGGCACGGTCACGCGCCCAGTGTCCGCCGCCGTTCCACGTGGAACCGCGACCGTGTTTCCGGCGTGTGACGTTCTCTCGATCGCTGGGCGTGCCCTCCGCCGGTGGGGTTGGATCGAGGCATGTGCGGCCTCTCCGGCGAGATCACGTTCGACGGCTCCCTGGCCGACACCACTGCCGTCGCGCGGATGGTCGACGCTCTCGTCCCCCGCGGTCCGGACGGGCAGGGCGCGTGGAGCAACGGGCGGGTGGCGTTCGGGCACCGCCGGCTGTCGGTGATCGACCTCTCGCCGCACGGCTCGCAGCCGATGGTCGACAGCGAGCTCGGGCTGACCGCGGTGTTCAACGGCTGCATCTACGACTACCGGGAGCTGCGCGCCGAGCTGGAGGGTCACGGCTACCGCTTCTTCTCCACCAGCGACACCGAGGTGATCCTCAAGGGCTACCACCACTGGGGCACCGACGTCGTCTCGCACCTGCACGGCATGTTCGCCTTCGTGATCACCGAGCGGGACACCGGCCGGGTGGTGCTGGCCCGCGACCGGCTGGGCATCAAGCCGCTGTACCTCGCCGAGACGCCCGGGCGGCTGCGCTTCGCCTCCTCGCTGCCGGCCCTCTTGAAGGCGGGGGACGTCGACACCTCGATCGACCCGGTCGCGCTGCACCACTACCTGACCTGGCACGCCGTCGTGCCCGCGCCGCGGACGATCCTCAACGGCGTCCGGAAGCTCCCCCCGGCCACCGTGCGGATCGTCGAGGCCGACGGCAGCTCCCGCGAGGAGCGGTACTGGGAGGCGCCCTACGAGCGCCGCGCCGAGCACGCGAACTGGAGCGCGCGGGACTGGGAGGACGCGATCGAGGAGGCGCTGCGGGTCGCCGTTCGCCGCCGTCTGGTCGCCGACATCCCCGTCGGCGTGCTGCTCTCCGGCGGGCTGGACTCGTCCCTGATCGTCGGCCTGCTGGCCCAGGAGGGCCAGACCGGGCTGGCCACCTACTCGATCGGCTTCGAGTCCGTCGGCGGCCGGGAGGGCGACGAGTTCCAGTACTCCGACGTCATCGCCGAGCACTTCGCCACCGACCACCACCGCATCAGGGTGAGCTCCGACGAGCTCTCGGCCGCGCTCGGGCACGCCATCGGCGCGATGGCCGAGCCGATGGTCAGCCACGACGTCGTCGCCTTCGACCTGCTCAGCGAGCGCGTGAGCGAGTCGATCCGGGTGGTGCAGTCCGGCCAGGGCGCCGACGAGGTGTTCGCCGGGTACCACTGGTACCCGCCGCTGGCCGGCGTCGGCCGCGACGAGGCCGTCGAGCGGTACGCCGCCGCGTTCTTCGACCGGGACGCCGCCGACATGGCCCGCCTGGTCGCCGACCGGTACGCGGTGGACGGCGACCCGAGCCTGGAGTTCGTCCGGCAGCACATGTCGTCCCCGCACGCGGAGACCGCCGTGGACGCCGCGCTGCGCCTGGACAGCGAGGTCATGCTGGTCGACGACCCGGTGAAGCGGGTGGACAACATGTCCATGGCCTGGGGCCTGGAGGCCCGCGTGCCCTTCCTCGACCACGACCTGGTCGAACTCGCCGCACTGTGCCCGCCGGAGCTGAAGCTGGCCGACGGCGGCAAGGGCGTGCTCAAGGCGATCGGCCGCCGGATCATCCCGCCCGAGGTCATCGACCGTCCCAAGGGCTACTTCCCCGTCCCGGCCATCACCCACCTCGAGGGCAAGGTGCTGGGCCTGGTGGGCGACGCGCTGAGCAGCGACGCCGCCCGCGACCGCGGCCTCTTCCGACCGGAGTACGTCTCCGCCCTGCTCGACGAGCCGAACGGCGAGCTCACCCCCCTGCGCGGCAACAAGCTCTGGCAGCTGGGCCTGCTGGAGCTCTGGCTGCAGACGCACGGGGTCTGAGGAGACGCCCGGTGTCGCCACGGATCGCCGGCCACCGTCGCCGGAGCGCGGTGACCGACACGCCGTCCTCCACCACCCACCCCTGGCAGAACCCGACCGAGCACCAGCGGCAGGGCATGGACGCCGACGTCGTCCTGGACCTCGGCTGGGGCCGGCTGGTGTTCGGCCAGACCTTCCCCGACCTGCGCGGCATCGTCGACGCGCTGCGCGCCGAGGAGAGCGGCCGCCGGGACATCTGCATCTACCCGCGGGACCCGCACGTGCTGGTCGGCCTGGCCCCCGACGAGCTGTTCATCGACCCCAGCTACACCTACCGGCTCGACCTGTACCGCTACCGGCCGCGGTCGGAGCTGATCCGCGGGGTCTTCGTCCGCACGGTGACCTCCGAGGTCGAGATGGAGCTGGTCAACGACATCTACGCCCGCAACGGCATGGTCACCGGGGACACCACGCGCATGTGGGACAACCACCGCACCCGCGCCTTCACCTACCTGGTCGCCGAGGACCGGCGGACGGGCCGGATCGTCGGCACGGTCACCGGCGTCGACCACGTGCTGGCCTTCGGCGACCCGGAGAACGGCAGCAGCCTGTGGTGCCTGGCCGTGCACGCCCAGAACGCCCCGCCGGGCACCGGCGAGGCGCTGGTGCGGGTGCTCGCCGAGCGCTACGTGGGCCGCGGCCGGTCCTACCTGGACCTCTCGGTCATGCACGACAACGCCGGCGCGATCGCGCTCTACCGCAAGCTGGGCTTCCACCGGGTGCCGGCGGTCTGCGTCAAGCGCAAGAACCCGATCAACACCCCGCTGTTCGCCGCCCGCCCGACGGGCCTGGAGGACGTCAACCCCTACGCGCGGATCATCGCCGAGGAGGCACTGCGGCGCGGCATCCGCGTCGAGGTGACCGATCCGCAGTGGGGCGAGATGCGACTGTCGGTCGGCGGGCGCACCGTGCTCACCCGGGAGTCGCTGTCGGAGTTCACCACCGCGGTCGCCATGAGCCGCTGCGACGACAAGCGGGTCACCCGACGGATCGTGGAGCGGGCCGGTGTCCGGGTGCCGCGGGGGGTGGTGGCCGGAGAGGGCGACCTGGACGCGGCCCGGGCGCTGCTGCGGGAGTGCGGCGAGGTGGTCGTCAAGCCCGCCCGCGGCGAGCAGGGGCGCGGCATCACGGTCGGCGTCACCTCCGACCAGGCGCTCGACCGGGCCGCCGTCCTCGCGCTGCAGTTCTGCCCCGACGTGCTGGTCGAGGAGCTCGTCCCGGGCGACGACCTGCGGGTGGTGGTGATCGACCACGAAGTGGTGGCCGCCGCGGTGCGCCGCCCGGCCGAGGTCGTCGGCGACGGGCGCCGGCCGGTCACCGAACTGGTGGAGTCCACCAGCCGCCGCCGGGAGCGGGCGACCGGCGGGGAGTCCTCCATCCCCCTGGACGCCACCACCGCCGAGGTGGTCGCCGAGTCCGGCTACGCGATGGACGACGTCCCGGCGTCCGGGGAGCGGATCCGGGTCCGCCGGACGGCGAACCTGCACACCGGCGGCACCATCGAGGACGTGACCGACCGGCTGGACCCGGCCATCGCCCGGGCCGCCGTCACGGCGAGCCGGGCGATCGGCATCCCGGTCACCGGGCTGGACTTCCTCGTGCCCGACGTCGAGGGCCCCGAGCACGTCTTCATCGAGGCCAACGAGCGCCCCGGGCTGGCCAACCACGAGCCGCAGCCCACCGTCGAGCGCTTCGTCGACCTGCTCTTCCCGGAGACCCGCCGCCGCTGAGGGAGGAGCACCCTTCCCCCCACGCCTCGCAGGCCCGGCGCTGGCCGTCCACGTGCCGAGGACGACCAGCCTGGCGGTCATCGCCACGATCCTCGGCGTCTCCGTCGCAGCCAGCCTGCGGGCCACGCGGGGGCAGGGACGGCGGGCAGTGCCCGCCCCCGCCACTCCCCCGTTCCGCATCGCCACCGACGAGGACATGGCTGCGCTGGAGCCGGTCCGGCGGGGCCGTCGGCGGCGGGACCGGGCCCCCTCCCGGCCCTGACCCCCGTGGCATAGGAAGCTCTCCCCACGTCGGGACGGTCCGGGCGTGGGAAGAGCTCCCTGGGAGGGGGACGACGCGTGGCGTACCTGCTCGCGGCGCTGGGGGGCGCCCTCGGGGCGCTGGCCCGCTGGGGCATCGCCGAGAGCCTGCCGCGCTCCCCCGGTGGCTGGCCCTGGGCCACCCTGCTGGTCAACCTCAGCGGCTGCCTGCTGCTGGGTGTGCTGCTGGCCGTCCTGGCCGCCCGCTCCCCCGAGGCGTCCTGGCCGCGGCCGTTCCTCGGCGTGGGCGTGCTGGGCGGGTTCACCACGTGGTCGACGTTCGCGGTGGAGGTCGTCGCGCTCGCCGAGGCCCGGGCCTGGGTGCTCGCGGCCGGCTACGTGCTCGCCTCCGTCCTCGGCGGCGTGCTCGCGGTGGCGGCCGGTGCGCGGGTCGTGGTGGGGGCGTGGGCCCGGTGACGCCGCTGCTCGTGGTCGCCGGCGCCGTCGTCGGGGCGCCGCTGCGACTGCTGGTGACCCGCCTGGCCGGCCGTGGAGGGCACGACCCGGCGCGGGGCACGCTGGTGGTCAACGTGGCCGGCAGCGCGGTGCTGGGGGCACTGCTGGGCGCCGCCGCCGTGCCCGCGGGGGTGGTCGCGCTGGTGGGCACCGGGTTCTGCGGTGCCCTCACCACCTTCTCGACCTTCGGCGCCGACGTGGTGCGGCTGGTCGAGGGACGGGCGCTGGCGCGGGCGGTGGGCTACCTGACCGCCACGCTCGTCCTCGGCCTCGGCGCGGCGGCGGCGGCCTACGTACTGACCGCCGGTTGAGGCCTGCGGCTGCTCGTCCAGGCCGGGCTCAGTAGGGTCGAGCACGGTATGACGTCGACATCGGCAGGACAGGGGCGGGCGGACAGCCCGGTCGTCGTGGTGGCCAACCGGCTGCCGGTCGACCAGGTGACCGATCCCGACGGCACGACCCGCTGGCAGCGGAGCCCGGGGGGCCTGGTCACCGCGCTGGAGCCCTTCGTGGCCGGTCGCGGCGGGGCCTGGGTGGGGTGGTCGGGCTCGGCCGGCGGCGCGCCGGAGCCCTTCGAGTCGGGCGGGATGCAGCTCATCCCGGTGGGGCTCGAGGAGGAGGAGGTCGACCGCTACTACGAGGGCATGTCGAACGCCTCGCTGTGGCCGCTGTACCACGACGTCGTCGAGAAGCCGGAGTACCACCGCACCTGGTGGGACACCTACGTGCAGGTCAACAAGCGGTTCGCCGACCGGGCGGCCGAGGTCGCCGGCGAGCACGCCATCGTCTGGGTGCACGACTACCAGTTGCAGCTGGTGCCGGCGATGCTGCGGCAGCGGCGCCCGGACCTCACCATCGGCTTCTTCCTGCACATCCCCTTCCCGCCCTACGAGCTGTTCACCCAGCTGCCCTGGCGGTCGGCGATCGTCGAGGGGCTGCTCGGCGCCGATCTCGTGGGTTTCCAGCGGCCGAGCGCCGCGGCCAACTTCGTCCAGCTGGCCCGCCGCCTGCACGAGCTGCCCGCCCGCGGGCACACCGTCGAGTACGACGGGCGGACGGTGACCGCCCGCGCGTTCCCGATCTCCATCGACGTCGCCGCGTTCGACGAGCTGGCTTCCTCCCCGGAGGTGCTGGCCCGGGCCAAGGAGATCCGCGCGGAGCTGGGCAACCCCGAGCGGATCATCCTGGGCGTGGACCGGCTGGACTACACCAAGGGGATCAGCGTCCGGCTCGCGGCGTTCGAGGAGCTGCTGGAGGACGGCGCGCTGGAGGCGCCCGGGACGGTGCTGGTGCAGGTGGCCACCCCCAGCCGCGAGCGCGTCGAGCACTACGTGCACATGCGGGAGACCATCGAGCAGCAGGTCGGCCACATCAACGGCATCTACGGCTCGATCGGCGGGCCGGCGGTGCACTACTTCAACCAGTCGATGCCTCGCGAGGAGCTCGCCGCGCTCTACCGGGCCGCCGACGTCATGCTGGTGACCCCGTACCGCGACGGGATGAACCTGGTCGCGAAGGAGTACGTCGCCGCCCGCGGCGACCTCGGCGGCGCCCTGGTCCTGTCGGAGTTCGCCGGCGCGGCCGCCGAGCTCAAGCAGGCGTTCCTGGTCAACCCGCACGACATCGCGGGGGTCAAGAACCAGCTGGTCCGGGCGCTGCGGGTCGAGCCCGCCGAGGGCGCGAGGCGGATGCGGGCCATGCGCCGGCACCTGTTCAAGAACGACCTCGAGCACTGGGCGACGTCCTTCTTCGACGCGCTGCGCGCGCGGGCATGAACGGCGCCGTGCCGGCCGGCCTGGTCACCGCGCTGGCGGAGCTGGCCGGCCGCCGTCCGCTGCTGGTGGCCAGCGACTACGACGGCGTCCTGGCGCCCCTGGTCGGGGACCCGTCGGCCGCCGTGCCGGAACCCGGGGTGGCCGAGGCGCTGGCCCGGGTGGCCGCCCACGACGGCGTCGTCGTGGCGCTGGTCAGCGGACGCGGGGTGGCCGACCTGCAGACGGTCAGCGGGCTGTCGGGGCCCTACCGGTGGGTGGGCAGTCACGGGGCGGAGTTCGACGGGCCGCTGACCGGCGAGCTGGCCGACCGGCGGGACGCGCTGGCCGAGCAGCTGGCGCCCCTGGTCGCCGACGTCCCAGGGGCGCGACTGGAGGTGAAGCCGGCGAGCGTGGCCGTGCACGTCCGGCAGGTGGCCGACCGGGCCGCGGCCGCCGCGCTCCTGGCGGATGCCGACCGGGTCGCCGATCCGTCACTGACGAAGAAGCCGGGCAAGGAGGTGCTCGAGCTCGCCGTCACCGACGCCGACAAGGGCAGCGCGCTGCTCCGGCTGCGGGACGAGCTCGGTGTCGCGGCGGCGGCCTACCTCGGCGACGACCGCACCGACGAGGACGCCTTCCGCGCGCTGCCGTCCGGCGACCTCACCGTGAAGGTGGGCGAGGGGGAGACCGCCGCCGACCACCGCGTCGGCGACCCCGCGGCCGTCGTCGCGCTGCTCGACACCCTCGCCGACCTGCTGGACTGAACCCCGCGCACAGTTCCCGCCCTGCCATTCCAGGAATGCGAGCCGATGTCGACATAGCGGCTCCTCCGATGCGGTCACCGGCCGATCTCAGGAATTCTGGTAACCCCCCGTTGCGTTGCGCGACGAATGGATCGGTGTACTCCGACAATGGTGCCCTGACACACCGGCCACGCCGGTCCCGCGCATCCTGGAGTCCCCGTGCCCGCTACTTCCCTCCCCCAGCTCGCGTCCAGCCGAGCCGGCTGGTTCGCCGATCGGCCGCTGGCAGTCAAGTTCGGGATCCTCGTCGGCGTCGTCGTCCTGGCCTTCGCGGGGCTCCTGGGCGCCATGCTCGTCGGCAACTCCTCGGTGAAGGCGGCCACCGCCCACCTGGCCGCGCTCAACCACGCCCAGACGCTGGTGCTGCAGCTGGACACCCGCGCCAGCGAGCTCAAGGTGGACGGGTTCAAGGCGGTCACCCGGCCCGACCCCGTGTCCCAGCTCGAGGAGCTCGCCGAGGACATCGCCACCCCTGAGGCACTGCTCGACGAGTTGGACGGGATCTCCCTCGAGGGGGAGAGCGCTCGCACGGTCGCCGGCCTCGCGGAGAGCTACGGCGCCTACACCGATGGCATCTCGGCCTTCGTGCACGCCGCCGTCGCCGACCAGGCCGCCGCGCGGGCACGCTTCGAGGAGATCCAGGCAGCCAACGACCTCACCGACGGCGCGGTGGGCGCCGCGAAGGACGCGCTGGCAGCCGAGAGCGCGGCCGCGCAGGTCCGGCTCGACGGCGCGATCGCCCGGTCGCAGACGGTCGGCCTCGTGGTGGCGGCGCTGGCACTCCTCGCGATCCTCGGGATCAGCGCCCTGACGCTGCGGTCGGTGACCCGGCCGGTCCGGCAGGTGAAGGTCGCGCTCGAGGCGCTGGCGACCGGCGACCTGACCGTCGCGACCGGCGTCCGGTCCCGCGACGAGGTCGGTCAGATGGCGGCCGCGCTGGACACCGCCCAGACGGCGCTCCGGGCGGTGCTCACCGAGGTCGCGTCGTCGGCCACCGCCGTGGCGGCCAGCTCGGAGGAGCTGTCGGCGTCGTCCGCGCAGATCAGCGCGTCGGCCGAGGAGACCAGCGCACAGGCCGGCGTCGTCTCGGGTGCGGCCGAGGAGGTCTCCCGGAGCGTGGAGACCGTGGCGGCCGGAGCCGAGCAGATGGGTGCCTCGATCCGGGAGATCGCCGGCAGCGCCGCGGACGCGAGCGCGGTGGCCTCGCGGGCGGTCGCCGCGGCCGGGACGACGACGGCGACGGTGGCGAAGCTGGGGGAGAGCTCCGTCGAGATCGGCAACGTGGTCAAGGTGATCACCTCGATCGCCGAGCAGACCAACCTGCTGGCGCTCAACGCCACCATCGAGGCCGCCCGCGCCGGTGAGGCGGGCAAGGGCTTCGCGGTGGTCGCGAACGCGGTGAAGGAGCTGGCGCAGGAGACGGCGAAGGCGACCGAGGACATCGCCCGCCGGGTGCAGTCGATCCAGGGCGACACCACGGCAGCGGTGGCCGCGATCGAGGAGATCTCGCAGATCGTCGCGCAGATCTCCGACCGGCAGACCACCATCGCCAGCGCGGTGGAGGAGCAGACCGCCACGACCAGCGAGATGGCCCGGTCGGTGACCGAGGCCGCCGGTGGGGCCGGGGAGATCGCCGCCAACATCACCGGCGTCTCCACGGCGGCGGAGTCGACCACCCAGGCCCTGAGCCAGACCCGCGTGGCGGTCGACGAGCTCTCCCGCATGGCCGCGGGCCTGCGCACGACGGTGGGCCGCTTCACCTACTGAGCGGCGCGCACGCGCACCGGCGCCGATCCGGACGACGACGAGGAGCGCACGACCCCACCGGTCGTGCGCTCCTCGTGTATCCCCGGAAGACGTGGCGGCTCGTCCAGCCGTGCCGGAATTGTCGACAAGGAAACGCGTCAATGGCGGTCGCCGACATTTCTGTACGAGCGGATCCGACGCGCCCACGCCATTCCACTCCCACGCCGGTCCCATGTCGCACGCTCTTCCCGATCGGGACGACAGAGGTCTCCCGGCTCGTGCAGTACCAAGCCCCGCCCTAGTCCCTTGGAGCACCTCCCATGTCCGTTTCCGCACGTTCCTCCCGGTCCGGAGGTGGCTGGTTCGCCGATCGGCCGGTCGGCATCAAGATCGGCGCCGTCGTCGCCCTCCTGATCGCGGTGCTCGTCGGCACCAACGCACTCGCCATCACCCGCATGACGGAGATGGCCGGCGACCAGCACCGCATCTACGAGGAGAACCTGCGGCCCCTGAACGCACTCTCCGCCGTCCAGCGCGCCACCGCCGCCCACCGGGCCCGGGTGCTCGAGTACGCCGTCTCCGACCCGGCCCGCCGGGTGGAGCTCCTCGGCGAGATGGACGAGAAGCAGGCCGACGTCGACACGGCGCTCGCCGAGTACGAGCCCTTCGTGATCGACGAGGCCGCGATGGGCAAGTACCAGACCGCCCGGGAGCAGTTCCTCGCCTCGAACGCCGCCCAGCTCTTCCCGGCCGCCGATGCCGGCAACCTGCCCGTGTACGCGCTGGTCTACCGCGAGGTCTCGAGCCCGCTGCTCACCGACATCGCCGACGGTCTCGAGGAGGAGGGCATCGCCCAGTCGGCCGAGGCGGCGGCCCGCAACGAGGAAGCCAGCGCGGACGCCACGACGGCGACGCGGACACTGATCATCGCGGCGGTCCTCTCGACCCTCGTGGCGATCGGCCTCACGGTCCTCGTGGTCCGCCGGATCACCCGGTCGGTCCGGTCCGTGCAGCGCGCGACCGACGCCATGGCCGCCGGGGACCTCACCGTCGAGCCCGACGTCGTCTGCGACGACGAGCTCGGTCGCATGGCCCAGTCGCTGCGGACCGCCCAGGTCAGCCTGCGCGAGGTCCTCTCCTCCGTCGTGGGCTCGGCGGACGCGGTCGCCGCGTCGTCGGAGGAGCTGTCGGCCTCCTCGGCGCAGATCAGCGCCTCGGCGCAGGAGACCAGCGCGCAGTCGGGTGTCGTCGCCGGTGCGGCGGAGGAGGTCAGCCGGAACGTGCAGACCGTGGCCGCGGGTGCCGAGCAGATGGGCGCCTCCATCCGGGAGATCGCCAGCAACGCCGCCGAGGCCAGCCAGGTCGCCGCGCGTGCCGTCACCGCCGCCGAGACCACCACCGCGACCGTCGCCCGGCTCGGCGACTCCTCCGCGGAGATCGGCAACGTGGTCAAGGTGATCACCTCGATCGCCGAGCAGACCAACCTGCTGGCGCTCAACGCCACCATCGAGGCCGCCCGCGCCGGCGAGGCGGGCAAGGGCTTCGCCGTCGTGGCCAACGAGGTGAAGGAGCTGGCGCAGGAGACGGCGAAGGCGACCGAGGACATCGCCCGCCGGGTGCAGGCCATCCAGGGCGACACCACCGCCGCGGTGGCCGCCATCGAGGAGATCTCGCAGATCGTCGCGCAGATCTCCGACCGGCAGACCACCATCGCCAGCGCCGTGGAGGAGCAGACCGCGACCACCAGCGAGATGTCGCGGTCGGTGTCCGAGGCCGCCGGCGGGGCCGGGGAGATCGCGCTCAACATCACCGGGGTGTCGTCGGCTGCCGAGTCCACCACCCAGGCGCTGACGCAGACCCAGACCGCGGTCGACGAGCTGTCCCGGATGGCCGCGGACCTGCGCACGGCGGTCGGGACGTTCACCTACTGACGACCCCGCCCCTCGATCAGCGACCCCGGTCGCACGGCCACCCGGCCGTGCGACCGGGGTCGCTGCGTCGTGTGCCGATGGTTCCCCGGGAATGGTCGGTCCGTTCTCCCGGCGGACGTGCTCCCGCGTGCTGGAGGCGCCTTGTCGACAATTCAGGATCAGCGATTGGGCAATTAGGTGCGACACCACCAATTGCCTCGCAAAACAGCCGTCCGTCGATCGCCGAATGGCTATCGTTCGCACCGCCCCGCGCCCCGTCACCGATGATCCGCCCGAGGAGCACTCCGCCATGTACCGTTCTGCGCCCGGCGCCCCACCCCGCTCCCCGGCGTCGCCGCCCCTGTCGCCCGCGGCAGGACCCCGCGGCCCGGTACGGCGCTTCCGCGACCTGCGGATCGCCGGGAAGGTGCTCGTCGCCGTGGCCACGGCCGTCGTCGTCGCCGTCGCCGTCGGCCTGCTCGGCCTGGCCAAGCTCAGCGGCTCGGCCGCGACCACACAGGAGATGTACGACCGGCAGCTGGTGGGCACCGTCGAGGTCGAGGCGATGCGCTCGCAGTTGTTCCTCATCCGCCTCGCCGGCACGAACTACGCCGTGGCCACCGACCCGGCCACCCGGCAGGGCTACCTCGACACGCGCACCACCGCCTACGCGGGGCTCGACGCGGCGGCCGACCGCTTCCTCGCCACCGCGCCGGACGCCGCATCCCGGGACCTCGTCGCGGACATCGACACGCAGATGGCCGCCTACCGCCAGGGGATGGTGCAGCTCGACGCGCTCGCCGACGCCGGCGACCTCGTGGCCTGGTCGGTGGCCCGCGAGGCGACCATCTCCCCGATCGCGAAGCAGGTCTCGGCGGATCTCGACACCCTGGCCGGGACGACCCGCGACGCCGCCGCGGCCGCGGCCGCGGCGAGCGCGGCGCAGTACGCCGACACCCGGCTCCAGATGATCGTCGCCCTGGTCGCCGGTGCCGTCCTCGCACTGGCAGCCGGCCTCGCGGTGGCCCGGCTGGTCACCGCGGGGCTGCGCCGCGTGCAGCACGTCACGGAGGGGCTGGCCGCGGGTGACCTCACCCGGACGGCGGGCGTGACCTCTCGCGACGAGGTCGGGCGGATGGGTGCGTCGCTGGACCAGGCGGTGGTCGAGCTGCGCACGGTCATGGCGTCGGTGGTGTCGTCGGCGGATGCGGTCGCCGCGTCGTCGGAGGAGCTGAGCGCGTCCTCGGCGCAGATCTCGGCGTCGGCGGAGGAG
>NZ_JAAGWF010000031.1 GCF_010686765.1 Geodermatophilus sabuli | reverse complement strand
GGAGGGCAACGCGCTGACCCGCGACGAGCAGATCGCCAAGCTGGCCCTGGTCGTGGAGACCGCCCAGGAGGTCTGGGGCAACGCCTGAAAGAGGACCCGTCCTCCTCACGCCTCGCACGCTCGGCGGGAGCCTCTGGACGGGGCCGCCCGTCTCCTCACCACCCGCAGGCTGGCGGGGGTGGGGGACCCCTCCGGTGGTGGGCGGGGATCGTTCGCAGCATGATCTCCTCGACCGTGAGCAGCGTCGCTCGGGGCGCTGCCGGCATGCAGGAGGCGCGCGATGTCCACGACCGTCAGCAGGCACGACACCGGCGGCGGGCAGTCCCCGAACGGGGGGACGGCCCGCCGCCCGTCGGTCCGGTCCGTGCTGGTCTGGCTCACGGTGGCGGTGGTCGGCGCGGTCTGCTGGGGCGTGCTGGCCATCGCCCGGGGCGAGACGATCTCCGCGCTCTGGCTGCTGTTCGCGGCGCTGTGCTCGTACGCGATCGCCTACCGCTTCTACTCGCGGTTCATCACCTACAAGGTGCTGCGGGCCGACGACGAGCGGGCGACCCCGGCCGAGCGGCTGGAGAACGGCGTCGACTTCGACGTCACCGACCGCCGGGTCCTCTTCGGGCACCACTTCGCCGCGATCGCCGGCGCCGGCCCGCTCGTCGGCCCCGTCCTCGCGGCGCAGATGGGCTACCTGCCGGGCACGATCTGGATCGTGGTCGGCGTCATCTTCGCCGGCGCCGTCCAGGACATGACCGTCCTGTTCTTCTCGATGCGCCGCAACGGGAAGAGCCTCGGCCAGATGATCCGCGAGGAGATCGGCGTGGTCGGCGGCGTCGCCGCGCTGATCGCCGTCTTCGCGATCATGATCATCATCCTGGCGGTGCTCGCGCTGATCGTGGTCAACGCGCTGGCCGAGTCGCCGTGGGGCGTCTGGTCCATCGGGCTCACCATCCCGATCGCGCTGTTCATGGGCGTGTACCTGCGCCGGCTCCGGCCGGGCAGGGTGCTCGAGGCGACCGGCATCGGCGTCGCGCTGCTCCTGCTGGCCATCGTCTCGGGCGGCTGGATCGAGGACAGCGCGCTCGGCGAGACGCTGACCCTCTCCAAGGAGTGGCTGGTCCTCGCGCTGGTCGTCTACGGCTTCGTCGCCTCGGTGCTGCCGGTCTGGCTGCTGCTCACCCCGCGCGACTACCTCTCGACCTTCATGAAGGTCGGCGTGATCGTGCTGCTGGCGATCAGCCTGATCGTCGCCCGCCCGGTGCTGCAGGCCGACGCGGTGACCGACTTCGCCCGGGAGGGCACCGGCCCGGTGTTCGCCGGCTCGCTGTTCCCGTTCGTGTTCATCACCATCGCCTGCGGTGCACTGTCGGGTTTCCACGCCCTGATCTCGTCCGGGACGACGCCGAAGATGGTCGCCAAGGAGAGCCAGGTCCGGCTCATCGGCTACGGCGGCATGTTGATGGAGTCCTTCGTCGCCGTCAGCGCCCTGATCGCGGCCTGTGTCATCGACCAGGGCCTCTACTTCGCGATGAACAGCCCGGCCGGGGCGACCGGCGGGACGGCGGAGTCCGCCGCCGCCTTCGTGCAGGGTCTCGGGTTCGACACGACGGCCAACCAGCTCGCGCAGGCGTCCGCGGAGGTGCAGGAGGACACCCTGATCTCGCGGACCGGCGGCGCCCCGGCGCTGGCGGTCGGTCTGGCCCAGGTGTTCAGCCAGGCGTTCGGCGGTGGCGGCCAGGCGTTCTGGTACCACTTCGCGATCATGTTCGAGGCGCTGTTCATCCTCACCGCCGTCGACGCCGGCACCCGCGTGGGCCGGTTCATGCTGCAGGACACGGTCGGCAACGTCTGGAAGAAGTTCGGCGACCTGTCGTGGCGGCCGGGCAACATCATCGCCAGCGCCGTCGTCGTCGGCCTGTGGGGCTCGGTGCTCTACATCGGCGTCACCGACCCGCTGGGCGGGGTCAACCAGCTCTTCCCGCTGTTCGGCATCGCCAACCAGCTGCTGGCGGCCATCGCGCTGACGCTGTGCACCGTGCTGCTCATCAAGCACGGGAAGCTCCGCTACGCGTGGGTGCCCGGGATCCCGTTGGTCTGGGACCTCGTCGTCACCATGACCGCGAGCTGGCAGAAGGTCTTCTCCGGCGACCCGCGGGTCGGCTACTTCACCCAGGCGAGCGTGTACCGCGACGCCCAGGACGCCGGGGAGGTCCTGGCACCCGCCACCGATCAGGGGCAGATGGACCAGGTCATCTTCAACTCCACGCTCAACGGCATCCTGCAGGCCGTCTTCGCGCTGCTGACGCTGGTCGTGGCCGCCCACGCCGCGGTGGTGATCATGCGGGCGATCCGGGCGGGGGGCCTGCCGACCACGGAGGAACCGGCTGTGCCGTCGAAGCTCGTCGAGCCTGCCGGGCTCTTCCCGACCGCGGAGGAGAAGCGGGCCATCGCGGAGCACGAGCGGCTGGTCGGTGCCGGGGCGGGTCGCACCGAGGCGGAGGCGAAGTGACCGCCGGCGGGACGGTGGCGCGCGCCTGGCGGGGCGTGCGCTGGTACCTCAAGGAGTTCACCGGCGAGGCCCGCTGGGACGACTACCTGCAGCACTGCGCCGCGCACGGGCACCAGCCGGTCAGCCGGCGGGAGTTCGAACGACGCCGGGCGGATGCGCTGGAACGGATCCCGGCCAGCCGCTGCTGCTGACCCGGGCGCGGCCCGGGTGGGCACCGGGGCCGCGCACCGTGGTCCTCAGCCGCGCAGGCCGGGGAACTGGTCGTCGCGCCACTCACCGGACCGCGGACCCTCCGCGCCGGCCAGTTCCTGCTCCCGGGCCCGGAGCTCCACCCGGCGGATCTTCCCGGAGATGGTCTTGGGCAGGTCGGCGAACTCGATCCGGCGCACCCGCTGGAACGGCGCGAGGTGCTCGCGGGCGTGGCGCAGGATCGCCAGCGCCGTCTCCTCGGTGGGCTCGTGGCCGGGCGCGAGGGCGACGTAGGCCTTGGGCACGGCCAGGCGCACCGGGTCCGGCGCCGGCACCACCGCGGCCTCGGCGACCGCAGGGTGCTCGATGAGCACCGACTCCAGCTCGAACGGGCTGATCTTGTAGTCCGAGGCCTTGAAGACGTCGTCGGTGCGACCGACGTAGGTGATGTAGCCGTCGGCGTCCCGGCCGGCGAGATCCCCGGTGCGGTACAGGCCGCCGGCCATGGCCTCGGCGTCGCGGCCGGGATCCCCCTCGTACCCGGTCATCAGCGGCAGCGGGCGTCCCGACCCGTCCGACGGCGCGAGGTCGAGGCAGATCTCCCCCTCGCCGGGCCCCTCGACCCGGTCGCCGGTGAGCGGGTCGACGAGCACCACCGGGACGCCGGGCAGCGGCCGGCCCATCGAGCCGGGCACCAGGCGGGCCTCCGGGGTGTTGCCGATCTGCGCGGTCGTCTCGGTCTGGCCGTAGCCGTCGCGGACGGTGAGGCCCCAGGCCCGCCGGACCTGCTCGATGACCTCCGGGTTGAGCGGCTCGCCGGCGGCGACGACCTCGCGCAGCGCCCCGGGACCACCGCTGAGGTCGCTGGTGATGAGCATCCGCCAGACCGTCGGCGGGGCGCAGAACGACGTCACCCGGTGCTCCCGCAGCCGCGCGAGGAGCAGCTGCGGGTCCAGCCGGGTGTAGCCGTACAGGAACACCGTGGCCTCGGCGATCCACGGCGCGAAGAAGCAGGACCACGCGTGCTTGGCCCAGCCCGGGGAGGAGACGTTGAGGTGCACGTCACCGGGCTGCAGCCCCAGCCAGTACATCGTGGTGAGGTGCCCGACGGGGTAGGAGACCTGGGTGTGCTCGACCAGCTTGGGCCGGGAGGTGGTGCCGGAGGTGAAGTACAGCAGCAGCGGGTCGCCGGGCGCGGTGCCCGGGTGCGCGGCCGGACCGGCGTCCAGGCCGGCGGCGTCGTGCAGGTCCGCCCAGCCCTCGGCGTGGCCGACGCTGATCCGGGTGTAGTCGCCGGGCACCTGCTCGAACTTCGCCGTGTCGGCCGGGGCGCAGACGACGTGCCGTGCCCGGCCGCGGGTGATCCGGTCGGTGAGGTCGGCGGGGCCCAGGGCGGTGGTGGTCGGCATGATCACCGCGCCGAGCTTGATGACGGCCAGCATCGTCTCCCACAGCTCGACCTGGTTGCCCAGCATGAGCAGCACCCGGTCGCCGCGGCCCACGCCCTGCGCGCCGAGCCAGGCGGCGACCCGGTCGGAGCGCCGGGCCATGTCGTCGAAGCTGCGGGTCGTGGCGGTCCCGTCCTCCCCGACGAGGACGAGCGCCGGCCGGTCGTTGCCGCGGGCGACGGCGTCGAACCAGTCCACCGCCCAGTTGAACCGGTCGCCCAGGTCCGGCCAGTTGAACTCCGCCACCGCGCGGTCGTGCTGCCCGCGCAGGGCGAGCAGGTGGTCGCGGGCGGCCCGGTAGGCCTCGGTGACGGTCATGGGTGCGCAGTCTGCTCCGGACCGCGGCGGGTCGGGGCGAGCGCTGGACCGGGCGACCGTTTTGCCTCCGGCCGGAAGGGCGAGGAACCTGTCCCGAGCGGCGGTGCCACCGGGGTGCCGCCGTCCACGAGACCCCGGGAGAGGCATGGCCGGCATGTACGCCCGTTCGACGACGGTCCACGGCAAGCCAGAGTCGATGGACGACGGGATCGCGTTCGTCCGTGACGAGGCCATGCCGCTGATGCGGCAGATGGACGGCTGTGCCGGTCTGTCCATGCTGGTCAACCGCGAGTCCGGCCACTGCATCGTCACGACGTCCTGGCGGGACGAGGCGGCGATCACCGCCAGCCGGGAGCAGGTCGGGCCGTACCTGGAGCGCACCGCGGAGGCGCTCGGTGGCCGGGCGGAGGTGGAGGAGTGGGAGATCGCCGCCATGCACCGGGTGCACGAGGTGCACCACGGGAGCGCCACCCGCGTCACCTGGCTGCGGACCGCCCCGGAGGCGGTCAACCGGGCCGTGGACGCCGTCCGCCTCTCCCTCATGCCGCGCCTCGACGACCTGCCCGGGTTCTGCAGCGTCAGCGCCATGGTGCGCCGGAACGAGGGCGCGACGGTGTCGGCCGTGGCCTACGACAGCTGGGCGGACCTGGAGGACGCGGGCGAGCAGGCCCGGGAGTTCCGGGAGGAGTTCGGGCCGTCGATGGGTGTCGAGGTCGTCGACACCGCGGTGTTCGAACTGGTCATCGCCCACCTCGGGGTGCCCGAGACGACCTGACCGCGGCGTTCGTCCCGGCGCGGCCCCCGACCTCTCCCGAGGCCGGGGGCCGCGCTGCGTCGGGGCTCGTGACCGGTTCGTGATTGCCTGGCGGGCAAGGACACCCTAAGTTCGGTTAGGCAACCCTCATCTCGCCGTCGGTCTGATCGCGTCAGCACTGCCGACTGCTCGACCACGGCGGCGCTGTCCCCCCGGCGCTGCTCCCGACCGGAAGGACACCATGCGCTCCGCGACACGTCTCCTGGCTCTGTCGACCGCTGCCCTGCTCACCGGCGGGCTGGCCGCCTGCTCGTCATCGGCCTCGGCGGGGGACGAGGCCGAGGGCTCCGCCGACTTCACCCCCGTGACGATCGAGCACGCGCTCGGCTCGACGACGATCGAGTCGAAGCCCGAGCGGGTGGCGACGGTGAACTGGGCCAACCACGAGGTCCCGCTCGCGCTCGGCGTCGTGCCCGTCGGCATGGCCGCCGCCAACTTCGGCGACGACGACGGCGACGGCCTCCTGCCGTGGGTCAGCGACCGGCTCGAGGAGCTCGACGCCGAGGTCCCGGTCCTGTTCGACGAGACCGACGGCATCGACTTCGAGGCCGTCGCCGACACCGATCCCGACGTCATCCTCGCCGGCTACTCGGGCCTGACCCAGGAGGACTACGACACGCTCAGCGAGATCGCGCCGGTCGTGGCCTACCCGGAGGGCCCCTGGGCGACGCCGTGGCGCGAGGTCATCGAGATGAACGCCGCGGGGATGGGGATGGCCGCCGAGGGCGAGGAGCTCGTCGCGAGCATCGAGCAGGACATCGCCGACACGCTCGCCGAGTACCCGCAGCTCGAGGGCACGTCGACCATGTTCATGACGCACGTGGACACGACCGACCTCAGCGAGGTCAGCTTCTACACGCCGTTCGACACCCGGAGCGCCTTCTTCGAGGACCTCGGGCTGACCACCCCCGCGAGCGTCGAGGCGGCCTCGACCGACCCCGAGCAGTTCTCGGGCACGGTGAGCGCCGAGCAGGTGGACGTCTTCGACGACGTGGACGTCATCGTGACCTACGGCGACCAGGCCCTCGTCGACGCGCTGAACGCCGACCCGCTGCTCTCCCAGATCCCCGCCGTCCAGAGCGGCGCGATCGTCCTGCTGCCGGACACCCCGCTGGGCACCGCGGCGAACCCGACCCCGCTGGCCATCTCCTGGGTGCTCGAGGACTACGTCTCGATGCTCGCCGAGGCAGCTGACAAGGGTCGGTGACGACTGCTCCCTCCGTTCCGGCCCCGGACGCCGCCGTCGCGCGGCGCCCGGGGTCGGTCCGGCTGCTCTGGCTCCTGGTGGTCGTGGCGGCTCTGGTCGCGCTCATGGCCGCCTCGGTCGTGGTCGGCTCCCGCGACGTGGGCTGGTCGGACGTCGTCGCCGCCCTCGGCGGGTCGTCGGACACCATCGGCCAGGCCGCCGCCACCAAGCGGATCCCCCGGACGCTCCTCGCGGTCGTCGTCGGCGCGGCGCTGGGCCTCTCCGGCGCGGTCATGCAGGGCGTCACCCGCAACCCGCTGGCCGATCCCGGCGTCCTCGGCATCAACATGGGGGCGTCGCTCGCCGTCGTCGTCGGGATCGCCTGGTTCGGGCTGTTCTCGGCGACCGCCATCGTCTGGACGGCGATCGTCGGCGCCGCCGGCGCGGCGGTGTTCGTCTACGCCGTCGGCTCGCTGGGGCGGGGCGGGGCGACCCCGCTCAAGCTGGCCCTGGCCGGGACGGCGACGTCGGCCGCGCTCGTCTCGTTCATCACCGCCATCGCCCTGCCGCGCGGTGACATCGCCGAGAGTGTCCAGTCGTGGGAGATCGGCGGCGTCGGCGGTGCCACCTTCGACGCCATCGGCACGGTGCTGCCGTTCCTCCTCGTCGGGTTCGCGGTCAGCCTGCTGTCGGCCCGCAGCCTCAACTCGCTCGCGCTGGGCGACGAGCTGGCCGCCGGCCTCGGCGAACGGGTCGTGCTCGCCCGGGGGACCGCGGCGCTCGGCTCGGTCCTGCTCTGCGGCGCCGCCACCGCCGTCGCCGGGCCCATCGGCTTCGTCGGTCTCGTCGTCCCGCACCTGTGCCGGCTCCTGGTCGGCGTGGACCACCGGTGGCTGCTGCCGTTCTCGGCCATCGCCGGTGGCTGCCTGCTGACCGCCTCCGACATCGTCGGGCGCATCGTGGCCCGCCCCAGCGAGCTCGACGTCGGGATCGTCACCGCCCTGATCGGCGCACCGTTCTTCATCTCCATCGTCCGCCGGCAGAAGGTGCGTGAGCTGTGACCGCCGTCGCCGCACCGCGGCCCGCGACCGTCGACGCCGTCGCCCGGGGCAGGACCCGCCGCGCCGCCCGCCGCCGCCTCGTCGTCGCGGTCCTCGCCGTCCTCGTCGTCGCGGCGTTCGCGGCGTCGCTGATGATCGGGCAGACGTTCTACCCGCCCGGGGACGTGCTGCGGGTCGTCCTGGGTCAGGACGTGCCGGGCGCCTCCTTCACCGTCGGCCGGCTGCGGCTGCCGCGGGCGGTCCTCGCGGTCGTGGCGGGACTCTCCTTCGGTCTGGCCGGCGTGACCTTCCAGACGATGCTGCGCAACCCGCTGGCCAGCCCCGACGTCATCGGCATCACCTCCGGGGCCAGCGCGGCGGCCGCCTTCGCCATCGTGTTCCTCGGCTGGAGCGGGACCGCCGTCTCGGTCACCGCGATCGTCGCCGCGCTGGGCGTGGCCGTGCTCATGTACACGCTGGCGTTCACGGACGGCGTGGCGGGCACCCGGCTCATCCTGATCGGCATCGGCATCGCCGCGATGTCCAAGAGCATCACCTCCTACGTCCTCTCGAAGGCCGGGGCGTGGGACTTCGCCGAGGCGCTGCGCTGGCTCACCGGCAGCCTCAACGGCACCACCTGGGGCGCGACCGTCCCGGCCCTGCTCGCGCTGGTCGTGCTCGGGCCCCTGCTGCTCGTGCTGACCCGGGACCTCTCCGGGCTGCAACTGGGCGACGACACCGCCTCCGCGCTGGGGATCCGCGTCGAGCGGACCCGGATCACGGCCATCGTCGGGGCGGTCGGCCTGCTCGCCTTCGCCACGGCCGCGTGCGGTCCGATCGCCTTCGTGTCCTTCCTCGCCGGGCCCATCGCCGCCCGGATCGTGGGGCCGAACGGCTCGCTGCTGGTCCCGGCCGCGCTCGTCGGGGCACTGCTGGTGCTCGTCGCGGACCTCGTGGGCCAGTTCGCCCTCGGCACCCGCTTCCCGGTCGGCGTCGTCACCGGCGTGCTCGGCGCCCCCTACCTGATCTACCTGATCGTCCGCACCAACCGCGCCGGAGGCTCGCTGTGAGCGGCTCTGCTGTCCTGGCGGCTCCGCCGCACACGAGCGAACGGGAAACGCTGTGACCGCCACCCACTCCCTCGCGGCCGAGGCCCTGACGCTCGGGTACGGCGACCGCACGGTCATCGACGAGCTCGACCTCGTGGTGCCGCCCGGCCGGATCACGGCGATCGTCGGAGCCAACGCCTGCGGGAAGTCGACGCTGCTGCGGTCGATGTCGCGGCTGCTCGCCCCCCGCGGCGGGCAGGTGCTCCTCGACGGCAAGGCGGTGCACCGGCTGCCCGCGAAGGAGCTGGCCCGCACGCTGGGCCTGCTGCCGCAGTCCCCGATCGCGCCCGAGGGCATCACCGTCGCCGATCTCGTGGGCCGGGGCCGCCATCCGCACCAGGGCGTCTTCACCCGCTGGCGCAGGGAGGACGACGAGGCGGTCGCGGCCGCCCTGGAGGCGACGCAGACGACGACCCTCGCCGACCGGCCGGTGGACGAGCTGTCGGGTGGCCAGCGCCAGCGGGTCTGGATCGCGATGGCCCTCGCCCAGCAGACCGACCTGCTGCTGCTCGACGAGCCGACCACCTTCCTCGACGTGGCCCACCAGGTCGAGGTCCTCGACCTGCTCACCGACCTCAACCGGGCGCGCGGCACGACCGTGGTCATGGTCCTGCACGACCTCAACATGGCCGCCCGCTACGCCGACCACCTCGTCGCCCTGGCGGCCGGCCGCGTGCACGCCGCCGGCACGCCGGAGGACGTGCTCACCGAGGACCACGTGCGTGCGGTGTTCGGCCTCGACAGCCGCGTCATCGTCGACCCCACCTCGGAGCGGCCGCTGATGCTCCCGATCGGCCGGCACCACATGGCGGCCGCCGCCCCGCGGGACGTCGTCCGACAGGTGGGTTGACCGCGCTCGGACGGGATCAGTGGGCGGGCTCGCCGAACCAGCGGGAGAGGTGGTCGTCCAGGTCCTGCTGGTCGTCGCCGATCCAGGCGACGTGGCCGTCGGGGCGGAGCAGGACGCACGGAGCAGCCAGGTCCGCGGTGGGGTTCGCGAGGTCATCCACCCGGTCCGACCAGCCGCCGGCGGTCAGGCGTCCGGTCCGGTCCAGGAGGAGGCCGCGGCCGCGGTGCAGCAGACCGTAGAGGTGGCCGTGTCCCACCCGGATGTCGCGCAGGCGGCGGCCGAGCAGGTCGGGGCCCGTCCCGAAGTCGTAGCGGATGCCGATCCCGGTGATCTTCTCGATCAGCCGGCGGTTCACCTCCTCGACGTCCATCAGCTCGGTGAGCAGCCTGCGCACGGCCCGCGGGCCCGGGCCGGGGGACAGCAGTTCCAGCTGGGCGCGCGTGTCGTCCAGCACCTCCTCGGCGACCGGACGCCGCTCGGCCTGGTAGGTGTCCAGCAGGGTGCCCGGCGCCCAGCCGCGGACCCGTGCGGCCAGCTTCCAGCCGAGGTTGACGGCGTCCTGGACGCCGAGGTTGAGGCCCTGTCCGCCGATGGGTGGATGGACGTGGGCTGCGTCGCCGGCCAGCAGCACCCGCCCGACCCGGTAGCGGTCGGCCAGCCGGGTGGCGTCCCCGAAGCGGGACGTCCAGCGCGGGGAGTGCACGCCGAAGTCGGTTCCGGCGAGGGCGCGCAACTGTCGCCTGAAGTCCTCGAGGGTGGGCGGTTGCGCGCGATCGCTGACCCCCGCGGCGGGGACCACGACGTGGTAGAGCCCCGGGCCCGCGGGCCTGAGCCACCACCGCCGGTCGGTCTCGCCGACCGCGGCCACCGTGGCGGCGATCTCCTCCGGCGGCACACCGACTGCCAGCTCGCCCATCAGCGTCTCGGTCCGCGTGGGCTCGCCGGGGAAGCCGACGCCGAGCGCCTTGCGGACCGTACTGCGCCCGCCGTCACAGCCCACGAGGTAGCGCGAACGCAGCTGTTCCCCGTCCGCCAGCTCGACGGTCACCCCGTCCTCGTCCTGCACGAGGCCGGCCACCGCACGACCGCGCCGGACGTGCGCACCCAGCTCGACCGCGTGCTCCTCGAGCAGGCGGACGATGACCGGCTGCGGGATGCCGAGCAGGTAGGCGTGCGCCGAGTCGAGGCCCCGGGGCGCGGGTGCGCCGATGGCGGCGAAGAAGCCGCCGGCCGGACGCCGTCGTCCGTGTTCGAGGACGCGCTCCAGCAGTCCGCGCATCGCCATCAGCTCGATGCTGCGGATGTGCAGACCGACGATGCGGGCGAACGGCGGGGGCTCGGCCTCCTTCTCCAGGACGAGCACCCGCACGTCGTGCAGCCGCAGCTCGGCGGCCAGCATCGCACCGGTCGGCCCGCACCCGGCGATGACCACGTCGGTGGGTCCACGCTCGACCGTTCCGGCCGACGACGGCTCGGCGGTGGACTGCAGAGGGTGCATGGGAGTTGCCTCTCGGGAGGGCCTCGTGGGCGAGGCGCTCCCGGCGACACCTACGTCGATCGCCCGACCGTGACGGAACGGGGGAGCACCCACATCGATACGGCGTCCATGGGTCTCACCTCCTCGGGCGGTGTCACGATCAACGGCACGCTACGAGCGCGGCACCGTCCGGTCCAGCGCCTTTCCCGGCCTCGTCATCGGCGACCAGCAGACGGCAACGGGTCCCCACGCGCCGCCGTCGGTGCAGTGTCGGCGACTCGTGGGGACCCGTGGGGGACCGAGCGGGCCGACCTGCGGCATCACCGCAGGTCAGCCCGCTGACGGAACTCAAATGTCGTAGTACATCGCGAACTCGTGCGGGTGCGGGCGCAGGCGGATCGGGTCGATCTCGAACTCCCGCTTGTACTCGATCCACGTCTCGATCAGGTCGGGGGTGAACACCCCGCCGTCGATGAGGTAGTCGTGGTCGACCTCGAGCCGGTCGAGGACGGCGTCCAGCGACGCGGGCACCTTCTCGATGCCCAGGGCCTCCTCGGGCGGCAGCTCGTAGAGGTCCTTGTCGACCGGCGCCGGCGGCTCGATCTTGTTCTTCACGCCGTCCAGGCCGGCCATGAGCATCGCCGAGAAGGCGAGGTAGGGGTTGGCCGACGGGTCGGGCACGCGGAACTCGATGCGCTTGGCCTTCGGGCTGTCACCCGAGATCGGGATACGGGTACAGGCCGAGCGGTTGCGCGCGGAGTAGACGAGGTTGATCGGCGCCTCGTAGCCGGGCACCAGGCGGTGGTAGCTGTTGACGGTCGGGTTGGTGAACGCCAGCAGCGACGGGGCGTGCTTGAGCAGCCCGCCGATGTAGTGCCGGGCCATGTCGGACAGGCCCGCGTAGCCGGTCTCGGCGTGGAACAGCGGCTCGCCGTCCATCCAGAGGCTCTGGTGGCAGTGCATGCCCGAGCCGTTGTCGCCGAACAGCGGCTTGGGCATGAAGGTGACGCTCTTGCCCTCGGCCCAGGCGGTGTTCTTGATGATGTACTTGAACAGCATCAGGCTGTCGGCCGACCGCAGCAGCGTGTCGAACTTGTAGTTGATCTCCGCCTGGCCGCCGGTGCCCACCTCGTGGTGGCCCCGCTCGAGCTCCAGACCGGCCTTGGTCAGGTTGGTCATCATGGTCGAGCGCAGGTCGCTCTGGTGGTCGTAGGGCTCGACCGGGAAGTAGCCCCCCTTGGGCCGGGTCTTGTAGCCCAGGTTGGGGCCGCCGTTCTCGCCGGTGTGGGAGCCGGTGTTCCACGAGCCCTCGACGGCGTCGATGTGGTAGTAGCCCTCGTTGATGCCGGTGCCGTGGCGGATCGAGTCGAAGACGTAGAACTCGGCCTCGGCGCCGAAGTAGGCGGTGTCGGCGATGCCGCTGCTGGCGAGGTACGCCTCGGCCTTCTTCGCCACGTTCCGCGGGTCGCGGCTGTAGGCCTCCCGCGTGATCGGGTCGTGGATGAAGAAGTTGACGTTGAGCGTCTTGTGCCGGCGGAACGGGTCCAGGAAGGCGCTGTTCGCGTCCGGCAGCAGCAGCATGTCCGACTCGTTGATCGCCTGGAAGCCGCGGATCGAGGAGCCGTCGAAGCCGAGCCCGTCGGAGAACGTGTCCTCGCCGAAGGCCGTCGCCGGGATGGTGAAGTGCTGCATGACGCCGGGCAGATCGCAGAAGCGCACGTCGACGTACTCGACGTCGTTGTCGCGGATGTAGGCGGCGACCTCGTCGGGGCTGGTGAACATCGATCCTCCGGGATTGGGCTGACTACCGAACCGCAAGTTACGAGGGGGGAGTTGCCCGCCAGTGTCTCTGGTGTTTCAGACCGGTAACAACGGGCCGGGCGTGTCGCCGTGACTCCCTGCGGGGGCCCGGCGCGAGCCGGCGGGCGGTCGGGGGCGGGGAGTCCTCTCACTACGCTGGCGGTCATGGTCGGGGACGCGCAGCCACCCTCTCAGGAGCGCCGCCGCGGCGCCTCGCTGGGGCTGCCCGCCGACGGACCGGGCTCCCTGGCCACGTTCTCCAGCCGGGCGGTGGCCTTCGTCGTCGACGCCCTCGCCGCGGGGCTGGTCGCCGGCCTGGTCACCGCACCCCGGCTCCCGGGCAACTGGAGCCTGCTGTCCTTCGGCCTGGTCACGGTGGGCACGCTCGTCGCGTTCGGGCAGACCCCGGGCATGCGGCTGCTCGGACTGCGCCTGGCGCACCCTCGAGCAGCTGAGCGACTGGCCCTCTGGCGGGTCCTCGCGCGGACGGCGCTGCTGATGCTGCTGGTGCCGGCCCTCGTGGTGGACGCCGATGGCCGGGGGCTGCACGACCGGCTGACCGGCACCGCCGTCGTCCGGGCCTGACCCCGTCCCGCGGACGCCGGCGGGTACCGCCGAGCCGGCATCGACGCAGGCAGGGCCACGGGCGGTAGCGTCGCCCGATGGCGCACGGACGCGGCCCGGGCCGGCTCGGGAGGGCTGCTGCCGCGTTCACCAGCAACGCCCGGAACCCCGACCTCCGCCGGGCCCAGCTGAGCTTCCTCGGCGCGTGGACGGCCGAGTGGGCGTTCACCGTGGGACTCGGCATCGTGGCCTACCGGGACGGTGGGGCGACCGCCGTCGGGTTGGTCGGCCTGCTGCGGATGGTGCCGTCGGCGATCGTGGCCCCGCTCCTGTCCCCGCTGGCCGACCGGGGGCGCCGGGAGCGCGTCCTGATCCTGGTGTCCACGGTGCGCGGTGTGGCCACCGCCGCAGCAGCGGTCGTGGTCGGCCTGGCCGGTCCGCCGCAGATCGTCTACGCGCTGGCCGTGGTGTCGACGGTGGCGGCCACCCTCTTCCGGCCCGCGCACTCGGCACTGCTCCCGTCGCTGTGCCGCACCGGGTACGAGCTGGCCAGCGCCAACGTGGTCCGTGGGCTGCTGGACTCCGTGGCCACGCTGGCGGGTCCGCTGCTGGCGGCGGTGTTGCTGCAGTTCTCCGGCGTGACCGTCGTGTTCGCCGTCGCCGCGGGCGCCTCCCTGTGGGCGGCGGCGCTGCTGCTGCGGCTGCGGTACGACGCGCCACCGCGCCCGTCCGCCCCGGCGGAGGTGCACCTGGTGGAGGAGGCGGTCGACGGGGTGCGTGCCGTCGCCGGCAACCGCGACCTGGCCCTCATCGTGGGCCTCGCCGCGGCGCAGACGTTCACCCGAGGAGCGCTGACCGTGCTCACCGTGGTGGTCGCCATCGACCTGCTGGGCACCGGCGAACCGGGCGTCGGCACCCTCACCGCCGCCATCGGGGCAGGTGCCGTCCTGGGGTCGCTCGCCGCGTCGCTGCTGGTCGGGACGCGCCGACTGGGCGCGTGGTTCGCCGTCGGGGTGACCTTGTGGGGTCTCCCGGTCACGCTGATCGGCGTCCTCCCGCACGAGGCCGCCGCGTTGGTCCTGCTGGCCTCCGTCGGGGTCGGCAACGCGCTGATCGACGTCGGCGGGTTCACGCTCCTGGGGAGGATGGCGCCCGACGACGTGCTGGCGCGGGTGTTCGGGGTGCTGGAGAGCCTCGTCGCCCTGGCCATGGGGCTCGGGGCGGTGGTCGCGGCCCTGGTGGTCGAGCTGACCGGCGTCCGGCCGGCGCTGGTGGCCGTCGGTCTGGTGTGCCCCCTGGCCGCGGCGGCGTCGTTGCGCCGGCTGCGCCGCATGGACCGGTCCATCGGTGTCCGCGACAGGGACATCGAGCTGTTGCAGGCGGTGACGATGCTGAACGTCCTGCCGCTGCCCGCCATCGAACAGCTCGCCCGCCGCCTCGAGCCGGTCGCGGTGCCGGCCGGCCAGGTCGTGTTCGAGCAGGGCGACATCGGCCACCGCTACTTCGTGATCGAGTCCGGTGCCGCCGACGTCATCGGGGACGGACGAGCCGTCGCGACGCTCGGCCGGGGGGAGGGGTTCGGGGAGGTCGCGCTGCTCCGGAGCATCCGGCGGACCGCCACCGTCCGGGCCACCAGCGACCTGCGGCTCCAGTCGCTGGGCTCCGACCACTTCCTCCCGGTCGTGCTCGGCTACACGCCGAGCGCCCGGGAGGCGGGCACGGTCGTCGACACGATGCTCCACCGCTACTCGCCGCGGGACGACCTCGGGCAACCGGCCGGATAGGCGTCCCGTCGGTCGTCGCCGGTGCCGTCGGACTACCGCCGGCGGACCTGCCGCTGGCTCACCGACATCTGCCGGCCGCCGGGGAGCGGACCGCCCGGCACCGGCATGCGGCCGCCACCGAGGGCCGACAGCCGCTTGCCCAGGGCGTTGAGCTGCCCGCCGTCGAGGTTTCGGGGCAGCTTCATGACGTGCGCGCTGAGCTTGCGCAGCGGGACCTGACCCTCGTCGTCCCCGACGACGATGTCGTAGATGGGAGCGTCGCCGACCACCCGGGAGATCCGCTTCTTCTCCTGCGCGAGCAGCGGCCGGACGCGTCCCGGGGCCCCCTCGGCGACGAGGATCACGCCGGGCCGGCCGAGCACCCGGTGGACGGCGTCGAGCTGGGTGGTGCCGGCGACGCCGGAGGAGACCCGCCAGTCACCGCGCATGCCCTCGAGCACCCACGCAGCGGCACCGGGCTGGCCCTCCACCTGGCGATAGGCCGACCCCTGGGCCCGGCGGCCGAAGACGACCAGCGCGGCGAGCGCACCCAGCAGGACCGCCACCGGGATGAACAGGAACGGGGCTCCGAGCAGGATCGCGATGAGCTCGACGAGCCCGGCCACCACCACGAAGGCGATGAGCATGACCCACGGGAGCCTGGGATCGCTCTTGCGGGTCAGCGAGTAGGCCTGCTTGATCATCCGGACCTGGTTGCCGACCTTCTTCAGCCGGCCCACCTTCGGCTGCCCGTTCTTGTCCAGCTTGGGTGCCTTGCCACCTCCCCCGGTGGCCGTCGCGCCGGAGGCGGTCGACCCGCCCCGGCCGCTCTTGCCTGCACTCGGGCCCCGCCCGGCCTTGCCGGTCGGTGCGGGGGAGTCGGTGGACCTGCTGCGTGCCATGCCTAGAGGATAGGGGCGTCCCGCACCCTCCCCTGCCGACCTGCCGCGGCCGGTCAGATGGAGGGCGTCAGACCGCGCGCCTCGACGGCCTGCTGGTAGAGCCGGCCTGCCCGGTAGGAGCTGCGCACCAGCGGCCCGGCGAGCACCCCGGGGAACCCGATGGCCTCGGCCTCGGCCTGGAGACCGACGAACTCCTCGGGCTTCACCCAGCGGACCACCGGGTGGTGCCGCGGTGAGGGCCGCAGGTACTGGGTGATGGTGAGCAGGTCGCAGCCCGCCTCGCGCAGGGCGCGCATGGTCTCGACCACCTCGGCGGGCTCCTCGCCCATGCCGAGGATCAGGTTGGACTTGGTCACCAGCCCGGCGTCCCGGGCGGCGGTGATCACCGCCAGCGAGCGGTCGAACCGGAAGCCGGGGCGGATCCGCTTGAAGATGCGCGGCACCGTCTCGACGTTGTGCGCGAGCACCTCGGGTCGGGAGGAGAACACCTCGGCGAGCTGGGCCGGGTCGGCGTTGAAGTCGGGGATGAGGAGTTCGACGCCGCAGCCGGGCAGGGCGGCGTGGATCTGGCGGACCGTCTCGGCGTAGAGCCAGGCGCCGCCGTCGGGCAGGTCGTCGCGGGCCACCCCGGTGACCGTGGCGTACCTCAGGCCCATGGTGGCGACGCTCTCGGCGACCCGACGCGGCTCGTCGGCGTCGAAGTCGGCGGGCTTGCCGGTGTCGATCTGGCAGAAGTCGCAGCGCCGGGTGCACTGGTCGCCACCGATGAGGAAGGTCGCCTCCCGGTCCTCCCAGCACTCGTAGATGTTGGGGCAGCCGGCCTCCTCGCAGACCGTGTGCAGCCCCTCGCGCCGGACCAGCGACTTCAGCTCGGTGTACTCCGGGCCGGTGCGCAGCCGCGTCTTGATCCACTCGGGCTTGCGCTCGATCGGGACCTGGCTGTTGCGGACCTCCAGGCGGAGCAGTTTGCGGCCGGCGGGTGCGATCGAGGAGTCCGGGGAGGGGGTCGCGGCCACCGTCTCACTCATGATCGGCCACGGTACTCCGGACGTACGACGGCGCCCGCCCCGTCGGGGCGGGCGCCGTCGGAGGGGGTCAGGACGACGGGTTGCGCTCGTCGTCCGCGTCGGAGCCCACCGCGCCGGTCGCGGTCTGCGGCTGGTCGTTCGGCGAGGCGGTGGCCGTGTCCAGCGCCGGGTCGCTCGAACCGCTCGTGGCGGTGCCGGGGGTGTTGGACCCCGCACCCTCGGAGGGGCCCGGCTGCTGGGCCCACGAGCCCGCGTCGGTGTCGGGCGGGGTGGCGTCGCCCGGGGTGGTCTGGGCGGTGGAGACGGTCTTGCCGGAGTTGCTCGGTGAGCTGGGCACGGGGTCCTCTCGGTAGCTGGGCACGGGACCGTCCCCGGCGGGGGCGGGGGTCCAGAGGTCGTCCTGCTGGCGGCGGCGCAGGACGGCGAAGGCGGCGGCACCGACGGCCAGAGCGGCCAGCAGCCACGGCCAGCGGGCGGCGGACTCCGCCTCGACCGCGGCCGTCACCTTCTTCGCCTTCTTGGCCGAGCGGGCCGCCTTCTTGCCCAGCGCCCTCCGCTTCTTGGCCGCGCGCTTGCGCGCCTCGTCGGTGGTGGCGGTGAGCTCCTCGCGGCGGACCTCGAGCTCGTCCAGGGCGTTGTGCAGCCCCGCGACGATCGAGTCGCGGGTGCTCTCCAGCACCGGGCTGACCGCCTCGCGGGCGGCCAGCACCTTCGGCGTGGCGTACGCGAGCGTGGCGGCCTGGGCGGCGGTCAGCCGGGGGACGACGTCCTTCTCGAGCGCCCGCTGCGCGGCCTCGCGGGCGGTCTCCACCCGCGGGCCGAGGTCGGCCGCGGCGCGGGTGGCCGCTGCCTGTGCCGCGGTCACGGCGGCGGCGACGCGGGGCCCGGCCACCTGGCGGGCGGCCCCCACCCGCGGCCCGAGGGCGTCCCGGGCGGCCTCGACCCGCGGCGCGAGCGCCTCCCGGGCGGCCTCGACGGCCGGCGCTGCGACGGCGACGGCGGCGGCGACCTTCGGCGCCACCGCCAACTGGGCAGCTGCCAGCGCCGGGCCGGTCGCCTCGCGGGCGGCCTCGACGCGCGGTGCGAGCTGTTCCGCCGCCGCCCGACCGGCCTCGGCCACCGCCGTCCCGATGTGGCTGAAGCCCTCGTGCAGCTCCTCGCCGATGATCTGGCCGTGCGTCTTCTTGCGGAACACGAGATGCACCTCCGAGTTGATCGTCTCGGCGGTCATCCTGCCCGCTGGGGACGGCGGGCACACCCCCGGGGCCACCTCCGGACGGCGGTGGGGAACCGGCCCGGATAGCGTCGCCGGGTGGAACTGCGCATCTTCACCGAACCCCAGCAGGGCGCCACCTACGACGAGCTGCTGGCCGTGGCCCGGCGCACCGAGGAGACCGGCTTCGACGCCTTCTTCCGCTCCGACCACTACCTGGCCATGGGCGGGGACGGGCTGCCGGGCCCCACCGACGCGTGGGTCACCCTGGCCGGCCTCGCCCGGGAGACCACCCGGATCCGGCTCGGCACGCTGATGACCGCGGCGACCTTCCGGCTGCCCGGTCCGCTGGCGATCGCGGTCGCCCAGGTCGACCAGATGAGCGGCGGCCGGGTCGAGCTCGGCATCGGCTCGGGCTGGTTCGAGGCCGAGCACGCGGCCTACGGCATCCCCTTCCCGGAGCTGGGGGAGCGGTTCGACCGCTACGAGGAGCAGCTGGCCGTCATCAGCGGGCTCTGGTCGACGCCGGCGGGGGAGACCTTCGACTTCGCCGGGGACCACTACCGCCTGGCCGGCTCCCCGGCGCTGCCGAAGCCGGTGCAGGAGGGCGGCATCCCGATCCTCGTCGGAGGGCGCGGCAAGCGGCGCACCCCGCGCCTCGCCGCCCGCTACGCCGCCGAGTTCAACGTGCCCTTCGCGTCGGTGGAGGACAACGCCCGGCTCTTCTCCGGGGTCCGCCAGGCCTGCGAGGAGGCCGGCCGCGACCCGTCCTCCATCGTCTGCAGCTCGGCGCTCGTGCTCTGCGTCGGCCGGGACGAGGCGGAGCTGTCCCGCCGCGCCGGCGCCATCGGCCGGGAGGTGGGGGAGCTGCGGGAGCACGGCGCCGCGGGCAGCCCGGCCGAGGTCGTCGACGTCCTGGGGCGCTACGCCGAGGCCGGGGCCACGCGGGTGTACCTGCAGGTGCTCGACCTCGCCGACCTCGACCACCTCGATCTGGTGGCCGCCGAGGTGGCGCCCCAGCTGGGGTGACCGCCGTGTGGCCAGGGGCCTCGACCTCGAGCTGAGGTCGAGGCCCGCGGGGATGGCCGGGGCCGGCGCCGCCCCGGAGTAGGATGGGGACGTGACCGGGCGGTTCCTCCTTTCCCGGCCGCGCTGACGCCACCCTCCCGGCCAGCGCGGCGACCCCTCCTGTGCGAGGGGTTTTTTGCTGTCCACCCCCGGTACCCGCGACCCAGGAGCACTACGTGAGCCAGACGGCAAGCCAGGCGAGCACCGAGACCACCGGCGACGGGGTCCCGCCGCACCGCTACACGCCGGAGCTGGCGCAGTCGATCGAGCTCGCCTGGCAGGACCGCTGGGAGGCCGAGGGCACGTTCCACACGCCGAACCCCACCGGGCGCCTGAGCGACGGCTTCGACCGGGTCGCCGACCGGCCCAAGTACTTCGTGATGGACATGTTCCCGTACCCGTCGGGCGCCGGACTGCACGTCGGGCACCCCCTGGGCTACCTGGGCACCGACGTCACCAGCCGGTTCCGCCGCATGGACGGCGAGAACGTGCTGCACCCGATGGGGTACGACGCCTTCGGCCTGCCCGCGGAGCAGTACGCCGTGCAGACCGGGCAGCACCCGCGGGTCACGACCGAGGCCAACATCGCGGCGATCCGTGCGCAGCTGCGCCGGCTGGGGGTCGACCACGACGACCGCCGCAGCTTCGCCACGATCGACCCGGGCTACTACAAGTGGACCCAGTGGATCTTCCTGCAGCTGTTCGGCGCCTGGTTCGACGCCGACGCCGGCAAGGCCCGCCCGATCGAGGAGCTGGTCGCCGAGCTGGACGCCGGCACGCGGCAGCCCGCCCCCGGCACCGTCCCGTCGGGCCTCCCGTGGGCGGAGCTGGACGACGTGTCCCGCCGCCGGGTGGTCGACGCGCACCGCCTGGCCTACCTGCACGAGGCGCCGGTGAACTGGTGCCCGGGCCTGGGCACGGTCCTCTCCAACGAGGAGGTCACCGCCGACGGCCGCTCCGAGCGCGGGAACTTCCCGGTGTTCCGGCGTCCGCTCAAGCAGTGGATGATGCGGATCACCGCCTACGCCGACCGGCTGATCGACGACCTGGACCGGCTGGACTGGAGCGACTCGCTCAAGCTGATGCAGCGCAACTGGATCGGCCGGTCGACCGGTGCGCGGATCCGGTTCGGCTGCGGCGACGCGACCGTCGAGGTGTTCACCACCCGCCCGGACACGCTGTTCGGAGCCACGTACATGGTGCTGGCACCCGAGCACCCGCTGGTGTCCAGGCTGACCGCCGACGCCTGGCCGGCCGGCACCGACCCGCGCTGGACCGGCGGGGCGGCGACCCCCGGTGCGGCGGTGGAGGCCTACCAGCGGCAGGCCTCCCGGCGCTCCGAGCTCGACCGACAGGACGCCGGCCGCGAGAAGACCGGCGTCTGGCTGGGGGTCACCGCCGTGAACCCGGTCGACGGCCGCGAGCTGCCGGTGTTCATCGCCGACTACGTGCTGACCGGCTACGGCACCGGGGCGATCATGGCCGTGCCCGGTGAGGACACCCGCGACTTCGAGTTCGCGGAGGTCTTCGGGTTGCCGGTGGTCCGGACCGTGCAGCCGCCGGAGGACTTCGCGGGCGGGGCCTGGACCGGCGCGGGCCCGATGATCAACTCGGCGAACGACGAGATCTCGCTGAACGGCCTGGACAAGGCGACCGCGATCGCCACGATCACCGACTGGCTGGTCCAGCACGGGCACGGCGAGGCGACCACCACCTACAAGCTGCGCGACTGGCTGTTCAGCCGGCAGCGCTACTGGGGCGAGCCGTTCCCGATCCTCTACGACGAGGACGACCTGCCGGTCGCCGTCCCCGCGTCGATGCTGCCGGTGCTGCTCCCGGAGGTGGACGACTACTCGCCGAAGACGTTCGCCAACGACGACGCCGACTCCGCGCCGGAGCCGCCGCTGTCGCGCGCGACGGAGTGGACGACGGTCGACCTGGACCTGGGCGACGGGCCGAAGCGCTACCGGCGCGAGACCAACACCATGCCCAACTGGGCCGGCTCGTGCTGGTACTACCTGCGCTACCTCGACCCGGGGGACGACGAGCGCATGGTGGACCCGGAACTGGAGCGCTACTGGCTGGGCCCGCGCGAGCCCGGCGACGTCGGCGGCGTCGACCTGTACGTGGGCGGGGTCGAGCACGGCGTCCTGCACCTGCTCTACGCCCGCTTCTGGCACAAGGTGCTGTTCGACCTGGGCCACGTGTCCAGCGAGGAGCCGTTCCGGCGGCTGGTCAACCAGGGCTACATCTCCGCCTACGCCTACACCGACGAGCGTGGCTTCTACGTGCCCGCCGCCGACGTGGTGGAGGAGGACGGGCGGTTCACCTACGAGGGCCGGCCGGTCAACCGCGAGTACGGGAAGATCGGCAAGAGCCTGAAGAACATGGTCACGCCGGACGAGATGATCGGCGCCTTCGGGGCCGACACCTTCCGCGTCTACGAGATGTCGACCGGCCCACTGGACCAGTCCCGGCCGTGGGAGACCAAGGCCGTCGTCGGCTCCCAGCGGCTGCTGCAGCGGATCTGGCGGGTGGTCGTCGACGAGCGGACCGGCGAGGTCCGGGCCGCGGACGACGTCGAGCCCGGCGAGGACACCTCGCGGGCCCTGCACCGGACGATCGCCGGGGTGCGCGACGGCATGGCCACGATGCGCTTCAACATCGCGATCGCCCGGATCACCGAACTGACCAACCACCTGACCCAGACCTACGGCGCGGAGGCCCCGGTGCCCCGTTCGGTGGCCGAGCCGCTGGTGCTGCTGGTGGCCCCGCTGGCCCCGCACGTCGCCGAGGAGATGTGGTCGCGGCTGGGGCACGACTCGTCGCTGGCCTGGACCGCGTTCCCCGTGGCCGACCCGCGCTGGCTCGTCGAGGACACCGTGCAGGTGGCGGTCCAGGTGAACGGCAAGGTGCGGGCGCAGGTCACCGTGCCGGCCGACGCGGACGCCGACGCGCTGGAGGCCGCCGCCCGCGGCGACGAGAAGATCGCCGGGCACCTGGCCGGGAAGACGGTGCGCCGCGTCGTCGCCGTCCCGGGACGGCTGGTCAACTTCGTCCTCGGCTGAGAGGGCCCGCCGGCCGCGCCCCTGGCGAGCGAGCGAGTGGTGGGGCCGGGGCGGCGGCCGTCAGGCCGGGACGGTGTGCGCCGCGGTGAGGACGTCGCGCATCGCGGCCTCGACGGCGTCGATGGCCTCGCCGACGGTGACGTCGCGGCCGAGCTCGGCCGACAGGGAGGTGACCCCGGCGTCGGCGATCCCGCACGGGACGATCGCGCCGAAGGCGCCGAGGTCGGGATCGCAGTTGAGGGCGAACCCGTGCATGGCGACCCCCCGCGCGACCCGCACCCCGATGGCGGCGATCTTCCGCTCGGGACGCAACCGGCTGCCCGGCCCCGGTACGTCGGCGGTCAGCCAGACGCCGCTGCGGCCCTCGACGCGCACGGTGTCGACGCCGAAGCCGGCGCAGACCGCCATGAGCGCGTCCTCCAGCCGACGGACGTGCGCGACGACGTCGACCGGGTCGGGCAGCCCGACGATCGGGTAGCCGACCAGCTGGCCGGGCCCGTGCCAGGTGATCTTGCCGCCGCGGTCGACGTCCACGACCGGCGTGCCGTCCTGCGGCCGCTCGTGCGCCTCGGTGCGCCGCCCAGCGGTGTAGACCGAGGGGTGCTCGAGCAGCAGCAGGGTGTCCGGTCCGGTTCCCGCGACCCGGGCCGCGTGCAGCTCCCGCTGCCGCGCCCAGGCCTCCTCGTAGTCGACGGTGCCCGCCCGGACCACCTGGAGCTCGCTCACGGGGTCCAGCCTAGTGAGAGGACCCCGTCCTCCCCATCCTCCCCAGCTCGGGCGGGACCCGGGACGGGGCCTCAGCGCAGCCGCCGGGGCTCGATGCGGGTCTCCACCGCGGTGCCCTCGGGCCAGGGCTCGACGCGGTAGGCGGCCTTGCCCGGCCGGTCGGCGACCGCCTCCACCAGCTCGGTCCCGCGGTAGACCAGGCCCACGCCGTCGTCGGTGGCGTGCCCGGCGGGGAGCGTGCCGTCGGCCACCAGCTGGTGGTACAGCGGGCGGCGCTGCTCCTCGGAGTCGTAGTGCACGCCGTTGGACGTCGGGATCAGGCCGAGGCCGTTGGTGACCGGGCGCAGGTCGGGTCCGTAGGAGTCGGTGGTGCCGCCGACGTGCCAGCACAGCGACCCCGCGGAGACCCCGCCCAGGACCACCCCGGCCTCCCACACCTCCCGGAACACCTCGTCGAGGCCGTGCACCCGCCACACCGCCAGCAGGTTGGCCACGCTGCCCCCACCCACCCAGACGACGTCCTGCGCCAGCAGGTGGGCGCGCACGTCGGGCACCGTGGGCATCGTGAACAGGCTCAGGTGGCTCACCTGGACGTCGCTGCCGGCGAAGGCGCCGTAGACGCCGGCCAGCCGCGCCGGGTCGTCCCCCGTCGCGGTGCCGAGGTAGCAGAGCCGTGGGCGGACGGGCGCCCCCGCCAGGTCGAACGCGAGGTCGAAGACCGGACCGGGTGCCCAGTCGTAGGGCCCTCGGCCGCGGGAGTCGAAACCGATGCTGGTCGCCACGATGGTCGGCGCGGTGGCGGTCACGGTCAGGCAGCTCCTCGTGGGTCGGGCTGGTGGCCCGGGAGGTCGGCCCGGGCGGGGGAGGGCATGCCCCGAACCTAGGCGGCGGGGCGGGCTGGCACCCGTCCGGCACCCGGACTGTGGACGACGGGTGCGCCTGTGGACGACCGGGGCGGTGACCGGGCCGGGCCGCCTACGGTCCCGACCCATGCCGTCGACCCAGCCCCCCGGCCCCCGGGAGCCCCTCCGCCCGCCGGTCGTGCCGGGGTACCGGTTGGAGGAGCTGCTGGGCCGGGGCGGGTCGGGCGAGGTGTGGCGGGCCGTGCCGCGGGCCGGCGGGGCTCCCGTGGCGGTCAAGGTGCTCGTCGCCGGTGATGCCGAGCGTCAGGCCCGCGAGGCGGCGTTGCTCGGGGAGCTGGACCATCCCCACCTCGTGCGGCTGGTCGAGGTGGTGCACCAGCCCCGTCGCGGCCGACCGCCCCGGGTGGCCCTCGTGCTGGACCTGCTGCCGGGCGGCAGCCTCGCCGCGCTGCTGGCCCGGCGGGGCCGGTTGCGGCCGGGTGAGGTGGTCACCGCGATCGCCCCCGTGGCGGCCGCGCTCGCCCATGCGCACGACCGCGGGGTCGTGCACGGCGACCTCTCGCCCGGCAACGTGGTCTTCACGGCCGAGGGCCGGCCGGTCCTCACCGACCTCGGCGTGGCCCGCGTGCTCGGCGAGGACGCCGCCGGCGAGGTGACGCCGGCCTACGTCGACCCGACCGTCGCCCGCGGCGGCGCCCCGGGGCCGGCCTCCGACGTCTTCGGGCTGGCGGCAGCGGCCTTCCACGCCCTCACCGGTGTGCCTCCGTGGAACGGTGCCACCCCGGCCGACGTCCTGCGGGTCGCCGCCGAGGGCAGCCTCCCCGACCTCGCCGAACTCGCCTCCGGGGCGCCGGACGAGCTGCTGGCCGTCATCGCCCGCGGGCTGTCGCCCCATCCGCACGAGCGGGGGTCGGCCGCCGCGTTCGCCCTGGACCTCCGGCACGCCTGCCGGCCCGAGCCCGTCCGCCTCCCGCTCCACGGGGTGCCCGACGAGGACCTCGGGCGTACCGGGCACGGCCCGCGCACCGAGCTGACCCACCAGGTCCCGGGCCGTCACCGGCCGGCGCCGGACGAGCCGATCGCCCGGCCGGTCCGGGAGCGGGTCCTCGCCGCGGGCCCGGTGCTCCGTCGCTCCGCCGCCGTGGTGGTGGCGCTCGGTCTCCTCGCCACGGTCGTGTGGCTCGGGGGGCGCTGGGGCGACCCGCCGGCCGCCGGGCTGGCCGACCGCGCCGCCAGCTCCACCCGGACGTCGGTACCGTCCCCGCCCGGGCGACCCGAGCCCCCGGAGCAGCAGGCGGGAGCGGCCGTCGACTCGCCGCAGTGGTGGCGGGCCGTGCTGACCGGGCTCTACGCCCGCCGCGCCGAGGCGCTTCGACCCGGCGGTACCGACCGCCTGGACGACGTCCACACCGCCGGCAGCCCGTTGCTGAGCTCCGACCGGGGGACCGTCGCCTCCCTCGTGGCCGCCGGTGAGGACCTGCGCGGGTTCGCCCCGGTCGTGGAGGAGGTGGCGGTCCTCGACGGCGGCGCGAGCGAGGGCCGGGTCACGCTGGCGGTGACCGACACCTGGCCCGCGTACGAGGTCGTCGCGGCGGCGGACCCGGACGGACCGGCACTGCGGACGGTCGAGGCGCGCGGCACCGCGCGGGTGCGACTGACGTTGGTCGGGTCGGGGCAGGCGTGGCTCCTGGACGCAGCGGAGCGGGTGGGATGACCTCAGCCGCGGACGAGCGCCGCCTGGAGCGCGGACTCGAGTTCCGGGTGCGTCCACTCGTACCCGGCGGCTCCCAGCCGGGCGGGGAGCGCTCGCTGGCCGGCCAGCACGCCCGTGCGGCCGAACTCGCCGAGGGCCAGCGACAGCGCGAAGGCGGGAACCGGGAGGACGGCCGGCCGGTGGACGACCTGACCCAGCCGGCGGGTGAACTCGGCGTTGGTCACCGGCGCCGGTCCGGTGAGGTTCACCGGACCCGACACGTCCGCGGTCAACAGGAACCGGATCGCGCCCACCTCGTCGTCGAGGCTGATCCAGGGCCAGTACTGCCGCCCCGGGCCCATCCGCCCGCCCAGACCCAGCCGGAACACCAGGCCGAGGATCTGCATGAGCGGTGCCCCGCGTCCCACGACGAGCCCCGTCCGCAGCTGCGCCACCCGGACGCCGGCATCGGCCGCGGCCGCGGTGGCCCCCTCCCACTCGACGCACAACCGGGCGAGGAAGTCGCTGCCCGGGGCGGCGTCCTCCTCGACGGGGCGGTCGCCGGTGTCGCCGTAGAAACCCACCCCGGAGGCCGACAGCAGCACTCGCGGGCGCCCCGGGTCCTCCGCCGCGGCGTCGGCCAGGGCCTGGCTCACCGTGAGCGTGCTGTCCAGCCGGCTGGTCCTCAACCGGTCCTTGTAGGCGGCGGTCCAGGGCCGCGGCCGGATCGGCGTGCCCGCCAGGTTGACCACCGCGTCGACGTCGCGCAGCAACGCCGGGTCGATCCGCCGGTGCTGGGGGTCCCAGCGGTGCTCGTCGGCCGTGCGCGGCGTGCGCCGGACCAGTCGCAGCACGTCGTGGCCGTCGGCGCGCAGAGCCGGCACCAGCCGTGAGCCGATGAGCCCGGACGAGCCCGTGACCGCGATCCTCATGCTCCTCCTTCGGTCCCCCCGGGGCAGCGGGATGCAGTCGGGCCCCGGCTCGTCGCCGGGGCCCGACCGGGGGACCTCAGGCGAGGCCGACCTCGCCGTGGAACTGGCCGGCCTCCAGGCGCTCCCGCACGGTGGTGAGGAAGCGGGCGGCGTCGGCGCCGTCGACGATGCGGTGGTCGTAGGTGAGGGCCAGGTAGACCATCGACCGCACGGCGATGACCTCGCCGAGGTCCGCGTCCTGGACGACGACCGGACGCTTGACGACCGTGCCGGTGCCCAGGATGGCGACCTGGGGCTGGTTGATGATCGGCGTGTCGAACAGCGCCCCACGGCTGCCGGTGTTGGTCAGCGTGAACGTGCCACCGCCGAGTTCGTCCGGCGTGACCTTGTTGGTCCGGGTGCGCTCGGCCAGGTCGGCGATCTTGCGGGCGATCCCGCCGAGGCTGAGGTCGCCGGCGTCCCGGATGACCGGCACCAGCAGGCCGCGGTCGGTGTCCACCGCGACGCCGAGGTTCTCGCTGTCGTGGTAGGTCACCGTCCCGGCCTCGAGGTCGATCGAGGAGTTGACCGCCGGGTGGGCCTTGAGGGCCTCGACCGCCGCCTTGGCGAAGAACGGGAGGAAGGACAGCTTGACGCCCTCGCGGGCCTCGAAGTCCTTCTTCGCCCGGTCCCGCAGCCGCGCGATCGCCGTCACGTCCGCCTCGACGACCGTGGTCAGCTGCGCGCTGACCGCCAGCGACTCCACCATGCGGCGGGCGATGACGGTGCGCAGCCGGGAGAGCTTCTCGGTGCGGCCCCGCAGCGAGGTGTCGGGCATGGCCGCCGGGGAGGGCCGGGGCGCCGTCCGCCCCGAACCGGACGAAGCGGCCGCCGGGGCGGGCGCCGGCGCGGGCTGTGCCGCCTTCTCCGCCGCCGCGAGCACGTCCTGCTTGCGGATCCGGCCGCCGACGCCGGTACCGGTCACGGAGCCGAGGTCGACGCCGTGGTCGGCGGCCAGCCGGCGCACCAGCGGGGTCACGTAGCTGCCGCCGCCGTCGCCCTGACCGTCGCCGGACGGCTGCTGCGCGGCCGGCGCCTGCGGAGCGACCTGGGGCGGCGGCGCGGACGTCGGCGAGGTGGCGGGCTGGGCGCCGCTCGCGCCGTAGTCGCCACCGGGCTGGGTGGTCGCCGTCGCGGCGGGCTTCGCCTCCGGGGCGGCCTGCGGCGGCTCCTCGGCGGGTGCCTCCTGCTCCGGGGCTGCCTGCTCCGGCGCCTCCTGCTGGGGAGCGGCCGGGGCCGCGCCACCGCCGGCACCGCTGCCGATGACGGCGAGCTGGGCGCCGACGTCGACCGTCTCGTCCTCGTTGACGGTGATCTCGAGGAGGGTGCCGCTGACCGGCGAGGGGATCTCGGTGTCGACCTTGTCGGTGGAGACCTCGAGCAGCGGCTCGTCGGCGGACACCTCGTCGCCGACGGACTTCAGCCACCGGGTGACCGTCCCCTCGGTCACGCTCTCGCCCAGCGCCGGCATGGTCACCGGGGTGCCCTCGCCACCGCCGGATCCGCCGCCGGACCCGCCGTCCGAGTCGCTCCCGGCAGAGGCGGGTGCCGCGGCCGGCTGCTCCTGCGCAGCCGGCTCCTCCTGCGGCTCGGGGCTCGCGTCCTCGACCTGCTGGTCGGGGGTCTGCGCCGTGTCCGCGTCCTCGGCCGAGGCCGGGGGCGAGGCGGCCCCACCGCCGTCGCCGTCCCCACCGATCACCGCGAGCTCGGCGCCGACCTCGACGGTCTCGTCCTCCGAGACCAGGATCTTGGTCAGCACGCCGGCGGCCGGCGACGGGATCTCGGTGTCGACCTTGTCGGTCGACACCTCGAGGAGGGGCTCGTCGGCCTCGACCTGCTCACCCTCCTGCTTGAGCCAGCGGGTGACCGTGCCCTCGGTGACGCTCTCGCCCAGGGCGGGCATGGTGACGGACGTCGGCATCGGGGCAGGACTCCTTCGTGGCGCGGGGTGGGTGAGGGTGGTGCGAGATCAGCCGTGCACGTGCAGGGGCTTGCCGGCCAGCGCGAGGTGCGCCTCGCCGAGGGCCTCGCTCTGGGTGGGGTGCGGGTGGATGAGGCTCGCGACGTCGTCGGCCTCGGCCTCCCAGTTGTAGATCAGCTGCGCCTCGGCGATGAGCTCCCCGACCCGGCTGCCGACCATGTGCACGCCCACGACGGGACCGTCGACGGCCTGGACCAGCTTCACCGCCCCGGCGGTCTTCAGGATCTGGCTGCGACCGTTGCCGCCGAGGTCGTAGACGAGGGTCTTGACCTCCCCGTACCGCTCCTTGGCCTGCGCCTCGGTGAGGCCGACGGAGGCGACCTCGGGCTCCGAGTAGGTGATCCGCGGGACGCCGGCGTAGTCGATCGGTGCCGGCTTGAGCCCGGCCAGCCGCTCGGCGACGAGGATGCCCTCGCCGAACCCGACGTGGGCCAGCTGCAGGGTCGGGATCAGGTCGCCGACGGCGGAGATCGTCGGCACGTTGGTGCGGCAGTACTCGTCGACGAGGACGTAGCCGCGCTCCATGGCGACGCCGGCCTCCTCGTAGCCGAGGCCCTGGCTCACCGGCCCGCGACCGACGGCGACCAGCACCAGCTCCGCCTCGAAGTCCTTGCCGTTCTCCAGCGAGACCGTGACGCCGTTCTCCGTGGTCTGGACGCCGGAGACCCGGCTGCCCAGCGAGAAGTCGATCTTCCGGCGGCGGAAGGCACGCTCCAGGAGCTTGGAGGAGGACTCGTCCTCGAGCGGGACCAGGTGCGGCAGCGCCTCGACGATGGTGACGTCGACACCGAAGGACTTCCAGGCGCTGGCGAACTCGCACCCGATGACGCCGCCACCGAGGATGATCGCCGAGGCCGGTACCCGGTCGAGGTTCAGCGCGTGGTCACTGGTGATGACCTTGGTGCCGTCGACCTCGATGCCGGGCAGGCTGCGGGCGTAGGAGCCGGTGGCCAGCAGGACGTGCTTGCCCTCGTACCGCTGCCCGTCCACCTCGACGGCGGTGGGGGAGACCAGCCGGCCCTCCCCCTCCACGTAGTTGATCTTGCGGCTCTTGATCAGGCCCTGCAGGCCCTTGTAGAGCCGGGAGACGACGCCGTCCTTGTAGGCGTTGACGCCGTCCATGTCGATCCCGGCCAGGGACGTCTTGACGCCGAACTGCTCGCCCTCGCGGGCGCTGTCGGCGACCTCACCGCTGTGCAGCAGGGCCTTGGTGGGGATGCAGCCGCGGTGCAGACAGGTGCCGCCGACCTTGTCGCGCTCGATCAGCACGACCGACAGGCCGAGTTCGGCCCCGCGCAGTGCGGCGGCGTAGCCACCCGAGCCACCACCGAGGATGACCAGGTCGGCGGGCGAGGTGGGTGCGCTCACGAGTGCTCCTCTGGTGCAGTGGTCCCGCCCCGCTCACGCGGTCGGGTGAACGTCCGCGCCCATCCTGCCACTCCGGGAACGGCGTGGCCCGGAGCGCCGTTTCCAGCGCGGACGCCGCGACCCGATGGTGGCCGGCGGGGACGGGAGCGGACATGGGGCTGTGGCGACGACGGCGGCGCGGGACCGCGGACGGCGACGGGCGCGCCACCCTCGACCGCGGGGCCGGTCGCGCCGACCTGGCCCACCTGGAGCAGTTCGTCGCCAGCCGCCGCGGCGTCGAGGGCTTCGTCGAGCCGCGCACCGCCGTCACCGAGACCACGATCGTGCTCGTCGCGGCCGACGGTGAGTGGACCCGCCGCCGCATCGACGGGCCGGACACCGCGCGCCGGCTGTCCCGGGACCTCGGCGTCCCGGTGTACGACGCGCAGGTCACCGGCTATCCGCAGCGGATGCGGGACTGGTCGAAAGACCACAGATGAAGGACCCCGTCCCTCTCACCCCTCGCACGCTCGGGGCGAGCCTCCGGACAGGGCCGCTCCGGCACGTCAGGCGGCGATGAGGTCCTCGATCGTCGCCAGCAGGGTCCGCACCGGCACACCGGTGCCGCCCTTGGGGGTGTAGCCCCACGGTGCCCCGGTGTTGTAGCTCGGGCCGGCGATGTCGATGTGCGCCCACGGCAGGCCGGCCGGCACGAACTCGGCGAGGAAGTGCGCCCCGACGAGCATCCCGCCCATCCGGTCGGCGTTGGCGTTGACCAGGTCGGCGATGGGGGAGTCCAGTCCCTGCCGCAGCTCCGCCGGCATGGGCATGGCCCACATCGACTCGCCGCTGCGCCGGCTCGCGGCCACGACGGCGTCCCGGAGGTCGTCACTGCCCATGACGCCGGCGGTGCGGGAGCCGAGCGCCACCAGCTGCGCGCCGGTGAGCGTCGCCGTCTCCAGCAGGTAGTCGGGGCCGTCCTCGGCGGCGCGAGCCAGGGCGTCGGCCAGGACCACGCGGCCCTCGGCGTCGGTGTTGGTGATCTCGGCCTTCTTGCCGTTGCGGAAGGTCACCACGTCCGCCGGGCGGTAGGCGGTGCCGCTGGGCAGGTTCTCCGCGATCGGCACGGTGGCGGTCACCTCGACCGGCAGGCCGAGCTCGGCGACGAGGCACACGGTGGCGATCACGGCCGCCGCGCCGGCCATGTCGCTCTTCATGTCCTCCATCTTCAGCGCCGGCTTGATCGACAGGCCGCCGCTGTCGAAGGTGATGCCCTTGCCGACGAGCGCGATCTTCTTCTTCGCCTTCTTGCCCGAGTACGTCAGGCGCAGCAGCCGCGGCCCGCGAGCCGAGCCGCCCCCGACGGCCAGGATGCCGCCGTAGTTGCCGGCCGCCAGGGCCGCCTCGTCGAGCACCTCGACCTTGAGGCCGGCCTTCTTCCCCGCCGCCGCACCGCGGTCGGCGAGCTCGGCCGGGAAGAGGTCGTTGGGCGGGGTGTTGACCAGGTCGCGGACCAGGTGCACCGCGCCGGCCACCGCGCGGGCACGCGCGAGGGCGGTCCGCGCGTCGCCGGCGTCGGGGACGACCACCGTGAACTCCCGCGGCGGCACCGGCCGGTGGGCCGGCAGGTCGGACTTGTAGGCGGTGAACTCGTAGGCGCCCAGGAGGCTGCCCTCGCCCACCGCGTGCAGGCGGAGGTCGTCGGGGGCCCCGCCCACCGCGGCGAGCAGGCTCACGACGGACCCCCGGCCGGCCAGCGCGCGGCTGGCCGCCCCCGCGGCGCGGCGCACGGCCTCGGCCGGGTAACCGCCGGCGGCGTCCGGCGCGCCCAGTCCCACCGCGGCGACGACGGGGAACGGTCCCTGGCCGAGCGAGGACAGCCGGGTCACCTCGTCCTCGGCGCCGCGTGCGCCCAGGTCGGCCAGCGCCGGCAGCAGCCGGCCGCCGAGCAGGCGGTCGACCGCCTCGGCCCCGGGGGTGCGCAGCAGGCCGGTCGGGCCCGTGCCGATCCCGACGACGACGGCGTCGGCGGAGAGCTTCTCGAGCGGGCGGTCGCTGGCGGTGATCGTCGTCGGCACCGCTCGATCCTATGAGGACCCCTCTGCCCCCCACCGGTCGCGGGCTCACGGTGGCCCCCTGCGGAGGGGCCGCCCGGGCCCGTCACCGGGCGCGACCTGGTGATCGACCTGCAGGGAGGCCGCCGCCGTCGATAGCGTGAGGGCGTGACCGCGCGCACCTCGCCGCTGCACGAGCGGCACCTCGCGGCCGGCGCCAAGCTGGCCGAGTTCGCCGGGTGGTCGATGCCCCTGGAGTACGCCGGGGGAGGGGTGCTGGCCGAGCACGCCGCCGTCCGGACCGGCGTCGGGCTGTTCGACGTCTCCCACCTGGGGACGGTGACCGTCCGCGGAACCGGCGCCGCCGCCTTCCTCGACTCCTGCCTGACCAACGACCTGTCCCGCATCGGCCCCGGCCGGGCGCAGTACACGCTGGTCTGCCTGCCCGACGGCGACCCACGGGCCGGCGGCGTCGTCGACGACCTGTTCGTCTACCTGCGCGGACCCGACGACGTGCTCCTGGTGCCGAACGCGGCCAACGCCGCCGACGTCGTGACCCGGCTCGCTGACGCCGCCCCCGCGGGGGTGACGGTCACCGACCGGCACGCCGACGTGGCCGTCCTGGCGGTCCAGGGGCCGCGGTCGGCCCAGGTGCTGGCCTTCCTCGGCCTGCCCGGCGAGCTGCCCCACCTGTCCTTCGTGACCGGCACCGGAGGCGGTGACACCGAGGTGACCGTCTGCCGGACCGGCTACACCGGGGAGCACGGCTACGAGTTGCTGGTCGCGGCGGAGCGGGCCGGTGCGGTGTGGGACGTGCTCGTCGACGTGGGCCGCGACGAGGGGCTGCGGCTGTGCGGGCTGGGCGCGCGGGACACGCTGCGCACCGAGATGGGCTATCCACTGCACGGCCACGAGCTCTCGCCGGACATCACCCCGCTGCAGGCCGGCGTGGGGTGGGCCGTGGGTTGGCACAAGCCGGCCTTCTGGGGGCGGGACGCCCTGCGGGCCGAACGGGAGACGGGTCCGGCCCGGTTGCTGCGGGGGCTGCGGGTCTCCGGGCGGGGCATCCCGCGGCCCGGCATGGCGGTGCTGGACCCCGACGGGGCCCGCGTGGGCGAGGTCACCAGCGGCACGTTCTCACCGACCCTGCGCACGGGCATCGCGCTCGCGCTGCTGGACACCGCCGCGGCCGACCCCGAGGACGGCCGGCTGACCGTCGACGTACGCGGGCGGCCGCAGCCCGTGGAGGTGGTGCGGCCGCCCTTCGTCCCGTCGCACGTGCGCTGAGGCCCTACTTCCGCGTCGGGTCCTTGTCCTCCTTGGTCGGCTCCGGCTTGTCGGGCAGGGAGTCGGCGACCACGGCGTCCCGCCGGCCCATCGGCTGGGGGTCGCCCTCGGTGGTGTCCCGGGCGGTCTGGTGCTCGGCCTCGGAGTTGATCTCCGCGCCCAGCAGCACCAGGTAGCAGGTGAGGTACAGCCACAGCATCAGCACGATGACGCCGGCGATCGCGCCGTAGGTCTCGTTGTAGGACCCGAAGTTGTCGACGTAGAAGCTGAAGCCGATGCTGACCACGGCCCAGACGACGGTGACGACGATCGAGCCGAGACTCACCCAGCGCAGCTGCGGCGCGTCGCGGTCGGGGGCCACCCGGTAGAGGACGGCGAGCGCACCGGCGAAGACGCCGAGCAGGAGCAGCCACCGCACCACCTGCGCCAGGATCGTGCCGACGGCGCCGAGCGGGAGGTCCTCCAGCACCGCCGGGACGATGGCGACGAGACCGAAGGTGATCAGCACGAACACGATCGCGCCCAGGGTCAGGCCCAGCGAGGTGGCCTTCATCCGCACGAAGCCGCGGGTCTCGACCTCGTCGTAGGCCAGGTTGACGGCGGTGATCAGGTTGCCCACGCCGCCGGACGCGCTCCACAGCGCGGCGAGGATCGACACGATCAGGCCCACGGTCAGCGCGCCGCCGCTGTTGGTGACGATCGCGTTGAGCTGGTCGCCGATGAGCTCCGAGGCGCTCTCCGGCAGCTGCGCCGACAGCGACTCGATCTGCTCGGCGACCGACTCCGGAGAGGCCACCAGGCCGTAGATCGAGATGGCCGCGATCAACGCCGGGAAGATGGCCAGGAAGGCGAAGAAGGCCACCCCGCCGGCGATGATCGGCATGTTGTCGGCCTTGTTCTCCGCCCACGCCCGCTTGACCACCTGCTTCCAGCCGCGCAGGGGGATGTCCGTCGGCTTCTCCGCGGAGACCCCCGGCAGCGTCTCCTCCGACGGCGTCCCGGGCGGCGAACGGTCGGCGTCGGGGTCGGGACCGCGCTCGGCGGCGGCCTTGGCGGCCGCCCGTCGCGCTGCCTTCTCCTCGACCCGCTCCCGGATCCGGTCGACGGCACTCTCGCGGGGCCGGGTCCCGGCCACGTCAGTCGCCCGGCCAGGTGCCGGTCAGCTTGGTGAAGCCACGCGCACCGGCCCGGTCGATCGCCGCCTTGGTGGCGGCGAAGATCGCGCCCTGCAGGGCGGCCGAGATGATCACCTGGTACATCGGGTACTCGCTCTGCAGCGCGTCGGGTGCATCGTCCTGGTCCGCGACGCGCTTCCACACCTGCTTGAAGACGGCGCCGGACACGGTGCCGGCGAGGAGACCGCCGAGCAGGCCGATCGGCCGGTAGGCGAGCTTGGCGCCCTTGCTGCTCACTTCGTCCTCCTCGACACCCGGCGGGCCTTGGCCTTCTTCGCCTTCTTCGCAGCCGTCCGGGTCGCCTTGCGGGCGGCCTTCTCCGCGGCGGCACGCCGGGCGGCGACGGCCTTGGTCGCGCGCTTGGCATCCCGCTTCGCCTGGCGCTTGGCCTTCCGGCGGTCCTTGGTCCGGCTGCGCCAGACGAGCAGGCCCAGGAGGCCGGCCACGCCCGCTCCCGCACCGATCACCGTCGGGGGGCTCTCGCGGTAGGTCTCCACGGCGGTGTCCTTGGCGCGGGCCGCACCCTCCTTGGCGCGCGAGGGCACGTCGAGGCGGTGCGACAGCTCGTCGACCGTGCGGCCGAGCTGGGCGCGGGTGGCCTCGATGTCGGCCTTGATGGCGTCGGGGTCGTTGGGCGCCGGCTTGTCGGCGCCGTCGGGTCCGGAGCTGATGGGCGTGCTCACCGGCGGGCACTCTCCTTCACGGTGGCGATGTCGGTCTTGGTGCTCGCGATGGCCTCGGTGGGCAGCGGCGGTGTCGCCTTGTCGACGTCCTTCTTGCCCACCAGCGCCAGGACGCCGGCGACGGCGAACAGCACGACGGCCACGATGACCGCGGCGAGCCAGGCCGGCACGGCCAGCGCCAGGGCCAGGACGGCGGCGGCGATGAGCACTGCCAGGCCGAAGAAGGCGAACAGGCCGGCGCCGCCGAACAGGCCGGCGCCGACTCCGAGCCGCTTGGCCTTCTGGGTGACCTCCGCCTGCGCGAGGCGCGCCTCGTCGCGGACCAGCCGGGAGATCTGCTCGGTGAGCTGACCGATCAGCTGCCCGGTCGAGGCGTCCTCGGTCGCGGGGGGTGGAGCGGTCGCGCGGCTCGCGCCCGCGGTGGGGTGTGTCATCGGTCCTCCGGTCGGCACGTGCACGGTCGATGACCTCACATGCCCCCGATGATCGCCGGGGTAACCAGCTCCAGGTCACAGTCGGGGGACGGCCGGTGCGAGGAGGTCACTAGCCTCGCGCCATGGACTGGTACTGGCGGCTGGAGGACCCCTCGGGGGCGGAGGTCGATCCCGCCGCGGTGGGCGTCGAGGTCCCGCGGACCGACAACCAGGGCGACGCCGAGTCGTGGCTCGGCGAGAACTGGCGGCACCTGCTCGAGCGCGGCGTCGCCACGGTCTCGCTCTTCGAGGGGGAGCGGAAGGTCTACGGCCCGATGGGCCTGGCCGCGACCTGAGCGAGGGCCCCCTGCACCCGTCCCGCGGCGCGGGGCAGGGGACCTCCCCTCAGCCGCGCGCGGTCTTGGCCGGGTCACGCTCGACGACGTCGCCGAGCACCTCGTCGATCCGGGCCAGGACGTCGTCGCCGAGGGTGACGCCGGCCGCCTGGACGTTGTCGTGGACCTGCTCGGGCCGGGTGGCGCCGATGATCGCGGCGGCGACGTTGCCGTTCTGCAGCACCCACGCGATCGCCAGCTGGGCCATCGAGAGGCCGAGATCGTCGGCGATCGGGCGCAGCTGCTGCACGCGGGTGAGGACGTCGTCCCGCAGGAACCGCTGGATGAACCGGCCGGCCTCGGGGTCGGTGGCGCGGCTCCCGGCGGGCGGTTGCTGGCCGGGGAGGTACTTGCCGGTGAGCACGCCCTGGGCGATCGGGGAGAACACGATCTGCGACAGCCCCTCCTTCTCGGAGGTGGGCACGACCTCGTCCTCGATCACCCGCCAGAGCATCGAGTACTGCGGCTGGTTGCTGACCAGCTGGATGCCGAGGTCGCGGGCCAGGGCGGCACCGGCGGCGATCTCGTCGGCGCGCCACTCCGAGACGCCGATGTAGAGCGCCTTGCCGGCCCGCACCAGGTCGGCGAAGGCGGTCATCGTCTCCTCCAGCGGCACCGTGGGGTCGTAGCGGTGCGCCTGGTAGAGGTCGACGTGGTCGATCTGCAGCCGGCGGAGGGACGCCGTGCAGCTCTCCATGACGTGCTTGCGGGACAGTCCGCGGTCGTTGTGCCCGGGCCCCGTCGGCCAGTAGACCTTGGTGAAGATCTCCAGGCCCTCGCGGCGCTGGCCGGCCAGCGCGCGGCCGAGCACCGACTCGGCCCGGGTGCCGGCGTAGACGTCGGCGGTGTCGAAGGTGGTGATGCCGCGTCGAGCGCCGCCCGCACGCAGGCCTGGGCGGCGTCCTCCTCGACCTGCCCGCCGTGGGTCAGCCAGTTGCCGTACGCGATCGAGGAGATGGTGAGGCCGGATCGGCCCAGTCGTCTGGATTCCACCCGGCCGACGCTAGCGGCCCCGCCCGGAGGCTCGCCGCGAGCCTGCGAGCGGTGAGGAGGACGGGGTCCTCCCTCAGACCTGGGCGCCCAGTGCCACCTCGGGCTTGGGGAACCGCCACCGCCGGACCATCGTGGACCGGCTGACGCCGTACCAGATCAGCCCACGCATCCGGTGGTCGTCGTCGGGGAAGCGCTCGAGCACCTTCCGCTTGATCCGCCGGCCCAGGACGACGGAGTCGGCGATGATCACCAGGAAGAAGAGGAACCAGAGGAACACCGTGTAGCTCTGCACCTCCGGGACCGGCACGAAGTAGCCGACGAGCACCAGCGCGGCGACCACCAGGAAGAAGCTGCCGGCGTTGCGGCGGGCGTCGACGGTGTCGCGCACCAGCTTGCGGACCGGCCCGCGGTCGCGCACCGGCAGGTGGCTGTCGTCGCCGCGGACGGCGCCCGCGCGCGCGGCGCCCCGCGTGGCCGCCTGCTGCTCGCGCATCCGCTTGTAGGCCTCCTTGCGGGTGGTCGGCGGCGGCGGGGGAGGCCCGGGACGGCGGCCCTGGGCCTCGTACCGCTTCGGCGTGGGCCGGCCCTTGCCGCCGGCCTTCACCAGCGAGGTGGTCACGTCGGTGCCGGCGTCCGGCGCGGTCTCGGCGCGGTCCCGGCGCCCGGGCAGGCGGAGCTTCACAGCGGCGAGTCTACGGGGGCGCCCCGCCGTCCCGGCCCGCGCGCCGGTCCGGGACGTAGACTGGGAACAGGCTCCGCCACGGCGGTGTTCACCCGCTGCAGGGAGTGCCGCAGCGGACGCCCTCGGATGTGGGAGGACAGAACATGACGGTGCAGGACACCACGGCCCCCGGTAGCACCGGTGTGCTGCTCAGCGACCCCGCGGCCTCGAAGGTCAAGGCGCTGCTGGACCAGGAGGGTCGCGACGACCTGCGGCTGCGCATCGCGGTCCAGCCGGGCGGCTGCTCCGGGTTGCGATACCAGCTCTTCTTCGACGAGCGGTTCCTCGACGGCGACCAGACCTACGAGTTCGGTGGGGTCGAGGTCATCGTCGACCGCATGAGCGGCCCCTACCTCGGCGGTGCCGTGATCGACTTCGTCGACACCATCGAGAAGCAGGGGTTCACGATCGACAACCCCAACGCCGGCAGCTCGTGCGCCTGCGGGGACTCGTTCTCCTGATCCTCGCCTGACGCACGACCACAGCGCCCGGCTCCTCCTCGCGGAGGAGCCGGGCGCTGTCGTGTCAGAGCCGGACGGGGTAGACGGTCTCGGGGATCGCCGGCTTGATCCGCTCCTCGACGAAGATGCCGTGCCACACCATGAAGACCAGCACCTCCCAGACCTGACGGGCGATGCGCTTGCTCGGCACCTCGGCCGTCCGGAGCCGGTCGAGCAGGCCCAGCACGTGGTCGCGGTCGAGCCACTCGTCGGTCTGGCTGCCCGCCACGATGTCGCGCGCCCACTCGTGCAGCGGCCCGGCGAGGAAGTCCGCCGTCGGCACGGGGAAGCCCAGCTTGCGCCGGTGCAGGATCGACGGCGGGACGATCTGCTCCATCGCCCGGCGCAGCGCGTACTTGGTGGCGTTCTGCCGGTCACCCGAGCCGCCCACCGGCACGCGCTGGTCCAGCGGGATGGTGCTGGCGAGGGCGAACACCTCGGGGTCCAGGAAGGGCACCCGCAGCTCGAGCGAGTTGGCCATCGTCATCTTGTCGGCCTTGACCAGGATGTCGCCGCGCAGCCAGGTGAACAGGTCCACGTACTGCATGGCCGTGACGTCGTCGTACCCGGCCTCGCGGGTCTGCCGGTAGAGGGCCTCGGTCACGGTGACGTGCGACAGGTCGGTGTCGTGGCCGCGCATCAGCCGGGCCAGCTCCGCACCGGAGAAGTTGCGCGCGTTGCCGTAGTAGCGCTCCTCCAGGGGGATCGACGCGCGGCGCAGCAGGTCCTTGCCGCGCATCCCCTCGGGCAGCCGCTCGGACAGGGCGGCCATCGCCCGCTTGCCGAACGGCGGCACCCGCTCGGCCCAGGCCAGGCTCAGCGGCTCGCGGTAGATCGTGTACCCGCCGAACAGCTCGTCCGCGCCCTCGCCGGAGAGCACCACCTTGACGTGCTTGCGCGCCTCGCGGGCCACGAAGTACAGCGGTACGAGGGCGGGGTCGGCGACCGGGTCGTCGAGGTACCAGACCACCTCCGGGATGGCCTCGGCGAACTGCTCCGCGGTGATCACGACCGGCACGTGGGCCACACCGAGCGCCGCCGCCGACTCCGCGGCGATGTCGACCTCCGACGTCGACTCCCGCTCGAACCCGACCGTGAAGGTCATGAGGTCCGGGTTGTAGCGGTGCGCGAGCGCGGCGATCGCGGTGGAGTCGATGCCACTGGAGAGGAACGACCCCACGGTGACGTCGGCGCGCATGTGCTTGGCCACGGACTCGTCCAGCGCCGCCGCGATCCGGTCGTAGAGCTCCTGCTCCCGTCCGGCCGCCACCGGCTGCGGCCGGAAGGTCGGGTGGAAGTAGCGGGCGGTGTGCAGCTCGCCGTCCACCACGGTGAAGCTCGTACCGCTCTCGATCCGGCGGATGCCGCGGTGCAGCGTCGCCGGCTCGGGCACGTACTGCAGCGTCAGGTAGTGCTGGAGCGAGGCGGGGTCGACCCCGCCGGCGGCGGCGCTGCCGCCGAGCATCTCCAGGACCGCCTTCTTCTCCGAGCTGAAGACCAGGCCGCCGTCGGCCAGCCGGGCGGTGAACAGTGGCTTGATGCCGAAGGGGTCGCGGGCGCCGAACGCCGTCCGCGTGGCGGTGTCCCAGATGACGAAGGAGAACATCCCGCGCAGCCGGCGGACGACGTCCTGGCCCCACAGGTGGTAGCCGGCGACGATCGTCTCGGTGTCCCCGTGGGTGCTCAGCTCGGCGCCGGCGGCGGCGAGCGCCTCCCGGAGCTCCAGGTAGTTGTAGATCTCGCCGTTGAACAGGATCCGGTACCGGTCGCCGGCGTAGGGCAGCGGCTGCGGGCTGCCTTCCAGGTCGATGATCGACAGCCGGTTGAAGCCGAGGACCGCGCGGTCGTCGGACCACACCGCGGTGTCGTCGGGGCCGCGGTGGTGCAGGCAGTGCAGCGCGGACTGCACGCCGTCGACGTGGTCGACGCCGACCCGGTCGGCGTCGGTGGACAGGTAGGCCAGCAGGCCGCACATGAGGCGCAGGTCTCCGGGGTGTCGGCTCGTGTCCCGGCTGCTGGAGCCGGGACGGGGTCAGACGCGCTCGCCGGCGCGGGTCTTGCGGGTCGCGATCCGCTCGGCGACGAAGGACAGGATCGGCACGGTGCCGGCCAGGAGCACGAGCACCGTGCCCCGGAGCGTCCAGCGGGCGCGCACCGCGAGGTCGCAGGCGGTGAGGAAGAAGATGAAGTACAGCCAGCCGTGCGCCGTGCCGATGACGGCGACGGGCTGGTCGAGTCCCGCCGCGTACTTCAGCGGGACGGCGACCAGGATCAGCGCGATCAGCAGGACGCCGACCACCCAGGCCATCACCCGGTAGCGGGTCAGCGCGGCGGGGACGCCCTGGCCGACCCGTCGGGCGAGCGCCCGGGGCAGCCGCGGGGCGGTCGCGGCCGGTTCAGCCGCCACTGGTGCCCCGCCGGCCCAGGGCCTTCTCGTTGAGCTCGGCCAGGTAGGCGTTGTACGCGGCCAGCTCCGGGTCGCCGGTCGTGTCGATCCGGGGCCGCTGGTACAGGACCAGCGAGCTGCCCGGCTCCTCCTCGTCGGGGTCACGGTGCAGCTCCTCGCGGCACATGCGCACGTAGAACCACAGGCCCATGAACCCGTACAGCGGCCACTGCAGCGCGTAGCTCCAGTTGACCGCACCGCCGCCGGCCTCGGCCTTGCTCAACTGCCACCAGCCCAGGAAGAAGGTGGCGACGAACAGCGCCGCCACGAGCAGGTGCATCAGCACCCACCTGGGGGTCAGCAGCCGGGAGATCACGACCTCGACTCTAACCGGCGTCCCGGTCGGTCCGGGGCCGCCGGTGGCGGGTCTCACCGGCCTGCGGACCGTCGCCCGCGCCGCCGTCCGACGGTGCAGGCACGCGACCCGCCGGTCGTGCGTCTCCGGTGGTCGGCCGCCATGCGGGGTCGGCTAGTCTCCCCGCAGACTGTGATCGGCACGGGAGCCGTTCGCCGAACCCCGGCTGGCGGCCCGCCGGGACGACCGTCCGGGACGTCCGGACGGAGGACGAGGAGGCAGCGAGCAGTGGCTCGAGGCAGCAGGCTCGCGCGGGTCCCCGCGCTCGGTCTCCTGGGGGTGGTCGCCCTCACCGGGTGCACCCCGAACAACGAGTTCTGGCGCTGGGGCTGGCCCGACGGCATCACCGACGAGGCCGTCGACATGCGCAACCTGTGGATCTGGTCGGTCATCGCGGCACTGATCGTCGGCATCGGGGTGTGGGCCCTGATCCTGTGGTCGGTCGTCAAGCACCGGAAGCGTGGGGACGAGCTCCCCAAGCAGACGGCGTACAACCTGCCGCTGGAGATCGTCTACACGATCATCCCGTTCCTGATCATCGCCGGGCTGTTCTTCTTCACCGTCGTGGTGCAGAACCGGGTCCAGGACCGCAGCGAGGATCCCGACGTCACCATCGCCGTCAACGCCTTCAAGTGGAACTGGCAGTTCGTCTACCCGGAGACCACCGGGGACGACGGCCAGCCGGTCGACACGATCGGCACCAGCGAGGAGATCCCGATCCTCGTCCTGCCCACCGACCAGGTCGTCCGGTTCGAGGTGGCCTCGGCGGACGTCATCCACTCGTTCTGGGTGCCGGAGTTCCTCTTCAAGCTCGACGTCATCCCCGGCAACGAGAACGGCCGGGACAACGTCTTCGAGGTGACCGTCCGCGAGGAGGGCGCCTTCGTCGGACGCTGCACCGAGCTCTGCGGGACCTACCACGCCTACATGAACTTCGAGGTCCGGGCGGTGTCGCAGGACGACTACGCGGACTACCTCGAGGCACGCGAGTCGGGCCTGGACACCGCCGCCGCCCTCGAGAGCATCGGCCAGCCGGGCGGCCCGCAGTCCACGCAGGCGTGGGACCTCGTCGACGACGCCCAGCGCGCCGATGGCTGACCGGTCCGGCGGGGCAGCAGGAACCACGCACGAGGAGGGACGGCCGTGAAGGTCGAAGCGCTCATCTTCAACATCATCGGTGTCTTCTGCATCGTGATGGCCGCGGTCTACGGGATCTGGTCCCGTGAGCCGATCGGCACCACGGCGCTGGTCCTGTCGGGGGGACTCACCTTCCTCATCGGCGGCTTCTTCTGGTTCGTCTCGCGGCGCATCGACGCCCGCCCGGAGGACCGCAAGGACGCCGACATCGCCGACGGTTCAGGTGAGCTCGGCTTCTTCAGCCCGGGGAGCTACTGGCCCTTCGCCATCGCCCTGTCGGCCGCGCTGATGGGTCTGGCGCTGGCCTTCTTCTACTCGTGGCTGATCCTCATCGCCGGCGCCGCGCTGCTCGTCACCATCGGTGGCCTGCTGTTCGAGTACTACGTCGGGCAGAACGCGCACAGCTGAGCGGCGATCCTCCGCGTTCCCCCACAGGGCCCCTCCCCGCAGCCGCGAGGAGGGGCCCTGTGACGTCCCGCGGGCCGGGGCGGCCCCTCCAGCGTGTGGCGGCCCCCGGTGAGCGCTCCGGGGTACCGCTGCGGCGGCGACGCCCCGGCCGGCGCCGGGTTCCCCACCCACAGCCGCCCCTCGTGGGACCCGGCCACGGGAGACTGCTCGGCCGGACGAGGGCGTGCTGCGTCGAGCCGAGGCTCCCTCCGCCGGACGAGCGGTGGCCCGCATCCCGCCGACGTCCCTGCGACACCGCGTGAGGCCGTCCTGCTGCCCGCCCAGCCGGCCGGTGACGCGCGCACGGGTGGTCGTGCCACGGTCGGTGCCGACACCACCCCCGGCGTCCGCACGTGGCTCCCGCCGCGGTCGAGGACCAGCGACCGCGGGGGAACGGAGCCGGTGGCGGCCCGGGCGCACCCAGCGTCCGACCCGGGGTCACCCGCGTGCGCAGCGGTGCCCCGGACGCAGCAGGGCCCCCGACGGGATCCCGTCGGGGGCCCTGCTGGTGAGCTGCCAGGTGGGTCAGTCGCGCGGCTCCTGCGGCCGCCCGCCCTCCTGAGGCCGACCGGAGGTGGTGAGCTCCCGGCTGGACTCCGCGGCCGCCGGGCCGTGCTCCTCGCGGCGCTGCTCGAGCTCGACCTGCGCCGGCTCCTCGATGGGGCTGAAGAAGCCCCGGATGGCCCGGCGAGCACCGCCGACCTGGTTCATCTTCTTGGGCACCGGAGCACCGCCGTAGGCGAGCTGGCCGTGGCCGTGCGCGTCCACCTCACCCAGGGGCTGGTGGACCTCGATGAACTCGCCGTGCGGCAGGCGCCGGATGACGCCGGTCTCGATGCCGTGCTCGAGCACCTCGCGGTCGTGCTGCTGGAGGCCCAGGCACATCCGGTAGGTGAGCACGTAGGCGATCGGCGGCAGGATGATCACGCCGATCCGGCCGACCCAGGTCATCGCGTTGAGGCTGATGTCGAACTTGTCCGCGATGACGTCGTTGCCGCCCGCGATCATCAGCCAGACGTAGAACGTCAGGGCCATGACCCCGAGCGACGTCCGCACCGGCACGTCCCGCGGCCGCTGCAGCAGGTGGTGCGAGGCGGTGTCGCCGGTGAGCTTGCGCTCGATCATCGGGTACAGCGCGAGGACGGTGAACATCGCGCCGGCGACGACGACCGTGGGCCAGAAGAGCGCCGGGATCGTGTAGTCGCCCGGCAGGTTGATGTCCCAGGCCGGGAAGATGCGCGTCGACCCGTCGAGGAAGCCGATGTACCAGTCCGGCTGCGAGGCCGAGGAGACCTGAGCCGGGTTGTACGGGCCCCAGAGCCACACCGGGTTGATCTGCACGAGGCCGCCGAGGGCGGCGCAGACACCGAACACGATGAAGAACAGGCCGGTCGCCTTGCCGGCGAAGGCCGGGAAGAGCCGGTTGCCGACCACGTTGTGCTCCGTGCGGCCCGGGCCGGGGAACTGGGTGTGCTTCTGCTTGACCAGGACCAGCAGGTGCACCGCGATGAGTGCCAGCAGGATGGCCGGGATCAGCAGCACGTGCACGATGTAGAACCGGCCGATGATGTTCTCGCCGACGAAGTCGCCGTTGAAGACCGCCCAGTGTGCCCAGGTGCCGATGACCGGCACCGACAGCAGGATCGCGCTGATGATGCGGAGCCCGGTGCCCGAGAGCAGGTCGTCGGGGAGCGAGTAGCCGGTGACGCCCATGAGCAGCGCGAGCACCAGCATGACCACACCGATGAGCCAGTTGCTCTCGCGCGGCCGCCGGAAGGCGCCGGTGAAGAAGATGCGCAGCAGGTGCACCACGATCGCGGCGACGAACAGCAGCGCCGCCCAGTGGTGGATCTGCCGCATGAACAGGCCGCCGCGGACGTCGAACGACAGCTGCAGCGCGGAGTCGTAGGCCGCGGACATCTCGACGCCGCGCAGCGGCGCGTAGGAGCCCTCGTACACGACCTCCCGCATCGAGGCGTCGAAGAAGAAGGTCAGGTACGTGCCCGACAGCAGCAGGACGACGAACGCGTAGAGCGCGATCTCGCCCAGCAGGAACGACCAGTGGTCGGGGAAGACCTTGTTCAGGGTCCGGCGGAGCGGTCCAGCGACGATCAGGCGGTCGTCGACCTCGAGCGCGGCCTTGCCCAGCAGCGTGGTCGGGACACCCGGCGCCGTGGCGGTACGAGCCATCAGATGCGCTCCCGGTTCCAGTAGGTGGGGCCCACGGCCTCAGGGTAGTCGTCGCGCGCGACGAAGTAGCCCTCGTCGTCGACCGTGATGGGCAGCTCCGGTAGCGCCCGCGTCGCCGGGCCGAAGACCGGCTTGGCACCCTGCGTGACGTCGAACTGCGACTGGTGGCACGGGCAGAGGATCCGGCTGGTCTCCTGCTCGTACAGCGACACCGGGCACCCGGCGTGCGTGCAGATCTTCGAGTAGGCGACGTAGTCGCCGTAGCCGAAGTCGTCCTGACCCTCGCGGGGGCGGTTGACCGCGACCTGCTCGGGCCGCAGCCGGATCAGCATCGTGGCGGCGTCGGCCTGCCGGTTCCCGCCCGGGACGGCCGGGAACACCGTCTCCAGCGAGCCGGGCTGCTGGTCGCCGGGCCGGATGGGGGTGCCGTCGTCGCGGACGAGGCGGACCCCCGGGCCCCAGTTGGTGGTGCCCAGCGGATCGCCGGTGTTCGGGTTCCGGATGAGGCCGCCCAGCGGCATGATCAGCATCAGCCCGAGGCCGCCGCCCATGAACACCAGCGAACGGGTGATCAGCTTGCGCCGCGCCAGGCCGCTGTTGTGCAGGCCGCCCACGAGGGTGGCGCCGGTGGTGACCCGGTCGAAGTGCGAACCGTCGTGCTTGTCCTGCACCGCGGTCTCGTGCGGGAGCAGCTTCTTGGTGTAGAGCACCAGACCGACGCCGACGAGGACCAGCGAGAGGCCCATCAGGGCGCCCAGCATCGGCGTGAACAGCGCGCTCCAACCGCCCTCGGTGATCTCCCAGTGCCAGTCGGGCAGGAACCAGCCCGAGCCGACGTAGATCACGATGAAGGCGAAGGCGGCGAGGCCGGCCAGGGCGAAGGTGAGCCCGACCTGGCGGACGGCCCGCCGCTCGACCGCGGACCCCGGCTCGGGGCCCGGGTCGACGTGCAGGATCTGCACGCCGTCGTAGGCGGCGCCCAGGCGGTCGAGGTCCTCGCGGGAGATGGCCGCGAGCTGCTCGGGCGTGTAGTCGTCGTCCGGGCCGCCGTGGAGGGGGCCGGGGACGTCCGCGCCACCGGTCGAACCGGGGCGGGTCTCGCGGGTGGTCACGCCTTGCTCCCCATCCAGAAGATCCCGAACAGCAGGACGCCGATGCCGACGACCCAGATGACCAGGCCCTCGGCCACGGGTCCCATGCGGCCGACGCCGGCGCCACCGGGGTCGGCCTGGTTGTCGATGGTCTGCACGTAGTTGATGATCGCGCGCTTCTCGTCCGGGGTGAGCTGGTTGTCCCCGAACACCGGCATGTTCTCGGGGCCGGTCAGCATCAAAAAACGGCGCCGCCTTGCCCGAGGAGAGGGCACCGCCCTGGCCGACGAAGTTGTGGCAGGAGGCGCAGTTGAGCCGGAACA
>NZ_JAAGWF010000003.1 GCF_010686765.1 Geodermatophilus sabuli | reverse complement strand
GGGCAGAGCCTGACGACAGCGGCTCCTGCCACCGACGTGGGCCGGGTGGTCAGTGGCTATCTCGACCACCTCACGGTGGAGCGCGGGCTGGCCGCGAACACGATCGCCTCCTACCGCCGCGACCTGCGCCGCTACACCGAGTTCCTCGACACCGCGGGCGTGCACCGCCTGGCCGAGGTCGCCGAGACCGACGTCGCCGCCTTCCTCGCCGCGCTGCGCCGCGGGGACGACGACCACCCGCCCCTCTCGGCGACGTCCGCGGCCCGCGCGGTCGTCGCCGTCCGGGGGTTGCACCGCTTCGCCCTGCTCGACGGGCTGGTTCCCGACGACGTGGCGCACGAGGTCCGCCCCCCGGCGCCGGCCCGGCGGCTGCCCAAGGCCATCCCGGTCGAGTCGGTGGTGGCCCTCATCGAGGGGGCGGGTGCCCTCGAGGGGCCGCGCGGACTGCGCGACCGGGCGCTGCTGGAGCTGCTGTACGGCACCGGCGCGCGGATCTCCGAGGCCGTGGGGCTGGCCGTCGACGACCTCGACCGGGGGCAGTCGGTGGTGCGGCTGGCGGGCAAGGGCGGCAAGGAGCGGCTGGTCCCGGTGGGCAGCTACGCCCTGCGCGCGGTGGAGGACTACCTGGTGCGCGCCCGGCCGGCGCTCGCGGCCACCGGCCGTGCCGGGGTCCGTGGCGGCGCGCTGTTCCTCAACGCCCGCGGCGGCCGGCTGTCACGGCAGAGCGCCTGGTCGATCCTGCGAACGGCGGCGGAGCGCGCCGGCCTGACGGCGGAGGTCTCCCCGCACACCCTGCGCCACTCGTTCGCCACCCACCTGCTCGACGGCGGGGCCGACGTCCGCGTCGTGCAGGAGCTGCTGGGCCACGCCTCGGTGACCACCACCCAGGTCTACACACTGGTCACCGTGGACCGGCTCCGCGAGGTCTACGCGAGCAGTCACCCGCGTGCACTGACCTGACAGCCCAGCGAGCGGCGACTGGGCTGATGTTGCCATGGGTTTCGGCTCAACGACGCCGATGTGTTGGCAGTGGTCGCCAAGTCGACATCTCGTCCGGCGTGCCTCCTCGGTTCTCCGGCTCCCTCTCCCTAGCGTCGGGCTCACCCGGGCGGCAGAACCGCTGACCGCACCCTGGCTGCACAGCCGGGACGGGGACGAGTGGAGGCAACGAAGCGATGGCGATCCGAGGGGACGCGGCCGGCCCGGCCGTCGCGCTCGCGACCGACACCGGACCCGAGATGGGTGCCGCTGCCTCGCGGCTGGACCCGGCCCGGGCGCGGATGCGCCCGCTGCCCGAGCCCAAGCCGCTCACGCAGCGCGGTCCGGCCCGCATCATCGCGATGTGCAACCAGAAGGGCGGCGTCGGCAAGACGACGTCCACGATCAACCTGGGTGCCGCACTCGTCGAGTACGGCCGCAAGGTGCTGCTCATCGACCTCGACCCGCAGGGTGCCCTGTCGGTCGGGCTCGGCGTGCCGGCGCAGAACATGGACCGCACGGTCTACAACGCGCTCATGGAGCGGCGGACGACGCTGGCCGACGTCCGGGTGTCCACCGACATCCCCGGGCTGGACCTGGTCCCCAGCAACATCGACCTGTCCGCCGCCGAGGTCCAGCTGGTCAGCGAGGTGGCCCGTGAGCAGACGCTGCTGCGGGTGATCGACGACGTCCGCGACGAGTACGACTACATCCTCATCGACTGCCAGCCCTCGCTCGGCCTGCTCACCGTGAACGCGCTGACCGCCGCCCAGGGCGTGATCATCCCGCTGGAGTGCGAGTTCTTCTCGCTGCGCGGGGTGGCCCTGCTGGTCGACACGATCGAGAAGGTCAAGGAGCGGCTCAACCCGGGCCTGGAGATCTCCGGGATCCTCGCCACGATGTACGACTCCCGGACGGTGCACTGCCGCGAGGTGTTCAGCCGGGTCGTGGAGGCCTTCGGCGACACCGTCTTCCTGACCGTCATCCAGCGGACCGTGCGCTTCCCGGAGACCACCGTCGCCGGCCAGCCGATCACCACCTGGGCGCCGACGTCGTCGGGTGCGGCGGCCTACCGCGACCTGGCGAAGGAGGTCATCGCACTGTGACCGAGCTCGCGAGGGCACACAGTGACGCAGGACCTCGGGGCACGCGCCCGACGAGCGCCAGCGAGGAGGAAGCGTGACCCGCCGTCCCGTGCTGCCGGGCGCCGCCGAGCTGTTCCGCCGCACCGACGCCGCCTCCGCCGTCCCCGAGGTCACCGAGCTGCCCAGCATCAGCGCGACCGTCAGCTCCCCGGCGCTGCGCGCCGGTGCGACCGGCCGCCGGGGCGACGCGGACGCCGAGACCGCCGCGCCGCTGACCCTGGTCGCCGGCGGCGGCGACCAGGGCGACCCGCTGGCCGGCTACCGGTCGGCCGCACCCGCCCCGGCCGTTCCGGCCCGCCCCACCCGCGGGCGCGCCCAGCGCGCCGAGCGGACCCGGCACGACGAGAAGATCACCGTGTACATCTCGGCCGACGAGCTGCTCGCCCTCGAGAGCGCCCGGCTGTCGCTGCGGGCCGAGCACGGGCTGGCCGCCGACCGCGGCCGCATCGTGCGCGAGGCGATCGCCGTGCTGCTGGCCGACCTGGGCGAGAACGGCGCCGACTCGGTGCTGGTCCGCCGGCTCAAGAAGAACTGAGGACGAGGTCCGCTCACTAGGCTCGGGCTCCGTGGTCGGCGTGGCGAGTGGGCAGCCGAACCGGTTCACCGTCCGGCTGACCAACTTCGAGGGCCCGTTCGACCTGCTGCTGCAGCTGATCGGGAAGCACCAGCTCGACATCACCGAGATCGCGCTGTCGACGGTCACCGACGAGTTCATCGCCCACCTGCGCGCGCTCGGGGACGAGCTGGACCTCGACCAGGCCAGCGAGTTCCTCGTCGTGGCCGCCACGCTGCTCGACCTGAAGGCCGCCCGGCTGCTGCCGGCCGCCGACGTCGAGGACGCCGACGACCTCGAGCTGCTCGAGGCCCGCGACCTGCTCTTCGCCCGGTTGCTGCAGTACAGGGCCTACAAGCAGGCGGCGGCCTTCCTGCGCGAGCGCGAGGCCACCGCCGTCCGCCGGTTCCCGCGCGACGTCGGCCTCGAGCCGCGGTTCGCCGACCTGCTGCCCGAGGTGCTGCTCGGCGTCACCCCGGAGGCCTTCGCCGCGCTCGCCACCCGCGTGCTGACGCCGAAGGCCCCGCCGGTGGTGAGCGTGTCGCACCTGCACGCGCCGGCGGTGAGCGTCGCCGAGCAGCTGCTGCTGGTCCGCACCCGGCTGATGGCGTCGGGCACGACGACCTTCCGGGCACTGTCGGCCGACTGCGAGCACACCCTCGAGGTGGTTGCCCGGTTCCTGGCCCTGCTCGAGCTCTACCGTCAGCAGCGGGTCACCTTCGAGCAGCTGACCCCGCTGGGAGAGCTGCACGTGCGCTGGATCGGGGGCGACCGCCCGGTGGACGACGAGGACCCCGCCGCCGACCGCTACGACGGCCCGGACGAGGGGGACACGTGAGCGAGGAGGACCACCGGCCCATCTCCTGGGAGGCGCTGGCCGCGGAACTGGCCGCCGGCCGGGCCGAGGCCGAGGAGCGGGGCGAGGCGGACCCGGCCACCTGGGACGCCGTCGCCGCCGAGCTGGCCGCCCGCGTCGCCGAGCGGCCCCCGCCGGCGGCCGAGCCGGCGCCCGTGGCCGAGCCGGCCCCCCTGCCGGCGCCCGTGCAGGTCCAGGCGCCAGAGCCCACCGCCGACCCGGTGCAGCCGCCCGAGGCCGACGCCGTGGCCGAGGCCGAGGCGGACCCCGCCGTCCTGCGGGCCGGCCTGGAGGCACTGCTGTTCGTCGTGGACGGCCCGGTCGACGACGTCACGCTGGCCGCGGCGCTGCGTGCCCCGGTGCCGCGGGTGCGCGCCGCGCTGGCCGAGCTGGCCGGGGACTACGACCGCCGCGGCGCCGGCATCACGCTGCGCCGGGTGGGGGAGGGCTGGCGGCTCTACACCCGCGAGGAGCACGCCGAGGTCGTCGAGCGCTACCTCGTCGACGGCCAGCGCAGCCGGCTCACCCAGGCCGCGCTGGAGACCCTCGCCGTCATCGCCTACCGCCAGCCGGTCACCCGGGCCCGGGTGGCGGCGATCCGCGGGGTCGGGGTGGACGGCGTCATGCGGACGCTGCTCTCGCGGGGGCTGGTGCGGGAGGTCGGCAGCGACCCCGACAGCGGCGGGGGTCTGTACGCGACGACCCCGCTGTTCCTGGAGCGGCTGGGGCTCAGCGGCCTCGACGAGCTGCCCGAGCTCGGCCCGCTGCTGCCGGAGCCGTCGTCCCTGCTCGACGAGCACCTCGGCGGCTGAGTCGCACGCTCAGCCGAGGGAGGCCAGGAAGGCCGTGACGTCGGCCGCGAGGCGCTCCGGCTGCTCCCACAGGACGAGGTGCCCGGTCCCGGCGTAGCGGACCCAGCGGGCACCGGGGACGGCGGCGACCAGGGCCCTCGCCTGCTCGGCGCCCAGCGCGGTGTCGGCGTCGCCGCTGACGACGAGGGTGGGCGCGGTGATCGTGCCGCCGTCGGTCGGTGGCCGGGATGCGACGAACCCGGCCAGGGAGGACCGCCACACCGCGGCCGGGAGCCGGCACCCCTCGGCCACCATCAGGTCCACGAACTCCGGCGGGACGACGGCGAGGTCGGTCAGCCCCGCGGTGAGGACGCGGACCACGGCGGGCGGCACGGGATCGGTCAACCGGTCGACCGTCTCGGCGAACGGCGGGCGGGGGCCACTCAGGTCGCGGGGCGCGCCGGCCAGCACCAGCCCGGCGACCCGGTCGGCGGCGGCGACGGCGACCTGCTGGGCCACGTACCCGCCGCTGGAGGCCCCCACCAGGACCGCGCGGGGCAGGTCGAGGGCGTCCAGGACGGCCACGACGTCGGCGGCGAGCGAGGGCAGGTCGTAGCCACCGGCCGCCCGGTCGGCGTCCCCGTGCCCCCGGAGGTCGACCGCGACGGCGTACACCGACCGGGGCAGGAGTGGCTGGAGGCGGCCGAACTCGCGCCGGGACGCCGCCCAGGAGTGCAGCAGCAGGACCGCGGGTCGCCCGCGCGGGTCCCCCGACCGGGTCCAGCCGGTGGTGAGACCCGTCGACAGGAGCGCGCGGCCCTCGCGAGCGGGCTCCATGCCGGCGGAGGCTAGCCCCGCCGACGCCGGTCCCCACCCGATCGGGTTCCCCGGAGCGACCCGGCCGGCGATCGGCGGTTACGGTCTGACGATGCGCCGATCACTGTCCGTCCGTTCCGCCGGGGTCCCCCTCGCCCTCGCCGCCCTGCTGCTCGCCGGCTGCGGCTCGTCGGAGGAGGAGCAGCGCCAGGAGGCGTTCTGCGAGAACGTGCCCGACCTGCTCGAGGACGTCACCACCGACCTGCAGGGCGTGACGGCCACCCCGGAACAGGCGCCGGAGATGGTCGGGGACGCCGTCGAGCGACTCGAGGCCGTCGACCCGCCCGAGGGCGTGGCCGACGACTGGCAGGCGCTGGTCGAGGCGTGGAGCGGCATGCGCGACCTGCTCGAGCAGGTCGACCTGACCGATCCCTCGGCCAACACTGAGTTCGCCGCCGAGGCCCAGCAGTTGCAGTCCGACCTGGTCTCCACCGGCAGCGCCGTCGACGAGTACGGCCAGGAGAACTGCTGACCGCCGTCTCCTCCCGGCAGGGCGGGAACGACCGTCCCGCCGGGTGGGAGACTGGCGGGGATGAACACCGCCCCGCACGACGAGAACCCCACCGACGCCGGCGAGGGCTGGTCGGAGGACATGGAGCTGGCCCCCGCCCACCCCGGTGACCGCGAGCCCGCGGACGCCGACGGCGAGCGGGAGGGCGAGCGCCTGCAGAAGGTGCTGGCCCGGGCGGGGGTCGGGTCGCGCCGCGTCTGCGAGGACATGATCGACGCCGGCCGGATCAGCGTGAACGGCCGCACCGTCGCCGTCCAGGGCATGCGGGTGGACCCGCGCCGCGACAAGATCGCCGTGGACGGGGCCCGGCTGGAGCTCCGCGACGACCGGGTCACCTACGCCCTCAACAAGCCCTCGGGTGTCGTCACCGCGATGAGCGACGACCGGAACCGGCCCTGCGTCGGGGACATGGTCGGCGACCTCGCCAAGGGCCTGGTGCACGTCGGCCGGCTCGACCAGGACACCGAGGGTCTGCTCCTGGTCACCAACGACGGCGAGCTCGCCCACCGGCTGGCCCACCCGTCGTTCGAGGTGCGCAAGACCTACCTGGCCCAGGTGTCGGGCTCCGTGCCGCGCGACCTGGGCAAGCGGCTGCGCGGCGGGGTCGAGCTCGAGGACGGGCCGGTCCGGGTCGACTCGTTCGCGGTGGTCGACACCCACGCCGGCCAGTCGGTGGTGGAGGTGGTCCTGCACGAGGGCCGCAAGCACATCGTCCGCCGGCTGCTGGCGCACGTCGGGCTGCCCGTGTCCCGGCTGACCCGGACCGCGGTCGGCCCGGTCCGGCTGGAGCGCATGCGGTCGGGCTCGATCCGCCGGCTCACCCGCGCCGAGGTGGGCGCGCTGCAGGAGGCCGTCGGTCTCTGACCCGGCGCGCCCCGCCGCCCGGCGGATCCGGTAGGCAGTCCCCATGACACTGGTGGCCGGGGTCGACACCTCGACGCAGGCGTGCAAGGTCGTGGTCCGCGACGCCGACAGCGGCGTCCTCGTCCGCGAGGGCCGGGCGCCGCACCCGGCGGGCACCGAGGTCGACCCCGCCGCGTGGGCGGCGGCGCTGGACCGGGCGGTGGCGCAGGCCGGTGGGCTGGACGACGTCGCCGCGATCGCCGTCGGCGGCCAGCAGCACGGCATGGTCTGCCTCGACGAGGACGGGACGGTGGTCCGCCCCGCGCTGCTGTGGAACGACACCCGGTCGGCGCAGGCCGCGCGCGACCTCACCGCCGAGCTCGGTGGCGGGCAGGCGTGGGCCGACGCGGTGGGCCTGGTGCCGGTCGCCTCGTTCACCGTCACCAAGCTGCGCTGGCTGGCCGAGCACGAGCCGGAGAGCGCGGCGCGGACGGCCGCGGTCTGCCTGCCGCACGACTGGCTGACCTGGCAGCTGGCCGGGGGGGCCGACCTGGACCGGCTGGTCACCGACCGCGGGGACGCCAGCGGCACCGGCTACTGGTCACCGGCCACCGGCGCCTACCGGCCCGACCTGCTCCGGCGGGCGCTGGGACATGACGCCCGGGTGCCGCGGGTGCTCGGCCCCGCCGAGCCGGCCGGCCCGTCGGCGGGCGGGGCGGTCCTGGGCCCGGGCACCGGTGACAACGCCGCGGCCGCGCTGGGACTGGCCGCCGAGCCCGGCGACGTCGTCTGCTCGATCGGGACGTCCGGGGTGGTCTCCATCGTCTCCACCACCCCGGCCGCCGACCCGACCGGCACCGTCGCCGGCTTCGCCGACGCCACCGGGCACTACCTGCCGCTGGTGGCCACGCTCAACGCCGCCCGGGTGCTCGACGCGACGGCCCGGCTGCTCGGCGTGGACCACGCCGAGCTGTCCCGGCTCGCGCTGTCCGCGCCGCCCGGCGCCGGTGGCCTGGTGCTCGTCCCCTACCTGGAGGGCGAGCGCACCCCCGACCGGCCGCACGCCACCGGTGCCCTGCACGGGCTCACCCTGGCCACCAGCGACCCGGCCCACCTGGCCCGGGCCGCCGTCGAGGGCCTGCTCTGCGGCCTCGCCGACGGGCTGGACGCGGTCGCGGCGGTCGGGACGCCGGTCCGCCGGGTGCTGCTCGTCGGCGGCGGCGCCCGCTCGGAGGCGGTCCGCCGGCTGGCCCCCGCCGTCCTGGGCGTGCCCGTCCTCGCGCCGCCGCCGGGGGAGTACGTGGCCGACGGCGCGGCCCGGCAGGCCGCCTGGGTGCTCGCCGGGGGAGAGCATCCGCCGCAGTGGGCGCTGCCCGGCACCGAGGTGCACGAGGCCGACCCGGTGCCGCAGGTCCGCGAGCGCTACGCGCAGGTCCGCGACCTCACCGCCGAGCGGCTCGGATGACCCGCCCGCCGACGGGGGAGCAGTTCGTCCTGCGCTCCGGCGACGCGGAGGTCACCGTGGTCGAGGTCGGTGGCGGGCTGCGCACCTACCGCTGCGGCGACCGCGAGGTCCTCGACGGCTACGACGCCGGCGAGGCGGCGACCGACGGACGGGGGCAGGTGCTCGCGCCGTGGCCCAACCGGTTGCGCGACGGCGCCTACTCCTGGGACGGCGGGCAGCACCGGACGCCGGTCACCGAGCCCGAGCGCGGCACCGCCCTCCACGGCCTGGTCCGCTCCGTCGCCTGGTCGGCGACCGGGCGGGCCGCCGACCGGGTGGTGCTGAGCTGCGTGCTGCACCCGCAGCCGGGCTATCCGTTCACCCTCCGCCTGCAGGTGGCCTACGAGCTGTCCGCCGCCGGCCTGCGGGTGACCACCACCGCGACCAACGACGGCGACCGCCCGCTGCCCTACGGGGAGGGCCACCACCCCTACCTGGCCGCCGGGCCGGGACTGCGGGTCGACGACTGCACCCTGGTCGCGCCCGGCGCCGTCCGGCTGGAGACCGACGACCGCGGGATCCCCACCGGCGCGGTCCCGGTGGCGGACACGGCGTACGACCTGCGCACCGGCCGCCCGGTCGGCGACCTGGTCCTCGACTCGTGCTCCACCGACCTGGACCGCGATGCGGACGGGCTGGCCTGGGTGCGGCTCACCGCGCCGGACGGCCGGGGGGCGGCGGTGTGGATGGATGCGGGCTACCGCTACCTGCAGCTGTTCACCGGCGACGTGCTGCCCGCGCCGCGCCGGCGCCGCGGGCTGGCGGTCGAGCCGATGACCTGCCCGCCGAACGCGCTGCAGACCGGCGAGGGAGTCGTGCGGCTCGCCCCGGGGGAGTCGACGACGGCCGCCTGGGGCATCCGGCCGCTGCGCTGACGGCGCGGCCGGAGGCGGGTGGCGGCGCCTCCCTAGACTCGACCGAGGGGCACGGCGATCCGCGCCCCGCATCGATCGAGGAGAGTGGTAGTGGCCGTCCGAGCCATCCGCGGCGCGACGCAGGTCGACGCCGACGACCGGCAGGAGATCCTCGACGCGACCCGGGAACTGGTCAGCGCGGTGATCGAGCGCAACGAACTCGACACCGCCGACCTGATCAGCATCCTCTTCACGTCGACCCCGGACCTCGTCTCGGAGTTCCCGGCGCTGGCCGCCCGTGAGCTCGGCCTCGGCGACGTCCCGCTGATGTGCGCGACCGAGATCGGCGTCCCGCACGCGCTGCCGCGGGTGCTGCGGCTGATGGCGCACGTGGAGACCGACCGGCCGCGGTCGGAGGTCGCGCACGTGTACCTGCGCGGTGCCGTGGCCCTGCGACGGGACATCGCCCAGTGAGCGGCGACGTTTCGTCCGGGTTCCTGGGACAGATCACGCTGGACGGGCCGTCGGGGACGGGGAAGTCCAGCGTCGCCCGCTCGGTCGCCGCCCGCCTGGGCGCGGCCTACCTCGACACCGGCGCGATGTACCGGGCCGCGACCGTCGCCGTCCTGGACGCCGGCATCGACCCCGAGGACGCCGAGGCGGTGGCCCGCGTGGTCGCCGAGGCCCGGATCGAGGTGGGCACCTCGGCCGGCACCGAGCTGGTGGAGGTCGACGGCGTCGACGTCGCCGTCCGCATCCGCGGCGCCGAGGTCACCCGCGCGGTGTCGGCGGTCTCCGCCGTCCCCGCGGTGCGCCGCCGGCTGGTCGACCAGCAGCGGGCGCTGGTGGAGGCGGCCGACGCCGTCGTCGTGGAGGGGCGTGACATCGGCACCGTCGTCCTGCCCGACGCGACGCTCAAGGTCTACCTGACCGCCGCGCCGGAGGCCCGGGCCCAGCGGCGGGCGGCGCAGCTGGGCCTGCGCACCGCCGACGAGGTGGCCGCGCTCGCCGTCGACCTGCGCCGGCGCGACGAGTACGACAGCAGCCGCGCCGACAGCCCGCTGCGCCCGGCCGCGGACGCCGTCGTCGTCGACAGCACCGACCTGTCCCAGGAGGGCGTGGTGGACCGCGTCGTCGAGCTGGCCCGCTCCGCCGTGGGAGCCCGGCGATGACCGAGGGGACCGGCGCGCCGCTGCCGGTGGTGGCGGTCGTCGGCCGGCCCAACGTCGGCAAGTCGACGCTGGTCAACCGCATCCTGGGCCGGCGCGCCGCGGTGGTGCAGGACGTGCCCGGCGTGACCCGCGACCGGATCACCTACGAGGCGCTCTGGAACGGCAAGCGCTTCACCGTGGTCGACACCGGTGGCTGGGACCCCAAGGCCGAGGGCCTGGGCGCCTCGATCAGCCGGCAGGCCGAGTACGCCATGAAGACCGCCGACGTCATCGTGCTGGTGGTCGACAGCGCGGTCGGCGCGACCGAGACCGACCTGGCGGCCGCGCGGATCCTGCGGCGCAGCCAGCAGCCGGTGATCGTCGTGGCCAACAAGGTGGACGACGAGCGCAGCGAGGCCAACGCGGCCGAGCTGTGGTCACTCGGCCTCGGGGAGCCGCAGCCGGTGAGCGCGCTGCACGGCCGGGGGAGCGGGGACCTGCTCGACCTGATCCTCGACGCCATGCCGGAGGCGCCCCGCGAGCAGCTCGAGGAGGGCGGCCCACGCCGGGTGGCGCTGGTCGGGCGGCCGAACGTGGGCAAGTCCAGCCTGCTCAACCGGCTCGCGAAGGACGAGCGGTCGGTCGTCGACTCGGTCGCGGGCACCACCGTCGACCCGGTGGACTCGATCGTCGTCCTCGGCGGCGAGGAGTGGCGCTTCGTCGACACCGCGGGCCTGCGGCGCAAGGTGAACACCGCCAGCGGCATGGAGTACTACGCCAGCCTGCGGACCGAGGCCGCCATCCAGGCCGCCGAGGTCGCGGTCGTGCTGCTGGCCGCCGACGAGGTGATCAGCGAGCAGGACCAGCGGGTCATCACCCAGGTCATCGAGTCCGGGCGGGCGCTCGTGCTGGCCTTCAACAAGTGGGACACCCTCGACGAGGACCGGCACGCCCAGCTCGAGCGGGAGATCGACCGCGACCTCGCCCGGGTCAAGTGGGCCAGCCGGGTCAACATCTCCGCTGCGACCGGCCGGGGTGTGAACAAGCTGGCGCAGCACCTGCGCGACGCGCTCGCGTCGTGGGAGACGCGGGTGCCGACGGCGGAGCTGAACACCTACGTGCGGGCCCTCGTCCAGGAGACACCGCCGCCGGCGCGGGGCGGGCGCGCGCCGAAGATCAAGTACGTGACGCAGGCCGACGTCCGGCCGCCGCGGTTCGTCGTGTTCTCCACCGGGTTCCTCGAGGCCGGCTACCGCCGGTTCCTGGAGCGCAAGCTGCGCGAGCGGTGGGGCTTCGACGGGACGCCGATCGACATCTCGATCAAGGTCCGCGAGGGACGCGGGAACGAGCGGCCCAAGGGCTGAGCGATGAGTTCGGGTGGGGGCGGGGGTCTGCCGAGGCGAGATCCCCCACCCGAACTCCGCCGGAGGCCCCCGATGAGCACCACCGACGCGCCCGCCCTGCAGACGCAGACCCTGGAGGTCCCCGGGGCGGTGCTCACCTACGACGTCCGGCCGGGCCCGTCGGGCTCCCCGGTCCTCGTGATGATCGGCTCCCCGATGGGGGCCGCGGGGTTCACCACCCTGTCCGCCTCGTTCACCGACCGCACCGTGGTCACCTACGACCCGCGGGGCGTCGAGCGCAGCCGGCGCACCGACGGCGCGGGCGTGTCCACACCCGAGGAGCACGCGGACGACCTGCACCGGCTGATCGCGGTGCTGGACGCCGGGCCGGTGGACCTCTTCGCGTCCAGCGGGGGAGCGGTCAACGCGCTGGTGCTGGTGGCGCGGCACCCGGGGGACGTCCGCACCCTCGTGGCGCACGAGCCGCCCGCGGCAGCGGCCCTGCCGGACCGGGAGGAGGCGTTGGCGGCCTCCCGGCACGTGCACGACGTCTACCAGCAGCGCGGCACGGGCGCGGGCATGGCCGAGTTCATCCGGCTGGTCAGCCACCGGGGCCCGGTGCCGGCCGACTGGGCCGAGCAGCCGGCCGCCGACCCGGCCGCCTTCGGCCTGCCGACCGAGGACGACGGCTCCCGGGACGACGTGATGCTCGGGCAGAACCTGGTGTCGTGCAGCCACCACGAGCACGACTTCGCCGCCCTCGGCTCGACCTCGACGCGGATCGTCATCGGCGTGGGCGCGGGCTCCGACGGCGAGCTGGCGCACCGGGGCGGGGAGGCCGTGGCCGCGCGGATCGGTGTCCGCACGGTCGAGTTCCCCGGGGACCACGGCGGGTTCCTGGGCGGCGAGTACGGCCAGACGGGCGAGCCGGAGGCATTCGCGGCCGCGCTGCGCAGGGTGCTCGACGAGGAGTGAGGCCGGCGGACCGGACGCCGCCGACCACCGGGCGGGACGGCGCACGGGGTGCGGTAACCTGCTCCTGCAGCGACCGGGGGGTGCGAACCGCCCGGCGCTCGGGCTGTAGCGCAGCTTGGTAGCGCACTTGACTGGGGGTCAAGGGGTCGCAGGTTCAAATCCTGTCAGCCCGACAGCGGGAAACCGCAGCTCAGGGGCCGTATCCGGAGAGATCCGGAACGGCCCCTGACCGCTTCCCGGGGCGGTTTGACCACCATTTTGACCACCATTAGCCGACCCCAAGTGGGCTGCGGCTGACTGCTGCGAGCGCCGGGTCGAGGCCGCGGTGGCTGTTCGCGGCGGGTCCGACGGTCACGGAGAGCGACGGCAGCTTGGGGTGGTTGCGGGTTGGGCTACCGGTCGAAGGCGTCGCCGAGCGTGTCCATGGCCTGGCGGGCGACGTCGGGGGAGACGTGACCGTAGATGTCGCCGGTGATCGCGATCGACGAGTGGCCGAGGATGTCCGAGACCACCTTGAGCGGGACGCCCCTCGTGAGCATCACGCTGGCTGCCGAGTGCCGGAGCGTGTGCAGCCCGGCGTGCGGAAGGCTGGCCTTCGTCGCGGCGGCGCGCAGGGCGCGGAGGGCGTTGCGGGGATCGCAGGGCTCGCCGAACTCGGTGGTGAAGACGAAGCCCGTCTGCCGCCACGCCGAGCCGGCCAGTCGTCGCTCCTCCGCCTGCGCGGCGTGCACGCGGCGGAGCACCCCTTCGGCCGGCTCGGAGATCGGTACGAAGCGCTTGGACCTGGCGGTCCTGGGCTCGGTGACGGTCAGCTCGCCGTCGATCCGCGACAGGGTGCCCCGCACCCGCAGCAGGCCCTTGGCCAGGTCGACGTCCGACCACTGCAGCGCCAGTGCTTCGCCGCGGCGGAGGCCGGTGTGGACGAGGAGCACGAATAGGGGCGCGTAGCGGCTGCCCTCGGCCGCGCGGAGCAGCTCGGCAACCTGGGCGGGTGTGAGGTGCGGCGCCTCCTTGGCCGTGACCTTGGGCCGCCGGATGGCCGCAGCCGGGTTGGCCGCCAGCGCACCGTCACGGACGGCGGTGTCCAGGACGGCGCGCAGGATCGTGTACGTCGAGCGGATGGTCGACTCGGCAAGGCCCTTGCGGCGGAGCTCGACGACCCAGCCCTCGACGTGGGACGGCCGGACCCTGTCGAGGGTCACGCCGGCGAGGGAGCTGCCGAGGATGTGGGTTCGGGCGACGCCGGCGTACATGACCTTGGTGTTGCGCTTGCGCTCGGACGCCTGTAGCGAGGTGTCGATCCAGTGCAGGGTGAAGGCCGCGACCGTCTCCCGCCGGTCTCGGGCGGGCTGACCGCCCTCCACCCTCCTGCGGATCTCGGCGGCCTTGTCGCGTGCCTCCTGGGCGGTGTCGCCGTAGACGGTGTGGCGGCTGGCCCTTCCGACGTCGTCGGTGACGCGGAGGTTGATCTGCCACCGCCCGTCGGGTCGGCGGCGCGGGGTCGACCCCTCGCTGTTGCCGCGTCGCCGCGCCGACGATGAGGGTTTCCCTCTGGGTGGACTCACTGGCCGGCTCCTCCGTCGCCGCTCCCGGCGACGACGAGTGTCAGGGGCGACGCCCCGCATATGACGGCTGGTCCACAGACGTCACGGGACGTCCGGCGGGCTGTGGACGAGGTCGAACAGGCCGCCTTGGTCCGTGGTAATGGCCCTGCTGCGTCGACGTTCGCGCTCGGCCGGGGGAGCTGGAGGAGACTGCAGACGGTTCACATAGCGCTCGAGTTCGCCCCGCGACAGCCGGCAGCTGCGTCCGATGTGTACGGGCCGCAGGTCCCCCGACTTCATGAGCGCGTAGATGGTGGTGCGCCCGATGCGGAGGATCTGGGCGGCTTCCTCTGGGGTCAGGAGGAGCGAGTCGCTCGCCAGCACGTCCCGGAGGCGCTGCGGATCGCCCATGTCGTCAACTCCCGAGTCCGTCATGCGTCAGGCCGCCATTCCGGTGGCCTGCCGGCCCGGTGGCTGCGTGCTCCCGCATCCGACGATGGGGGAGAAGTCCCCGGGCCTTCTCCAGTTCTGCCGGCCAGGTCGACAGCGCTGGCTCCAGGCAGCCGGCCGACGACTGGAGATTCGCCCCGGTCTACTGCAGAACTTCTGGAGACCCAGGTCAGCGCACGTCGGGTGCGCCGGTCAGGCGTGCGCGTCGCCGGTAGGCCTGCAGCACCTTCTCCAGTTGCCGCGCGAGCGCGGGCAGGTCGCGGTCGTAGACGCGACCGTCGCTGACTTGGCCGACGAGCTCCTCGAGAAGCTGTGGCCAGTCCCGCCGCGTCGGGGCCAAGGGGACGTGGACCTTGACCAGTCTCTCGACAACCTGGACCGGTGGTCGGTTCGACTTCGTGGCCCGTGTCTGCTCCCAAGCCCGGTGTCGGCAGGTGGCCGAACACCACTTGGGGATCGGTCCACGGCTGTTCGGGCTGATCGGTCCACCGCACCACCCACAGGTCCGCGCCGCGGCTCGTCGCTCGCGACCGGCCGCCCCAGCGTCGGGCGCTTTCGCGGCCTTGGTGGTCTGCGTTTGCTCCGCCCGCTGATGCCGCCGGGACTCCTGCTCCCGCCGTTGCCTCTCACGTTCACGCTGCCGTGCTCGGTATCCGGGGCTCCCGCTGTTTCCCATGCCAATGACCCTGCAGATAAGCCTTCAGTGACTCGTCACCACGAGTTCCGGGACCTGAGGTGCAAGAGGTGTGTGGCAGTTGATCTTGACGGTTCTCCGGTGTTCGAACAGGCGAGGCCCGAGCCGCATGGGGATCCAATCGGGGCCGTGGAGAGTGTCTTTGGTTCGGGGTGCTGGTCGGCGCAGCGTGCCGGCGCACCGAGGGTCGCGGTCCGGTGGTCGACAGTTCGGCTAGGCGCTCCGCCGGATCGGGGGCCGTCCCGGGCTCCGCGATCGCCCGTGACTCTGGTCCCGGTTGCGCCGCGATCGCTGTCCAACGATCCGGCGTGGCGCTGACCTGCTCGCGGCGGGACCGCCCCGGCACCCCGGAGTCGGGTCAGGCGGTCGTGGCCCTCAACTGCGGGTAGACCTTCTCGACCGGGAGACTGAGTCCGGCCTTGGCCCGAACGGAGCCTTCGTCGGCGAGGACCTCGTACCGTCCGGCTTCGACTGCGTCGAAGACGGTGCGCACGAGGTCCGCAGGCTGCGTCTTCGGCTGGGGCGCGTGGGCCGCCATGGCAGTGTCGACGTAGCCGACGTGGACGCCCACCACGTGCACGCCGTGCGGGGCGAGTTCCAGGCGCAGCGAGTTGGTCGCCGACCACAGCGCTGCCTTGGTGGCGCTGTAGACCCCTGCGACGGCGTACCAGCTCAGCAGCGAGTGCACCTGGACGAGGGTCGACTCGTCCTTGCTCGTCAGGATCGGGGCGAAGGCGCGGGCCAGGAACAGTGGACCGAGGAAGTTGGTCTCGACGTTGGTGCGGATCTCCTCGTCGGTGTGAGTGAGGATCCGGGGGCTGGACGTGGAGACGCCCGCGTTGTTGATCAGGACGCTCACGTCCGGGGCGGTGTCGGCGGCGGCCTGGATGGACGCGGGGCTCGTGACGTCGAGGGGCAGCGGCACGATGCGATCGTCGTCCCAGGTGCGAGGGCTGCGGGCGCTGGCGTAGACCTTCGCGGCACCGTGCTCCAGGGCTTCCTGGACGAAATGGGTTCCGATGCCGCCGTTGGCTCCGGTGACGAGGACGACCGCTCCGTTGAGTGAGGGCATGGGCTCTTCCTGTGTGGGGCGGGGCTTGCGGAATGCTGTGCGCGTCCAGGGGTGATCGGCGGCGGTCCCGGCCTCGCCGGTGGGCGCGCCGGCTCGAGCGGCGTCGAGGTCGCCCGCCGGACTGTGCGGGCGCTGCGGAGCGGGACGCCCTCGCTCAGCGTGTGACGACGATCTTGCCGTTGGCCCGGCCCTGCTCGACGTACGCCATGGCCTCGAGGGTCTCCTCGAAGGGGAAGGTGCGGTCGAGCACCGGCCGCAGCGTGCCACTGTCGTAGAGCGCGGCCAGTTCCTCGAGCTGCGCGCCGTTCGCTCTCATGAAGAAGAACACGTACCGCACGCCCAGTTGCTTTGCTCGCTTGCGCACCTTACGGCTGAGCAGCGCCATCACCGGGGCCAGGATCGGCTGTCCGAGCTGGGCGGCGAAGGAGGGGTCGGGTGGGCCGGCGACGCTGATGGCGAGGCCGCCCCGCCGGAGGACCGTCAGGGACTTCTCCAGATTGGTGCCGCCGAGTGAGTCCAGGACGACGTCGTATCCGGAGAGCACCTCGGCGAAGTCCCGTTCGGTGAAGTCGATGACCTCGTCGGCGCCCAGAGCGCGCACTCTCTCGAGGTCGCCGGTGCGTGCTGTGGTGGCCACGTGGGCGCCCAGATGCTTGGCGACCTGGATGACCGTCGAGCCGAGGCCGCCGGCTCCGGCGTGGACGAGCACCTTCTGGCCGGGCTCGACGTGGGCGAGGTCGAGGAGCGTCTGCCACGCCGCCAGAGCGACGAGGGGTACGGCGCCGGCCTCGTCGAACGACAGGGACCGCGGCTTGAGTGCGACGTCGTCCGCGTCGATCGCGATGAATTCGGCGAAGGTCCCGATGCGAAGGTCGCGGGGCCTTGCATACACCTCGTCGCCGACCGTGAAGGCACGCACATCTGTGCCGACCTCGGTCACGACACCGGCGACGTCGTGACCCAGGATGAACGGTGGCCGGTACTTCAGCAGTCGCTTGAACTCCCCGTTGCGGACCATCTTGTCCAGGGGGCTGATGCCGGCCGCGCGGACTTGAACCAGAACATCACGGTGGCCCACGGTGGGCTGGGGAACGTCCGCGGCCCGGAGTCCGTCCGTGCCGTAGGAATCGACGATGAACGCCTTCATGCGAGCCTGCCCCTGCTTCCGTAGCGGTGTGGTGAGGCGTGTCGATCGCGGAGTTCTCATGTCATGAGCCCGCCGAACCGCGTGGTGGCCCGTTCAGCGACCCTGCTACCGCCGTGGACCGTGCCGGGGGAGTCGGAGACGTCGCGCTTCCGGAGGTCACGAGCTCGCGGCGAACCGCTTCGTGACGTCCGCAGCATCGACAACCTCTCCGCAGGCCCGGCATGAGACCTCGGGAATCAGGCGGTGCCCGCAGTCGTGCTCGAGGATCAGTGGCGGCCCGTCGGGACCGGCGAGGTGCTCGTCACCCCACCTCAGCAAGGTCAGGACGACCGGGTAGAGCTCACGGCCGGCGGCAGTGAGGTGGTATTCGAAGCGCTGGGGGTGGTCGCTGTACTGGCGACGCTGCAGGACGCCGGAGTCAACCAGGGTGCGCAGACGGGCAGTCAGGGTGTCCCGCGGTGCGCCGGTGCGTCGAACCATCTCGTCGAAGCGGCGGTTGCCCAGGAAGACCTCGCGGACCGCCAGTAGCGCCCACTTCTCGCCGACCACCTCGAGGGTGCGGGCCATGGAGCAGACACGGGGTTCCGTCGGTGCGGCCATGACGCCAGCGTACCGCTGTCAGTCCGAAATCTGGACGGACCCATCCAGACCGGCTACGGTGCATCCAGAATTCCAACTCACCCCGGGGGCCGGTCAATGGGACTAGGCACGCGCTCGTCTGGACCAAGGGGCCGGCCCCGGCCGACCAGAGGCACCGCGCCGATCGTGGCGGTGCTGTCGATCGCGGTGTTCATGTCCAGCCTCGACCTGTTCATCGTCAACCTGGCGTTCCCGTCGATCGCGGAGGACTACGCGGGGGTGGGGCTGGGGGAGCTGTCGTGGATCCTCAACGCCTACACGATCGTCTTCGCGGCTGTGCTGATCCCGGCCGGACGGTGGGCGGACCAAGTAGGTCGCCGCCGCGCGCTCGTCGCGGGCCTTGCCGTGTTCACGGCCGGATCGCTCCTCTGCGGGCTGGCCCCGGGGGTGGGCTGGCTGGTGGCGGCGCGCATGGTGCAGGCGATCGGCGCGGGCGTGATGGTGCCGGCGTCGTTGTCCTTGTTGCTGGCCGTCGTCCCCGTGGAGCAGCGTGCCCGGGCGCTGGGATCGTGGTCCGCACTCGGCGCGCTGGGTGCTGCCCTGGGTCCTGTCATCGGTGGCGGACTGGTCGAGATCGGCTGGCGCTGGGTGTTCTGGGTGAACCTGCCGGTGGGCGTCGTAGCGATCCTGCTCGCACTGCGCCTGGTACCCGAGAGTCGGGACGATGCGCGCCGGGTTCGCCCCGATTTGCTGGGCGCACTGTTCCTGGCGCTCGCTGTCGGGTCGGTCGCCGGCGCCCTGGTCATGGCGCCGGACTGGGGCTGGGCGTCGGCAGGCTTCGGGGGCCTGCTGCTCGCAGCAGCGCTCTGCACGGGGGTGCTGGTCCTCCGCTCGTCGCGTCACCCGGCGCCGGTGCTCGAGCCCGGCCTGTTCCGGTCCCGGGCTTTCGCGGGCGCCGGGGCGGCGTCGGTGCTTTACTACGCGGGCTTCGGCGCCTTCCTCCTCCACACGGTGGAGTTCCTCACCGGTGTCTGGCAGTACTCGCCGTTGCAGGCGGGGCTGGCCATCGCCCCGGGGCCGCTGATGGTGCTGCCGTTCGCGAGGCTGGTCGCGCCCCGATTGATTCCGCTCCTGGGTGGGGTCGGGCGCGTCGCCGCCCTGGGCTGCGGGGTCGGCGCCGTGGCGCAGCTCCTGTGGCTGACGCTGCTCCAGGCTGAGCCTGCCTATCTCACTCATCTACTGCCGGTTCAACTGCTCGGCGGCGCCGCGGTCGGGCTGGCGATCCCGTCGCTCCTGGGGGCGGGCAGCGTGGGGATGCCCGCGGCGCGCCTGGGCACCGGCAGCGGCGTGCTGAACATGGCCCGCCAGGTCGGCACGGTGCTCGGCGTGGCGGGGCTGGTGGCGGCCCTCGGTGCCCCGGCCGCAGATCCGCTGACCCCATTCCGGTACGGCATCCTCGTGATCATCACGCTCTTCGTCGCCGCAGGGGCGGTGTGCCTCGCGGTGTTGGCCCGGCCCGTCCAGTCGACTCCAGTCGCCGCGGCGTTCCAGCACGATCGACCGCGGGAGGCGGCATGAGCTCCCACGCAGAGTCACCCCCCTCCGAAGGCTGAGGACGACCGCGATCGAAGACCGTCTCATGGTGGGATCCCATGATCGGCGCTCGCGCGATGCCCATTCTCAGCGGGCGCGAGTAGTACCTGCAGGCGATGATCGACGGCCGGCTGCCGCCAGCTCCGATCGGCGGGTTCATGGCTATGACCGCTGTCTCCGTGGGCGAGGGGATGGTTAAGTACCGCTGCCGGCCGGACGAGTCGGCGTACAACCCCATCGGCGTGGTCCACGGGGGACTCGTCTGCACACTGCTGGACTCCGTCGCCGGCTGCGCAGTCCACAGCACATTGCCTGCGGGCGTTGGCTTCACCAGCCTCGAGATCAAGGTCAGCTGTCTGCGCCCCGTCCGGCAGGGAGAGGGGGAGCTGACCGCAACCGGGCGGGTCACCAAACCGGGCCGTCGCGCCGCCTTCGCCGGCGGCGAGGCACGTGACGAGGACGGCAGGTTGATCGCTACCGCGTCCAGCACCTGCCTGGTCTTCCCACTGCCGGAGGAGTGAAGCGACGACAGCCGCTCACCTACCCGGCTACGGGCCAACGAGCCGACCGGCCACCCCGACAGCCGAGCCAGCCCGAATGCCCAGCTGACGATGCGCCCAACCACTGGCGCGCGGCGAAGGTCGGCGCGGCAATCGAGCCATTGATCCGCGCGTCGCGCGCGAGCGCGGACGCCCCGTTGGTCGCGACGCTTGTCGCCGGCGGTCACGACGAGAAGTGCTCAAGCTCGGCGGCGTCGCCATTGGCATCGGCGGCCCCGCCCGAGCCCGGTTTCATAAAGAAGATCCACGCCGGTCCCGTCGTTCGCAAATGACCGGGGGGAACGGGCTGCGCTGCCCGGACCATCATACGGCTCCGCGGTGGTGCCACGATGGTGGCCAACTGACGACGTTCGCAGTTGTCCGCAGCTGTTCGCTGACGACGGCATTCGCCCTTGACCTGCGGAAGCTGACGGCGGCGGACGACCGCGGACCCCTACCGGCCGCCCTGGCAGCGTGGGGGTCAGAGGTACGAGTCCCCTCACCTCCACGCCGATGACGAGGCCGTTCTTCTACCACCACCACGTTGTCGATCCCGGCCGCGGCGAGCAGGTGGGAGAGCAGCAGCCCGGCGGGCCTCCTCCCACAATCCCGACACGGGTCCTGACCACCTCAGGGCCGGGCATGTGCTCCTCCTACGGCTTGGGTCGGGACGTCCCCACAGGGGGGTTGTGGGCGGCGACCGCCGCCGGGACCGGCGGGTCCTCGGTCGGGCGGGATGACCCGTCAGTTGATGACGTGCTGCTGCCCCAGCCAGATGGCCTCCCAGACGTTTCCGTCAGGGTCGGTGAAGCTGCCGCGGTACCCCCCGTTGCCTTCGCGGGACGGCAGCCAGGGCTTGCCGCCGGCGTCCAGCGCACGCTGCACCAGGTCGTCGACCTCGGCCCGGGACTCCACGGACAGGCTGTGCACCGCCGTCGTCTCCCGCGAGGGGTCGCCGACCTTGCCCGCCACGAGGTCGGCGAACCGGTCCCGGGTGTGCAGCATGACCGCGATGTCGTCGGCCACCACCACGGCGGCCGTGCCCTCGTCGGAGAAGTGGTCGTGGAAGCGGTACCCGAGGGCGCCGTAGAAGTCTCGGGCGACCGTGAGGTCCCGGACCGGCAGGTTCACGAAGAGCATGGGCATGGTGGCAGTCCTCTCCTGTCAGCCCCGAGTGGAGTCGAGCTCGGCGAAGGTGTCGGCGACCCAGTCGGCGACGAACGTGCTGACGTAGGGCAGGTGGTCCAGGCCGATGTGCTCGGTCGCGCCCTCGTCGGGGGTGAAGACCCGCAGCTCGCGCTTGGGGCTGTTGACCGCCTGCTCGTGGGAGCGGTGCGCGTACTCCAGCGGGATCTGCCGGTCGTTGGCGCCGTGCGCGATGAGGAAGGGCACGGTGATGTGCTCCACGACCCCGTCGAGGTGGACGTCGTCGGCGAACTCGATGAAGCGGTCCAGGTCGTCGTGACCCCACACCCACAGGACGTGCTCCCAGTAGTGAGGGATCGGCCGCTCGCCCTCGCGCTCGAGGCGGCGGCGCTGGACGGCGCCCCAGTTGTGGTTGGCCCCCCAGGCGACGCACAGTGCGAGGCGCTTCTCGAAGGCGGCCGCGCGGGGGGCGTAGTAGCCGCCCAGCGACCAGCCGACGATGCCGATCCGGGAGGTGTCGACGTCCTCGCGCGTCTCCAGCCAGTCGACCGCTGCGCTGGCCCAGGCCTCGGTGTCGATGCGCGCGGTCAGCCCCTGCAGCCGCAGGGCCTCGCCGGTGCCGGGCTGGTCGAGCATCAGGCAGGAGATGCCCCGGGCGGCGAGCTCCGCCCAGTGACCCGAGCCGTACATGTGCTCTTTCGCCGAGTCCAGCCCGTTGACGAGGACGATGACCGGCACCGGGCCGTCGTCGGCGGCGGGCGCCTGGCTGAAGTAGGCCGGCAGCGTGGTCCCCTCATACGGGATCTCGACCCGGCTGATCCGGGGGTCCCGGAGTTCGAACGACCTCTGCGCCAGCTCCAGCACCCGCTTGTAGGTGGGCACTCTGTCGGGGTCGGACTTGGACAGCATCCGCTCGGCCTGGCAGAGGTAGTTGCTGGCCCGGAAGTACAGCTCCCCGGCGGTGCGCGTGTGCCCCGCGTTCTCGGCCTCCTCGGCCTGGCCGACGAGCTGGTCGGTGAGCGCTCTCCAGGCGCGCAGGAAGTCCTGGGTGCCGGCGTCCTCGCCCTGCTGAGCGGCCTCCCTGATCGGCCGGCAGGCGCGGTCGACCTCGTCGATCAGCCCGCCGGAGTTGAGTGCGGCGACGACGCCGAGGTTCCAGACGTAGTTGCCGGGGAAGTACTCGAACACTAACTCGTCCTCTCGTGGGGTCAGTAGGCCCCGGGCAGGACGGCGGACCAGCCGCCGTCCATCTCGGGATTGGCGCCGGTGACGTAGGCGGCCTCGTCGGGGGCGAGGAAGAGGGCGCAGCGGGCGACCTCCTCCGGGGCGCCGACCCGGCCGAGCGGGATGGCCCCTGGGATCGACTGGACCTGGGCGGCGATCCTCATGACGGCCGCTTGCGGGTGCGCGGCCGCGGCCGCGCCGCGCGGACGGGGGGCAGCTCGAGGCCGGGGACGACGCGGTTGCGGATCGAGCCGATGCCCTCGACGGTCATCTCCACGACGTCGCCCGGCTCCAGCGGGGGAGGGGACAGCTCACCGCGGCGGCCCCACAGCTCGGCCAGGCAGCCGCCGTTGCCGCAGGTGCCCGAACCCAGCACGTCCCCGGCTCGCACCCAGGTGCCGCGCGAGGCGTAGGCGATCAGCTCCTCGAACGGCCACCCCATGTTGGACAGCAGGTCCTGGCCGACCTCGGCGCCGTTGACCGAGACGCGCATGTCGAGCGCCAGGAAGCCCTCGTCGTCCCGGTACGGCTCGAGTTCGTCCGCGGTGACCAGCCACGGGCCCAGCGTGCTCGCCGAGTCCTTGCCCTTCGCCGGACCGAGGCTGACCTTCATCTCGCGGGCCTGCAGGTCGCGGGCCGACCAGTCGTTGAGGACGGTGTAGCCGAAGACGTGCTCCCGGGCCTGCTCCGGGGTCAGCGAGGCGCCGTCCCGGCCGACCACGACCGCGACCTCGAGCTCGAAGTCGAACCGCTGCGAACCCGGCGGGACGGCCACGTCGTCGTGGGCGCCGACCAGGGCGTAGGGGTTGGTGAAGTAGAAGGTCGGCGCCTCGTACCACTCCGGGACGACGCCGGCCTGCCCGTCGATGGCCTTGCGCACGCCCTCGACGTGCTCCTCGAAGGCGACGAAGTCCCGCACCGTGGGCGGGTCCAGCGGCGGCAGCAGTCGGACCGACCCGACCGGCACCGCCGGGCCGTCCAGCGCGGCGGCGCCCGCGTCGAGCGCGTGGGGGAGCCCCGCGCGGACGATGTCGAGCACCGTCGTCCGCGCGGGGAGCTCATGGAGACCGGCGTCGCTGAGGACACCGGCGCGTACCTGGCCCTCCGCCTCCCAGGTGGCAAAGCGCATCTGACGAACCTCGACCCTCAGACCGGAGGGGCCACGAACAGGCCCTTGTCCGGGTCGTTGAACGACTTCGTCGCCACGAACTCGTTCATCTGGTTGGCGGTGCCCCACTGGTCGGCGACATCGGGGTTGGTGGAGTCGTAGAGGTGCGGGTGCCAGGTGTCCTCGTCGATCTCCTCGAGCTCCGTCGTGTACTCCATCGTGTTGCCCGACGGGTCCAGGAAGTAGCTGAAGGTGTTGCCACCGGCAAGGTGCCGGCCGGGACCCCAGATCTTCTCCACGCCGGCGCGCAGCAGCCGGCCGGTGCCGCGCATGTACTCGTCGAGGCCGCGCAGCTCGAAGGAGGCGTGGTGCAGGGAGGGGTGCGGGCAGCGGGCGATGGCCATGCTGTGGTGCCAGCTGTTGACCCGCATGAACCACATCATCTCGCCCATGTGCGGGTGCATCAGGGTGTCGGACAGGGCGAAGGCCAGGTGCTTCTCGTAGAACGCCCGGGTGCCCTCGGGGTCGGCAGAGTTGATCACGACGTGCGAGAGGCGGACCGGGATCGACTCGCCTTCCTCGATGGCGCGGTGCTGCCGCACGCCGACGTCGGAGCTGACCTCGACGGTCCGGCCCTCGTTGTCGAAGAACCGGAAGCCGTACCCGCCGCCGGGGGTCTGCAGGTCACCGGGCTCGGACACCAGCCGTACCCCGTCGCGAGCCAGCTGCCCGGCGAGGGTGTCGACGTCGGCCGCGTCCTTGGCACCGAAGGAGATGAGGTCGATCCGCTTGTCGGCGGACTGCCGCAGCCGGACGACGTACTGCTCCGGACTGCCCTCAGCGGCGAGGAAGGTCAGGCCGGTGTCGCTGTGCTCCGCCTTCAGCCCCCAGGCGTTGGTGTAGAAGTCCAGCTGGGTCTGGTAATCGGGCACCGCCAGGTCGACGTGCCGCAGGTGGGTGATCAGGCGCTCGGTCATGGCGGTTCCCCTCGGTCGTGCTTCAGGCCGGCTGGCTGGTGAGAGCGGCGATCCGCCCCATGAGGGCCGGCACGTCGCCCTGCTCATGAGCGAGTTGCCACCGGGCGAGCTGCAGGGAGGCGTCCACGACCGTCTTCACGCGGTCGTGGCGGCGGGCGGCGAAACGGGACAGGAGGTCGTCGTCCAGTCTGTCGGCGGAGGTCAGGAGTTCGGCGAGGACCGAGGCGTCCTCGAGGGCGAGCGCACCGCCCTGGGCGAGGGTCGGCGGGCAGGTGTGGACCGCGTCCCCGATGAGGACGACACGGCCGCGGTGCCACGGTGCGTCGAGCAGGTGCTCCTCGAACCAGGTGTAGTGGATCTTTTCGGGGTCGGTGATCGACTCCCGGATCTCATCCCACGGACCGTGGTAGGCCTCCGAGAGCTGCCGGACGATCGCGACCTTCTCTTGCGGGCTCACGGTCGTCCGGTCCTGGGCATCCTCGACCAGGACGGCGTACACCGAGTTCGTCCCCGTGGGGGTGTACCCGGCGATGTAGCAGGGGCCGCCGTAGTAGAACTCCGAGTTCTCCACCTCGGCGGGGCGGGGCGCGAACACCCGCCAGATGCCCATGCCGACCGACCGCGTCTCCAGCGGGATCTGCAGCATGCGGCGGGTCCACGACCGCACACCGTCGGCGGCCACCACGAGGTCGTAGCGCCGGGTGGACCCGTCGGTGAACCGGACGTCGACGCCGACGCCGTCCTGCTCGAGCTCCTGGATCGTGGAGGAGAACCGGGTCTTGACGCCCGCCTGCTCCGCCCGGCCCATGAGGATGCGGGCCAGATCGGGGCGGTACATGCCCATGCTGGCGGGCAGGTCGGGCCCTCCAGACCGGACGTTGGGCATCCGGGCGATGACCGTGGCGTCCGGCGCGAAGGGCGCACGCAGGACCAGACCCTCCGACGTCCACCCCTCGGCGATGCACTCGTCCAGCACGCCCAGGGCGCGCAGCTCGCGCAGCGCATTGCCCTGCAGGGTGATGCCGGAGCCGAGGGCGGTCACCTCGGGCTTGATCTCCACGAGGTCGACCGCGACCCCGGAGGAGGCGAGGTGGATGGCGGTGGCGGTGCCAGCGAGGCCGGCGCCGACCACCAGGACGTTGTCGACGGCAGACACGTCAGGACTCCTTTGTCACTTGACGGCGATGGGATTGACCGGGGCGCCGACGGCGCCGGTCACGGGCAGCGGTGCGGCGGTGAGGAAGAAGTCCCACACGTCGTCGGCGGCACAGTCGGCCGCCAGCGCGTCGAGGTCCCACATCTCGCCGATGAACAGACCCATGTTCGGGATGGCGACCTGGTGCAGCGGCTGGAAGGCGACGTCGAACTCGTTGGGCCGCACCTCGAAGCCCCAGGTGTCGGTGGCGATACCGGCGATCTCGGTGTCGTGCAGCCACTCGGCGGTGGTGAAGCTCAGCCCGGGGGAGTCCCCGCCGGCGTAGTCGCCCCAGCCCTCCCGGCGGGCGCGGGCCAGCCGGCCGGTGCGCACGCAGACCAGGTCTCCGCGGCCGACCCGGGCGCTCGGGCCCTGGGCGGCGACGGTGGCCTCGAGGTGCTCGGACGTGATGGCGAAGCCGTCGGGCAGTCCGCCGTCGGTGCTGACCGCGCGGCCGACGTCCAGCAGCACGCCGCGTCCGGCGATGAGGGAGGCGGCGGTCTCGATGCCGGTGACCTTGTCGCCGTCACTGGTCACGACGTCACCGGCGCGGCGGCCGTTCCAGGCGTTGCCGTGGTCGAAGATGTGGCCGAGGCCGTCCCACTGCGTGGAGGCCTGCAGCGGCATGAAGACCACGTCATCGGCGCCACCGATGCCGTGCGGGAAGCCTTGCGCGCCGCGCTCCGCGTCGGTGCCGGTGTCGAGCATCGTGTGCACCGGGTTCGTCCGCCGCCGCCAGCCCCGCTGCGGGCCGTTCATGTCGAACGACTGGGCGAGCGAAAAGCTCACCCCGCGCCGTACCAGCCGCGCACCCTCGACGCGCTTGGCCTCGTCCAGGAAGTTCAGCGTGCCCAGCACGTCGTCGGCGCCCCAGCGGCCCCAGTTCGAGCATCGCTTCACCGCCGCGGCGATCGCCCCCTCCGGGTCGGAGCGGTCGAGATCGGCGGGGCTCATGCGGTCGGGCACATCGGGTCCTCCTCGAAGCGACGCACGCCACAGTCGGTGAGCTCCCCTGGGTTGGGAAGTCGAAATACCTGATGCCTCGCATCACCGGCGTCGATACCGTCGCGGTCGTGAGGGTGGACCTCAACCTCCTCGTCTCGCTCGACGCCCTGCGCCACCAGCGCAGGGGCCGCTGATCGAGGCCATGTGGTGGCACCCCGTCGTCGACAACGACCCCGAACCCGGCTGGCTGCGCGACCTGGTGACCCGCGCGGCGTAGCGGGCGGTGGCGTCGGCATCGGAGGTTGCACAGCCCTGATCGGTGTGTTCGGCAGTGATCAGGGTCCGGCCGGCGCCGCTCGGTCGCCACCGGCACTGCAGCCGCGCGGGGTGGCGCCAGGCAGCCTCGCGTCCGGTCAGGCTTTCAGCGAGTGACGGACGCGAGCCGAGATGGCGTCATACATCTCTCGGGTCTGGCGGCCGTCCTTGGCCACGAGGTTGTAGGCGTGGTCGGCACCGGGCACGATCACGAGCTCCTGCAGAGCCCCTGCCCGATCCAGGAGCTGCGCGTAGGTCTCCGACTCGGCCCGCAGGCGGTCGTGCTCAGCTGTGACGACCAGCGCTGAGGCGATGCCCCTCAACTCCTCGGGGTCGCTGAAGACAGGTGACGCGAGGTGGTGCCGTCGCTGCGAGGGATGGGGCAGGTAGGCGCCCATGCACAGGTCTATGACGGGGATGGGCAGCATGGGCTTGGGCACTGGCCTGTGCTTGTGGACCGGGTCGCCGGCCAGGTCGAAGGGCCCGTAGTTCAGCACCTGGAGGGCAAGCGGGGGAGCGCCCGCCTCCGACACCTGCCGTGCGGCCGCGGCCGCGAGCGAAGCGCCGGCGCTCTGCCCGCCCACCGCCAGGCGCGCACCGTCCCAACCGTGCTCGACGCCTGCCTCAGCGGCCCAGCGGAGCACGTCGAAGGCCTGGTGTGCTGCGGCCGGGAACGGATGCTGCGGCGCGAGCACGTAGTCCACGTTGAGGACCACCACGCCGGCCGCCGCGGCCAGGTAACGGCACCAGGGGTCGTCCTGATCGGGGTGTCCGACGATGAACGCGCCGCCATGGAAATTGACGTAGACGGCCGGCGAGCCGCCGTCGTCCGGCGGGTAGTAGGCCCTGACCGGCGCCGGACCCAAGCGCGTCGGCGCGACGAGGTCCTCACTGCGTGCCGCGACCTCTGCGAACCGTACTGCGGGCGCGGCCTTCGCCAAGGCGATGGGGGCGATGCGCTGGAAGACCCGAGCAGCCAGCTTGGCGATCCTGGGATGGGTGGCGAAGAACAAGGGGGCGTGCCTTCCGAGAGGGCCAGCGGATCGGCGCGGTCGGCCCAACCGGTACCTCGCCCGGTCGGGCCGCCGAGCACGGTGACGGCCGACAGCCCCACCACTGCCCGGATCCACAGGACGTTCCTCCGGTGGCCGCGCCGTCCGACGGGAGTGGGTCGCCGGTCAGCCCTCGGCCGGGTCCTGTCAGGGCTGCACGCCGATCCGCTGGGAGTCAGACCGGTGGAGGGGTGAACAGGACGTCGGGGTCGTTGAAGGACGTACTGGCGACCGACTCGCTCATCGGGTCGGACGTGCCCCACTGGTCCTGGGTCAGCGGGTCTGTGACGTCATGGAGGCCCGGGTGCCAGGTGTCCTCGTCGATCGTGGCGATCGCGGTCGTGTACTCGATGGTGTTGCCGTGCGGGTCGTGGAAGTACGAGAACGTGTTGTCACCCGCCAGGTGCCGGCCCGGACCCCAGGTCAGGCGGGCGCCGGCGCGGAGCATCTTCCCGGTCCCGCGCATCCACTCCTCGAGGCCGCGCATCTCGAACGAGGCGTGGTGCAGCGAGGCGTGCGGGCCGCGGGCGATGGCGAAGCTGTGGTGCCAGTCGTTGCAGCGCATGAAGTACATGAGGTCGCCCATGTGCGGGGAGACCAGCGTGTCGGACAGGCGGAAGCCGAGGTGCTGCGCGTACCAGTCCCGCATCCGCGTCGGGTCGGGGGAGTTGACGACGCAGTGGGAGAGCTTGACCGGGATGGCCTCGCGCTCCTCGATCTTGCGGTGCCGGCGCAGCTCGACGTCGCTGGAGACCTCGACGACCCGGCCGTCGACGTCGAAGAAGCGGAAGCCGTAGCCGCCTCCAGGGGTGTCGAGCTTGTCGGGCTCCCGGACGATCTGGACGCCGTCGGCGATGAGCTGTGCGGCCAGCGCGTCGACGTCCGTCGCGTTGGCGGCGCCGAACGAGATGAGGTCCATCCGCTTCTCGCCGCGGCGGAGCCGGACGACGTACTGCTCCGGCGATCCCTCGGCCGCCAGGAAGGCGATGCCGTTGTCGTCGGCGACCTGCGTCAGGCCCCACGTCGTCGTGTAGAACGCCAGCTGCTTGTCGAAGTCCGGCACGGCCAGGTCGACGTGGCGCAGGTGGGTGATCGGTCGGGCGGTCAAGGCGGTCCTCCTACCTTGCAGGGCCGGGCCGCGCGTGCGGCCGGGGTCGCTGGTGACGGTAGGCGGGGTGACGCGGGTCGTGGAAATGGACGACGGCCATACCAGTCATGGTTGGCGTGATGCGTAGCGGTCAGGAGGTGCGCACGTCGTGGCCGAGGGCGGCGGAGACCTCCTGCAGGACGCCCCGCAGCCACGCCACGCTCGGGTCGCTCTCCCGCGACGGGTGCCAGTGCGCGGCCTCGGCCAGCTCCGGGTCCTCCAGCGGCACCTCAGCGACTGCCAGGTCGAGGCTGGCCGGGCAGCGGTCGAGCAGCCGCTCCGGGACGAACGCGCAGAGGTCGGTGCCGGAGACGGCGAATGGCAGGGCCAGCAGGCCCTGGACGGAGACCTCGACGTGCGGGGTGATGCCGGCTTCGGCGAGGACCGCGTCAGCCGGCGTCGGGAGTCCTCCGCCGAACGCCGCGGCATGGGGCAGCTCCCCGAGGTCCTGGTGCGTGAGTCGCCCGTGGCGCAGCCGCGGGTTGTCCGCGGCGACGATGCACACGAAACGGTCGGAGAAGACGACCTGCCGCCGCCCGGGGAAGTCGTAGCCCATCGCCGCGATCATGAGATCGCGTCGCAGGAGGTGGGCGGTCAGGTCACTGCCGGGCGTCCAGATGGGTCCGAAGTCCACGGTGATCCCCGGCGCCCGCCGGTGGACGACGGTCATCAGGGGTTCAACCAGGACGGCCAGCGCGTAGTCCGACCCCGAGACGGTGAACCGGCGGGTGCTCGTCGTGGGATTGAAGCCGGCCCACGGCTCCAGCGCAGTGCTCACCGCGTCGAGCGCTCGTGCGACCTGAGGCAGCAGTTCCTCCGCCAGTGGCGTCAGCTCGTACGTGCGTCCCTGCCGTTCCAGCAGGTCGTCCCCGTAGTGCTCGCGCAGGCGTGCCAGCGCCGCGCTCATCGCGGGCTGGCTCATGTTGACCGCCACCCCCGCGCGGGTGACGTTGCGCTCCTCGAGCAGCGCGCGGAGGGCCACCAGGAGGTTGAAGTCGACACCCCGGGTCCCGGGCACCCTGCCCCCTTCCGCTACGGCGCGATCGGCCGCGGCCGACAATATGCTGCTCAGCGACCGGCGACGGCGTCTTCAGCTGCCGGTTCGGACAACGATGTCCCGGATGAGGAGGCGCGGTGGACCTCGGTGCCCTCGACCTCAACACGCTGGCCGCCCTGCGTGCCCTCCTCGAGGAGGAGAACCTGACCCGGGCCGGCGCCAAGGTGGGCATCGCCCAGCCGGCGATGAGCGGGATCCTCGGCCGGTACCGGCGTCACTTCAACGACGAGCTGCTGGTCCGCGTCGGGCGGGAGTACGAGCTGACCCCGCTGGCCCGGGACCTGCTTCCTCAGGTGCAGGAGGCCCTGCGGTTGATGCGTGAGGCGCTGCGGGTCGCGGGCGCCTTCGATCCGCAGCGCAGTAACCGGCTGTTCACCGTGACGGCTAGCGACTACGCGATGACGGTGCTGCTGGAGCCGCTCCGACGAAGGCTGCGCGAGCACGCCCCGTCGGTGCGGCTCGGGTTCGTGGACCTGCCGTCCGACCTGGTGAATTCGCCCGGGGCGCTGCTCCGGTACGACGTGGTGGTCGGCCCACTGGGGTTCGGGTTCGCCGGCGAGCACACGTTCCTCTTCCACGACCGGCTTGTCTGCCTGGTGGACCGGGGCAACTCCTACCTGCGGGACGGCGGCATCGACCTCCAGGCGCTGCGCACCATGCCGCACGCGGTGACGGTGTTCCACCACGAGGCCGTGACGCCGATCGACCGGGTCCTCGACCAGTTGCGCGTCGTCCGCAGGGTGGCGCTGAAGACCCGTGGCTTCCTCCTGCTCCCATTCGCTGTCGTCGGCACGGACGCCGTGGCCGTCGTTCCCGAGCGGCTCGCCGTCCGGTTCCGCACCGACGAGCGGCTGCTGCAGGTCGAGCCGCCCTTCGGGTTCGTGGACATGCTGGAGACGGCGTGGTGGCATTCCTCCCGCGCGGTCGACGCGGGGCACCAGTGGTTCGTCGGGATCCTGGAGGAGGTGGCGGCGGAGCTCGCTGCCCACGACCCCGTGGGCGCGCGTCCGCACCTCCCGTCCCCGGCCGAGGCGGGGCTGCTCATACCTGGTATGGCCGGATCGGCGGGGTCGGATCCGGGTGCGTCCGCCTAGCGTCGCGCCGCCACCCGCGGTGCCACGCCGGCGCGGACGACGGGAGACCTGATGGCTGCGGTAGACCGAGCGCGTCTCGACCACGTCGGGCTCAACGTCCGCGACCTGGACGGCATGACCGACTGGTACGTGCGCGCCTTCGGCTACCGGGAGCAGGTCCGCTTGGCGCTGGAGGCGCTGGACCTCCGGATCGTGATGCTCGTCGACGACGAGGGACGCCGGTTCGAGCTGCTCGCCCGAAGCGACGGGGCCCCCGGGCTGCGGGCGGCCACGCCGGTCCAGGCTGCGGCGACCTGGGGCTTCGGACACGTCGCGTTCGTCGTCCCTGACCTCGTCGCGACGCACGCCCGGCTGATCGCCCTCGGCGGGTCCGACGTGTCCGCTCCCAGCCCCTCCCCGGAGGAGGGCTGGTGGTTCGCCTGGGTCCACGACCCGGAGGGGAACCTCGTCGAGCTGATCGGCCAGCCGCCGGCCTGAGCACCCCATCCGGCTCGTACCTGGCGGGCCGGCGGGACTCCGGGGGGACGCCTCGGCGGGGCGTCGACATCCCTCGTCGCGGCCGCGCATCGGTCAGCGGCATGGATTCCATCGCGGATCGTGATTTCCGGTCGGGTCCTGCTCGCGCTTCTCTGTGATCTAGCTCGCGAGACCTGCGTCACCCCGACCACGGGTCCGACCGGGCCTCTCTCCCGTCCCGCCGTCCAGAGAAAGAGGACCCATGTCCCAGTCCCCGCGCCGGTACGGCCTCGGCGCCGTCCTGGCGCTCGTGTTCGCCATCCTGCTGTCGGCCTGCAGCTCTCCCTCGGAGGTCGCTTCCGGTTCCGGTTCCGGTTCCGGCTCCGACGGCGGCGCCGAGTCGGCCTCGTCCGAGGCCCAGGAGGCGCTGCAGATCGCTTACGAGGGCGAGATGGGCACCCCGCCGACCGCCACCACGACCCCGCCGGAGGGCGTCAACCTCTGGGTCGTCTCCTGCGGTGAGCAGGTGCCGGGGTGCGCCGTCCCGACGGCCGCTGCCCGCGAAGCGGGGGAGGCCGCCGGGTGGTCCGTCAACGTCTGCGACGGTCAGCTCAACCCCAACGGGTGGGGCACGTGCGTGCGTCAGGCGGTCAGCGCCGGAGCGGACGTCATCATCCCGATCGGCATCGACTGCCCGTCCGTCCAGCAGCCCTTCCAGGAGGCCAAGGACGCCGGCGTCACCGTCGTCGGCGGCGGCGGGGTGGACTGCGACGCGGCCGGCGGCCAGCCGTTGTGGGGCAGCGAGCGCATCGAACTCGAGGGCGTGGACGCCCAGGCATTCTTCGAGCTGCAGGGCAAGCTGGCAGCCGACTGGCTGATCGGCCAGACCGACGGACAGGCCAGGGTCCTCCAGCTGACCTTCACCGACCCCGTGTGGGGTCCCTGGCTCGCCCAGGGCTTCGAGGACGAGCTCGCCACCTGCTCGGAGTGCGAGATCGTCGACACGCTCGAGTACTCGAACCAGGACGTCGGCAGCGGCTCCCTGCCGCAGACCTTCTCCACCGCCCTCCTGCAGGCAGCGGACGTGAACTCCGTCTACTTCCCGGTCGGCGGCGTCGTCAACGTCGGCCTCGCCCAGGCGGTGATCGCCTCCGGCAAGTCCGCCGACCTGAACGTCGTCTCGACGCTGGGCGCCGGGCCCAACCTCGACCTCATCCGCAACGACGGCGGCCTGGACGCTGCTGTCACGATCCCCGCGGAGTGGGGCGGCTGGGGATCGGTCGACACCGCGATCCGCCTGCTCAACGGCGAGGAGCCGCTCCCGCAGGGCTCCGGCGTCAAGGTCGTCGACGCCGACAACAACCTGCCCGCGGCCGGCGAGCCCTTCACCGGCGACGTCGACTACCAAGCCGCCTACCGCGAGGTCTGGGGCGTTTGATCCTCGTCCCGTCACTCAGTCCGGCCGGTGGCCGCCCGTCGCGGCGGCCACCGGCCGGGAGGGAGAACCCATGACCGAGACCGCGAGCCCGAAGGCTCCCGCAGCGACCGACGTCGTCCTCCGCGTGGCCGGCCTGACCAAGCGCTTTGGCGCGACGCTGGCCCTCGACAAGGCCGACCTGGCGCTCCGCCACGGCACCGTCCACGCTCTCGTGGGCGGCAACGGTTGCGGGAAGAGCACCACCATCAAGGTGCTCGCCGGGGTGCACCGCGGGGACGAGGGCCGCATCGAGGTCGCCGGCACCGCCTGGGACGTCGACGCCTACGACCCGCGCGCCGGTCGCGCCGCCGGTCTCCGATTCGTCCACCAGGACCTCGGCCTCTTCCCGCAGCTGTCTATCGCCGAGAACTTCGCGTTCGACGCCGGCTACCCCACCGGCCCGGGTGGCCGCGTCCAGTGGCGGAACCTGCACCGTCGCGTCGCCGAGCTGCTGACCACCTACGAGATCGACGCAGATCCGCGGACCCCGGTCGGCGCCCTCCGGCCCGCGCAGCGCACGCTGGTCGCGATCTGCCGAGCGTTGCAGGACCAGGAGGGCGACGAGCGGCTGATCCTCATCCTGGACGAGCCGACGGCCACCCTGCCGCAGCACGAGTCCGACGTGCTGCTCGAGGCCGTGCGGCGCCGTGCCGACCAGGGGCAGACCGTGATGATGGTCAGCCACCGCATGCCTGAGGTCCTGTCGGTCTGCGACGACTTCACCGTCTTTCGCGACGGCCGGACCGTCGCCGCTCTGGTGGGCCAGCGCCCCACCGAGCACGAACTCGTGCGGCACATGACCGGCGCCGCGCTCGCCCGGACCATCGACGAGAGCGTCGTGCCGGGGGCGCTCGACGGGGACACCCCCGTGCCCGCCGACGACCGGCCGGCGGCCGAGCCTGCCACTGCCGCCGCGGACGACGACGTCGTCCTGCGGGTACAGGACCTGCACGGCGGCCCGCTGCGCGGTGTGGACCTCGAACTGCGACGGGGCGAGATCGTCGGCGTCGCGGGGCTCGTGGGATCGGGCCGCAGCTCGCTGCTGCGGACCATCTTCGGCGAGCACCGCCCGGCGTCCGGCCGGGTCACGGTGCGCGACGCCGCCGGCCGGGTGCACGCCGACGGGGACCCCCGGACCCGGATGGAGGCCGGTGTTGCCATGGTGCCGGAGGACCGTGCAGGAGAGGCCGCGTTCGCGGAGCTCACCATCCGGGACAACCTCAGCGTCACGGTGCGCCGGAAGTACTGGCGCCTCTGGGGGATGTCCCAGCGTCAGGAGCGGGCCGACGCCGCGGACCTCGTGGCCCGGTACGGCGTGCGGGCCGCCTCCGCCGACGCGCCGTTCACCTCTCTCTCGGGCGGCAACCAGCAGAAGGTCGTCCTGGCCCGCTGGCTGCAGCGGCAACCGTCGCTGTTGTTGCTCGACGAGCCCACGCAGGGCGTCGACGTCATGAGCCGCGCCGACATCTACCGCACGGTGCAGGAGGCGGCCGCGGGCGGGTGCACCGTCCTGGTCGCCTCCTCGGACCTGCTCGAACTGTGCAGCCTCTGCGAGCGCGTGATCGTCCTCCAGGACGGCCGGGTCGCCGCCCACGTCTCCGGCGCCCAGCTCACCCCCGACCACCTGACGGTCCTCACCCAGAGCACGACCGAGCCGCCGTCCCCGACCCTCCAGGGAGCATCCCGATGAGCGTCACCGACACTCCACCCCTGCAGTCCCCGGGTTCTGGCGACACCGGAGCAGACGACCGGATCTCGCCACCGGTGTCCACGGCAGGGGCCCACGGCGGGGTGAAGGGGTTGCTGGAGCGGCACGCCCTGCTCCTGTTGCTGGTCGCCGTCGCGGCGTTCTTCTCGTTCAACCCTGCCAGCGGCGACATCTTCTTCACCCAGCAGAACGCCAGCGTCCTCCTCGGCAACCAGGCGACCGTGGCCCTCCTGGCCCTGGCGGTGATCCTGCCGCTGGTCTGCGGCTACTTCGACTTCTCGCTCGGCGCGATCGCCGCGACCTCGACGGTCCTCACCGCGGGCCTGATGAGCTTCAACGACCTGCCGCTGGGACTGGCCATGACCGTCGGCATCGGCGTGGGTGTCCTGATCGGCGGACTCAACGGTCTGCTGGTCACGCGGTTCGGGCTCAACTCGTTCGTCACCACGCTCGGCATGGCGACGCTGCTCGGCGGCCTCATCCAGTGGTACACGGGCGGCCAGGCCATCGTGAACGGGCTCGACCCGCGCCTGGCCCAGTTCGGGTCGACGACGCTGCTCGGCGTACCGCAGGTCGTGTACGTGGTCGCCCTCATCGCCGCGCTGCTCTGGTACCTGCTGGCCCAGACGCCGTTCGGCCGAGGTCTGTACGCGATCGGCTCCAACCCCCGGTCCGCGGCGCTGGTGGGCATCCGGGTGCAGCGGTCGGTGTGGACGACGTTCGTGCTCGCCGGCGCCCTCGCCGGGCTCGTCGGCGTGCTGGCCCTGGCCCGGTCGGGGTCGGCAACCGCGGACCCGGGCACCGGGCTGCTCTTCCCGGCCTTGGCGGCGGCCTTCCTCGGTGCCACCGCCGTCCGGCCCGGCTTCTTCAACGTGGTCGGCACCATCATCGGCGTCCTGTTCGTGTCGGTGAGCGTCAGCGGCCTGACGCTGTCCGGAGCCAGCACCTGGGCCAGCCCGGTCTTCAACGGCGCGGCGCTCCTCGTCGCCGTCGGGCTGTCGCACTACCTCGGCCGCAGCCGCGGCGTCCGGACCACGTGATGACGCTGCACGCGCGGGCCGAGGTACCGACCGATCGCCCCGAGCGCTGGGTCAAGCAGCTGGTCAGCCACCTCGGCCGCCGCCTGGAGGGCTCGGTCGACGAGACCACCGGCGTCGGCCGGCTGGACGGCCCCGGGATGTCGGTGACGCTCGAACCCGTCGGTCCCACCCTCGTCCTCGAGGCATCGGCGGAGGACGCCGAGGGACTGGACCGGATCACCGACGTGGTCGGGTCCCACCTGCAGCGGTTCGCCGCATCCACCGAGGAGCTCGCCGTGCGGTGGATCCCGGCGCCCTGACCGACCCTGCTACCGGCTGACCGCTCCCCGTGGGGCCGGTCAGGTATCGGCCGCAGCCATGGCTGCGATCCCGGAGACGCTCTTCTCACCGCACCCGCCACGACCAATGGTGAGCGGGCACACACCGACACCGCCCCGGAGGGCACCTCATGGACCAACCCGTTCGCCGCGTGCTCGTGGTCGGTGGTGGCACCGCAGGTTCGGTGCTCACCCTGGCCCTCCGGCAGCGCGGCCTCGACGTCGTCCTCGTCGAGCGGCAGAGCGAGTGGAAGGCCATCGGCCACGGCATCACCATCCAGGGCAACGCGCTGCGGGCGCTGCGCGACGTGGGCGTGGCCGACGAGGTCGTGGCCGCCGGCGCTCCGTTCGACCGGCTCCGCATGCGCACCGTGGACGGCGAGCTGATCCAGGAGATCGTCTCCCCGCCGCTGGGTGGCGACGACCTCCCCCCGACCATGGGCTCGATGCGCTTCCTGCTGCAGGAGGTCCTCAGCCGGCACGTGCACGACTCCGGCGCCGACGTCCGACTCGGCACCGCCGTCGAGGCCATCGAGGACGACGGGGCGGACGCCGGTGTCGCAGTGGCCCTCTCCGACGGCTCACGGGAGGTCGTCGACCTCGTCGTCGGCGCCGACGGCCAGCACTCCACCGTCCGCTCGCTGATCGGCGTCGAGGCCCGGCGGCGACCGGTGGGCATGGCGATCTGGCGGATGGAGGGCCCGCGCCAGCCCGGCATGGACTGCGCCGAGCTGTACTACGGCGGTCCCCGCTACAAGGCGGGCTACGCGCCGATCAGCCCGGACCGCATGTACGCCTACGTCCTCGACGAGGACCGGCGCCTGGAGTCCTACGGCGACCGGCCGCTGCACGAGTTGATGGCCGAGCGGGCAGAGGGCTACGGCGGACTGTGGCCGGCCATCCGGGCGAGCATGGGACCGGACACCACGATCGACTACCGATCGCTGGACGCGCTCTTGATCGACGGGCCCTGGCACCAAGGCCGCGTCCTGCTGATCGGGGACGCCGCGCACGCCTGCCCGCCGATGCTCGCCCAGGGCGCGGCGATGGCCGCCGAGGACGCCATCGTGCTGGCCGAGCTGATCGGCGACGGCCACCCCGTCGACACGGTGCTCTGCCTGTTCATGGAGCGCCGGCAGCAGCGCGCGGCGATGGTCGTCGACAACTCCGTGCAGCTGGCCCGGTGGGAGGTCGAGCCCGACACCCCCGGAGCCGATCCGGCCGGACTGATGCGGTCGTCGATGGAGATCCTCGCCGGCCCCTACTGACCCGAACCACCAGACCGACAACTGAGGAGAACGCAATGGCATTCGTCTGTTCCGCCACCTGGACCGCGCAGCCCGGCAAGGAGGACGTCGTCCGCGAGGCGCTCACCGTTCTGGCCCCCGCCTCGCGCAACGAGCCCGGCTGCCAGACCTACGTCGTCCACCAGGACCCCGAGCAGCCGTCCGTTTTCAAGATCTTCGAGGTCTACGACGACGAGGACGCCTTCAAGAAGCACGCCACCTACCCGCACTTCGAGGAGCACGCCCTCGGCAAGGCCATCCCGGCGCTGGCCAACCGGGAGCGGGTCTTCACCACCGTCCTCGACGTCTGAGCGGAGCCCACTCGTGAGGTACGCACGCATCGAGGTCGACGGCCAGGAACGGGTCGGGCTCGTGGTCCAGGAAGTGGAGGACACGGCCGCCGGCGACGTGTCGGCTGCGGTGGTGGCGCAGGCGTACTCCGGCGCCACGCTGCGGCTCTTCCCCCCGGGCACCGACCTGCTGACCGCCGCGATCGCCCGCCAGGCGCCCGGCGACGACGCCCCGGGGATGGCGCTGGCCGACGCGCGGCTGCTGGCGCCGGTGCGCCCGGCCAGCTTCCGGGACTTCGTGAGTTTTGAGCAGCACGTGCAGGGTGCGGCGGCGATGACCGGGAACGCCGAGACGGCGTTGGCGGCCTGGCACCAGCAGCCCACCTACCTCTACGGCAGCCCGCACGCGGTCGTCGGCCCGGACGAGCCGGTGGCCGGCCTGCCGGAGGACCAGGCACTGGACTTCGAGTTGGAGGTCGGCGTGGTCATCGGCCGGGACGGCCGCGACCTCACCCCTGAGGAGGCCCGGGAGCACATCGCCGGGTACCTCGTCGTCAACGACTGGTCGGCGCGCGACGTCCAGCGGCACGAGATGAGGGGCGGCTTGGGGCCGGCCAAGAGCAAGGACTTCGCCACCACCATCGGCCCGTGGTTGGTCACGCCGGACGAGCTGGAGCCGGCGCGGGTCGGTGACCGGCTGGACCTGACCATGACCGTGTACGTCAACGGGGTTGTCTTCGGCCAGGACTCGCTGGCGCACATGGGCTGGTCGTTCGAGCAGCTCGTGAGCTACGCCTCCCGCAGCGCGTGGGTGCGGGCCGGTGACCTGATCGCCTCGGGCACCTGCTCGGGCGGCTCGCTCGCGGAGGCCTGGGGCCGGGCCGGTCGCCAGGAGCCGCGGCCGCTGCAACCCGGTGACACGGTGACGATGGAGGTCGACCGGCTCGGCTCGATCGCCACCACGGTCGTTGCGGCGGCCCCCGAGCGCAGCCCGATCCCTCGGGCCACCCCGCTGGCCGAGTTGCAGGCCCGGACGGGGGTGCGTGCGTGAGCGGCCGCGTCTCCGGCAAGGTCGTCGTCGTCACCGGTGCCGCGCGGGGCCAGGGCGCCGCCGAGGCCCGGGCGCTGGCCGCCGAGGGAGCGATCGTCGTGGCGACCGACGTCGTCGCGCCGGACGATGTCGCTTCCGGCGAGCTCGACGGGCACGGGGAGGCGATCGTCTACCGGCAGCTGGACGTGGCCGACCCGGCCGGCTGGGCGGCACTCACCGCCGAGCTGGGGGAGCGGTACGGGCAGGTGCACGGCCTGGTCAACAACGCCGGCCTCACCCACCGTGCCCGGCTGCTCGACGTCGAGCTGCCCGACTGGGAGCGGATGTTCCGGGTGAACACGACCGGTCCGCTGCTGGGCATCCAGGCGCTGGTGCCGCTGATGTCGCCGGGCTCGTCGATCGTCACGATCGGCAGCGCCGCAGCACTCACTCCGCACTACACCGTGGCCTACACCGCCTCCAAGTGGGCGGTGCGCGGCCTGGCGAAGGTGGCCAGCCTGGAGCTGGGACCGCTCGGCATCCGCTCCAACCTCGTGCACCCCGGGTACATCGAGACGCCGATGGTGGCCAACGCCCCGGCGACGTTCCGCCAGGCACAGCTCGAGGCCAACCCGCTCGGCATCAACGGCGCGCCCGAGGACGTCGCGTACCTGGTCGTGTACCTGGTCAGCGACGAGTCCCGGTACGTCTCCGGCGCCGAGATCGCCGTCGACGGCGGCTTCACCAGCCAGGCCGGGGTCAAGTTCCTGTCCGACGCGGTGCGCGGCGTCGCGCCCGGCGTCCCGACCGTGGGGGCATGACGTGGGGATCCTGACGAGCACGTCCCCGGCGACCGGCCAGCAGGTCGGCTCCTGGCCGACGCACACCGCCGAGCAGATCGAGCAGGCGGTGCGGACTGCGCACACCGCCTTTACCTCGTGGCGTACGTCGGACTGGGCCCTGCGGACGGCGCTGCTGGAGGCGGTCGCCGACCGGCTCACCGCCCGCCGCGAGGAGTTGGCCGCCCTGATGACCGACGAGATGGGCAAGCCGGTCGCCGAGGCCCTCGCCGAGGTCGACAAGTGCGCCTGGACCGCCCGGTTCTACGCGGAGAAGGCGCCGGAGTTCCTCGCCGACCGGGAGGTTGAGACGCCAGCCGCGCGCAGCTGGGTCTCCCACGAGCCGGTGGGGGTCGTGCTCGCGGTGATGCCGTGGAACTTCCCGTTCTGGCAGGTGGTCCGCTTCTCCGCGCCCGCACTGGCCGCGGGCAACGCCGCGCTGCTCAAGCACGCGCCCTCCGTGACCGGTTGCGCCCTCGCCGCGGAGGAGGTCTTCCGCGACGCGGCGACTGCGGTCGGTGCTCCTGCCGCGCTGTTCACGACCCTGCTGGTCGACGAGGCCGACGTCGCGGACGTCACCACGCGGATCATCGAGCACCCGCTGGTGGCCGCGGTGACGCTGACCGGCAGCGAGCGCGCCGGTGCGGCGGTCGCCTCGGCCGCCGCCCGCGTCATCAAGAAGTCCGTCCTGGAACTGGGCGGCTCCGACCCCTTCGTCGTGCTGGACGACGCCGACGTGGCGCTGGCGGCGCGGATGGCGGTGCGCTCCCGGTTCCTGAACAGCGGGCAGTCCTGCCTGGCCGCCAAGCGCTTCGTCGTCGCCGACGCGATCGCCGACGAGTTCACCCACCGCTTCGCCGAGGAGGTCGCCGCGCTGCGCGTGGGCGACCCGCACGACCCGGCCACCCAGATCGGGCCGCTGGCGCGCGAGGAGCAGGTCACGGCGCTGCAGCGGCAGGTGGACTCCTCGATCGCGGCCGGGGCCACGGTCGTCGCCGGCGGAAAGCGTCCGGAGGGACCCGGTGCCTTCTTCGCACCGACCGTGCTCGCCGACGTCACCCCGGACATGGCCGTCTTCCAGGAGGAGACCTTCGGCCCGGTCGCCGCCGTGATCCGCGCGTTCGACGACGACCAAGCCGCCCGGCTCGCCGACGACAGCCCCTTCGGCCTGGGCGCCAGCGTCTGGTCACGCGACGTCGACCGGGCGCTCGCCGTCGGCCGGCGGATCACCTCCGGCGCCCTGTTCGTGAACGCCGTCGTCGCCTCCGACGCCCGGCTGCCCTTCGGCGGCACCCGCCGCAGCGGCTACGGCCGCGAGCTGTCGGAGGAGGGCATCCGCGAGTTCACCAACGTCCGCACTGTCTGGATCGGCGCCCAGGACGCCGTCGCCCCCGGGGAGCCCGTCGAATGACCGCCAACCCCCTCGCCGGCTGGTCGGTGGACCCGGCCGACATCACTCTCACCGGCACCGGGCTACGCCGTCCGGAGTGCGTGCTGGCCCAGCCGTCCGGGGACCTGTGGGTCGCCGACCTCGGCGGCGGGGTCGTGCACATCCGGCCCGACGGCGGCCAGGAGACCATCCGCCCGACCGACGGCGGCGGGCCCTTCGCGCCGGACGAGAACCCGAACATCGACGGCAACCAGGGCTTCTCCATGCCCAACGGGCTGTGCTTCGACGCCAGCGGCGACTTGGTCGTCGCCAACTTCGGCACCAACGTCGTCGAGCACCTGACCCGCGACGGGCACTGGTCGCTGGTCGCGGACTCGGTGGTCTGGCCCGACGGCCAGGTGCGGCCGATCGGCAAGGCGAACTTCCCGGCGATCGACGCCGAGGGCCGGCTGTGGTTCTCGGTCACGGCCTCGGCCGAGGCGTGGCGCCACCGGGGAGACGCCGTCGAGTCCGACGGCTACATCGCCGTGATCGACGATTTCGTCCCGGGCGAGCAGGCGCAGGCGAGCGTGGTCGCCACCGACCTCGCCGGCACCAACGAGCTGCGCTTCAGCGCCGACGGGCAGTGGCTCTACGTCGCCGAGACCGGGGGTGACCACATGACCCGGTTCCGGGTCGAGGCCGGCGGCACGCTCACCGGCCGGGAGGTCTACGGGCCGGAGCGGCTCTACGGCGCCCCCGACGGCTTCGCCTTCGACGCTCACGGCAACCTGTGGACCACCCTCATCGGCCAGGACAAGCTGGTCGCCATCACGCCGGAGGGCGACGTCCTCACGATCTGGGAGGACGGCGACCGCGCGGTCAAGGAGGCCGCGCGGAAGAACCCGCAGGACAGCGGCGCGGGCACCGCCCTCGGCGCCAAACCGGGTGACGGCCTGGCCCCGCGCATGGCCAGCATCACCTTCGGCGGCCCCGACCTGCGCACCGTCTACGTCGGCTCGCTCGGCGGGACCTCGCTGCCCACCTTCCGTTCCCCCGTCCCCGGTGCGCCGCTGCCGCACTGGTCGGCGTCGTTCTGAGGAGCCCTGCCGTGTTCGAGTACTTCCCCGGCAACTACGTGTGGAACCTGGCCGTCGTCGCCACGCTGCACAACGGCGGCGCCCTCGCTGAGATCGACGAGGCCTGCCGGCCGATCCGCGACGCCGCCGCCCAGGGCGCGGACGCGGGCACTGAGGAGTTCTTCGCCTCCTGGTCGGCGGTGGCCGACCGGCTGGTCGGGCTGGCGGAGGAGGACGAGGCCGCGGGCCGGTACCTGTCGGCGGGGGAGAAGTACCGCCGGGCGGCGCTGTACCTGATCAACGCCGACCGCATGCAGAGCATCCACGCCCCCGACCGCCGAGCCCACTACGAGCGGGCGATCGGCCTGCAGCACCGCGCCATGCGGCTGGCGAAGGACCCCGTGGAGATCGTCGAGATCCCGTACGCCGGGTCTTCTCTCCCCGCCTACTTCCACCGGGCCCCGTCGGCGGACGGCGCCCCGGCGCCCTGCCTGGTCGTCTGGAACGGGTTCGACAGCTTCAAGGAGCAGCTGCTCGGCTCCGGACTCCCGCAGGAGCTCGCCCGGCGTGGGGTGTCCACGCTGCTGGTCGACCAGCCGGGGACCGGCGGGGCGCTCCGCCTGCACGGCCTGCACGCGATCGTCGAGACCGAGCAGTACGGCACCGCCTGCTACGACTACTTCGCCGGCCGGGGAGACGTCGACCCGCAGCGGATCGGCATCCTCGGCGTCTCGCTCGGCGGCTACTACGCGCCGCGTGCCGCCGCGTTCGAGGACCGCTTCGCCCTCTGCGTCTCGTGGGGCGCCAACCACAACTGGGGCGAGGTGCAGCGGCGGCGGCTGCAGCGCGAGGGCGAGAACCCGGTCCCGCACTACTGGGAGCACGCGCTCTGGGTGTGGGGGCAGACCTCGATGGAGGACTTCGAGAAGCTCTGGGACCGGATCACCCTCGACGGCGTGGTCGAGCGGATCCGGGTCCCCTACCTGGTCGTCCACGGTGCGCACGACCGGCAGATCCCCGTCGAGTACGCGCACCGCAGCTACGAGCAGGCCATCAACAGCTCCAAGCGGGAGCTGAAGGTGTTCACCGAGCGGGAGGGGGGTGTCGAGCACTGCAACCTCGACGACCCCATGAACGCCACCCGCTTCGTGGCCGACTGGGTCGCCGAGACCTTCGGCCTCCGCGCCGCCTGACCCGGACATGGCCACCACGTCGCTGCGCGGCCGGGAGCTGCTGCGCAACCCCATCCTGAACAAGGGCGTTGCATTCCCAGCGGAGGAGCGGTCGGCGCTGGGCCTGCACGGACTGTTGCCCCCGGCCGTCCTGGGCCTGGAGGACCAGGCCCGCCGCGCCTACGCGCAGTACCGGCAGATCCCGGACGACGTCGGCCGGTCGATCATGCTGTGGGCCCTGCTGAACCGGAACCAGACCCTGTTCCACCGGCTGCTGCTCGACCACCTCGCCGACATGCTGCCCGTCGTCTACACCCCGACGGTCGGCACCGTCATCCAGCAGTACAGCCGCGACTTCCGCCGACCGACCGGGGTCTACCTGTCGGTCGACGAGCCCGGGTCCGTCCGGCAGGCGCTGAGCAACTACGGCCTGACCGGCGACGAGGTCGACCTCGTCGTCGTCACCGACGGCGAGGGGATCCTCGGCATCGGCGACTGGGGCGTCGGCGGCATCGCCATCGCCACCGGCAAGCTCGCCGTGTACACGGCCGCGGCCGGGATCGACCCCGCGCGGGTGGTACCCGTGGTGCTCGACGTCGGCACCGACAACGAGGAGCTCCTCGACGACCCGCTGTACGTGGGCAACCGGCACGCCCGGGTGCGAGGCGAGCGGTACGAGGCCTTCGTCGACGAGTTCGTGCGAGCCGTGGGCGACGTCTTCCCGCACGCGCTGCTGCACTGGGAAGACCTGGGCGCCGACAACGCCACCCGGATCCTCCAGTGCTACCGCGACACGGTGTGCACCTTCAACGACGACGTCCAGGGCACCGGAGCGGTGGTCCTCGCGGCCGGCCTCGCCGCGTCCGCGGCGTCCGGGGTGCCGCTGCGCGACCAGCGGGTGGTGGTCTTCGGGGCGGGCACGGCGGGCATCGGCATCGCCGACCAGATCCGCGACGAGATGGTGCGGCAGGGCCTGGACCGGGCGGCGGCGACACGGCGGTTCTGGTGTCTGGGTCGGCGCGGGCTGCTGGTCGACGGCGGTCCGGGGATCCGGGACTTCCAGCAGCCATACGCGCGGCCGGCAGGGGAGACGGCGGAGTGGTCCCGTGACCACGACAGCGGGGGCATCGACCTCGCCGAGGTGGTCCGGCGGGCGCGGCCGACTGTGCTGATCGGCACGTCGGGTACTCCGGGCGCCTTCGACGAGGGCGTCGTCCGGGAGATGGCGCGCCACGTCGAGCGGCCGGTGGTGCTGCCCCTGTCCAACCCCACCAGCCTCGCGGAGGCGCAGCCGTCGGACCTCGTTCGCTGGACCGACGGGCGGGCACTGGTCGCCACCGGCAGCCCGTTCCCCCCAGTTGCCTGGGCGGGGACGACCCACGTCATCGCTCAGGCGAACAACGCCTTGGTCTTCCCCGGGCTCGGGCTCGGCGTGGTCGTCAGCCGCGCGCGGCTGGTCACCGACGGGATGCTGGCGGCCGCGGCGCAGGCCGTCGCTCGCGCCGTTGACGCCACCGCCACCGGTGCGCCGGTCCTCCCTGCGATCGACCACCTCCGGGCCGTCTCTGCAGCCGTCGCCGTGGCGGTCGCCGAGACCGCCTCGGCTGAGGGAGTAGCGCGCACCCGCCAGCCGGACTGGGACGCGGCCGTGCGCGCGGCGATGTGGGTACCGGTCTACCGGCCGTTGTCGGCGGGCTGAGCGCGTCGAGCATCGTGGCGTCGGGGTCTGCCGGTTCGTCGGTTCCCGCCCGCAGCCAGAGCCTCGTGACCGACCTCTAGGGGGGCCTCCTCTTCCTCGCACCCAGCGATCGGTCCGCGCCATGTCGGCCATCCGCCCTCATGATGACTCCACACTTGAACTCTCAAGCATCAGTCGTATAGTGGTTCTTGAAGGTTCAAGCGATCGGAGGACACCGTGTCACTCGTGTTTGGGGAGACGGCCGTTGCGGCTGGGCGACGCGCGCTGACGGCGCTCGACCCGCTGCCGTCAGCGACGGTCCGTACCCGTGTCACCGTGCCGCTCCGCTTCGCCGACGGCTACGCCACCACGGCGGACGTAGTCAGCTTCGAGGGCCTCGCAGACGGCCGGGAGCACCTGCTGCTGGGCCTCGGCGACTGGCGCCGCGCGCTGGCCGTCTCCGCGGCAGGCGGCCAGGCACCCCTGGTGCGGCCGCACAGCGAGTGCCTCACCGGCGACGTCTTCGGCAGTGAGCGCTGCGACTGCGGGCCACAGCTGCGCGAGGCTGCCGAGCGCATCACCGTCGCCGGGGGTTTCCTGCTGTACCTGCGCCAGGAGGGCCGGGGAATCGGCCTGTACGCCAAGCTCGACGCCTACGCCCTGCAGGACGTCGGTCTGGACACGTACGAGGCCAACACAGCGCTGGGCCGTGGCGAGGACGAGCGCGACTACACCGCCGCGGCGCAGATGCTCGCAACGCTGGGCGCCGACCGCATCCGCCTGCTGAGCAACAACCCCGACAAGGCCGCCCAGCTCGAGCTGCTCGGGATCGCGGTCGCCGAGCGCGTCCCGACCGGCGTCCACCTGTCCGCGGCCAACGCCCGGTACCTGACCGTCAAGCGCGACCACACCGCGCACACCCTCGACCTGCCGCTGGCCGGCTGACCCGTCCCGGAGGACATCATGAGCCCCAAGACCGCTAGCACAGCCGTTCCGCTGCACCCGCTGCTCGCCGAGCGATGGAGCCCGCGGGCCCTCGACCCGCGCCACGAGCTCAGCCAGGAACAGCTGACCGCCCTGCTCGAGGCCGCCCGCTGGGCCCCGAGCGCTTCCAACACCCAGCCCTGGCGCTTCGCCGTCACTCTGCGCGGGACGTCCGAACACGCCGCCGTCCTCGACTCCCTCGCCACGGGCAACCGAGCCTGGGCGTCAGCCGCCTCCGCGCTCGTCGTGGCCGCGGCCGAGACGCATGGCCCGGACGGCGCCGAACGGCCGTGGGCCGTCTACGACACCGGGCAGGCTGTCGCGTACCTGTCGGTCCAGGCCCAGGACGAGGGGCTCGCCGTGCACCAGCTCGGCGGCTTCGACGCGGTCCGCATCGCGGCGCTGCTGCCCGCCGGGGTCACGCCGCTCGTCGTCCTGGCCGTTGGCCGCCGGGACGACGCGGTTCAGCTGGCCGAGCCGTTCGCCGGCCGGGAGACCGCCGCCCGGGACCGGCTGCCGCTCGACGCTCTGCAGGTGGTTGTCGACGTCCAGTCGGCCGTCCCCGCGGCCGCCTGAGACCGGAGACCTCGATGACCGCGCTCACGCCGTCGTATGGCACGGCGTCACCCGCTGACCCCCACCCCGTGAACCACCCTTGGAGACCACGATGACCACCGCACCGCAGAGCACCACGGCCGCCGCCGATGCATTGATCGACCCGCGCCACCCGTTCGCCGCCCACCTGCGGCACGTCGCCACTGTCGATGCGGCGGCGGTGCAGCAGGCCTGGACTCCCGGCGACGCCCCGCTCCCGGCGCTGTATCTCTCCCACGGCGCCCCGCCGACGTTCGAGGACGGCCCGTGGATGCGCCAGCTGCACGACTGGGCCCGGGCACTGCCGAAGCCGAAGGCCATCCTCATCGTCAGCGCGCACTGGGAGTCCGACGCCCTCGGCATCACCAGCACCGCCCCGACGGAGCTGGTGTACGACTTCGGCGGCTTCCACCCGATGTACTACCGGATGCGCTACGACACGCCTGATCCGTCAGCCCTGGCGCAGCAGGTTCTCTCGGCTCTGCCGGACACCGAGCACGTGTTCGAGCACCGTAACCGCGGCCTGGACCACGGTGCCTGGCTGCCGTTGAAGGTCATGTACCCGGCCGCTGACATCCCGGTGCTGCAGCTGAGCCTGCCCACCCACAACACGACCGCCCTGCTCTCCCTCGGGGAACGCCTTCGGCCGCTGCGCGAGCAGGGGGTGCTGGTCATCGGCTCCGGATTCATGACCCACGGCCTGCAGTACGTCGACTGGACGCGCCCCGACGTGATCCCCGGCTGGTCGGCCGACTTCGACGCCTGGGTCGCCGACTCCCTGGCGCGTGGCGACGTCGAGGAACTCGCCCGCTTCCGCCTGCGTGCTCCCGGCCTTCGCTACGCCCACCCGACCGTCGAGCACTTCACCCCGCTGTTCGTCACGCTCGGCGCCGCGACCGACCCCACCGCGCCGGTCACCACCGCCATCGACGGCTTCGTCATGGGCCTGGCCAAGCGCTCCTTCCAGGTCGCCTGAGCGCGAGGCTGCACCGATGACCCTGCACGACGACGCCACGCCGATCGACTCGGACGCCCGGCCCGGTGATCCGGCGCCGCGGTGGCTGACCGAGGACGAGACGGCTGCCTGGCTGCCGCTGCTGCGCGTCGTCCAGTTGTTGCCGCAGGCAATGGACAGGCAGCTCCGGCAGGAAGCCGGCATCGGCCACACCTACTACCAGGTGCTCGCCATCCTCTCGGCCCAGCCGGAGCAGACCCTGAGCATGGGCGAGCTGGCCCGGCTGGCTGCCACCAGCGCCTCGCGGCTCAGCCACGCGGTGGCCGCGCTGGAGGAGCGCGGCTGGGTGACCCGCCGGCCGTGCCCGACCAACCGGCGCATCCAGTACGCCACCCTCACCGACGCAGGCCTGTCCCTGCTCGAGCGGATCGCGCCCGGGCACGTCGCCGAGGTCCGCCGTCTGGTCTTCGACCGACTCTCCGACGACGAGATCGCTCAGCTGCGCTCCCTCGGGCTCAAGCTCCTCGGCCCGCTGGACGCCTAAGCGCCGGACGTGAGCCGCCGTCCGGCGGCGCACTGAGCCGGTCACTCGGAGAGGAAAACGAGGAAGACGCTGCTCATCGACACCATCGGTGTCAGCCTCGCCGTAGACATGGAGGGCTCGATCGCAACTCCGTGCCCCGACGGGACCTCGCTAGGACTGTATGCGCCGCAGGCAGTACCCGACTACGGCTACAACGGCGGCACGGCAACGCACCATGGGGGAGCGCGAAGGATCCAGGACCGTGCGGTCAGGCCGGGAGCTGTGTACGTCGAGCTCCTGTCAGCATGCGCTTGAGCTTCGCCGGCGGAGTGTGGTGGTTGACGGCCACGACCTGTCGCGGAGTGGCAGCGTCGGGCCAGGCCAGCAGTGCTGATCCGGCGTCGAGGCTGCCGTCCAGGACGGCGGGCTGGCCCTGTGGATCGAGCGGCCCCACCATCTTCACGTCGAGCCCGAACTGCTCTGTCCAGAAGTAGCGGGACGGCCGGTACTCGGGCGCGTCGTCCCCGTGCAGCAGCGATCGGACCGCCGCCCGCGCCTGCTCGACGGCGTTGGTCCAGCTGGGGGTGCGGGCGAGGGCGCCGTCGTCAGTGGCCATCACGGTGACGTCGCCGGCGGCCACGACGTAGGGGCTGACCCGGCAGCGCTCGTCGACCACGATTCCTCCGCTGAGCGGCACGCCGGAGCCGGCCAGCCACTCCGCGTTCGGGAGGTCGCCGACCGCGGATATGACCAGGTCGGCTTCCAGTCGGTGCCCGTCGGGGGTCTCGACCGCGGTGGGGGTCGGCTCGCCGAGCAGTCGGACGCCGCCGTGCGCGAGGACGATGTGGACGCCGGCCCGCTCGGCCACTGCGCGGACGTGGCGCCCGACCGTCGTGCCGAGCAGGCGGTCCAAAGGCGGAGCCAGGTCGACCACGGTCACGTCCCTGCCCAGCTCGCGGGCGGTGGAGGCGATCTCCATGCCGAGGAAACCGCCGCCGACGACGAGGACCGAGGACACGCGGCGGAGGTCGTCCCGGAGCCGCAGGCCGTCCTCGTAGGAGCGCAGCACGCGCTCGCTCTGCCCCGGGGTGCCGATGCGCCGGGCGCGGGCGCCGGTGGCGATGACCAGGCCGTCGTAGCGGACGGGGCCGTCCGGGGTGAGGACGGTCTGCGCCTCGAGGTCCAGCCCGGTGGCCGGAGTCCGCAGGTGGAGGTCGACCTCGTCGGCCAGGGGAGCCAGGACGACGTCGTCGGCCGACTCCCGGCCTGCCAGCACACCCTTCGACAGGGGCACCCGGGTGTAAGGCGGCAGCTCCTCGTCGCTCAGGACGGTGATGCGACCGTCGAAGTCCTCCATCCGCAGCGTCTCCACTGCGGTGAGTGCGGCGATCGAGCCGCCGACGACGACGACCTCCCGCAGGCTCATGTCGACACCCGCAGGGCCGCAACCGGGCAGACGCGGGCGCCCGCCTCGGCCTTGCGCTCCAGCGCTGACGGCACCTGCTCGTGGAGCACGACGACGACCGCGTCGTCGTCGAGCTCGAAGACCTCGGGGGCGACGTCGGCGCAGAGGCCGTGCCCCTCGCACTTGTCCCGGTCGGCGTGCACCTGCACGGATCAGCCCTCCCGCGCCGGGACGACGGTCACGGGCAGTGACCCGAGGCCGCGGACGACCGGGTGCTCGTGCTGGACCGCTTCGCCGGCGAGCTCGATGCGGTCCACCCGGCGGAGCAGGGACCCGATGAGCGCCTGCGCCTCGATGCGGGCCAGGCCCTGTCCGGCGCAGCCGTGGACGGCGTAACCGAAGGCCAGGTGGTCCACCGGGTTGCGGCGGACGTCGAAGCGGTCCGGGTCGGGATAGTGCCGCTCGTCCCTGTTGGCGGCGCCGAAGCTCAGCAGGACCCGGCTACCCGCAGGGACGAGGACCCCGTCGACGTCGACGTCCCGGGTGGTGTTGCGGAAGAAGCCCTGCGCCGGGGACTCGAGTCGCAGGGTCTCCTCGAACCCGCTGGCGACCAAGCTCGGGTCGGCCTTGAGCGCGGCCCACAGCTCCGGGTCCTCCGCCAGGAACCGGATGTACGCGCTGATGGCGTTCACCGTGGTGTCCATGCCGGCAACCAGGTAGGCGTTGAGCAGCTGCATCCCGGACTCGGGCGTGAGCCGGCCGTCCTCCACCGCGTCGAACACCGCTGCGCCCCAGCTGCCGGGCGTGAACTTGTCCTTGCTGTCGAAGGACTGGATGTACTGGATGTACGCCATGAACTGTGGCATCCGGGCCTGCATGCGCCCGTCCAGCGGCCCGAACGACGCGAAGACGGCGTCGGCACCCGAGAGGAGGTGCTCACGACCCTCCGCGGGCAGTCCGATGAGGTCGGCGACGACGTCCACCGGCAGTCGCTGCGCGAGCTCGGTGACGGCGTCGAACGACCCACGAGCGACGACCTCGGCGACCAGCGCGTCGGCGCGCTCGGCGATGTCACCCCGGAGCTTGGCCAGCGCCCGCGGTGCCAGCTTCTCGGTGAGCACGCTCCGCAGCGCGTCGTGCTCGGGTGGGTCGGTGCCCAGCACGCTGCCGATCATCGGGGCGTTCATCTCGTCGGTCAGGGCCACGCCCTGCGCCGAGGTGAATGACTGCCAGTCGGCCAATGCGGCCCGCACGTCGGCGTAGCGGGCGACGATCCAGATCGGGTGGACGCTCGACTTGACCACTGGGCCTGCGTCCCGCCAGCTTCGGTATGCCGCATACGGGTCGGCGAGCACGTCGCCGGCGAACAGGTCGACGTCGCTGACGGGGGCGGAGACCGATGACGAGGTCACGGGGACACCTCTCTCCAGCGCTCGGGCTGGGGGACCAGGGGACGCAGCGGACGAGCACCGTCCGCGAACCGGAGCGGGCACTACGCTCTGGACCAGAAATGTAGTGCGGGTCACGTCACCGCTTGCATCACGAACAGCTATGCCTCAGAGCGACGTCGCCGATACCTCGCCAGAGGTCGCGTCAGCCGGCGTACCAGGCACGATGAACGGCATGCCCACGACGCCCGCGGCCGTGCAGGCGCTCGCCGTCCGCCCTCCGCAGCAGCGCCGTTCCCGCGAGCGGTGGGCGCAGATCCTCGACGCCGGCGTCGCGCTTCTCGAGGAGGGCGGGTACGAGGCGTTCACCATCGCCGCGGTGTGCGAGCGGGCCTCTGTCCCGCCTCGAGCGATCTACGCCCGGACTGCGAGCAAGGACGCCCTGTTCCTCGCCGTGTACGAGCACGGGATGGCGCGGGTCCGTACGGACCAGGACGTGCTGGCGGACGTCGAGGGCTGGTCGCACCTCGTCGGCCGGGACCGGATCCGTCGGGCCGTCTCTGCCGTGGCCAGCGTCTTCGCCACGCACGCCGCTTTCCTGCGTGCGGTGGTCCTCGTGTCGGGGGCCCATCCGGAGGTGGCCGAGCGCGGCCGTGTCTACGCGGATGAGCTCACCGATGCCTTCGCCGCCGTGGTCCTGCCCCTCGGGTCCGAGCTCCGGTCGGACGACGCAGAGACTGCAGTGCGCGCGTCCTTCTCGACCGTCTTCGCCGCGCTGGTGATGCGCACGGCCTACGGTCCGACCTTCGCCTGGGGCGGCCTCGAGGAGCACGCGTTCGTCCGGCATCTCGGTGACATCGTGGCCGACCACCTGTTGGGCGCTCCGTCAGGGACGTGAGCTCGGACGACCCCACACGGGATGGCATGACCCTCCGAGACGCCGTCACGCTCAGCGATGGCCTTTCGGGCAAGGGAGGGGCCACATCCGTGCTGGTCGATACGGCGATCCTTGACCACCATTTTGACCACCATTGCACCCTGTTCGGGCTGATCCGCCACCGTTCACCGTCGTTTCGTATGCCGCCTGACCTGGGCAGATGGACTCCGGCGAACGACCGCGGACCCGCGGCCGACGGCTGGGGGTCAAGGGGTCGCAGGTTCAAATCCTGTCAGCCCGACAGCGAGACCGCAGGTCAGAGGCGGGTCGGCCCTGGTGGCCGACCCGCCTCCTGCATGACTACAGCAACGCGTACAGCAACGCGTACAGCAACGGTCACCAGCGGAGTGCCTGGTCGAGCCGGCCGGCTGCCTCGCGCTGGTGGGCGGGGCCGACGTGGCTGTGGATGTCGGCCGTGATGGCGGACGACGAGTGACCGAGGTGCTCCTGGACGACCTCGGTGTGGGTGCCGGCCGCCAGCAGGAAGCTCGCCGCGGAGTGCCGGAGGGTGTGCAGCGTGACGCCGGTGAGACCGGCGCGGTCTGCGAGCACCTCGAAGCGCCGCAGGACGTTGCGGGGCTCGAGCGGTGTGCCGATCTCGGTGGGTGGAGACCAGGCCGTGCTCCGGCCGTGCTCCGGCGGCCGCGCGTCGTTCGTCATCCTGCTGCTGTCGACACGCTCGGAGCGCCGCGACCGCCGAACGTGGGAGTGGCACGGTCCTCCGGGATCTGTCGGTCTCTGGCTCGTCGAGCTGCAGTCCCTGGGCGTCCGGGCGAGGGTCCAGCGGACCCGCGACAGCCCGGCGTCGAGGTCGACGTCGGACCAGTGCAGCCCCAGCGCCTCGCCGCGGCGGAGCCCGGTGGCCAGCATCACCCGGAACAGGGTCTCCAGGCCTGTCGCCCTGAATCGCCTCGAGTCGCGCCAGTGCCTGCTCCGCGGTTGCTGCGCGCACCGGCTCGACGCCAGGGTCTGAGGTCACGGGGGCGTCAGGTGCGGTGGCGCGGGTAGACGACGCTCGTGCGCCTGCCCGGTCCCTCGGACCTCCTCGACCTGCCCTGGACGCTCGCCGACTCCGTCCGCAGCCTCAGCGCGGCACTGCCGCGCGCCGAGACCCTGCTGCCCCTGGCCGACGACGTCCTGCGCCGCACCCGCTCCCTGCTCGACGGCGCCGGGCCCGCGGTGGCCCGGGCGGCGGCGGTGGGGCCCGAGGCGGTCGAGGTGGCGGCCGACGTCGTGCGGCGCGTCGCCGCGGTCGCGACGCCGGAGCGGGTCGCGACCCTGGGCGCCCTCGTCGACCGGCTCGGCGCCGCGCTGGCGCCGGAGCGGGTCGAGGCGGTCACCCGCGCCGTGGACACGCTGCGGTCGCGCGCCGACGTCGTGCCACGCGTCCTCGATGCCTTCGACGGCCTGCTGTCCTCGGGGCGGCTGGACCGGCTCGGCGACGGGCTCGACCGGCTGCTGGCCGCCGACCTGCTGCCCCGCGTCGACCGGTTGCTGGACCACCTGGCCGACGAGCGCGTGGAGCGCGCCCTCGGCCTGGCCGGGGACGACCGGGTCGTGCGGGCCCTGGAGCTCGTCACCGGCGACCGGGTCGACCGGACCCTCGACGTCCTCACCGACGAACGGGTCGACCGGACCCTGGACCTGCTGACCGGTGACCGGGTCCAGCAGGCGCTCGACCTGGCCGCCGACGAGCGCGTGCGCACGCTGCTGGACCTCGCGGCCGACGAGCGCGTCCTGCACCTGCTGGACCGGCTCGACGCCCTGCTCGCCGCCGACCGCGTCCCGCGCCTGGTGGACCGGGCCGGCGCCCTGCTCGACGACGAGCGGCTGTCGCGGGTCGGCACCCGGCTGGACCGGGTGCTGTCCGACGAGAACCTCGACCGCACCGAGGAACTGCTCGAGAGCGGGCAGCCGGCCACGGCCCTGGGCCTGCTGACCCGGCTCGACCGCGAGCTCACCGACGACGCGGCTCGCGCGCTGGGCACGCTGCTCGAGCGCCTGCCCGCGCTGCTCAGCGAGGAGAGGGTCGCCGCCCTGGCCGCGCTCACCGACCAGGTGCCGCGGCTGCTGGGCGGACTGGAATCCGGCTCCCTCCCGCGCACCGCCGACCTGGGGCGGGTGCCGACCGACCTGCACGCGATCCTCGAACTCATCGACGACCTCCACCAGGTGGTGTCGGGCCTGCCCGGTGCCGGACGCGCCCGCGACCGCGGCGACGACCCGCACCCGCAGGTCGAGAGCCCGCGGCCGCCCGACGACGACGCGCCCAACCGGGACGCGGAGTCGCCCCGGACACCGACGGAGGGCTAGAGCGAGTTCCACGCGGCGGGCTGCCCCCCGCCGGGGAGCGACGTCCTGTCAGGCACGGGATGCCCGCACGCACTGAGCCCGTCGCGCGACGGTGAAGGCGCCCAGCGCGGGAGGTGCGACGAGGAACATGACGGCCACCGGTAGGAGGAGCAGCCACGCCACACGAGGCGTGGTCCCGTGCTCGTGGTCGTGCGCTGACGGCGCGGGGCGGGCCGACCTGGTCGTGGCGTGCCCACGTGTCAGCCCGAGCACGCCGAGAGCGAGGAGGAGGACTCCGGCCCCGAGCAGGAACGGCCGGAAACCGGGCCGCACGTAGGCCAGGTGTGCATCGGTGACCGACACGACCACCGTGACCGCGCCGAGCAGGACGAGTAGGCCGACGTGAGTCAGTCGGTCCACGAGGGGCTCCTCACCACACGACCCAGGCGACCGCCAGAGCGGCGGGCACCGCCACGGCGAAGGTCACCGGAGCGAACCGCACCGCGAATCGCCGTCCGAAGGTCCCTGACTGCAGCGCGATCAGGTTGACGTCGACCACCGGCCCGACGACGAGGAACACCAGCCGCGACGTGAGGCTGGACGAGGTCAGGCTCGCCGCCACGAAGGCGTCGGCCTCCGAGCAGATCGCCAGGAGTACGGCCAGGACCGCCAGGACGATGACGGACAGACGGTCGAACCGGGTGCCGTCCGTCCGTGCGTGTCGTGAGCGACGACTCCGACGGCCTGACACCCCCGGCCGCACCGAGACACGCGGGGAAGAGGTCTCTCCCTGCCATCGACGCGGTCGAGCGCATCAGCGCCGTGCGATGGCTCGCCAGCCGGTCAGAGTCAGCACAGTGGCCGGCGCGGTGAGGGCGGCCACGACCCAGGCCCAACGACACTGGGGCCACGCCCGACTGACTCCTAGCCTGCTCCACATGGCCGGCAAGCCGATCCGATGTCGCGTCGGGCTCCATGCCTTCGTCGTGGAGCATCCGCATGAGGAGCGACCGCAGGGGCCCGACGCCAAGGTCTGTCGCCTCTGCGGCAAGCGCACCGGACCAGGCGTCTTCGGGCTGCCGCCGGTGGTGGGCGGCTAGCGCCCACATCGACGTGTGACCCACGGGCCGCCCTCGGAGCGAGCTGGGGGTGGGTGCCGCCGAGCGGCCGAACTCGTTGGAGCCGTGGTCGGAGTACCGGCTGCGGTCCGATGACCTGGCGGGCGCGGACGAGGACGCTGAGCGTCACCGCAACCGGGTGCACAGGACCATGCAGGCGCTGGCCGACATGGCGGAGAGGCGCGAGACCAGGTCGACGGCCCGAACTCCTCCGACGGCTGCAGCGACACCGTCGGACGGGGCGACGTCACGCAGGGGCGCTGAGCGGCGGGTGCTCGAGCACGCGGGGCTTGTACTCGACCAGCAGGATGCGGCCGTCGAAGGTGCGCTGCTCGATCATCTCGAGGGCGACGTCCGGATAGCCGTCGTAGATGCGTTCCTCGCCCGTGGCCCCGGTGATCACCGGGAACATCCCGACCCGGAAGCGGTCGACGAGTCCGGCCCGGAGCAGGGACCGGCACAGGCTGAGGCTGCCGATCGTGCTGAGGACTCCCGAGCCACTCGACTTCATGGCGCGGACCGCCTCCACGGCGTCGTCGCGGACGAGCGTGGAGTTGGCCCACGTCAGTGGCTCCTCGAGTGAGGAGGAGAACACCACCTTGGGCGCTCGCGTGAGCTCGTCGACGGACGCCTCTTCCTCGGGCCTGAACTCGTCCTGGCCAGCCGGGACCTCGCCGGCGGCGAACCCCGACATCAGGCGGTAGGTGTTCGCTCCCATCAGGTAGGTGACCTCGGGCTGCTCGCCGAGCCAGGCGAGGTACTCCGGGCCCTCGAGGCCCCAGAAGCCGGGCCATCCCTCTCCCGATGCGTAGCCGTCGAGAGAGGTGATGAAGTCGACGAGAAGCTCCGACATGGCGGGGTCCTTTCCTCGGATGTCAGGAGCTCGGACCGGCCGGGAGCCACGAACTCATCGGTCGCGCTGGGGGGTGACGAGGGGAGCCATGACGCTGCACCGTCCCGGGTCCTCGACGCGCGGGCGCAGCGCTCGACCCAGCACTACGGCTGCGGCGAGGTCGACTCCTCCTGGGCCCGCCGGATCGGGGCCACGGTCGGCACCGGTTCGTTGGTCAGGAAGTCCAGGACGAGCGCGTTCACCAGGTGCGGCTTCTCCTGGGTGAGGAAGTGCGACGTCCCGGGGACGACGGCGAGCTCCGCGCCCGGGATCGCGTCGAACATGGCCACCGCGTGCTCGAGCGTCACCAGGTCGTCGTCGGAGAACATGACCAGGGAGCGGGCGCGGATCTTCCCCAGTTCGGCGATGTCCACGTGCGGCTCGTTCTCCATCAGCTCGCCGATCTTCGCGACGACGACCGGGAAGTGCGCCTCGCCGTCCGGTGACACCTCGCCGTAGGCGGTGCCGAGGAACTGCACCACCTCGTCGACGTCGAACTCCACGTCCGGCGCGGCCTCGCCGGACTTGTCGAACCCACCGCTGATCAGGACCAGCCGGTTCACCAGGTCGGGGCGCTGGATCGCGACGAGCATCGCGACGAAGGCGCCGTCGCTGTGCCCGACCAGGTCCGACGGCCCGCCGACGACCTGGTCGAGGAAGGCGATCGTGTCGTCGGTCATCAGCTGGTAGGTGATCGGCCCCTCCACGTCGGCCGTGTGCCCGTGCCCCCGCCGCTCGGGGGTGTAGACGTGAAACCGCTCGGCCAGCGGCTCCAGGTTCGGCTCGAAGAAGCGGGCGTCCACCAGGCCGCCGTGCAGCAGCACCAGCGGTTCGCCGTCCCCGTGCTCCTCGTACCAGGTGGTCACCGGTCCCGTCCGCACGTACGAAGCCATGTCCGCTCCCTCGGTCGACCGACTGCACGGCGACGTCGACCCTCCCGCGGGGGAGCGGAGCGCGGAACCCGTCCGCGCCCCCCGACGCAGGACGCAGCCCGAAACGTCCCCCGGTCACCGCCGCGACCCGAGGCGGACGCCGCAGGCCGTCGAGCTGCGCAGGAGGGGCCGGGTCCGGAGACGTCCGGAGGACGTGGCGTCAGGGGCCGGCCGGGTCAGGTCTCGCGGTCGCCGGAACGCTGAGCGCGCCGGCCTCGTCCGGGCGCGGCCGGTCCTGGCGGTGCAGGCGGATGGCGACCAGGGCCACGTCGTCTTCGGGCCTGGTCTGCACCAGTCGGCTGATGAGTTGGTCGCACAGCTCGTCCAGGGGCCGGTCCGCGAGCTCCGCGGCGGCTGTGCGGAGGCGATCCATGCCGCCGTCCAGATCGGAGTCTCGGCGTTCGATGAGGCCGTCGGTGTAGAGCAGCACGGTGGTGTCGCGGTCGAGGACGATGACGGAGTCGCTGCGCTGTGCCGTGTGGTCGACTCCGAGCATCAGGTCACCGCGCCAGGTGGCCGGCTCGGCGATCGTCCCGTCGGGATGGATGACCAGCGGCGGGGGATGGCCGGCGCTGGCCCACCGCATCCGGGTGGTGCCGCGCTCGAGTTCGGACGTCGTCTGCTCGAAGCGCGCGAGAGCGGCGGTGGCGTAGGTGTGCAACTGCAGCTGGGTCATCGCGGCGTCGAGCTGGGAGAGCAACTGGGCTGGTCCGGCATCGCCGGTGACGGCGATGCCGCGGAGCATGCTGCGCAGCTGGCCCATGGACGCGGCCGCCGCCGTGTCGTGCCCGACGACGTCGCCGATGACCAAGGTGGTGGCGCCATCGGGCTGCACGAAGGCGTCGTACCAGTCGCCGCCGACGCGGGCGGCCTCGGCGGCGGGCAGGTAGCGCACGACGATGTGCGCGTGATCGGGCTCCGGAGGTGCGGTGAGCATGCTCCGTTGCAGTTCCTCGGCGAGCCGGCGTTGCTGCTCGTACAGCCGGGCGTTGTCCAGGGCGAGCCCGGTCCGATCCGCGACCTCGCCAGCGGTCGCGAGGTCGGCGGCTTCCGGCGAACGGTGCTTGTCGTAGCCCAGGGTCAGGGCCCCCAGCACCCGGTCCCGGCCACGGATCGGCAGGACCGTCATCGCGCCGGGGGTCAACGCCTGCAGCGCCACCCGGGCGGCGCCGGCCGCCACGGTGCGCACTGCCGAACCGGTCAGCTGCGCGGCGGAGACGGTGACCGGGGCGCCGGTGGTCACGGCCCGCAGCACCGGCGCCGTCGTCGGGGACGACTCCTGCGCGGCGGAGGCGTAGCGACGGACGAGGGGGGTCTTCGCCCGCTCGACGTGCCAGCCGCCGACATCCCGGAGGCTGCCGTCCTCGCCGAGCACGGTCACCGTCGCCCAGCTGGCCAGGGCGGGCACCAGGAGACGGGGGATGCGTGCCACGGCCGCCGGGGCATGCAACGTGGAGACCAGTTCGTCGCTGACCCGCGCCAGCAGGGCCAGCCGCTCGACGGCCTGGCGGCGAGCGGTGACCTCGGAGAAGTACAGCCACAGCCCGTGCGGCGTGGGGACTGCCTGCACCTCGAACCACCGGTTCAGCGGCTCTGGGTAGAAGGCGTCCACGATCTGGGGCACCCCGGTGGTCACCGCTTCCCGGTAGGCGCGGCCGAACTCGTTGTCCACGTTGGCGGGGAAGGCGTCCCAGTAGGACCGGTCGAGGAGCTCGGTCCGCGAGTACCCGACCATCGTCTCTGCCGCGGCGTTGACGTAGCGGACCGTCCACTGGCCGTCGAGCTCCATCAGCCCGATCGGCATCGTCTCCAGGGTCTGGGCCTCGGCGAGATCCCCGTCCCCGGATCCGTCGTCGGTGCGCCACCAGCGCGCCATCGCACCTCTTCACTCGAACGAAGCATGTTGCCGACTTGATGAGTTTATCAAGCGAGCCGGACTCGTCCCCTCGGTAGGATCGAGGCCATGCCGTTCACTCCCGGTCGCCCGCTGGCCGAGGCCAAGGCAGACCTGTTCAAGGCGTTGGGTCATCCGGCCCGCATCCGGGTGCTGGAGCTCCTCGCCGACGGTGAGCGGACCGTCGGCCAGCTGGCCTCGGGGACCGGACTGGAGTTGTCGCACCTCTCCCAGCAGGTCTCGGTCCTGCGCAAGGCGGGCATCGTCGGGAGCCGCCGCGTGGGCAACAACGTGATCTGCTGCCTCGCTGACCCGCAGACGGCAGAGTTGCTCGCCGTCGCCCGCCGACTGCTGACCGCCAACCTGCGGCAGGGTCAGGCGCTCCTCGAGGCGCTGGACGGCGCGCAGGACGCCGTCGCGCAGGCGGACACCACGCGCGCGATCCCGAGCCCGTCCAGGCAGTGAAGGGGACAGGCGACCCTCCTGCCGGTCCACGCCGTCGCTGAGGCACAGCGGGCGGGAAACGTCTCCCGCCGACTCCCGCCGGCCCGTGGTGATCAGCTGCTGGGGATGACTGACTCGGGCCCGAGCGGGTGCCGGAGCGGTTCTCGGCCCGGTCGGGTCCGTTCCTGGCGTCGAGCCGGCGACGGTCTGCCGTGACGTGGTACGTGTACCCGTCGGCTCGGGTCATGACGTCGTCGGGGTCGTCCTCCGGTCGGCCGATCGCGCCGCCGATGCTGATGCCGATGGGCAGGGGACCGGCTGGTGTGGTCAGGGGCGTGCTCATCTGGTCCTCGATGCGGCGGGTCAGCGCTTCGAGGGTCGTGTCGTCGGCTCGGGGGAGCATGACGAACTCGTCGCCGGCGGGACGCGAGGTCCCAGGTCAGGACCAGTGCGTGCTCAACCGGACACTGGCGCCGTGCTCGTCGCGGCGCAGGGCCACGTGGTCGCAGAGCTGACGGGCCAGCCACAGACCCATCCCCCCAGCGGACAGGTCCTCTCCGTGCGCGGGTCCGTACCCGGCGAAGGGATCGGTTGGACCGGTCCCGGCGTCGCGGATCGTGCAGACCAGCGTGCCGGGCGCAGTCCACAGTCGCAGGCTCACGGGTCGGCGGCCATGGCGGGCGCCGTTGGACGTCATCTCGTCGACGGCCAGCAGGAAGTCCTGGACGAGGTCCGGTGGTCCGTCGACGCCGGTGAGGAGGGCGCGGACGGCGCGGCGCAGGCCGATGAAGTCGTCGACGTCGTCGGCGGCGAGCGCCGGCGGCGTGCGCTCCAGCGGCTCGTCGGGCACTGGCAGGGTCGTCAGGTAGGTCGCCGGGTCGACGAAGCCGGGATTCGTCGCCCGACCGGTGGCGGTGACCAGGTGCGGATGGGTGTCGCGGGCAGTGGCCAGCACCGCGTCGGGCAGTGCCGTGTTGAACACGCACAGCCCCCAGATCGGTGAGGCCGCGAACGCGGAGTTGATCACCGCTTCGTACCGTTGCCACTCGGTCCGGTCCGCCGTGGTGGTGCCGAAGTCGACCTCGCCGACCACACGGACCCGCCGGCCGGCGCCGGCCTGCTCGCCCAGCGCGCGGAAGGTGGTGATGGCGGTCGGGGTTCGTGCGCGGTAGAGAGCGTGCCGCTCCAGCACCAGCACCAACGGGTCATGGCCGACCGCGTCGCAGAGGACCTCGGTGACCTCGGGACCGACGGCGATGACGGCGCCGTCGCCGGCGGCCAGGCCCTCGAGGAGGAACGGGGCGGCGACGGTGGCCAGGTCCTCGGGTGAGTCGTAGATCAGCGCGTCGTGCACGAAGGCGGGCGCGTGGCGCGCCGTGCCGTCATCCTCGCGCTGCTCGGTGCTGTTCCTGGGACGCACTCCCACGCCGTTTCCCCCTGTACGCCGTCGCGTCAGCGTCCCACCGTCCCATCGTGCGCAGTTCGGCTACCTGCGCCGCGGTCACGCCGCTCGACAGCGACGGCATCCTGTCATGCGCCGCATCCGCAGCAGCGCAGCTCCAGCCGTCCCGGGCGGTGCTGCCACGTGCACGTGCGTGCTCGATGCCGTGGGAACCGCCGCGAGCACCGCCGTGTGGCACGGTTCGCTGGTGCTGCCCTCGTCGATCCGCACCACCGACCACCACACCGGCGGTAGCCGTTCCGGATCGTCGCCGAACCCCCGGTGGCGTCTCGGGGATGACGGTCGCCGAGCGCAGGGGGCGGGCGATCGAGGACCCGGACGTGCAGGCCCTGCGGGCCGTGCTGTGCTCGGAGCCGCGTGACCACGCCGACATGTACGGCGGCTTCGTCGTCCCGCCCGATGACGCCGGCGCCCCTCTGGGCGTGGTGTCCTGGCACGAGGACGGCGCCTCCACCGCCTGCGGCCACGGCACCATCGCGCTCGGCGTGTGGGCTGTCGAGACCGGCCGGGTGGCCGCTCCGCGGGGGTGACCGGGCGACAGCCCCGCGTGCTGCACCGTCCCCGTCTCCGTGCCCTCGTCGCTGGCCCGCACCTGCCTGCTCGCGCGAGGGTCGGGCACCCTTCGCCACGGTCACCGGCATGGTCTGATCACGGGCATGCCCCTGCACCCGAGCCCAGGGATCGACGTCGCGACAGCTCCGCTCCCGAGCCGGCGGACGGGGGAGCGGGCGTGATGGACCGCGGCGCTCTCGACGAGGCCGTCGAGCGCATCGCTGCCCGGCACGGCACGCGGCACGTCGGGCTGGTGGTGGGTGCGGTGACCTCCGAGGGCGCGCGGTTCGTCGTGCCGGTCGGGCGGGTTCGCGCGCCTGACGGCCCGCCACCCCGCGCGGACAGCCTGTTCGAGATCGGCTCGGTCACCAAGGTGTTCACCGCGTTGCTGCTGGCCGTGGCCGTGACGCGCGGCGAGCTGTCGCTGGACACGCCGGTCGCTGACCTGTTGCCGGAGGTGGTCGTCCCGACTCGGGACGGCGTGGCGATCACCGTCGAGCACCTGGCGACCCACACCGCGGGGCTGCCCAACAACCCGATGCCGCTCGCGGCTGCGATCAGGGCCCAGTGGAAGGCCCGGAACGGCGACCCGTGGGAGGCGTTCGACCGCGCCGCCCTGCTGACCGCGCTGGCCGGGACCACGCTGCGCCGCACGCCCGGCACCGGCCGGATCGCCTACTCCAACCTCGGTGCCGGCGTGCTCGGCCACGCGCTGGTCGCTGCGGCCGCCACCCGCGACTTCGGCGAGCTCGTGCGCTCGCGGATCTGCGATCCGCTCGGGATGGCGGACACCGTGCTCCTGCCCGACCGCGAGCAGTCCGAGCGCGAGGCCGTCGGCCACCGCAGCCGCCGCCGGACCACCGGCCACTGGCGGGTCGCCGGCCTGCCCGGCGCTGGTGCGCTGCGCTCCACCGCCACCGACGTGCTCACCTTCCTGCAGGCCCAGCTGCGCCCGGAGGACACCCCGCTCGGACCGGCGATCGCACTCACCCACCCGGAGCGCCGCCCCGGCTCGCGACTCGGCATCGGGCTGGGCTGGCTGCGGGTGCCGATGAGGGGCGGCCGCGTCCTGCTCTGGCACAACGGCGGCACCGGCGGCTTCCGCGCGTTCGCCGGATTCGTGCCGGCCGCCGGTGTGGGCGTGGTCGCCCTGGCCAACGACGTGCGCAGCGTCGACCGGGTCGGCTTCGACCTGCTCACCGCGCTGAGCGGCCAGCCCATGGGCGACCGGACCGATGAGAGCCGGGGCCGGCGGGGGTCTCCACCCGCGGACGGCAGCCGAGCAGACGGAGCGAGCAGATGACACGGACCCGCATCCACAACCTCTCCATGTCGCTGGACGGGTTCGCCACCGGTGAGGGCCAGGCCCTGGACACCCCCATGGGCCACGCCGGCCACCGGCTGCACGAGTGGATGATCGCCACCCGTTTCGGCGCCCCGATCCTGGGACGCAGCGGCGGCACCGCCGGCATCGACGACGCGGTCGCCCAGCAGCACGAGCCGGGCATCGGCGCCGAGATCATGGGCGCGGGCAAGTTCGGCCCCCCGGGCTGGCAGGACGACGCCGACTGGAGAGGGTGGTGGGGCCCGAACCCGCCGTTCCACACCCCGACCTTCGTGCTCACACACCGGCCACGGTCGCCGATCGAGATGGCCGGCGGGACGACGTTCCACTTCCTGGACGCGTCCCCGGCCGAGGCCCTGGACGTCGCGCGCGAGGCGGCAGCCGGCCGGGACGTGCGCATCGGCGGCGGCCCGACCGTCGCCCGCGACTTCATCGCGGCGGGGCTCGTCGACCACGTCCACCTGGTCCAGGTGCCGATCGTGCTCGGCCGCGGGGTGCGGCTGTGGGACGGCCTCGAAGCCCTGGAGGCGGACTACGACATCGAGGCGGTCTCGACGCCCAGCGGCGTCACCCACCTCACCTTCACGAGGTCGTGACCGCGGGGATCGTCCTGCCTCGACGTCCTCAGGCCGGGACCTCCTGAAACGCGCGGACCTCGATCCGGGCGCCGAGGGCCTGGGATGCCTTCGCGGCCCAGGCGATGGCGGCCTCCCGGTCCGTCGCCTCCACCACCCAGAGGCCTCCGAGGTACTCCGGCGCCTGCGTGTAGGGCCCGTCTGCCACTACGAGGTCGCCGCGTGTGTGGTCGACGGTGACCGCCGTGGACGGCGGGTGCAGTCCACCCGCGAAGACGAGGGCGCCGGACGCCGCCAGCTCCTCGAGGAAGGCACCAGCCACTGCCAGCGTGGCCTCCAGCTCGGCGGGGTCCATCGACGCCATCGTGGGCTCCTCGGCGGAGTCGTGCGGCATGGACAGCAGGTACTGCGTCACGGTGGTCCTCCGGGCTCGTCACGGCGGCCCGTCCGGCCGCGCTCACGACCGGATGACCCCGTGCGCCGCCGGATCTCATCGGTCGGGGCCGGGCAGGGCGGACGGCAGAGCCATGCCTGCCCCCGGCGCCCAGTGCGGCGCTGCACGACTCAGTGGAGGGCCCGTCGATCGTGCGATCCCCTCCGGTGGCGTGAGTGCCGGGGCTCGAGCGCCGGACGCCGGTCCCTGGAACTCGGCGGCTGCCCGGTGTCGAGAACGCGGCGCCGGCTCCGTCCCGGGGACATCAGTGGCCGACGACAGGCCGCGCGAGGACGAGGGAGGACCACCATGGCGATCCAGCGGATGGACCACGTCAGCGTCGTCGTCGACGACCTCGAGGCCGCCACGGCGTTCTTCTCCGAGCTCGGGATGGCGCTGGAGGGTCAGGCGCCGATCGAGGGACGCTCGGTGGACCGCGTCAACGGGCTCGACGGCGTCCGGGTGGACATCGCGATGATGCGCACCCCGGACGGACACGGCCGGCTCGAGCTGACCGAGTTCCACTCCCCGGAGGTGGTCCGCCCCGAGCCGGAGAACGCACTGGGGAACACGCTGGGCCTGCGCAGCGTCATGTTCGCCGTCGACGACCTCGAGGCCACGGTCGCCGGCCTGCGAGCCCACGGCGCGGAACTCGTCGGAGAGGTGGCGCAGTTCGAGGAGGGCTACCGGCTCTGCTACGTGCGGGGGCCCGCCGGGATCATCGTCGCGCTGGCCGAGCAGCTCGGCTGACGGCCCGCCGCGGCCGAGCTGCGACCCCACCGGAGCCATCCGCTGGGACCGACCGGGCGCCACCGCGGAAAGGAACGACCGTGCCGCATGTCGGGAGGGCGACCGTGGGTATCCCGGACGTCGCAGGGGCCACGGCCCGAACCCAGGGCTGCCAGCTCTGCAGGACCCGCGACCGGTCGCGGGGTGGGGGAAGGGCCGTGGACGAGCGAGTCTCCTGGGAGGTCTGCCCCGGCTGCGGGCGGACGGCGGCAGTGGGCTGGATCGACGACCAGCCGGTCGAGTTCGAGTGCACGGCAGGGTGTCACCTGACCGCGGCACAGTCCCGGACCCTCGCGCATCGGCGACAGCCCCCGTCGGGCTGGCTCACCCGTCCCTAGCTGCTGCCGTCGCAGTCCCCGGTCGACCGGGGAGCGACCCGGGCGCCTGGCAGCAACCGGACCGGAGCGGACTCACGGCGAGCGGCACGGCCTGGTCACAGCTGCGCCACAGGTGCGCCCCCGACCCTGGCCGGATCGGTCGCAGCAGACCGACCCGGACCGAGGAGCGCACGTGCGGAAGAAGCTGATCATCGCCACGACGGCCGGGGTGCTGGCCCTGGGCGGCGGCCTGGTGTGGGCCGTGCCGGCGCTGGCGGGCCCGGACTCGTCCACCACGCGGGAGGACCGCATCCGGGACGCTCTGGCGGGCCTGGTGGAGGACGGGTCCCTCACCGGGGCGCAGGCCGACGCGGTCGCCTCGACGCTCGCCGAGTCCGGTCTCGGTGGCGGCCGCGGCGGTCACGGTGGCGGTGGCCGGCTCGACCTGTCGGCCGCCGCGACGGCGCTCGGCATGACCGAGGAGGAGCTGCGGGACGCCCTCGAGGTCGACGACACGTCGCTGGCCGACGTCGCCGAGGAGCAGGGCGTGCAGGTCGACACCCTGGTCGACGCCCTCGTCGAGGAGCAGCGGGCGCGGATCGCGCAGGCCGTCGAGGACGGCGACCTCAGCCAGGAGGAGGCCGACCAGCGGCTGGCCGACCTGGAGGAGCGGGTCGCCCAGCGGGTGGACAGCGACGACTGGGGTCACCACGGCCGCGGCGGCGGTCGGGACACCGACGACTGAGCCGTCCCGCGAGGGCGGCGTCCGCAGGCGATCGAGCGGTGGTCCGTGCGCACTCGCGCACGGCCGGACGTCACACCCGTCCCTCGCTCCTGGCCTTGATCCCCTCGGCCTCGGCGGTCAGGTAGCGCTCGGTGAGGCGGCGGTAGAACCGTCCCATCACCACGCCCACGGGCCCGGCCTGCTCCACCGTCAGCGTCACGCGCGTGCCACCGACGCCCAGGTCCTCGAGCAGGTGCGCAGCGGTGGTCCGGACGCCGGGGCCGGTGGCCACCCAGGTGAACGACCGGCTCGGCTCGAGGGTGGTCACCACGTACTCGGTCGGGGGGATCCGTGGCTGCTCCACCCGGACCCGGGACCCGACGGCGAGCGGCCCGTCGTCGAGCCGCCGTGCCGAGGTCACCGTCGGCGCCCACTCCGGCCACCGCTCGACCTCGCGCAGCACCTCCCACACCTGCTCGACCGGGGCCTCGACGTCGATCCTGGTGCTCTGCTCCACCCGGTCATCCTGCTCCGGTCCTGCCGGTGGACCACCCCTCCCGGTCACTGCTGCAACCGGGGATCGTGCGTGGGGTCGGCGTACGGGGCGGGACAACCGTCTTCGGCGGCTCCCGGGCGCAGCTCGTAGTGCCACGGCTCGTTGCCGTAGACCTGACACAGCCCGTACTCGGCGCCGTGCTCGCTCAGCCACGCCGTGGCATCGGCGGGCCCGATGTCCACGGCGTCCCCCGTCACGTGCGCCGACGTCTCCGCCGTGGCGACCCATCGGGCAGCTTCCTCCGCCGAGCCGTACTCGGCGACCGCCTCGCGGAGCAGGTGCTCCTGGTACGCCGGGGAACGCCAGCCGCTGGTGACGGAGAACTCGACGCCGTCGTGCGCGGCAGCTGTCGCGGCCTCGCGGACGGCGCTCAGCAGATCGGGGTCGAGATCGGCCACGGCCGGGAACCGACCGTCGAAGACCGTCACGCCGTCAGGGACGACGCCGTCGTCGACCGTCACGCCGTCGGTGACGGCCCAGCCGGTGCCGTCCGGTGGGGGAGGAGGCAGACCGGGAGCTGGGCGTGCCCGGTCACCGGGGCCCGGGGCGTCCGCCGCTCGCCCGTCCCCGTGCGGGGCGCCGCCGGGTGAGGCCGCCGAGAGGACCGGGGTTGCCACCGCCTGGTACCCGAGGGCGAGGCCGATGACCGCGGCGACGGCCAGGGCCAGGACGACGGCGATGGTCGATCTTGCACGCCGGGCTGTCGTTCGTACCTGCTCGCTGGAGGACATGCCCCCAGCCAAGGCAGGGTCGTGTCGTCAGCCCGTATGCCGTTCTCGATATGCCGGCGATACGCACCGGCTCTCTAGCCTCGCGGGCATGCGCGTGCTGATCGTCGAGGACGAACCCTGGCTGGGCGAGGCCATCCGCGACGGGCTGGCCCTGGAGGCGATCGCGGCCGACCTCGCCGGTGACGGGGACACCGCTCTGGAGTTGCTGGGCATCAACGCCTACGACATCGCCGTGCTCGACCGCGACGTCCCGGGCCCCTCCGGTGACGAGATCGCCACCCGCATCGTCGCGTCCGGCAGCGGCATGCCGATCCTGATGCTCACGGCTGCCGACCGGCTCGACGACAAGGCGTCGGGCTTCGGACTGGGGGCCGACGACTACCTCACCAAGCCGTTCGAGCTCCGGGAGCTCGTGCTCCGGCTGCGAGCGCTCGACCGCAGGCGCGCGCACAGCAGGCCGCCCGTCCGGGAGATCGCCGGTCTGCGGCTGGACCCGTTCCGCCGCGAGGTCTACCGCGACGGCCGGTACGTCGCGCTGACCCGGAAGCAGTTCGCCGTCCTCGAGGTCCTCGTCGCCGCCGAAGGCGGTGTCGTCAGTGCCGAGGAGCTGCTGGAACGCGCGTGGGACGAGAACGCCGACCCCTTCACCAACGCCGTGCGCATCACCATCTCGGCGCTGCGCAAACGCCTCGGTGAACCGGGGATCATCGCCACCCTGGCCGGCGTCGGGTACCGCATCGACACCCCACCCGGGCCCGGACGCGAGGGAGGCGGCCGTGGATAGAGCGCCTGGTCCGAGCGTCCGGCTCAAACTCACCCTGAGCTACGCCGGCTTCCTCCTGCTCGCCGGTGCCCTGCTCCTCGCGGTCGTGTGGGTGTTCCTGCTGCGCTACGTACCCGACGGCGTGTTCGTCACCCCCGACGCACCCGGGGGCCGTCCCGGCGTCTTCGTCCCCAACCGGTCGGACCTCCAGCGCGCCTTCACGCCGCGGGCGACCGCGGCGCTGGGGTTCCTGCTGGTGCTCGGTCTCGTGGGCGGGTGGTTCCTGGCCGGCCGGGTCCTCGCTCCGCTGACCCGCATCACGGACGCCACCCGTCTGGCCGCGACCGGGTCGCTCTCCCACCGGGTCGCGCTGCCGGGCCGCGGCGACGAGTTCCGCGAGCTCGCCGACGCCTTCGACGGGATGCTCGCGCGACTCGAGGCACACGTCGCCGGACAGCAACGGTTCGCCGCCAACGCCTCCCACGAGCTGCGCACCCCACTGGCGATCACCCAGACCCTGCTCGACGTCGCCCGCGAGGACCCGGACCGCGACCCGCGGGAGCTCGTCGACCGCCTCCACGACGTCAACGCCCGAGCGATCGAGCTGACCGAGGCGTTGCTGCTGCTCAGTCGCGCCGACCACCGGCCCTCCACGCGGGCACGGGTCGACCTGTCCCTCGTCGCGGAGGAGGCCACCGAGACCCTCCTGCCCTTCGCGGAGCGGCGCGGCGTCACCCTCCACACCTCCGGCGACACCACCGCCACCAGCGGCTCACCTGCGCTCCTGCTGCAGCTGGCCACGAACCTCGTCCACAACGCGATCGTCCACAACCTGCCCGACGGCGGCACCGTCTGGGTCACGACGAGCGCTCGTCCCGGGACCGCCGTGCTCACCGTCGAGAACACCGGCGAGGAGATCACGCCCCAGGTGGTCGCCACGCTCGCCGAGCCCTTCCAGCGCGGCACCGGACGCACCCGCACCGACCACGCCGGCGTGGGTCTCGGTCTGGCGATCGTCCAGAGCATCGCCGGAGCGCACGACGGATCCCTCACCCTCACCGCCCGCCCCGCCGGGGGCCTCCGCGTCACGGTGCAGCTGCCCGCCGCACCCCCGCGGACCGGTCCCTGACGACCGGAGGACTGTCGGCACCGCCCACGTGGCCCACCGCGCTGCGCGGTCGGGCGCAGCGGTCGTCACGACGAGCGCGTCCGCGCGGATCCTCCGACGCAGCTCCGGTGTCCCTCCCCGCCGGACTCCGAGTCGCGGCGGGTGGGCAGGACGTCGGGGAGGTGGGGGTCGGGTGCCACCGAGCGGTTGTTCAGGTCGACGGACAGGAAGACGTCGCGGCCGACCGGGTGGCGGATCTCCTCGGCGAGCTGGCCGAGAGGCCGGCGGTGCGCGCCAGCAGGGCGAAGGCGCGCAGCAGCGGGAGCGGTAGCCCGAGGTCGGCCAGCGCGGCGCCGCAGACGCCGGCGCCGTTGAGCGGCAGGGTGCGGTCCAGCACCTGCGGGTGGACCCGTCCGATGGCGGCGAACAGCGACAAGTGGGGGCCGTACAGGCCCTCCTCCGCCGCGATCGAGAGCAGCCGCGGGGTCCGCAGGTCGATCTGCTGCCGGGCCTCGGTCGCCTCAGCCACGGTCGGCCTCCCGCGGTGTCGAGAGCCAGGCTCGGACGTCGGCGCCGTGCTCGTCGAGCGCGGGCGGAGGGAGCCGGTAGCTCGGTGGCGTCCGGGACAGCCGGATCGGGTTGCGCACCGTCGGTACGACGTCGTCGCCGACGTCGACGACCGGCTCGAGACCGAGGTCCTCGGCGAGTTGGATGCCGCCGGCGACGGTGTTGATCGGCCCGCAGGGCAGCCCGGCGTCGGTGAGGATGCCGAACCAGTCCTGCGCGCTCTTCGTCGACAGCGCGTCGAGCAGCAGCGGGCGCAGCCGCTCGCGGTTGTCGTTGCGCTTGCCGACGGTGTCGAAGTGCGGGTCGGTGGCCAGTTCGGGGCGGCCGATCGCGGCGGCGAGCCTGCGGAACTGGCCGTCGTTGCCGGCGACCACGATCAGCTCCCCGTCGCCGGTCCGGAGCGGCTCGTAGGGGAAGAGGCTCAGGTGGGCGTTGCCCATCCGGGTCGGGACGACGCCGCCGGCGACGTAGGCAGAGGTCTGGTTGACCAGCGTGGACAGGGCGGTGGACAGCAGGTTCGTCTCGACGTGCTGACCCGCGCCGGTGAGGTCGCGGTGGTGCAGCGCGGCGAGGATGCCGATGACCGAGTGCAGGCCGGTCATCACGTCGAAGACCGAGATGCCGGCGCGGAAGGGTGGCCCGTCCGCGGCGCCGGTGAGGCTCATCAGCCCGGACATGCCCTGCACCAGCAGGTCGTAGCCGGGCAGCTTCGCGCCACCGGCGGCGCCGAATCCGCTGATCGAGCAGTAGATGACCGATTCGTTGCGGGCTCGGACGGCGTCGAAGTCGAGCCCGAAGCGGGCCAGGCCGCCGGGCTTGAAGTTCTGGATCATGATGTCGGCCCGGGCCGACAGCTCGTGCGCGACCTGCAGGTCGTCGGGGTCCTCCAGATCGAGGGCGATGGACCGCTTGTTCCGGTTGACCGCCAGGTAGTAGGTACCCACGCCGTCGCGGACGGGGGGCACCCAGCCACGGGTGTCGTCGCCGTCGGGACCCTCGACCTTGATCACCTCGGCGCCCAGGTCGGCCAGCAGCATGGTGGCGTAGGGGCCCGCGAGCACCCGGGAGAAGTCAGCCACGACGAGGCCGGCCAGAGGTCCTGTTGCGGAGCTGACGCAGGTTGCGTCGGTCGATGTCATCGTCATGCCTTCCTGCGGTACTGGGTGCGTGTGTGCGGCCGAGGGGGAGGGACGGTCGGCGGACGCGGTGACCCACGTCCGGACCGTCGATCGACGGTGGTGCACGGACCGAGGCGCGTCCGGAGCTCCCCCGGACACGCCTCGGTCGCGACTACTCCAGGACGAGCGAGTCCAGGTCGACTTCGTCGAGGTCCGGCGGCCCGTAGCTGCGGGTCAGTTCCTGCACCGTCTCCAGACCGCTCACGTCGATGTCGTCCGACCACGTCGACAGTCCGATCCGGTCCACGATCCCCGGTGGGATCTGCGTGAACGTCGGGATGGCGGCGCGTGCCTCGTCGGGGTTGCTGTTGGAGTACTCGTTCGCCTCCGTGATCGCCCTGTCGAAGCGAGCCAGCACGTCCTCGTTCTCGCTGGCATGTGGGTCGGTCGAGATCCAGTGACCGGTGGGGAGGCTGGGCGCCGCGGCATAGAAGGCGTCGAAGATGGCCCGGCCCTCACCGGAGGAGGTGACCTGCGTGTAGAACGGCTCGGACGCCGAGATGACGTCCACGTTCCCGGTGGCCAGCGCGGCCGGCTGGTCCGGCGGCGGGATCTCCACGAACTCGACCGACCCCGGGTCCACGCCGGCCTTCTCCAGCGCCGCCGAGATGGTGACCTCGAGGATGTTGCCGACGGTGTTGACCGCGATCTTCTTCCCCGCCAGGTCCTCGATGCCCTGGATCGGACTGTCGGCCGCCACCACCATCGGCTGGCCGGTCATGGCGTCCGCGGAGTCCGGACCGACGGTTCCCGGGGCGACGATCCTGATCGGGAGTCCCTGCGCGGCGGCGATGATGGTGCCGGGCGTGGAAGACCAGCCCACGTCGACCTCACCAGCGCTGAGCGCGGTGATCACCTGGGCGCCGCCGCCCTGCTCCACGGGCTCGATGCTGAGGCCCTCCTCCTCGAAGAAGCCCTGCTCGATGCCCACGTAGAGGGGCGCGAGGTTGGCGATGGGGAACACGGCCACCCTGAGGGTGACGACGCCGGAGGAGTCCGTCGCCGAGGGCTCGTCGTCGGACCCGCATCCGACGAGCAGTGAAGCGGCCACCGCGGCGAGCGCCGCGCTGACCGTGGGACGAGGGAGTTGTCGCATCGCTTTCTCCTTGTCGAAGAGGTTCAGGGGTGGGGCGGCGGGGTCGACGACCGAGGACGTGCGGTGACCAGTGCTCGGGACGTCGCCGTCGGCGCCCGGATCGATCAGGTGGACGCGCCGGGGATCGGGCACTCAGTCGATCCGTCGTCCCGCGGCCCGTACGGGCTCAGAGGACGGTGGTGGAGCTCCGCCAGCCGCCCTGGTACTCGGAGCGCACGACGGAGGAGTACGGCGACGGGCTGACCACCACGCGCACCGTGGTCTGCTCGTGGCGCTCGACGTTGAGCTTGCGCGTTCCGCCGTCGGGTTCGCCCCAGACGAGCTCCAGCTCCGCGCCGTCGGGGACGTCGCGGTCCACCACGCCCGTGGAGAGGACCTGGCGCTCGTTGTAGGACAGAGCGACGTTGAGGAGGGAGAGCCCGACCAGCGTGCCGGCTCCGTCGAGCACGCTGTCGTACTGCGACTGTCCGTAGTTGCCCAGGGGGAGTTCGAGGTACTTGAACTGCGGCCCGTCGACGTTCACGACCGAGCCGAGGATGCGGGTCACGTCCTCGGCGTTCCATGCGAAGGTGACCTTGCGGCGGAACGTCTCGGGGTCGTGTGCCTCGAGCGCGTCACGGCCGATGAAGTCGTGGTCGAACTTGACGAAGGAGCCGTACCGGAGGTCCCACGGGGTGAGGTAGTAGTCCTCGACCGCCCCAGGGGCGTACGAACCAGCGAGTGGCAGGCGCCCTTCGTAGCCGTCGGCGGGCAGCCACTCGCGGTAGTCGCGCATCCGGTCGCCGGTGTAGACAGCCGGCAGAGGCGACGGGATCCAGCCGGACTCGACGGCCGAGGTGGGGTAGGCGCGGGCGCCGACCGGGACGATGCCGAACTCCTGCCCGGCCTCCAGGATCGACTCCCGGACCTGCAGGTAGGACTCGTAGGGTCCCCAGATCTCCAGTCCGGGCGCGCCGGCCATCCCGTGGCGCAGGGACCGGGCGCGCACCCCGGCGATGTCGATCCAGGCCTCGCGGAAGAACTTGATCTCCTCGACCGGACCGCCGTTGACCTCCTCGATGACCTCCCAGGCCCGCGGCCCCTGGATCTGCATCCGCCAGTACCGTCGCGAGATCTGCCGGCCGAGCGGGTACTCGAAGGAGCGCCGGTCGACGTCGACGTCGACGTCGTAGCCACCCTTCTCGGCCCTGAACAGCAGCCAGTTCGCCGCGGGGGAGCGGCCGACGTACATGAAGTCGTCGTCGCCCTCCCGGTGCATGATGCCGTCGCCGATGACGTGCCCGTCGTGGTTGACGGCGACGTACTGCTTGGCCGAGTCCACGGGGAAGCTGGGGGTGGTCACCGACGTCTCGCTGATCAGCCGGTGCGCATCACGGCCCCGGATGTACAGGGCGTCCATGTGGTGGGTCTGGTCGAACAGCACGACGCCCTGGCGCCAGGCCAGCGACTCGTCCCGCCAGTTGTGGAACTCCGGCTGGACGACGGGGTGGGACACGTACGGCGGAGCCGTGGAGTTGCGCAGCATCCCGACGACGTCGCCGTGCTGGTCGATCCGGTCCTGCAGGGTCTGGGGGGTCATGTGGTCCTCTGCTCCTCGGGTGGGGACGTCGGCGCCGTGCCGGGACGCCGGTGTGCTGTGGGTGGGCGGACAGACGCCGGTCAGGGCCGGATGTCGGGGTAGGTCCTGCCGCGCCAGTGCGCGAGGTCGGCCGCGAACTCCCGCTGGTAGGACAGGGGACCGCTCGTGGCCTCGTAGTCCTTCTCGTGCATCCCGACGAAGACCTGCAGGGTCGGGAACCAGTGCGCGCCCAGTTCGAAGAGCGCGACGTGGTCGTGCTCCTCGAGCGCTCGGCGCTCCTCGTCGGTGAAGGCGAGCCAGGTGGTGCGTTCGACCGTCGCGTTCTTGTCGAGCCACCGGCCGTGGTCTTCCTCCCACCGCGCGAGCGCGGCGACGGGGTCGGCCTTGTACGCGGCCAGCAGTTCCGGTGAACGGTCCGCCTGGAAGAGGAACTTGTTCACGTAGTACCTGCTCACCGCGGGTCCCCCTGCGGGTACCAGGTGAAGAACGCCTCGGTCGTCTGGAAGAGCTCGAGGTGATCGGCGTGGTGGGCCTTCCCGCGCCCGGCCACGCCGAGCATCAGGACGAGGTCGAGGAAGCCGTCCGTGGCGTTCCCGGCAGCCTCGAGGACCTGTGGCGTGACGTTCTCGAGGATGGCGTCGATGTCCCCGTCGGCCAGCCACTCGACCGCCCGACGGTCGAACTCGAGGTCCGGGGCGGTCTCCTGGAACTGGCGCGGGCCGCCGATCTCCAAGGAGAGGTGGCCGGTGCCGATCACCGCGACCCGCTGGTCGCCGGGATACGCCTCGATGACGTCCCGGATCGCCTGGCCGAGGGCGTAGAAGCGGGCGGGGCGGGCCAGCGGCGGCGCGAAGATGTTGGTGTAGATCGGCACGATGGGCAGGTCGCCCTCCGGCCGCACCGCGAGGATCGCGCACGTGATCGAGTGGTCGAGCTTGAGCTCGTGGCTCACGGCGAAGTCGAAGCCCCGGTCCATGAGGCCCTGCAGCAGGTGTCCCGAGAGGTCCTCGTGGCCGTCCAGCACGAAGGTCGGCAGCCCGAAGTACCGCTCCTCGTTGTGCCAGGTGGCGTCGTACCTGGGCTGCTTGCCGATCAGGAAGGTCGGGTAGTTGTCGTAGAACAACTGGTGGAAGTGGTCGGCGCCCACCATGACCAGGAGGTCCGGCCGGGCGGCGGTGAGGGTCTCGCGGTACGCCTCGACCTTCCGCTTCCACTCGGCCGCCTCCGGACGTCGCCTCTCCGGCGGCGTCAGTTCGGTCTCCCGGTAGAAGAACGGATGGTGCGTGGTGGCCAGGACGGCACTGACGACTGCCACGGTCTCCTCTTCTCGTGAACTCGCTGCTCGAGCAGAGGGGCCCGTTGGTCGGGGAACGGTCAGGGCTCACCCCTCGTCAGGGAGCCGGTCTGCCCAGGGCCTCGAGCGATCCGCCGGCGGGTTGCCGGACGGCGTGAGCATCGGTGGTGCGGCTCACATGGCGTGAGGCACAATCCCAATCAATGGCCCAGAACCTCTCGGCTCGACCGAACGGGTCGCTCCCCGTGTCGTCCGATGACGCCGTCTGAGCCACCTGTCCGGCGCGGTCGTCGCCCGCCGCACGGGGACCCGGTCCTGGACCGCGGACTCGCGCTGCTCGGCGCCTTCGACCGGGACCATCCCCGGCTGACCCTGCTGGACCTGAGCCGACGTAGCGGGATCCCCAAGAGCTCCGCCGCCCGCCTGGCGGGCCGGCTCGTCGGCTGGGGCGCTCTCGAGCGCGACGAGCAGGGGCGGTTCACCGTGGGACTGCGCCTCCTGGGAGTTGCTTCCCTGGCCCCGAGGGGGCAGGGCCTGCGAGAGATCGCGCTGCCCTTCATGGGCGATCTCGCCGAGGCGGTCCACCAGCACGTCCTGCTCGTCGTCCGGGACGGCGAGCACGGCGTCCTCGTGGACCGGATCTCGTCGCACCGGGCCCTCACGCCGCTGTACCACACCGGCGATCGGCTACCGCTGCACTCGACCGGCGGTGGCCTGGTCCTCCTGGCCTACGCCCCGTGGGAGGTGCAGGAGGCACTGCTGGCTCGTGACCTCGTCCAGGAGCCGGAGATGCTGCCCATCTCCTCCGCGGCGTTACGGCGGACACTCGCCGCGGTGCGGAGGAACCGGGTGGCCGTCTTCCGGCGTGACGAGCCGGTTCCGCTGGTGTCCGTCGCCGCCCCGATCGTGGCATCGGCCGACCGGGTGATCGCCGCGCTGTCCGTCGTGGTGCCCGAGCAGAGGACCGATGCGCGGCGCCTGAGTGGCGCGGTGATGACGGCCGCGGGAGGCATCTCCCGGGTGCTGTCGGAACGGGGCCACGCCGGCTGAGAGCCCCGGGCCGCTGCGCCAGGGGCGGTCTCGCCACCATGGGACCACCACCAGCAGGAGCGGATCCTCCTCGTCGACCGGACGGCGGCCGGCCACCTGACCTGTGAGAGGACCCGTCATGCAGCCGCTCGACGCGCGGTCCCTGCCGGCTCTGGCCGGCTCGGTGTCCGTGCCCACCTATGACCGGTCCCGGGTGCGGGTCGGGATCGTGCACCTGGGCGTCGGGGGATTCCACCGGTCGCACCAGGCCATGTACGTCGACCGGCTGCTGGAGCAGGGGCAGGCGCAGGACTGGGGCATCTGCGGGGTCGGCGTCCTGCCCTCGGACCGCCGGATGGCCGAGGTGATGGCGGCCCAGCAGGGTCTGTACACGCTGGTGGTCAAGCACACCGACGGCACGCTCGACGCCCGGGTCGTGGGGTCGATCGTGGAGTACCTGCTCGCGCCGGACGACCCGGAATCGGTCGTCGAGAGGATGGCGGCCGCGACGACGCGCATCGTGTCGCTGACGGTGACCGAGGGGGGCTACAACGTCTCCGCGGTGAGCGGGGAGTTCGACGCGACGGCTCCCGAGGTGGTCGGGGACCTGCGTCCCGGCGCCGCGCTGCGGTCGACGTTCGGCCTGGTCACCGAGGCGCTGGTGCGCCGGCGGGACCGGGGGCTGGCCCCGTTCACGGTCCTGTCCTGCGACAACATCGAGCACAACGGGGACGTGGCGCGGCGCAGCTTCGCCGCCTTCGCCGCGCTGCGCGACCCCGAGCTCGGCGCCTGGGTGGATCGTGAGGTGCCCTTCCCGAACTCCATGGTCGACCGGATCACCCCCGCGACCACGGACGAGGACCGGGCCGACGTGGCCCGGCGCTCAGGCGTCGAGGACCGGTGGCCCGTGGTGTGCGAGCCCTTCACCCAGTGGGTCCTCGAGGACCGGTTCGGCCTCGGTCGCCCGCCGCTGGAGGACGCCGGCGTCCAGGTCGTCGACGACGTCGAGCCCTACGAGCGGATGAAGCTGCGGCTGCTCAACGCCGGCCACCAGGCGCTGGCCTACCTGGGCCGGCTCGCGGGCCACGAGCTGGTGCACGACGCCGTGACCGACCCGCTGCTGGCACGCCTGCTGCTGGGCTACCTGGAGCACGAGGCGACCCCCACCCTCCTGCCGGTCCCCGGGATCGACCTCGACGACTACCGGCGCACCCTGGTCGCCCGCTTCGCCAACCCCCACATCCGCGACACCCTCGCCCGGCTCGCCGTCGACGGCTCCGAACGGCTGCCCAAGTGGCTGCTCCCCGTCGTCCGGGAGAACCTCGCCTCCGGCGGGGAGGTGCGCCGGTCGGCCGCGGTCGTCGCCGGGTGGGCCCGCTTCGCCGAGGGCGTGGACGAGCAGGGGCAGCCGATCGAGGTGGTCGACCGCCGGCGGGACACCCTCGTGGCCGGCGCCCGCCGGCAGCGGGAGGACCCCCTGGCCTTCCTCGCCGACCGCGAGCTGTTCGGGGACCTGGTCGACGACGAGCGCTTCACCAGGCACTACCGCGCCGTGCTGGGGTCGCTGCACGAACGCGGGACCCGCGCCACCCTCGAGGCGCTGGTCGACTCCCTGCCGGCGCCGTCCTCCTCGCCCGACAGCACCCCACCGTGACGGCGTCGCGCCGATGAGGCCCCGTCGGCCAGGCAGCGGCCGGGCGGCGGCTCCGCGTCCACGATGACCCGCACCGCGTGAGCCGCTGCGCACGGCGGTACGACCGAGCACGGGCGCACCGAGGGTGGGTCAGCCCGGCGGGGTCGAGGTGTCGCGGCCGGGACGCGCGAGCAGCCGCCGGTGGACGACGGCGGCCGGGCTGAGGGCGAGCAGCGCGTCGGTGAGCGCGTCGGCCGCGGCGCAGACGGCGTCGTCGGGGAGCGGGGCGAGCGCGTCGAGGATGAACACGGCGCTGGTGGTGTCGGTGGTGATCCGGGTGCGGGTGCCCTGCCGCCAGTTCCAGCGGCGGCAGGTGACGCCGGCGTCGTCGCGCCAGACGACCTCGCCGGCATCGGGGTGCTCGATCACCGGCTCGCCGCCCGCCGTCGTGTCGAAGGCCTCGTCCCCGGTCGCGCGCACCAGCCGCGGGGGACCGGCGTAGGCGGCGCGGTCCTCGCCGCCGATCGGCAGCAGGTGGGCGACGGAGACGGCGTTGTAGACGTCGGTGATCCGGTCGATGCGGGGCAGCCCGTCCGGCTGCACGCGGCGCAGCAGCGCCTCGACGCTGGGCCGCGTGCGTTGCGGTCTGGCGCCGAAGGCCCGGTAGGCCTCGCGCCAGGCGCTCAGGTGCGCCAGCTGCTCCGGCGGCCGGCCACCGAGCAACCGCCGGGCGGCGTCCTCGGCGTCGGCCAGGACGCGCTCGCTGACCTCGTCGCTGGGGCCGCCGTGCAGTCCGTCGGCGGTCAGCAGCAGTGCCCGGTAGTCCGGCCGCAGCTCGAACACCGCCGCGTCGACCGTGGCGGTGGCGAGCCATCCGCTCACGTGCTGCTCGTCGTCGGGTCCAGGCACGTGGCCGATCCTCCGGGGGGAGGCGGGCCCCCCGTCCATGCCGCCCGCAGGAGGAGGTCGACGCCGGCCGCCGTGACCGGGCGGGGGTTGCGGTACGAGTCCCCACCCGCCCCCGACGCGGCGAGCGCCGCCATGCGGGGGACGTCCTCCTCGGCCATGCCGAGCTCGCGGAGGGAGCGCGGTGCACCCAGCCGGCCGGCGAGCTCCCACAGCGCCCGGGCCGGGTCGGGCGTACCGCCCAGGGCCCGGGTCAGGGCGGCCACGGCCTGGGGCGCGGACGGGGCGTTGTGGGCCAGGACATGGGGGAGGACGACGGCGTGGGTCTGGGCGTGCGGGAGGTCGAGGGCGCCGCCGAGGGTGTGACACAGCCTGTGGTGCAGCGACATCGTGGTCGCGGCCAGCACCGCCCCGCACAGCCAGGCGCCGTACTGGGCCTCGCCGCGCGCGTCGAGATCCCGGCCGTCGGCCACGACCGCGGGGAGTGCGGAGGCCAGCGCGCGGACACCCTCCTCGGCCATCAGCGAGACGATCGGGGTGGCGTCCGGTGCGTAGAGCCCCTCGACGGCGTGCGCCACGGCGTTCATCCCGCTGGCTGCCGACAGCGCAGGGGGGAGACCGACGGTGAGCTCCGGGTCGTAGAGGACGCTGCGCGGCAGGACGCGGGCGTCGCGGCCGGTGCGCTTCACCCCGCCCTCGGTGAGTCCCCACACCGGGGTCATCTCCGAGCCGGCGTACGTGGTGGGGACGGCGACCACCGGCAGGTCGGACTCGAGGGCGATCGCCTTGCCCAGGCCGATGGCCGAGCCGCCGCCGACGGCGACACAGCCGTCCGCCGCCAGGACGGCGGCGCGCCCCCGGGCCCGGCGGGCGACCTCGATCGGCACGTGCGTGCGGGCCTCGGGGAGGACGCCGGCCGCCCGGTCGCCCAGCGCGTCGGCGACCCTCCGACCGGTGTCCTCGTGGCCGGGGGAGCAGATCACCAGCACCCGGCGCAGCCCGAGCCGGTCGACCTCGGCGGGGAGCTCGGCCAGGACCCCGACGCCGAAGACGACCCGCATCGGCAGGGCCTGGTAGGTGAACGGGGGGATCACTCCGGGGATCCCCCGGGAGCGCCGCGGACGACGGTCGGCGCGACCTCCGCCGGCTGGGCGGCGGGCGGCGCCTGGTCGCCGCGCAACAGGGCGACGTCGAAGTGGACGGTGCGGAACGGGTTGGGCAGCCCGACCTCGGCTGCCCGCGCCGCGTCGTCGACGACCGGGAACGGCCGCACCAGGCTGTCCTTGACCCCGAAGACGGCGTCGGAGTCCAGGTAGGGGCTGTCGTCGACGAACAGGTGGGTGGTGACGGGGCGGTGACCGTCCGCGGTGACGATGAAGTGAACGTGCGCCGGCCGGTTCGGGTGCCGGCCGGTGGCGGCCAGCAGCCGCCCCACCGGGCCGTCGTCGGGGATCGGGTAGTGCCGCGGCACGATCGTGCGGAACCAGAACCGCCCGTCGGAGTCGGTGGTGAACAGTCCGCGCAGGTTGCGCTCGGGCTGGATGCCGGGCTGCTGGACGTCGTAGAAGCCGTCGTCATTGGCCTGCCAGACGTCGACGAGCGCCCCGCCCAGCGGCTCGCCGTCCGGGCCGGTCACCCGCCCGGTGACCAGGCAGGGGTTCCCCTTGCCGTCGAGCGCGATGTCGGCGCCGAGCTCCCGCGGCGGGGAATCCACCATGTGGAACGGGCCGAGCACCGTCGACTCCGTCGACTGCCCGCCGGTCCGGTGGTTGATGGTCTCCACCAGCATCGACACCCCGAGGACGTCGGAGAGCAGGACGAACTCCTGGCGGACGTCGTCGCACGTCTGCCCGGTGGCGGTGAGGAACGCGATGGCGGCACCCCACTCCTCCTCGGTCAGCTCGACGTCCTTCACGAAGGCGTGCAGGTGCTCGACCAGCGAGGTCAGCACCTGCCGCAACCGCGGGTCCGGGGTGCCGGCGAAGCTCGCCGCGACCACCTCGGCCGACCGCTCCTCGCTGAACGACTCACGCTGGCTCATGCCCGGGCTCTCCTCGCTGTCGTGCGGGTGGGTGTGCTGCCGTCCAGCCTCGCCGACCCCGGGACCAGCCGCGCTGACGGGGCTCCCGGGGCCGACGAGGGACGTCACGGCAGCAGCTGGGCCAGGTCGGGGACCCGCGTCAGGAGCCCGTCGGCCACCCCCAGTTCGGCCAGGGTCTCGATGGAGTCCCGGTTGATCTCGGTCGGCCACTCCGGCAGCTGCAGCGAGTCGAGGACCGACTGTTCGATGTCCGTGTACTCGGTCAGGATCGCCCGCGTCGCGTCGGGGTTCTGCCGCGCGTACTCCAGCGACTGGGTCATCGCGGCCTGGAAGCGGTCCACGAGGTCGGGGTCGTCGGCCGCCAGCTGCGCGCTGGTGAAGTAGACCGCCACGGTGAGGTCGTCGGCGGCGTCGACGTAGTTCGAGGCGACGACCCGGCCCCCGCCGCCGGCCGCCACGGTCAGGAACGGTTCCACCACCCAGACGGCGTCCACGTTGCCCTGGTCCAGCGCCGCGGGCATGTCGGCGAAGGGGAGTTCGACGTACTGGATGCTCGCGGGGTCGCCACCGGCCTTCCGCACCGACTCGTTGATCGTGGTGGTCCCGATGTTGTTCAGGGTGTTGACGGCGACGCGCTTGCCGGCGAGATCGGCAGCGGTCGCGATGCCGCTGTCCGGCCGGGCCACGACGCCGCTGAAGTCGGCCCCGGCCTCGCCGGTCGAGGCCACCCCGCCGGCCACGATCTCCAGCGGCAGCCCCTGGTCGGCGGCCAGGAGCACGGACGTGACGTTGCCGAACCCGAACTGGAAGGTGCCGTTCACGACGCCGGGCACGATGGCCGCGCCGCCCTGCCCGCTCTGCAGCGTCAGGTCGATCCCCGGGTCCTCGAAGAAGCCCTGCTGCTGGCCCAGGTAGATGGGGGCGCTGTCGACGACCGGGACGATGCCCGCGGTCACCGCGTCCAGGGACTCCGCGCCGCCGCTGCTCGGCGTCCCGTCGTCGGAGGAGCCGCAGCCGGTCACCGCCAGGGCGAGAGCGCCGGCCAGCGCGATCCCGCGCCGCCGCTGTCGGGCCGGCGTCCACCGGGTCTGCCTGGGGTGTCGGGTGAGCACGATCGTCGGTCCTCTCGTCGCGGCCACCGTGGCTGCCGTCCGGCAGGAGCCGGGCGTCATCGGGGGCCAGGTCACTGGTGCCTCGCCGTCGGGGATGGTGGCCGCAGTCGCGCACCGGCAGAACCGAGCCGGTCATTGGATGGACTGCCATGGACCGGCATCGTCGGACCGGCGCCGACCCGCCCTCGGCCGGGAGCGGGCACGCCCGACAGCCCCGGCCGACGGGCCGGGGATCGTGGGTCCGGGGCGCGGGGGTGGGCGCCACCAGCCGGCCTCGCTGGGGGTGCGTCGCGGGGTCCTGCTGACCGGCGCGGCACGCACCCCCGGCGAGCCCGGGGAGCTACGCGGTCACTGCGCGGCGGACCGGCCGCCCACCGACGAGCGCATCATCTGCTGCACGGTGGAGGCGTAGGGGGCCGGAGCGACCGTCGCCCGCACGAGGATCTGCTGGTGCCGCTCGACGCGGGGCTTGCGGGAGCCGCCGTCCGGTTCGCCCCAGAGCAAGGTGACCTGGTCGCCGATCGTGGCGTGCTCGGTGTCGAGCAGACCGAGGGAGAGGATCTTGCGCTCGTTGCTGCTGTAACCGGTGTACGTGGACAGGCCGACCAGCCTCCCGTCCAGGGTGCGGACCTCGTCCCGCTGGACCATGTTCCCGTAGTCGGCGACCGGCAGCTCGATGTACTTGTAGGGCACGCCGGGGTCGAGGAGCGAGCCGAAGACCCGGAGGACGTCCTCCTTCTCCCAGACGAGGGTCACCTTCCTGCGCGGGGGGTTCTCGGCCACCCGCTCGAGAGCCTCCCGGCCGATGAAGTCGTGGTCGAACTTCACGATGTGCCCGTAACCGAGGTCGTAGGGCGTGACGTAGTAGTCCTCGACGTTGCTCGAGACGAAGCTCCCGGCGATGGAGAACTTCCCCTCCCAGCCGTCGGCCGGCAGCCACTCCCGGTAGCCCCGCAGGTCGTCGCCGGTGTAGACGGCAGGCAGGGGGTAGGCCACCCAGGCCTGCTCGTACAGGGTGCTGAAGTACGCCTTGGTCCCACCCTGGCGCAGGCCGTGCGCCGCGCCGGCGGCGAGGATCGCGGCCCGGACGGTCTCGCTGTGCTCGTAGGGCCCGGAGATCTCCACCCCCTTGTGCCCGGCCATGCCGTGCCGGAGGACGAGCACCTCGACGCCGGCGATGGTCACCCGCGCGGTGCGGAAGAACCTGATCTCCGGGGTCTCCCCGTCGACGACCTCGTCGAAGATCTCGCTCGCCGTCGGGCCGTCGAGCTGGAACCGGAACTTCAGTCGCCGGCCGGTGGGGTTGTCCGAGGTGTTGTTGTCCCGCTCGGTCGTGACGTCCCAGTCGCCGGTCTGCGCGTGGTACTCGACCCAGTTCAACAGCGGCATGCTGCTCACCAGTTCGTAGGTCTGGTCGCCGAGGTCGTAGAGGACGCAGTCGCCGATCATCTGGCCCCGCGAGTTGCAGCCGATGAACTGCTTGGCCATGCCGGGGGTCAGGTTCGCGAGGCTGTTGACCCCTATCCGGCTCAGCAGCGCGAGGGCGTCGGGTCCCTTCACGTAGAGCTCGGGCATGTGGTGGGACTGGTCGAACAGGATCGCCGTCTCGCGCCAGGCCCGCTGCTCGTCGCGCCAGTTGGTGAACTCGGCGGGCACCGGGGACAGGTCCGAGCGCACGCGGCTGTGCGGGCCCGGGGTGTCGTTGTACAGGTGGGCCACCAGGTCGGGCGTGGCGTCGACCAGGTCCTGGAGCGACCTGGTGTGTCCGGCAGCGGTCATCGCTGGGTTCCTCTCGTGTCCGGGTTCTCGGTGACGTCGGCGTGGTGGAGATCAGACGGCGGCGTCGGTCTCCGCGCGGTCGGGGTCGTAGGCGTAGATCCAGCCGTTGGCCACCAACGGGTCCGCCGCGGCCAGTGCCGCGTCGCGGGCTTCCTGGTCCGGCCCGTCGGGCAGGTGGTTGACGTGCGCACGCCCGTGACTGATCTCCTGCAGCCGGGTCGTGCGTTCGATCCGCAGGGACTCGTACCGCTGCAGCGCACGTGCCGGCGCGGTGACGTCGTCGGCCAGGCAGCGCGCGAGGACCGCGGCGTCCTCGATCGACTGGGCGGCGCCCTGGGCGAAGAAGGGGAACATCGGGTGCGCGGCGTCGCCCAGGAGGGTGATGGGACCGTTGCTCCAGCGCTGGAGGGGCCGGCGGTCCAGCAGCGCCCAGCGACCGGGCGTGCCGGCCTGTCTGATCAGGTCCTGCAGGCGCGGGTCCCACCCGGCGAACTCGGCGAGGAACTCCTCCACGGTGGCGGTGGCGCTCCACGACTCGGTGGTGACGTCGCCGGCCGGGGCGAAGGCCACGAGGTTGACCGCCGTCTCGCCGGAGATCGGGTAGTGGACGAGGTGGTGGCCGGGTCCGATCCACAGCGTCTGCGCCCGACGGCGGGCGAACGCGGGAGCACGGTCGGCCGGCACGATGGCCCGGAAGGCGCACATCCCCGAGTACGTCGCCGGTGAGGGCTCGGTCACCGCACCCCGCACGGTGGAGTGCACTCCGTCCGCGCCGATGACCACGTCGGCCTCGACGGTGCTCCCGTCGGTGAAGGTCAGGCGCGCCGTGTCGCCGTCGGCGGCCACGGCGGTGAGGCGCCTGCCCAGCTCGACGCTGCCCGCAGGGACGGCGGAGCTGATGGCGTTGAGCAGATCGGCCCGGTGGACGGTGTAGGTCGCCTCGCCGTACAGCCGTTCGCACGAGCCGGCCAGGTCCTCGGCGGACAGGATGCGGCCGTCCTCCCAGCGGCGGAACTCCCAGCCCACGTCCAGCGGGACGGCGCTGCCCAGGAGGTGGTCCAGCACGCCCAGCCGACGGAGGAGGCGCACCGCGTTGGGTGCGAGCACGAGTCCCGCGCCGACCTCCTTCAACTGCGACGTCTGCTCGTAGACGACGTTCGGCAGTCCCGCGCGGTGCAGGAGGGCGGCTGCGGCCAGGCCACCGATGCCGCCACCGACGACGGCGATGCGGGGAGTGCTCCGAGCTCGATCGACCATCGGAGGCCTGTCCTTTCCTGCGACGGGGACCCGTGTCCGGTCGGCGAGCGGGAGCGACCACCCGCCTACGCCGGCGGCACGGGTGTGGTCCTCGGGCCGGCCTCGCGGCGGTGAGACGACCACGATGGTCGGTGGACGCACCGTGCGGTGGAAGCGGGTCGTCCATTGGATGAACCGATCCCCAGCGGCCCGTCCCGCGGACATAGCCTGCGCCGGACGTCGTCTCGCAGCGGGGGAGGAGCCATGCCACGGACCAGCGAACCCGGGCGGAGCGTGAGTTCCCGGCTGCTCGAGGTGCTCTTCGCCTTCCGACCGGGACACACCCGACTCACCCTCGCCGGGCTGGCGCGGCAGACCGGGATGCCCCAGGCCACGGTGCGCCGGCTGGCCCTGGAGCTGGTGCGCGCGGGTGCGCTGGACCTGGGTTCTGATGGCTCCCTCACCGTGGGCACCCGGCTGTGGCAGCTCGGCACGCTGGCCCCGCGGACCCAGCCGCTGCGCACGGTGGCCATGCCGTTCCTGGAGGACCTCTACACCGCTCTCCGGCAGCACGTGCAGCTCGCGGTCCTCGAGGGGCGCGAGGCGGTGGTCGTCGAGCGACTCTCCCGGCCGGGCGCCGTGGGCCTGACCTCGCAGGTGGGTGGACGCCTGCCCCTGCACAGCTCGGGCGTCGGCAAGGTGCTGCTCGCTCACGCGGACGGTGCCCTGTTCGACGGCCTGGTGGAACGCGGGCTCGACCGGTTCACGCCGCGCACGGTCACCGATCCCGCGCACCTGCGTCGTGAGCTGGGGGACTGCCGACGCACGGGGACGGCGACCGTCCGGGAGGAGATGACGGCCGGCGCGGACTCGGTCGCGACCCGCATCATGGACGCCGACGGTCACGTCGTCGCGGCGCTGTCGGTCGTCGTCGCGTCGGGGTCCGTGGCGCTGAGGACGGTCATCCCCTCGGTGGTCGCGAGCGGTCTGGGCATGTCCCGCCGGCTGGGCTGGATCCCGAGCGTGGGGGTGCGGCACGGCGTGGCACCGGGTGAGGCGCACCCCTCGGCCACGGGCCACCTCCCGGCCGCGCTGCCCCCGGTCGCCGACCTGCCCCCGCCGGCTGGGGTCGACCGCTCCGCGTTCTGAGGCCGGTGTCGATCGGCCAGTGCCCTCGCCCGCTTCGGGGAGACCACGGCCACCGAGCGGCCACCGGTGCCCGGCCGACTGCGTCGCGGTGCGGTCCTAGCGGTGGTGCCGGCGCGCCGCGTCGACCTCGTCCGCGGCGACGTCGGCCCGCTCCGCGTCCGCGAAGACGGCGGTGGGATGGTCGTCGCCCTGTGCGTCGGGGTTCTGGACGGCCTCGTCCGGCCGGGTCGTGTCGGGGACCGCGTCTCCGGTCGGTGGAGGGACCTCGGGGTGCTCCGCCGACGTGGATCGTGGAGTCGTCATGCCTCTACCCCCTGGTGTCGCGCTGCCTCGACGTCCACGATCGGGCACACGCCGCAGGGTGACAAGAGTGCAGGGACCTGCCGGTCCGCGGCCGCCGGAGCCGGCGACCGGCCCAGGCGGGGCTCACACCTCGACGGCGGTGCCGCAGATCCCGCAGACCTCGAGCTGCTGGCGTCCCCACCGGGCGATGGGCACGAAGAAGACCGTGAACTGCTTGACCTGCCTGACTCGCGCCCACGGTGTGGTGTTGCCGCAGCGTGGGCAGGTGCGGACCTCCCCGGGACCGAGGTCCTGCTGCTTGGTGCCGAAGCCGAAGAGGAAGAACACCCGGCCACCCTAGGCCGGGCAGGTCGTCCGGGCCGGTCAGGAGTCCAGACGTCGTGCCGCTGTCCTCCGACCGGGACGGCGAGGCGCTGGTCCTGGCCTTCGACCCGCGGACGCTCGCTGCGCCCTACCGCTCGCACGGCTACCCGACGACCGCCGGCGGCCGGCGCGGGGGAGCGCTGCCGGACGGTGGCGACCGCGTTCCTCGTGGCCGCGTACCGGCCCGTCCGTGTCCTCCGGGTACGACCGTCGGGGCCTGGCCGACCGTCGGGTGCGCGACCCCGCCGCGGGAGTGCGCCGGGCCGTGGGAAACGCTGTGCCGGCGGGGCCGCCGGGCTCCTCGAGGGGAGTGCCTGGTGGCGACCGAGTTGTACCTGGTGCGGCACGGCGAGGCCGTGGCGAACGTCGAGCCGCTGATCGGCGGGATGCGGGGTGACCCGGGCCTGACTCCCCGGGGACGTGCCCAGGCCCGCCTGCTGGAGGAACGGCTGGCGGAGCAGCGGATGCGCGCCGACCGGCTGGTGTCCAGCACCCTGCCGCGGGCGCTGGAGACCGCCGAGTACGTGGCGCGGGCGCTGGGCCTGCCGGTGCTGCCCGACGACGGGCTGCACGAGCTGCGTCCCGGGGAGGCCGACGGCCTGACCGTCGACCAGTGGCGGTCCCGCTACCGCGCCGGCGAGGAACCGGGGACGTGGGACCCGCACCGCGTGTTCTCCCCGGGTGGGGAGAGCTGGGCGACGTTCCTGGCCCGCGCCGGTGGGGCACTGTCCCGTCTCGTCGCCCGGCACCGGGACGAGACGGTGGTCGCCGTCTGTCACGCCGGGATCGTGGAGGCGTCGTTCGCGCTGGCGTTCGGCGTGGGAGCGAGCGGGAACCGGGTCGACTGCGCGCCGCTGAACACCAGCCTCACCCACTGGCGGCACCGGCCGGCACCCGCCCGCGGTCCGGAGTGGACGCTGGTCTCCTACAACGACGCCGGCCACCTGGCCGGCGGCGGACCGCCCGTCCCGCCGCCCCACGACGCCGTGCCGCTGCCCGGCGAGGCGCCCGCAGCCGACGCGTGACCGGCGAGCCGACGGCGCGGCAGGGACCCGGTCAGCCGCCCTTCCTGCGGGCGAGCACCAGCCCCGCCACCTCGGCGGCCCCGGCATCCATCAGCACGCGGGCCATCTCGCGCAGCGTGAAGCCCTCGGAGTAGACGTCGTCCAGGACGAGGATGCGTCGGCCGGCGACCAGGTCGGGTCTGGGCACCGCGAGCGCCGGCCGGAGCGAGTGCTCGGCGATGGCCCGCCGGGTGGCCACGCTCCGGCCCAGGAACTGCCCGGTCGGACCGGACTTGGTGATCAGGTCGGGGACGAAGGGCCAGTCGGGTCCGGCGGCCTGCGCTCCGTCGAGGATGAGCCGGAGCGTGTCCCAGAGCCGCCTGGCTCGGGGCCCCACGTAGAGCGCCCCGGCCGTGATGAGGTCGTAGCGGGCCAGGTCCGCCCGGTTCTGCTCGAGGAAGCCGACCAGGATGCGCCCCAGGATCGGCGCCCACGCGCGGTCCTGGTCGTACTTGTACTGCCAGACGGCGGCCCACATCTCCTCCGGGCGCTCGCACGCGGTGAGGACGCGGGAGAACCAGCGGTCGTCGAGGGTGCACACGGTGTTCGGGCACCGGTCGTCGTCCCCGAGTTCCTGACCGCACACCGGGCAGGCCGCCGTGGGGACCGTCGCGGCCCCGCCGTTGGCGCAGGTGAAGCAGACCGCCGGGGTGCCGGTCGTGCGGTACGGACAGGACATGCAGCCGGGGAACCCGGCCGGCTGGGGGTCCAGCGGGCCCAGGGGGATCACCGGGAGCGACGGGGACGGCGGCCACGGAGGGCGGCCGGCACCGGGTGGCGGAGCGCACGGCGACGGCCGCTCGGCCAACCGGAGGGTGCCGGTCGCCCGCGGGTCGCCGTCCTCCCAGGCCCACGCCGGCGTCCTCTGCTGTTCCCCCTCAGCGGCATCGCCGGACCGTACGCGACCGGTCCGGCCGGCGGAGCCGTCCCGCGCGCCGTGACCGAGGTCGCGGTGTGTGGTGGAGCGGCCACGGGTGCAGGGCGAGCCGCGCTGACCGGGCCGGTCCGACCCGGTCAGTCGGTGAAGACGGCGGTGAGCGCCACCGCGACGTCCCGGTGGTCGCGCACCAGCCGGGCCCGGCCGCGACCGAGCCGGGCGAGGTCGCGGCCGAGCTCGACGTCCTGCTCCCCGGAGGTGTCCAGCAGGACGTCGAGCCGGGGCAGCCGGGCCGCGGTCAGCCGGGGGTCGGGTCCGGCGTTGTGCACGCAGTCGGACAGCAGCAGCACGCGGGCGTCACGCGGCGGGACCCCGTCCAGCTGACGGGCCGCGGTCTCCAGCGCGAAGGACACGTTGGTCAGTCCCTGGGCCGGTACCCGCAGGAGCAGCTCCAGGACGGCCAGCGGCGCGACCTGCTCGCCCATCCGCACCAGCACCGCGGCGTCGGACCAGAAGGCGACGACGGCGAGGGAGTCGCGGGCCAGTTCGCCGGCCAGGGCGCCCACCGTGGCCGCCGCCGTCCGCACCCGCTCGCCCCTCATGGACCCCGAGACGTCCACGACCAGCACGACCGAGCGCCGCTGCCGCACCCGCTCGCGCACCACCAGGTCGGTGCCCGCCGGGTGGGGGATGCCGGCGATCGCCTCGAGCGTGCGCTCCAGGTCCAGCTCGTCGGAGCCCCCGCTCCAGGACAGGCTGGCCAGCTCGCCCACGCCGCGGCGGGGGCGCTGGTCGCGCGGCGGGCGCGGCACCGCGAGCCGGCGGGCGATCTGCCGGGCGCGGGCCCGGGTCAGCTGGTCGGCCGCGCTCTCGGTGGCCAGGTCGGCCAGCGCGATCAGGTCGGCCGGCTCGTCGGTCGTGCCGGACGCCGTCCCGCCGGTGCGGGTCGCCGCCGTCCGCGCCCGCCGCCGGTCCCCGGAGGACAGGGCCATGCCGGCGCCGCCGCGCGACGGCTCGTAGAGCAGCGGTTGCTCGGTGAGCTGCTTGGGCCTGCGCCGGAGCGGCCGCATCCCCGCTGCCCGCGCTCCCGGACGGTCGCGCCGGGTCACCGGGGAGTCGGCGTCCACGGCTCTTCAACCGGGCTCCGCCGCGGCCGGGGAGAGCAGGAAGTGGTCCTCCCAGATCTCGCGGAGCACCCTCTCCGGGGTCGTCTCCAGCGTCTCGTCGAGGAAGACCCTGCCGGACAGCGCCAGCAGCATCGCGTCCAGGACGACGGCCGTGTACTCCTCGGGCAGGCCGCGCGGCGGCGCGACCGACGGGTCGTCCGGGAGCGGCACCTCGCGGATGGCGGCCAGCTGGGCGGCGACCAGCGCGACGTCGATCGCGCCGCGCACGCTGCTGCCCTGCCGCAGGTCCTCGCGCTCCCGGGTGGCCCGGGTGAGCGCCACCGCGTCCGCGACCAGCCGCGGGGACCCCAGCCCGGTCCGGCGGGCGACGATGCCCCGCTCGGCCTCGGCGTCCTGGTAGCCGATCGCCAGCCGGCACAGCCGGTCGTGCACCGACGTCGACAGCCGGGTGGTCCCGATCGTGTCGTAGGGGTTCATCGAGGCGATGACCCGGAAGCTCGCCGCCGCCTCGACCGTCCCCACCCGAGGGACGGTGATCCGCCGCTCGGCCATCGCCGTCAGCAGGGTGTTGAGGGTGTCCTCGGGCGCCCGGTTGAACTCCTCCACGTAGAGGAAACCCCCGGAGCGCATGGCCTCGACCAGCGGACCGGGCACGAAGTTCTCCGGCGAGTAGTCCTCGCGCAGCACCCGGGCCGGGTCGTGGTGCCCCACGAGCCGGGTGGGGGTCAGGTCGGCGTTGCCCTCGACGAAGACCAGCGGGATGCCCCACTCGGCGGTGATCGAGCGGAGCAGCGTCGACTTCGACGTCCCCGGCGGTCCCTCGAGGAGGACGTCGCGGCCGGCGGCGACCGCGGCCAGCAGCAGGTCCAGCTCCCCGGTGCGGCCCACCAGGTGGCGAGCCACGCGGGTGCGGATCGCGCGGACGTGCGCGCCGTCGTCGAAGGTGACCCGGTGGCCGGTGACGACCGGGTCGTCCCCGGTGGGATGTGCGATGTGCTCGGTCAGGACGTGCTCCTCGGGCTGGTGCTTGCGGGGCCTATCGGGGAGGGGACGGCGGCCGGGCCGACCGCCGTCCCGACGGGCCGCCTCACAGGACGGCGGCCCCCGCATCGACCGACAACTGGGTGCCGGAGACGTACACCGCCTCGTCGGAGGCGAGGAACAGGACGGCGTTCGAGACGTGCACCGGATCGATGAACCCGATCCCGAAGGGGTTCAGCCCGGCGAACGACGGCTCGGCGTCGGCCAGCGTCGGGTGCTCCAGGTCCGGCCGGAACAGCTTGTACGTCGTCTCGTTCTTCACCATCGGGGTGTCGATGGCGTTGGGGTGGATGGTGTTCACCCGGATGCCGTGCGGTCCCATCTCGTTGGCCAGCACCTTCATCAGCCCGACGATGCCGTGCTTGGTCGTCGTGTACGCCGCGACGTTGGCCAGCCCCTTGAAGCCGGCCAGCGAGCTGATCAACGTGATGGAGCCGCCCCGCCCGGTGGCCAGGAGCGCCGGGGTGGCGACCTTCACGGTGTGCCAGACCCCGGTGACGTTGACGTCCATCAGGTCTGCCCAGGACTGCTCGGGGACCTCGTGGGTGTTCGTGCCGAAGGTGAAGATGCCGGCGTTGGCGATCACGGCGTCGAGCCTGCCCAGTTCGGCCACCCCCTCGTCGACGGCCTTCTGGAGGGCGGCGACGTCCCGCACGTCGGCCTGCCGGGCGACGATCCGTCGGTCCAGTGCCTCCACCTGGCGGACGGTCTCCGCGAGATCCTCCGCCGTGGCGCCCGGGTAGAAGGCGGGAGTGACGCTGTCGATGGGCGCGCAGATGTCCACGGCGATGATGTCGGCGCCCTCCTGCGCGAGCCGGACCGCGTGGCTCCGCCCCTGCCCCCGGGCGGCACCGGTGATGAAGGCGACCTTGCCCTCCATGCGACCGGCCATCACTTGATCACCGACCCAGCGTCGACCGGGAGCTGGACCCCGGTGACGTAGCGCGCGTCGTCGCTGACCAGCCACAGGATCGCGTTGCTGATGTCGACCGGCTCCACCCACTGGATCGGCAGCGCGTTCAGGCTCTGGAAGGCCTCGCCGACGTCGTCCCGGGTGACGTCGGCCGGCGCCTTGTCCGGTCGGAAGGCGGCGTACGTCTGCTCGTTGTGGATCATCGTGGTGTCCACCGAGGTCGGGTGCACCGAGTTCACCCGGATCATGTGCGGCGCCAGTTCGTTGGCCAGCGTCTTCACCAGACCGACGACGCCGTGCTTGGCGGCGACGTAGTGCGCCAGGTTGGCCAGGCCCTTGATGCCGGCGGTGGAGCTGGTCAGCACGATGGCTCCGCCGTTGCCGCCCGCCTTCAGGTGGGGGACGGCGGCCCGCACCGTCTTGAACACCCCGGTGAGGTTGATGTCGATCATGTCGTCCCACATCTCGTCGGTCATCTCGTCGACCGGCGCGAAGCTGGCGATCCCGGCGTTGGCCAGCACGATGTCCAGCCGGCCGAGCTGGGCGACGCCGTCGTCCACCGCGGCCCGGAGCCCGGCGGTGTCCCGGACGTCGGCCTTGCTGGCGACGATCCGGCGGTCGAGCGCCTCGACCTGGCGGACGGTCTCGTCCATGTCCTCCTGCGTCGCCAGCGGGTACCCGACCGTCCCCACCGTGCCCAGGAGGTCGACGGCGATGATGTCCGCGCCCTCCTGCGCCAGCCGGAGGGCGTGGCTGCGGCCCTGACCGCGAGCCGCACCGGTGATGAAGGCGACCTTGCCCTCGAGCTTGCCCATCGCAGTTCCTCCTGATCGGACGACCGGCTCCGCGAGCCGCGCTGTGACGTGCATCGCAGGTTATGACACCAGGTGTCACAACAAAAGTGTCGGGGGCGACCCGTCGCGGACACCTCGGGCACCATCACGGCATGCAGGAACGGTGGAGGCCCGAGGCCGGCGAGCGCGGTGGCCGCCCGGCCGCGACCACCGCGCACGAGCTGGCCGCGGTGGCGCAACGCCTGTTCCTGACGATCGGCTTCGAGAAGACCAGCATCGAGGACATCGCCCGGGCGGCGGGGATCAGCCGACGCACCTTCTTCCGCTACTTCGCGACCAAGGCCGACGTGCTGTTCGTGGAGTCCCCGGCCGAACTCGCCCGGTTGCGGGAGGGGCTGCGGCAGCCGGCTCCCGGCGATCCGTACCGCGCCGTCGTCACGCGCGCGGTGGCGGCCGCCCTGCACGTGCCGGCGAGCGAGCACGAGTGGGCCCGGCAACGTGCCCAGCTGATCCTCACGGTGCCGGCACTGCAGGCGCACGCGTCCCTCGTGTTCGCCGAGTGGCGGGACTCGGCCGCCGAGTTCGCTCGCGGGCTGCCGCACACCGACGAGCTCTTCCCCCTGGCGGTGGGCCACGCGGTCCTCGCCGGGACGCTCGCCGCGCACGAGCACTGGATCACCCATCCGGGCAGCGACCTCGCCCAGGTCCTGGTCCGCATGCTGGACCTGGTGCTCCCGGCCGAACCGACGGCACGGTGATCGCGGCGGCCGGGCCGGAGCCCGCGGCGGCCGGCGGTCAGGCCCGCGTCGCGTCGAGCAGTTGCAGCAGGTCGTGTGCGGCGAGCTCGATCTCCTTGTGACCCCACTCCGCGGCGCGGTAGTGGCAGGCGATGATCCCCATCCGGTGCACGCGGCGGAAGTCGCCGAAGACGAAGGCGTACCGGCCCTTGGTGCCGTCGTTGGCCCCGTCGGTGAGTGCCAGGTGCCAGGCGGCGTACTCCTCCCACGAGTGCCGGGCGAGGAAGGCGTTCTCCTCCTCGGCGGAGGGCTGCACCCGGCCCCACTCGCTGCGCAGGACGTAGTGGCGGGCGGCGATGAGGTCCCGCGCGTGGGCGAGACCGGCGTCGTTCACGAGGTACGTCGGCATGGCGTCTCCGTCGGCGGCCGCCCGGGGGGTGGCGCCCACCCGGTGACCTGTCGTTGACCGTCCTGGCGCCCGCCATCGTCCCGGCTCGGCTGTCGTCCGCACCACAGCCGATCGACACGCCGGTCGGCCGCCGCCCCCGGGGAGGGGAGGGCGATCCGGAGGCGAGCGGGCGGCGGGTGCCACGCATACCGTCGCGGTCGGTGGCCCGCCCCGGGGCGGGCGCCGGGGGAGAGGAGCGAGGTCCTGACGTCGGCAGCAGAGCCACCCCGTGCGGACGCCGGCGGCCGGACGCGCCGGGCGTCGGCCGCCTCCCCGATGCCGCTCCTCCAGGCCGTCGGGCTGGTCAGCACGCTGGACCGGTTCGCGATGGCGCCGATGCTCGTGGCCATGGCCGCGGATCTCGGCGCTCCGGTGGCGGACGTCGTCGCCGCCGCGGGCGTCTACTTCCTCGTGTACGGACTGTCCCAGCCGCTGTGGGGCGTCGCCGCCGAGCGGTTCGGTCGGGTGCGCACGATGCGGGTGGCCCTGCTCCTGGGCGGCCTGCTGACCGCGGGCTCGGTGCTCTCCGCCTCACTCGCCGTCCTGGCGGTCACCCGAGGCCTGGCCGGGGGGTTCTTCGGCGCGGCCTACCCCTCGTGCCTGATCTACCTGGGTGACACCGTCCCCGCGGCCGCTCGACAGCACGCCATCTCGCGGTTGATGGTCGGCGTGGCCCTCGGTACGGCCGTGGCGTCCGCGGGCGCGGGCGTCGTCGCGGACCGGTTCACCTGGCGGGCGGCCTTCCTCGCCACGGGCGCCGGGGCGCTGCTGCTGTCCTGGGTGCTGCGGTCCCTGCCCGAGCCGCGGACCGGCCTGGCCCGGTCGTCGCCGTCGGCGTCCCTGCGACTGATCGGTCGATCCCGGCCCGCGCTCCTGGTCCTGGGCCTGGCGTTCGTGGAGGGTGCCGTCCTGATCGGCGTGGTGACGCTGCTGCCGGTCGCGGCCCATCACGGCGGCGCCTCGCTCACGTCGGCGGGGCTGGCGACCGCGGTATACGGCGCCGCGGTCCTGGTCGGGTCCGCCGTGTTCGGGCGCCTGTCGCGCCGCTGGCACCCGTGGCGCCTGATCACCCTCGGCGGCTCCCTGGCGGTGCTCGCCTGCTCGTTGCTGGCCACCACGCAGCAGCTCTGGATGGCGGCCACGGTCGCGGGCCTCCTGGGGCTCACCTGGACGGCGCTGCACGCCTCCCTGCAGACCTGGGCGACCGAGGTCCTGCCGGCCGCCCGGGCCCTGGTCGTGGCGTGCTTCGCCGGGGCCCTCTTCGCCGGGAGCTCGGTGGCCGCGGTCGCGCTGGCCGATCTCGTCGACGCCGGCCGGTTCACCCTGATCTCCGGTCTGGCCGCCGTCCTCGCGGCCGCGCTGACCGCGGTGGCTGCCATCGCCCGGTCCCGATGGGCCCCGACCTCGGACGGGGGAGCCCCGCACCCGACGTCCCCGCCGGCAGCCGGCCCGTCGACCTCCGGTCGCTGAGACGGGGGTGCCAACCGCGGCCTGGGCCCACTGTCGACGTCGCTGTTGACGGTCGACCGCGCCGGTGTCTAACGTGATGTGCGCGCCGCCACACTCGAGTCAGCGGCCGTGTCCCGAGGAGCCGACATGCGCAGGTCCACAGTTCTGCCCGCGGTCGCCGCCGCCTGCCTGGCGCTGGCCGGGTGTGGAGGTGGTGAGGCGTCCGGCGAGCCGGAGGCCACGGGCAGCGGGACCTCGGTGACCCAGGTGTCCCTGGGCGTCCTCCCGCTGGTGGACCTGGCACCGATCTACCTGGGCGTGGAGGAGGGCTTCTTCGCCGACGAGGGGATCGAGCTCAGCTTCACCACCGCCCAGGGCGGAGCCGCGATCATCCCGAGCGTGCTCGGCGGTGAACTCGACTTCGGCTTCAGCAACCCGACGTCACTGATCCTCGCGCGCAGCCAGGGGCTCCCGGTCAAGATCATCGCGCCCGGCGGCTCGAGCACCGGCGAGGTGGGGGCCGACTACGGCGCCGTCGTCGTGGGGCCGGGCAGCGACATCACCGACGCCGCCGGCCTGGCGGGCCGCCGCGTCGCGGTGAACACCCTGCGCAACATCGGCGACACGTCGATCCGCGAGTCGGTCCGGGCCGCCGGTGGTGACCCCGACGCCGTCCAGTTCGTCGAGCTGCCGCTGCCGGACATGGCCGCCGCGCTCCAGACCGGGCAGGTCGACGCGATCTGGGTGGTCGAGCCCTTCCTCACCGGGGCGCTCGCGCAGGGAGCGGTGCCGGTGGCGTGGAACTGGATCGACGTCTCGCCGGACCTGATGGCCTCGGCCTACTTCACCTCCGAGCAGAGGCTGCAGGAGGACCCCGACCTCGTGGAGCGGTTCGCCACCGCGGTGGCCCGATCGGCCGAGTACGCGCAGGAGAACCCCGAGGAGGCCCGGGACGTCATCACGACCTACACGCAGATCCCGCCGGAGGTCGTCGCGGAGGTCACGCTGCCCGGCTGGGAGCCGGAGGTGAACGTGGACTCGACGCAGCGGCTCATCGACCTGGCCCTGGAGGACGAACTCATCGAGTCCGAGGTCGCCGTCGAGGACCTGGTCGCCGAGAGTGCCCGGTGACCGCGCAGCGAGGGCCGCGACGCAAGGGGAGGAACCGGCGATGACCTACACGGTGGACAGCATGCGGACCCCGCCGCCGACCTACGCATGGACGCGGTTCGGCGAGCCGGAGTACACCGACTGGCTGGACGAGAGCCTGTCGTGGAAGGACGCCTGCTACATCGGCAACTGGTCCTTCCTCTGGCAGCACCGCTTCACCGGCCCCGACGTCCTCCGGCTGTTCTCGGACTTCTCGGTGAACAGCTTCGCCCGGTTCCAGCTCGGCCAGTCCAAGCACGTGATCCACACCGACGGGGACGGCAAGGTGATCCACGAGGGGATCCTCACCCGCTTCGGTGCGGAGGAGTTCATGCTGCACGGCCGGGGTGGGTTCTGGATGAGCCATCAACTCGCCCGCGGGGGCTACGACGCCCGGGTGGAGCGGGACGACTGGTTCATCTTCCAGGTGTCGGGCCCGAGCTCGATCGCACTCCTCGAGGAGGTGACGGGCTCGCCCCAGTTGCGGGACACCGGGTTCATGCGGGTCGCGCCCGTGACGATCGCCGGGCACCAGGTGTGGGCCCTGCGGCAGGGCATGGCCGGCGAGGTCGGCTTCGAGCTGCAGGGGCCGATCGAGCACGGCCAGGAGGTCTACGACCTGATCGTGGCGGCCGGGCAGCGGTTCGACCTCCGCCGGCTGGGCTGGCGAGCAGCCCCCATCAACCACCTCGAGGCGTGCTTCCCGACCATCGCCACCGACTACATCCCGGCCATCTTCGGCGCGGACATGGCCGGGTACCTGGCCGAGTTCACCGCCTCGATGCCGGCGTTCGCGCAGCCGGCGTACATCGCCGGCAGCTACGACGGCCGCGAGGTCGGCGAGTACTACCGGAGCCCGGTCGAGCTCGGTTGGGCGCGGAACATCGTCTTCGACCACGACTTCCTGGGCCGCCCCGCGCTGGAGGCGGAGAAGGCGGACCCGCGACGGGTGATCCGCACGCTGGTCTGGGACAGCGAGGACGTCGGCGACGTCTTCATGTCGCTGTTCCGGCCCGGGCAGGTGTACCCGTTCATGGAGATGCCCCGCGATCCCCGGGGGTTCATGTGGGCGGACCGGGTCACCGTCGGGGACGACCTGGTCGGCGTGGCCACCTCCCGGGGCTACAGCCACCACTTCCGCGAGATGCTCTCGCTGTGCACGATCGACGTCGCGCACAGCGAGCCGGGGACCCGGGTGACCGTCCACTGGGGGACGCCGCAGGGTCCGCAGAAGGCGATCCGGGCCACGGTCGCCCCCGCCCCGTACAAGACCGACCGCCGCCGCAGCGACCTGCGCGCCGTCTGACCCCGGCGCGGGGCGGCGAGGGCTCAGGCCTCGGACAGGGCCTCGGTCGAGGTGTGGTGCCGGGCGAGTGGTGCGGCAGCCGGGTCGTCGACCGCGACGAGCTCGCGGAAGCGGCGGGTGGCCCGCGGGCCCAGGGCGTCGTAGACGTCGGTGAACAGCTCGCGGGCCCGGCGTGCCGGCCAGTCGGCGGGGAGCAGTTCCACCGGAAGTTCGGGGTCGAGCGCCGGGAAGGTGCGCCAGACGTCGATCAGCGTCGTCCGCCGGACCAGCGCCTCGGTGTCGCTGACCTCACCCGCGTGGACCCGCTCGGCGATGTCGCCGAAGTCCGCGAGGAAGGCCGTGTAGCGGTCGCTGAGGCCCTGCAGGTCCCAGGCGCGCGCCGGATCTCCCTCGGCCGGTCCGCAGGCCGTGCCCACGACGATGGTCGCGGTCGTCAGCGAGAGCTCGGCGAGCAGGGCGCCGGCCTCGGCGCTGTGATCGCCGGGGGCGGTCCAGACGCCGTCGAAGAGCGCGGTGAAGCCCAGCCAGCGCAGGCGCGTGCGCAGGGTGGACCGCAGCGGGCGGTTCTCCTCGGGGACGGAGAAGGCGACCATCGTCCACCGGCCGTCCCACGGCTGGGGGTCGTTGCCGAACCGGAAGATCCGGCGGGTGCCCTCGACCAGGGTGGCGTGGCCGGTCTCGCTCAGGGCGTACGCCGTCCGCCGGCCCTGGCGGGTGGCGACCAGGAGGTCCTTGCGGGCCAGGCGGCTGATCGCGGCCCGGGCGTTCGGCTCGGTGACGCCGAACTCGGCCAGGAGCCGGACCAGCGCCGTCGACGGCAGCGACTCGCTGCGGTGGTACCAGAAGTCGCCCAGCAAGGTGAGGAGCAGGTGCTGCGGCCGGGTGCCGACGGCGGCACCGGACGTGGCGTCGGGGATCGCCGTCACCTCGCTCACGCCAGGGATCGTAGGCACCTGGCGGGCCGGCTCACCGCTGGACACCATCGTTGACGCTCGTCCGGATGAGCGTCTAGCTTGAGTCGGTCCGTGCGGACAGCGACGACGCGACGAGCGAGGAGCCATGGACGATCTGCGCGAGCAGTACCTCCGCGCCAACCAGTACCGCGACCTCGCCTTCGTGGAGCGGCCCTACCTGGGCAGTCCGGGGGCGCCGGCGCAGGACGAGTCCAACACCAGCCGGCTGTGGGCGCACCTCAACGGCGGCTTCCTCATGGCCCACGAGTACACCCGCTGGTGGGAGGAGTCCCGCGCGCTGCGGACGACGGCCGTGCTCGGCGACTGGAGCTGGCTGAACAAGGTCCGGATCACCGGACCGCACGCCGAGGCGTTCCTGGACCGGATCTCCGCCAAGAGCGTGCTGAGCCAGCAGGTCGGAGCCACCCGGTTCACCCCGATGCTCAGCGCGGCCGGCCGCATCGCCATCGAGGGGGTCGCGCTCAAGCTCGCCGACGACGACTTCCTCTTCACCCAGTCCGGCGCGCAGTTCTGGCTGCCCCTCCAGGCGCAGAGACTGGGCATGGACGTGCACCTGGCCGACCAGACGCCCGACTGGACGTGCTTCGCCCTGCAGGGGCCGCAGTCGCTCCCGGTGCTGGAGGCCGTGACCGGCGAGTCGTTCGCCGACCTGCGCTTCTCCCGCTGGCGCCGGACCACGCTGTTCGACACCGAGGTGATCGTCCAGCGTCAGGGGGTCACCGGCGAGATCGGCTACGAGTTCCTCATGCGGACCGACACCGGGCGCGCCCACGAGCTGTGGCGGCGCATCCGGGACGTCGGGCGGGACGTCGGACTGCGGGAGCTGGGCTACCGCGCCCAGATGATCGGCCACACCGAGAGCAACGTGCCCACCGTCATCCGCGACTACCTCCCCGACCGCTTCCCGGCGGACAAGCTGCCCCGCTTCGCCCGGCTGTGGGCCACCGACGACGAGCTCGCCGCACTCGACCACGACCTCACCGAGCACCTGGTCACGCCGGCCGAACTCGGCTGGAGCCGGGCGGTCGACCTCGACCACGACTTCGTCGGGCGGGACGCCGTGCGCGCCGAGGCCGACGCCGGCGGCCCGACCCGGCGATGGCGCGCCCTGGTGTGGGACGCCGACGACGTCGGCGAGCTCTTCGCCGCGCAGTTCCGCGATGCCCCGGCCCCGCCGGCGCCCGACCAGGCCTGGGGTCAGTTCCGGCTGCAGTTCCACCGCGTCCGTCGGGACGGCGAGGCGGCCGGCTGGGCGTCGGCGGCCGCGCACAGCCCGACGCTGCGCCGGATGGTCAGCCACGCCCGCCTGGACGCCGGGCTGCAGCCCGGCGCCGAGGTCACGGTCGACTGGGGCTTCCCGGGCTCACCGACCTGGCGACTGCGGGCGACCGTCTCCGAGCAGCCGCTGCTGCCCGACCACCGGCGCGACGACCCGGTCGCGGCCGCCGCCGCGCGGGGGGAGTGAGGACCGTGCACCAGTCCCTGGACATCGCCGCGATCCTCCGCCGCGCCGAGCAGTTCGCCCCCGGCCGCGAGGTGGTCAGCCGCCGTCCGGACCGCTCCCTGCACCGCACGACCTACGCCGAGCTGGGTCGCCGGTCGCGGCAGCTCGCCTCCGCGCTGCTGGGCCTCGGGCTCGAGCCCGGCGCTCGGGTGGCCACGCTGCTGTGGACGCAGGCCGAGCACTGGGAGGTCTACTACGCCGCCCCGATCGCCGGGCTGGTCACCCATCCGCTCAACCCGCGGCTGCACGCCGACGACGTCGCCTACATCGCCGCCGATGCCGGCGACCGGGTCCTCGTCGTCGACGAGTCGTTCCTGGGCCTCTACGCGGAGATCCGCGACCGGACGCCGTTCCGGCACGTGGTCGTCGTGGGGCAGGCGCCGGAGGGGCTGCTGTCCTACGAGGAGCTGCTCGCCGGCGGGGACCCGCAGTGGCAGCCGGGCGAGCTCGACGAGTGGTCCACCGCGCTGGTGACCTACACCAGCGGGACCACCGGGCGGCCCAAGGGGGTCGAGGTGAGCCACCGGGCCATCGCGGTGCACGCGCTGTCCAGTGCGCTCAGCGGGTGGCTGGCGATCCGGGACGACGACGTGGTCATGCCGGTGGTGCCGATGTTCCACGCGCTGGCCTGGGGCTGGCCCTACACCGCGGCGCTGCTCGGGGCCAAGCAGGTGCTGCCCGGCCGCTTCCTCGACCCGGCCAGCCTGCTCGAGCTCGTCGCGGGGGAGCGGGTGACCCTCACCGGTGGTGTGCCCACCGTCTGGATGGGCCTGCTGACGACTCTCGACGGTGCGCCCGGTGCGTACGACACCAGCTCGCTGCGCGCCGTCCTCAGCGGTGGTGCCACCGCACCGCCCGCGATGATCGAGGGGCTGCGCCGGCGGCACGGCGTCCCCCTCGTGCACACCTGGGGCATGACGGAGCTGGTCATGGGCGCCATCGCCAACCTCACCGACGAGCTGCGGCAGGCCCCGGAGGAGGAGCAGCGGCGGCACCGCCACGCCCAGGGGCTGCCGATGCCCTTCCTCGAGATCCGGGCCCGGGGCGACTCCGGCCTGGTGCCCTGGGACGGACGGAGCATGGGCGAGCTCGAGGTCCGCGGGCCCTGGGTCGCCCGGGAGTACGTCGGGGACCCGCAGGCCAGCGGGCAGCAGTGGACCGACGACGGCTGGTTCCGGACCGGGGACGTCGTCGCGATCACACCGCACGGGTACATCCACATCCAGGACCGGGCCAAGGACCTGGTGAAGTCCGGTGGTGAGTGGATCTCCACCCCCGAGCTGGAGAACGCGCTGATGGACCACCCGGCGGTGGCCGAGGCGGCGGTCATCGCCGTCGCGGACGAGAAGTGGACCGAACGGCCGATGGCGGTGGTGTCCTTCAAGCCCGGGGCCTCGGCCACGCCCGAGGAGCTGCGGGAGTTCATCGCTCCCAAGGTCGCCCGCTGGTGGCTCCCGGAGCGCGTGGAGTTCGTCGAGGCGATCCCGAAGACGGCGGTGGGGAAGTACGACAAGATCGCGTTGCGGCAACGGTTCGACGGCCCCGACGCCTCGGCGCCCGGTCACGAGGACCGAGCATGAGCGGGAGCGCCGAGGGCGGGCAGCACCTCTACCGCGGCCGGGTCGCGTGGGTCGACACCGACGCCAGCGGCCGCATCCACTTCACGGCGGCCTTCCGCTGGGCCGAGGCCGCCGAGCACGACCTGCTGCGCAGCCTGGGCCACTCGTTCCACGGTGGCTTCCCGCGGGTCGACGTCCAGGCCACCTATCGCGCGGCACTGCGCTTCGACGACGCGTTCGAGCTCGCGCTCGGCGTCGTCAGGGTCGGGAGGTCCTCGATCGCCTATGCCTGGACGGTGCACACGGGCGGCCGGCCGGCCGTCGAGGGGCGCCACTCCGTGGTCTACGTCGGCGACGGGGAGCGGCCACTGCCCCTGCCCGAGGCGTTCCGGGGCCAGCTCGCCGGCATGCTGCAAGCGGCTCCCGACGGCGTGCCGCCGTCCTGAGGCGGCGCGTCGTGCGCCGGCGCGCGGAAAAAGGACAGGAAGCCTGTACTTCGTCCACCACGGCTGCGAGGGTGGCCCGCATCACACGCAGCCCGATGCCGGGTTTCCCGGCGGAGACGAGGTGGTCGATGAGCAGGTGGACGACACGGTTGACAGCGGTCGCGGGAGCCGTGGCACTGGTCGGTGGCGCGTCGGTGACCGCCGCCGGCGCGGACGCCACGCCGCCGCCGGACGCGACGCTGCAGCCGGAGGTGGCGCCAGGCCCGTACGGCGGCGACCTGGCCAGCGGCGCCACGTGGGTGGCGCACGTGCCGCCGGAGTGGAACGGGACCGTGGTGCTCTACGCGCACGGCTTCGGTCCGCTGACCGCCCAGGACGCGCCGGACGACGAGACCCGGCAGGCGCTGCTCGACCGGGGGTACGCCCTGGTCGGCTCGTCCTACTCGGGGCCGTCGTTCTGGGCGCTCGAGACGGCGGTGGACGACCAGTTCGCCGCCCTGGCGGCGTTCGAGGACCTGCTCGGCGTCGAGCCGGAGCGGACCATCGCCTTCGGCCGGTCCATGGGCGGACTCGTCAGTGCCCGGCAGGCCGAGGACCCGCGGGGGGAGATCGGCGGCGTCCTCACCACCTGCGGCATCGTCGCGGGCGCGCTCAACCTCAACGCCTACCAGCTCGACGGCGTGTACACCCTGTCGCACCTGCTGGGTCCCGACGTCCCGCTGGTCCGGTACGAGAGCCCGGAGCAGGCGCAGCAGGCGGCCGACCAGCTCATCGCGTCGGTCACCGCGGCCCAGGCCACGCCGGAGGGGCGGGCCCGGATCGCGCTCGCGTCGGTCTACCTGAACCTGGCGACCTGGTTCTCCGGCGACGCTCCCGCGCCGCCCGGTGACCACGCTGCGGAGCAGCTGCAGCAGTACCAGGCCCTCATCGAGGGCGGTGGCCTCGAGCGGTACGTGACCGGCCGGCAGCAGATCGAGCTGGTCGCCGGTGGCAACACCGCCTCCAACGTGGGCGTGGACTACCGCACACTCCTCCAAAGCAGCCCGCACGCCGAGCAGGTGGCGGCGCTCTACCGCGAGGCGGGACTCGACCTCGAGGCCGACCTCGCCGCCCTCACCCGGGACGCGGACGTCGTGGCCGACCCGGCCGCGGTCGCCGACCTGGCCCGCTCGTCGACGGTCACCGGGGAGCTGGAGGTCCCCGAGCTGGCGATCCACACCGTCGCCGACGAACTGGTCCCCGTCGAGCACGAGGACTGGTACGCCGAGCTGGTGCGCCGGGCCGGGGAGGAGCGGCAGCTGCGCCAGGCCTACGTCCAGGGGACGGGGCACTGCGAGTTCCAGGCGGCGGAGCAGGTGGCGGCGCTGCAGGCTCTCGAGCAGCGGCTCGACACCGGCCGCTGGGGTCGGGTCGCGCAACCGGAGCGGCTGAACGCGGCCGCCGACGCCCTGGCACTGGGCACCAGCGCGCGGTTCACCGAGTTCGACCCGTCCCGCCTCGTCGGCGGGCTGGGGGAGCCGGGCCGCAAGCGGCACCGCTGAGCCCGGCGGGGACCGGCCGGGCCGGGGAGCGATCCCCGGCCCGCCGGTCCCCGTCGCGCCCCGGCCGGCCGGGTGGCCGATGGCCCGTCGCCTCAGCGGCGCGCGGTGCCGTCCAGCGCGGCCCGGCAGAGCGCGACGTACCGGCGGAGGTCGTCGGCCTGCACGGGCGTCAGCGGGGCCACCATCCGCGACTCGAGGCGGTCGACCTCGTCGCGGTACCGGTCCAGCAGCTCCTGGCCCCGCTCGGTCAGCCGCAGCACCCGGCGCCGCCGGTCGCGCGGGTCCAGGAGCCGGGACAGCAGGCCGCGGTCCTCGAGGACGGCGACCATGTCGGCGGCGCTCTGGTCGGTGACGAACGAGTTCCGGGCCAGCTCGGCGGTGCTGAGATCGGCGTGGCGCTCGAGCACGGTCAGCGCCGTGTACTGCAGCGGTGTGATGGCGGCCGGTCGGAGGACCTCGTCCAGGCGGGCGCGCACGGCCTGTTCCAGCTGCTTGACCAGGTACAGCGTCGACGGGCCTGATCCGTCGACCGCGGCCGGATCGGTGGTCGTGGACACCGGACCATCATCGCCCAGGGCGGCCCGTGCCCGGCGCGCCCAGCGGCCGGTGTCCCGCATGTCGCCCGGGCGTCTCGCCCGCGCGCCCTTGCCACGGGAGCACGGCTCCGCCTAAGGTCCTCCGTGTACGCAGTAATTCGCGAGGACGCCGCGCCCGGAGTCGCCGTGCCGCCCGCGGTCGATCTGCCCGCCCCGCCGAGTCGTCGAAGAGGGACCATGCAGTTCTACCTGAACGGATTCCGCCCCGGTGACCCGGAGATCCACCCGGCAGGTCCCGCCTCCGCGGCCGGCCCGCTGCCGGAGGAGGTGGACGTCCTCGTCGTCGGCACCGGGCCGGCCGGGCTCGTGCTCGCGGCGCAGCTGGCCGCCTTCCCCGGCATCACGACCCGCATCGTCGAGCGCAGGCCCGGGCCGCTCGAGCTCGGCCAGGCCGACGGCGTCGCCTGCCGCTCGGTCGAGATGTTCGACGCCTTCGGGCTCAGCGGGCGCCTGATGCGGGAGGGCTACTGGGTCAACGAGACGGTCTTCTGGCGACCGGACCAGCAGGACCGGACGCGCATCTCGCGGAGCGGCCGGATCCAGGACGTCGAGGACGGGCTGTCGGAGTTCCCCCACCTCATCGTGAACCAGGCCCGCATCCAGCAGCTCCTGCTCGACGTGATGGGCCACGCGCCGAGCCGGCTGGCGCCGGACTACGGCCTCGAGGTGCGCGACCTCGCGGTCGGTGGGGGGGACCACCCGGTCGAGGTCACCCTCCAGCGGACCGATCCCGACCGTGCCGGGGAGGAGCTGACCGTCCGGGCCCGCTACGTCGTCGGGTGCGACGGCGCACGCAGCACGGTCCGGCAGTCGATCGGCCGGACGCTGCGCGGCGACGCCGCCAACCAGGCGTGGGGGGTGATGGACGTCCTGGCCGTGACCGACTTCCCCGACATCCGGTTCAAGGCGGTGATCCAGTCCGGCGAGGGCAACATCGTGCTCATCCCACGGGAGGGCGGGTACCTCGTCCGCTTCTACATCGAGCTCGACGAGCTGGGCCCCGGCGAGCGCGTGGCGGCGCGGGGGATCACCCTCGACACGCTGATCGCCTCGGCCCGGCGGATCCTGCACCCGTACTCCCTCGACGTGCGCGACGTGGTCTGGTGGTCGGTGTACGAGATCGGCCAGCGGCTCACCGACGCGTTCGACGACGTCCCCGCCGGCGAGGTCGGCGCCCGCCTGCCGCGGGTGTTCATCGCCGGCGACGCCTGCCACACGCACAGCCCCAAGGCCGGGCAGGGCATGAACGTGTCGATGCAGGACGCGTTCAACCTCGGCTGGAAGCTCGCCGCCGTCCTGGAGGGCCGGAGCTCCCCGGAACTGCTGCACACCTACTCGGCCGAGCGCCAGGCGGTGGCGAAGCGCCTGATCGACTTCGACCGCGACTGGGCCGCCAGACACAGTGCCCGGCCGCAGGACGCCGCCGCGACCGAGGGTGCGGACGCGGCGGGCCTGCAGCGCCTCTACACCGAGCAGGGGCGGTTCACCGCCGGCGTGGCGACCCACTACGAGCCCTCGCTCATCACCGGTGAGGCCACCCACCAGCACCTCGCCACGGGCTTCCCGATCGGTGAGCGGTTCCACTCCGCCCCTGTCGTCCGGCTCGGGGACGCCCGGCCGATGCACCTCGGCCACGTGGCCGAGGCCGACGGACGGTGGCGGCTCTACGCGTTCGCCGACGCCGCGGATCCCCGTGACCCGGCGTCGCGGATCCGCGGTCTCTGCGAGTTCCTCGCCGGTGCCGAGGCGTCACCGGTCCGCCGGTCCACCCCCGCCGGTGCCGACGACGACGCGGTGTTCGACCTGCGGGCGGTGTTCCAGCAGGGGCACCGCGAGCTGCCGATCGAGGCGCTGCCGCCCCTGCTGCTGCCCCGGAAGGGGCGCTTCGGCCTCGTCGACTACGAGAAGGCCTTCTGCCCGGACCTGAAGGCGGGGATCGACGTCTTCGACCTGCGAGGCGTCGATCGCGACCGTGGCTGCCTCGTCGTCGTCCGTCCCGACCAGTACGTCGCCCACGTCCTGCCCCTGGACGCCCACGAGGAGCTGGCCCGGTTCTTCGCGGCGTTCATGGTCGAGGCGCGGCAGCCGGTCGCTGCCCGCTGAGCGCGGCCGGGGGCGTCGCCGTCCTCGACGGGGTTCAGGTGCCGGGGGAGGCATCCGGGTGGGCGATGGCGCCCAGTGCGTCGAGGAGGCGGCGGTGCGCCGACGCCGGCAGGGGGGCCAGCAGTTCCACCTGCACCTCGGTGGCGGCCCGCGTCATGGCGGGTAGGGCCTCACGGGCGACGACCGACAGGCGCAGGGCCTTGCGGCGACGGTCGCCGGCGTCGGCGAGCACGGTGATCAACTCCCGGGACGCCAGCCGGTCGACCACCTCGGCGACGGAGGACTTGTCCAGGGCGGCGGCGTCGCCGAGGGTGGCCTGGTCACTGGGCTCGTGCCGGGCCAGTGCGCAGAGGACGGCGTACTGGGGTCCGGTCAGGGTGCCGCCGAAGTGCCGGGTCCAGCTCGCCGTGTGCACCTGCTGGGCGCGGCGGATGAGGTGGCCGGGAGCGGTGGAGGACTCGAGGCCGAGGTCGTCGGGGCCCTCCCGCCGGCGCGGCGGCGGGTCGCCCTCGTACGCCACCGTGGCGAGGTCGGTGACGAACTGACCTCGCTGCTCGCCGGGCAGGGGCGCGAGCAGCGCCTGCTGCACCAGCGCCGCCCGTGCGGTGAGTTCCCGCAGCCGGGCGCGGGCCGGCCCGGTCAGGTGCAGGACCTTGCGGCGGCGGTCGGCGGGATCGGGATCGGCGGTGACCCAGCCGCGGCGGGCCAGCCGGCGGACGATGTCGGCGGTCGAGGACGCGTCCAGGGAGGCCAGCGCGCCGACCGTCGTCTGGTCCAGTCCCGGGCGGCGGGAGATGCCGGAGAGGACGGCGAACTGCGGGCCGGTCGGCTCCGCACCGACCTGCCGGGCCCAGAGCGCCCCGTGCACCCGCTGGGCGCGCCGGATGAGGTGGCCCGGGGTCCGGTCCAGGTCCAGGACGGGGACGGCGGCGGCCGGCATCGGCTCGGCACCGTTCGCGGTCATCGCCCGCAGTGTCGCACCCGCCGGGTGGACCGAGCCGGTCCGAGCCCCGACGAGGACGGGGACCGGGTGGAGCAGGGGGCCCGAGGTGAGCAGCTCCGGCGGGAAGACCGGACTGCGCGAGCGGATCACCTCCTCCGCCCGCCGCGCGGCCCTCGACGACCCCGCCCACGGACGCGAGAGCGGCCACGAGGAGTACCTGCACGCGGCCCGGCGCAGCCTGTCGTGGCTGTTCCCCGGCACCGCCGGGCCGGCGACCTGACCCACGCCCGCCCGGGGGGCGGCGGCCGGTCAGTCGGGGACGGCGGAGGCGGTCCCGGTGGGTTGCTCCTCCTGGGAGGCGGCCCAGGAGGCCAGCAGCCGCAAGGCGTCGGCGGCCGGCGTGCCGGCGGCGGCGGTGTAGACGTTGAGGTGCAGCCCCGGCGACGAGGCGAGCTCCATCCCCTCGAAGTCCAGGTCGAGCTGGCCGACCACGGGGTGCCGCAGCCGCTTCTGCCCGCTGCGGTGGAACTGGACGTCGTGCTGGGCCCACCGGCGGCGGAACAGCTCCGAGCGGGTGGAGAGCTCGCCGACCAGCTCGATGAGCGCCTTGTCGTGCGGGTTGCGGCCGGCCTCCAGGCGCAGCATGGCGGCGGCGTCGTTGGCGACCCGGTCGTAGTCGACGAAGAACTCCCGGGCCGCCTCGGGCCGGAGGTAGACGAACCGGGTGGTGTTGGCCGGACGGCGGGGCTCGGCGAGGACCGGCGAGTAGAGGGCACGGGCGAGGGAGTTCGTCGCGACGATGTCGTGCCGGCCGTTGCGCACCCAGGCGGCGGCGTCGGTCATCGCGTCGAGCACCTGCTGGACCTGCGGCCGGACGGCGCTCTGGGCGGGGCGCCTGCGGGAGTGGCCGCGGGCGCCGCTCTCCCGGGCGAGGGCGTACAGGTGGGTCCGCTCGGCCTCGTCCAGGCGCAGCGCGTCGGCCAGGGCGTCGAGCACGCTCTCCGAGGCGCCGGCCAGGCCGCCGCGCTCCATGCGGACGTAGTAGTCCACCGAGACGCCGGCGAGCATCGCCACCTCCTCGCGGCGCAGCCCCTTCACCCGGCGGTTGCCGCCGTAGGCGGGCAGGCCGGCCTGCTCCGGGGTGATCCGCGCCCGTCGCGTGCTGAGGAAGTCGCGGATCTGGGCGTTGAGGCCGGTAGTGCTCACGTCTCCACGGTAGGCAGGCGGCGCGGCGGGAGGGAGGTCCTGCCAGTACCCGGGGACCAGGGCTCCGGGCCCAGCCGCGGCGCGGCGAGCGAAGGGGGCACTGGCAGTGCCTGGACGGACAGGCACTGCCAGCGGACGGCGATCACGCCGAACATGGAGTCCATGAGCAGCGCTTCCCTCACCCTGAACAACGGAGTCGAGATCCCCGCCGTCGGCTTCGGCGTCTTCCAGACCCCACCGGAGGAGACGGTCGCGGCCGTCGAGGCCGCGCTGGCGACCGGCTACCGGCACGTCGACACCGCGGCGGCCTACGGCAACGAGCGCGGGGTGGGGGAGGCGCTGCGCCGCTCCGGCCTCGACCGCTCCGAGGTCTTCGTCGAGACCAAGGTGTGGATCACCGACTACGGCTACGACGCAACGCTGCACGCCTTCGACAAGAGCGCCGGCAAGCTCGGGCTCGAGCAGATCGACCTGCTGATCCTGCACCAGGCGCTGCCCGGCGAGTTCGACCTCACGCTGGACGCCTACCGGGCGCTGGAGCAGCTGCTGGCCGACGGCAGGGTGCGCGCGATCGGCGTCAGCAACTTCATGCCCGAGCACCTCACCCGGCTGCTGGCCGAGACGTCGGTGGTGCCGGCGGTCAACCAGATCGAGGTGCACCCCTACTTCCGGCAGCCCGCGCTGCTGGCGGCCGACGCAGCACACGGGATCCTCTCCCAGGCCTGGTCGCCGATCGGCGGCATCACGTTCTACCGCGACGGCTCGCACGGCAGCACCCTGCAGGACCCGACCATCGGCGAGATCGCGGCCGCCCACGGGAAGACGCCCGCCCAGGTCATGCTCCGCTGGCACGTGCAGGAGGGCCGGCAGGTCATCCCCAAGTCGGTCACGCCGTCACGGATCGCCGAGAACCTCGACGTCTTCGACTTCGAGCTCACCGGTGACCAGCTGGCCGCCATCGACGCCCTCGACACCGGCGTCCGCGGCGGCCCGGAGCCCGAGCAGGTCACCCGCGAGACCTTCGGTCGCGTCATCCCCGAGGCCTGAGCCCACCCCACTGACAGTCCGTCCGAGAGAGAGGCACGAGTCCGTGCGAGCAACAGTCCTGTACGCCGCCGGCGACGTGCGGGTCGAGGACCGGCCCGACCCGACGGTCCAGGCGCCCACCGACGCCGTGGTCCGCGTCGTCCGCGCCTGCGTCTGCGGGAGCGACCTGCACCCCTACCACTCCATGCCGGCCTCGGAGCACGGCCGGACGATGGGCCACGAGTTCGTCGGCGTCGTCGAGGAGGTCGGCGCCGACGTCACCACCGTCCAGCGGGGTGACGTCGTGATCGCGCCGTTCGCGTGGTTCGACAACACCTGCGAGTTCTGCCGCGAGGGCCTGACCACCTCCTGCCTGCACGGCGGCTTCTTCTCCGGGACGCAGGCCGAGGCCGTCCGCGTGCCGCAGGCCGACGGCACCCTCGTGAAGGCCCCGGTGGGGGAGGACTCGGCGCTGCTGCCCTCGCTGCTGACGCTCTCCGACGTCCTCATCACCGGCCACCACGCCGCCGTCACCGCGGGCGTCGACGCCCGGACGTCGGTCACGGTCATCGGGGACGGCGCGGTGGGGCTGCTGGCGGTCATGGCCGCCAAGCGGCTGGGCGCCGAGCAGATCGTCCTGATGGGCCGGCACGTGGCCCGCACCGACCTCGGCCGGGAGTTCGGCGCCACCGACGTCGTCGCCGAGCGGGGCGAGGAGGGCGTCGCGAAGGTGCTCGAGCTGACCGGCGGCCGCGGCACCCACACCGTGCTGGAGTGCGTCGGCCACCTGCCGGCCTACGAGCAGGCCGTCGGCACGGTGCGGGCCGGTGGCGTGATCAGCCGGGTCGGCGTGCCGCAGTACGAGTCGGCGCCGGTGGGCTTCGACAGCCTGTTCGGCCGCAACGTCACACTCACCGGTGGGCCCGGCGCCCAGCGGCCCTACATCGAGGAGCTGCTGCCCGACGTGCTGGAGGGCCGCATCGAGCCCGGACGGGTGTTCGACCGCACCGTGGGCCTCGACGAGACCCCCGAGGCCTACCGCGCGATGGACCAGCGCGAGGCGCTCAAGGTCCTGGTCCGCCCCTGAGCGACCGCTCCCCGTCCTCCCCCCGGCATGACGACGAGGGTCGTCATGCCGGGGCGCTCTGCCGGCTGGGGGCGATGTTCGCGTTCAGGTGGAAGACGTTGTGCGGATCGAGGGCGTCCTTGAGCGCGGTGAGCCGGGCGAGCTTCGCGGGTGGGTAGGCGCGTCGTACCCCGGCCGCGCCCTCGTCGCCGAGCACGTTGACGTAGACGCCGGAGGCGAACGGCGCGAGCCGGGCGGCACACTGCCGGGCGGTCGCGATCCGCGCCTCGTCCTCGGCGGGATCCGTCCAGCGGGCGGCGCCCACGTACTCGAAGGCGGCGTCGCGCTGGCTGAACGCGGTCGCCTCGTCGGGCACCTCGGCGATCGCCCCGCCGTACGCCTGCAGGCCGGCGGCCACCGACGGGTCGTGCGCCAGGAGCGCAGCGATCGCACCCTCGGAGAGCTCCCGGACGTAGTGCCCCTTCCAGTACCGGCGCTGGGCGTGACCCTGGGGGGTGTCCTCGCGGCGCTGCAGGTCGAGGTAGGACGGTTCCTGCAGTCGCCGTTCGATCGGCCGGCCGAGGGTGTCGAGGGCGCGGGCGTGCTGGTGGCCCGCGCCCGGATCACCGACCCACACGAAGCCGAGCGCGGCGATCCCACCGGACACCGTCGCGGTGTAGGTCGCCGGCCTGGGTGCGACCGCGGCCAGCTCGCGCCAGCGGACCAGGGCCGCCCCGGCGTCCGCGACCGGGAAGTCCAGTTCGACGCTCATCGCCCGGGTGCCGGTCGCGTGCAGCGCGAACTCGAACTCCGTCACCACGCCGAAGTTGCCGCCGCCCCCGCGCAAGCCCCAGAAGACCTCGGCGTTCTCCTCCGCCGAGGCGCGGACGACGTCGCCGTCCGCGGTCACCAGCTCGAACGCCACCACGTTGTCGCAGGAGAGCCCGTGCCGGCGCGCGAGCCAGCCCATCCCGCCGCCCAGCGTCAGCCCCCCCACGCCGGTGTGCGAGACGTTCCCGGCCGTCGTCGCCAGCCCGTACGGCTGGGTCGCCGCGTCCAGCGCTCCCAGCAGGGCGCCGCCCTGGACCCACGCCCGCCGCCGCTCCGGATCGACGCGGACACCTCCCATGGGGGTCAGGTCGATCATCAGCCCGGCCTCGGGCACCGCCAGTCCGGCCACGCCGTGGCCGCCGCACCGGACGCCGACCTCCAGGCCGGCACGGCGGGCCAGTGCGATCGCCGCCACGACGTCCCGGGTCTCCCGGCAGCGCGCGATCAGTGCCGGCCGCCGGTCGACCATGGCGTTCCACACCCGGCGCGCCTCGTCGTACCCCGCCTCGCCGGGACGGAGGAACTCGGCGTCGGTCACGGTCAGCTCCTCGTCCGGACCAGCTCGACGGTGGTGGCCGTGCCTGGCCCGGGGTACCAGCTGGTCACCGCTGCGGCGTCGCACGACCGGCCGGGTACGGGTGGCAGGGGGCGGCGAGCCACGTCCGCGGCCCGACCGGTGTGTGGGCCGTCGCCGAGGCTGGCAGGACGGCCCGGCGCGGTCAATCGACGCGGCCCGCCGCTGGGCGCGCCGCGGTGCGACGACAGGAGGCAGGACGGTGTTGATCCGCCGTGAGGCGCCCGGTGACGAGTCCGCGATCCGCCGGGTGCACGCCGAGGCGTTCGCCCCGCTGCACCCGGGCGGGCAGCCGGTGGAACCTCGACTCGTCGACGACCTCCGCGTCAGCGATGCCTTCCTCGGCGCGCTGTCCCTGGTCGCGCTGGCCGACGGCGAGGTCACCGGGCACGTCTGCTGTTCCCGCGCGACGCTGCTGCCCGGTGGGCACCCCGTCGTCGGCCTGGGTCCACTCGGCGTACGCCCGAGCCATCAGCGCCAGGGTGTGGGCGGCGCCCTGATGCACGCCGTCCTCGGCGCCGCCGACGCGCTCGACGAACCCCTGGTCGTCCTGCTCGGACACCCCGACTTCTACCCCCGCTTCGGCTTCCGGCCCGCAGCCGAGATCGGCGTCGAGCCCGAGCACCCCGAGTGGGCACCGCACTTCCAGGCGCGCACCCTCACCCGCCACCGCCCCGAGCTCCGGGGCCGGTTCCGCTACGCGCAGCCCTTCCACGACCTCTGAGGCGTCCGCGCCCCCCGCGGTCGCGTGCTCGGAGCGCTGACCTCGCTGCTCCGACGACCGGAGCCGCTCCTCGGGCACGACAGCACCGTGACACCGGCGGCCGGGCCGGCCCGGGGGGCCGAGGTGAGCAGCACAGGTGGCACCCGCCGGCGCGCCGGTCAGCGGCCGGCGTGGCCGGGCTGGTCGAGGTCGCGGCCGGCGGCGTCGAGGACGGCCGCGCGGACGCGGTCGAGCAGGGGGGAGCGCAGCTTCCACTGCTGCCAGTACAGGACGACGTCCAGCCCGGCGTCCTGGTCGAGGACGACCAGGCGCGTCCTCAGCGCGCGCGCCTGCTGGTCGGGCACCATGCCCCAGCCCAGGCCCAGGGTGACGGCGGCGACGTGGTCCGCCGCGGCGGGGACGTAGTGCACCGGTGGATCGACGTCGCGGCCGGCCCGCTCCTGCAGGAAGCGGTGCTGCAGGTCGTCCTCACGGTCGAAGACGACGACGGGGGCGAGGGCCAGCGCCTGGGCGGTGGGACCGTCGGGGAACCAGCGCTGCGCGAAGCCGGGGGCGGCCATCGGCCGGTAGCGCATGCCGCCCAGGCGGGTGGAGGTGCAGCCGGGGACCGGTTCGGCGTCCGCGGTCACCGCCGCCATGACGGTGCCGGCGCGCAACAGGGCACTGGTGTGCTCCTGGTCCTCGCGGTGCAGGTCGAAGCAGACGTCGCCGGCCAGCGGCGTCAGCGCGGGCAGCACCCAGGTGGCCATCGAGTCGGCGTTGACCGCGATGGGCAGCGTCGGCGCGCGCTCGGGCGAGGTGTCGCCGCCGAGCCCGCGGGCGACCTCCGCGGTGAGCAGGTCGATCTGCCGGGCCAGGCCCAGGAGCGCCTGACCGGACTCGGTGACCTGCACGGGCTTGGTGCGGACCAGCAGGATCCGGCCGGTGGCGACCTCCAGGGCACGCAGCCGCTGGCTGATCGCCGAGGGAGTGACGTGCAGCGCCCGGGCGGCGGCCTCCAGGGTGCCGCCCCGGACCGTCGCATCGAGCGCCCGCAACTGGGCCAGGTCCAGCTCCATGGACAGCAACGCTAATGATGCGTCAAGATGATGAGCTGGACGTCCGGCAGTCCGGCTTCCTAGCGTCACCGTGTGCTGACCACCACCGCGCTGCTCGCCGCCGCGTCCGGGCTCGCTCTGGGCCTCGGACTGATCGTCGCCATCGGCGCACAGAACGCCTTCGTCCTGCGGCAGGGGCTCCGCCTGGAGCACGTGGCCGCCGTGGTGGCGGTGTGCGCGCTGTCGGACCTGGCGCTGATCATCGCCGGTGTCCTGGGCGCCGGGACGGTCCTCTCGAGGCTGCCCTGGCTGATCCCGGCGGTGTGCCTGGGCGGGGCGGCGTTCCTCCTCGCCTATGGCCTGCGGGCCGCGCGCCGGGCGCTGCGACCGGCCGCGCTGCTGCCCGAGGCCGCCGGCGCCCGCGTCGGGCTCCTGACCACCGTCGGCACCGGGCTGGCGCTGACCTGGCTCAACCCGCACGTCTACCTGGACACGGTGGTGCTGCTGGGGTCGACGGCCTCCACCTACGGCGAGCACCGATGGCAGTTCGCCGCCGGTGCCGGTCTCGGCAGCATCGTGTGGTTCGCCGGTCTCGGGTACGGCGCCCGCCTGCTCCGGCCGGTGTTCGCCCGCCCCGCGGCCTGGCGGGTCCTCGACGGGGTCATCGCCGTCGTCATGGCCCTCCTCGCCGTGTCCCTCGTGGTCCGTGGCATCAGCGCGGTCTGACCCGGCACCGTTCGGTCCTGCGGAATCGTCCAGGGGGAGTGGCCCGTGGGCGGAACGGCCGGATACGGTCTCCTCCCGTCCGGGTGGCTCCGGTCACGATCCCGGCGTCACGGCCGGCCCGTCGAGGGGTGGCGCCCAGGCGCACGGTCGACCTCGAGGAGGTCGCCGCCGCCGGACCCCGCCCGTCTCCCGAGGAGGAGCACCGCATGACCGACGACACCCCCCGTACCGGTGGCGCCCAGGGCTACCTGCGCATCGCGACCGAGGAGGCCTTCGCGACCCGGGACCTGCTCGACGCCTGGGCGCGCGCCATGGAGGGCCCCGACGTCGACCCCGGCTTCGCCGGACTGGCCGGCTTCTACACGACCAGCCAGGCCGAGCGTCCGCGCAACATCAAGCGACGGCTGATCGACCTCGGTGAGGAGCGGCTCGCCGACATGGACGCGACCGGGATCGACCGGCAGCTGCTGCTCCTGACCTCGCCCGGTGTGCAGTGGCTGGACCGGGCCGAGGGGGTGGCGCTGGCGAGGTCGACCAACGACGAGCTCGCCGACGCCTGCCGGCGGCACCCCGACCGGTTCTCCGGCCTGGCCGCGGTCGCCCCGCAGGACCCGGCGGCCGCGGCCGAGGAACTGCGTCGCGGCGTGACCGAGCTGGGCCTGCACGGCGGGGTGATCAACTCCCACACCCAGGGCCGCTACCTCTCCGACCCGGAGTTCTGGCCGATCTTCGAGGCGGCCGAGGACCTCGACGTCCCGATCTACATCCACCCGGCCGGACTGCCGAAGAACATGATCGAGCCGTTCCAGGAGGCCGGGCTGGACGGCGCGATCTACGGGTTCGGCGTCGAGACCGGCCTGCACCTGCTGCGGATCATCACCGCCGGCGTGTTCGACCGGTTCCCGCGGCTGCGGATCGTCGTCGGTCACGCGGGGGAGGCCATCCCGTTCTGGCTGTTCCGGCTCGACCACATGCACGCCGCGACCGTGGGTGCCCAGCGGTACGAGTCGATGAAGCCGATCGAGCGGAAGATCAGCGACTACATGCGGGAGAACGTCTACATCACCACCAGCGGCATGGCCTGGGAGCCGGCCATCCGCTTCTGCCAGCAGGTCCTCGGGGCCGACCGGGTCATGTACGCGATGGACTACCCGTACGAGTACGAGATCGACGAGGTCCGCACCCACGACCAGCTCGACGTCGACGCGGACACCAGGAAGATGCTGTTCCAGACCAACGCCGAGCGGGTCTTCGGCCTGGGCACCTCCTGACCCGCCGGCCCCCGGTCGCCAGCCGCCGACCACGGCCGCGGCGCGACCGGGGGCCGGCGTCGGCGGTGGTCCCGGCCACCGCCCCATCGACGATCCGGACTCAGGAAAGGACGTGGCGTGACCGTCACCGATCGGCGCTCTCCCGCGCAGACCATCAGCAGGGGCGCCGGAACCCCCGGCGGCCACCACGGACGGCGCTCCGCCGGCGAGGTGGCCCGATGACCACCCGGACGATCGCGACCCGGGTCGCCGTCGTCGGAGGAGGGCCGGTCGGGACGGGGCTGGCCATCGCGCTCGGGCAGCGCGGGATCGAGTGCGCCGTGGTGGAGCGCCGTCCCGGACCGCAGCCGGTGCCCAAGGGGCAGAACCTGACCCAGCGGACGATGGAGCACATGCGCGCCTGGGGCGTCGAGGACCGCGTCCGGGCGGGGCGGACCATCTCCGCGGCGCAGGGCCGCGGGATGACCGCCTACGGCTCGCTGCTGAGCGGGTACGACTACGAGTGGCTGCGCCGCAGCTCGGTGCGCCGGTTCTACGCGGCGGACAACGAGCGCCTGCCGCAGTACGCCACCGAGCGGGCACTGCGCGGCCGCGTCGCCGAGCTGCCGACGGTCTCGCTGCACGACGGCTGGCGGGCCGAGCAGGTCACCCAGCGTGGTGACCGGGTCCTGGTCACGGCCCGCGACGGGTCGGGCGACGTGCTGGAGATCGACGCCGAGTACGTGGTGGGCTGCGACGGCAGCCGCTCGATGGTGCGCGAGGCCGCCGGGATCACCCAGGAGGGGACCGACCACGAGCAGCTGATGGTCCTGCTGGTCTTCCGCTCCCAGCAGCTCGACGGCCTGCTCGAGCGCTTCCCGGGGATGTCGTTCGTCAACGTCCTGCACCCGGACCTGGAGGGCTACTGGCAGTTCCTCGGCCGCGTCGACGCCCGGGAGACCTGGTTCTTCCACGCGCCGGTGGAGCGGGAGCTCGACCCCGGCTCCACCGACTTCGAGCCGCTGCTCGAGCGCGCGATCGGGGCGCACGTCGACGCCGAGATCCAGCACGTCGGCCACTGGGACATGCGGTTCGCCCTCGCCGACCGCTACCGGCAGGGCCGCGTCCTCATCGCCGGCGACGCCGCGCACAGCCACCCGCCCTACGGCGGCTACGGGATCAACACCGGGTTCGAGGACGCCGCCAACCTCGCCTGGAAGCTCGCCGCCACGCTGGAGGGCTGGGCCGGGCCGCACCTGCTGGACTCCTACGACGCGGAGCGGCGCCCGGTCTTCGCCTCGACCCGGGACGACTTCATCGCGCGGTCCATCGAGGTCGACCGGGAGTTCCTCGCGACCCACGACCCGGACACCGACCAAGCGGCGTTCGAGGCCGCGTGGGCGGCGCGGGCCCAGGCCGCCGTCGACGAGGTCGACGCCTTCGAGCCGAACTACGAGGGGTCCCCGGTGGTCGCCGGCGGCGGCGGGGGGACCCCCAGCGCCCGGGGCCGGCACGAGACGCGGGCCCGCCCGGGGCACCACCTGGCGAGCCAGCCCGAGGGCACCGGCGCGGACCTCTTCGACCAGCTCACCGGGGGCGGCTTCGTCCTGCTCCGCGCCGGGGGTGCCGGCGACGAGCTGCTCGCGGCGGCCGAGCGCGCCTCGGTCCCCGTCCGGGCCGTCGACGTCGGCGCCGACGTCCGGGACGCCTACGGAGCCGACCTGGTGCTGGTCCGACCCGACCAGTTCGTCGCCTGGGCCGGGGACGCCGTCGACGACCCCGACCGGGTGATCGCCACCGTCGTCGGACGCGCCACCGCCTGACCGGGCCCGATCCGCCGGCACGGCGGCGACGGCACCCTGCGACCCTGGGGTCGACCACCACGAGGAGGACCGCGATGGGCTACGTACTTCCCGAGGACGTGGACCGGCGGCCGGTGGCCGTCGTCGGCGCCGGCACCCTGGGCCGCCGCATCGCCGCGGTCCTGGCGGCCGGCGGCACGGACGTGCGCATCACCGACACCTCCGCCGAGCAGCGCGAGTCCGCCCGCGAGCACGCGGTGGCCGCGATCGAGGACGTCCACCGGGCCATGGGCATGGACAGCACGGGCCGCGGCACGGTCGCCGCGGTCGCCGAGCTGGAGGAGGCCCTGGCCGGCGCCTGGCTGGTCGTCGAGGCCGTGCCCGAGCGGCTGGACGTGAAGACCGCGGTCTTCGGCCGGCTGGACCGGCTGGCCGAGCCCGACGCCGTCCTCGCCAGCAACTCGTCGTCCATCCCGACCAGCCAGGTGATCGGCGAGGTCACGCGCCCGGAGCGGGTGCTCAACACGCACTTCCAGTCGCCGCCGGAGCACAACGCCGTCGAGCTCATGTCCTGCGGGCGGACCGACCCGGCCGTGGTCGACGCGCTGATGGCGTGGCTGCCCCGGTACGGACTGGTGCCGTTCCGGGTGCGCCGGGAGAGCGACGGTTTCATCTTCAACCGCATCTGGGCGGCCATCAAGCGCGAGTGCCTGATGGTGGTCGAGGAGGGCGTGGCCGCCCCCGAGGACGTCGACCTGATGTGGCAGCTGTTCACCCGGCCCGGGACGCCGCCCTTCCGGCTGATGGACGTCGTGGGGCTCGACGTCGTGCTGGCGATCGAGGAGCACTACGCCGCCGTGCGCGAGGGGATCCCGGAGGGGCCCCGACGGCTCCTGCGCGAGCACATCGACCAGGGCCGGCTGGGCCGCAAGAGCGGCAGCGGCTTCTACGACGACTACGGCTGAGCCCGGCCCATCCGCGCCGCCGTCACCACGTCCCCCGGAGGCACTGCCATGAGCACCGTCGTCACCACCGAGCTGCGCGCGCGTTTCGCCCGGCGGCTCTCCGAGCTCTACGGCCGCGAGGTGCCCGCCTACACCACCCTCGTCGACGTGTCCGCCCAGGTGAACCGGCGGGTGATGGAGCGCGACGGCGCGGCGGCCGAGCGGCTGGGCTCCATCGACCGGGTCACCGCCGAACGGCACGGGGCCATCCGGGTGGGGACGCCGCAGGAGCTCAGCCAGGTGGCCCGCGTCTTCGCCGCGCTGGGCATGCACCCCACCGGCTTCTACGACCTGCGCGACGCCGATCCGCAGCCGGTCCCCGTGGTGTCGACCGCGTTCCGGCCGGTGGACCGCACCGAGCTCGCCCGCAACCCGTTCCGGGTGTTCACCTCGATGCTGGTGCCGCAGGACCGGCGGTTCTTCGACGAGGACCTGGAGCGGCGACTGAGCCGGTTCCTCGCCGCCCGGACGCTCTTCCCCGGCGAGCTGCTCGACCTCGCCGACCGGGCGGAGGCCGAGGGCGAGCTCGGCGAGGCGGACGCCGCCCGCTTCCTGGACCTCGCCACCGGGGCCTTCGCGCTGTCCGCCGACCCGGTCGACCGTGGCTGGTACACCGAGCTCGAGCGCGTCTCCGGCGTCGCGGCCGACATCGGCGGCGTCACCACCACGCACGTCAACCACCTGACGCCGCGGGTGCTGGACATCGACGACCTCTACGCCAGCATGCAGTCGCTGGGCGTCCAGATGATCGACGAGATCCAGGGCCCGCCGCGGTGGCAGGGCCCCGACGTCCTGCTGCGGCAGACCTCCTTCCGGGCGCTGGCCGAGCCCCGCCGGTTCCGCGAGGCCGACGGCACCATCGCGCAGGGGGAGCTGCGGGTCCGCTTCGGCGAGGTGGAGGCGCGCGGCATCGCCCTGACGCCCCGCGGACGGGAGCTGTACGACGACCTCGTCGCCGAGGTGGACCGGCGCCTGGCCGAGACGCCCGGCCGCCCGCGGCAGGACGTCGGCGCGGAGGTGTGGGCCGCCGGGCTGCCCGACACCGAGGCCGAGCTGGTGCGGCGGGACCTCACCTTCTGCACCTTCCGCCCGGCCGAGCGCCGGCCCGACGGCACCGAGCCGCCGCGCGACCTGGCCGGCCTGCTCGACGGCGGCTGGCTGGTCGCGGAGCCGATCGTCTACGAGGACTTCCTCCCGCGCTCCGCGGCGGGGATCTTCGCCTCCAACCTCAGCGGCCGCGGTGAGATGGACGCCGGACAGGGTGGCGCGCCCCGTGACGCCGACTGGCTGGCCGGCGCGATCGGCCGCCCGGTGCGGATCCCGGAGCAGCTGTACGCCGAGCAGCGGGCGGAGTCCCTGGCCCGCGCCGCCGCGGCACTGGGCATCCCCGGGGGCGTGTCCGTCGAGCCGGTCGCCGGGGACGCGGTCGGTCCCGTCGTCCGGTGACCACGGAGTTGCGGCGTCCTGCGGCCCGCCACCCGAGGGAAGGGGGCTCGTGACCGCTGCCGGACGCCGTCCGCCGGCGGCCGCCTCGGTCGTCGTCATCGGCGGCGGCGTGATCGGGCTCAGCACGGCGTACTCCCTGGCCGCCAGTGGGGTCCGGGACGTCGTCCTCCTGGACCGGGGCGCCCTCGGCTCCGGCTCGACCTGCAGGGCGGCCGGCGGCGTCCGCGCGCAGTTCTCCGACCCGGTCAACGTCGCCCTCGGCGCCCGGAGCCTGGAGACCTTCCGCGACTTCGGCCCGCGCTTCGGCCAGGAGATCGACCTGCACGAGGTGGGCTACCTGTTCCTGCTCGGCACGCCGGAGGCCGTGGCCGCGTTCGAGGCCGCCGTCGCCCTGCAGAACGACCTCGGCGTCCCGAGCCGGGTGATCGACGTCCCCGAGGCCCGGCGGCTGTCCCCGCTGGTCGCCCCGGACGGGCTGCTGGCCGCGGCCTGGTCGCCGACCGACGGCCACTGCACGCCGGAGGCCGTCGTGCTCGGCTACGCGACGGCGGCACGTCGGGCGGGGGCGACGCTGCTGCCGCACTGCGCGGCCACCGGGATCGACGTCCGGGACGGGCGGATCGTGGCCGTGCGGACCGCGGGCGGGACGATCGCGACCGACACCGTCGTGTGCGCCGCCGGGGCCTGGTCGGCCGAGGTCGGGGCGTGGGCCGGCGTCGACCTGCCGGTCACCCCCCTGCGGCGGCAGGTCCTGGTCACCGAGCCGGTTCCCGGGCTGGATCCGGCCACCCCGTTCACCATCGACTTCGACAGCTCCTTCTACTTCCACGGCGATGGGGAGGGCGTGCTGCTGGGGATGTCCGACCCCGACGAGGAGCCCGGCTTCGCCCTCGGCCAGTCCGACGCCTGGCTGCCGCGGCTGGGGGCGGCCATCGACCGGCGCGTCCCCGCCCTGTCCGAGGTGGGCATCGCCGGCGGATGGGCCGGGCTGTACGAGATGACGCCCGACCACAACGCGCTGATCGGCCGCGCGGACGCCGTGGCGGGCTTCCTGTACGCCACCGGTTTCTCGGGGCACGGCTTCCTCATGGGACCCGCCGTCGGGGAGGTGGTGCGCGACCTGTACCTCGGTGAGGAACCCTTCGTCGACGTCTCCGGCCTCGATGCCGCACGATTCGCCGGTGCACGGGCCCGCCCCGAACTGAACGTCGTCTGAAGGAGAGCCAGTGACCACCCTGCCCAGTGCCGACGACCTCCGCCGCCGGGCCGTGGACGCCGCGCGCCGCTGCGGCGTCGACCTGGAGGCCCTGGCCGGCGACCGCTCCGTCACCTCACCGGTCACCGGGCGGTCACTGGCCTCCGTGCGCTGGTCGACCGCCGCCGACGTCGACGGCGCCGTCACCCGGGCGCAGGAGGCGTTCGGCCAGTGGCGGACCGTCCCGGCGCCGGTCCGCGGCGGGGTGGTCCGCCGCCTCGGCGAGCTCCTCCGCGAGCACAAGGCCGACCTCGGCACCCTGGTCAGCCTCGAGGTCGGCAAGATCACCTCCGAGGCCCTGGGCGAGGTCCAGGAGATGATCGACATCTGCGAGTTCGCCGTGGGCCTGTCCCGGCAGCTCTACGGGAAGACGATCAGCTCCGAGCGTCCCGGTCACCGGCTGATGGAGGCGTGGCACCCGCTCGGCGTCGTCGGCGTCATCAGCGCCTTCAACTTCCCCGTGGCCGTCTGGTCCTGGAACACCGCCGTCGCCCTCGTCTGCGGCGACCCCGTGGTGTGGAAACCCTCCGAGCTCGCCCCGCTCACCGCCGCGGCGAGCGCGGCGCTGCTCGACCGCGCGATCGCCGAGACCGGCGCCCCCGCGGGCCTCAGCCAGCTGCTGATCGGCGGCCCGGACGTCGGCGAGGCGCTGGTCGACCACCCCGGTGTCGCCCTGCTCAGCGCCACCGGGTCGACCCGCATGGGCCGGGCCGTCGGCCCCCGGGTGGCCGAGCGCTTCGGCCGGTCGCTGCTCGAGCTCGGCGGGAACAACGCCGCCATCGTGACGCCCTCGGCCGACCTCGACCTCACCACCCGCGGCATCGTCTTCTCCGCGGCCGGGACCGCCGGTCAGCGGTGCACCACCCTGCGGCGGGTCATCTGCCACGTCGACGTCATCGAGGAGCTGACCGGCCGGCTCACCGACGCCTACCGGCGGCTGCCGATCGGCTCGCCCGTGGCCGAGGGCACCCTGGTCGGGCCGCTCGTCCACGGCGCGGCCTACAAGGGCATGCAGGACGCCCTCGACGCCGCCCGCCAGCAGGGCGGCGAGGTCGTGGTGGGCGGGGGCCGCCGGTTCGAGGAGGAGGCACCCGACGCCTACTACGTGGAGCCGGCGGTCGTGCGGATGCCCGAGCAGACCGACGTCGTGCGGCGGGAGACGTTCGCCCCGATCCTGTACGTGCTGCCCTACCGCACGCTGGAGGAGGCCGTCGCGCTGAACAACGGCGTGCCCCAGGGCCTGTCGTCGAGCATCTTCACCGGTGACCACGCCGAGGCCGAGCGCTTCCTCGCCGCCGACGGCTCCGACTGCGGCATCGCCAACGTCAACATCGGCACCTCCGGGGCCGAGATCGGTGGCGCCTTCGGCGGGGAGAAGGAGACCGGCGGCGGCCGGGAGTCCGGTTCCGACGCCTGGCGCAGCTACATGCGCCGGGCCACCAACACCGTCAACTTCTCGGGCGAGCTGCCCCTCGCGCAGGGCGTGGAGTTCACCGTCTGACCCGCTGCCGGGGGCTCACAGGTCGCGGCGCCGGAAGGCCAGCCCGGCCAGGGCGAGGACGACGGCGATCCACAGGGCGGCCCAGGCGAGGTAGGCGGCGGTGAGCGGTGCCTCGCCCAGGAACGGGAAGCCGTCGAAGCCCGGGCCCAGCTGCGTCAGCAGGGTCGGGTCCTGGAAGGCGTGCATCGCCCCGCGCCACAGGCCGTCGGTCGGCAGCACCATCCGTGACACGGTGCCGACCCGGGCCACGCCCTCGTTGCCGAGGGAGCCGCCGATCCCGCCGACCACCCCGGCGATCCAGGTGGCGCCGAACAGGCCGACCGCGACGACCCCCGACGCCATCGGGGAGATCACGGTGGACAGGAGCAGGCCGAGGGTGAGCAGCACCGCCGTCTGCGCGGCGAGCAGCGCGAGCCCGGTGACCGGCGACGGCGGCCAGTAGCCCACGGTCACCTGGACGATGACGAACTGGGCGAACCCCGCCAGCACCACGAAGCCGCTGCCGAAGGCCACCAGCCCCAGCCACTTGCCGACGAGCACCGCCGAGCGGCGCACCGGCCGTGCCAGCATCGCCAGCGCGGTCCCGGACTCCACCTCGCCGGCGAGCGTGGGGCCGGCGAGGAACGCCGTCCCCAGCGCGGCGATCAGGCTGAAGCCGAACATCACCAGGTTCAGGACCGTGGCGCCCGCCAGCCGTGCCTCCCCGGTGGTGAGGCCGCCGAACTCGGCGTCGATCCGCGAGAACCCCCACGCCGACAGCGCCAGCAGCACGACCGTCAGGCCGGCCAGCGCCCGGAGCACCTTGCGGCGGGCGGCCTCCTGGAGGGTCAGGGCGGCGATGGTCAGCACGATCCGGACGGTCACGGCCGGACCCCGTCACGCAGGATGCCGAGCAGCCGCTCCTCGAGGCTGATCCGCCCGGGCTCGACCGCGTGCACCCGCACCCCGAGGCCCACGAGCTCCGCCACCAGGTCGGGCACCGCGGCCGCCTCCTCGCCGTCGGGCAGCTCCACGGTGAACCAGTCGCCGGTGCGGCGCAGCCGGCCGGTGGCGGCCAGCCGCGCCTCCGCCTCGGGCCGCACCCCGTCCAGCCGCAGCCGGACCTCCCGCCGGCCGAGCAGCTCCGACAGGCTGCCCGAGGCCGCCACCCGGCCCTTGTCGAGGATGACGACCCGGTCGCAGACCCGCTCCACCTCGCCGATCAGGTGCGAGTTGAGCAGGACGGCGACGCCACGGGCCTTGAGGGTGAGCACCAGGTCCCGGACGTCGGCCCGGCCGAGCGGGTCCAGGGCGCTGGTCGGCTCGTCGAGGACGACGAACTCCGGGCGGGCCACCAGCGCGACGGCCAGCCCGAGCCGCTGCTGCATGCCCTTGGAGAACCCGCCCACCCGGTCGCCGGCGCGGTCGGCCAGGCCCACCAGGGCGAGACACTCCCGCTGCTCCCCGACCGGCACGGCGACGCCCGCCAGCCGGACGTGCAGCCGCAGCACCTCGGCCGCGGTGAGCCACGGCTGGTACCGGAAGAGCTCCGGCAGGTAGCCGACGCGCGACCGCGACTGCGGATCCCGCGCCGGCCGCCCCAGCAGCAGCACCTCTCCGGCGTCGGGCCGGACGAGACCGAGCAGCATCTTGATGGTGCTGGTCTTGCCGGCACCGTTGGGGCCCAGCAGCCCCAGCACCTCGCCGCGGCCGACGGTGAACGACACGTCGTCGACCGCGGTCCGCCGTCCGTACCGCTTGCGCAGGCCGGAGCACCACACCGCCGGGGACGGCGGGAGCTCGGCGAGCAGCCGCTCCGCGGCAGCCAGGGAGGCGCCGCCCGGCTGGACGGCGCCTCCGGTGGTGGTCCCGCTCACCGCAGCCCGCGGGCGACGGACAGCACCTCGTCGGCGCTCAGCGAGCCCGCCACCGCGGTCACGATCCCGTCCTCGACCCAGACCACGGCCGCCAGGACGCCGTCCCGCGAGGTGAGCACCGTCGCCGGCACCCCGCCGACGTCGGCGCCGGAGCTGGACACGAACTCGGCCGGCACGGGCAGCGGCAGCGTCGTCCCGTCCCCGGAGAAGCTGCGCAGCTGCGACGCGACCTCGTCGGGCAGCCCCGGGAGGGACAACAGGTGGTCGCGGGCGGTCTCGAACGGCACGCCGGAGGACTCCCCGGTGGGGGCGACCGCCCGGGCCACGACCAGGCCCGGCAGGCCGCTGTCGGAGGACCAGACCGCAGCGACCCCCGGCCCGGCCGAGAGCCGGAACTGGCCGCCGTCGAGGCCGGGAGGCGCGGGCGGCAGGGTCTCGCCGGCGGCCGCGGCGGCCTGCGCGGCCTCCTCCGCCGAGAAGGTGAACACCGCGCTCAGCCGGCCGCCGGCCTGGTACGCGGGGTCGCCGGACACGCCCCGGGGCAGGTCGCCCACCTGCGGGACGGGCAGCCCGGTCGCCTCCTCCGCGGCGGCGGCGTCGGCCACCTCCCGCACGTCGGGCTCCTCGACCACCTCGACGTCGCCGTAGGCGGTGAGGTCGGGCAGGGCGACCAGGTCGGCCGAGCTGACCGCGACGGGGGCGATCTGCTCGGTCCGGAAGATCTGCAGCCAGTCCGCGGCGGCCGCGGCGCCGGCCCCCGTGAGCAGGGCCACGACGCCGGCCACGGCGACCACGGGGCTGCGCAGCAGCGCCCGACGGCGGGGGGTGCGGGCGGCGGATGCCGGCCGCGCGCGGACGGGGACCGCGTGCGACAGGCGGTGCCACCCGGCGTCCACGTCGGGGGAGACACGCGCGTCCAGCGCGGCACCGGCGAGCGCGGCGTCGGCCTGGGCGGCGGCCAGCCCGGACAGGCAGACCGGGCAGCCCGCGACGTGCTCGCGGTCGGCGTCGGCGACGCCGACCGGCTCGTCCACGAGCCGGCGCAGCGTGCCGTCAGTGGGATGACGCATGACGGGTCAACTCCTCGCGTAGGGCGGATTCGGCGCGACGCACGGTGGTGCCGACGCTGCCGGGGGAGAGCTCGAGGGCGGCCGCGACCTCGGCGTAGCTGAGGCCGCTGTGCCGCAGCACCAGGGCGACGGCCTGCTTGCGGGGGAGCCGGGCCAGCGCCGCCCGCACGCGGCGGCGCTCGTCGAGGGTCACGACCGTGTCCGCGACGTCCGGCGCGAGGACGTCGCCGTCGCCGGCGACCTGCTCACGGGTGGCCCGCCGACGACCGGACCGCAGGTGGTTCAGCGCGGTGTGCGCCGCGGCGACCGACAGCCAGCCCGTCGCCTCACCGGCCGGCACCGAGGAGTGACCGAAGCTGAGGAAGACCTCCTGGGCCACGTCCTCCGCCTCGTCGCGGGAGCCCAGCACGCGGGCGGCGACGCCGACGACCCGGGGGTAGGCGGCGCGGAAGACCTCCTCGAGGTCGGCCCGGACGGCTCCCGGGCGAGTCGACACCGCCACGCCGCTCCTCCGCTGGGCTCGCCGGACCGCCGCAGGGCGCCCGTCAGGGGACAGGGCGGCGGTCAGGGCGGCGGCCGGTGCACTCGCACCGTGCCTCACGACATCCACACCCGTAGAGCACCGCCGGTGCCGCCCGTGTGACACGTCCGCCCGATCGGGGCGCGGCGGGTCCGTCAGCCGGCCGGGCGCTCAGTCGCCGGGTGGGGGCACCGGCTCCTCGAGCCAGTTCCAGCTGTGGTGGCTGAACACCGTCTTGCCACCCTCGGGGTCGTACACGACGAGGTGGCCGGCGGCGGTGAAGCTGAACCGCGCGTCGTCGTCGAACCGGAGCACTTCACCGTCGGCGCGGTGCAGGTCGAACGCCATGCCGGAAGGGTGGCACGCGGGCCGGCTCCGGCAGGCCCCGGCAGGCTCCGGCAGGCTCCGGCAGGCCCCGGCGGGCCCCGGCTCGTCGCCTCAGCCCGGCGCCAGCCGGCGGCAGTCCGGGCACGGATCGCCGGAGCCCAGTCCCCGCCGCCCGGCCCAGCTGCCCTGGACGACGGCGACGGGGGTGCCGCACAGGGCGACCCACGGCGGCGGGCCGTCGGCGTCCTCCCGCGGGACGGCGTGCGCCCGGTCGGTCTCCTGGTCCCGGCCGGCCGCGTGCCCGCTGCTCGTCATGCGCCCCAGCACGGCCCCGCGGCTGTCCCGCGCTGCCCGCCGCCGTCGTCGGTCCGCTGGCCGCGGCGGTCGCCGCCCACACCGCCGCCGTGGACGCCGCAGCCGGCTCCGCGGGGCCTTGATCGGTCCCCACGCCGCGGGCAGGCTGTGACCCACAACACAGACCGGAGTCAGCCGGGAGGCCGCCGTGGAAGCGCGAGTCGGGGACAGGATCGTCGTCCGTTCCACCCACCAGGGAGAGCCGGAGCGCATCGGGCACGTGCTCGAGGTGCGGGGAGAGGGCGGCGGGCCACCCTTCGTGGTCCGCTGGGACCCCGACGGGCACACCGGGGTGTTCCACCCGGCTGCCGGGTCGTGCAGCGTCGTCCCCGAGCCGGCGAACGGCTGAGCCGCGTGGCCAAGGACACCGGCACCGCGCCGGCACCGCGACCGGCCGAGAAAGTGCGCAACGTGGCCCTCGTCGGCCACGCGGGCGCGGGGAAGACCACCCTCGCCGAGGCGCTGCTGGTCGCCACCGGCGCGCTGCCCCGGGCCGGCCGGGTCGAGGACGGCAACACGTGCCTGGACAACGAGGAGGTGGAGGTCCGCCAGCAGCGCTCGGTCTCCCTCGGCGTGGCGACCGTCGAGCACGCCGGGCACCGGCTGACGTTGCTGGACACACCCGGGTCGCCGGACTTCGTCGGCGAGCTCCGCGCCGGGCTCCGCGCCGCCGACGCCGCCCTCTTCGTCGTCTCCGCGGTGGCCGGCGTCGACGCGACGACGGTCCAGCTGTGGGAGGAGTGCGCGGCCGTGGGCATGCCCCGCGCCGTCGTCATCACCCAGCTGGACCGCCCCCGCGCCGACGTCGACGACGCCGTCCGGGCCTGCCGGACCATGCTGGGCGACGGGGTCTTCCCCATGCACCTGCTCCGGCGGGGCCCGGACGGCGCGGTGACCGGCCTGGTGTCGCTGCTGGAGCCGCACGTCGAGCTCGCGGGGGAGGAGGGGCAGGACGCCGACCGGCTCCGGGCGGAGCTGATCGAGGGGATCATCGCCGAGAGCGAGGACGAGACCCTCATGGACCGCTACCTCGGCGGCGAGGAGCTGTCGGTCACCGACCTCGTCGCCGACCTCGAGACGGCGGTGGCCCGCGGGCACTTCCACCCGGTCCTCTGCGCCGCCCCGCTGACCGGCGTCGGCATCCCGGAGCTCCTCGACCTGCTCGTCTCGGCCTTCCCCTGCCCCATGGAGCACGGCTGCCCGCCGGTCACCCGCCCGGACGGGACACCGGCGCCGGTGCCGTCCTGCGACGCCGACGGACCGCTGGTCGCCGAGGTGGTCAAGACGACGACCGACCCCTACCTCGGCCGCGTCTCGCTGGTGCGCGTCTTCTCCGGCACCCTGCGGCCGGACACCGCGGTGCACGTCTCCGGGCACGGGATGGCCGACCGGGGGCACCCCGACCACGACGTCGACGAGCGGATCGGGGCGGTCAGCTCCCCGCTGGGGTCGGTGCTGCGGCCGGTGGCGTCCTGCCCGGCCGGGGACGTCTGCGCCGTCGCCCGGCTCGGGTCCGCCGAGACCGGCGACACCCTGTCCACGCCCGAGGACCCGCGGCTGGTCGCGCCGTGGGACCTGCCCACCCCCCAGCTGCCGGTGGCGCTGGAGGCGGCGTCCCGCTCGGACGAGGACCGGCTGACCACCGCCCTGACCCGCCTGGTCGCCGAGGACCCGACGGTCCGGCTGGAGCGCCGCCCCGACACCGGCCAGTTGCTGCTGTGGTGCGTCGGCGAGGCGCACGCCGAGGTGCTGCTGGAGCGGCTGCGGGTCCGGCACGGGGTGACCGTGACGACGGTGCCGGTGCGGGTGCCGATGGTCGAGACCCTCGCCGGGCCGGCACGGGTCACCGGGCGGCACGTCAAGCAGTCCGGTGGGCACGGCCAGTACGCGATCGTCGTGGTCGAGGCGGAGCCGGGGCCGCCGGGCTCGGGGGTCGTGTTCGAGCAGCGGATCGTCGGTGGCACCGTGCCCGGCCAGTTCCACGGCAGCGTGGAGAAGGGCATCCGCGCCCAGGCCGAGCGTGGCGTCTCCGGCGACCGGCCGATCGTCGACGTCCACGTCACCCTGGTCGACGGCAAGGCGCACTCGGTGGACTCCTCGGATGCCGCCTTCCAGGCCGCCGGTGCCCTGGCCCTGCGCGAGGCCGTGGCCGCCGCGGGCACCCGCGTCCTCGAACCCTGGTGCGAGGTCGAGGTGGCCGTCCCCGGGGAGTACGTCGGCGCGGTCATGAGCGACCTGTCCGGCCGGCGGGCCCGGGTCACCGGCAGCGACGCCGATCCCGACCGGGACCGGACGACGGTGCGCGCCGAGGTGCCCGAGGTGGAGCTGCTGAGCTATGCCGGCGTGCTGCGCTCGGTCTCGCACGGCACCGGCGGTTTCACCCGCCGGCCCCTGGGTTACGAGCCGGCGCCCGCCTCGCTGACCGCCGTGCCCGCGTGAAGAAGGACCCCCGGCTCCCCGCCACTCGCGAGCTCGCGGCGGGACCCTGCCGGGGGCCGCTGGTCCAGCCGGCCCCGCGCCGGCTCGGGACGGGGCCGCCCGGGGCCCGGGGACGCCGAGGTAGGGAGCCGGGGGGTCCGCTCCGGTGCGCCGCCCTCGGGGGTGTCGGCGTCGGCCACTAGCCTCGTGCTCGGTGTGCAGCGGGGTGGAGGTACCAGTGACGTCGTCCAACGGGCCGTCGGCGGCTGCCCCGGCCCAGCGCCCCGACGGCGTGCTGCCCGGTGCACCCGCGGTCCCCGGCCGCAACGAGCTGCCCGACCGCGTCTGGACGATCCCCAACGCGCTCTCGGTGCTCCGCCTGCTCGGTGTGCCGCTGTTCCTGTGGCTGCTGCTCGGCCCGGAGGCCGACGGCTGGGCGGTGGCCGTGCTCATGGTCTCGGGCGTCACCGACTGGGCCGACGGCAAGCTCGCCCGCGTGCTGGGCCAGACCAGCCGGCTCGGTGCCCTGCTCGACCCCGCCGCCGACCGCCTGTACATCGTCGCGACCCTCGTCGCGTTCGTGCTGCGCGACGTCGTCCCGCTCTGGGTGGTCGCCGTCCTCGTCGGCCGTGAGCTGGTGCTCGGCGTCATGCTGCTGGTGCTGCGCCGGTACGGCTACCCGCCGCTGCAGGTGCACTACCTGGGCAAGGCGGCGACGTTCATCCTGCTCTACGCCTTCCCGCTGCTGCTGCTCGCCGACGGCGACGGCCCCCTGGTGGCGGTCGTGCAGCCGGTGGCCTGGGCGCTGACGATCTGGGGCGGCGTCCTGTACGTCGTCGCCGGGCTGCTCTACGTCGTGCAGGTCGTGGGCATCGTCCGGGCGGAGCGCGCCGGGTCGGGCCCGTGACCACCGTGACGCGCGGCGGAGGGCCCCGCTCGATGGGTGCCTCGCTGCTGGACCAGGTGCTGGCCGAGACGGTGGACCCGGCCTACGCGCAGGCCGCCGCGGCGCGGGCGGAACGTGCGGCGGCCGGCGTCGTCGCGCCGCCGTCCCGCGGCCGGTGGGCCCAGGTCGCCGTGGCCCTGACCATGGCCGTGGCCGGCGTCCTCGCCGCCGTCACCTACGACCAGGCCGCGGCGGGCGCCCAGGGCCGCGAGGAGGTGCGCGCGGTGCTGGTCGCCGACATCGAGCAGGACTCCGAGACCACCGACGTGCTCGCCGCCCAGCTGGAGGAGCTGCAGGTCCAGGTGACGGCCGCGCGCGACGACGAGCTCGCCGCGACCTCGGACGGCCGGCGCGCCCTCGACGCGCTCACCGACGCCGAGCTCGGTGCCGCCGTCCTGCCGGTGAGCGGCCCCGGCCTCCTGGTCACCCTCGCCAACGCCGAGCCGGACGCCGACTCGGACCCGGTCGGCGGAGCGGGGGAGGAGGACCCCCGTGGACGGGTGCGCGACGGCGACCTGCAGCTGGTGGTCAACGCCCTCTGGGCCGCCGGCGCGGAGGCGGTGGCCATCAACGGGCAGCGGCTGGGCCCGACGACCGCGATCCGCTTCGCCGGCGAGGCCGTCCTGGTCGACTTCCGGCCGGTGACCAACCCGTACCTGATCAGCGCCATCGGGGACCCGGACACCCTGCGGTCGCGCTTCCTCGGCAGCCCCGAGGTCGGTGCCCTCGCCGTCATCTCCGAGTCCTTCGGTCTGCGCTTCGAGTTCGCCCAGGAGGACGAGCTGGCCGTGCCCGCCGGGAGCTCCCTGGAGCTCCGTGCCGCCCGACCGGTGTCCGGGGGGTCCGGAGCCGACGCCGGTGACCCCACCGGCGTCCCGGCCCCCGACGACACCCCGGGAGGCTGAGCCGTGATCCCGGTCCTCGGACTCGCGGTCGGCCTGGTCCTCGGCCTGCTCTTCGACCCCACCGTGCCCCTGTGGCTGCAGCCCTACCTGCCGATCGCGGTCGTCGCCGCGCTCGACGCCGTGTTCGGCGGCGCCCGCGCGCGGCTCGACGGGATCTTCGACGCGAAGGTGTTCGTCATCTCGTTCGTGTCCAACGTGGTGGTGGCCGCGCTGATCGTCTTCCTCGGTGACCAGCTCGGGGTGGGTGCCCAGCTGTCCACCGCCGTCGTCGTCGTCCTCGGCATCCGCATCTTCGGCAACGCCGCGGCCATCCGCCGGCACCTGTTCCGGGCATGACCGGGGACCCGCGGCCCGCCGGTGACCCGCCGCCCGGCGACCCGCCCCCGGAGGGGGCCGTGCCCGCGGTGCCGGGGCACGACGCCGCGCCGGACCCGGCCGGGGACCGGCGGCCCGATCCGGTGGACGACGGCCCGCCGGTGACCGCGGGGACCCCGCCGGAGGAGGGCGGCACACCGCCGGAGGAGGGCGGCACACCGCCGCCGGAGGAGGCCGGGACACCTCCGGGGGCCGCGGCGCCGGCTCGGCGTCGCCGGCGCGATCCGCTGGCGGCGGTGCTGATCGGCGTGCTGACGTTGCTGCTCGGGTTCGCCTTCGCCGTCCAGGTCCGCAACGCCGGCACCGACGAGGACCTCGCCGGCCTGCGCGAGGAGGACCTCGTCCGCATCCTCGACGAGCTCGACGTCCGCGAGGAACGGCTGCGCACCCAGATCGCCGACCAGCGCGCCGCCCTGCGCGACCTGAACAGCTCCGACAGCCAGTCCGCCGCCGCCCTCGAGGCGGCGCGGGGGCGCGCCGAGGCCCTCGGGATCCTCAACGGCACCATCGCCGCCGAGGGGCCGGGGCTGCTCATGACCATCCGTGACCCCGAGGGCGAGGTGCGCGTGGCCGACCTGCTCGACGCGGTCCAGGAGCTGCGCGGCGCGGGCGCCGAGACGATGCAGATCGACGACGTCCGGATCGGGGTGTCCTCCGCGGTCACCGGGGAACCGGGCGACCTCCGGATCGACGGGGTGGCGGTCACCAGCCCCTACGAGATCATCGTGATCGGCTCCCCGCCCGACCTCCAGACGGCGATGAGCATCCCCGGCGGCGTCGTGGACCGGGTGGGTCGCCAGGGCGGCAGCGTCGAGATCACCCAGGCCGACCCGGTCGTCGTCGACGCGTTGCGGCCGCTGGACGAGCCTCAATACGCTGCGCCGGACCCCGGCGACGACGACTGACGCCGCCCCGACGCACGGCCGGAGACCCCGCCCATGAGCACCGACGCCCCATGACCACGGCCGCGGCATGAGCACGCCGGAGGACCGCCGCTACACCGAGCAGCACGAGTGGGCCCAGGTGCGCGACGACGGTGCGGCCCCCGTCGTGCGGATCGGCATCACCCACCACGCCCAGGACGCGCTCGGCGACATCGTCTTCGTCCAGCTGCCGGAGGTGGGCGCGGCGGTGGCGCCGGGGGAGCCCATGGGCGAGGTGGAGTCGACCAAGTCCGTGTCCGACGTGTACGCCCCGGTCGCCGGCGTGGTGGCCGCGGTCAACGAGTCGCTCGGCGACGCACCGGAGACCGTCAACGCCGACCCCTACGGCGCCGGGTGGCTGGTGGAGATCCGCGTCGAGGGGGACGCCGGGGGAGTCACGGCGGACCTCCTCGACGCCGCGGCGTACCAGGCGCTGGTCGACGCGTCCTGACCCCGGGGAGGGCCCCGGCCGCGATCACTATGCTTCCCGTGGCGGGGCCGCACGACGCTCGTCGTGGGCACCGCCGGCACCACCCTGTACGTGCGGTTGACCCTCGGGTCACCCGCTGGTTCCATGACCACGGCCCGCCGTGACCCACACGGCAGCCGACCCGCGACGGGCTGTCCGGCCCGTCGTCCGCCGGCCGCCCGCGGCCAAACCCCCAGGTCCGCGGCGGTGCCCTTCCCGCTCCGGAGGAGACAGACGTGCACTGCACTCGTTGTGGACACAACAACCCCGAGGGCAGTCGCTTCTGCGCGCAGTGCGGCTCGGCCCTGTCGCAGGAGCGGATCGGTGAGTCCACCAGCGTCATCCCCAAGGTGGGCGGCGAGGACTCCGCCGAGACCCCGGAGGTGACCGAGACCGACGCCCACGCCGGTGCCGTCGAGTCCCTGCCCGCCGGGTCGGCGCTGCTCGTGGTGAAGCGCGGCCCCAACGCCGGCAGCCGCTTCCTGCTCGACCAGGACGTGACCACCGCGGGCCGCCACCCCGACAGCGACATCTTCCTCGACGACGTCACGGTCAGCCGCCGGCACGTGGAGTTCCACCGCGAGGGCGGCGGCTTCTCGGTGCACGACGTCGGCAGCCTCAACGGCACCTACGTCAACCGGGAGCCGGTCGACGTGGCCACGCTGGCCGGCGGCGACGAGGTGCAGATCGGCAAGTTCCGGCTGGTGTACCTGACCGGTCCGCGCACGGGCGAGCCCGCACCTCGCTCGTGACCGGGCCGGCTTCCCCGGGGGGACGGCGCCGGTCGCCCGCAGCTCCGACGGCCGCGTGACCGCGGTGGCCTCGCGCGCGAACGCGTACGGGGACGCCGAGGACCGGCACACCCCGCGGCTGACCATCGGGGAGGTGCTGACGGTCCTGCGCGAGGACTTCCCCGACGTGACGATCAGCAAGATCCGCTACCTGGAGTCCGAGGACCTGGTCCACCCGCAGCGCACCTCGTCGGGCTACCGGAAGTTCTCCCGGGCCGACGTCGACCGGCTGCGGTACGTGCTGGCGGCCCAGCGCGACCAGTACCTGCCGCTGAAGGTCATCAAGGAGCACCTGGACGCCCTCGACCGGGGGAGCCCGCTGCCCGGCACCGAGGGCAGCGGGCTCCCCGGCGGGGCGCCGGGCGAGGAGGGGCCCCCGGCCGGCCCGGAGGAGGCCGCGACCGGCGCCCTGCCGGCCGACGAGTTCGCGCGGTCGGCGGGGCTGGAGGCCGGGCAGCTGGCCGACTGCGTGCAGTTCGGCCTGCTCGCCGTCGACGCCGACGGCCGGCACCCGGTGGCCGACCTGCCGATCGCGCGTGCGGCGGCCGGGCTGGCCCGGCACGGCATCGAACCCCGGCACCTGCGCGTCTACCAGAACGGCGCGGAGCGGGAGGCCGGGCTGGTCGAGCAGCTGGTCGCCCCCGTGCTGAGAGCGCGCTCGGAGGAGGCCCGGACCCGCGCCACCGAGAAGCTGCGGGACCTGGCCGCCCTGTCCGCGCAGCTGCACGGAGCCCTCCTCGAGGCGCGGCTACGGGACCTCCTGCGTCCCTGACTCGGGCGTACCGTTGTCGCGTCGGGGTCGGCGACCGGACCCGGCACCGACCGTCCACCAGCCGCCAGGACGCACCCACCGCCCGCCCCGGGCCGCAGCTGAGGGAGCCGTACCGTGCAGGAACTCAGAGTCGTCGGGGTCCGGGTCGAACTGCCCGGCAACCAGCCCATCCTGCTGCTCAAGGAGGCGCAGGGGGAGCGGTACCTGCCGATCTGGATCGGCGCCGTCGAGGCGGCCGCGATCGCGTTCGAGCAGCAGGGGGTGCGCCCGGCCCGGCCCATGACGCACGACCTGCTGCGCGAGGTGGTCCGCGCCCTCGGCGCGACGCTGGAAGCGGTCAACATCACCGAGATGCGGGACGGCATCTACATCGCCGAGCTGGTGTTCGGCGACGAGCGGGTGGTCAGCGCCCGGCCGTCGGACGCCGTCGCCCTCGCGGTGCGCACCGGTGCGCCCATCTACGGGGCCGAGGAGCTGCTGGACGAGGTCGGCATCGAGATCCCCGACGAGCAGGAGGACGAGGTCGAGAAGTTCCGCGAGTTCCTCGACCAGATCTCCCCGGAGGACTTCGGGGCCGGCTCCGGCTCCGGCGGGACGCCCTGAACGGTCGGGTGACCCGACAGATCGACCCGGCGCTGGGGTCAACTCCGTCGCCCGACCTGCCGATGACCCTCGGAAGGATGAGTGCGGCGACACGCCGCCCCCCTCAGTTGACCCGCCCCAGGGCCCGGCTTACGGTCGGCGAACAACACCGGTGTGACACCTGGGACATGACCTGACGCGGACCTGGTCCGATCCGGTCGGGTGCACCGCACCGGGTCACCGCGGCGACCGCTGCGGGACACAGAGGAGGACGCTGACGTGAGCGACCAGAGCAACGGCTCCCAGGGTCAGCTCTTCAGCGACGCCGCCGTGGGTGCACCGGCGTACGACGAGGTCGACACCGACCTCGTCGGATACCGCGGCCCGACGGCGTGTGCCGCTGCCGGCATCACCTACCGCCAGCTGGACTACTGGGCCCGTACCGGTCTGGTCGCCCCCTCGGTGCGCAGCGCCACCGGGTCGGGCACGCAGCGGCTGTACTCGTTCCGCGACATCCTCGTGCTCAAGGTCGTCAAGCGGCTGCTGGACACCGGCGTCTCGCTGCAGAACATCCGCCGGGCCGTCGACCACCTCCGCAACCGCGGCATCAGGGACCTCGCCAACGTCACGCTCTTCTCCGACGGCGCGACGGTGTACGAGTGCACGTCCGCCGAGGAGGTCGTCGACCTGCTCGCCGGTGGCCAGGGCGTCTTCGGCATCGCGGTGTCCGGGGCGCTGCGCGAGCTCTCCGGCGAACTCGCCGAGCTGCCGGCCGAGCGCCTCGACGGCGCCCCCCTGCACGCTGCCGACGACGAGCTGTCGATGCGCCGCCGGCGGCGCGCCGCCGTCTGAGAGACACCCCCTGCCCCCGCCGCTCGCAGGCTCGCGGCGGGACCCTGCAGGGGGCCGAGGGCCCGCCCACGACCTCCCGCGCTGGTAGCGTCGCGGTGATGGCGGACCACGCTCCCCGTCCCCTCCCCGCACTGACGGCGCTGGGCTCCGCCGGGTCGTTCGCCGGCCGGCACATCGGGCCCCGGGCCGACCAGACCGAGGCCATGCTCGCCGTCGTCGGGCACCCCACGGTGCAGTCACTGGCCGACGCGTGCGTGCCCGAGGGCGTCCGCGACCGGACGCCGCTGGACCTGCCGCCGGCCGAGGACGAGGCCACGGTGCTGCGGCTGCTCCAGGAACGAGCGGCCGCCAACGACGTCTACACCTCGATGATCGGTCTGGGGTACTCCGGCACGGTGACCCCGGCGGTCATCCGGCGGGCGGTCCTCGAGAACCCCGCCTGGTACTCCGCCTACACCCCGTACCAGCCCGAGATCAGCCAGGGCCGGCTCGAGGCGCTGATCACCTTCCAGACGACGGTCGCCGACCTCACCGGGTTGCCGGTCGCCGGTGCCTCGATGCTGGACGAGGCGACCGCCGCCGCCGAGGCCATGACCCTCGTGCGCCGGGCCGGCCGGGCGGCGCCCGGGTCGGTCCTCGTCGTCGACGCCGACACGCTCCCGCAGACGCTGGCCGTGCTGCGCACCCGCGCCGAGCCCCTGGGCATCGGCCTGCACGTCGCGGACCTCTCGGCCGGCTGGCCTGCCGACCTGCCCGAGGCCGGGGCGTTCGGCGTGCTGCTCTCCCTCCCGGGCGCGAGCGGCGCCGTCCGCGACCACCGCGCGCTGGCCGCGGCGGCCCACCAGGCCGGCGCGTCGGTCGTCGTCGCCGCCGACCTGCTGGCGCTCACGCTGCTCGAGGCGCCGGGGGAGTGGGGCGCCGACGTGGTCTGCGGCAGCACGCAGCGCTTCGGCGTCCCCCTGGGGTACGGCGGGCCGCACGCCGGCTACCTGGCGGTCCGGGAGGAGCTGGCCCGCCAGCTCCCCGGGCGGCTGGTCGGGGTGTCGGTGGACGCCGACGGCGCGCCCGCCTACCGCCTGGCCCTGCAGACCCGGGAACAGCACATCCGGCGGGAGAGGGCGACCAGCAACATCTGCACCGCGCAGGTGCTGCTGGCCGTCATGGCCGCCGCCTACGCGGTGTACCACGGCCCGGACGGGCTGACCGTGATCGCCGCCCGCGTGCACCGGAGCGCCCAGACGCTGTCCGGCTGGCTCCGGGCCGGGGGAGTCGAGGTCGTCCACGACCGGTTCTTCGACACCGTGCTGGCCCGGGTGCCCGGCCGGGCCGGCCACGTGGTCGCCGCGGCGGCGGCCCGCCGGATCAACCTGCGGCTGGTCGACGACGACACCGTCGGGGTCTCCTGCGACGAGACCACCACGGTGCCGGTCCTGCGCGCGGTCGCCGCGGCCTTCGGCGTCCCGGCGGACGACGCCGCGCTCGGCGACGACGGCCCGGACGCGCTGCCGCCCGGACTGCGCCGCCGCAGCCCGTTCCTCACCCACCCGGTCTTCTCCGAGCACCGCTCGGAGACCGCGCTCATGCGCTGGCTGCGCGCCCTGGCCGACAAGGACCTCGCGCTGGACCGGACCATGATCCCGCTCGGCTCCTGCACCATGAAGCTCAACTCCGCGGTCGAGATGGCCGCGATCACCTGGCCCGAGTTCGCCGACCTGCACCCCTTCGCCCCCGCCGAGCAGGCCCGCGGCTACCGGCAGCTGATCGACGAGCTGTGCGCCGCGCTGGCGGAGGTCACCGGATACGCCGCCGTCAGCGTGCAGCCCAACGCCGGCTCCCAGGGCGAGTTCGCCGGGCTCCTGGCCATCCGCGGCTACCACCGGTCCCGCGGGGAGGAGCAGCGGGACGTGTGCCTGATCCCGTCGTCGGCCCACGGCACCAACGCCGCCAGCGCCGTCATGGCCGGGATGCGCGTGGTGGTGGTCGGCTGCGACGAGGCGGGCAACGTGGACGTGGCCGACCTGCGGGCCCGGGTGGCCGAGCACGGGGACCGGCTGGCCGCAGTCATGCTCACCTACCCGTCGACGCACGGGGTGTTCGAGACGGCGATCCAGGAGATCTGCGGCGCGGTCCACGACGCCGGGGGCCAGGTCTACGTCGACGGCGCCAACCTCAACGCCCTGGTGGGCCTGGCCCGGCCGGGGCGGTTCGGCTCCGACGTCAGCCACCTCAACCTGCACAAGACGTTCTGCATCCCCCACGGCGGGGGCGGGCCCGGGGTCGGCCCGATCGGCGTCCGCGCGCACCTGGTGCCGTTCCTCCCGGGGCACCCGCTGGTCGACACCGGGACGGCGGGAGCGCCGGTGTCCGCGGCGCCGTGGGGATCGGCGGGCATCCTGCCGATCTCGTGGGCCTACCTCCGGCTCATGGGCCCCGACGGGCTGACCCGGGCGACCGAGCACGCGATCCTGGCCGCCAACTACCTCGCCGTCCGGCTGCGGGAGCACTACCCGGTGCTCTACACGGGGGCCGACGGCCTCGTGGCGCACGAGTGCATCCTCGACATCCGCCCGCTGACCAAGGCCACCGGCATCACGGTGGACGACATCGCCAAGCGGCTGGTCGACTACGGCTTCCACGCGCCGACCATGAGCTTCCCGGTGGCCGGCACGCTGATGGTCGAGCCTACGGAGAGCGAGGACCAGGGCGAGCTGGACCGGTTCGTCGAGGCGATGGCAGCCATCCGCGCGGAGATCGACGCGGTGGCCTCGGGCGCGTACGACCGGGAGGACAACCCCCTGCGCAACGCCCCGCACACGCTGGCGATGCTGGCGGGGACGTGGGAGCGGCCCTATCCCCGGGAGGTCGCGGTGATCCCCGTGCCGGGGTTGCGCGGCCGCGGTCACCTCAGCCCGGTGCGCCGCATCGACCAGGCCCACGGCGACCGGAACCTGGCGTGCTCGTGCCCGCCGCCGGCTGCCTTCGCCGAGCCGCCGGGTGCCGGGCGGGTGGTCGACGCGCTGCCCGTCGCCGCCCGGGCCTAGCGGGGCCGGCCCGGTCCGGGAGGCGACCTCCGCCGCCCGGCCAACGACCGTTATCCCCAACACACCTCGACGCGGTCGGGTGACCGGCCACCCCGCCGGGGTAGCACGGGCTCAGCGGGCGACGAGCTCGGGAGCCCGCCAGTCGCGGTGGTGGGCGACGGCCCGGCCGTCGGGCAGCAGCTCGCCGTCGTCGTCGAAGAGCACGACGCCGTTGCACAGCAGGCTCCAGCCCTGCTCGGGGTGGCTGCTCACGACCGCGGCGAGGTCCCGCTGGTCACTGGCGGAGTCGGGGCAGGGGGCTACGTGGGAGCACATCGAGGACTCTCCGATCGATCGCGGCGCGGCCGGATCACACTGTGTGTCCGTCTGATGACTGGACGCTGCGAAGTGTGCGCCCACCGGCGGGCCCTGTCAGGTGACGAAACTCACCACCTCCTCCCAACGGGTCGGGCAGGACTCGCCATGGCAGCGCCCGCGCCGCGCCGGGGGAGGCTCAGATCTTGCGGAGCAGGACCCGCCGCACGGAGTGGTCCGCGGCCTTCTGCAGCACCAGCCGGGCGCGGGACCGGGTGGGCGCGATGTTGTCCCGCAGGTTGGGTCCGTTGACCGCCGCCCAGATGCGCAGCGCCGTCTCGCGGGCCTGGTCGTCGGTCTGCCCGGCGAAGCGGTGGAAGTAGGCGGCGGTGTCCTGGAAGGCCGTCCGCCGGAGGGCGAGGAACCGGTCCACGTACCACTGCTGGATGTCGGACTCCGCGGCGTCGACGTAGACCGAGAAGTCGAAGTAGTCCGACAGGAACACCTCGGGGGCGCTGCCGTCGGCCCGGCGTCCGGCCTGCAGCACGTTGAGGCCCTCGAGGACGAGGATGTCGGGCCGGTCGACCACCTGCCGGGCGCCCGGGACGACGTCGTAGGAGGAGTGGTCGTACAGCGGGGCGCTGACCTCTCCGCGACCGGACTTGACGGCGGCGAGGAAGCGCAGCAGCGCCCGCCGGTCGTAGCTCTCGGGAAAGCCCTTGCGGCTGAGCAGCCCGCGGGCGTCGAGGGCGGCGTTGGGCAGGAGGAAGCCGTCGGTGGTGACCAGGTCCACCCGCGGCGACCCGGGGCCGGCGGTGAGCAGGTTCTGCAGCAGGCGCGCCGTGGTGCTCTTGCCGACGGCCACGCTGCCGGCCACCGCGATCACGTAGGGCACCTTCGCGGTGCCGTCCCCGAGGAACTCGCTGCGTGCCGCCCACAGTCGCCGGCTGGCCTCCACGTGCAGGTTGAGCAGCCCTGCCAACGGCAGGTAGACCGTGGCCACCTCGTCGAGGTCGATGCGGTCACCCAGGGTGGCCAGCGCCCCCAGGTCGGCCTCGTCGAGGGGCAGCGCCGTGCCGGCGGCGAGGGCTCGCCACGAACCGCGGTCGAACACCGCGTAGGGCGAGACCTGGGAGCGGGTGCCTGCCGTCACGGTGCCCATGGTGCCGTCCGCCACCTCCTCCTCACCCGGGCGGGTGGCCCGGGGGACGTCGACCGGCCGTCGGGGCGCCCTCTCCCGTCTAGGGTGCCGACGTGCCCACCCAGCCAGGGCTGCTCGAGTGCATCGAGCGGTACTTCGCCGCCGCGCCGCTGCCCGACGCCCGGATCGAGACCGCCGGCGGCCTCGACGTCCCCCTCGCCAGCCCGGACTGGCCCCACCCGGCCCGCCCGCGACACGGCGCCACCGTCACGCCCGACGACGTCCGCGCCGCGGTCGCGCTCCAGGAGCGGGCGGGTCTGCCCGCGGCACTGGAGTGGATCTGCGAGTGCGCGCCGTCGGCCGCCGCCGCCGTGCGCGCCGCCGGGCTGGCCGTCGAGGAGTCGCCGCTGCTGGTGGCCGCGGACCCGGTGGAACTGCTCCTGCCGCACGGCGTGCGGCTCTACCTGGTCGGCGCCGACGACCCCGAGCTGCCCCGGTACCAGCGGCTGGCCTCGATCGCCTTCGCCCACCCCGGCCCCCGGGCCGACGTCGGCGACGCCTCGGTCGGAGCGGCGCCGGAGTCGCGGCGGACCGCGGTGCTGCGCGAGCGGATCGCCACCGGGCGCACGGTCCTCATGGTGGCGGTCGAGGGCGGGGAGCCGGTCGCGGTGGGCTCGCACGCGCCGGTCGACGTCGACGGCACCGAGATCAGCGAGATCACGGGCGTGGCCACGCTGCCCCGGCTGCGCGGCCGGGGCCTGGGTGCCGGGGTCGCCTCGGCGCTGGCCGCGCACGCCCGCGAGTCGGCCGACCTGGTCTTCCTGGTCGCGGGGGACGACGACGTCGCCCGTGTCTACGAGCGGGTCGGGTTCGCCCGCCTGGCGACGGTCGGCACGGCCGAGCACGTGGACGACTCGCCGGCCGGCTGACCCGCGCTACCGGTCCTGCGGGAGCGGGATCGCGGCGGCGGCCGTGTCGAGCGCCGCGCGGGCGGCGTCGTAGCCGACCGTGCGGGGCACCTCGCTGAGCAGCACCACCACCCGCTGGTCGATCACCCCGACAGAGTGCAGGTGCCGGTTGCCCGCGACGCAGCACATCCAGCCCTGCTTGACCGCCGGGGTCCCGGGGACCGTGCCGAAGACGCCGAACTGCTGGTCGAACCCGTCGGCGGCGATCGGGGTGGCGCCGCGCATCCACCCCAGCAGGGTCTCCGCGTCATCGGGGTGGGCCACGACCGGCAGCAGCGCCAGGAAGCGCGCCAGGTCGTTGGCCGTCGTCATCGTCTCGCCCCACTGCCCGCGCACCGCCGGGGGAGTGGTGCCGCGCAGCCGGTAGCGGACGGCGACGTCGCGCACCATCTGCGCGCCGTCGAAGCGCACCCACAGCGACGAGGCGGCCGGGTCGTCCGACCGCGCGATCATGACCTGCATCGTGGCGAGGTCGCCGAGGGTGAGGACGATCCGGCCGGTGCGGGCGCGATGGAGGAGCTCCTCGGCGACGAAGAGCTTCACCATCGAGGCGGTCGGGAAGGGGCGGTCGCCCAGCCCGTTGGCGGCGGTGGCCGCGAGCAGACGGGCGCTGCGCGCCTCCACGGCACGAACGGTGAGCCCGGTCGCGCGGGTGTGCTGGGCGGCCACGGCGACGGCGAGGGTGCCGGTCGGCCCGTAGGCGGCGGTCACCGCGGCGACGACCTCGGTGCCGCGGGCACCGCTCGCCGCGGCGTCGCCGGGTCGCACGAGGGGGTCGGAGAGCGCGAGGACCAGGAGGAGCAGCGCGGTCAGCAGCGCGCGGGCGGCCCTCGGCCCCCGCGTGTGCGACCCGGCCGCCGGCATGACGTCATGGTGCGCCCGCCAGGTGACGGGAACTCAAGACTTCAAGCACCTCAGGCGTGTCGGTCACGCCACGCGGTCAGTCCTGCTCGTAGAGGGCGACCAGCGTCCCCCGTCCGAGTGTGTGGCTGAACAGGTTGAAGCCCAGGACGGCCGGCGTCGTGTCCGGGGTGACGTCGAGGGTCTCGGTGTCGACGGCGTGCACGGTGACGAAGTACCGGTGCGGGCCGTGCCCGGCCGGGGGAGCGGCACCGACGTACCCGGCGAACCCGGCGTCGTTGCGCAGCTGCACCGCGCCGTCGGGCAGGGCGGCCCCGCCCTGGTCACCGGCTCCGCTGGGCAGCTCGGTCACCGACACGGGGATGTTGGCCACCGCCCAGTGCCAGAAGCCGCTGTGGGTGGGCGCGTCGGGGTCGTACACGGTGACGGCGAAGCTCTTCGTCCCCTCGGGGAAGCCCGACCAGGACAGCTGGGGGGAGCGGTCCTCACCGCCGGCGCCCATCACGCCGCTGACGTGCGGCATGGCCAGCGGCTGGCCGTCGGCGCAGTCGGTGCTGGTGACGGTGAAGCCGGGCACCTGGGGCAGGAACTCGTAGGGACTCGGCGGCGTCGGACGGGCGGCCATGGGCCCTCTCCTCGGTCTCGGGCGGACGGGTGGGCCGGAGACGGCCCCCGAGCCGACCCTAGGCACCGGCGGAGGGGTGCGCGCGTCGGTGAACAGCGTGTTTCCCGGTCCGGCGGCGCGTGCCCTGCGCCGGTAGCGTCGGGCCGTGCTCGGCCTCCCGGATCACGTCCGCGTCTGCCTCTTCGACCTCGACGGCGTCCTGACCCGCACGGCGACGGTGCACATGGCCGCCTGGAAGCGCACCTTCGACGAGTTCCTGCGGCGGCACGACCCCGGCCAGCCGGAGTTCAGCCAGGAGGACTACAACCGCTTCGTCGACGGTAAGCACCGTGCCGACGGCGTTCGCGGCTTCCTCGCCAGCCGGGGCATCCAGCTCCCCGAGGGTGGGCCGGACGACCCGCCGGGAGCGGCGACGGTGCACGTGATCAGCGAGCAGAAGAACGCGATGGTGCTCCGCGAGCTCGAGGAGCACGGCGTCGAGGTCTACCCCGGGTCGGTGCGCTACCTCCGGGCGGTCAAGGACGCGGGCCTGGCCACGGCGGTGGTCACGGCCAGCGCCAACGGCGAGAAGGTCATCGCCGCGGGCGGCTTCGCCGACCTCATCGACGCGCGGATCGACGGCGTCGTCGCGGCCAGGGACGGCCTGCGCGGCAAGCCCGCCCCGGACACGTTCCTGGCCGGCGCCCGCGCCCTGGGCGTCGAGCCGGGCGCGGCGGTCGTCTACGAGGACGCACTGTCCGGTGTGCAGGCCGGGCGCGCCGGGGACTTCGGGTACGTCGTCGGCGTCGACCGGGTCGGGCAGGCCGACGCCCTGCGCGACGCGGGCGCCGACGTCGTGGTGACCGACCTGGAGGAGCTGCTGTGACGGAGGGCCGGCCCAGTTTCCCGGTCGAGCCTTGGGCGCTGACCGAGATCGGCCTCGACCACGCCTCGCTCGCCGTCCACGAGTCGGTGTTCGCCCTCTCCAACGGCCACCTCGGCATGCGCGGCTCGTTCGAGGAGGGCGAGCCCGTGGTCATCCCGGGCACCTACCTCAACGGCTTCTTCGAGGAGCGCCAGCTGCCCTACGCCGAGGCCGGCTACGGGTTCCCGGAGCAGGGGCAGACCGTGGTCAACGTGACCGACGGCAAGCTGATCCGGCTGCTGGTCGGGGACACCCCCCTGGACCTCGCCTACGGGGAGATCATCGACCACCGCCGCACGCTGGACCTGCGCCGCGGGGTGCTGCGCCGCACCACCGAGTGGCGCTCACCCAACGGCCGGACGGTGACGGTGACCAGCACCCGGCTGGTCTCGCTGCGCCGCCGCTCCATCGCCGCCATCGAGTACTCCGTCGAGTGCAACGACGGCCAGGGTGACCTCTACATCGCCCTGCAGTCGGACCTGCTGGCCAACGAGCCGGTCGACAGCGGCACCGAGGCCGACGACCCGCGGGCCTCCGCCGCGCTGGCCCGGCCGCTGGTCAGCGAGCTGGCCGTGGCCCGTGGTCACCGCGCCGTGCTGGTGCACCGCACCCAGCGCAGCCGGCTGCGCATGGCCGCCGGCATGGAGCACGTCGTGGAGGTGCCCGACACCTCCACCGAGGAGATCGAGGCGGGGGAGGACCTCGCCCGCTTCACCCTCGCCGCGCGGCTGCCGCAGGGCTCGTCGGTCAAGCTGCTCAAGTACCTGTCCTACGGGTGGTCCTCCCGCCGCTCGGCGGCGGCGCTCCGCGACCAGGTCGAGGGTGCGCTCGCCACCGCCAAGCTGGCGGGGTTCGACCGGTTGCTGCGCGAGCAGCGGGAGGTGCTCGACGCGCACTGGCTGCACGCCGACGTCGAGATCGAGGGCGACGACGAGCTGCAGCAGGCCGTGCGGGTCGGCGTCTTCCACCTGCTCCAGGCCGGCCTGCGGGCCGAGCGCCAGCCGATCCCGGCCAAGGGGCTCACCGGGCCCGGCTACGACGGGCACACCTTCTGGGACACCGAGACCTACGTGCTGCCGGCGCTGACCTACATCGCGCCCGCCGCGGCCCGCGACGCCCTGCGCTGGCGGCACGCCACGCTGGACCTCGCCCGGGAGCGGGCGCGGGTGCTCGGGCTGCACGGCGCGGCCTTCCCGTGGCGCACGATCCGTGGCGAGGAGACGTCGGGGTACTGGCCGGCCGGGACGGCGGCGTTCCACATCAACGCCGACATCGCCGACGCCGTCGTCCGGTACCACCACGCCACGCTCGACGAGGAGTTCGACCGTGACCACGGCGCCGAGCTGCTCATCGAGACGGCGCGGCTGTGGGCGTCGCTCGGGCACTTCGACGAGGAACACGGCTTCCGCATCGACGGGGTGACCGGGCCGGACGAGTACACCGCCGTCGTCGACAACAACGTCTACACGAACCTGATGGCGCAGCGGAACCTGCTCGAGGCCGCCGCCGCGGTGCAGCGCCAGCCCGACGTCGCCGGCCGGCTGGACGTGACCGAGGACGAGGTCGCGGTCTGGGAGAAGGCGGCCCGGCTGATGGCGGTGCCCTACGACACCCGCCGCGGCGTGCACATGCAGTCCGACGCGTTCACCCACCACGAGGAGTGGGACTTCGAGTCGACACCGCCGGACTGCTACCCGCTGCTCATGCACTACCCGTACTTCGACATCTACCGCAAGCAGGTCATCAAGCAGGCCGACCTGGTGATGGCCCTGCACCTGCGCGGCGACGCGTTCACGCACGAGGAGAAGGTCGCCGACTTCGCCTACTACGAGGCCCGGACGGTGCGGGACTCCTCGCTGTCGGCCACCCAGCAGGCGGTGGTGGCGGCCGAGACCGGGCATCTCGAGCTCGCCTACGACTACTGGGGCGAGGCCACCCTCACCGACCTGCAGAACCTGCACGGCAACTCCGGGCACGGCCTGCACATCGCCTCGCTGGCCGGCGGGTGGACGGTCGCGGTGGCCGGCTTCGGGGGGATGCGCGACCACGACGGCCGGCTGCTCTTCGCCCCGCGGCTGCCCGAGCGGATCACCCGGCTCGGCTTCCGGCTGAACTACCAGGGCCGGTGCCTGGTGGTCACGGTGACCCCGACGCAGGCGACCTACCGGCTGACCGAGGGTGACCCGCTCGACGTCCACCACCACGGTCGCCGGCTCACCGTGGACGCCGAGGAGGTCGTCGCCGACATCCCGCCGGCGCCGTCGGTGGAGCCCGTCTCCCAGCCGCATGGTGCGGCGCCGCGGCGACGCGGCAAGCGCTGAGTCCGTTCCGGCCTCCTGCAGGGCCGTGCCGCGAGCGCGCGAGTGGTGGGGGCAGGAGGGTCCTCTCTCAAGCCAGCAGCCACCAGGCGCCCAGCAGCAGGGCGCCGAGGTCGACGAGCAGGAAGACGCCGACCCACAGCAGCGCCGGCAGCCGGGTGAGCCTGGCCAGCTGATCGGCGTCGGAGTCCGGGGCGGACCGGCGGCGCCGCGCCCGCTGCAGTTCGACCACCGCCTTCGGAGCGGCCAGCAGCAGGAACCAGGTGCCGGCCGCGGCGAAGGCGGCCTGGCCCTCCGGTGGCAGCCACCCGGTCACGGCGACCAGGACGGCGGCCGTCGCCAGCACCGACCACAGCCCGAACCAGTTGCGGATCTGGACCAGCAGCAGCGCGAGCAGGCCGAGCAGCGCCCAGAGCAGCCCCACCGCGTGCCCGGCGGCCAACAGCGCCGCCGCGCCCAGGCCGAACAGCCCCGGGCCCAGGTACCCCGCGGCGCAGGTGAGCACCATGCCCGGCCCGGTCGGCCGCCCGGCCGAGACGGTGAGCCCGGAGGTGTCCGAGTGCAACCGGATGCCGGCCAGCCGTCGCCCGGTGACCAGCGCGGCCAGACCGTGGGCCCCCTCGTGGGCGATCGTCACGACGTTGCGGGCCGGATGCCACAGGGCGGGGGAGAGGACGACGACCGCGGCGGCGGCCAGGGTGGCCAGCAGGACGGCAGGGGGCAGGTCGGGGACCGGGGTGGTGATCCGGGTCCAGAAGCGCGCCACGACGTCCACGGTCGGGCAGTCAACCGCACCTCCCTGGCAGTTCCCCGAGGCCTCGGCGTTCGACCGTTATCCCCAACACGCGCGGCGGTGCCCCGCGAGGGAAGACCAGGAAGCGGCAAGAGGGGACGCCTCCCGGCTGGCAGCGGCTCGACGCCGGCGCCCGGGTCCCCTGGAGCTGCTGCCGCGACGGGGTCGCGGCGGGGAGGACCCGGGGTCGGAAACGCGTCGACCGGACCCGCGACGGGCTGACACCCTGCTCGCGTGGACCTGCTGGGGACGCTGCCCGCGTTCGTGCTGGCGGTGCTGCTCATCTCCGCCTCGCCGGGCCCCGCGATGGCGCTCATCGTGCGACGCGCGGCGCTGCGGGGGCTACCGGGCGCGGTGCCCACGGTGCTCGGCCTGGAGCTGGGTCTGTACGTGTGGGCGCTGGTCGCCGGCGCCGGGCTCGCCGCCCTCGTCGCGGCGTCCGAGGCCGGCTACCTGGTGCTCCGGGTCGGCGGGGCGGCGGTGCTGCTCCTGCTCGGCGTCCGTGCGTGGCGTGCGGCGTGGCGGGACGACGGCCGCGAGCCCGCGGGCCCGGCCGCGGCGCCGGCCGCCCGGCGGCGCTGGTGGACGGCGTTCGGCGAGGGTGTGGTCGTCCAGCTGGCCAACCCCAAGGCCGCCGTCTTCATGGTCGCCTTCTACCCGCAGTTCGTGCCTGCCGAGGGGCCGGTGTTCGCCACCACCGCGCTGCTGGGGCTGCTGCAGATCACCCTGGAGACCGGCCTGTACCTGGGCCTGGCCGCCGGGGTCGCCCGCGCCGGCGCGTGGTTCCGCCGGCCACGCATCCGGCGTCGGCTGGAGGCGGTCAGCGGCACGGTGCTGGTCGGCCTCGGCGTCCGCGTCGCCGTCTCCAGCCCCTGACCCGACGTCGTGGCCACGGGGTCGCCGGGCCCGGATCAGGGGCGCCAGTGCGGATCGCGGCCGGACAGGCGCAGCGCCCGCTCGAGGGTGGGCATCCCGTCCTCGACCGGCAGCTCGTCGGCGAAGCCGCCGTACTGCCGGAAGAGCTCGCCGTGCTCGACGACGAGGTCGAGGACGACCCGGGCGGTCGCCTCGCTGACCGTCAGCTCCTGGCCGGTCGTTCGGGCGACGTCCCAGCCGTGGACGACGAGCTCCTTGACCAGCATCCCGGCCACGGTGGGCGCGGGGGAGGACATGCCGCCCAGATCGATCTCGCCCGTCCAGGCGGCCGGGTCCTGCCAGGCGGCGAGGGCCCGGTCGAGCTGGGCGGCGTACCGCTCGGGCCAGTCGGGGTCGGCGGTGAGATCCCGGGCGGCGAGGTCGTCGGGGATCGGCTCGCGACGGGCCCGGCACTCCAGGCCGTAGGCGCTGTAGAGCTGCCAGTGGTCGAGAAGGGTCCGCAGGTCCCACTCGCCGTCCGGGGTGGGGGAGTCGAGGGGCGCGGCGGCGGCGCCACGGGCGATGCGGGCCGCCTCGCCGGCGGCCTCCTGGAGCCGCTCGTAGAGGTCGGGGAGGGGCGTCGTCATGCCCTCGACGCTAGGAGCACCGCCCCCTCGGGTCTTGGAGAAAGGCGACGCCTCACCCGGCGGCCTGGCGGGCGTAGCGCGCCGGGGGAGTGCCGACGGCGGCGGTGAAGTCCCGGACGAGGTGCGCCTGGTCGGTGTAGCCCAGCTCCACGGCCACCGCGGCCCAGTCGACCGTGCCCTCCAGCGCGCGTTCGGCGACCTCGCGCAGCCGGGCCGCGCGGATCAGCCGCTTCGCCGACAGTCCGACGGCGTCGGCGAAGGCCCGCTGGAGACCGCGGACGCTCCGGCCGGTGCGCTCGGCCAGCTGGTCGACCCGGTGGATGGTCCGGTCGCTCTCGATCAGCTCGACCGTCGCGTCCAGCTCGGCGAGCTCCGGGGCGGCCGAGCGCGGCAGCGTGCGCAGCCATTCCTCGAGGACCGTCCGGGCGGCGGCCAGGTCGCCCGCCGCCTGCACCCGCCCGGCCAGGTCGGCCGGCAGCGGCAGCAGCTCCGCGGCCGGCAGCACCCGGTCGCGGAGCTCCCTGATCGGCCGGTCGACCAGCGACCGGAAGGCCGCCGCCCGGAAGCGCACCGCCGTGACCGTGGCGGCGCCGGTGAGCTGTCGCCGGTAGGTGCCGGAGACGGGACCGGTCAGCCAGACGCCGTCCGGCTCGACGGACAGGTTGACGCCGGGATGGGAGATGACGAGCGAGTCGTGCACCGCACCCGGCGCCAGCGCCCAGTCCACCCGCCAGTACAGCGCCACGAGGTCGGCCAGGGCGGGGGAGGGCGGCAGCCGGTCCAGGCCGTACACCGCCGGGATGGCGGCGGGGCGGAGGATCCCCCGGGTGGGACCCGGCCGGTCGTCGTCCATCGGCCGGACCCTACGACGCGATGCGGGCCGGGCCGCCGCTGTCGCCCGATCGTGGGCGATCAGCCCGGCCACCGGTGCACCGCCCCCGGCGTGATGTCACCGTGTCGGCCGGCCGGGAGCGCGTGACCCGCCGTCAGCAGTCGGTGCTCGACGATCGGGGAGTGGCGTGGCAGGCGGTCACCGGTACGAGCCGGCCAGGGCCCTGGCGGTGCTCGGCATCGTCGTGGGCGCAGCGCTGATCGTCTTCGGGGTCGTCGCGTTCGCGACGGGGAACCGCGCGTTCCTCGTGTCCTGGTGTGCGGTGGTGGTGGCGATCACCGCGCTCGACACGTGGGCGGCGTTCTCGCGGCGGGGCTCGCTGGGCACCTGGACGCGGCTGCCCGACGAGCAGGACCGCCCCTAGGAGCCTGCCGTGGTCGTCGTCAGGTTGACCACGGTGCCGTCGGGGTCGGTGATGTGGGCGACCCGCTGGCCCCACGGCATGTCGTTGGCCGGGCCGGGCGCGGAGCCGCCGAGTTCGTCGACCCGGGTCAACGTCGCGTCGACGTCGTCCACCTCGATGCTCAGCAGCATCCGGCCGGGCGTTCCCGGCACCACCGAGTCGTCGGCCGACAGCCCGAGTTCGGAGTCGCCCAGCTGCAGGCCGACGTAGGAGGCGGGGCCGTCCTCCGGGTAGCGCATCACCTCGGCGGCGCCGAGCAGCCCGGTGTAGAAGGCGAGCAGCCGAGGCAGGTCGGCGGTGACGATGATCGGTCGGATGGTGCTCGGCACGGGGCGCTCCTCGGGTCGGCGGTGCAGGGATGACCGCCGTCGGGCACCGCTCTCATCGGCGGCGCGCGGACGGCCGCCGGATCGCTGTGGACCGGCTCCGCCGACGCCATACTCGGGCGCACGGCCACCGGCAGCAGCACTGCCCGGCCCGACTGACCACCTGCGTCCGTTATCCCCAACACAGCGCCCAGCCCCGGCCGGAGGACCCCCAGGAACCCTCGGCGGCACGTTGACTTAGTCCACCTTAGTCAATCACGATGGAACGCGTGACCCGGACCGTGAACGTGCACGAGGCGAAGACCCATCTCTCCCGGCTGCTGGAAGCCGTCGAGGCGGGGGAGGACGTCGTCATCGCCCGTGCCGGGAAGCCGGTCGCCCGGCTCGTGCCGGCAGGAACGCGCCGTGAGCCACGGGTGCCGGGGTCGTGGCGGGGTCGGGTCGTCATCGCCGACGACTTCGACGAGACGCCGGAGAGCGTGTTGGCCGCGTTCCGCGGCGAGGGCGACGCGTGACGCTGCTGCTGGACACGCACGTCCTGCTGTGGTGGCTCGGTGACGACGACCGGCTGACCTCGACGATGCGGGCGGCCATCGCGGATCCGGGGACGGCGGTGGCCGTGTCGGCTGCGTCGGCGTGGGAGATGGCGATCAAGGCAGCCCTGGGCAAGCTGTCGGTGCCGGACGACCTCGCGACGGAGCTGGTGCACCACGGCATCGACGCGTTGCCGGTCACCGTGGAGGACGGCCTGACCGCAGGAGCGCTGCCGCGGCACCACGACGACCCGTTCGACCGCATGCTCATCGCCCAGGCGATGAGCCGTCGCCTGGTCCTGGTCACCGCCGACCGCCGCTTCGCCGACTACGACGTACCCACCCTGACCTGATGACCCCGGACCCGGAGGAGGGGGCGCGGTCCGGCCTAGTTGACATAATGTGCATTATCGGCGCACGCCGTACGGACCCGAGAGGGGCTGGACGAGGGCAAGGCGGCCGGTGTCCTGGCGGTGCGATCGTCCCCGTCCGACCGTCCGACCGTCCCCGTCCGACGGCCGTCGTCCGACCGCCGTCGTCCCGCACGGGATCCGACGCCGTCGTGCCGGGGACGGACTCGCGGCGCCGAGAGTCCGGCGGCGTCGCTGCTGGCGCGGCCTGGACGGCTCGCCGGCCCGGGTTCCCGCGTCCGGCGCCGATCATGATCCACGGGTCCGCCCGAGCTGATCACGGTCCACGAGTCCGCCCGGGCTGACCGTGATCCACGACCGCACCGGAGCACCGTCGGGCGGCCGACCCCCCGACCGGCGACCGTCCCCGGATGCCCACACTGCCCCCGGTCGTGCCTCCTCCCGACCCGCTGACCCATGCCCAGATACGTCACTGTTACGAAAAGATGGATAGGTGCCGGGTTCGACGGGCGGCTGTGCCGGACGCTCCGTAGGGTCGGGGACATGCAACTCCGACGCCCGATCGCCGCACTGATGACCGCCCTGGCGCTCTTCGGAGGCGGCGCGACGATGACCGGCTGCCAGGCCGCCGGGCAGGACCAGCGCGACGGCACCAACGACGAGGAGAGCGTCAACACCGACACGGACGACGAGAACGACGACTCCCAGGACAACCTCCCGGACAACTCCGACCCGGAGGACGGCGCTGAGCAGGACGGCGAGGACGACACCCAGGACCCGGACTGACCGGCGTCGTGGTCAGCCGGCTCGCTCGGACACCCACAGCCGGTCGAGCCGGCCGGTCGAGTGCAGCAGCTCGGCCAGGGACCGCTCCAGTTCGGCCTTGGTGGGACGTTCGGCCAGCAGGGTCTGCACGTCCTCGAGCGCGCACCGCAGCTGGTACAGCCGGTCCTGCAGGCCGTCGAGCTCGGACCGGGTCACCAGGACGACGTCCCCCGACAGCCCCGCCTTCGCGGTCGCGGACCGCTGCTCGTAGGCCCGCTGCCGGCACGCCTGGCCGCAGTACTGACGCGGCCGCCCCACCGATCCCTGCTGGGGCAGGACCCGACGGCACCACCCGCACCGACGCTCGGCGGCGCTCCCCCGCCGGGGGCTGGGCAACCCGGACCCCGGCGCCGCCTCTTCGTCGGTCGCCTCCGGTGCGTGCTGCTCTGCCACGCTGCGCACGGTAGACGGCGATGCCGACAGCACCGAGGAACACGCCCGGGACGGCCCGTCGCGGCCCCGGCAGGGACAGGAGGGCCGTGCCCGAGGAGCCGACGGCGGCGTTCGACGCGCTCACCGAGGACGCGCTGCGCGCCTCGGGCAGCCTCAAGTGGACCCGGTACGGGGACGCGATCGGGGCGTTCGTCGCCGAGATGGACTTCGGCACCGCCCCCGCGGTCACCCGGGCCCTGCACGAGGCGGTCGACCGCGCGGCGTTCGGGTACCTGACGCCCGAGGTCGCGGCCGGCATGGCCCGGGCCTGCGCCGGGTGGTACGCGGCGCACCACGGCTGGGCGGTCCCGCCGGAGTGGGTGTTCCCCCTGGCCGACGTCCTGGCCGGCCTGCAGGCGGCGATCGAGCACTTCACGCCGCCGGGCAGCCCCGTCGTCCTGCCCACGCCGGCCTACATGCCCTTCCTCACCGTGCCCGCGTTGCTCGGGCGGGAGCTCGTCCAGGTGCCGATGGTGCAGCGCGACGGCCGGGCGTCGTACGACCTCGAGGGCATCGCCCGGGCGCTGGACGGCGGCGGGCTGCTCGTGCACTGCAACCCGCACAACCCGCTGGGGCGCGTCTTCGACGCCGAGGAGCAGCTCGCGCTGGCCGAGGTGGTCGAGCGGACGGGTGCGCGGGTGTTCGCCGACGAGATCCACGCGCCGCTGGTCCACCCCGGCGCGGTACACCGGCCCTACGCCGCCCTCTCCCCCGCCACCGCGCGGCACACGGTCACCGCCACGGCGGCGTCCAAGGCCTGGAACCTGCCGGGTCTCAAGGCCGCGCAGCTCATCCTCTCCGACGAGGCCGACGCCGAGCACTGGGCGCGGGTGGGACTGCTGTACGGGCACGGCGCCTCGACCCCCGGCGTCCTCGCCACCACCGCCGCGTACAGGGAGGGCGGCCCGTGGCTGGCTGGCGTGCTGGCCTACCTCGACGGCAACCGCCGGCGCCTGGGCGAGCTGCTGGCCGAGCACCTGCCCGCGGTGCGCTGGACGCCGCCGGAGGGCACCTATCTCGCCTGGCTGGACTGCCGGGCGCTGGACCTGCCGACCTCACCCGGGGCGTACTTCCTCGAGCACGCCGGCGTCGCCCTGGTCGACGGGCCGGAGTGCGGCGCGCCCGGTGCCGGGCACGTGCGGCTGAACCTGGCGACCCCGCGCCCGGTCCTGGACACCATCGTCGCCCGGATGGCCACGGCGGTCGCCGGCCGGACGGGCGGTGCCCACGAGGACGGTGGGGCGGGAGGCACGAGGGGCTGACCGGGCCGGTCACGCCCGGCGTTAACGTGTCGGCGTGGTCCCGGCCCGCTACGCCTTCCTCGACGGGCCGACCCCCCTGGCGATGGCGCACCGCGGCGGGGCCATCGAGCACCTGGAGAACACCCGCCCGGCGTTCGAGGCCTGCGTGGCCATGGGCTACCGCTACCTGGAGACCGACGTCCGGGTGACCGCCGACGGCGTGCCGGTCGTCTTCCACGACCCGACCCTGGACCGGGTGACCGACCGGAGCGGGCGGGTCGACCAGCTGCCCTGGTCGGAGGTCGCCACGGCCCGGATCGGTGGCCGCGAGCCCATCCTGCGGCTCGAGGAACTGCTCGGCGCCTGGCCCGACGTCCGGTTCAACCTCGACATCAAGGCCGCCGGTGTCCTGGCGCCGCTGGTGCGGACGGTGCGCCGGCTGCAGGTCGCCGACCGGATCTGCCTCGGGTCGTTCTCCGACGCCCGCCTCGCCGCGGCGCGCCGGCTCTTCGGCCCGACGGTGTGCACGTCCCTGGGCCCGCGGGGGGTGGCCGCACTCCGGCTGTCGTCCTACTCCCCGCGGGCGGCCGGCCTGGTGCGCATCCAGGCCGGCTGCGCCCAGGTGCCGCTGCAGCTGGGCGGCCGTGCGCTGGTCGACGAGCGGTTCGTGGCCACGGCGCACGCCCGTGGCCTGCAGGTGCACGTCTGGACGGTGGACACCGTGGAGGAGACGACGACGATGCTCGACCTGGGGGTCGACGGCGTGATGACCGACCGCCCGGCGATGCTGCGCGACGTGCTGGAGCAGCGCGGCCAGTGGAAGCCCCGGTGACCGGTCTGGGCACGTGGATCCGGGGCTGGCGCCCGTCCGCCCCACCGCTGCCGGACGACGTCGCGGGCCTGGTCGGCCCGGACGATCCGGAGTGGTTCGCCCGCGAGCTGGCCATCGCCGCGACCCCGCCCTGGTGGTTGTGGCGGTTCGTGCTGCGCAACTTCTCCTGGCTGCCCGGCGTCTTCGGCCGGCTGCAGGTCACCGGGTCGGTACCCGAGGAGTGGCTGGACGGGCCGCTGCTGCTGGCGGTCAACCACATCGGCGACTTCGACACCTTCGTGGTGGCCGCGGCCCTGCACCAGGCCGGCGTGACGCCGCGGTTCATGGCCACCGGCGGGATCATGCGCTCGCCCGTCGCGGGCCCCCTGCTCGAGCGCTGCGGTGGCATCCGCGTCGAGCGCGGCACCGACGTCGCCGCGCACGCGCTGCGGGTCACCCAGGTGGCGCTGACCCACGGCGGGCACGTCGTCGCCTATCCCGAGGGCCGGGTCGGGCTGACCGCCGACGGCTGGCCCGAGCGGGGCCGGTCCGGGCTGGCCCGCATGGCGCTGGCCGCCGACGTCCCGGTGATCCCGGTCAGCCAGTGGGGCGCCCACGAGGTGCTGCAGTACGCCAACGACTGGGGCAAGCTGCGCACCCTGCTGCGGGCCTTGTGGCGGCAGCCGGCGCTCCGGGTGCACATCGGTCCGCCGGTGTTCTTCGAGGACCTGCAGCCCGTCCGGGTCGGCGACGCCAACCGCGCCCGCACCCGCATCGCCGCGGCGATCACCCGGGGCCTGGTGCCGCTGCGGGCGGGCGAGCCGGCCGATCGCCCCGCCTGGGTCGACCCCACCCGCCCGACGACGGCGACCGCGGCGTTCCCCGGCGGCGTCGTCCCGGACGACATCCCGTGACCACCCTGTGCTGGACCGTCACGGGTCCGGCTGGCACCCTGCGCCGGTGACGACCGCCCCCGCCGCCGGGCCGACCGCTCCCCCCGCCGACCGGGCGCTGCGCCGCGAACGCTTCGGCTGGTACTCCTACGACTGGGCGATGTCGGTGTTCAACACCAGCGTCACCACCGTCTTCCTGGGGCCCTACCTGACGTCGGTCGCCGAGGACGCCGTCGGCCCCGACGGCCGGCTGCCGGTCCTCGGCCTGTCCATCCCGCCCGGCAGCTGGTTCTCCTACGTCCTGTCGGCGTCGGTCGTCCTGCAGGTGCTCGTGCTGCCGCTGACCGGCGCGGTCGCCGACCGGACCGGCCGCAAGCGGCAGCTGCTCGGCGGGTTCGCCGTCCTGGGGGCGCTGGCGACCACGGGGCTGTTCTTCGTCGCCGACGGCCGCTACCTGCTCGGTGCGGTGCTGTTCATCGTGGCCAACATCAGCTTCGGGGCGGCCACCGTCGTCTACTACTCGTGGCTGCCCGACCTGGCCGGCCCCGACGAGCGGGACGCGGTCTCCAGCCGGGGCTGGGCGTTCGGGTACGTCGGTGGGGCGCTGCTGCTCGCCGTCCACCTGGGCCTGGTGCTCGGCGCGGAGTCCCTCGGCCTGACCACCGGCGAGGCGGTGCGCATCTGCCTGGCCACGGCGGGGTTGTGGTGGGGCGCGTTCACCGTGTTCACCCTCTCCCGCCTGCGGGACCGCCCGGTGCGCGCGGCCGAGGGGCGCCCGCGCAGCGGTTTCCGGCAGCTCGCGGCCACGATGCGGGAGATGCGGGCGTTCCCGCTCACGCTCTGGTTCCTCGGGGCCTACCTGCTGTTCAACGACGGCGTCCAGACGGTCATCTCCCTGTCGGCCACCTACGCGACCGAGGAGCTGGGGCTGGAGCAGTCGGTGCTCACCGGCGCCATCCTCATGGTCCAGGTGGTGGCCATCGCCGGTGCCCTCGGCCTCGGCCGGCTGGCCGGCCGCTACGGCGCGAAGCGGGTCGTCCTGGGAGCCCTGGTGGCGTGGATCGGGGTGCTGCTGGCCGCCTTCTCCCTGCAGGAGGGGGCGGTCGCGCAGTTCTACGCCCTGGCCGCGGTCATCGGGCTGGTGCAGGGCGGCACGCAGGCCCTGTCCCGCTCGCTGTTCAGCCAGCTGATCCCGGCCGGCAAGGAGGCCGAGTACTACGGCTTCTACGAGATCAGCGACCGCGGCACCAGCTGGCTGGGCCCGCTGGCGTTCGGGCTGACCTACCAGCTGACCGGCTCCTACCGGTACGCGATCGTGAGCCTGGTCGTCTTCTTCGTGGCGGGCTTCGTGGCGCTGGCCGCGCTGCCGGTCCGCCGCGCCGTCCTGGCGGCCGGCAACACCCCACCGGAGCGCCTGTGAGCTCCCCGGACGGCGACTCGCGGGTGGAGCGGCGGACGTCGGCGGTCCCCGTCGCCGGTGACCGCCGCCGGCACCCGGCCCCGGCGCACCTGCGCTTCTTCCACGGCCCGATGGACTGCGGGAAGTCGACGCTGGCCCTGCAGGTGGACCACAACCAGGCCCGCCAGGGACGCCGGGGCCTGCTGCTCACCCAGGGCGACCGGTCGGCCCAGCCGCGGATCAGCTCCCGGGTGGGTCTGTGCCGGGAGGCGGTCGAGGTCGACGCCGGCACCGACCTGCGGCTGCTGGTGCGCAGCTCCTGGGCCGCGGGCGAGCGGGTGGACTACCTGATCGTCGACGAGGCCCAGTTCCTCACCGCCGGGCAGGTCGACCAGCTGGCCGAACTGGTCGACGAGTCCCACGTGGACGTCTACGCGTTCGGGCTGACCACCGACTTCCGCACCCGGCTGTTCCCGGGCACCCAGCGGCTGCTGGAGGTCGCCGACGACGTCCAGCGGGTGCAGGTCGAGGTGCTCTGCTGGTGCGGACTGCCCGGGCTGCTCAACGCCCGGGTGGTCGACGGGTCGATGGTGCGGGAGGGCGCGACGGTCGTCGTCGCCGACACCGCGCCGACGCCGGCACCCGGGGAGCCCTCCGCCGACGCCGACGTCCACTACCAGGTGCTCTGCCGGCGGCACCACGTGCTCGGCCAGCTGGGGCCGGCCGCGGCCGGCCCGGGGCAGCTCGCCCTGCCCTAGCTCACCCGTCGGGGGGTGGCTGCAGCGCCCAATACCACTCCATGCGATGATTCTGAACCGACTCTGCGGAATCTCTCCGCGAAATCCGCCGTTGGTTCTTTCGACACCGCCGTCCGGTGGGTAGCCCCCACGTCGAGACGTCCGGTTCCGACCGACACCAGAGCACGAGAGGACGGTGTGCCATGGGCGAGCGTTCCCTGCGGGGCAGCCGACTGGGCAGCGTGAGCTACGAGACCGAGCGGAACACCGCCCCGATCGAGCGGCAGTACGCGGAGTACCGGTGCCCTTCGGGTCACCTGTTCACCGTGCCCTTCGCCGACGACGCCGAGCTCCCCGACACGTGGGAGTGCAAGTTCGACGGCGGGGCGGCCAAGCTGGTCGGGGGTGCGGAGCCCGCACCCAAGAAGGTGAAGCCGCCGCGGACGCACTGGGACATGCTCCTGGAGCGCCGCTCGGTGGACGACCTGGAAGAGGTGCTCGCCGAGCGCCTCGAGGTGCTGCGCGGCCGGCGGACCCGCGCCAGCTGACGGAGGCCCCTCTGCCCTCACGCCTCGCAGGCTCGGCGCGGGGCCTTGCAGAGGAGCCGGCCCTCGGACACGGAACGGCCCCGGTGGGATCCCCACCGGGGCCGTTCCCTGTCCGGGGGCCGTCGACCGACGGCGGGATGCGCGCCAGCCTGCGGTTCCGGGTGCTGCGGTAGCCGCTGCCCTCAGGGCTGCGCCTGCTCCCGCCCCCGCAGGTCGTCGGCCGGGACGATCTCGCCCTCGATGACCATCGGACGTCCCACGCGGGTGGCGCCGCTGCCCGGCGCTCCGTCGACGTGGGGCGTGCGGGTGCTGCGGACGTGCACCGGGCCGCGCAGCTCGGCCGGGAGGCGGCCGGCCAGGACGCGGGCGAGCAGCCCCCGCACGAGGAACCGGGTGGGCGGCAGCAGGCACAGCAGCCCGACGACGTCCCCGATGAAGCCCGGCAGCAGCATCAGCAGCCCGCCGACGGCGATCAACCCGGCGTCGCCCAGCGCGCGGCCGGGTGCCCGGCGCTCCCGGGCGCGGTCGCGCAACTCGGTCAGGGCACGGGTGCCCTGCCGGGCCAGCAGCGCCCAGCCCAGGACGCTGGTGGTCAGTGCCGCCAGCACGGTCGCGCCCACCCCGATCCAGCTGGCGACGAGCACGAAGACGACGATCTCGGCCAGGGCGAGCAGCCCGGCCAGCAAGCGCACGCGGCGACCCACGGCTCTCCTCGGTCCGCCCCTGCGGGCGGTCCCCGGTCCCTGGCGGACCCTGGTCACCGCCCGCCGTCGCGGACCCGTCCCGGTGCGGGACCGGCCCGGCCGACCCCTCCCCACCCGGTACCAACGCCCGAGCGGCTCAATGTGCTCCGGCAGCCCGCCGCCGCGTCCGGGCACGGAGGACGACGGCCAGCAGGGCGCCACCCCCGAGCGCCGTCAGCACCCACTCCGGCGCCGCACCGAGCCGCTCGGCCAGGGTGGTGGAGTCGCGCTGGGCGATGTCCTCGACGAACGTGTCGGCGGTGTAGAGCTCCGACCGGGCGGCCAGCGAGCCGTCGGGCGCGACGATCGCGGAGATGCCGCTGGTCGCGGCCACCACGACGGTCCGGCCGAACTCCACCGCCCGCAGCCGGCTGGCCGCCAGCTGCTGCTCGCTCTCGTCGGTGTAGCCGAAGGTGGCGTTGTTCGTCTGGACGACGATCATCCCGGCACCGGCCCGGACGACGTCGCGCACGAGTCCGTCGTAGACCACCTCGAAGCAGATGACGTCGCCGACCCGGGCGCCGCCGAACTCGAGCAGCCCGACCTCGGTGCCGTGCACGAAGTCCCGGCGCACGAGGTCGACCTTGTCGCTGAAGAACCGGAAGAAGTCGCGGGCCGGGACGTACTCGGCCAGGGGCACGGGATGGCGCTTGACGTAGGTGTCGCCCGGGCCGGTGCGCGGGTCCCACACGATCCCGGTGTTGCTGATGAACCGGCCGGGGCCGTCGACGACGGCCCCGACGAGGACGGGTGCGTCGATCGCCGCGGCCGCCCGGCTGATCTGCCGGGCCGCGTCCTCGTTCAGGTAGGGGTCGATGTCGGAGCTGTTCTCCGGCCAGATGACGACGTCGGGCTGGTCCCGCTCCCCCGCCGCGACGGCCTCGGCGAGGTCCAGGGTGCCGGTCACGTGGTTGTCGAGGACGGCGCGGCGCCGTGCGTTGAACTCGAGTCCCGGCTCGGGCACGTCGCCCTGGACGACCGCCACGGTCACCGCCGGGCCGCCCGCGGTCAGCGACGCACCGGGCAGGGGCAGCCAGGCCAGGCCGCCCAGCAGCGGAACCGCCAGCGCCCCGATCAGGGCCAGGACGGCGGGCCGCCGCGCCCCCCTCCCCCGTGCACGGACGAGCGCGACCAGGGCGGCGGCCAGCAGCGTGCCGGTCAGGGCCACGGCGAAGCCGACCAGGGGCACTCCGCCGTAGGCGGCCAGGGAGAGGAAGGGGCCCTCGGTCTGGCTCAGCCCCAGCCGTCCCCAGGGGAACCCGTCGAGCACGAAGCGGCCGCGCAGCGCCTCGTCGGCCACCCAGAGGGCGGCCGCCCACAGCGGCCACAGCCGGAGCCGGGAGGTCGTCGCCGTCGCCGCGCCGAGCAGTGCCAGGTGCACCGCCTCCCAGCCGGCCAGCGCCAGCCACGGCAGCCAGCCGACGAAGATGCCGCTCCAGGACAGCAGCGGCACGAAGAAGCACAGGCCGAAGACCAGGCCCAGCCAGGCACCGGAGCGGGCCCGCCGGCCCCGGACGGCCAGCGCGAGGGCGGCCGGGCCGAGGGGGGCCAGCCACGACAGACCGTACCCCGGGAAGGCGAGCAGCAGGACCAGTCCCCCGGCCGCGGCCAGCAGCGTGCGCCAGGGCAGCCGTCGTCCACGGGCTGCGGGCGCCGCGCCGGGGGCGTCCGGCGCCCGCTCCAGGGTGCCTGAGGCGACCGCTCCCACCGTCGCCTCCCGTGCGCCTGGCGCACCGGGCCGTCCCGGGCGCTGCCTGCCCCGAGCCGTACCGGCGGGGCGACCACCGGCCACGTCGCCGGCGTCCTGCGCCCCAGCATCCCATCCGGGCGGGGACCGGCGGGCGGCGCCGTCGTCCGGCCCGGGCGCTCCGGGTCGCGCCGACGGCGGTCTCCCCGCGGGCCCGCGCCTTCGGGCCGGCCGGCCGGTCGCTGGCGGCGACCGGCGGGTCGTTGTCTGGTGGCGCGGGTCCGGGCTGGACCCCGCCGGGTGCCCGGCGCGCGGTCCTCCGGCCCTCCGTCGGCGCCCTCGACCTGGGTGGCGGCCGGGCGGCGACCGCCGCCCGGCCGCGCGGTCGGGATGCCCGCACGGCTGGTCCGGAAGAGCACGTGCCGGTGCTCCCGGAGTGGAACTGCAGGCACTGTAGGAACGGCGCCGACGGGAGTGGGCGATTCCGGGAGGTCTGTGTCAGACCGTGACCCATTCGTTACGGCGCGCCTGCTGGCGTCGGGACGACGAGCGTGGCAATGGCGGTCACGACGACCTCCGGCGGGTCGAGCACGCCGGCCGCCGAGGGGCCGCGCTCGGGCCGGCTGCGGGCCACGACGCGGGCGGTGCACCGCAGGTCGCGGCTGCGCCGGCCGATGCGGACCACCTCGCAGGTCGCCTCCAGCACGTCACCGGCCCGCACCGGCCCGAGGAAGGACACCTCCGACCAGCCGGCCAGCAGGCCCTCGTCGCCGTCGAGCACGATGGCGACCTCGGTGGCGACGTCCCCGAACAGGCCCAGGGTGTAGGCCCCGTCGACGAGCGCACCGCCGTAGTGGGCGTGCGCGTGCGGCACGTACCGGCGGTGGGTGACGACCAGGCCGAGGCGGGGGTCGTCGGTCATGCGGTCGCCTCCTGGGGCAGCAGTGCGGACACGAGGTAGCTGGCGACCTCGCCGGGCGTCGTCCCGCGGCCGAACACCTTGTCGACGCCGAGGTCGGCGGCCATGGCCGGATCGAAGCGGGGACCGCCGACGACGAGCAGCGGCCGGGCCTCCCCCATCGCCTCCCGGAACGCGGCGGCGAGCTCGCGGGTGTTGCGCAGGTGCGCGTCGCGCTGGGTGACCACCTGGGAGACCAGGACCGCGTCGGCGCGCCGCGCGCGGGCGGTGCGCACCAGCTCCGGCACGCCCACCTGCGCGCCCAGGTTGGCCACCTCCAGCTCCCGGTGGTACTCCAGGCCCTTCTCCCCGGCGAAGCCCTTGACGTTGAGGATCGCGTCGATGCCGACGGTGTGCGCGTCGGTGCCGATGCAGGCCCCGAGGACGACGAGCTTGCGGCGCAGTCGGGTCCGGACGGCGGCGTCCACCTCGGCCGGGGACAGCAGCGGATAGCTGCGCTCCTCCACCCGGACGGCGTCCAGGTCGACCAGGTGGCGCACGCTGCCGTACACGACGAAGAACGTGTAGCCGCTGTCGATGGCCCGGCTGTGCACCACCATCGCGGGCTCGATGCCCATCTTGGCGGCCAGTTGCAGGGCGGCGCCCTCGGCCCTCGGGCCGGCCGGGACGGGCAGGGTGAACGACGTCTGCACCATCCCGTCGCCGGTGGTGTCGCCGTAGGGCCGGACGATCGTCCCGTCAGGCACGCGAGACCTCCCTCTCCAGGAGCTCCAGGGCCGGGTTGTAGGCGTCCGGGCCCGTGGCGACGACGCCGTCGAGGCCCCGGCCGCCGTCCGGGGACCGCTTGGTGATGCCGAAGGTGCCGTCGGCGATCGCCTGGATGAGGCCCTCGGGGTGGTCGGCGATGCGGCCGAGCAGGTCGACGGCCTCGCGCAGCACGGTGTCGGCGCGGCGGTCGATGAAGCCGCCGGCCGGGGGTGCGAAGTCCTCGGCCAGGTTGCCGGCGGCGTCCAGCACGTAGCGGACGTTGCGCAGTGCCAGGTCGCGGTCGGACAGCCACGGGGTGACGACCGCCTCGGTCATCATCCCGACCAGCAGGATGCCCTGGCCGGTGAGCGCCCCGGCCAGGTTGAAGAAGCCGTCGAGCAGGTAGCCGCGGAAGACGTCGCCGGTCATGTGCTTGGTGGGCGGCATCCACTTCAGCGGCGCGTCGGGGAACAGGCTCCGGGCGAGCAGGGCGTGGGCCAGTTCCAGCCGGAACGACTCGGGGACGTCGGGGTCGATCTCGAAGGCGTGCCCGAGGCCGAGCTGCCAGTCCTCCAGCCCGGCCTCCTTGGCCAGCGTCTCGTTGAGCAGCTGGCTGACCGTGACCGTGTGCGCCTCGTCGACGGCGTCGGCGGTGGTGAGGTAGTTGTCCTCGCCGGTGTTGATGATGATCCCGGCGCGGGCGTGCACCATCCGGCTGAACCGCTGGTCGACGAACGTGCGCCGCGGGTTGATGTCGCGGAAGAGGATCCCGTACATCGCGTCGTTGAGCATCATGTCCAGCCGCTCGAGGCCGGCCAGGACGGCGATCTCGGGCATGCACAGCCCGGACGCGTAGTTGGTCAGCCGGACGTAGCGGCCCAGCTCGACGCCGACGTCGTCCAGCGCGGCCCGCATCAGCCGGAAGTTCTCGCCGGTGGCGTAGGTGCCGGCGTACCCGGTCCGGGTGGCGCCCTCGGGGACGTAGTCCAGCAGCGACTGCCCGGTGGACCGGATGACGGCGATGACGTCGGCGCCCGCGCGGGCGGCGGCCTGGGCCTGCGGGATGTCCTCGTGGATGTCGCCGGTGGCCACGATCAGGTAGATCCACGGCCGGCGGGGCGGATCGCCCAGGGTGGCGACCAGCTCCTCGCGGCGGGTCCGGTTCGCGTCGATGCGGGCGATGCCGGCGGCCACGGCGTCGCGGGCGGCGTCCCGGGCGCGCTCGGCGTCGGCGCCCGCGGGCACGCTGAACCGCGCCGTCCCGGCGCCCACCTGCTCGGCGAGGGCCTGGAGGCCGGGCGCCGCACCCGAGGCGAGGGCGTGCCAGACGGGCAGCGCGACGCCGGACCCCAGCCCGACCTGGTCGCGGACGGCGTCCACCACGCGGTTGACCCACGGCACCCGGCCCACCGACTGCTCGTCGCCCGCGGAGCCCTCGCCGGTGACCGGGTCGGTGCCGGTCAGGCCGGCCAGGCGCAGCACGGCCCGCTCGACGGAGACGGTGGTGTGCCGCCGGGCCAGCTCGACCACCGGCTCCGCGGCGCGGCGGGCCAGCTCCCGCGCCCGGGCCACGAGGACCGGGTCCAGCACGAGACCGCTCACGGCCGCTCCCCCCTCTCAGGGTCTGCCGCGGGGACGCCCTCGGGACCTTCCACGGTTAGTCCCGTCATGTCGGGTCCTCCAGGGGTTCGCCGGCGACGAGCAGCAACCGGCAGGTGGGGCGGCCGCGGGCGGCGAGGACGGCGGACAGCGTGTCGGTGGTCGCCCACAGCGCCAGGTCGGCCGGCGCACCCACCGCCAGCGGCCCGGCGGCGTGCTCGGCCCGGGCGGCGTGCCAGCCGCCGTGGGTGGCCGCGTCGAAGGCGTCGAAGGGCCGCAGTCCGGACGACGGCGTGTGGTGGTCGACCGCGGCGTGCACCCCGCCCCACGGGTCCATGGCGGTGACCGGGGCGTCGCTGCCCAGCGCCAGGGCGACCCCGCCGTCGGACAGGTCGGCGAACGGGTTGGTGGCCAGGGCCCGCTCCCGGCCGAGGCGGTCGACGTACATGCCCGCCTCGCCACCCCACGCGGCGTCGAACGCCGGTTGCACGCTGGCCACCATCGCCCAGTCCCGCATGCGCGCGACGGCGTCGGGCCCGGCCATCTCCACGTGCTCCAGGCGGTGCCGGCAGGCGCGGACGGCGGCGGCGCCCAGCTCGCCGACCACCGTGCCGACCGCGCTGAGCACCTGGTCGACCGCGGCGTCACCGATGCAGTGGAAACCGGCCTGCACCCCGGCCAGCGTGCAGGCGCGCACGTGCTCGACCAGCGACGCCGTCTCGAACCGCAGCGCGCCCGCGGTGTCGGGCCGGTCGGCGTACGGGGCGCTCAGGGCCGCGGTGTGCGAGCCGAACGCGCCGTCGCAGAACAGGTCTCCCCCGGCGCCGGCCAGGCCGAGCCGGCGGACGACGTCCAGGCCGCCGCGCTCGGCCAGCTCACCCCAGTAGCCGAGCACCCGTGGGCCCGGTCCCTCCGCGGCGAGGGAGAGCAGGCCCGCCAGGTCCTCGGCGCTGGACACCTCGGGGCCGGCCATCTCGTGCACCGTGCCGATGCCCAGGGCCGTGGCGGCGGCGAGCGTGGCCTGCTGGGCGGCCCGGCGCTGGCCGGCGTCCACGGCGCCGTAGGCCGCCTGCCGCGCCGCGTGGTGGGCGTCCAGCCGCAGCTGCCCGTCAGGGTCGTAGCCGGGCAGGCCGGCGATGGCGGGCACCCGGTCGAGCAGCGCGGTGGAGACCGCCGCGGAGTGGACGTCCACCCGCGCGAGGTAGGCCGGCCGGTCCCCGACCACGGCGTCCAGGTCGTGCCGGGTCAGCCCGCGCCCCTCCGGCCAGCCGGTCTCGTCCCAGCCGGTGCCCAGCACGATGCCGGTGGGCGTGGCGGTGGCGTGCGCGACGACGGACTCGACCGCGTCCCGGAGGCTCACGCTCGAGTGGAGGTCGAGGCCCGCCAGGGCCAGTCCGGTGGCCGTGGCGTGCACGTGGGCGTCGACGAACGCCGGCGTGAGCAGCGCCCCCCCGCCCTCGACCACGCGGGCGGCCGGTGGCGCGTCGGCGGCCGCGCCGATCCAGCCGATCCGTCCGTCGGCGACGTGGACGGCGCGCCCCGGGCGGTCCCCCACGGTCACGTCGCGGACCAGCAGCGTCATGCCGCGACGCGGGGGTCGATGAGCGCGCGCACCCCGGGGGTGGCGCGGTACAGGTCCAGGGCCAGGGCGGCGTGCCCCGGCGTGTAGCCGTTCCCGATCAGCATCGTCACGTCCGCCGCCATCCCCTCCGCGCCCAGCGCCGCCGCGGAGAACGACGTCGCCATCGAGAAGAAGACCACGGTGCCCCCGGCGGACGTGGCCAGGACCGCGCCGTGCTCGGCGCCGGGCGCGTCGACGCAGACGACCGTCACCTCGGCGGGGGCGCCGACGACCGCGGCGACGGCCAGGGGGTCCGTCGCGTCGGCGACGAGCACCCGGTCGGCCAGGCCGGTCGCGCTGAGCGCCACGGCCTCCCGGTCGTCACGCACCAGGCCGGTGAGGTGCGTGCTCCCCGCTGCGCGGGCGGCGGCCAGGCTCAGGCACCCCGACTTGCCCGCCGCCCCGAGGACGACGACGGACCGGGCACCGGTCCGCTCGACCACCCGCGCGGTCGCCGCCGGAGCGCCGCAGACGTCGAGGAGGGCGAGGGAGACCGCGTCGGGGAGGTCGTCGGGCAGCACGGCGGCGATGGAGCGGGCGAACAGGATCGCCGTCCCCCGCGCCGGGACCTGCTCGCTGCGGCCGTCCCAGCCGGCCAGTCCATCGGTGATCGCCAGCGGCGTGAGGGTGAGCGACACCAGGGTGGCGACGCGCTGGCCGACCGCCAGTCCGAGCGGCGACCGCGGGCCGACGGCGTCGACGACGCCGATGAGCATGCCACCGGAGCCGGTGACCGCGTTCTGCATCTTGCCGCGGGCCCGCACCGTCTCCAGCACGGCTGCACGCACCGCTGACCCGTCGCCTCCGCAGGCCTCCGACAGCTGGCGGAAGGAGGCGGCATCGAGGTTCAGCCGCTGTAACGCCAGGCGCACCTCGTCGGACCCGATCGCCGGGTCGGCGTCCAGTCGCCAGGCCGCCTGCGGCAGGACGCCGGATGGCTCGAGCACCCGGTGTACGCCCAGTGCCCGGCCCACGTCAGACATCCCGCTCCCCGTCCATCGCGGGACAATCTAGCGTGAAAGCGCGCTCACGCAGGAGATCCTGCCGTACCGTCCTCCGGACGGCGGAGATCAGGAGGCGGGACCCGTGCTGGAACAGCCCTACGACTACACCGCGCGAGAGCTCGTCGAGCCCGACTGGCGGCGGCTGCCCGGTTTCGCCGACGTCACCGCGGACGAGTGGCGCAGCGCCCAGTGGCAACGCGCGCACTGCGTCAAGAACCTGCGGCAGCTGCGCGGGGTGTACGGCGACACGCTCGACGAGTCCTTCTACGCCGACGTGCAGGCCGACCAGTCGGGCCGGGCGACGATGTCGCTGCTGCTGCCGCCCCAGATGCTCAACACGATGGTGCCCGACGCGGTTCCGACCGCCGCGGCGATGCTCGCCGACCCGGTGCGCCGCTACATGCTCCCGGCCGCCTCCGACCGGCTGCCCGGCGCGGCGGCCAGCCACCCCTACGCCGCTCGGGACTCGCTGCACGAGCACGAGATGTGGGCCGTGGAGGGGCTGACCCACCGCTATCCCACCAAGGTGCTGGCCGAGCTGCTCTCGACCTGCCCGCAGTACTGCGGTCACTGCACCCGGATGGACCTGGTGGGCAACTCGACGCCCGCCGTCGCCAAGCTGAGGTTCGAGCTCAAGCCGGTCGACCGGCAGGCCGCGATGCTCGCGTACCTGCGGGCCACGCCAGGGGTGCGGGACGTCGTCGTCTCCGGCGGGGACGTCGCCAACCTGCCCTTCGCGAGCCTCGAGGCGTTCGTCGGCGGGCTGCTGGAGATCGAGTCGGTGCGCGACATCCGGCTGGCGTCCAAGGCGCTCATGGGCCTCCCCCAGCACTGGCTCCAGGACGACGTGGTCGCGGGCCTGGGCCGGCTGGCCGCCACGGCGCGTGCGCGCGGGGTCTCCCTGGCCGTGCACACCCACGTCAACGCGGCGCAGTCGGTCACCCCACTGGTCGCCGAGGCCGCACGCACGGTGCTGGCCGCCGGGGTGCGCGACGTCCGCAACCAGGGCGTGTTGCTGCGCGGGGTGAACGCGACCGCGCCGGCGCTGCTCGACCTGTGCTTCGCGCTGCTCGACGGCGCCGGCATCACGCCCTACTACTTCTACATGTGCGACATGGTGCCCAGCGCCGAGCACTGGCGGGTGTCACTCGCGCAGGCGCAGACGCTGCAGCACGACATCATGGGTTACCTGCCCGGCTTCGCGACGCCACGGATCGTCTGCGACGTGCCCTACGTCGGCAAGCGCTGGGTGCACCAGGTGGCCGAGTACGACCGCGAGCGCGGCATCAGCTACTGGACGAAGAACTACCGGACCGGCATCGAGGTCGGCGACGAGGCCGCGCTCGACCGCCGGTACACCTACTACGACCCGATCGCCACGCTGCCTCCCGGTGGCCGGGCGTGGTGGCGGGACCGGGGCGTGGACCCGGTGGCCGCCGACCGGGCGGCCGGGGCGTCGCGCCTGGCCTCGCTGGTGGACTGAGGCCGGGTGGCCGCTGCGTCCGCGCAGCGGTAGGCAGGACGCCGTGACGGCCGCCGACGGGGTCCTGGGCACCGGGCGGCTGCGGCTGCGCCCGTGGACCACCCGCCGGGACGACCTGAGCCGGTTGACCGACCTCTACGGCCGCGACGAGGTCACCCGCTGGCTCGGGGGCCCGCCCTCGGTGACGCCGGTGGAGCTGGTGGCCCGCTGGGCGGGGGTCTGCGCGGGCGAGGGACCGTTCGGCGTCTGGGCGGTGGAGGTGGCGGGAGTGGCCACCGTGGCCGGCACGGTGCTGCTGAAGCCGCTGCCCGGTGGCGTCGGCGAGGTGGAGGTCGGCTGGCACCTGCACCCGGACTGCTGGGGGCGCGGCTACGCGACCGAGGCCGCGCGGGCGGTGATCGACCGGGGTTTCGCCGCCGGACTGCCCGAGGTCTACGCCGTGGTCCGGCCGGGCAACGTGGCCTCGGCGGCGGTCTGCACCCGGCTGGGGATGCAGCCGCTGGGCCGGATGCGGCGGTGGTACGACGTCGAGCTGGACGCCTTCCGGCTCATGGCCCCGGTCGTCGTGGACTGACGGCGGGCCGTTCAGCGGTTGCGGCGCCGGTGGGCCAGCAGCGCCCGGACGCGGGCCACCGGATGGGGGCGGGGCAGCTTCTGCTTGGTGCCGCGGACGTCGTGGTGGTCGAGCGCGACGGCCTCCTCCGGCGTCGGGGCCGAGCCGCCCAGGTGGGCGGGCAGCCACCAGCGGTCCTGGTCGTCGGCGGGCCGGTCGGGGTAGCTGCGCTGGGCCTCGTCGACCAGGGCCTCCATCGCCGCCCGGATGCGCCGGAGCAGCTGCTGCGTCTTCTCCCCGGGCTCGGGGACGAGCGGCTCGCCGAGGACGACGGTGATCGGCACCCCGCGGCGGAGGTCGACCGGGTGGCCCTTGGTGGCGATCCGCTGCCCGCCCCACACCGCCGCCGGGATGACCGGCACCTGGGCGTCGACGGCCATCCGGGCCGCCCCGGCCTTGAGGTCCTTGACCATGAAGCTGCTGCTGATGGTGGCCTCGGGGAAGACGCCGACGACGTGCCCGTCCTGCAGCGCGCGGACCGAGTGCTCGAACGCCGCCGCGCCGGCCGTCCGGTCGACCGGGATGTGCTGCATCGCGCGCATGAAGGGCCCGGAGAACCGGTGGGCGAAGACCGAGGCCTTGGCCATGAAGCGGACCAGCCGGCGCTGCGGCAGCGCGGCCAGGCCGAGGAAGGTGAAGTCCAGGTAGCTGACGTGGTTGCTGCAGATGATCGCGCCGCCGGTCGCCGGGAGGTGCTCGGCGCCGCGGACGTCGAAGCGCAGGCGCAGCAGCCGGAACACGACCAGGGCCGCCCGGATGATGAACCGGTAGGGCCGGTCCCGCGGATCGGGACGCCGTCCGAACAGGTCGCGCCGGACGACGTCACGCCAGGTGGCGGTGTACATGGGCCGGACCCTAACGGTCGGCTCCGGCCGCCGTCCCGAGGCGCCGGGCAGGCCCCGGGTCGCTGCTCCGGGGCGGCGGTCGGGCCGGACTCGCCGGACCCGCGCCGCCGTCAGGACTGGGTCAGCTCCACGGCGGCCCGGACGACCGCGGTCAGGTCACCGGTCTCCCGGTGCACCCGCCGCTGGAGGTCGGCACCGGTGCCGCGGGCCAGGACGGCGGCGACGCCGTCCCGCACGCGGTGCGCGTCGCCGGCGGCGTCCAGGGCCGGGCCGACGTGAGCGAGCAGGGCCGCCACGACGTCGGCGGCCGGTTCGGGCCGGCCGGTGGCCGGGTGCACGAGGTCCGCGGTCAGCCCGGACCGGCCGGCCCGCCAGGAGGCGACGCGGACGACCTCACTGCGGACGGCCGGTGCCGGCGTGCCGGCACGCCACTCCCCTGCCGCGGTGTCCACCAGAGCACGGACCAGGCCGGCCAGGGTGACCGCGTCCTCGGCGCGCAGCGCGACGTCGGCGACCCGGATCTCCACGGTGGGCCAGCGCTCGGACAGCCGGGCGTCGAAGTAGATCATCCCGGTGTCGACGATCGTCTCGCTCGCGACCAGGTCGGCGATCAGCCGGTGGTAGTCCGCCGCGTCGGCGAACAGCTCGTTCGGGCCGGCCGACGGCCAGCGGTTCCACGCCTGGGAGCGGAAGCTGGCGTGCCCGCTGTCGCGGCCGAGCCAGAACGGCGAGTTGCTGGTGAGCGCCGTGAGCACGGGCAACCAGGTCCGGATGCGGTTGAGCACGCCGACGCCCTCCTCGTCGTCGGCGACCGAGACGTGCACGTGGCAGCCGCAGGTCAGCTGCTCGAGGGAGGTGAGCTGGAAGGTCTCGGCCATCTGCTCGTAGCGCTCGCCGGGGGTCGTCACCGGCTCGACCTCGACGGGTGAGCTGGCCAGCGCGGCCACCCGGGCGCCGACGGCCCGCGCGGCGGCGTCGGCCCGCCGCCGCCAGTGCCGCAGGGCGTCGTCCACCTCGGCGAGGTCGGCGCACACCCGGGTGGCGTACTCCAGTTGCTGGGCCTTGAGCTCGGGCACCAGCTGCCCCCGCGGGTCGCCGTCGTCGATGCCCCTGCGTGCGGCATCATCGGGCGGCTGCTGGTCGGCCCGGTCGTGCTCGGCCACCGTCTCGCCCTCTCCGCGCCGGGAGGCGACCTCCAGCGCCGCAGGCCCGAGAGGGACGGGCCGACCGGCGGGGTCGACGACGAGCAGTTCTTCCTCCACGCCCACGGTCCGCACCGGGTCATGGTCAGCAACGGGGGCGGTCGCCGCGCGCCGAGTTCCACGCCCGCGCATGCGTTCGTCCGTTATGACCAACAGCACCGCTGTGAAGATCCGTACGGTCCCGCTGGTCCCGTACCCCTGGCCGACGAGCCCGCGCCTCCCGAGATCGCTGCCTCGGCGCCGAAGGCGCCGCCGGGTACGACGGCGCCGCACGATCGACCGTAAGTCGCGATTTGTTGGGGATAACGGTAGTATCACGTCATGACGGGTGGATGGCAGTCACCGCTGCCGGCGATGCCGGCTCCTCCCCCGGCGCGCGCCTGGCGCCGGTTGCGCGCTCCGGAGGGCTACGAGCCGCAGTGGCGCCGGCTGGCCGAGGCGGCGCTGGAGCTGGGGCTCGGCCCGGATGACCTGGCCGACGAGGGCCTGGACCCGATCGCCGCTGCGCGCGGATGGAAACCGGCCACCGTCGCCCTCTACAGCAAGGTCGCCCGCTACGGCGGAGTGGCCCTGCCGGGGGTCCGCACCCCCGAGCCCGCTCCCCCGCACCTGGAGCTCCGGCCGCTGACCGAGATCCGCAACGGGGATCCCGAGCACCTGCGAACGGTCGCCTGGTGCGCGCTCGCGCTGAACTGGCCCGCCACGGTCGGGCAGTTCCGCGCCCTCCGGCGCGACCAGGTCCGCACCACGGCGAGACGCCTGCTGGTCCGCACCGACGACGGCGAGTGGTCGGTACCCGGCGCCCTGACGGCCTGGCACGCGTGGGAGGCGACCCGGTCGCGCTTCCCAGCCCTCGCCGCCAGCCCGTGGGTGCTCCCGGCCCTGCGCCGCGGCCCGGGGCCGGCGTCGGCGGTCGGGGGGCAGCTGTCCACCCAGGCCCTGCAGGTCACCTTCGCCAAACACGCCGTCCGTACCGCGCACCACCTGCGGCTGACCGCCCCGGCGCGCCGTCGCGACGCCGCCGAGGCGCTGGCCATCGCCTACCTGACGCTGTCCTACGACTCCTTCCGCCGGCTCGCGCTGGCCGCCGGCGCTCCCGCCGTGGGCCCCCGGGGGGCGGTCCGCGCACTCCGGGCCGTGGCCCGGTCCTCCCGGCTGCCCGGCTGACCCGCCACCGGGTCACCGCGGATCAGAGCAGCGCCAGCTGCTCGGGCTCGGCCGGCCGGTGCGGAGCCGTTCCGGCGGGCGGGTCCCCCGCCGGCGGTGCCGCCCGGGGTGGGTCCGGGAGGCTGCCCGCGGGGAAGTCGGCGTCCTGGTCACCGGGGACGCCGCGGGCCGCGCCGCCGGCCTGCCGGTCCAGCCCGTGCCGCGCCAGCAACGGAGCCACCCGCCCGGCCAGCCAGCTCCGGTACTCGGCCGGCACGGAGGCACCCCGGCGGTAGAGCTGCTGGTAGCGCGGTACCAGCTGCGGGTGCTCGCGCGCCAGCCAGGCCGAGAACCACTCGCGGGCGCCGGGACGCAGGTGCAGCGGCACCACGGTGACGCCGGTGGCGCCGGCCCCGGCGATCGCGGCGATGGTGGCGTCGAGGTCGGCGAGCCGGTCGGTCAGCCCCGGGAGGACCGGTGCCAGGAAGACCCCGCAGGGCAGACCCGCGTCGGTGATCGCCCGCACGAGGTCCAACCGGGCGCGCGGCGTCGGCACGCCCGGCTCGAGCGCGGCGTGCAGCTCGTCGTCCCAGATGGCCATGGACACGCCCAAGCCGACCGGCACGTCCCGCGCGGCGGCGGCCAGCAGGGGGAGGTCGCGGCGCAGCAGCGTCCCCTTCGTGAGGACCGACAGCGGCGTGCCCGACCCGGCCAGGGCCGAGATGACGCCGGGCATCAGCCGGTACCGGCCCTCCGCCCGTTGATAGGGGTCGGTGTTGGTGCCCAGCGCCACGTGCTCCCGACGCCAGGACGGCCGCGCCAGCTCCCGGCGCAGCACCTCGACGAGGTTGGTCTTGACCACCACCTGGGTGTCGAAGTCCCGGCCGGTGTCCAGCTCCAGCCACTGGTGGCTGCCGCGGGCGTAGCAGTACACACAGGCATGCGAGCAGCCCCGATACGGGTTGATCGTCCACCGGAACGGCATCGGCGAGTCCGCGGGGACCTCGTTGAGCGCGCTCCTGCTGCGCACCTCGTGGAAGGTCAGCCCCCGGAACTCCGGCACCTGCACGCTGCGCAGGAGCCCGCGCATGGACGGCATGCCCGGCAGGGTCGCCGCCTCCTCGGCATCCAGCCGCTGCGCGTCCCACCTCATGCCATCATCCGAACACACGTTCGAACAGCTGTCCACAGGGGATGGACGTGGTCGACGCCGAGGACCCCGGAAGCGAGATTCCTCGGGCGGCCCGGAGCGCGCCCCGATCCGACGTCGGGCGCTCAGTGCCTGGTCTGGTACCTGGTCAGGAGGACGCCGTCGGGGAACGGCCGGGTCTCCACCAGGCTCAGGTCCACCCAGTTGTCCAGGGCCGTGAAGAACGGCGTGCCGCCGCCCACCAGGACCGGTGCGGTCACCAGCACGTACTCGTCGATCAGCCCGGCCCGCATCGCCGCCGCCGCGAGGGTGGCGCCGACGACGTCCATGGGTCCGCCGTCCTCGGTCTTGAGCCGGGTGATCTCGGGAACCGCGTCGCCCGTGACCAGGCGGGTGTTCCCGTCGACCGCGCCGATCGTGGAGGAGAACACCACCTTCGGCATGTCCCGCCAGCGGCGGGCGTACTCGATCTGCGCCGGTGTGGCGCCGGGCTGCTGGTCGGCGGTCGGCCAGTGGGAACTCATCCCCTCCCACACTCTGCGCCCGTAGAGCGCCAGGCCGGTCGCCCCCACCCGGTCGGACCACCACTGGAACAGCTCGTCACTCGGCACGCTCCAGCCGAGGTCGTCGCCGGGCGCGGCGACGTAGCCGTCCAGGCTCACGTTCATGGCAAAGGTCAGTGTCCGCACGGTGTCAGCCTCCGGTGAGTCGGTGTCCGGCGTGGAGACCTCGCGCGGCGCGGAGGATCATCGGTCAGGCTCCGTGACCCATGACGTCCGGGCAGGCCGCCGGCGGGCTAGATCGGCGGCCGGTCCTCGTAGGAGGTGGACAGGACCACCGTCGTCCGCGTCGTGACGTTGGCCGCGGCGCGGATCTTCTGGAGCAGCACCTCGAGGGCGTCCGGTGAGGACACCCGGACCTTGAGGATGTAGCTCTCCACCCCCGCCACCGAGTGGCACGCCTCGATCTCGGGCAGGTGGGCCAGCCGGGCGGGCGCGTCGTCGGGCTGGGCCACGTCGATCGGGGTGATGGAGACGAAGGCCGTCAGCCCCAGTCCGAGCGCCGCGGCGTCGATCGTGGCGTGGTAACCGGTGATCAGCCCGCGCTGCTCCAGCCGCCGCACCCGCTGGTGCACCGCGGACACCGACAGGCCCACCCGCTCGGCCAGCTCGGTGTAGCTGGCCCGGCCGTCGCGGGCGAGGGCGGCCAGCAGCGCACGGTCGACGTCGGCGGACACCGGGGGCGTCGCGCCCCCCTCAGCCGGCGAGGACGACGAGGTCACGGGGACCGTCGTTGAGGGTCGTGACGCCGTCCTCCGTGCAGACGACGATGTCCTCGATGCGCGCGCCGCAGCGGCCCGGCAGGTAGATGCCCGGCTCCACGGAGAACGCCATCCCCGGCGTCAGCGGCAACTCGTTGCCGGCCACGATGTAGGGCGCCTCGTGGGTGTCGAGCCCGATGCCGTGCCCGGTGCGGTGGATGAAGTACTCCCCCCAGCCGGCGCCGGCGATCACCTCGCGGGCCGCCGCGTCGATGCTCTCGGCGGGGACTCCCGGGCGGACCGCGGCGGTCGCGGCCCGCTGCGCCTCCTGCAGCACCCCGTACCACTCGCCGACCTCGGCGCCCGGAGCGCGGCCGACCGCGTAGGTGCGGGTGCAGTCGGAGCGGTAGCCGGTGGCGGTCTCCCCGCCGATGTCGACGACGACCAGGTCCCCGTCGGCGACCACCCGGCCGGACAGCTCGTGGTGCGGGCTGGCCCCGTTGGGTCCGGACCCGACGATGGTGAAGTCCACGCCGACGTGGCCCTCGGCGAGGATGGCGGCGGCGATGTCGGCACCCACCTCGGCCTCGGTGCGCCCCACCCGCAGCCACTCCCCCATCCGGGCGTGCACCCGGTCGATGGCGGCACCGGCCGCCGCGAGCTCGGCCACCTCGGCCGGTGTCTTGACCATCCGCAGCCGGTCGAGCACCGGCGCGGCCAGCTCCAGCGCCGACCCCGGCAGCGCCCGCTGCACGCCGAGCGCGTGCTCGGCCCAGGTGCGCGACCCCACGGCCACCCGGGCGGGCGCGGACCCCAGCCGGGCGGTGGCGGTCCGGGCGACGAGGGCGAAGGGGTCGTCGGTCTCGTCCCAGGCCAGCACCTCCAGCCCGAGCTCCCCCGCCGGGCTGGCGGTCACCATGGGCGCCTCCAGCCGGGGGACGACGAGGAACGGCTCGGCCCGCCGCGGCACCACGAGGGCGGTCAGCCGCTCCATCGCGTGGGCCGAGTAGCCGCACAGGTGCCGCAGGTCGGAGCCGGGTGTCACCACCAGCACGTCGATGCCGAGCTCCGCGGCCACCTCCCGCGCGGCGTACACGCGGTCGATGGTCACCAGCGGACCGGGCGGGGGGGAGGGAGGCACGCAGCGCAGACTATCCACGCTCCCCCGCACCCCACCCGGCCGTTACCGTCCCGGGCTGTGACGACCATGCTGCTCGACGCCGCCAGCCTCTACTTCCGGGCCTTCTACGGGGTGCCGACCAGCGTCACCTCCCCCGACGGCCGCCCGGTCAACGCCATCCGCGGCTTCCTGGACATGACCGCACGCCTGGTCACCACGCACGGCCCGGAGCGGTTCGTGGCCTGCTGGGACGACGACTGGCGGCCGGCCTTCCGCGTCGAGGCGCTGCCGTCCTACAAGGCGCACCGGCTGGCCCCGGACGGCGGCGAGGAGATCGTCCCCGACGAGTTGTCGCCACAGGTGCCGGTGCTGGCCGAGGTGCTCGCCGCGGCCGGCATCGCGCGCGTCGGCGCGCCCGGGTACGAGGCCGATGACGTCATCGGCACCCTGGCCACCCGCGACGAGGGGCCGGTCGACGTGGTCACCGGCGACCGCGACCTGTTCCAGCTGGTGGACGACGCGCGGGGGGTGCGGGTGCTGTACACCGCCCGCGGCATCACCGACCTCGAGCTGGTCGACGAGGCGGCGGTGACGGCGAAGTACGGCATCCCGGGGCGGGCCTACGCCGACTTCGCCGTCCTCCGCGGCGACCCCAGCGACGGCCTGCCCGGCGTGGCGGGCATCGGCGCGAAGACGGCCGCCGCCCTCATCTGCGAGTTCGGCGACCTCGCCGGGATCCGGGCGGCCGCGGCGCGCACCGTCGTCCCGAAGCCGCCGCTGACCGCCGCCGTCCTCAAGCGGCTGCACGAGGGCGCGGCCTACCTCGACGCGGCCCCGGTCGTGGTCGCCGTGGCGCGCGACATCGACCTGCCGCCGCTGCACGACACCCTGCCCTCACGTCCGGCCGACCCCGACGCGCTGGCGTCGCTGGCCGCCGCGCACGGGCTGGAGTCGTCGGTGGCGCGCCTGGGCGCCGCCCTCGGCTGGCCGGCCGACGCCCGGACGTGAGCGCGGCCCCCGCAGCGTCCCGCCGCGAGCGACGGGGTGCAGGGGGCCTTCCTCAGATCTCCTCCCAGGTGTACTCGGCCAGGACGACGTTGGTGATCCGGATCTCCAGGGTGACGTCCTCGCCGTCGGCCGTGGTGCCCGTGCACTGGTAGACGGCGCCGGACTCCACCGTCATCGTCGCCGGGCACTCGAGGTCGATCCCCACGCCCGCCCGCTCCTCGAACTGGACCGCGACGTCGCGCTCGACGGCCGACCGGTCCAGGACGGTGTCGCCCATGACCCGGGCGAGCACCACCGCGAGGGCGAGCAGCACCGCGAGGACGAGCAGGCCGAGGTACAGCCGCAGCCGCGAGTTCCGGGGAGCCGTCGCGCCTCCGAAGGGCGGCTGGCCGGGGTCGTAGCCGGGTGGCCCGCCGTAGGGCGGCTGCCCGTACTGCGGCGGCCCGTACGGCCCGGGCTGTCCGTACTGCGGGCCCGGCGGCCCGTAGGGCCCGGGCTGACCGTAGGGCCCGGGCTGACCGTGGGGCCCGGGCTGACCGTGGGAGCCCGGTGGGCCGTACTGGCCGGGCGGGCCGTACGGAGGGCCCGGCGGCCCGTACGGACCGGGCGGCGGCCGGCCGTACGGTGGCGGGCCGCCGTAGCCCCCGGCCGGCGGACCGTACGGCCCGGGCTGGCCGTAGGGGCCGGGTGGCCCGGAGGGGCCCGGCTGGTCGCCACCCTGCGGCGGGTTGGTCATCGTCGCTCCCGGTCGGACTGCTCGGGCCCCGGGACTCCGCTCCGGGGCGTCGGGATTGTGCACCACCGGAGGTGCCCGGCCGGCGGTGTGGAGAGGCCGTCAGCCGCCCACGGCCACCGCGACCACACCCCGCCGCACCCGCTCCACGGCCTTGCGGGCGGTCGTCGACACCGGCTCGTCGGCGACCTTGGCGAGCTGGTCGAGGAGGTCGATGAGCTGCCGCGCCCAGCGCACGAAGTCCCCGCCCGAGAGCTCGGTGCCGGCCTGCTCGGCGCCGGCCAGGACGCGGTCCAGGCTCTGCCCGTCGGCCCAGCGGAAGGCCGCCCAGGCGAAACCCAGGTCCAGGTCGCGGGTGGCCGGCACGCCGTGGTCGAGCTCGACCTCCTGCAGCCGGGCGCGCACCCGCCGCATCTCGGCGATGGCCGCGGCCACCTTGCCCGCCGGCACCGCGGGCTGGCTCGCGGTGTCGCGGCGGGCCTCGTAGACCAGGGTGGACACGACGGCGGCCATCTCCGGCGGGGTGAGCCCGCGCCAGACCCCCGAGCGCAGGCACTCGGCGACCAGCAGGTCGGCCTCCGACCAGATCCGGGACAGCCGTCGCCCGTCGTCGGTGACCACCGGGACGTCGTCCACCGCGGGTACCGCCCCCGTGTCGGCGGGCACCAGCGGCACCACCTCCGGCACGAGGTAGCCCAGCTCCTCCAGGACGTCGCAGGTGCGGTCGAACTGCCGGGTGAGCGAGCCGGTGCGCTCGGCCATCCGGTGCTGCAGCGCGTCGGCCTCCCGGACGGCCCGCAGCCACCGCTCGGCCGCCCGGACCCGCTCCTCCCGGTCGGGCAGGGAGTGCACCGGGTGCGCCCGCAGCGCCTGGCGCAGGTCCTGCAGCACCGGGTCGTCGGCGGCGGCCGAGCGGTGCCGGACCCGTCGCGCGCCCAGGTCGTGCTCCACCCGGGCGTTGCGCAGGGTGGCGGCGAGGTCGCGGCGGGCGTGCGGGCTGCGGTGGTTGAAGTTCTTGGGCACCCGCACCCGGGCCAGGGCCGTGACCGGGGCGGGGAAGTCGACGGCTCCGAGCCGGCCGGCCCACTTGTCCTCGGTGAGCACCAGGGGGCGCGGTTCGGTCAGGTCGGTGATGCCGGGATCCAGCACGACGGCCAGCCCCTGCCGCCGACCGGTCGGCACCCGGATGACGTCGCCGGGGCGCAGCGCCGCCAGCGAGTCGGAGGCCTCCATCCGGCGCTGCGCCTGCGAGTCGCGGGACAGCGCCTTCTCCCGGTCGGCGATCTGCTGGCGCAGGGACGCGTACGCGCCGACGTCCCCGGAGTCCGAGTGCATGTCCAGCGCGTGCCGCTCGGCGTCCTTCTCGTGCCGGGCGGCTGCCCGGGCCAGCCCGACCACCGAGCGGTCGGCCTGGAACTGGGCGAAGGAGGAGGCCAGCAGCTCGCGGGCGCGGGCCCGGCCGAAGGAGCTGACCAGGTTGACGGCCATGTTGTAACTGGGCCGGAAGGAGGACTTCAGCGGATAGGTGCGGGTGCTGGCCAGGCCGGCGATCACCGAGGGGTCCATGCCCGGGGCCCAGACGACGACGGCGTGGCCCTCGATGTCGATGCCGCGCCGTCCGGCCCGGCCGGTGAGCTGGGTGTACTCCCCCGGTGTGACGTCGACGTGCGCCTCGCCGTTCCACTTGACCAGCCGCTCGAGGACGACGGTCCGCGCCGGCATGTTGATGCCGAGCGCCAGGGTCTCGGTGGCGAACACCGCCTTGACCAGGCCGCGGACGAAGCACTCCTCGACGGTCTCCTTGAACGCCGGGACCAGGCCGGCGTGGTGGGCAGCGAGCCCGGCCATGAGGCCCTCGCGCCACTCCCAGAAGCCGAGGACGTGCAGGTCCTCCTCGGGCAGTCCCCCGGTCCGCTCGTCGATGACCTGGGCGATCTCGGCGCGCTCGTGCTCGTCGGTCAGCCGCAGCCCGGCGCGCAGGCACTGGTCGACGGCGGCGTCGCAGCCGTTGCGGCTGAAGACGAAGGTGATCGCCGGCAGCAGGCCGGCGCGGTCGAGGCGCTCGATGACGTCGGGGCGGGCCGGCGGCCGGTACCTCGGCTTGTGCCAGTCGCGGTCCCGGCGGGAACCGCCGTTGCCGCCGCCGCCCCAGGTGTCGATCCGCCGCTCGTACTCGCGGACGTAGCGCACCAGCTCCGGGTCGACCACGCTGGCGCCACGCTCGCGGGTGGACTGACCGCGCGGCGTCTCGCCCTGCTCGGCGGCGTGCGCGGCCGGGCGCAGGCTGAACAGGTCGAACACCCGGTTGCCGACCAGCATGTGCTGCCACAGGGGGATCGGCCGGATCTCGCTCACCACGACCGACGTGTGGCCGCGGACGGTGACCAGCCAGTCGGCGAACTCCTCGGCGTTGCTCACCGTCGCCGACAGCGACACCAGGGTCACCGACTGCGGGAGGTGGATGATCACCTCCTCCCACACCGCGCCGCGGAACCGGTCGGCGAGGTAGTGCACCTCGTCCATGACCACGTAGCCGAGCCCCTCGATCGCCGGGGAGTCGGCGTAGAGCATGTTGCGGAGCACCTCGGTGGTCATCACGACCACCGACGCGTCCCCGTTGATGGCGTTGTCCCCGGTCAGCAGCCCGACGTTCTTCTCGCCGTAGCGCTCGACGAGGTCGGCGTACTTCTGGTTGGACAGTGCCTTGATCGGCGTCGTGTAGAACGCCTTGCGGCCCTCGGCCAGCGCCTTGTGGACGGCGAACTCGCCGACGACGGTCTTCCCGGCCCCGGTGGGCGCGCACACCAGCACCCCGGCCCCGGACTCGAGCGCCTCGCACGCCTCCACCTGGAAGGGGTCGAGGGAGAACGACAGGCCGGCGGTGAAGTCGGCCAGCGTGGGATGCGCACTGCGCCGCCGGGCAGCCGCGTACCGCTCAGCGGGGCTGGACATGGCTCCACGTTAGGCGCGTCGTCCGCCGTCGGCTCGGCGCCCCCACGGTGATCAGGTTCGCTGGTCCAACCGGCTCCTCCCCCGCCACCGGTCGTGAGGTCCGAGCCGGAACGGTCAGGTCACCTGATCATCGGGGAGCCCCGGCGGCCGGTGCCGATGACCGTCAGGGCCCCCGCGACGCACTCGGTGACGGCGGGCAGCGGTGCGACCGGTTCACCGTCGGCGTAGGTGGTGAGACCGGCCCCGGCCAGCTCCACCCGGGCCGCGCGGTGCACGGTCACGGCCGGGTGCTCGACGTGGGTGCCGGCGGTGAGCCGCGGCCGGGTGGCCACCAGCTCGCGGCGGCTGACCGGACCGACGACGGTGACGTCGAGCAGCCCGTCGGCGGGATCGGCGTCCGGGCAGATCCGCATGCCCCCGCCGTACCAGGCGGTGTTGCCCACCGCGATCAGGGTCACCGGCAGGGTGCTGGCCACGCCGTCCAGCACGAGCCCGACCTCCCGGGGCCGCAGCCGGGCCAGCTCGGCCAGGATCGCCAGGTCGTACCGCCGGGGCCCACGCGGCCAGCGCAGCCGGTCGGCGCGGTCGGTCACCGCCGAGTCGAAGCCGCAGCACAGCACCGTGGCCCACCACCGGCCGCCGGTGCGGCCGGCGTCCAGGTCGCGCACGTCGCCGGCCAGGAGGTCGGCCGCGGCCGCGCGGGCCGCGGCGACCGGGTCGGCCGGGGTGCCCAGCGCCAGGGCCAGGTCGTTGCCGGTGCCGGCGGGGACGACGGCGAGCGGCGTGCGCGTCCCGGCGACGGCCTGCAGGGCGGCGTGGGCGGCGCCGTCACCGCCGACGGCCACGACCGCTCCGGTGCCCGCGGCCACCGCGTCGGCGGCCTGGCGCTCGGCGTCGGCCGGGGTGGCGGCCGGCAGCACGCGGGGCCGGAGGCCCGCGTCGCGCAGGGCGGCGAGGACCGGCTCGGCGACCGCGCGGGCCCGCCCGCGCCCGGCGGACGGGCTCAGCAGGACGGCCACGCGCCGGGTCGCGCCAGAGTCAGCCCCCCTGCAGGGGCCCGCTGCGGCCCCGTCCGGAGGCTCGCCCCGAGCAGGCGAGGGGTGAGAGGGACGGGGTCCTTCCCCGGTGGGGGGCAGGGGGTCCTCTCTCAGCCGCGGGTGTGGGCGGGGCCGTCGGCCGGTTGGTCCTCGCGACGGAGGTCGTCGACGTAGGCGGGCGGCGTGGTCTCCAGCGCCGACGGCGTGGCGTCCAGCGGGGAGGCCTCGTCGTCGTCGACGTCGTGGAAGTGCTCGAGGTCGGCCCGCCGGGCCCGCCGCCGGTCGACGAACCGGGCGATCTGGATGGCCATCTCGAACAGCAGCACCATCGGCCCGGCCATGGCCAGCATCGTGAAGGGGTCCTGCGTCGGGGTGACGAAGGCGGCGAAGACGATGGTGAGGAAGAAGATCCAGCGCCGGGACTTCTTCAGCGCCTGGTAGCTGAGGACGCCGACGAGGTTGAGCGCCACGGCGATCAGCGGCAGCTCGAAGGACAACCCGAAGGCGATCAGCAGGCTGATGACGAAGCCCAGGTACAGCTCGGCGGTGAGCTGGAAGGCCACCTCGTCGCCGGCCAGGGTGAGCAGCAGCTCCAGGCCCTTGCGCAGGGTGAGGTAGGCGAGCACCGAGCCGAGGGCGAACAGCGTGGTCGAGGCGACGACGAAGCCGATCGTGTAGCGCTTCTCGTTGCGCTTGAGCCCGGGCGTGACGAACGCCCAGAGCTGGTAGAGCCAGAACGGTGAGGAGAGCACCGTGCCGGCGATGAACGCGATCTTCAGCCGGAGCAGCACCCCGCCGAAGACGTCGAGCACGACCAGCCGGCAGTCCCCGTCGCCCTGCAGCCGCAGCTCGTTGGGGAGCCGGCAGTAGGGATCGCTGAGGAAGGTCAGCAGCCCGTGGTCGTACCAGAGGAAGCCGACGACCGTGCCCAGCGCGATGGCGAGCAGCGACTTGGCGACCCGGTTGCGCAGCTCGGTGAGGTGCGCGATGAGCGACATCGTCGCCGCCGCGTCCCGCGGGGGACGCCGGCGCCGCAGCCGGGTCCGCCGCTGACCGTCCTCGCTCATCGGGGTGCCGGGGCGGACGACGGTCAGCGGGTGGTGTCGGCCGAGCCGGTCTGCTGGGCGGCGCGCGCCCGCAGCTCGGCGGCCCGGGCCTCCGCGGCCCGCGCCTCGGCCTCGAGGGCGGCGCGCTCCGGGTCGACCGGGGGCAGCACCTCGCCGCGGACCGGGGTGGTCTTGGCGGCGTCCTTGGCGCGGACGTCGTCGTCCTTCATGCCCTTCATCTCGCCCTTGAAGATCCGCAGCGAGCGGCCCAGGGAACGCGAGGCGTCGGGGAGCTTCTTGTAGCCGAAGAGCAGCAGGATGGCCAAGATGATCAGGCCGATCTCCAGCGGGCCGAGTCCGGCCATGTCGTCCTCCAAGTTCGGGTGGCTGAGACGAATGCTACGTGCCACAGCGCCCCGTGCCTCCCCCGCAACAAGGGGGGGAGAGGGTGAACTCAGGGTGAGGAACGGGTGTCCGCGGCACGGGCGGCGGTGGCCTGCAGCTGCGATCGCACCGGCGCCAGCTCGCGGTCGAACGCCGCGAGTTCCCCGGTCAGCCGCCTGAGTGCCCCGACGAGCCCGTACGCCAGGACGCCCAGCACGACGACGGCGAGGACGGCGACGGCGATCCACACCACGAGCAGCACGGACCCGACCCTAGCCCTCGCGCCCGGCGACGTCGGCGTACCGGGCCAGCGCCGCCCGTGCGTCGGCGGCCACCGCCGCGGCCACCTCGGCCGGCTCGTCGACCGTGGCGGCGCCCCCCAGGGAGGCGACCAGCCGCCGCGCCCAGGCGACGTCGGCGGTGCGGACGGCGACGGCCAGGCCGCCGGGCGGGTCGTCGACCTCGCGGGCGTCCTCGACCGGGTAGTACTCGGCCACCCAGCGCGCGGTGCGGGCCAGCCGCAGCCGGACCACCGAGGCGCCGGCCTCGGGCTGGTAGATGCCCGAGTCCACGTCCCGCTCGTGGGCCTCGGCCGGCGGGGCGGCGGGCTCGTCGAGCACCACCACGTCGTCGACCCGGTCCAGGCGGAACAGCCGGACCCCCTCGGCCCGCCGGCACCACGCCTCCAGGTACCACTTCCCGTCGACCAGCAGCAGCCGCATCGGGTCGACGGTGCGTTCGGTGCGCTCGTCCCGGGTCGGTACGTAGTAGTGCAGGTGCAGCGCGCGTCGGCGCTCCAGCCCCTCCCGGACGACGGCGAGGGCCTGCTCGCGGGCGTCCACCGACAGCGCCACGGGGCTGACCCGGTCGCCGGCGTGCCCGGCGACGGTCGACACCTTGGCCAGCGCCCGGCTGACCGCGTCCCGCTCGGCGAGGCCCGGCAGCTCCAGCAGCGTGCGCAGCGCGACGACCAGCGCGACCGCCTCGTCGGTGGTCAGCCGCAGCGGCCGCACCATGCCGGCGGTGAACGTGACCCTCACCCGGTCGCCCTCGAAGACGAGGTCGATGAGGTCGCCGGGGCCGTAACCGGGCAGGCCGCACATCCACAGCAGCTCGAGGTCGCGGCGCAGCTGCCGCTCCGGGACGCCGAAGTCGCGGGCGGCCTCGGCCAGCGGCACGCCCTCCTGCCGGGCGGTGAGGTAGGGGACGAGGGCGAGCAGCCGGGTCATCCGCTCGGTCGTCGTGGGCGCGCTCATGCCATCGCCGCCAGGCGGGTCAGCCGCTCGACGACGGCCGCGCGGACCACCGTCGGTGCCTCGACGACGATGTCGGGTCCGTACGCGGCCAGCTGGTCGGCCAGCCGCAGCGGATCGGTGGTGCGCAGCTGCAGCCGGTCGTCGCCGTCCTCACCCGGGCCGAGGGGGGTGGCGTGCCGGCGCAGCCCGATGGCGGTGCCCGGCCGCGCGCGGACGACGACGAGCTGCTCGTCGCCGCTGGACTGGCCGGCGACCATGGCGGCGAGGTCGACGTCGGCCGGCGGCTCGAAGGCACCCTCCGGGCCTGTGGCGCGCGGCGTGCCGGTCACCCGGGAGAGCCGGAACACCCGCGGTGCCTGCCGGTCGAGGTCGAGCCCGCCCAGGTACCAGCGGCCGTGCCAGGCCACCACGCCCCAGGGCTGCACGTGCCGGCGGCTGGGGGTCTCCTCGTCGGGACGGCGGTAGTCGAACTCCAGCGTCCTCCGGTCGCGCGCCGCGGCGTAGCAGGGCTCGAAGGCCGGCTCGTCGGAGTCCAGGCGCGGGCGCAGCGGGATGGCGCGGGAGGTGTCGACGTCGACCCCGGCCGCCTTGAGCTTGACCAGGGCGCTCTGGGCGGCACCGGCCAGCTGCGCGGACTCCCACAGCCGCAGCGCCAGCCCGACGGCCGCCGCCTCGTCGCCGGTGAGGGTGATCTCCGGGAGCTCGTAGTCGGCCCGGGCGATCCGGTAGCCGTCCTCGGTGTCGAAGACGCTGGTGCGGCCGGTCTCCAGGGGCACGCCCATCTCGCGCAGCTCGGCCTTGTCCCGCTCGAACATGCGCTTGAAGGCCTCGTCGGCGCGGGCGGTGCCGTCCTCGGGCTCGTAGCCCGGGACCGTCGCCCGGATCCGCGCCGCCGTCACGTACTGCCGGGTGCCGAGCAGGGCGATGACCAGGTTCACCAGCCGCTCTGCCCGCTTCGCCGCCACGCGCCCAGACTAGGGCCCCGCCACGTATCGCCACTCGGAGCGGCCCCGGTGCAGGGGCCCGCGCCCAGCCTGCGAGGCGTGGGGGGCGCCGGGGTCCTTACGCTGCCCGCGTGGGGGAACAGGGAACGACGACGCAGCGCATCCGATGGCGACGCGGCACGGTGACCGCGCTGGGCCGGGCCTGGCGGGACGCCCAAGAGCTGACCGTGCAGGTGCCCGAGGACGGTGAGCTGCGGGCGCTGGCACACCCGTCGCTGGTCGGCGTCCCCGAGGTCGGCGACGAGGTGCTGCTGAACACGACCGCCTGGGCGCAGCGGCTCGGCACCGGGGGCTACGCCCTCGTCGTCGCCGTCCCCGACCGGTTGCCGCCGGACCCTTCCGGGCCGGGGCACCTGGTCAAGGCCCGGTACACGCCGCTGCAGGTCGCCGTGCAGGGCGTCGACGAGCAGGACACCGAGCACCACCGCACCATCGCCGACGCCGAGGACCTCGGTGGCATGCCGGTCGTCGTCGCCGACCTGCACTCCGCGCTCCCGGCCGCCCTCATCGGCGTGCTGGCCACCGACCCCGACCTGGCGGTCGCCTACGTGATGACCGACGGCGGCGCACTGGTGAGCGGCTTCTCGCGCACGGTCTCGGCCCTGGCCCCGTCACTGGCCGGCGTGGTCACCGTCGGCCAGGCGTTCGGCGGGGACGTCGAGGCGGTCACCCTGCACACCGGGCTGCTGGCCGCCAAGCACGTGCTGGGCGCGGACGTGGCGATCGTGACGCAGGGGCCGGGGAACCTCGGCACCGGGACGCCGTGGGGCTTCTCCGGGGTGGCCGCGGGCGAGGCGTGCAACGCGGTCACCGTCCTGGGCGGACAGGCGGTCGGCGCGCTGCGGATCTCCGCCGCCGACCCGCGCCCCCGTCACCGCGGGGTCTCCCACCACTCGCTGACCGCCTTCGGCCGGGTGGCGCTGGCCGGCGTGACCCTGGTGGCGCCCCGGGGGCTGGGGTCCGAGCTCGGCGGGCAGGTCGAGGAGGACCTCGCCGGGCAGCCGGAGCGCAACCCGGTCGTCTGGGTCGACGTCGACGGGCTGGAGAAGGCCCTGGGACTCTCGCCCGTGCCGCTGTCGACGATGGGTCGCGGCTACGACGAGGAGCGCCCCTACTTCCTCGCCGCGGCGGCCGCCGGCCGCTACGCCGCCCTGCAGGTGCCGGTCCCCGACTGATCTCCGATCGCACCCGGGGCCAGGCCCCCTCCCGCGTCCCGCCCCGAGCGGGCGGGGGGGTGGGGAGGAGGGGCCCTTCCTCACATCGAGGCGATGAGCTTGTCCACCCGCTCGTCGACGGCCTTGAAGGGGTCCTTGCACAGGACGGTGCGCTGGGCCTGGTCGTTGAGCTTGAGGTGCACCCAGTCGACGGTGAAGTCGCGCCGCTTCTCCTGCGCCTTGCGGATGAACTCCCCGCGCAGCCGGGCACGGGTGGTCTGCGGGGGGACGTTCTTGGCCTCGAACACCCGCGGCTCGTGGGCCACCCGGTCGACCTGGTTGGCCCGCTCCAGCAGGTAGTACAGGCCCCGGGTGCGGCTGATGTCGTGGTAGGCGAGGTCCATCTGCGCGATCCGCGGGTGGGACAGCGGCAGGTCGCGCTTGGCGCGGTAGCGCTCGATCAGCGAGAACTTGGTCGCCCAGTCGATCTCGCGGTCGATCAGCGACAGGTCGCCGGAGTCGACGGCCTTGAGCACCCGCCCCCACAGCTCCAGCATCTGCCGGTGCACCGGGCCGAAGCCCTCGCGGTCGACGAACTCCGCGGCGCGGCTGTGGTACTCCGACTGGATCTCCAGGGCCGACATCTCCCGGCCGTTGGCCAGCCGCACCTTGCGCCGTCCGGTCATGTCGTGGCTGATCTCGCGGATGGCCCGGATCGGGTTCTCCAGCGTCATGTCCTTGATCGGGACGCCGGCCTCGATCATCCGCAGCACCAGGTCGGTGATGGCCACCTTGAGCAGCGTCGTCGTCTCGTTCATGTTCGAGTCGCCGACGATGACGTGCAGGCGCCGGTAGCGCTCCGCGTCGGCGTGCGGCTCGTCGCGGGTGTTGATGATCGGCCGGGACCGGGTGGTGGCGCTGGAGACGCCCTCCCAGATGTGCTCGGCGCGCTGGCTGACGCAGTAGATGGCCCCCCGCGGCGTCTGCAGCACCTTGCCGGCGCCGACGACGATCTGCCGGCTGACGAGGAACGGGATGAGGACGTCGGCCAGCCGGCTGAACTCCCCGTGCCGGCCGACCAGGTAGTTCTCGTGGCAGCCGTAGCTGTTGCCGGCCGAGTCGGTGTTGTTCTTGAACAGGTAGATGTCGCCGGTGACGCCCTCCTCGGCCAGCCGCTGCTCGGCGTCGACCAGCAGGCCCTCGAGGATCCGCTCCCCCGCCTTGTCGTGGACGACGAGCTCGGTGAGGTCGTCGCACTCGGCGGTGGCGTACTCGGGGTGGCTGCCGACGTCGAGGTACAGGCGCGAGCCGTTGCGCAGGAAGACGTTCGAGCTGCGCCCCCACGAGACCACCCGGCGGAACAGGTAGCGGGCCACCTCGTCCGGGGACAACCGACGCTGGCCGCGGAAGGTGCACGTGACGCCGTACTCGGTCTCGATCCCGAAGATCCGTCGGTCCACGATCCGACTCTAGGCCGCGACACCGACGGAAGCGCGGCCTCGGCGTGCCGCCCGGCGGGTCCCCGTCATCCCTGCCGCGCGTCCAGCCGGCCGAGCAGGTCGTCGGCCACCTCCCCGATCTCCCGGTGGTCGTCCTGCGCCGCGCGTTGCTCCGCGTGGACCAGCGCGGCCCGGTCCACCGGGCGGAGGTCACCGAAGGGGAAGGCGTGGCGCTTCTCGGTGTCGACGTCGACCCGGCCGGCGTCGATCAGCTCCCGCGCCCCCCGGACGCCGGGCCGGTCCACCTCGCAGCTGGGCATGCGCCCGGCCCACCCCGCCGGCGGCCGGAGGACGCCGTCAGGTGGTGGGGGCCTGTCCCCCGCTGCCGGCCGTGCCACCGGTGTCGGGGGCGCTGGGGTCGCCGAGCCCGGCGGGGGTGCCCGGGGCCGGCGTGCTGGGCGCGTGAGCGGCGGTGTGCGGCTCCTCCACGTCCTCGACGGCCGCGACGTCGCCCCGGTCGAGCAGCCGGTGCAGGGCGGCCCCGACGACCCGGCGGAAGGCGCGCTTGGGCCGGCGCCGGTCGAGCACGGCGACCTCGATCTGCTCCGCCGTGAGCAGCTTCGGGCCGCCGTCGGCGCCGGCCGTCGTGGCGGGGCTGACCGCGGACAGGGCCTGCACGCCGACCTGGAGCGCCTCGGCCAGGCTCATGCCGGGCAGGTAGTGCTCCCGCAGGTTGCCGCTCACGGCGTCGGCCTGACCGCCCATGACGATGAAGTCGGGCTCGTCGACGACCGAGCCGTCGAAGGTGAGCCGGTAGAGCTGGTCGTTCTCCGGGGTGTCGCCCACCTCGGCGACGCAGAGCTCCACCTCGTAGGGCTTGGTCTGCTGGGTGAAGATCTCGCCGAGGGTCTGGGCGTAGGCGTTGGCGATGACCCGGCCGGTGACGTCGCGCCGGTTGTAGGAGTACCCGCGGACGTCGGCCAGCCGCACACCGGCCACCCGGAGGCTCTCGAACTCGCTGTACCGGCCGACGGCGGCGAAGCCGATGCGGTCGTAGATCTCGCCGACCTTGTGCAGCGTCGAGCTGGGGTTCTCGGCGATGAACAGCACACCGTCGGCGTAGGTCACCACGGCGACGCTGCGACCGCGGGAGATGCCCTTGCGGGCGTACTCCGAGCGGTCCCGCATGAGCTGCTCGGGCGAGGCGTAGTACGGCATGGTCATGGGATCAGCCCTGCCCGTCCGCGGCGGACCGCTCGGTGACGATGGTGGCGGCGACGGCGGAGACCTCGTCGTCGGTCAGCCGGACGGCGCCCTCGGCATCGACCCGGTAGACGATCGGGTACAGCCGGCGCACCGGGTCGGGCCCGCCGGTGGCGGAGTCGTCGTCGGCGGCGTCGTAGAGGGACTCGACGACCGTGCGGGTGGCGTCGGCCGCCGAGAGGTCCGGCCGCCACGTCTTCTTCAGCGAGCTGCGGGCGAACAGCGATCCGGAGCCGACGGCCGAGTAGCCGCGCTCCTCGTAGTTCCCGCCCGTGACGTCGTAACTGAAGATCCGCCCCGGGGAGGTGCCCGGCGCCGCGTCGAGGTCGTACCCGGCGAACAACGGGACGACGGCCAGGCCCTGCATGGCGGCGCCGAGGTTGCCGCGGATCATCTGGGCCAGCCGGTTGGCCTTGCCGTCGAGGGAGAGGGTGAGGCCCTCGATCTTCTCGTAGTGCTCGAGCTCGACCTGGTAGAGCTTGACCATCTCGATGGCGATGCCCGCCGCGCCCGCGATGCCGATGACCGACCAGGCGTCCGCCGCGTACACCTTCTCGATGTCCCGGCTGGAGATCAGGTTGCCCATGGTGGCGCGCCGGTCGCCGCCCATCAGGACGCCGTCCGCGTAGGTCACCGCGACGATCGTGGTCCCGTGCGGGGTGAGGTCACCGGCCGGCAGCGGCGGCACCGGACGGCGGCCCGGCAGCAGGTCGGGCGCGGCCGACGCCAGGAAGTCGGTGAACGAGGAACCCACCCGGTCCAGGTACGCGGGCGAGAACCCGCTCCGGCCAGCTGACGACTCGGTCACCCATCCACCTCTCCTGCCGCACCCTGTCGGCGTTCCCCGTTGACCCGTCCGGTGGACCGCGTGCCTCGGGCCGCACCAGGACGTCGCTGCGACCCTACCGGCGGCTCCCCCGGTCGGCCGTCGGCCCCGGGCCGGACGCCCGGTGTCTCCGGGAGCCGGGCGAGGGCCTGCTGCTCGCGATGACCCTCGGCGTACAGCGCGGCGACGTGCATGAGGCCGGGATCGTCCGCGAACTGGCCCAGCCCGCCGTTGCAGGTGGAGCACAGCAGCGCCCGCACCGCTCCGGTGACGTGGTCGTGGTCGACGTGCGCCGCCGGCGCGGTCCGGCAGATCGCACAGAGCCCGCCCTGGTACTCGAGCTTCGCGTCGGCTTCCCCAGCCGTGATGCCGTACCGCCGTGTGAGGTGGTACGTCCGCGCCCCGCCCACTCCGTCTGTCGATGCTCTGCCGCGCGCGTTGTGACAGGGCTTGCCGTGGGTGTACGTCCCACTGCGAGTGGCGCGCGTCCCGGGGAAGTCCGCCACGACTTCGACCAATTCGAGAGAATCAGCCGAGGATGGTCACTGACCCCCTTTTTGCACATACGACCTGACGAACTCCTCGGCGTTCTCCTCGAGGACCTCGTCGATCTCGTCGAGGATCGAGTCGACGTCCTCGCTCATCTCCTTGTGACGCTCGGCGACCTCGGTGTCGACCGACGCCTCCGCCTCGTCGGTCTCCTCCCGGGTCCGCGTCGCCTTCTGCTGCCCGCCGGTGTCCCTCGTGGCCATGGGGTGCCTCCAGGTCTCGGTGCACCTCGCGTGTGCGCTGGTGCCTGAGCCGAAGTTACCCGCGCCCGGTGACGATCGGGTGTCGACCGGCAGGGCGGTGGATCAGCCGCCGGTGATGGTGTCGACCAGCTCCTGCGCGCTCGACGTCGACTCGAACAGGCCCCCCACGTGATCGCGGGTGCCGCGCAGCGGCTCCATCGTCGGGATCCGTACCAGGTTCTCCCGGCCGAGGTCGAAGACCACCGAGTCCCAGGAGGCGGCGGCCACCTGGGCCGGGTAGCGCCGCAGGCACTCCCCGCGGAAGAAGGCGCGGGTGTCGGTGGGCGGGTGCACCATCGCCCGCGTCACCTCGTCGTCGGCGAGCAGCCGCTGCATCGACCCGCGGGCCACCAGCCGGTGGTACAGCCCCTTCTCCGGACGGACGTCGGAGTACTGCAGGTCGACCAGGTGCAGCCGGGAGTCGCCCCAGCCCAGCCCGTCACGGGAGCGGTAGCCCTCCAGCAGCCGCAGCTTGGCCGGCCAGTCGAGGCGGTCCGCGCAGCGCATGGGGTCGACCGCGAGGTCCTCGAGCACCTCGGCCCACCGGCGCAGCACGTCGGCGGTCTGCTCGTCGCCGTCCCCGCGCCGGTCGACGTGCCGCTGGGCCATCTCCAGATAGGCCTCCTGCACCTCCAGAGCGGTCATCCGGCGCCCGTCGCGCAGCCGCACCTTGTGCGACAGGGAGGGGTCGTGGCTGACCGCCTGCAGGGCCGCCACCGGCTCCTCCAGCGAGAGGTCCTGGGTGAGCGTCCGCGCCTCGATCATCGCCAGCACGAGGGACGTCGTCCCGACCTTCAGGTACGTCGACAGCTCGGCGAGGTTGGCGTCGCCGATGATCACGTGCAGCCGGCGGTACTTGTCGGCGTCGGCGTGCGGCTCGTCGCGGGTGTTGATGATCGGCCGCTTGAGCGTCGTCTCCAGGCCCACCTCGACCTCGAAGAAGTCCGCCCGCTGGGAGAGCTGGAAGCCCTGCGTCCGGCCTTCCGTGCCGATGCCGACCCGCCCCGACCCGGCGACGACCTGGCGGGTCACGAAGAACGGGATCAGCCCGCGGATGATGTCCAGGAACGGTGTCCGCCGGTCCATCAGGTAGTTCTCGTGGGCGCCGTAGGAGGCGCCCTTGCCGTCGGTGTTGTTCTTGTACAGCTGGATCGGCTGGGTACCCGGGATCCGGGCGGCCCGACGGGCCGCCTCGGCCATCACCTGCTCCCCCGCCTTGTCCCACAGGACGACGTCACGCGGGTTGGTGACCTCCGGCGTCGAGTACTCCGGGTGCGCGTGGTCCACGTAGAGCCGCGCGCCGTTGGTGAGGATGACGTTGGCCATCCCCGAGTCCTCGTCCAGGTCGTTGTGGTCCAGCGCCTGCGCCGGCGACAGGTCGAACCCGCGGGCGTCGCGCAGCGGCGACTCCTCCTCGAAGTCCCAGCGCGGCCGCCGTGGGGTCGGCGCCTCGGCCACCGCCCACGCGTTCACGACCAGGCTGGACAGGGTGGTCGGGTTCGCCGACGGCTGCCCCGGCACCGAGATGCCGTACTCGATCTCGGTCCCCATGACCCGCCGCGCGCTCATGCACCAACCCTAGAAGGACCCTGCTACCCCCCACGCCTCGCGGGCTCGGCGCGGGCCCCGGCAGCAGGGCTGCACCGAGCCCGGTACCCGGCGGGCTCGGCGCGGGGCCCCGGCAGCAGGGCCCCGCGCCGCGTCCCCGGCCGTCAGAGGTACTGGCCGGTGTTGGTCGCGGTGTCGATGGCGCGGCCCGACTCGCTGCCCTTGCCGCTGATGAGCGTGCGGATGTAGACGATCCGCTCGCCCTTCTTGCCCGAGATCCGCGCCCAGTCGTCGGGGTTGGTGGTGTTGGGCAGGTCCTCGTTCTCCTTGAACTCGTCGAGGCAGGCGGCCATCAGGTGGCTGACCCGCAGACCGGACGTGCCGGTCTCCAGGAACTCCTTGATCGCCATCTTCTTCGCCCGGTCGACGATGTTCTGCAGCATGGCGCCGGAGTTGAAGTCCTTGAAGTAGAGGACCTCCTTGTCACCGTTGGCGTAGGTGACCTCGAGGAAGCGGTTCTCCTCGCTCTCGGTGTACATCCGCTCGACGGTCCGCTGGATCATCCCGGCGATCGTGGCCTCGCGGCTGCCGCCGTGCTCGGCCAGGTCGTCGGGGTTGATCGGCAGCGACGTCGTCAGGTACTTGCTGAAGATGTCCCGGGCCGCCTCGGCGTCCGGCCGCTCGATCTTGATCTTCACGTCCAGGCGGCCGGGCCGCAGGATCGCCGGGTCGATCATGTCCTCGCGGTTGGAGGCGCCGATGACGATGACGTTCTCGAGTCCCTCGACGCCATCGATCTCGCTGAGCAGCTGCGGCACGATCGTCGACTCGACGTCGGAGGAGACGCCGGAGCCGCGGGTGCGGAAGATCGAGTCCATCTCGTCGAAGAAGACGATGACCGGCGTCCCCTCGCTGGCCTTCTCCCGGGCGCGCTGGAACACCAGGCGGATGTGCCGCTCGGTCTCCCCGACGTACTTGTTGAGCAGCTCCGGGCCCTTGATGTTGAGGAAGAACGACCGCCCGGAGTTGGTGCCCTCCTCGCCGCGCAACGCGGCGACCTTCTTCGCCAGCGAGTTGGCCACCGCCTTGGCGATGAGCGTCTTCCCGCAGCCGGGCGGGCCGTACAGCAGGATGCCCTTGGGCGGCCGCAACTCGTACTCGCGGAACAGGTCGGCGTGCAGGAACGGCAGCTCGACGGCGTCGCGGATCTGCTCGATCTGCCGGGAGAGCCCGCCGATGTCGCCGTAGTCGATGTCGGGGACCTCTTCGAGGACGAGCTCCTCGACCTCGCTCTTGGGGATCCGCTCGTAGACGTAGCCCGAGCGGGTCTCCAGCAGCAGCGAGTCCCCGCTGCGCAGCGGCTGCCCGGTGAGGGAGTCGGCGAGGAAGACCACGCGCTCCTCGTCGGTGTGGCCGATGACCAGCGCCCGGGGGGTGACCCCGTCCACCGGCTCGAGCAGCTCCTTGAGCATGACGACGTCGCCCTGGCGCTCGAAGGACCGCGCCTCGACGACGTTCATCGCCTCGTTGAGCATGACCTCCTGGCCGGGGCGCAGCTCGGTCACCTCGACGTTCGGCGAGACCGAGACACGCAGCTTCCGACCGCTGGTGAACACGTCGACCGTGCCGTCGTCGTACCGGTTCAGGAAGACGCCGTACCCGGACGGCGGCTGACCGAGCCGGTCGACCTCCTCCTTGAGCGTGACCAGCTGCTCGCGGGCGTCGCGCAGCGTGCCGGCCAGCTTGTCGTTGCGCTCGGACAGGAACGCCGCGCGACCCTCCGCCTCGGCGATCCGCTCCTCCAGCGCACGGACCTGGCGGGGACTGTCGGCGACCTTGCGCCGCAGCAGTCCGATCTCCTCCTCCAGGTAGGAGATCTGGCTGAGCAGTGCCGCCACGTCACGCTCACGCCGCGCTCGGAACTCGTCGGGACCCAGGCCCATCGCGCACCTCCGCACACATCGGGGGAGCCAGGAGGCAAATCTATACACGCCTGACGACAGCGTGCCGGGGGCTCGCGGGACCCCGGTACCGACCACGCTACGGCTGGGTTCCGGAACGTCCCACCCGCCCCGGTGGTGCGATCGCCACGCAGCCGGGCCCCGCCGCCGGCGTGCGACGGGTGGGGGCGGAAGGGCCTCCTACTTGTGCGCGCGCCGCTGCCGCAGCGGTGCCGTGACCCCGTCGGCGAGCCGGCGGGCGGTCACCAGGAAGGCGGTGTGGGCGACCATCCGGTGCTCGGGCCGGACCGCCAGGCCGACCGCGTGCCACGGCCGGATGAGCGACTCCCAGGAGTACGGCTCGGTCCACACGCCCTGGGCGCGCAGCGCCTCGACGTAGGTGGACAGCTGGGTGACGGTGGCGACGTAACCGACGAGGACGCCGCCGGGCCGCAGCGCCGCCGCGACCGTGGGCAGCACCGCCCACGGCTCGAGCATGTCGAGGACGACGCGGTCCACGGTCTCCTCCGCCGGGTGCTGGGCCAGGTCACCGAGCCGCAGGGACCACGTGCCGGGCACCTCGCCGAAGAACGCCGCCACGTTCGACCGGGCGACCTCGGCGAAGTCCTCTCGACGCTCGTAGCTGGTGAGCGATCCCTCCGAGCCGACCGCCCGCAGCAGCGAGCAGCTCAGCGCCCCCGAGCCGGCGCCGGCCTCCAGCACCCGCATGCCGGGGCCGACGTCGCCGAAGCCGACGATCTGGGCGGCGTCCTTGGGGTAGATGACCTGCGCGCCGCGCGGCATGGAGAGCACGAAGTCGGCGAGCAGCGGCCGCAGGGCCAGGTAGCCGGTGTTGGCCGTCGAGTGCACGACCGACCCCTCCGGCGCGCCGATGAGGTGGTCGTGCTCGATCGCCCCGCGGTGGGTGTGGAACTGCTTGCCCGGCTCGAGGACGACGGTGTGCAGCCGGCCCTTGGGGTCGGTGAGCTGGACCCGGTCACCGGCGACGAAGGCCCCGGCGACCGGCTGCGCGGGCGGTTCCGGCATCTCGACGACGGGTCCGGGGTCCTGCTGCTGATCGTCCACGGGCGGCCAGCCTACGGAGCCGTGCCGCACGTCTCGGCGCGCGCACTCGGAACTGTCGGTGGACCGACCTAGCCTCGGGACATGACGACGGCGACGGTCACCGGGCAGCCCGCGGAGGCGGCTGCCTCTTCCCCGGACACCCCCGTCGACGCGACCGGGCCCCTCGAGCAGCAGGCTCCGCGTCGGCCCTCGCTGTCCCCCAGCCGGGCGGCGGACTTCAAGACCTGCCCGCTGCTCTACCGGTTCCGGACGATCGACCGGCTGCCCGAGCGCAAGAGCCTGGCCGCGGTCCGCGGCACGCTGGTGCACACGGTCCTCGAGCAGCTCTACGACCTGCCTGCCCGGGAGCGGACGCCGGAGGCCGCCCGCGAACTGGTGGCGCCCGCCTGGGAGCAGTTGCGCGAGGACCCGTCCGTGGCCGAGCTGTTCGCCGAGGGCGGCGCGGCCGACGACCAGCCCGCGGAGCAGTCGCTCCAGGCGTGGCTGGCGTCTGCGGGCAAGCTGGTGGAGACGTACTTCTCGCTGGAGGACCCGTCCCGCATCGAGCCGCAGGGCCGCGAGGAGCTGGTCGAGGTCACCCTGCCCGACGGGCTGCTGCTGCGCGGCTACGTCGACCGGCTCGACGTCGCGGCCAACGGCGCGCTGCGGGTGGTCGACTACAAGACCGGGTCGATGCCCCGCGAGGCGTTCGAGGGCAAGGCCCTGTTCCAGATGAAGTTCTACGCGCTGGTGCTCTGGCGCACCCGCGGCGTCGTCGCCAGCCAGCTCAAGCTGCTCTACCTCGGCGACGGCGACGCGCTGACCTATGCGCCCGACGAGGCCGAGCTGGTGCGCTTCGAGCGGACGCTGCTGGCCATCTGGGCGGCGATCGAGCGGGCGGTGGCCACCGGCGACTTCCGGCCCAACCGCACCCGGCTGTGCGACTGGTGCGACCACCAGGCGCTCTGCCCGTCGTTCGGCGGCACGCCTCCGCCGTTCCCCGCCGAGGCGGCCGCGGCGGCCGGCTGGCCGGCCCTCCTGCCGGTCGTCGAGCGGGACTGACCGCCACCGTCCTGGCCGCCGGCCCCGGGGTGGCTACGGGCGGACGCGGTGGTGCAGGTGCACCACGCCGCTGGCGAACCGGCGCTCCCCGACCAGCTCGAGCTCCAGGCGCACGCCGTCGGGCAGCGCCCGCAGGCCGCCGCCGACCAGGTGCGGCACGAGGAACAGGTGGCACTCGTCGACGAGGCCGGCGGCGAACGCCTGGCCGGCCAGGTGCGGCCCGCCGACGGAGAGATCCCGGTCGGCGGTCGCCTTCAGCCGCCGGACCTCCTCCGGGTCGAACTCACGCACGACCCGCGTCCGCGCGCTCGCGACCGCCTCCAGCGTCCGCGAGTGGACGACCTTGTCCGCCGCCCGCCAGACGGCTGCGAAGTCCCGCGCCTCCGGCGGGTCGTCCGGGCCGTCGAAGGCCGTCTCCCAGCCCACCATCACCTCGTAGAGGCGGCGTCCGTAGAGGTACGTCCCGATCGGGCGGACGAGGTCGTTGACCGCCGTGTGCACCTCCGCGTCGGGCACGGCCCAGTCGAAGGAGCCGGCGTCGTCGGCCACGTAGCCGTCGAGCGAGGCGATCGCTGCGTACACCAGGCGGGCCATGGCGAGTGCTCCTCCGTGCGGTCGTCGGTGCGGGGCCGGGGCAGCGTGGCACGCCTCCCGCGGTCGCGGGCGGCCCGCGGGACCCGCGACCGGCACGCGAGCGGAGGTCCTCGACCTGCTGGCCCGCGGTCGCCGGACCGAGGACGATGCCGACGTCGAGGTCCGTGGCGACCTGCACGACCGCGTGTCGGTCGGGGTCGCCTCGGACGGGCCGGCCCCGCGCCGGACCCGCAGCCCGAGGAGGTCCCGTGCACGGCTACCGGGCACCCCGTGCCTTCGACGGCGAGCGGTTCCTCCCCGACGGCGCCCTCGTGCTCGTCGAGGACGGCGCCATCGTGGCGGTGCAGCCGGCCTCGGCACCCGCTCCGGCCGGGTGCCCGGTCACCGACCTCCCGGCCGGGACGCTGCTGCCCGGCCTCGTCGACACGCACGTCCACCTCTGCGCCGACGACAGTCCGCGGGCGCTCGACCGGATCCCGGAGCTGTCCGCGGACGAACTCGACGCGGTCATCAGCACCGCGGAGCAGCAGCAGCTGCGCGCCGGCGTGACCACGGTCCGGGACCTGGGCGACCACCAGTGGGCAGTCGTCGAGCGCGCTCGCGCCGGTACCGACGGGCCCACCGTCGTCGCCGCCGGACCACCGATCACCTCCCCTGGCGGGCACTGCTGGTCGATGGGCGGGGAGACGTCCGGCGTGGACGCGCTGCGCCGGGCGGTCCGGGAGCGGGTCGACCGGGGCGCCGGCGTCGTCAAGGTCATGGCCAGCGGCGGGCTGCTGACCCCGGGGACCGACCTGTTCGCGTGCCAGTTCTCCCTCGAGGAGCTCCGGGCCCTGGTCGAGGAGGCGCACCGGCACGGGCTGCCGGTCACGGCGCATGCGCACGGCCTGTCCGCCGTGGAGCGCAGCTCCGCCGCCGGGGTCGACGGCATCGAGCACTGCAGTTGCCTGACCCCCGACGGCGTGCGGACGCCACCGGACCTGGCCCGTCGGCTCGTGGCCGCGGGCACGTCGGTGTGCCCGACGCTCGGCCGCGTGCCCGGGATCGACCCCCCGGCGCACGTGCAGGCCAGGATGCAGGCAGTGGGCGCGACGTACGAGGCACAGCTGCCCAACGCCGCGGCGCTGTACCGCGCCGGGGTGACCCTCGTCGCCGGTACCGATGCGGGGATCGGACCGGTCAAGCCGCACGGACTGGTCCCGCTCGCGGTCGCCGAACTGGTCGGCTCCTGCGGGGTGCCGGTGACCGACGCGCTGGCGGGAGCCACCGGCGTCGCGGCCCGCACCTGCGGTCTGGCCGATCGCACCGGCCGGCTGCGGGCCGGGCTGGACGCCGACCTGCTGGCCGTGGACGGCGACCTGGCCACCGACGTGACCTGCCTGCAGCGGCCGCGACTGGTGCTGTCCCGCGGGCGCGAGGTGCGCCTGGCGGGCTAGACCCGGGCGTCCACGGCCTGCCGGGCGGCGAGCACGTCCACCAGGTCGCCGAGGCCGACCCCCGCGAGGGCCTCGCGGAGCACGAGGCCCGGCGCCGGGGACAGCTCCTGCAGGGACGGCACGCCCAGGACCGCCGCGCCGGCGGCCAGTCCGGCGGTGACCCCGGCCGTCGAGTCCTCCACCACGACGCAGCCGGACGCCGGCACCCCGAGGGCGGCCATCGCCTGGCGGTAGGGCGCCGGGTCGGGCTTGCGGGCGGGCACCTCGTCGCCGCAGACGGTGTGGTCGAAGGGCGGCACGTCGGGGAACGCCCGGTCGATCGCGCCGAGGACGATGTCGGCCAGCCGCCGGGGCGTGGTGGTCACCAGGGCCGTGGGGACGGCGGCGTGCCGCACCTCCGTCAGCAGCTCCCGCGCGCCGGGCCGCCAGTGGATCTCCCCGGCCAGCAGCTCCGCGGTCGCGTCCTCCACCCAGCGCCCCGCGGCGAGCAACTGCTCCTCGGTGCGCTCCAGGCCCAGGTCGGCGTGCAGGATCGCCATCGACACCGCGATGCTCGTGCCGACCGTCTGCTCCCGTGCCTTGGCCGACATCTCGCCGCCGAGCCGGCGGGCGAGCGCCGCCATGGCCTCGCCCCAGTGCTGCTCGGTCTCCACCAGGGTGCCGTCCATGTCGAAGAGGACGGCGGAGAGGACGGGCGCGCGGGAGACCATCCCGGCCACGCTACGCGCGGTGGACCGGGCGTCCGGTCGCCCCGGAGGGCGACGTCGGCCACACGCACGGGTCCGATCGCACGGTCCCGCGAGCCGACCGACGTAGGCTGGCAGGGGTGATCGACCCGAAGTCCACCCCTGAGGACCTGCCCCGGCTGACCGACCCGATGGTGGTCGTCGCCTTCGAGGGCTGGAACGACGCCGGGGACGCCGCCACCGGGGCGCTGGAGCACCTCGAGCTCATCTGGGACGCCACTCCGCTCGCCGCCCTGGACCCCGAGGACTACTACGACTTCCAGGTCAACCGCCCCACCGTCTCGCTCGTCGGCGGGGTCAGCCGCCGGATCGAGTGGCCCACGACGCGCATCTCCGTCGCCCGCCCGCCGGGCACCGAGCGTGACGTCGTGCTGATCCGCGGCATCGAGCCCAACATGCGCTGGCGCGGGTTCTGCGAGGAGCTCATCGAGCTGTGCCGCGAGCTCGACGTCCGCACGGTCGTGGGGCTCGGCGCGCTGCTGGCCGACACGCCGCACACCCGGCCGACCCCGGTCACCGGCTCCGCGTACGACACCGAGTCGGCCGAGCGCTGGGGCCTGGAGACGTCGCGCTACGGGGGGCCGACCGGCATCCTCGGCGTCTTCCAGGACGCCTGCGTGCAGGCCGGGCTGCCGGCCATCAGCTTCTGGGCCGCGGTTCCGCACTACGTGTCCCAGCCGCCGTCGCCGCGGGCCACCGTCGCGCTGCTGCAGCGCGTCGAGGAGGTGCTCGAGCTGCCGGTGCCGCTGGGCGCGCTCCCCCAGCAGGCCGAGGACTGGGTGAAGACCGTCGACGAGATGGCCAACGAGGACGCCGAGGTCGTCGAGTACGTCCGGTCGCTGGAGGAGCGGGCCACCGAGTTCGACCTCTCCAACGCCAACGGCGACTCCATCGCCCGGGAGTTCGAGCGGTACCTGCGCCGCCGGGGCGGCACGAGCTGACGGTGGCCCCGTCGCAGGGCGCCGCCGCGGGCGTGATGGGGCGACGGGCTCCTGGTGCTCCCGTGGGCGGGGCTCCTCCCCCAACCGGCCCCTGACCTGCGCGCCGGCACCCTCGCGGCTCGTGCTCGACGAGCGCGGTGTTGGGGATAACGGTCGTACGCCGGACGCGCGGACGCGCGGGCGCTCCTTCGTCGGCCCGGGCCGGACCGGGCTACGGGAGGCGGAGCAGCGGCGTCATGCGGGTCGACGCGTCGGCGTCGAACAGCCGGTCGTGCATCGCCAGGGCGAACCGGTCGGTCATCCCGGAGACGTAGTCCACGACCTGGGTGACCGCGTCGGCCTCCGTGTCGCGGTAGGTGGGCGGGATGAGCTCGGGATGGGCCAGGTGGTGGTCGACCAGCCGGCGGATGACGTCGATCGCCACGTGCTTCTGCCCCGCGGCCGTCGGTGAGGCGTACACCCGCTCGAACATGAACGTCCGCAGCTCGTGCATGGCCGCCAGCCGGTCCGGCGCCATGACCACCGCACCACCGTCGGCCATGGAGCCCTCGAGGACCGCGTCGATCATGGCGCCGACCATCTCGCTGCCGGGCGCCCCGAACGCGGCCCGGGCACCCACGGGCAGGTCGTCGACCCGCAGCACCCCGGCCCGGACGGCGTCCAGCGCGTCGTGGGACAGGTAGCCGATCCGGTCGGCGTAGCGCACGCACTCGGCTTCCCGGGTGTCCGGGGGCGGGTTGATCTTCCAGCTGTGCGCCCGGATGCCGTCGCGGACCTCCCAGGTCAGGTTGAGCCGCTCGAGCACCTCGACGATCCGCACGCCCTGCGCGGCGTGGTGCCAGCCACCGGGCACGTAGGGCTCCAGCGCGTCCTCGCCGATGTGGCCGAACGGTGAGTGGCCGAGGTCGTGGCCCAGGGCGATCGCCTCGGCCAGGGTCTCGTGCAGCCCGAGCCCCCGGGCCAGGGACCGGGCGACCTGGGTCACCTGCAGCGTGTGGGTCAGCCGGGTGACGAAGTGGTCGCCGTCGGGGTTCAGGAAGACCTGCGTCTTGTGCTTGAGCCGGCGGAAGGCCTTGGCGTGCAGGATCCGGTCGCGGTCCCGCTCGAACGCGGTGCGCAGGGCGTCCTCCGGCTCGGCGACGACGCGCCCACGGCTGGCCGTCGAGCGGGTCGCCGCCGGCGCGAGGGCCTCCTCCTCCCGCTCCCGGGCGGCGCGGCTCACCAGCCGGAAGGAGGTCATCAGCAGTCCTGCAGGGCGACACCGAGCAGCGCGTCGACCGCGTCGCACACGATCGTCGGGGCGCCGTCCTCCCGGTCGTCGTCCTCCCCCGCGAGCGTCCGGGCCGCCCAGTGGTCGACCAGGGCGATGGCGCCCGGGCTGTCCAGGTCGTCGGCCAGCCGCTCGCGCAGCCCCTGCAGGACGGGTGCGGCGGGCGCCCCGGCGGGCCGGGCGACCGCCCGGCGCCAGGTGGCCAGGCGCTCGCGGGCGGTGTCGAGGAGGTCCGGCGTCCAGTGCCGGTCGGTCCGGTAGTGACCCGACAGCAGCGCCAGCCGGATCGCCATCGGGTCGACGCCCTCGCCCCGCAGTCGGGAGACGAACACCAGGTTGCCGCGGCTCTTGCTCATCTTCTCGCCGTCGAGACCGATCATCGCCGCGTGCACGTAGGCCCGCGCGAAGGGCTTGGTGGCCGTCAGGGCCTCGGCGTGCACGGCCGAGTACTCGTGGTGCGGGAAGACGAGGTCGCTGCCGCCGCCCTGGACGTCGAAGCCCATGCCGATGGTGTCCAGCGCGATGGTCGCGCACTCGATGTGCCAGCCGGGGCGACCGGACACGCCGCCGGGACCGGGCCAGGAGGGCTCGCCGGGGCGCTCGCCCCGCCACAGCATCGGGTCGAGCCGGTTGCGCTTGCCCGCGCGGTCGGGGTCTCCCCCGCGCTCGGCGAAGAACTGCAGCATGGTGGCCTCGTCGTAGCGGGACTCGCCGCCGAAGCCCGGGGCCTGGGCCACGTCGTGGTAGACGTCGCCGGTCCCGTCGTCGAGGGAGTAGGCCAGGCCCTCGCGGAGCAGGTCCTCGAGGTGCGCGACGATCCGCGGGATCGACTCGACCGCGCCGACGTAGTCCTCGGGCGGGAGGACGCGCAGGGCGGTCATGTCCTCCCGGAAGAGGGCCGTCTCCCGCATGGCCAGGACGATCCAGTCCTCGCCGTCGCGCTCGGCGCGCTCCAGCAGCGGGTCGTCGATGTCGGTGACGTTCTGCACGTAGTGGACGGCGTGCCCCGCGTCCCGCCACACCCGGTTGACCAGGTCGAAGGCGAGGTAGGTGGCGGCGTGGCCGAGGTGCGTGGCGTCGTAGGGGGTGATCCCGCAGACGTACATCCGCGCGGTGCGGTCGGGGCTGGTGGCGACCACCTCGCCGCGCGAGGTGTCGTGCAGCTTGAGCGCGGGACCGGTGCCCGGGAGGGTCGGCAGGAGCGGGGCAGGCCAGGCGAGCACGCACCGAGCCTAGTTGCGGCTACCGACCGCGCCGTCCGCCCCTCATCCTGTCGGTGCACGCCCGCGAGACGGAGGCCACCGTGGAACCCGACGAGTACCTGCCGCTCCTGCGGCGGACCAACGCCCGGTTCGCCGACGTGGCCGCGGCCGCCGTCCTCCACCGGGGCTGGACCGCGCCGGTGCCCGGCTGCCCCGGGTGGTCGCTGGCCGACCTGGTCTCGCACCTGGCGGAGGTGCAGCACTTCTGGGCCTGGGTCGTGCGGACGCGGGCCACCGACGTCGGCGGCTACCCGCGGCCGGCCCGCCACCCCGACGACGAGCTGCTCGGCTGGCTGGTGGCCCGGTCGTCGGAGCTGGAGACCGTGCTCGCCGGCGCGGACCCCGCCGAGCGGGTGTGGACCTGGGCGCGCCGGCAGGACGTCGCGTTCGTGCTCCGCCGGCAGGTGCAGGAGGCGGTGGTGCACACGGTCGACGCCGAGCAGGTGCTCGGCGACGTCCGCCCCGTCCCGGCCGACGTGGGCCTGGACGGGCTCGACGAGTGGCTGGAGGTGGTCGTCCCCGCCGCCCTGCCCGACGGTCCGCCGGAGTCCGCCCACCCGGTGGTCCTGCACGCCGTGGACGCCGCCGTGGAGCGGACGCTGTTCCCCGGCTCGCGGCCGGTGCCCATCGCCCGGTTGACCGGCACCGCGGGCGACCTGCTGCTGACGGTGTGGCGGCGGGTGCCGCTGGAGGTGCTCACCGTGGACGGCGACGGGCTCCAGGCGGCCGCGATGATCGACCTGGTGCGGGTGGGCTGATCACGGCCAGGTGGTGGCGTGCCGCTCGAACTCCGCGCCGGTCTGGACGCCGACGACGCAGAACACCAGCCCCGCGGGGTCCAGCAGCTGCCAGAACGTGCCCATGTCGGCCAGCCGCCGGGCACCGAGCGCCTCCAGGCGGGCCACCTCGGCGGGGACGTCGTCGGTCTCGACGTCGACGTGCCAGCGGGGTGGGGTGCCCTCCCCCGTCCGCTGCACCTCGACGTGGACGCCGTCGGCGAACGAGCCGAGCGAGGACCACCGCTCGTCCTCGGGGTCGGGCTCGACGGCGTGCCCCGTCGCGGCGGACCAGAACGTGCGCCCGGCGTCGTGGTGCTCGGGCGGCAGGTCGAGCAGCAGGATCGCCAGTCGGCTCCGGTGCGCCACGACGGTCACCCTGCCAGATCGGTCCCCGAGCGGCGGCCCTCCTGCAGGGGCCCGCTGCGTGCGTGCGGGCGGTGGGGGGCGGGAGGGTCCTCGCTCAGAAGGGCGGCCAGGGCAGGGCGGGCCAGTCGCCGCTGGGCAGCGGGTGCCGGCCGCTGCGCAGCAGCTCGGCCACCCGCTGCTGGGTGCGCCGCACCTCGCGCCGGGTGAGGTGCGCGTGCAGCTGCTCGCCGAGGTCGCCGAGCAGGTCGACGGTCAGCTTCTCCAGCACGTCCCGGGCCTCGGCGGGCAGCGGCTGGCCGGCCCAGCGCCACAGCAGCGTGCGCAGCTTGGGGTCGACGGAGAAGCAGATGCCGTGGTCGACGCCGTACACGTGGCCCTCGGGGGTGGGGATGATGTGCCCGCCCTTGCGGTCGGCGTTGTTGACCACCGCGTCGAACACCGCCATGCGCCGCAGTCCGGGGTCGTCCGACCGCACGAACGCGGCGAGGTCGACCTCCGGGTCACCGTCGATCCACAGCTGCACCATGCCGGGCCCGAACGGGCCGTCCCGGAGGACGGTGGGCGGGACCACCCGCCATCCGGTGGCCTCCGAGACCAGCGCGGCGGCGACCTCCCGCCCGGCGAGGGTGCCGTCCGGGAAGTCCCACAGCGGCCGCTCACCGGCGACGGGCTTGTAGACGCACTCCGCCTCCAGCTCCCCGGTGCGGATCGTGCCGACGAGGGTGACGTTGCTGGCGTCGAGCATGCGGCCCTCGAGGTCGATCTCGCCCTCGAGCAGCAGGGTCATGGCCTCGTCGTGACCCGTCGGCGCGCGCAGGTCCGACGCGGGGTCGGCGGGACGCTCGGTCATCGGGGCCGCGGCGCCGGGCTCAGCGGCGGTAGCCGTTCTGGCGTGGGCACACGTGCCCAGCGGGGTCCAGTGGCAGCGAGCACAGCGGGCAGGCCGGACGGCCGGCGGCCACCACCCGGCGGGCCCGGACGACGAAGGCGCGCGCCGCGGCAGGGGTCATGGTGACCCGCAGCGCGTCGGGGCCCTCGTCGCTGTCGGAGAGGATCACGTCCTCCTCGACCGGCTCCTCCCCCGCGGCCACGGCCTCGACGACGACGGCCTGCTCCTCGCCGTCCCAGGCCAGGCCCATCGCGGCGACGCGGAACTCCTCGTCGACCGGCGCGGTGAGCGGCTCGAGGTCGTCGACCTCGGCGTCGGGCGGGACGACGGTGCCCGGGCGGGCGGCCACCTCGTCGAGCAGTTCGTTCATCCGCTCGGCGAGCACCTGGACCTGGCTCTTCTCCAGCGCCACGCTGACCACGCGGCCGGCGGCGTCGGAGGCCTGCAGGTAGAAGGTGCGGTCACCGGGCTGTCCGACGGTGCCGGCGACGAACCGGGACGGGCGGTCGAAGAGGAAGACCTGGCGCGGCACGGCACCCAGGTTACGCGGGCGCCGGGGCCGGGCGAGGGGGACGCCGAGGTCAGGCCTGCGCGCCGGCCCCGCCACCCACGACGGCGTCGGAGTCGGCGGTGCGGCGGCGGCGGCCCTTCTTCTTCGGCGGGACCAGCGCGGCGACGTCGCCACCGGTGTCGTTCATGCGGACGACGAACGGGCGGGTCTCGGTGTAGGTGATCACCGACAGCGATGCCGGGTCGACGACGATCCGCTGGAACTGGTCCAGGTGCAGCCCCAGGGCGTCGGCGAGCAGGGCCTTGATGACGTCACCGTGGCTGACGGCCAGCCAGACCGCGTCCGGCCCGAGGGTGGCGTTCCAGGCACGGACGGCGGCCACCGCGCGGGCCTGGGTCTGCGCCAGCCCCTCCCCTTCCGGGCCGGGGAACACCGCGGCCGAGGGGTGCTGCTGCACGACCTTCCACATCGGCTCCTTGACCAGCTCCTTGAGCGGCCGGCCGGTCCAGTCGCCGTAGCGGGCCTCGCCGAGCCGGTCGTCGGTCTGCAGGTCCAGCTGCCGCCCGGCGAGCACCGCGTCGGCGGTCTGCCGGCAGCGCTCCAGCGGGCTGCTCACGACCGCGGCCAGCGGCACGGGGGCCAGTCGCTCCCCCACCGCCCGGACCTGTGCCTCACCGGTCTCGTCGAGCTGCACGCCCGGGGTCCAGCCGGCGAGGACACCGCCGGCGTTGGCCGTCGTCCGGCCGTGGCGCAGGAGGAGAACGGTGGTCACGACCGCCGAGCCTAGAGAAGGGACCCTCAGCCCCCACCGCTCGCAGGCTCGCGGCGGGCCCCTGCAGAGGGCCGACGGTCAGCCACCCGCCTGCTCGACCGCGGCGACCATGTCGTCGAGGAAGCCGTCGATGACCGCGCGCTCGGCGGGCGTCCGGCGGTCCAGGACGGCGACGGTGGCGTCGATCAGCGGGCCGAAGAACGACCAGCCGAGCTCCTTCGCCGACGGCTGCACGACGACGTCGACGCGCCGGCGGTCATCGGTCCGGGGCGTGCGGCGGACGTGACCGGCCCGCTCCAGGCGGTCGAGCAGCGCGGTCACCGAGGCCGTGGTCATCCGCAGCTGCCCGGCCAGCCAGGTCGGGCTGGCCGGGGCCCCGGTGCGCTCCCGGTCGAGCAGGCAGATCAGCGCCCGGACGTCGGTCGCGGTGAGGCCGTGCCGGCCGGCGAAGGCGCTGCCCGCGTCGTCCAGCAGCAGGGTCAGGGCCCGCAGGCGGTGCACGGCCGCCGGTGCGTCACGCTGCCGATCGGCCACGGGGCGCAGGATAGCTCGCTTGCCTGATGGCTAGGCTGTCTAGTTGTCTGGGCCGATGGGCTTCCTCGCGAGCTATGACGCGGCCGCCGCGCGGTGGCCGGCCGGGCACCGCGCCCTCGACGTCCCGACGTCGTGGGGCCGCACGCACGTGCTGGCGGCCGGACCGCCCGGGGCGCCCCCGGTGGTCCTGCTGCACGGGGACGGCGCCACCGCCACCGCGTGGGCGGGGGTGGCGGGCGAGCTGGCCGGGCGGTTCCACGTGCTCGCCCCCGACCAGCCCGGCAACCCGGGGCGCAGCGAGAGCAGCCGCCCGTTCCGGCGGACGGCGGACCTGACGGCCTGGCTGGCCGAGCTGCTCGCCGCCCTGGACACCGGCCCGGTCCACCTGGTGGGGCACTCCGCCGGCGCCCACCTGGCCCTCCGTGCGGTGCTCGACCACGAGGGCCTCGCCGCCTCCCTCGGGCTGCTCGACCCCACCGCCTGCTTCGCCGGTTTCGCCCCGCGGTACCTGCTGCACGCGGTCCCCTCCCTGGTGCGCCCCACCCCGGCGCGGGTCCGGCGCTTCCTCGCCTGGGAGGCCGGGGGACGCGCCCTCGATCCCGCATGGCTCGACGTCCACGTGCGGGGGGCCACCGAGTTCCGCCGGACGCCGATCGTGGCGACCCGCCGTCCGCCGCGCGCGCAGCTGGCGCGGCTGACCGCCCCCACGCTGGTGCTCGTCGCCGGACGCAGCCGCGCCCACGACCCGCGGCGGGTGGCGCGCAACGCCCGGTCCCTGCTCCCCGCCGCCACCGTCCTGGAGCTCGCGCGGGCCAGCCACCACACGGTGCCCGTCCTCGACGCCGGTGAGATCGCCGCGGCGGTCAGCGACCACGTCGACCGCAGCAGGCGAGCCTGAGCCCCCCGCACCGTCGATCATGGGGTCGTGGCCGGTCGACACGCCACGGGCGGCGTGTCCGGGAGCACCGACCCCATGATCATCGGGGAGACGAGGGGACGAGGAGGTCCCGGCCGCAACCGGGGTGCTACTGGGCGGCGAGCACCCCGCTGCCGAGCAGCACGAGCAGCAGCGCCCCCAGGACGACGCGGTAGACGACGAACGGCGTGAAGCTGCCGCGGTCGAGGTAGCGCAGCAGCCAGGCGATCACGGTCAGCCCCACCCCGAAGGCGAGCACGGTGGCCAGGATCGTCGGTCCCCAGGACACCGTCTGCCCGGCGACGTCCCCGGTGAGCGCCTCGTAGGCCTGGAAGAAGCCCGAGCCGAGCACCGCCGGGACGGCGAGCAGGAACGAGTAGCGCGCCGCGGCGGCCCGGGAGTACCCGAGGAACAGGCCGGCGGTGATCGTGCCGCCCGAGCGGGACACGCCGGGGATGAGCGCCATGGCCTGGGCGAGCCCGAAGGCGATGCCGTGCCCGACGGTGAGCTGGCGCAGGTCGCGGTCCTTGCGCCCCACCCGGTCGGCCCAGAACAGGATCAGCGAGAACGCGATCAGCGCCGTCGCCACGATCCACAGGCTGCGGAACGTGGTCTCGATGTCGTCCTGGAACAGCAGCCCGAGGACGACGATCGGCACGCTGCCGACGATGATCAGCCAGCCCATGCGCGCGTCGGGGTCGCGGCGCACGGAGCGGTCGGTGAGCGAGCGCACCCAGGCGCGGATGATGTGCCCGATGTCGCGGCGGAAGTAGAGCAGCACCGCGGCCTCGGTGCCGATCTGGGTGATCGCGGTGAACGCCGCGCCGGGGTCACCCCAGCCGAAGGCCTCCCCCACCACGCGCAGGTGCGCGCTGGAGGAGATGGGCAGGAACTCGGTGAGGCCCTGGACGAGCCCCAGGACGACCGCCTCGAGCCAGCTCACCGTCCGCCTCCCGGGACGCGGGGGGAGCAGGGCGTGGCGGGGGGTCGTCGGAGCACGGGAGGCCACCCTAGGCGGGCGGCCGGCCGATCCCGGCGCGCCGCCCCGGGACACCCTGGGTCACCGGCCCGCCGGTCGGGTCGCCGGTAGGTTGGCCCTCCGTGGAGCAACGCGCACTCGGGCGCAGCGGACTGGTCGTCTCCCGCCTGGCGCTGGGCACCATGACCTGGGGCCGCGACACCGACGAGGACGAGGCCGCCATGCAGCTGACGGCGTTCGTCGACGCGGGGGGCACGCTGGTCGACACCGCCGACGTCTACTGCGACGGGGACAGCGAGCGGACCCTGGGCCGGCTGCTGGCCGACGTCGTCCCCCGCGGTGACGTGCTGGTGGCCACCAAGGCCGTCGGCCGGACCGGCGCCGGGCCGATGGGCCGCGGGGGGTCCCGGGGGCACCTGCTGGCCGCCCTCGACGCCTCGCTGGAGCGTCTCGGCCTCGACCACGTGGACCTCTGGCAGCTGCACTCGTGGGACGAGACCACCCCCCTGGAGGAGACGCTCGCCGCCTGCGACGCCGCGGTGGCCTCCGGGCGGGTGCGCTACGTGGGGATCAGCAACTTCACCGGCTGGCAGACCGCCCAGGCCGCGACGTGGCAGCGGGCGTGGCCGGGGCGGGTGCCGGTGGTGGGCACGCAGGTGGAGTACTCGCTGCTGCAGCGCGGCGTCGAGCGGGAGGTCGTCCCGGCCGCCGAGGCGCTCGGGCTCGGGGTGCTCGCCTGGTCGCCGCTGGGGCGGGGGCTGCTCACCGGCAAGTACCGGCACAGCACGCCGTCGGAGTCCCGCGGCGCCTCGCCGCAGTGGCAGGGCTTCATCGACGGGCTGCGCTCGGCCAAGGCCGATCGGATCGTGGAGGCGGTGATCACCGCCGCCGAGGGCCTGGGCACGACGCCGCTGGCGGTCGCCCTCGCCTGGGTCCGCGACCGGCCCGGCGTCACCGCCCCCGTCGTCGGCGCGCGCACCGCGCACCAGCTGCAGGCCTCCCTCGACGCCGAGGCGGTGCGGCTGCCCGCCGCGATCCGGACGGCCCTCGAAGACGTCTCCGCGCCCTGGTTCTCCTATCCCGAGCGCCGGTCGGACCGGTGAGCGCCCCCTCGCCCGACCCGGTGTTCGCGGCGTTCTGCGCCGCCGGGCTGTGGCCCGGCCTGGGCAAGCGGACGGCGGCCGAGCTGCCCGCCGCCGGGATCACCTCCCCCGACGACGTCACCGCCGCCCGGCTGCTGAAGCTGCCGCGGGTGGGCAAGCAGCGCGCGGAGCGGCTGTTCTCCAGCTTCCTGTCCGCGGCCCCCACCTACGACGTGGTGGCGCTGCTGGTCGGCGCCGGGCTGGAGGCGCGGCTGGCCGCCTCCGCCGCCGACTCCCTGGGCGCCGACGCCGCGCGCCGGCTGCGCGACGACCCGTGGGCGCTGCTCGGGCTGACCGGCGTCACCCTGGCCGACGCCGACCGGCTGGCCATCGCCGTCCTGCCCGGCGCCGACCGGCAGGACTCCCGCCGCGGCCGGGCGATCGTGGCCCTGACCCTGCGGACGGCGACCCGCGACGGGCACACGGTGCTGCCCGCCGACCTGGTCGTGGCCGCGCTGCGTGCCGAGGGGGTGGCCGACCCGGTGGCGGCGATCGTCGCGGCGGTGGAGTCCGGCGAGGTGCTCGACCACGAGCCGCCCGAGCCCGAGTTCGCCGAGGACGACGCGGCGGACGCCGACGAGCTGCCCGAGCCGGACCCGGCGCTGCGCACGCTGTCGCTGGCGCGCTACGGGATGGCCGAGGAGGCGCTCGCCGAGAACGTCGCCCGGCTGGCCGCGACGAGCGAGCGGATCGCCGACCCGGCCGCCGTCCGGTCGGTGGCCAAGGGCCTGGACGAGGCGCAGAAGGCCGCCGTCGCGCAGGTGCTCGGCGCCGGCGTCTCGCTGCTGACCGGCGGGCCGGGCACCGGCAAGAGCCGCACGGTGGCCGCCATCGTGCAGCTGCTGCGGACCAAGGGCACCGAGGTCGCGCTGGCCGCGCCGACCGGGCGGGCGGCCAAGCGGCTGGAGGAGCTGACCGACCACCCGGCGGTGACCGTGCACCGGCTGCTCGGCGCCCAGGGCACGTCGGGCGGGTTCGCCCGCAACGAGGAGTGGCCGCTGGACGCCGACGTCGTGGTGGTGGACGAGGCCTCGATGCTCGACGTCGAGCTGGCCGCGGCGCTGCTCGAGGCCTGTCCGGACGGCACCCACCTGCTCCTGGTCGGCGACCCGGCCCAGCTGCCCTCGATCGGCCCGGGGCACGTCCTCGGCGACCTCATCGACTCGAAGGCGGTGCCGGTGACCGAGCTGACCACGCTCTACCGGCAGGCGGAGGGCGGCGCGATCGCCCGGCTGGCCAACGCCGTCCGCGCCGGGGAGCTGCCGCCGGTGGACTCCCCCGACCGCGAGGTGGTCGTCGTCCCGGCCACCGGCAGCGCCGAGGCGGCCCGGCGGGTGGTGCAGCTGGTCACCGACTCCATCCCCCGGGCGCTGCGGATCGACCCGGCGACCGTGCAGGTGGTGACCCCGGTGCACCGGGGGCCGGCCGGCACGATCGAGCTGAACAAGGCGCTGAAGGCCCAGCTGAACCCGGGCGAGGGCACGGTGTGGGGCTTCGACGTCGGCGACCGGGTGGTGGCCACCGCCAACCACCTGGACCTGGAGCCGATCGGGTTCGCCAACGGCGAGGTGGGCGTGGTGACCGGCACCGGGGACGGCGCGCTGACCGTGGACTTCTCCTCGGGGCCGGTGACGGTGACCGGGACGGCGCTGAGCGACCTGCGGCACGGGTGGGCCATCACCGTGCACCGCGCCCAGGGCTCCGAGTGGCCCGGGGTCGTCGTCGTCCTGCCACCCGAGGCCGGCGGGATGCTGTCGCGCCCGCTGGTCTACACGGCGCTCACCCGCGCGCAGCGGCACCTGTCGATCGTGCACGCCAGCGGGGCCGCGCTGGCCCGTGCGGTGCGGGAGGTCGACGTCCGGCCGCGGCGCACCCGCCTGGCCCGCCTCCTCGCCGAGAACGCCGATTGACGGACCCGTCCTCCCCACCGCTCGCCAGCTCGCGGGGCGGTACCCCGGACGGGGCCGGGTCCCTCAGCAGGGGCGGGCGCGGGCGGTGCCGAGCAGCTGGCGGGTGGCCGCGTGCACCTGGCCGGGGCAGGTGAGCGGGTGCGGGAACGGGACCCGCACGTCGGCCGTGCCGGTCGGCCGCTCGATCCGCAGCCGGTAGCCGTACCGGTCCAGCCCCAGGGGGCGGACGACGTCGCGCGGGCCGACCAGTCCGGCGGGCAGGAGCGAGCGCAGCAGCGCCAGGACGTCGGGATGGTCCTCGTCGAGGTGCCGCAGCATCGCGGCCTCGACGCCGCTGAGCGGGTCGGGCCGGGCGGCGGCGTAGTCCGGCGGGGCGATCTCGGCGCACGACCCGTTCTCGCGCAGCACCACCTCGGCCAGGTCCAGGCGCAGCAGCCGCGTCTCGCGCCCGACGCCCAGCAGGTCGCCGGCCGGGTGCACGTCGGCGAAGGCCAGCGCGGCAGCACGCTCGCCGGCCGGCCGGACCGGGGTCAGCCAGCCGGAGAGCCACAGCTGCGCACGCAGCCTGTCCCGCAGCGCCACCGGCGCCCGGTCGCTGACCAGCAGCACGGTGGAGCGGTCGTCCTCGGCCGCCAGCGCGGTCGCCACCTCGCCCTCGGCGGGCACGAGCACCAGGACCTGCCCGCTGCGGGTGGTGGCGTGCGCCAGCGGGCGGCTGGGGCTCAGGCCCCGCACGCACAGCGCGGCGGCCAGCCGGCAGGCGACCGTGCGGGCCCGCTCGGCGGGCTCGGCCAGGACGCCGGGACGGGCGGCGCTCGTCGTCATGGCCGGACCTCCGAGATCTACGACACCGTTGGTTAGGCAAGCCTAACCAGGCCGGGTCCACGGAGGGAAGTGGCCGACGGTGGTCGGGCTCAGGCGGGCGTCTCGTCGTCGTCCAGCGGGACGTCGGCCTGCTGCTCGAGGACGTCGGCGGGGTCGGCCTCGCGGTCGCCCACCGGCCGCATCGGGCTGCCGGCCTCACCGGGCCGGGCGGCCAGCTGCTGCTCGAGGGCGTCGGCCTCGGGCACGCCCTCGCCGGGGGAGGTCGCGTCGCCGGCGGTGGTCACGGCCGGCGGGTCGAGCAGGGCCTCCTGCTCCGCGCGGTCGGCGTCGGGCACCTCACTGCCGGGCTCGCTCACGTCGTCCTCCCTCTCCTGCTCGCGGGCTGGGTCGCCCGCCATCCTGCCGCCCCGGAGGGGGATACGGGCAGACCGGAGGATGACCGGCGGGCGCGGGGCAGGCACAATCGCGCGGATGGAGGCGGTTGCCGGGGATTACGAGTTCGCGCCGCTGCGGATCCCACCGGGCACGTCCCGGTCCGCGGCGGCGACCATGCTGAGCCTGCAGTCGGAGACGGGGGGCTGGGAGCTCATCCGGCTCCAGCTGCACGCCGACGGCACCCGGAAGGTGGTCATGCGCCGCCGGGCGCGGCTGTCCTACCTGCCCAAGCCGCACATCTGACCCCCGCTCAGGGGACGAGCACCACCTTGCCGACGGTGCTCCGGTCGCCCAGCTGGGCCAGGGCCTCCGGCGCCTGCTCGAGCGGGCGGACGGCGCCGACCATCGGGTCGATCCGGCCGCTGCGGACCAGCTCCGCGAGCTCCTGGTGCACCTGGCCGATCAGGGCGGGCTCCCGGGTGCGGTACAGGCCCCAGTGCAGCCCGACGACGCTGTAGTTCTTGACCAGCGCGTGGTTGGCCGGCGCGTCGGAGATGCGGCCGCTGGTGAACCCGACGACGACCAGCCGGCCCTCGAAGGCGATGCACTTCCGGCTCTTGTCGAACACGTCACCGCCGACCGGGTCGTAGACGACGTCGGCACCGTGCCCGCCGGTGACCTCCTTGACCACCGGCACGAAGTCCTCGGCGGTGTAGTCGACGACGTGGTCGGCGCCGAGCTCCCGGCACACCTCGACCTTGCGCGGGCCGCCCGCGGTGGCGATGACCCGTGCGCCGGCGGCCTTGCCGAGCTGGATGGCCGCGGACCCGACGCCACCGGCGCCGGCGTGCACGAGCAGCCACTCCCCCGCCTGCAGGTGCGCGCGGCGGTGGAGGCCGACGTGGCCGGTCTGGTAGGTGAGGAACAGCGCGGCGGCCTTCTCGTCCGGCATCCCGTCGGGCACCGGCCAGGCGCTGTCGGCGTCCATGAGTGCGTACTCGGCGAAGGCGCCGGGCCCACCCGAGGGGCCGCCGATCACCCGCTGGCCGGTCTCGACGACCTCGCCGCACAGCTCGACGCCGGGGGTGAACGGCAGCGGCGGCCGTTCCTGGTACTTCCCCTGCACCATCAGAATGTCGGGGAAGTTCAGCGCCGCCGCCCGCACCCGGACCAGCACCTGGCCGGCGCCGGGGGTGGGCTGCTCGACGTCCTCGAGCCGCAGCACCGTCGAGGGATCGCCGAGTTCGTGGACCCGCCATGCCCGCATGGGCAGACCCTGCCAGACGTCCCCGTGACCCACGTCCCGGGCCCGCCTCGGTTCGCCCTCGCGCCGGAGCCGTGACAGGGTGCCCTCCGGGCGGTCGTCGTCCCGCGACCACCCGGAAGGCCGACATGATCTCCCAGTTCACCGACCGCCTGCGCTTCCTGCGGGCCTTCGTCGCCCACCCCCGCCAGGTCGGCGCGGTGCTGCCGACATCGCGCTGGGCGGTGCGCGACATGCTCGATCTCACCGACCTCGCCACCGCCGGCCTGGTCGTGGAGCTGGGCGCCGGCACCGGCTCGCAGACCGGCGAGATCCTCGCCCGCCTCGGACCCGACGCCCGCCTGGTGGCCCTGGAGATCGACCCGCAGCTGGCCAAGCTGCTCGCCGAGCGGCACCGGGACCCGCGGCTGACCGTGGTCTGCGACTCCGCGGAGTTCCTCGACGCCCACCTGGGTGGCGCGCTGGCCGACGTCGTGGTGTCCGCGCTGCCCTACACCTCGCTGGAGCCGGCGCTGCGGCGCCGCATCCTCGACGTGCTGCCGCGGGCGATGACGCCGCAGGGCGTGACCCTGGTGATCCAGTACTCGCCCCTCATGCAGGGCGAGCTGCGCCAGCGGTTCGCCTCGGTGCAGCGCCGGATCTCCCCGTGGAACGTGCCGCCGGCGTTCCTCTTCGCCTGCCGGCAGCCGACCGGCCCGGCGCTGTAGGTCAGCGCATCGTCGGCGGGCGCAACGCCTCGGGGACGACGGCGGTCTCGCCGGACGCCGTCCTCGCCGAGGGCACGCCCTTGAACCGGTAGGGGACGGCGCCGATCCCGGGCTGGACGATGTACGCCGCGCCCGGCTCGCCCGAGGCCCAGGCGGCCACCATGGCGTCGGCGACCTCCTGCGCGGTCAGCACCGGGAAGCCGGCCTTCTCGAACTCCTCGCGGAGCGGGTCGATGATCGCGGTGTCGGCGAAGCCGGGGCAGATGGCGGTGACGGTGATGCCGTCGGCGACCAGCCGGGGCGCCATCGACCGGACGAAGGCGACGGCGCCGCCCTTCGCGACGCTGTACCCCGGATCGGTGGCCATCGGCGACAGCCCGGCCAGCGAGGCGGTGACGACGATGGCGCCGCCCCCGGCCCGGCGCAGGGCCGGCAGCGCCGCCGCGGTGCCGTAGACGATCCCGAACAGGTCGACGTCGACGACCCGCAGGAACTCGTCGACGTCGAGGTCCTCGCGCGACTGCCCGGCGATGCCGGCGTTGAGGAAGACGGCGTCCAGCCGGCCGTGCTCGGCCTCGACCTGGTCGACGGCGGCCCGGTTGGCGGCCCGGTCGGTGACGTCGAGGACGACGAACGGGCAGCCCAGGTCGGCGGCGGCGGACCGGTTGCGGTCGCTGTCGAGGTCAGCGAGGACGGCGGTGACACCGCGCTGCCGGAGCGTCGCGGCGAGGGCCCGGCCGAAGCCGCCCGTCCCGCCGGTGATCAGCGCGACGGAGCCGGCGGCAGGTGTGGGGTCGCTCACCCTGCTCATCATGCAGAGCGCAGGAAGCGGTCGAGCACCCGGATGCCGAACCGCAGGGACTCGACGGGCACCCGCTCGTCGATGCCGTGGAACAGGGAGGCGAAGTCCAGGTCCGGCGGCAGCCGCAGCGGGGAGAAGCCGAAGCAGCGCATGCCCAGGCGCTCGAAGCTCTTGGCGTCGGTGCCGCCGCTCATGGTGAAGGGCACCGGGCGGGCGCCGGCGTCCTCCGCCTCCAGCGCGGCCACCATCGCATCGACCAGCGGCCCGTCGAACGTCGTCTCCACCGCCTGGTCGTGGACCAGCCACTCGCGCTGCACGCCCTCCCCCAGCAGGCCCGCCAGCTGCCGCTCGAACTCCTCCTCCTGGCCGTAGAGGAAGCGGCCGTCGACGGTGGCGCTCGCCGTGCCGGGAATGACGTTGGCCTTGTAGCCGGCGTCGAGCATGGTGGGGTTGGCGGTGTTGCGCAGCGCCGCGCCGATCATGCGGCTGATGCTGCCCAGCCGGGCGAGGGCCTGCTCCGGCTCGTCGGGGTCGATCTCGATGCCGTAGGCGTCGCTGACCGCGTCCAGGAACTGCCGCATCGGCGGGGTGAGCACGGTGGGCAACCGGGTGGCTCCCAGGCGGGCGACGGCCTCGCACAGTCGGGTGACGGCGTTGTCGTCGTGCACGAAGGAGCCGTGGCCGGGCCTGCCGCCGGCGGTGAGCCGCATCCACGCCAGCCCCTTCTCGGCGGTCTGGACCAGGTAGAGACGCAGGTCGTCGCGGACGGTGATGGAGAAGCCGCCGACCTCGCTGATCGCCTCGGTGCAGCCCTCGAACAGGTCGGGGTGCTCCTCGACGAGGAACCGCGCCCCGAGCCGGCCGCCGGCCTCCTCGTCGGCGACGTAGGCGAGCACGACGTCGCGGGGCGGCTGGACGCCGGTGCGGGCCCAGTCGCGGACCAGCGCCAGGACCATCGCGTCCATGTCCTTCATGTCGACCGCGCCCCGGCCCCAGACGTAGCCGTCGCGCTCCTCCCCGGAGAAGGGGTGGACGCTCCACTCGGCCGGGTCGGCGGGGACGACGTCGAGGTGGCCGTGGACCAGCAGGGCCGGCCGCTCCCGATCCCGGCCGGGGATGCGGGCCACCAGGCTGGCGCGTCCCCGCTCCGACTCGTGGACCACCGAGTCGATGCCGACCTCGTCGAGCTTGCCGGCCACCCACTCGGCCGCCTTCCGCTCGCCCTTGCCGGTGGCGGTGTCGCCGGTGTTCGTCGTGTCGATCCGGATGAGGTCGCTCAGCAGCTCGGCGACCTCGTCCTGGGCGCGCACGAGGGGGGCGGGGGTCGGCTCGGCCATGCGGCGATGGTGCCACCCGCGGCCCGCATCCCCCGGACGGGTGACGGGAGGCTGCTCCCCCGCGCGCGGGATGCCGATCCCCTCGCCGTGGAGATCCTCGGCGCACTGCGGGCGCGCGACCCGCGGGCAGCCGCCCGCAGTGCCGCGCTGATCCTCGTCGTCTGCGCCGCGGTGCTGGTCGCCCTGCCGCTGCTGCAGGAGTCCGAGGGCGGGACCGCCGCCGCCGTCGTCCACTGGTCGGGCATCCTCGCGCTCCTCGCCGCGGCCGCCGTCTGCGTCCGGGTCGACCCCCGCGTCCTCGACCGGCTCGGGGCCTGCGCGGCGCTCGCCATGGGCGGGATCGTCCTGACCGCCACACTCAACCTGCTCACCGCGGACACCTCGGCCGCGGCCCAGGCCTTCTTCGCCTTCCCGGTGCTGTGGGTCGCCTCGCACCTGCGCTGGGCGGCGGTCACGCTGGTCACCGGCGCGGCGCTGGCGGCCGACGGTCTCACGCTGTTCCGGTACCTCCCCGCGGCCGCGGCCCTGACCGATCTGCTGTTCTTCGGCGCCGTGCTCGTGGTGATGGCGGTGATGCTGGTGCGCGCCAACCGGGTGCAGGAGCAGCTGGTGGTCGCGCTGCAGGAGCAGGCGTCGCGGGACGCGCTGACCGGGCTGGTCAACCGGCGGGTCTTCGACGAGGCGCTGGCCGACACGCTGGGCGACCGCGCGGCCGGCGGGACGGCGCTGGTGCTCATCGACGTCGACGCCTTCAAGGCGATCAACGACTCGCACGGCCACCCGGTGGGTGACGACGTCCTGGTCCACCTCGCCGGGGTGCTCCGTGACCAGATCCGGGCCGAGGACGCCGTCCTGTCCCGGCTCGGTGGGGACGAGCTGGCGGTCCTGCTCCGCGGCTGCTCGACCGAGGTCGCCGCCCGACGGGCCGCGCAGCTGCTGGACGCCGTGCGGGCCACGCCGCTCCCCCTCGCCGACGGCTCGCTGCTGGCCCTGTCGATCAGCCTCGGCGTCGCCCACCAGGCGCACGCCGGGGCCTCGCTGCGGGCGCTGTACTCGGCGGCGGACGCCGCGCTCTACGAGGCGAAGCGGGCCGGTCGGGGCCGGGTCGCCGTCGCCGCGGCCTGATGCTCCAGCCCCGCAGCGGGCGGCAGGGGGTGCGTGATCGGCCCCGTGCGGTCGGGTAGTCTCGTCAACGCACTCGTCCGGGTGGCGGAATGGCAGACGCGCTAGCTTGAGGTGCTAGTGCCCTTTATCGGGCGTGGGGGTTCAAGTCCCCCCTCGGACACTTCGAAGTGGGAGCCGTCCCACCAGGTCGAGCCGGAGCCCGGCTCTACATCTACGACCGACACGGTCCCCGCCGACACGCGATCGGCAACGATCCCTCCCACCGCGCCGTCCGCGGGAACCTCCGACGAGCCGGCGCTACGACGCGTCCTGGACGCGACTGCCGAGCAAGCGGCGGCACGGACGGTCCGGGCAAGTGCCCAACGCTGCTCCCCCGACGCCGGCGGCCGCACGCCGTCGGGCCGTGGTCCCGCCGTCCACCCCGACCTCTTCTGCGCTGGCCGCGCCGCTGTGCGCCTCATCCCCGTCCCCGGCCGGGCTGCCCGCCTCCTTCGCCGGGTTCGGCGCCCTGCTGGCCGACGCCGACGAGCGAGTGCCCGCCGACGCGCTCGCCCTCACCGCCGTCATCTCCTCGACCGAAGCCGCCTCGGCGGTGGACCTCTCGGGCATCTGGACGCTGCCGGCCGAGATGGCTGCCGTGCGCAGCCATACCGTGCTGCGGGCTCTCGACGTCGAGGGCCGGCTGATGCTGCCGCTCAAGATCGCCGCTGCGGCCCGCGTGCCGGCCGAGCGTGACGGCGCGGTGCTCACCGTGTTCCTGCCGGGCTCAACCGAGGGCCCGCGGCCGAACTTCGCCGTCGCTGCCTTGCCGCTGGACGCCCGTGGCCGACTCATGCTCACCTCCGGGGTGCGGCGGGCGGCCGGGATTCCCGAAGGCGCCGACGTCTACGCCCGGATCGACCTCGGGTTCCGACCACGTCCTCGAAGCTCCGCACACCGAGGGCGTCACCTTCGAGGCCGAGGTGATTGCTGCACTGCTGACGGGCCGCCCCGCCATGACGTCGACGCCCGGGTGCTACGCCGTGTTCTGCATCTGGCTGCTGACCGTGGCCGGATGTCTCGTCATGGGCCGGGACGTCCCGCCCACCAGCGCAGCGGCCGGACGAGAGTAGCTACGGCTGTCGCCTGCTCGGTCGGAGTGCGCCATGACAC
>NZ_JAAGWF010000002.1 GCF_010686765.1 Geodermatophilus sabuli | reverse complement strand
TCGGCGGTTCGGCGGTTCGGCGGTTCGGCGGTTCGGCGGTTCGACCCATGGTCCATTCCACGCGGGAGGAGCTCTCGATAGACGGCCGTCGGGCTTGCTCGAGCCGGGTCGGGCATCGGTATCCACTGGCCAGCTCAGTCACGCGGCCGTCGCCCCAACGCCCAGACGTCGGCGACGGGGCCGAGGTGCCGCAGCTTGTCGGGGTTGATCACTGACCGGACGGCCTGCACCTTGCCGTCGGCGATGTCGAGGGCGAACACGTTGATCAGCTCGCCGGCCCGGGTTCGGACGACCGCGCCCGGCTGGCCGTTGACCTCGTGCCGCTCGACCGCCAGCTTGTGCGTGAGCAGCTGCTTGCTCATCGCCAGGAACAGCCGCGCGACCTTCGCGGCGCCCACGATCGGGACCGCCCACTGCGGAGCCTTGCCGCCGCCGTCGCCGTACGTCCTTGCGTCGGCGGCCAGCAGGGAGACCAGGCCGTCGAGATCGCCGTCGGTGAACGCGGCGAAGAACTTGTCGGCGAGGTCGTCGCGCTGCTCGGGCGTGGTGTCGAACCGCGGCCGCTCGGCCTGCACGTGACGTCGCGCGCGGCTGGCGAGCTGGCGGCAGTTCGCCTCCTCCTTCTCGACGATGGACGCGATCTCGTCGTACCCGTAGTTGAACACGTCGTGCAGCAGGAACACCGCACGCTCGACCGGGTTCAGCCGTTCGAGGACGAGCAGGAACGCCATCGACACCGAGTCGGAGAGCTCCGCGTGCGCCGCCGGGTCGTGGGAGGTGTCGGTGAGCAGCGGCTCGGGCAGCCACTCGCCGACATAGGTCTCTCGTCGTACGACGGCCGAGCGCAGCCGATCGATCGAGAGCCGCGTGACGACGGCCGAGAGGTACGCCTTCGGCGACTCGATGACGGCGCCATCCTCGAGTGCGTGCTGGTAGCGGATGAACGCCTCCTGTACGACGTCCTCGGCGTCGCCCGCGCTGCTGAGCATCCGGTAGGAGATCGAGAACATCAACGGGCGTAGCTCGCGGAACGCCGCTTCCGTCGAGGTGCTCACGCCGCAGCCTTCGGTACCTCGTGCAGCCCGTGCCGGAACCCGGTTCGCCAGGTGGCCCACGTCGGGTTCCAGTCGAGCTCCCGCTTCGCCTTGGCGTTCGAGGCGCCGCGCGCCTGCGTCATCCACTGCACCGTGGTCTCCCCGGCGGCCATCCGCCCGAGCCAGGTCGGCACCCGCATCGGCCGCTTCGCGCCGATGCACTCCGCCAGGTACGGCAGCCACTCCGCCACGGTCGCCGGCTCGTCGTCGACGATGTTGTAGATGCCCGCGTGTCCGTGCTCGACCGCAGCGACCGTTGCCGCTGCTGCGTCGTCGAGGTGGATCCAGGACCAGACGCCGGCGCCGTCGCCGATCATCGGCATCTTGCGCTGCTGGACCAGCTCGACCAGCTCCTCAGAGGCGCCGGGGCCGTAAAAGTTGCCGTACCGCAGCACGACGCCCTCCAACGGGGCCGCCGTCACGGTGCGCTCGAGGTACGCGACAGCGTCGATGCTTTCACGCTGCCACTTAGCGGGGTGCGGGTCGAGAGGGTCGGCCTCGGTCTTGACCGGGCCACCTTCGCGGATGTTGGTCCAACCGGTGTAGCTCTGCGCGACCAGCTTTCTCACGCCGGCCGCCTCAGCCGCCGCGAGCAGGTGCCGGGTGCCCTCGGTCCGCAGCGCGTTGGTGGTGTGGAACCACTCGTCGAACTTCTTGAGGTTGGCGCCGCCTGCCAGCGCCGACATCTGATGCACGATCACGTCCGGGCTCGCGAGCGACACCGCCTCACCGACAGCCGCCGCGTCCAGCCCGTCGAGCGCCACCGGCTCGGCGCCGAGGGCGCGCAGCATGGCGAACTTCCGCTCGCTGCGCGTCGTCGCGACGACCTGATGGCCGTTCGCAACGAGCTGCGGGATCAGACGGATACCGATGGCACCGGCGGCACCCGCAACGAAGACCTTCATCTCTTATCTCCCGTCGTGTTGGCACGTTGTGCACTCGACGACGAGACGCCTCATCGGCCTGTGACAGGTCCGCCCGATTCTCTGCGTCATGTCACAGACTGTGGACATTGGATCAAGGCAACTCATGCGGCTCGTCGCAGAAGAGGACGCCGCAGAGACCGAACGTGTGTGATCCTGTCCGACCTGGGGGGCTACGTTCCGACCATGTCCACGAAGCCGCGCACACCGCGCTCCTCCCCCGCCGGGGCGGCCGCTGGTGGGACGGCTCCCACTTCGCGGTGCCAAAGTCCCCCCTCGGACACGAGATCGGCCCGTTACGGGCCGGACAGGAGCCCCACGGCCCTGAGGATCGCCGGCAGGCCGAGGAAGACGCTCCCGAGCACGACGGGCGCGCCGCAGACCCCGATCAGCATCACGCGCCGGCCCAGCGCGGCCCGGCGGGCGTAAGAGATCGCGAGGACGCCGAACCCCGCGGCGCCGAGCAGCATCGCCAGCACGTAGCCCACGGACGCGGCGTCGACCTGCTCCGCATCGCCGGCAGAGCCGGCCAGCATGACCACCGCCTGGGTGATGCTGCCGGCGACGTACACCGCCAGGGTGGCAAAGGCGGCCCACAGCAACGTGCCGACTGTTCTGGGTCCCAGGAATCGGGGCGTACGGCTGACCGCCAGGAGGGCCACCGCAGCTCCCATGACCTTGAGCGCTGCCACGAACCAGTCCACCACCGAGAGGGCCGCCGCGTCGTCGGCGTACTGACCGACCTCGAAGTGGTCCGTGAGTTCGAACCAGACGCTGACCGCGGCGAACCCGGCGCACCACAGGGCGACGAGGAGCCCGACGGCGACCACGAACGGGCCGGGCGGGGTGGGCGGGCGCGGCTCGACGGTCGGTCTGGTCTGCATCGAGTCGGTGATCTCCGAGATCTGCGTGCTCGCGGGGATCTCAGCCATGAGGCGGGCTCCGTACGCGTGGGGCGATGAGGGTCCGATCGCTTCGGTCGAGCCGGTAGACGTACTCGTCAGTGAGACGAGACACCCCCAGAGCCTGTGACGTCAGGAGCGCCATGTGGCCGGGCGCATGGGGAGACCACCCCCGAACCCACGCCGACGTCCCCATGTCACAGACGGACCAGGTCACCTCGTCTCGATCTTGAGCCGGGACGCGAGTTCCGGCACGGACGCCTCAACGACTGAGGCGACCGCTTCGACCGTTGCCGAGCCGGCTCGGTGTCTGTGGCACACACAGCCGGCTCGGCTCCCTGGGAGGAACCCATGATCGGATGCTCAGGCGCGGACCCCGAGGCCTCGGCTCGACCCACCGTGCTCATCGGCGTGGTGGTCGGCCTGGCCGCCGCGATCTGCCTCATGCTGTTGGCCTTCTCCGCACCCCCGATGAACTCCGGTCCCCACGACCTGCCGCTGGCGATCTCGGGACCGGCTCCGGCTGTCAGTCGGCTGCAGAACGCCCTGGACGAGAAGAGTCCTCGCGGCTTCGACGTAGCGGTCTACGCCCGTGGCGACGAGGTCACCGGTGCGATCGAGGATCGCGATGCCGTGGGCGGGATCTCCCTCACGCCCGAGGGAGTCGAGGTCAAGACCGCCTCTGCCGCGGGGGTGCCGTACACCACGCTGCTGCACGACGTCGGCGACGGACTGGCGGCCGAGGGGCTGGCTGTGGTCTACACCGACGTCGTACCACTCACCGACGACGACCCGACCGGGGCCGGAATCGCCGCGCTGGCTCTTCCGCTCGCCATCGGTGGCACGGTCTCAGCCGTTCTGCTCTCGACACTCTCTCGCCGTCGAAGGGCACTGCGTGTCGCCGGCTCGGTTGCCTTCTCCGCTCTGGCCGGGCTGGCCACGACAGCCATGCTCCAGTACTGGCTCGGAGCCGTCGACGGAACCTACTGGGGCACCGCGGCTGGGGTGGGGCTCGGCATCGCCGCGATCTCGCTCACCATCCTCGGCCTCGAGTCACTGCTGGGGTACGCCGGTATCGCGATCGGCGCCCTGACCATGGTCTTCGTGGCCAACCCCCTTTCTGCACTCGCCACAGGGCCGGCCTGGCTGCCGCAACCCTGGGGTGACATCGGTCAGCTCCTCCCCATCGGTGCGGCGGGAACGGTCATCCGCTCCGCAGCCTTCTTCGACGGAGCCGGCTCCCAGCGCGCCCTCCTCGTGCTCGGCGGGTGGATCCTCCTCGGGCTGGTCCTCCTCGTCGTCTCCCTCCGCAGACCGACCACGACACTGCGGGCGCACGTCGGAGGTGAGCCGGGGTGACCTCGACCGCCCCCTGTCCGTGCCACCGGTGATGACCGAGAACCGATCCAGCACGTCGATCCCCGAGTGAGCCGTCCGCTGCTCCCACGCCTCGCGGAGCACCACATCGTCGCCGCCGAACGGGCCGCAGGCTCACGCTCGCGCAGCTCCGCGGATGGCCAGTGATCCGACGATCCTCGTGTTCGTCGGATGAGACCCGATCGTGCTGGCGGTCGGCGTCCCGCCCCACGCTGCGACTGGCTGTTCGAGCGAGGTGACGACCGCCGCAGGAGCAACGGACGTCGTCCGCGCAGGCGGTCGGCAGGCCACTGCACGGTGTTCGGTGTGCGGCTGATCCCTTCCGACGGACTGATCGATCGGCGGGCGCGTCCTGCGCCTGGCTGCGGCCGGCGTCAGGTCACCACTGGGCCATGAGCGGGGTGTCCCGTTCGTGCTGCCGCCAGGCTGCAGTGAGGCGGACGAGTCGGGTGGGGGCGGCGATGCCACGCACCGTTGCGATCTTGCCGCTGGTGATGTCGAACCCCACTGCGCCGACGACCTGGTCGCCGACGACGAAGAGGATCGCGGGTGCGCCGTTGACGAGCGCGTAGTGGACGGCAGGCGTGCCACCGGCCAGTCGCCGCTTCGCGGGTGCGGGTGCGAAGCCTGCCCGTGCGACAGCGGCGATGCGCTGTGGAGTGTCGTACTGCAGCAGCGTCTCGGTCAGGCCGGCGCCGTCGGAGATCGCGGTCGCGTCGTCGGTGAGCAGCGTCACCAGCCGTTCGGTGTGGCCCGAGGAGGCAGCGATGAGGAATTCCTCGACGATCCTGCGAGCGAACGTCGGGTCGACCTCGTCGCCCGCCCGACGCGCGGCGGTGATGCGGCGCCGGGCCCGGTGGAGGTGCTGTTGGCTCGCGGACTCGGTGATGTCGAGGATCCCGGCGATCTCGCCGTGGCTGTAGGTGAACGCTTCGCTCAGGAGGTAGACGGCGCGTTCGTGGGGTGACAGGCGTTCCATGAGAGTCAGCACGGCCAGAGAGACCGATTCGCGCTGTTCGAAGGTGTCGGCCGGGCCGAGCATCGGGTCGCCGTCGAGGAGCGGTTCGGGCAGCCAGGCGCCGACGGTGCGTTCGCGGCGGGCTCGTGCCGAGCGGAGTCGGTCGAGGCACAGGTTGGTGACGACCTTGGTCAGCCATGCTTCCGGCACCTTGATCCGCTGTCGGTCGGCGGCCTGCCAGTGCAGGAAGGCATCCTGCACAGCGTCTTCGGCGTCGGCGGCGGAGCCCAGCAACCGATACGCCAAGGAGGCCAGCCGGTTCCGGCTGGCCTCGAACCGATCGGTGTCGAACCGATCAGTGGCGGTGCTGTCCATCCTGCTTCCCCTAGGCGGCTGCGCGATCGCCTTCTCGACGGGACGCAACAGGTGCGGCGACCACACGGCGTTGGCGCTTGGGCAGGCCGAAGGTCGGGTGCGAGACGGCCCACAGCGAGGTCGTGACGATGCCCGCCTTGATCCGCGCGGCCGTCCGGCCCCCCACGTACTTCGGCTTCGGGCGCCCTTCGTCGTCGACGGTCTGCAGGATCCCGTCCCGCCGTCCAAGGCTGATGTGGTTGCCCGGGTAGACCAGCTTGGTGTTCGGGATCTCAGAACCGGTCAGGCGTCCCACGATCGCGTCCATGGCCTGTCCGCCGGTGTAGCCGGCCGAAGCGCAGGACATCGGCAGCGGCCGGCCGTTGTCGCCGATGGCGTAGACGCTGTCCCCGGCGGCATAGACGTTGGGGTGCGAGACCGACCGCATGGTGCGATCCACGAGTATCTGACCGTTCTCCGCGACGTGCAGCCCGCTGGCGGCGGCGATCGGGTTGACCGCGAATCCAGCGGTCCAGACGGTCGCGTCGGACTCGAAGACGGTGCCGTCGGCGCCGATGGCCCGCGTCGCCTCCACGGCTTCGATGGTGGTGTGCTCCACGACCGTGACACCCAGCCGGTCGAACACCCGACGCAGATGGCGACGCGCCCCCGGCGAGAGCCGCGCGCCCAGTTCGTCGCGGGCCACGAGCGAGACCGACAGGTCAGGCCGGGATTCGGCGAACTCGGCAGCGGTCTCGATGCCGGTCCACCCGTCGCCGACGACCAGCACCTCTCCGCCTTCCCTCAGGTCCTCCAGGCGACCCCGCAGGCGCAGCGCCGCCGGACGACTCGTGACGTGGAAGGCGTGCTCGGCCACGCCGGGGACACCGTGGTCGGCGACGGCGCTGCCCAGCGTGTACAGCAAGGTGTCGTAGCCGATCTCGCCGTCGCCGTCGGAGTCGGCAACGGCGACGACCTGACGCTCGGGGTCGACGGCGGTCACCCGGGCCAGGCGCAGCCGTATCCCCGTTCCCGCGAAGACGTCGGTGAGGTGCGGAGCCGCGATCTGCTGTCCTGCCGCGAGCTGGTGCAGCCGCAGCCGCTGGACGAAGTCCGGCTCGGCGTTGACCACGGTGATCTCGGTGTCCGCCGGCGACAGCCGGCGAGCCAGGTGCCCGGCAGTGAAGGCCCCGGCGTAGCCGGCGCCGAGGACGACGATGCGGTGCTTCATGTTGCTCCCGTCGGTTCGTTGCTCCATGTGGATTGAGCGGAACGGCACCCCGATCGCTGACAGGAACGGCGTGTGGCATGGGTCACGCAGCCGCAGCAGCCTGTCCTGCTCGACCCTGGGCGACCGCCTCACCGGCCATCGCTCCGTCCAGCCCGTCCAGCACGACGCCGTCGGCGCCCCGTTCCTCGAGCAGGCCGAGCCGGTCCGAGCGTGTCGTCGTGGCGTCGACACAGCGGCCCCGCCCGATGAGCTGCGACACCGGTCGCCGTCCCACGACACCTGGATCGCCGGCCACGAACGCGCGCACGCTGTTCGCGTCCCGTCTCTCCGGAGTTCCGCTCGCGTGTGAGACGAGTGGCCGCCGCCGCCTGTGACATCAGCTGGCGGGCTCTCGGCCTCTCGCGGGGTGGGCCGCTCCCGGCCCAGGGCGCGCGGCATCCAGCTGGAGGTCGACCTGGGCCGCCGTCTCGATCGGCGAGAAGAACCCGCGGACGGTGCGGGGAGCGGCGCCGACCTGGTTGAACTTCTTGGGCACCGGAGCACCGCCGTACTGCAGGAGACCGTGGCCGTTCCGGTCGACGGGGCCGAGGGGCTGGTGCACCTCCACGAACCCGCCGTGCGGCAGCCGCCGGAGGACGCCGGTCTCGATGCCGTGGTCGAGCACCTCGCGGTCGTGCATCTGCAGACCCAGACAGATCCGGTAGGTGGTCACGTAGGCAATGGGTGGGAGGACGATGCAGCCGATGCGCCCGACCCAGATCATGGCGTTCAGGCTGATGTCGAACGTCTCGGCGATGACGTCGCCTGCGCCCGCGAGCAGGAGCACGACGTAGAACGCGATCGCCATCATGCCCAGGGAGGTCCGCACCGGGACGTCGCGCGGGCGCTGCAGGAGGTGGTGCTGCGCGGTGTCGCCGGTCAGTCGCCGCTCGATGACGGGGTAAGCCGCGAGGAGCGTGAAGAGGATCCCCGGCAGGACCACGGTGGGCCAGAACATGGCCGGGATCGTGTAGCCGCCGGGGAGGACGATGTCCCAGGCGGGGAACAGACGATTCGCCCCTTCCAGGAACATCGTGTACCAGTCCGGCTGCGCGGCCGCCGACACGTGCGCCGGGTCGTACGGGCCCCACAGCCACACCGGGTTGATCTGCACCAGGCCGCCGAGGACGGCGCAGACGCCGACCACCAGGAAGAACAGACCGGTGGCCCTGCCGGCGTGTGTCGGGAACAGGCGGTTGCCGACGAGGTCGTGCTCGGTCCGTCCGGGGCCGGGGAACTGGGTGCGCTGCTGCTTCGCTGTCAGCAGCAGGTGGACCGCGACCAGGACGAGCATGACGGCCGGGACCAGCAGCACGTGGAGGACGTACAGCCGGCCGATGATCACCTCGCCGGGGAAGTCGCCGCCGAACAGTGCGAAGTGCGCCCACGTCCCGATCAGCGGGATCGACAGGATGATCGCGCTGACGATCCGGAGGCTGGTACCCGACAGCAGGTCGTCCACCACGGTGTAGCCGGTCACGCCGTCGAGGAGCGCCAGGGCCAGGAGACCGACCATGATGATCCAGCTGCTCCCCCGCGGACGGCGGAAGCCGCCGGTGAAGAAGAGGCGCAGCAGGTGCAGCACGATCGCGGCGACGAGGAGCAGGGCGGCCCAGTGGTGGAGCTGCCGCATGAACAGACCGCCGCGGACGTCGAACGACAGGTCCAGTACCGAGTCGTAGGCGGCCGACACGTCCAGGCCTCGTAGCGGCGCGTAGGACCCTTGATACGTGACCTCGCGCATGGAGGGGTCGAAGAAGAACATCAGGTAGATCCCGGACAGCAGCAGGACGATGAACGAACAGACGGCGATCTGCCCGAGCACGAACGACCAGTGGTCCGGGTACACCGTGTTCAACGTCCGACGCAGCCAGCTCGATGGGACGAACCGGTCGTCGGTTCCCGCGGGGGGCTGGCCGATGCCGGCTGCCGGGGCGGGGCGCCTTCTCCCGGTTGCCCTGCCCGGAGCTGCTCTGCCCCGAGGTGCAGGCGCTGCTTCCGCCTGGCGCCTCCTCCCCCGCTGCCCACGAACTCCCCTCACGACCATCACCTTCCGGATCAGGAGGTTGTCCACGCACCGGGGACGAGGCAGCACCACCGTCTGTGACATCGGGAGGGACACCTCTCCTGACCTCCGCCCGGCGTGGGCGGCGAAGGCAGCGGATCTGCTGCTCGCCGGTGCCACAGCCGAAGGGGCGTAGCAGGGCCTCCCCGCCCGTCCGAGCACGTGATCGGGCCTCGACGGGCGTGCCCGCTCCGCGCATTCCTCCGCCTTGCGGACGCCAGGGCTGGCCTGGGCGAGAAGCCGATCGGTCCCGTCGCGCCACGGTCCATGTGCTGGACGTTCTTGGACGAGGCATGCACCGTCGAGATGGCCGTCATCGGAGACGCGACCGTGCCGGGTGTCGAGGGGGGCGACCGCCTCGCCGGCCGATGCCCCGTCGAGCTCGTCCCGGGAGACTCGGTCGGCGCCCAGCTCCTCGGGCAGGCAAGCCGGCCTGGCAGACGGAAGGACCACGCCATGGGGCGACCCGGCGGCGGCACATCGGCGAGCAGCGGCAGCGTCGACCCTCGATGGGTGCCGTGCGAGTGAGGTGCTGCGCCACGATGTCGCTGTGCCCGATGAGATGTGGCTGTTCGCGGGTGACCAGCGCGGCGGCCTGGTGCGGCCGCAGCCCGTGATCGATGAGGATCCGGCTGGCGCTGACCACGTACCGCCTCGTGGCCGATCGGATCCTGGTCCGGGTGTACGCCACCGATCCCCCCGGCGGCGGACTCGACGTCCCACATCGGACCGGATCGCCGGCCATCAGCATCCCCGACACGGTGCGCAACGACTGACGCCCAGGGGGCGACCCGACCGTCCGCGGCGCCGGACCCGCAGTACGACGGAATCCGTGCGCGGTGGCGGGGAGAAGGCGCGGCGGGGCACGGGCAGGCCGAGCGACACGGTCCAGCGACCGCTACCCGGTCGTTCGGCCACCAGACGCTGGGCCGCCGACCGTTGCAGGAGCACATCGGCGGCGACGAGCGTGCGAGCGGTCAGCAGCCGTCGCACGAGCGCCGTCGTCCCTGCGTAGGGCGGACTGGCCACGACCCGGAAGGGTCGCCCCGGCCAGTACACATCGGCCAGGTCGGCCTCCACGACGGTCACCGCCCGCCCGGCGAAGGACGTGCGCAACCACTCGGCCCGAGCCGGGTGCAGTTCCACCGCCAGGACGCGCGCGCCGGCGTCGAGCAACGGCCCCGTCAGCGCCCCGAGACCCGCTCCCAGGTCGAGGACCAGCTCCCCACGCCGCACGGCTGCCGTCTCGACGATCCGGCGAGCCCAGGCCTCATCGAGCGGATGCCAACCCCACGCGCGCCGAGACCTTCGCGTCCGATGTGCCGTTTCGGACACGGCGGACCATCACTAGACACGTCATGCCGTGAGGTTCGTGGGGCACCGCGGGCCGTCGCAAGCGATTTCGGGACGAGCGCAGCAACAGGGCGGACCGACCCCTCGATGCATCCGCTGCGGACCGGCGACCCTGGACAGCCGAGGGGATCCACCACCCTCCGGATCGATCGGGGCCTCGGAGCGGACGGACGGCAGCGCGCGCGGGCGATCCGGCCGGAGATGATCCTCAGGCCGATCGGGGCGGCCCGGACGCGGACACCGGGCCGGGCGGACCCGATCGACGACGACCCCGGGGAGAGCGCAGACACGGCGCTGGACCACGTCGACGTCGTCCTGATGGACACGTCGAGCCCGACGTCGACGCCCTGACCGCCACGGCGCGAACCACCACGCGAGACCCGCATCCCCACGTCGTCGTCCGGAGACCGACGAGGAAGCGACCGCTCCGGCCGACCTCTCGGGGTAGACGTCCGGCTGATGCGCGGGCCTCCGCAGCCATCGACGCACTCGTCCACGAGGGCCCGATCCTCTCGCTGTGGGACCAGTCCGCAGATCTCGGTGAGCTGGAAGCGCACGCCATCGACTCGACGCTCCAGAGTGCCGCTGACACGGTCCGAGCCGTGGCTGATGCAGTCATGAGGGGGCGATTCCGACTCTTCGCGTCATCAGGTGACGGCTTGCCGACCCAAGGGACGTGATCGGTGACTCCGTTCGCCCGCATCCTGCGACGGACCCCGCCGCCGCCGCCGAGGGTCACCTCTGGTGCTCATCTCCGATCGACCGGCCTGGGTGTCAGCCGGGCCCAGCATCGGGTCCCCCGCGAGCAGCGGCGCGGAGCCTTCGCGGTTGCACGTCGCCGGACTGGGTGACGGCAGGGACCCGCCCGGCGGGCATGCAGAGCCAGACCGACCGGGTTCGTGCGCGCGCGGCGTGGCACGCCTCCACTTCGTTCTCCAGCCCCCGCGACTCAGGCCGCGTGGAGGCGATCGTGGGCCAGATGTCGACGCAACAGCAGCAGCCCGTAGATGGAGCTACCGGAGATGGTCAGGACCCCGATGAGGAGCATCGCGCGGCTGGGGTGCCCACCGTCGGCGAGAAGCACGTGGGTGGGCGCTTGCAGCGCGGCCGTGGTGCAGCCGACCCAGACGGCGAGCCACGCCAGTCGCGGTGCTCGTCCGGAGATCCCTGGCAGTAGCGGCGCCAGGAGGCCTGCGACGGCCAGCAGGCCGGTCACGACGAGTGTCGTCCGTTGCACCACAGCGTCCATGGCCTGAGGCCCGGTCGATCCCGGACCGGACACGCCCCACCACAGCATGGCCGCGCCGAAGGGCACCAGGCCGAGCCCGCCGGCCACGCCCACCCACACGGGCGGAGGGTGCGGGGCGCGACGCAGGACGTGGCTCCACCGAACCGCGGCGTAGCGCGCGGCGAGCACCACGATCCCGATGGCCATCAGTCCGAAGCCGCCGTAGACGACGGCGAAGACCCATGGACGCAGGTGTTCCATGCCGCCCGTGCGCACCTCGCCCTGCACCACGAGCTGGAGGACGCTGCCGATCGGCAGCCCGAGCAGGATCGGAGCCAGCAGCCCGGTGGCACCCGCGCCGAGGCTGAGCATGATCCACGCAGGAACACGTCGTCCCCAGCCAGAGCTCAGCGCCAGGGCCAGCCCGACGGCCATCAGCTCCAGCAGGATCGTGAGGTTGTTGCCCACGACCATCCGGGTGCTGTGCAGTTCTGCGAGCGCGGTGTCGTCCTGCACCCCGATGCTGGCTCCGGTCAGCCACACCACCTTGAGGGCGATGTACGGCACGACCGCAGCGACGACGAGTCCGAGAGCGACCGGCTGGATGCGCACTCGCACGTCTCCTCCTCCTAGCTGGAGCACTCGGCCAGGCGTTCGACTCCGTCGTCGTCGCCGGCGATCAGCAGTTCCGCGGCCGTACTCGCCCCGTTGACGCCGACATCCGCGGCCACCGCGGTTGCTCGCGCGCTGGCCTCCGGTGTCAGTACCGTCCTCAGCGCGACTGACAGGGACTGGACGGTGGGGGTCGGACCGTCGTGAGCGGCGCCGATACCGAGTTCAGCGACGCGGCGGGCCCAGTAGACCTGGTCCCCGCCTCGAGGCACCACCACCTGCGGTACGCCGGCCCGGGCAGCCGTGGTGGGTCGCCGGCGTCGAGGAACGTCAGCAGCTCGGCCGGGAGTGGGCGCTCGTCGGGCAGGATCCACGCACCGGTCTGCATGACGTCGAAGCGCTCGGGCCCGCGCCACGGGGCCAGTGCCGGGTCGGCGGCCAGCAGGGGTCGGGCGGTGAACAGGAACTCGCCGACGTCCCCGACCGGTGGCAGGCCGATCGAGGCTCTTCCGTGCGTTGCGAGCCGGAGTTCGGGCTGGGCATCGCTGCCGGCACTCAGCGGCCGCGAGCCTGCTTGACCTCTCGGTGGAGGGCCCAGGCATCTGCTACCGGGCCCAGGTGCCGGAGCTTGTCGGGGTTGCCGACCGAGCGGACGGTCTGGACCTGCCCACCCAACAGGTCCAGCGCGAGCGTGGAGGCCACCCTGCCCTCGCGGTCCCGGAGGATCGCGCCGGGCTGACCGTTCACCTCGCACCGTTCGAGGGTCGCGCCGACCCGGGCGAGGTCGGCGAAGATCGCCGCCAGCAGGCGCGCGACCTTGTCCACGCCCACCACGATGCGGCTCAGTGCCGGGGCCTTGCCTCCGGCGTCGCCCACGAGTTGGACGTCCGCGGCGAGCACGTCCCTCAGTCCCTCGACATCGCCGTCGCGGAACGCGTCGAAGAACCGGGCCGCCAGCACGTCTCGTGCCTGGCGGTCCACCTCGAACCGTGGCCGTCCGCTGTCGATGTGGCTTCGAGCCCTCACCAGCAGCTGGCGACAGGCGGCCTCGGATCGCCCGACCGCAGCGGCCACGTCAGCGAAGTCGTAGGCGAAGACCTCCCGCAGCACGAACACCGCGCGCTCGAGGGGCGACAGGCGTTCGAGCAGCAAGAGTGCCGCCATGGACAGAGAGTCCGCCAGCTCTGCCGACCGGGCGGGATCCTCGTACGGATCGGTGAGGAGGGGCTCAGGCAGCCACTCCCCCTGTACTGCTCGCGCCGAACGCGCGCCGAGCGCAGCACGTCGATCGAGATCCTGGTGACCACCGCGGAGAGGAATGCCTTGGGTGACCGGGGCCGCGCCGCGGTCGACTCGTAGCGCAGCCAGGCTTCCTGCACCGCGTCCTCCGCCTCGGCCACGCTGCCCAGCAGGCGGTAGGACAGGGAGAAGAGCAGGGGCCGCAGCTCTTCGAACTCCTCGGTGCGGTTCACGACAGCCACCTCCGTCCTCACGCCAGTTCCTCCCGGAAACCCTGACGCCACGAGGGGTGGCGCAACACCCAGCCCAGCTCACGTTTCGCCTTGGCGTTGGAGAAGCCCCGCCCCTCCGTCATCATGCCGACCGCCATGTCGCCCGCGAGCACTCGAGCGAGCCACACCGGGATCCGCCGGGGAGGTTTCGCTCCCGCGCACTCGGCGAGGAACGGAAGCCACTCCGAGACCGGCGCCGGCTCGTCGTCGACGATGTTGTAGACGCCCGTGCAGTCCTGCTCCACCGCCAGGACCGTGGCACTTCCCGCGTCGTCCACGTGGACCCACGAGGTGTAGCCGGTGCCCCGGCCGACGATCGGGAGCAGGCGCCTGCGCACCAACGCGACCTGCTCGTCGTTGGCCCCCGACCCGTAGAAGGCGCCATATCGCAGGGCGACCCCGCCGGCCTCGGTGACGACCTGCTCCAGGTGGGCGAGCGCCCTGGTCCCCTCGGTCATCTCGAGGGGATCGTCCTCCGTCTTGACCCACCCACCCGTCCGTGCCCCGTTGAAGCTGCCGTGGCTCTGGGTCACGACCCGTGCGACGCCGGCCGCGCGAGCCGCGTCCAGGAGGTGCTCGATCCCCTCGGCACGGAGCCGGTTCGTGGCCGCGAAGAACCGGTCGGGCCTCCGCGGGTTGGCCTTGCCTGCGTGCCGTCCGGAGAGACCGGTCATCTGGTTGACGATGACGTCCGGCTTGGCCGCCGCCACCACCTCCCCGACCGACAGCGGGTCGAGCCCGTCCATGACCCGCCCCTCGGCGCCGAGCCGCTGGAGGAGTCCCAGCTTGGCGGAGTCCGTGGTCGTCGCACTCACCTGATGGCCTCGCGCGACGAGTGCGGACACCACACCGCGACCGATGACCCCGCTCCCACCTGCCACCAACACTCGCATCGTCAGCTCCCGTTCTGTCTCGTCGCCGGTATGGAGAAGACGAGACAGCGCGGCCCCCTGTGACGTGTTCCTGTCGCTCCAGCTCCAGACTCCGCCGCGTACGCGGACACGAGCTCCCCGAGAGCCTGTCCTCGGGAGACCTGACCGGTGGACGTTCCGCCGACGGGTGACGCCGGGGCGAGTCAGGCCGCCGCACGGGTCAGCCAGCCCGCACAGGTGGACACTCGCTCGTATCGGTGGCCCTGTCTGTGCGCTCGCGCGTTCGCGGGAAGGTGCACCGGATCTCGCTGTAGCGGTCCGTGTCATGGGGCCGTGGCCAGCCAGCCCCGCGCGCTGAGGGTCGCGGTGCCGGCGCGAGATGCAGACCCTCCGCGCCGGCGGTCGCCGTCACAGCGCGCACAGCGCTCATGTCCGGATCCACGCGCCTGCAGCGCCGACCCGGTGTCGACGACGGCGATGAGGTGGTCGGCCCCGGTCTCCTCCACGCGCGGAGGAACGGCTGCGTCGAAGGAGCGCGGGTCGAGACCGACGGAGGCCGCCACCTCGACCGGATCCACGTGCGCGCCGAATGTGGCCGCCTCCTGCTGCATGGTGAGCCGCTCGCGGGACGGTCTCACCTCGCGCAGGCGCGTGCCGATCTCCTGCGCGATGACGCCTTCCGACGGCGGTGAGACCCGGCCGGAGTGCACCATCCACCACCGTGCGCCCCGCGCGTTGTGGCCGGCGCCGAACACCTCAGGTCGACGACGGCCACGGGGTTCCCGCTGAGCGGATCGGTACCGAACACGTCCACGATCGCGAAGAACGCGCCGGCTCCGACGTCGCCGATGGATGCTGGTGAGGGTCGACGCGAGTGGTCGGTCATGTTGCTCTCTTCCGTCACTGGCCGGCGAGCCAGGAGTCGAACGTCGTGGACCCCAGCCGCGCCGTCGGCTCGGGCAGGAGCACCTCGCCGGCAGCCTCCACGCCGAAGGGACCGTCGCGCCAGCTCGGCACCAAGCGGGTGCGGTCCCCCCGGGCGGTGAGGATGCGCCGCGCCATGTCGACGAAGTCGTGTGCCTCCGGCCCCGCCAGATCGCGGGTCCGGCCCTGTGGCGGGCCGGCGGCCACCTCTGCGAGCACGGCGGCGACGTCGTGGACGGCGACGGGTTGGACCAGCAGCGGCGGGATCGGGGCAGCCCCCTGGGCGGCGGTCCAACCCACGACCATGGCGGGGAGCTCGAAGAACTGCGTGGCGCGCTGGATGGTCCACGGCACGGGCCCCCGCTCCACCATGGCCTCCTGGCGCCGCTTGCCGTGGTAGTGGCCGTTGCCCCGGATCCGGTCGAGCCCCACGATCGACACCACCACGTGGTGTCGGACCCCAGCACGTTCCTCGGCCGCGAGGAGGTTGCCGGTGGCTGTTGCGAAGAACGACTCAGCCTCCGTCGGATCGGCAGCGACCGTGTTGGTCACATCCACCACCGTGTCGACGCCGTCCAGCGCCGCGTCGAGGCCCTCTCCTGTGCTGAGGTCCACACCCGTCGAGCGGGTCACCGGGACGACGACATGGCCTCCGTGCTGCAAGGCACTGACCGTCGGCGTCCCCACCAGACCCGTCGCACCGACCACCGCGATCCGCATTGCACGCCGTCCTCTCTGATCCGGTTTTCGTGAGCACTGGTCCGTCGGACGTCCTTCGTCCACCGTGTCGGCGTCCCGTCCCCGGCCCGTCAGGACCGGGGACGCCGACGTCGATCTGCCGGATGAGTTGCTGGGTCACCGTGCTGCCCTGGTCCATCTGCGCAGGCAGGTGCGGAGCGAGCTGTCGGCACCTCGGCCGGGAGGCGCGCGTCTCGGACCGAGCTCGTGGCCGGAATGGCGTACGGGTCCCCTTTGCGGACCATGTGGACGTAGACGACTCCGCCGAGAGGGTCATGGGTCCTCATCGCCTGCTCCTCCAGCTCCCGAGGGTGTCGGTGACCGTCCGGTGATGGACCGGACGGGGAGCGTTCCCTGCTCGGCCGGGTGGCCGGTGACCGCTCAGATGACCAGCTGGACCTCGCGGGCCGGGACACCTTGAGCTGCGGCATGTGCGTACGGATGGGCGAAGGCGTACTGCGCGTCGGCGGCGTCAGCGTTCAGAGCGAGGCATGCGCCGGTGCTCCAGTTCCAGACGACAACCGTTGCCGTGGAGGTGTTCCGGTCCCAGGACAACGTGACCTCGACCGCACCGTGGCGACGGCGCGCGAGTTCCAACAGGGGGACTCTCCGAGACCTGCTCGACGGCATGTCACTCACCTCGATCAGCGGTCTGAGACGTCATGTGGCGGGCTACCCGCAGCGGGCTGCACTGCCTCGGCCGAGCTCCCTGGAGCTCACGAGCGTCCTGCGGTGCGACGTGTTGCAGCGCTCGGCGCTCGAAGCCCGACTGAGCCGGGGAACCGGCGCGGTCCTCGTCGCGAGGCCGGGTGACCACGGCGTGCTCGCCGGACATGGAAGGCGCGAACCGCGGACCGAGATGCTCCAGCGCCAGTCGGCCGTACACCTGCTGCTGGGTGGCTACCCGCTGAGCGCGGCCACGGCCGATGAAGCTGAGCAGCCAGTGCAGCACGATCGTCACCCGGCTGGTGAAGCCCACGATGGACACGAGGTGGACGGCCAGCCACATCGTCCAGGCGGTGACGCCCTCGAAGTGGAGCCTGCCGAGGCGCACCACCGCAGAGAACCGCGAGACCGTCGCCATCGAGCCCTTGTCGACGTACCGGAAGAACCCCAGAGGGGCCTTGCCTGCGATCCGGCGCTTGATGGCCGTCGCGGCGTACCGGCCCCCCTGGATGGCGACGTGGGCCTGCCCCGGCAGGTCATCGAGAGCTGCCAGGTCACCGACGACGTGCACCTCCGGGTGGCCGGGCAGCGTGAGATCAGGGAGCACCGCCACGCGGCCGGCGCCGTCGAGCTCCGCGCCGGACTGCTCGGCGAGCACCCCGCCGAGTGGGCTGGCCTGCACACCGGCGGCCCAGACCTTGGTGGCGGCTGGGATGCGCTGAACGTGGCCGTCGGTGTACTCGATGTCGACGCCGTCGGCGTCCACGTCGGTGACCGTCGCGCCCAGCTGCACCTCCACACCGACCTCGCCCAGCCGCTGGCGGGCCGAGCCGCCGAGCTTCTCGCCGAAGGTCGGCAACACCGCGGGGCCGGATTCCACCAGCACGACCCGGGCGGTGGCCGGATCGATGCTGCGGAAGTCCCGACGTAGCCTGCGCCGCGCGAGCTCGGCGATCTGACCGGCCATCTCCACACCGGTCGGACCGGCGCCGACGACCACGAAGGTCAACAACCGGTCCAGCTCAGCCGGGTCGCCGGTCAGCTCCGCCAGCTCGAAGGCCCCGAGGATGCGCCCCCGCAACTCGAGCGCGTCATCGATGCTCTTCAGGCCCGGCGCGAAGTCGGCGAACCGGTCGAGGCCGACGTACGACGGGCCGGCACCGGCGGCCACGATCAGCTCGTCGTAGACGTGCACGTTCGTCCGACCGAAGGCGCTCGAGATGACCATCCGGGCGTCGAGGTCGATGTCGGTGACCTCACCGAGGACCACTCGCGCATTGTCCTGCCGGCGCAGGACCTCCCTGGTGGGGGCGGCGATCTCCCCCTCGGACAAGGTCCCGGTCGCCACCTGGTAGAGCAGTGGCTGGAACAGGTGGTGACCGGTCCGGGCAATCAGGGTCACATCGACATCGGCCCTGCGCAGGGCCCGCGCGGCGAACAGGCCGCCGAAACCCGACCCGATCACCACCACTCGGGTCCGCCTCACGTCGCCGTGTTGGGTGCTCATTGCCCCTCCGGATGCTGATGGGGGATGAAGCGTTCGCAGGTGTCTCGGTCTCCGGGATGACGGCGGGTCCGGTCCACCTCGCGTCTCACGTTCCATGGTCACCGAGCGGGTTCGCGCGGCTGCTCCACACCCGAGACGACACAGGCAAGCCGTCTGTGACAATCAGAGGGGAAGACCCGGGAATCGTCGGGCTGTGCGTCGAGCGCCCGCAGCGTCACGGGACCGGTGAGCTGGCTCCGTCCGCTGGACTCCCAGTCACGTCCGCGGCATCGCCCTTGTTCCCGGCAGTGCCGTTTGCGCTGGTCAGTGGTGCGAGGCTCCCACCGCGGTCCGTCGACGGTCGCTCCCGCACGGCCCGCGTTGCTGTAGGGGCCGCCGGTCGGGCCTTCAGCGCAGCCAGCGGTGCAGGGCCTTGCGGCGGGCGGCCTTCCAGGCATCGTCGAAGTGCTGCTGGGACTGGGCGGCGCGCGCTTCCTCGAGGGCGTGGAGGCGGCCGTAGAGGAAGGCGGCTCGGGTCGAGGGCGTGTGCAGCGCCAGGTCGTGGAGCCGCTGCCGGGTGAGGACGGAGTCCTGGTGCTCCCCCAGCGTCTCCTGGACCGCCTCCATCGCCTCCGCGAAGGCGGTCGCGTCCTGGCCGAAGACCCGGTCGACGGACTCGGCGGCGTACCGGGAGGCCTTGGCCGCCTTGCGAGCGTCGTGCAGCAGCTCCTCGCGCTCGTCACCGTCCGGACGGGCCGCGGCGTCCTCCACCAGGCTGCGCACCACGGCGAAACTGCGCGCGACCAGCCGCGGCAGGACCGTGCCCGCCGGCGCGGACGCGCGCTCGGTGAGCGGCGGAGAGTCGACGAGCTCCTCCAGCGTGGCGATGAGCCGGTGGTAGCGGTCGCCGTCGAGCTCGGCGAGCACCCGGTCGTGGGCGCTGCGGTAGGCCTCCCCCAGTTCCTGGCCGGCGATGGCGGCCGCCGGGCCGCGCTCGACGCCGTCCGCCTCGCTCCGGACGGCCGCGGCCACCCGGTCGCGCATCACCTCGGCGTCGCGGGCGGCGCCGAGCTCGCCGGCGAGCCACTTCAACTCCGCCCGCAGTGGCTTGGCGACGTCCGCGGCGACCAGCGGCTTGAAGGTGGTGAGCGCGCTGCGCAGACGTCGAGTGGCCACGCGCATCTTGTGGACGGCGTCGGGGGCGTCCAGCCGGACCGGCAGGTCCTGGGCCCGCACCTGCGCGACCTGCTCGCGCAGGTGGGCGAGCAGGACCTCCCCCGCAGACGTCTTGGCGGTCAGCTTCGCCGCCTTCCCCGTCCGCGGGCGCGCTCCCTCGGTCCCGACGCCGTCCGTCCCGAGCAGCTGCGCGAGCTTCGAGGCCGCACCGGCCGCGCGCAGGCCCTCGGCTCGCAGCCTGGCGTCGACGCCGTCGAGCAGCTCGGCGTGGCCGCCGACCAGTTCCACCTCGATCTCGCGCCACGACGTCGGCGCCCCGGCCGCGTCGCCGCTGCCCTCCGACGGCAGCAGCCGCCGCGCGGTGACCCGGTCGTCGGCGATCTCCGCCAGGACCTGCCCGGTGGGGTCGACCAGACGCCGGACCGTGCGCTGGGTGACGATCTCGGCAACCGGGACCAGAGCAGCGCCACGGCTGTGGATCCACACCAGGTTGCGCAGCGAGGAGGGCACCGTGCGGGCGGCGCGGCCGGCCGGGAGGCGCACCTCAGACCGGGCATCGCGCCCGGCAGGGACCTTGAGATGCCACCCGGCGTCGTCCCCGCCGGTGCGCCGGCGCAGCGTCAGCCCGGCCGCCGCCAGCCGGAGGTCATCGGTGTCGAAGTAGGTCGCCGTCAGCCGCTGCTGCACGGAGTCACCCTCGGCGAGCGGGATGAGCCCATCGGCGCCGGCGCCCTCGGCCGAGGCTCCCCGCACCAGCTCGGTCAGGGACGGCAGCTCGAAGGCATCGTCGGCGGCGTACTTCTTCTCGACTTCCAGGTGAACGGCAGGCATCCAGCAGGTGTACCTCACGAAGGTGAACGAGCTCCCCCGCAGGTCAGCGTGCCGGCCCGGCGGGGCTGCTGCCGGCCACCGCCGGCCGGCCACCGGACCGACGGCCGCCTCGGGCGTCTCCGTCGATGCACCCCTGAGCGCCGGGGCAGCAGCCGATCACGACCGCTGCCCCGGCGCACGGATCAGGCGGCGAGCGTCAGGCTCCGGACGCCGGAGGTCACCGTGAGGGCCAACCGCCGCCCGACCCGCAGCCCCTGGTCGGCGAGGGCGAACGTCGCCTCGATGACGTCCTGGGGCCGCACCAGCGCCGCCGGCACGATGCTGCGGACGATCGTCGTGACGCCCTGGACCGCGCCCACCACGGCGTCCTCACCGCTGCGGGCGGCGTCGGCCAGCTCCCGCCGGGCCCGCTCCTGCTCCTGGGTCCGCAGCTCGGCCAGCAGGTCGGCACGCACCGACTCGACCAGCCGCTCGGCGCGCTCGTCGTCCCGGTGCCCGTTCGACGCCGCGGCCAGCAGCTCGCCGGCGACGACACGCCGCGCGCGCTCGGTGACGTCCTCCTGGGTCCGGGCGAGCTCGTGGATCTCGCGGTCCGAGGGATCGGTGGACGTGGCCGGCGCGTGGTCGGGCACGTCGGTCGCGGTGGGGTCCGGGGAGGTCGGCTTGGTGGTCTTGGTCGGTCCGGTCATGTGGTCCTCCTGTGCTCGGTCCTTGGGGTCCCCAGCGTTCGCGCTGTACGTGAACGGCGAGCGGGCCCTGGCGGCACAGCCGGCGAGGGCGCGCCGAACACGAGGCACGGAGGCACATCCGAGGCGGGAGCCACCTCGCGTGCCTCGACGTCGGTCACCGTGCGCCATCGACGAGCCGGTCATCCGCCGACCGAGCCCCTCTCCACGGGTCGTCAGGCTCTGACACCTCAGCTCGCCACGCCGCGGTGGCCAGGTGAGGGGGCGAGCAGCTGATGACCTCGGCTCCGCACACCGCCTGCAGCGCGCCGCGCGGCGTGCGCCATCCTCATGCCGTGAGCACCATCCAGTCGCCGCGGCGGGAGCACCGAGTCGTCAGGCTGGAACATCCGCTCGACGGGCAGCCGGTGGACCCGTGGGTCGCCGACGTCCGGCCTGGCACCCTGTACGCGGAGTGCGCGTGTGGATGGTGCAGCATCGGTGAGGAGACCGCCGTCATCACCGCCGCCCTGCTCGGTCATCGGGTCGACGTCTGCGACGGCTCGTCGGTCCTCGTCGGGGACCAGCCTGCGCCGCAGGACCGTCATCCCTGACCAGCAGGTCCGTCGGCCGGATCCTGCGCCGTCGCCCTCGCGTGCGGGACGCTGCCGGCCCCGCCACGACGGCGGGCCGTGACGGCGACCGGACCGAGCACGAGCACGACGGCCACCACGAACGGGCTCAGCCCACGGACGGAGACCTCCCCCGTGCTGAGCCAGGCCGCTCCCGTGGTGCCGGCGGCCACCGCCAGCCAGGTCAGTGACAGACCCCTGATGGCGGCGTCATCGCCCCGTCGTCCGTCCTGGTGTCGGCTCACCCTCCGGCCCGGACCCCGGGGGCTCATCAGCTGACCGGCCGCGAGCGCCAGCGCCGCTGCCACGAGCAGGTGGACCGCGCCGAGGAAGACCTCCACCGCTGATCTCCTCCCGCCCGGGATCCGCCCGAGCCAGCCTCGGCCGCGCACGTGAACGGCAGAGGGGGAGGCAGCGGCCGGAGCGGGAGGTCGCGTGGAACTCGAGCCGGCTGCGGCGCCGCCGGACGGGCTGGCATCCGCCTCGGCCACGGGCAGCAGCAGGTGGTGAAACCGTCGCGGGGTCCCTCGCGCGACCCGCGACGGCGGTCAGCCGGCGGTGCCCGGATCCCCGACGAGGTGGGTCATGGGCCGCCCGAGGGAGCGTTCGACCCCGCGCGGCAGGTCCCCGCGCAGCCACCGGGGGATCCCCCGCGGCAGCGTGGACACGATGATCTCGTCCGCGGCGAACCGCCCGTGCGCGAGCTGACCCGCCGGGCACCGACTCGACGACCGTAGGCAGCGGGGGGCCGGACGCTCACCGACGATCCGGGGAAGTTCTCCGACGACGAGTCAACGACCGGGACCACCCGCGGGGCATGCCCGTCCCCACGAACGTCAGGCGGCGGCTTGCTCGCCGCCTGACCGGAACAGCTCCCGGGACACCACGCCGGTGTCGGGATCGTCGGTGAAGATGCCGTCGATGCCCGTGTCCCAGTACAGCAGCTGCTCCTCCAGCGCCCGGCCGTAGTCGTCGGGTGCGGCACCCTCTCGCAGGTCGGTGGGCAGGAACGTGTTCTCGTTGCGGAACGTGTACGGGTGCACCAGCAGGCCCGCGGCGTGCGCGTCGTCGACGAAGGACGTCGGTTCCCCCAGGCTCCCGTCGGGCTCGCGCGGGATGACCTGCGCCTTCTCCGGACCGGCTCCCGACGCGTACTCGGCGATCTCGGCGAGGCCGGCCGCTGTGGACAGGTCGGCGTACGTCCGCGGGTCGCCGGCGGCGACCAGGTCGTAGGGGGCGCCGGTGGCCGAGAGCAGCTGCACCAGCGGCACCCGGACGCCGGCGTCGGCCAGCTCCCTGAGGTTCGTGGTCTCGAACGACTGGATGAAGACCGGCGACCTCCGGCGGTCCAGACCGGCCTGGCGCAGGTCCTCGAGCAGCGGCTCCTCGAGCGAGAGACCGAGGTCGTCGAAATGGGTCGGGTGCTTGGTCTCGATGTAGACGCCGATCTCCCGGTGCAGCTCCTTGCTCAGCCGCTCGCGCAGCTCCAGTACCTCGTCGAGCGTCGGCACCTGGTAGAGCCCGTCGTACAGGGTGTTCTCCTCCCGCACGTCCGGCAGCCGCTCCACCGCGCGAAGGCCGCGCAGCTCCTCGAGGGTGAAGTCCTCGGTGAACCACCCGGTGAGCTCGACGCCATCGACCGTCGTCGTCCGGCGGCGGTCGGCGTACTCGGGGCGATCGGCGACATCGGTCGTGCCGGAGATCTCATTCTCGTGCCGCGTCACCAGGACGCCGTCGGCCGTGCTGACCACGTCCGGCTCGACGTAGTCGGCGCCCATGCGGGCGGCGAGCTCGTAGGAGGCCAGCGTGTGCTCGGGTCGGTAGCCCGAAGCTCCGCGGTGGCCGATCACGAGCAGCTCCCCGGCCTGCGCTGGGTCCGGCTGCGGGGGCGCACCTGCTGCCGGCCCGGCGAACAGGAAGGGGACGACGACGAGGGCCGCGGCCGTCGAGGCGCGTCGGCGGTGCAGGGACATGCGGGCTCCCGAGGGGCTCGGACGACGACCCTCGCCGTCCGCCCCCGACCGAGCCCACCGAGTCGGGGTGGACGACCCGCCGCCGTCGAGGCGAACACCGCGTGAACCGGCCCGGCAGCCACGCCGTCCGGGCACGCACGGCGCTGCTCGACCGGGTCGTGTCCTGGAGCACCGCACGGGTGCCCATGCGCGCTGCCGATCGGCGCCGGACCCGACCGGCGATCGGGACCTGTCGGCAGGGGGCTCTAGCGTTCGGCAGCATGAGCGACGGGCCCGACCCTGACGATGTGCCCAGCGCTCTCGCGGAGCTGACGGGCTACGAGCTGTGGGAGCACACGCAGCGGTGGGGTGAGCAGGTGGCCGCCGCTCGCGAACGGATGCTCGCCGCCCCGTCGCCGTCGGCGCGGGTCGCCCTGGCACCGGGGTTCCTCCGACCGGTTCGTCAGCTGCTGACGCTGCGGCTCGTGGCGGTCGCCCGGGCTCGGCGACGGGCGTTCCCGGTCTCGGTCCCACCGGCCGACAGCCACGGCATCGCCACCCTGTGGGCGGAGGTCTTCTGGGCGGCGCGGGCACGGTCCCCGGACGACGACTCCGGTGTGCTCTCGACCACCGACGTCTCCATCCGGGGACTGCTGGCACTGCAGCCGTCGGACCTGGCCGACCCGGACGAGCTGCGCGCCTGGTGCGAGCGGCTGGAGTCGGTCGAGGAGACCTTCGACGGGCTGGACATGGAGGCTCAGGCGGCGCTGGAGGAGCTCCAGGCCGCCGTCGAGCACCAGCAGCAGGTGCGCCGGGGGGCGTCCTGACGCCTCCGCGTCGACCGGTCCGGCACAGCCGCCACGGGTCCGTGCCTCATGCCACGCCGCGGGAGGGAGCGGGCGCCCCGGTCCCCGGCTGGGCCACGACCCAGCTCGTGCGGCCGTGCAGCGGCGGGGTCTTGGTGCCGTCGGTGAACCACACGACGACTCCCCCGGAGGTCCTGCAGCGCGCGCGCACGACCCGGACCCGGCTGCCCCGTCCGGTCCTGGTCGGCCGGACCAGGGGCAGACCGAAGTCGGTGCCGACGACGTCGCCGGTGAGGACCGACTCCCCCGCGGCCAGCCGGCTCGTCGAGACGGTGGTCATGCCGCCCCCTCGACACGCTCCGGACGGCTGCCGTTCCGCGTGACCCGGATCGTCTGCGGGCTGCGGATCCTCCGGGTGGGCACGACCTCCCCGAGCTCGGCCAGCCGCTCGACCGCCGCGTCCTTGTCGACCTGGGTGCGCAGGCCGCCGCCGGACCACTCGCAGAACAGGTCGTCCGCCGGGCCGGACCTCCCCCGCAGCCGTTCCCGCGCGTACTCCTTGTGGCGCTTGGCCTCGTTCTCCGCCGACCGCCAGGCGTCGTAGTCGTGGACGGCCTCGACGTAGTCCCCGTGGTCGACCGTCAGGCGCGACTGGCGGGAGACGTCACCTTCGGTCACCGGGTCCACCGGCGGCCCCCAGCAGAGGTCGAGGAACGGGCACCAGTCGCACATGGTGTCCACGCCCGGCCCGAACCCGTCACGGGGAACGGCGTCGACCCCCTCGTCCTCCACGGTGGCGTAGACGTCGGTGAGCCAGAGCACGGCCTCCGCGGCCAGCGCCGGGTCGTGGTCGGTCTCGAAGACGACGTCCTCGCCCGAGTCACGGGACAGGTAGCGGATGCGCAGCCCCTCCACGTCCTGGGCCGTGCCCGCCGCCAGCCGACGGTCGTGGGTCTGCCCGGTGCGCAGCAGCCAGGCGTAGACCGCGACCTGGAACCAGTGCTTGACGGGCACCCCACGGGTGAGGACCCGCTCGAAACCGAACCGGGACGTGGTCTTGAGGTCCTCCACCACCCTGTCGTGCCACCAGTCACAGCGGCCCTTGACCTGCTCACCCTGGAGCCCGACCTCGGTCAGCCCGCCGTACTGGCGGCGCAGGGTGCGCAGCACCCCGCGGTGCAGCTCGGTGCCGAGGAACGCCTGCAGCCCGGTGCGGGTGTTGGTGGGCCGGCGCCGAGCGACCCGGTAGGCCGCCCGGCGCCGGCACTCGCCGAGCTCGGAGGCGCCGATCATCCGCTGCCGGGAGCGGGCCCGGCGGCGGTCGAGGTCACGGACCGCCGCAGACAGGCTGGGGGCCGTCCGCCGCTCCGCGACGCTCGGCCGGGCCGGCAGGACCGCGGTCACGCGGGGATCTCCTGCTGCCCCACCGCCCGACCGGCCCGCTGGGTGGCGATCACCTCGCGGACCAGAGCGGTCAACCGCTTGGTGGCCACGTGCTCGACGGGCCGGCCGAACCGCTCGGCGATCTGCTCATCGGGCACCCCCAGGGACTCCAGGCTGGCGAGCACGCCGCGGCGGGCTGCGGTGAGCCGGCGCTCCTGGGCGTCGTCCGGGGTCGGCGAGGCCTCCAGCAGCGGGTTGGTCGCCGCCACCTCGCCCCCGGTCGCCGCTCGAGCCGTCGCCGCGGCGGCGCGGGCCGCCTCCACGACCGCGGCGGGGGTCGTCGGCGCAGGCGGCGTCGCGGCTGCGCCGGCCCTGCGCCGACCGGCGGGATGGGCCTTCACCGACGCCTCGAGGAACTCCTGGTGCCGGGCCTCCACCAGTTCTGCGACGGTGTACGAGCCGCCCGGGGTGGGGACCTCGACCTGCAGCAGCGCGCTGCGGTTGGCCGCGGCCCACACCTCGCGCAGGTCGTCGTCGTCCTCGGCGTCCTGGATCCGGCCGACCAGGTCGGCGACGTCCGGCTCGCTCCGCCGGCCGGTCCGGGCCTCCTCGGTGCGCTCGTGCTCGAGCAGGCCGCCGCCGTGGAAGGGGACGAGGTCCCGGACGTGCGCGGTGCCGGGGTCGCACTTAAGGGCGTCGAAGACCAGCCACTCGAGCAGCCGGCCGTCGGCGGCCTCGTCCGTGACCTCCTTGGCCGGGTCGTCCTTCGGCTTGATGCCCACGTGCACGCTGCGCGCACCGACGATCAGCGGGCGGCGCCCGCGGCGCAGCCGGACCCAGACGGTGGCCGCGTAGGGGAACTCCCGGTGGGTCTGCACCGACCAGGTCTTCTGCCCCTCGATCGGCCGGCCGTTGGCGTCGACCTCGGTGACCTCCTTGCCACGGGCGGTCACCACCACGATGCCGGGGAAGGTGAGCAGCTCGGTCTGCAGCTTGCGCCAGCGGGCGCCGGCGTCGTTCCACAGGTTCTGGCTGATGACGACCTCGGCGTCGGGGTCGCGCTTGAGCAGCTCGCGGTTGCGGGCCGACTTCGCGGCGCGGGCGCTCGCCCAGTCCTTGAGGCCGTCCCAGACCGCCGAGCCGGTGTCGATGCCGAGCACCACCGGCGGCTCGCCGGCGTCGGCCGCGCGGCGTGCCTCGGCCTTGACGGCCTGCACGGCGGCGAGCACCTGGGCGTAGGAGCCGTCGTGCTCGATCAGCTGGTAGTTCGCGCCGGAGATGGCGCCGTACTCGTCACCGGCGCCCTCGTTGAGGTCGATCCAGTACAGCGCGCCGATCCGCTTGCTGGCGCTGAACTGGGCCAGTGCCCAGCTCTTCCCTGCCTTCTCCTCGCCCTCGAGGAGGACGCAGGGCCACGGGACGCGGCCGGTGGGCTTGCGGGTCTTGAGGCCTTCCAGGGCCATGATGTGCTCCTTGCCGACACGGGGAAGATGTCGACCCGAAAGCTACGAGCGGGCACTGACACAACTGTGCGACGGGCGCAAGCACCGGCCGGCCGGTCCCGTGAAACCGCAGGTCAGGCCGCCGGGTGGGCGTGTCGCCGTTCGCTCTGGGCGTAATCGGCCGGGTGCCGTGGCCGGAGGCGGTGCGCGAGGGCGGTGTGCCGTCGTCCGGAGCCGGTGGCGCGCACGGCCTGGGCGAGCGCCCGCGGGGACCCGACGAGGACGACGAGTCGCTTGGCGCGGGTGACGGCGGTGTAGAGCAGGTTGCGCTGCAGCATCATCCAGGCGCTGGTCGTGAGCGGGACGACGACGCAGGGGTACTCGCTGCCCTGGGCTCGGTGGACGGTGACGGCGTAGGCGTGCACCAGCTCGTCGAGCTCGGCGAAGTCGTAGTCGACGGCCTCCCCCTCGTCGGTGACGACGGTGAGCGTCTGCCCGACGTCGTCGACGCCGGTCACCACGCCCTGCGTGCCGTTGAAGACCCCGTGCGCGCCCTTGTCGTAGTCGTTGCGGATCTGGCTGACCTTGTCCCCGACGCGGAACACCCGGCCGCCGAAGCGTTTCTCGGCGCGGTCGGGCCGGGCCGGGGTCAGGGCCTGCTGCAGCAGCTCGTTGAGCGCGGCGGCGCCGGCCGGCCCGCGGTGCACCGGCGCGAGCACCTGGACGTCGCGGCGCGGGTCCAGGCCGAAACGGGCCGGGATGCGCCGGACGACGACGTCGACGGTCAGGCGCGCGGCCTCCTCGGCGTCCTCGGTGGCGAACAGGTAGAAGTCGTCCAGGCCGCGGACCTGGGGCGGCCTGCCGGCGTTGATCCGGTGGGCGTTGGTCACCACCCCGGACCGGGCGGCCTGCCGGAAGACCTGCGTCAGGCGCACGTGCGGGACTCCGGTGCCCTCGGCGAGGAGGTCGCGGAGGACCTCTCCCGCGCCGACCGAGGGCAGCTGGTCGACGTCGCCGACCAGCAGCAGGTGCGCGCCCGGCGGGACCGCCCGCACCAGCTTGTTGGCCAGCAGCAGGTCGAGCATGGAGGACTCGTCGACCACCACCAGGTCGGCGTCCAGCGGCCGGTCCCGGTCGTAGGCGGCGTCGCCACCGGGCCGCAGTTCCAGGAGGCGGTGCACGGTGACCGCCTCGGCCCCGGTGAGCTCGGTCAGCCGCTTCGCCGCCCGTCCGGTGGGGGCCGCCAGCACGACGCGCGCGCCCTTGGCTGCCGCGAGCGTGACGATCGAGCGGACCGTGAAGCTCTTGCCGCAGCCGGGGCCTCCGGTGAGGACGGCGACCTTCTCGGTCAGCGCGAGCCGGACCGCCTCCTGCTGGCCGGGTGCCAGCTCCACTCCGGTGCGCCCGGACAGCCAGGCCAGCGCGGCGTCCCAGTCCACCCGGGCGAACGCCGGCATCCGGTCGTCGGCGGCCGCGGCCAGTCTCCTCAGCCCCCCGGCCAGGGAGACCTCCGCCCGGTGGAACGGAACGAGGTAGTAGGCCACGGTCGCGGGCTCCCCGTCCCTGCCGGGGAGCTCGTCGCGGATGAGGTTCTGGTCGGCCACCAGCAGGGCCAGGCAGTGGCGCACCAGATCGGCCGGCACCTGCAGCAGTTCCACCGCCCGGGCACCCAGATCGCTCTCGGGCAGGTAGCAGTGCCCCTGCCCGGTCGCCTCGGAGAGGACGAACTGCAGCCCCGCCTCGACCCGCTCTGTGCTGTCGTGGGGGATCCCCACCGCGGCGGCGATCGTGTCGGCGGTCTTGAAGCCGATGCCCCACACCTCGGCGGCCAGGCGGTAGGGCTCCTCCCGGACGACGCGGATCGAGCCGTCGCCGTACTGCTGGAAGACCCGCACGGCCAGCGAGGTGGACACGCCCATCCCCTGCAGGACGACCATGACCTCCTTGACCGCCTTCTGCTCCTCCCACGCGACGGTGATCGAACGCGTCCGCTTCGGACCGAGGCTCGGCACCTCGACCAGCCGCCCCGGCTCCTCCTCGATGACGCGCAGCGCGTCGGCACCGAAGTGGTCGACGATCCGCTCGGCCAGTTTCGGGCCGATGCCCTTGACCAGCCCCGAACCGAGGTACCGGCGGATCCCCTGCACCGTGGCCGGCAGCACGGTGGTGTAGTCCTCGACCTGGAACCGCCGCCCGAACTGCGGGTGCGCTCCCCACCGACCTCGCAGCCGCAGCGTCTCCCCCGGGTGCGCGCCCAGCAGCGAACCGACGACCGTGACCAGGTCGCCGCCGCGTCCGGTGTCGACCCGGGCCACGGTGTAGCCGGTCTGCGGGTCGGCGAACGTGATCCGCTCCAGCGTCGCCTCGAGGACCGCCGCCGTTCGCGCCTCCGCCACCGCCGTCACCCCCCTCCACCGGCCCGTCCTCCGCGATGGTCACACGCCCCGGGGACAGCTCCGCCGGGCACGGAAGTGTCGGTGGGCCCACCTAGCCTCCGGTTGCTCACTCGAGCGCAGCACCGACGACACGGAGGACCGGATCATGGCCGGCGACACAGTCATCACCCTCATCGGCAACCTGACCAGCGACCCCGAGCTCCGCTGGACGCCCTCGGGCGCGGCGGTGGCCACCTTCACCATCGCGTCCACCCCGCGCACCCTGGACCGCCAGACCCAGGAGTGGAAGGACGGCGAGGCGCTCTTCCTGCGCTGCAGCGTCTGGCGGGAGGCAGCCGAGTACGTCGCGGAGTCGCTGACCCGCGGCTCGCGGGTGATCGCGCAGGGCCGTCTCAAGCAGCGCTCCTTCGAGACGAAGGAAGGCGAGAAGCGCACGGTCGTCGAGCTGGACGTCGACGAGATCGGCCCGTCGCTCCGCTACGCCACGGCGATCGTCGCCAAGGCCACCCGGTCCGGGCAGGGCCCCGGCAGGGGGTCCGGCGGCGGGTTCGGTGCCGTCGACGGGGGCGCGGCCGCCGGGCGGGACGGCTCCGCCGATCCCTGGGCGACACCCGTCGGCGTCGCCACCGAGGAGCCGCCCTTCTGAGACCCACCCGGACGCGGAGCCGCCCACACCCGGTCGGCGGCCCGCCTCCGCACCCCGGGACAGGCGGCGTGGGTCCTCAGGACGACCGGCCGGGGTCGACCCACACACCACGCTCCACCATCAGCTGGACCTGCTTCTCGATCACCTCCGCGCGGAACTCCGCATGCGTGAACGGCGCCCGTTCCGCGTAGAGGTTCGGCGGATAGACCGAGTCGCGGTAGATCAGCTGGTAGAGCTCGGTGCGCAGGTCCTTGGCCCAGTTGTCCCACTGCGCATGGGTGCGGAAGTGCCTGAGTGCGTTGATGTCGATGGTGCCGGCGACGTAGGAGGACCCCGCCCCGTACAGGTGCTGGCCGACGACCCGGCCCTTGAAGTCGATCACCATCGACCGCCCGCCGAAGGTGTCGATGGGGTCCTGCGCCTCGGGGTACAGGTAGTACGTGGCCAGGTTGGGGGCGATCACGTAGAAGTTGTTGTCCAGAGCCCGCGCCCGGCTCTGGATCTCGAAGAACTCGTTGCCCGTGTGCGGGTGCGGGTAGGAGGCGCGGTAGACGACCTCGGCGCCGTTCATCGCCAGTCCCCGAGCGTTCTCCGGGTAGGAGCCTTCGTTCGCCATGAGGACCCCGAGCCGGCCGATCTCGGTGTCGGCCACCGGGAAGAACGCGTCGAGGGTGAGCCCGTGCAGCTCGACCCAGCGGTCCCACACGTCGTGCGGGGTCACCGAGTGCTCGACCGGGTACAGCGTGGTCAGCTTGTAGTGCTTCAGGACGATCTCGCCTGTGCGGTCGAGGGCGAACCCGACGTTGAAGAACCGGTCGGGGAAGGCCTCGTGGCGGGCCTTGGCCTGCGCCATGACGAAGGTGTCGTAGGTGCGGGCGAGCTCCCCGAGGACGTCGGTCTCCGGGCCGGGGATGTCGATGGCGCAGTCCCGGGCGAAGGTCACGTGGTCGAGATCGAGCACCTCGTCGTTGAACGCCTGCAGCGCGCCCTCGGGGATCGCGACGAGCCGCACCGGCAGGTCGAGGCTCGACAGCCATGACGCGGCCTTGAACAGGTGCGCGATGTGCTCGAGGTTGCGACCGATGTCGGCGCGATTGCGGATGCCACGGACCGCGGGGACGAGGCCCACGGCCGTGTAGGGCTCGGGCATGCGGGCAGTGTTGCACCGGATGGCCGCCGTGGACGTGGGCGTCGTCCCGCTCCGGACCGCCGGTCAGCGACGTGACGGCGGGACGCCGGGGAAGGCCCGCATGCCGGGGTTGGACGCATCGGTCCTCCGCCACCGACCCATCGCTCAGCGGCTGCGGCCGGGCCGGGTGCACAGGACCTCGTCGCGCCCGGCAGCCCTCGAGCCCGAGGCGCTCCGGAGACGGCGGCGCGCGTCCCGACCCGTGCCACCGAGTCAGGGGTCCCGGACGCGCTAACCGTCGCCGTCACCGCCGTCCCCCGGGTCACCGGGACCAGTGCTCCAGTCGGACGGGGGTTCCGCGGGCCCGGCTGGGTGGGAAGCGATCGTCTCCTCGAGCGCCACGGGCTCCGGCAGGTGCTGAAAGCCGGGGCTGCCGCCGTCCGGCCAGCGGGTACGAGCATCGTCCGGTGCCGTCATGGCCGTCACACTCCGCCATCCGGGACACCGCGTCCACAGTCGCGGTGCCGCTGCCCTCCTCCCTTGCGTCGGCGGTGCGCGCGTCGAGGTCGACGACCCCGGACCGTCCCTGCCTGCCGCCGATGACGACGTCGGCGGACGACGGCTGCGAGACGCGCCTCCAGACCCTGTACGGGGGGCCGGCCGCCGGTGCGCCCGGGCAGCTCGCAGGACCGGCGATCAGAGCTGCAGGACCGACGCAGCACTCAGGTAGGCCGCCGACACCGCGTCCGGGTCGTGCAGGTCTCCCGGGTGCTCCACCGCCGCGCGGGCGCGTGCGCGCAGCGCGGCGCCGGGATCCACGGCAACGAGATCGAGGCACGACCCGGCGACGGCGGCACGGGTGTCGTGGTCGTCCAGACCGTCGAGGGCGAGGCCGTCGTGGAGCAGGGTCGCCGCCTCCCGGAAGACCTCGCGGGCCATCTCGAGGTCCACCTCGGGCCTGGCCCGGGCCACTGCCTCGGCGGCGGCGAGGAACTGCTCGAACGGTGGACCGGCACTGCTGGGCGGCACACCGCGAAGGTCCCAGTGCGGGCCGGGTCACGGCAAGCGAGATCGGCTCGCGGTGCGCGCGGCGGTCGGCTCCACGACGTCGCCCGCGGTCCTGGACACGGGGCGGGCGCTGGTGGCTTCGGCGCCGGCCACGGCCGGTGCCCGGCCCGGGCACTGCCGCCAGCCCGCCGCGTCGCGCTAGTGTCCGGCATGGCGACCCGGCGTGCGCTGCTCCTGATCGCCGACATCGGCGGCTACACGGAGTACATGCAGTACCACCGCAGCATGCTCGGGCACGCGGAAGCGGCCACCAGACGCCTGCTCGACAAGATCGTCGGGGCCGCGCGGGACTTCGACCTGATCGAGATCGAGGGCGACGCGGCCTTTCTCTCGCGGGACGCCGACGGGCTCGACGGAACCGCGACGCTGTCCGCCGTCACCCGTGCCGCCCTCGCCATGCACCGTGCCTTCCACGAGCAGCGACGGCTCATCGAGCGCAACATGTGTCCCTGCCAGAGCTGCACGCAGACCAGCGCCCTGAAGCTGAAGTTCGTCGCGCACGTCGGGGACGTCGCCACCCAGACGATCAAGCGCCGGAAGAAGCTCGTCGGCGTGGACGTGATCTACGTCCACCGCCTGCTCAAGAACCCCGTGCCCGTGCCGGAGTACCTCCTGGTCACCGACGACCTCTTCCGCGACGGCGGTGCCGCGTCCGCCGAGCTGGTGGTCCACGAGATCGCGCAGGACCTCGAGGGCATCGGTCCGGTGCAGACCTTCTACGTCGACGTCGAGGACATGACCGGACCGCTCCCGCCGCCGGCGCAACCCTCGTTGCTGGTCCGCATCGGCGCCACCTTCGACATGGTCGGCCGGGGCCTCCCGCACGTCCTCCCCCGCCGCCGCGCACGGTCGCTCGCTGCGGCCGGCTGAGCCCTCGAGGCTCCCCGCCGACGAGCACGACGAGCACGACGCGTCACGCGTGCACCGACGGCGCGGCAGCTACTGCACGGCCCGGCTGCGGAACCGCTCCAGCTCGGACACCGGTAGCCGTGTCCCGGCGGCTCTGAGCAGCGAGACGACGTCCTGCGTGCGCCGCTCGAGCCGTTCCGCGAGCACGAAGGCCATGTCGGCCACGATCGCCGTGGCGAGGCGTTCGTGGCGCGTCAGGCGGGTCGGGACGTCGGCCGCACGCCACTTGACCATCTGAACCGGGGTGCTCGCCCTCGCCGTGGCGGTGCGCGCGGCGGAGGACACGAACACCGCGAGCTCACCGAGCACCGACCCCGGGCCGAGCGCGGCGAGCACCCGGCCGTCCTTGATGACCTCGACGGTCCCCTCCAGGATCGCCGCCACCCCGTCGGCCGGGTCGCCCTCGTCGAAGAGGGTCGAGCCCGCTGCCGCGACGGTCGTCGCGATCTCCCGGTGGAGCTGGTCCAGGTCCTCGTCGACGACGAGCCGGAACGGGCAGAAGGCCCGGATCTCCACTGGTCGCTCCGCGTCCAACCACGTTCTCCGTGAGTGTCGATGGCAGCGGCCCGACGTCCGCGGACGTCGGGCCAGGGTCGCTGGACGACACGCTAGCCCCGATCGCCGGCGGGGTGGCCGCCGCGCACCCCCGCTCGCGAGCAGGGCCCGGCCCGCTGGCCCGGGCTGCGACGCGTCAGCGACGCCGGAGTCCCTTGCCAGGGCGGTGAGCAGCCACGGATGCTCCCCCCGAGCCGTCTCGAGTCCCGCTGCGGACCAGGATCGGGTCATGGGGCGGAGGAGTCGGTGGTGGCGCAGGGTCGATCGAGTCTCGTCGAGCGTGCGTCGTGGCTGTTGCGGCTCCCCCTGGAGACCCCGACCATCCCGTTCGAGGACGAGGCGAGCGGCTGCACGCTCTGGCTGAAGCTCGACCACCTGCTGCCGAGCGGCTGCACCAAGGACCGGATGGCGACGAGCATCGTCGCGCACGCGATCGCGTCCGGCGAGGTGTCCCCGTCCACCGTCGTCGTCGAGGCCTCGAGCGGGTCGACCTCGATCGCGCTGAGCATGGTCTGCGCCACCGTCGGTGTGTCGTTCCGGGCGTACATGCCCAAGACGGTCAGTGGCGAGCGGGTCCTGATGATCCGCCGGCTCGGGGGCGACGTGGTCCTCACCCCTGCCGAGCAGGGCATGGACGGAGCGGTCGCCGCCATGCTGCGTGACTGCGGCACCGAGTCCGACCTGTACGCCGCCCGGCAGTTCGAGAACCCGCGCAACGTGTTCGCGCACCGGCACTCGACCGGCCCCGAGCTCATCCAGCAGGTCGGCGTCCGGCTGCACGGCTTCGTCGCCGGTGTCGGCACCGGCGGCACGCTGATGGGGGTCGCCCACGCGCTGCGCGACCACGGCTACGACACGGTCGTCGCCCAGGCCCTGCCGACGGCCGCGGAGGCGCACCGGCCCCTCGTCGGCGGCATCCCGGGCATCGTCGAGGGCATGAGCCGGCTGCTCGACCCGGACGCCGTCGGGCTCGACGAGGCCGTGCTGGTCCCGGAGGCGGAGGCCATGTCCACAGCGCGCGAGTTCGGTCGTCGCGGCCTGGGCATCGGCCCGTCGAGCGGGCTCAACATCGCCGCTGCCCGGCGGCTCGCCGCCCGCCTCGGCCCGGGGCACCACGTCGGCACGGTGCTGCCCGACCGGATGGAGCGGTACTTCTCGACGGCGCTGTTCGACGACGTGGCGGCGGAGCTCTGAGGCTCACGGCCGCGGCGTCGGGGGCCCGCCGGCGTCGTCGGCGTCGTCCGCGAGCAGCGACGTGTCCAGCTCCCGCTCGGGCAGGACCTGGATGAAGTACTCGGCGCCGAACATCTCCCGGAGGATCGAGTCGGGGAACATCGCCGGGTCGATCGGGTACTGCGAGCGATGCGCGGCCGTGGCCCGGATCTTGTGGCCCACGAAGTCCGAGACGTCGATGCACGTGCTCACCCTGGCGTCGATCTGGTCCCCCGACGGGAGCGACCGGGTCCAGAGCGGGAGGGCCTGCTCCCGAGGTCTGCCCAGGGGCGCGGACTCGGCGGCGAGGAACGTGAGGCTGGTGACGTCGTCCAGGGCGACCACGTGCGCGTTGCGGGGCCGGCCGGTCGCGATGCCCTCCTCACCGAGGAACTCCCCCGGGCCCGACCGGTCGACCACGCGCACCCGGCCGTCGTCACCCTCCCGCCGGATCTCCACCTGACCGGACAGCAGGAAGTGCATCATCGTGGCCTCCTCACCCTGCTCGATGAGGTAGGAGCCGGCCGGGAACCACTCGACGTCGACGAGGTCGGCCGCGTACCCCAGCGCCGTCGTCTCGCGCGAGAAGACCGACAGCGCGCGGACGAAGTCCTTGGAGCCCTTGAAACGGGTCGTCAGCTCGACGACCCACTCGGCCAGCCGGTCGCGCAGCAGCATCCGGCTGCGCGGCAGGTGACAGTGGAAGAGCCGGAGAGAGCCGGCCGGCCGCAGCTGGTAGCAGGCCGCGGTCACCGCTGCCCCCACGGCCACGTGGTCGGGGTGACCGGAGAACCCGTCGGGGCCGAACGTGATCACCACGTCCGGATCGAACTCGCTGAGCAGCTCCGACGCCTGTTCCCGCAGGGCCGTGGCGTCGACGTCGGAGAGGCCGCCGTCCGGGTGGTCCAGGCAACGCGTCCGCATGAGCCCGAGCTCCTTCCCCGCCGCGTCGAGTTCCCGCTCGCGGACTGCCCGCAACGTGGCCCGGGTCGCCGCGCCGGCGTCCCGGATCTGGCCGGCTCCGCCCCTGGTGAGCGCGACCACGCTGACGTCGGCGCCGGCGCTCGCGTACTTGGCGAGCGTGCCGCCGGCACAGAGGGTCTCGTCGTCCGGATGGGCGAAGACCCCCAGCAGACGCGGAGGTCTCCGACCGGAGGGGTCCACCGACATGTCGTGCGCCGTCCGATCACCGTCGAATCTGCCGCTGGCACGTCACGAGTCCGATCCGTGGACCGGCCAGCCGATCGAGGGCGCACCGTACCGTCTCGCTCCCCGAGCGGGCAGCGTCGGCGCACCAGCGCGGACGTCGGCGCCCCACGCCGGGGCGGGGACGGGACGTCGGCGGCGGGTCCGGAGACGGGTGTTTCTTGACCAGGTCAAGGAACGCCGTCAGGATGCGGTCGTGTCGGACTCCCCCGAGATCGAGCGTGCACTGCGCGCGGTCGGTCTGCGGGTCACCCGACCGCGCGTGGCGGTGCTGCAGGCCGTCCACGCGCAGCCGCACCTGCACACCAAGGCGCTGATCAGCGCGGCGCGTACCCGGCTCGGAGCGGTGTCGCACCAGGCGGTCTACGACGTGCTGAGCGCGCTCGTGGACGCCGGCCTCGTGCGGCGCATCCAGCCCGAGGGCTCCGATGCGCGCTACGAGGCCAGGGTCGGGGACAACCACCACCACGTGGTCTGCCGCGACTGCGGGGCCATCGCCGACGTCGACTGCACCACCGGCGCCGCCCCGTGCCTCACCCCCTCCGCCGACACCGGCTTCGTCATCGACGAGGCCGAGGTCGTCTTCTGGGGTCGCTGCCCGTCCTGCGCCGACGGGCGGCACCCCGCTCCCTCGCTCCGCTCGACCGCACAGGAAGGCACGTCGTGACCACCGAGACCGACAAGATCGAGACCGAGAGCACCAGCGAGAGCGAGAACCCGGCGATCCCCTCGCCGACCGCGCACACCGGCGGGCGGCCCCGCTCGAACAGGGACTGGTGGCCCAACCAGGTCGACCTGTCGGTGCTGAACAAGCCCTCCAGGGACTCCGACCCGCTGGGCGAGGACTTCGACTACAAGGCGGCGTTCGCCGCGCTCGACGTCGAGGCGGTCAAGCGCGACCTCGTCCAGGTCATGCGCACCTCGCAGGACTGGTGGCCGGCCGACTGGGGTCACTACGGCCCCTTGTTCATCCGCATGTCCTGGCACGCGGCCGGCACGTACCGCATCGCCGACGGCCGGGGTGGCGGCGGCGAGGGCGGCCAGCGCTTCGCGCCCCTGAACAGCTGGCCGGACAACGCGAACCTCGACAAGGCGCGCCGCCTCCTGCTGCCGATCAAGCAGAAGTACGGCCGCGCGCTCTCCTGGGCCGACCTGCTCGTCCTGGCCGGCAACGTCGCCCACGACGACATGGGCCTCCCGACGTTCGGCTTCGCGTTCGGGCGCGAGGACTCCTGGCAGCCGCAGGAGGTCTTCTGGGGCCCCGAGGACACGTGGCTCGGCGACGAGCGCTACGCGGGCGACGACCCGCTGGACCTCGACGAGGGACCGCTGGCGAACGTCACCATGGGGCTGATCTACGTCAACCCCGAGGGCCCGAAGGGCAAGCCCGACCCGCTGGGCTCCGGGCACGACATCAAGCAGACCTTCCGCCGGATGGGCATGACCGACGAGGAGACCGTCGCCCTCATCGCCGGCGGGCACACCTTCGGCAAGACGCACGGCGCGGGCAACCCCGAGCTCGTCGGCCCCGAGCCCGAGGGCTGCCCGGTGCACGGCAACGGCCTGGGCTGGATCAGCCAGCACGGCACCGGCAAGGGCGCGGACACCATCACCAGCGGACTCGAGGGCGCCTGGACCCCCACCCCGACGACCTGGGACAACACCTACTGGGAGATGCTCTTCGGCTTCGAGTGGGAGCTCGTCGAGAGCCCGGCCGGCGCCAAGCAGTGGCAGCCGAAGAACCCCGAGGCGCAGGAGCTCGTCCCCGACGCGCACATCGAGGGCAAGAAGAACCCGCCGATGATGTCGACGGCCGACATGGCCCTCGCGGTCGACCCCGAGCTGCGCGCGTACGCCGAGCGCTTCCGGGACGACCCGGAGTACTTCGCCGACCAGTACGCCCGCGCGTGGTTCAAGCTGCTGCACCGCGACATGGGCCCGAAGGTCCGCTACCTCGGGCCCGACGTCCCGGCCGAGGACCTGATCTGGCAGGACCCCGTGCCGGCGGTCGACCACGAGCTCGTGGGCGAGGCGGAGATCGCCGACCTCAAGCAGCGGCTGCTCGCCTCCGGGCTGACCGTCCCGCAGCTGGTGCACACCGCCTGGTCCGCGGCCGCGTCCTACCGCGGCACGGACAAGCGCGGCGGCGCCAACGGCGCCCGGGTCCGGCTCGAGCCGCAGATCAACTGGGCGGCCAACCAGGGCGTGCAGGACGTGCTGCCGGTGCTCGAGCGGGTCAAGGGCGAGTTCGAGCAGCAGACCGGCAAGCGGGTCTCCCTCGCCGACCTGATCGTGCTCGGCGGCAGCGCGGCCATCGAGAAGGCCGCTGCGGACGGCGGCGTGCAGGTGACCGTGCCGTTCCACCCGGGCCGCACCGACGCCTCGCAGGAGCAGACCGACGTCGACAACTTCAAGTGGCTCGAGACCCGGGCCGACGGCTTCCGCAACTGGATCGCCCCGGGCAGCAAGCTCCAGCCGGAGACGCTGCTGGTGGACAAGGCCTACATGCTCGAGCTGACCGCCAAGGAGATGACCCTGCTCGTCGGCGGCCTGCGGGTGCTCGGCGCCAACACCGGCGGGGTGCAGCACGGCGTCTTCACCGACCGCCCGGGCGTGCTGTCGCAGGACTTCTTCCGCAACCTGCTCGACCTGGGCATCTCGTGGCGCACCTCGGTCTCCACCGAGGGCGTCTACGAGGGCCTGGACGCGCAGGGGAACGTCGTGCGCACGGCCACGGCCGCCGACCTGGTCTTCAACTCGAACTCGATCCTGCGCGGCATCGTCGAGGTGTACTCCTCCGACGACGCGAAGGAGAAGTTCGTCCAGGACTTCGCCGCCGCCTGGGTCAAGGTCATGGAGCTCGACCGCTTCGACCTGCGCTAGGCACGACCTGCCCGACCGCCCCGGCCCGCACCCCGCGGCCGGGGCGGTCGCGCATCCGCCGGCCCGCGGCGTCCTCCCGGCGGGGACCGCGCCGCCGCGCGTCCCGAGCGGCCCCGTCGCGGGACTATCGTGACGCGGTGCTCGGGTCCTACCGCGAACACGCCCCACCCACGGGCCTGCGGGACGTGGTCGCCTGCCTGTGGGAGAACGACCACGTCCGCCACCACCCGCAGCTCGTCGTCCCGGACGGGTGCGTCGACCTGGTCTGGTTCGGTGAGCGCGGCCTGAAGGTCGTCGGTGCCGACACCGGCCCGCACACCGTGGCCCCTGTGGGGTCCACGGTGACCGGGATCCGGCTCCGGCCCGGTGCCGCGGGCAGTGTGCTCGGCCTGCCCGCGTCCGAGGTGCGGGACACGACGGTGGACCTCTCCGAGCCGTGGGGTGCCGACGCGGAGGCGTTCGCGGGGGTGATGGCCGAGGCCACCCCGGCTCGCCGGCTCGGTCTCCTCACGCGGCAGGTGCGGGGCCGGCACGGGGTCCCCGACCGGCTCGTGGTCGCGGCCGCAGCTGCGCTCTCCCGGCCCTCGGCCCGCGTCGCCGACGTCGCGGCCGACCTCGGGGTGAGCGAACGCCAGCTCCGGCGACGCACGCTCGTGGCGATCGGGTACGGACCGAAGATGCTGGCGCGCGTGGCCCGGCTGCGTCGGCTGATCGCCCTGCCGGGCCAGGAGCTGGCCGTCCGCGCCGCTCTGGCCGGATACGCGAGTCAGGCGCACATGACCGAGGAGGTGCACCGCCTGACCGGCAGCACCCCTGTCCGATTCCTGGAAGACGCCACGCTCACCGCTGCCTAGCGTCCGCGGCATGACCATCGACATCGGAGCCGCACGACAGTTCGTCCACGCCAACGGCCGGCTGATCGACCGCCATCGTCTGGCCACCGTGTTCGACGGTGCCCCCGTCGAGCCGCTCCTGACCGCGCTCCGCGCCTACCGCAATCCCGACGGCGGGTTCGGCCACGCGCTCGAGCCCGACGTGCGCTGCCCCGGCAGCCAGCCCGCCGCGACCCTCCAGGCCCTGGAGGTGCTCCTCGAGGCGGGCGCGGCCGACGACCCGATGGTGGCGGACGCCGCCGACTGGGTGGCGGCGGTCGCCGAGCCCGACGGTGGGGTGACGACCGTGCTGCCCTCGGCCGCCGGGTACCCCCGGGCGCCGTGGATGGAGCCGTCCACCGGCAGCGGCTTCCTCACCTACGCGCTGGCCGCCGCACTCTGGCGAGCGGGAGCGGGCACGGAGTGGCTGGACCGGGCCACCGGGTGGTGCTGGCAGCAGCTCGAGACCGACCGGGACGTCGGCGGGTACACCGTGGCGTTCGCGATCGACTTCCTCGACGCCGTCCCCGACCCGGCCCGTGCCGCGGCAGCCCTCGACGGACTGCGGCCCGCGCTCGACCGCCACGGCCGGGTCGCGGTCCCCGGCGGCACCGAGAACGAGAGGATCACCCCGGTGGAGCTCTCGCCCCACCCCGGGTCCCGGAGCCGCACCCTGTTCACCGAGGACCAGATCCGGTCCGACCTCGACCGGCTGGACGCCGACCAGCAACCAGACGGCGGCTGGACCGTCGACTACCTCCCGTGGTGTCCCGCCCAGGCCCTCGAGTGGCGCGGGATGGCCACCCTCCGGGCCCTGGCCGCGCTCCGGGACAACGGCCGGCCGACGTCGTGAGGAGTCCCCGGGCCAGGGGGTCCGCCGGAGGCCCTCCCGCCCCTGGGGCCCCGCCGCGTGCTGGACGACGTCCGCCGCGACGTGGTCGAGAGCCGCGTCGTCCCGCCGATCCCGGCTCCTCTGCGCCCGGTTGCCGGGGCTGCAGGCAGGTGACCACGCCCATCGCGACCCAGCGGGCGAGTTCGGCGCCGCGGCCGAGCTCGCGCAGGCGCTGGAGGGGCAGATCCTCCGGGGCGAGCAGTTCCGGTGACGCAGGCGTGCCGACCACCGCCATGCCGACCTGCCGAGCCGGTCGGGCCCGCCGGCCCGCTCGACCCGGCCGATGACTGCGGGCCGCCGGCGCAGTCTCCGTCTCGGGTCCAGCGCCCGCCCCCGTCCCCCTCACGAACAGCAGACGACGCGACCACCGCCATCAGGAGGCGCCACCATGTCACCGGCTCGAGTCCACGACGTCCCCGTCACGCTCGACGGCTCCGGCTCAGGCTCCGGCGCCGGCTCCGGCGAGAGAGCCGTCGCCCGAGGCGTACGGCAGTGGGACGGACCACGGGGCCGGGAGGCGGACTCCCAGGGGGAGACCACCTCCTCGCCCCGCCAGGTCACCCACGCGGCGTCCACCCGCACAGCACCGAGAGGAGGAACGGGGCAGTGACCACACGGACCGGCAGGGTGGTCGTCAACCAGACGATCACCGCCGACGGGTACTCCGCGGGGCTCGACCAGACCGAGGAGCGTCCGTTCGGCGACGACGGCGGCGACGGCTGGGGCGGGACGCTGCACTCCTGGATGTTCGACGACGGCGAGGAGAACCGGGCCGAGGTCGACCAGATCAACGCCGCCACTGCCGTCGTCATGGGCCGCAACATGTTCGGCCCGGTCCGGGGCGCGTGGGACCGGCCCTGGAACGGCTGGTGGGGCGACGACCCGCCGTTCCATGCCCCGGTCTTCGTGCTCACGCACCACGCCCGCGAGCCACAGCCCATGGCGGGCGGCACCACCTACCACTTCGTCACCGACGGGATCGAGGCGGCCCTGGCCCGGGCTCGTGCGGCGGCCGGCGACGGTGACGTCTCCGTCCACGGGGGTGCGCACACGATCAACCAGTACCTCGCCGCCGGCCTCGTGGACGAGCTGCGGCTGCACGTCGTGCCGCTCACGCTGGGCGCCGGCGTGCGGCTGTTCGAGGGGGTCCCTCCGCTGCGGCTCGATCAGGTGACCGCCCGGGCAGCGACCTCGGTCGTGCACGTGACCTACCGCGTGCGGTCCTGAGGAGCCGACGACGCCGCGCGGCCTCCCCCACGCGCGGATGCGGTCAGCCCATCGTCTCCTGGCCGTCGATGGACTCGCGCAGGACGTCGGCGTGCCGGGCGACCGCCTCGTGGTCAGGTCGAGCGCGCTGGCGGTCGGCCGACGCAGCGCCGGTTCGTCGGTCAGGCCGGACCGGGCCGACGCACCGGCCGGCGCCGGGCGGACGGTGCGCCGGGCCAGCCCGTGCCGTCAGTCATCGGCAGGCGGCGAGGGCGGCCGTCTGCAACTCCGTGTGCACGGCCGGCGCCTGCGCGGTGTCGAACAGCCGCTGGGTCAGCACGATCACGGCCAGGTCGTGCTCCGGGTGCACGAGGAACGACGTGCCGAGTCCCCCGTCCCAGCCCGTCGCGCCGGCCCATGGTCCGGCCCGCACCACCGACGTCCCCAGGCCCCATCCGCGCCCACCCAGGATCGCCGCACCCGCCTCGCGCTGCCCGGCGGTCAGGTGGTCGCGCCCCATCGCGCGCACCTGGTCCGCGGTCAGCACCGGAGCACCGCCGCGCAGCAGCATCCGCGCGAACGCCAGCAGGTCGTCCACCGTCGACACCAGCCCGGCGGCCCCGTCGGGGAACACCGGCGGCCGGCTCCACTGCCCGTCCGGCCGGTCCCAGACGACGAGTCCGTCGGGGGTCGGCTGGTACGCCGTCGCCAACCTCTCGACGTCCTCGGCGGAGAAGGCCGTGTCCCGCATGCCGAGCGGCTCGAGGACCCGGGTCCGCAGCACCTCGTCGTAGGACGTCCCGGCGGCCCGGGCGCAGAGCACGCTCAGCACGTGCGCGCCGGTGTTGTACAGCCACCGCTCACCGGGCTGCGCCAGCAGGGGCAGCTCCCCGAACCGGGCGATCCAGGTGTCGGGCTCGACGACGTCGTCCGGCTGCGGCGGGCCGATCGTGGCGAGCCCCGCCTCTGCCGCCGCCGCGACGACCGGCCACGGCTCGGCTGCCGTGAACATCTCCATCGCCATCCCGAACCCGAACGTGAACGTCAGCAACCCCCGGACCGTCACCGGTCCCGCCGCGGGCAGCGTGTCGTCGAGCGGGCCGTCCATCCGGCGCAGCACCCGGCGGTCAGCGAGCTCAGGCAGCAGCCGGTCCACCGGCTCGTCCAGGTCGAGCAGGCCCTCGCGGACCAGGGCCAGCGTCGCGGCCGCCGTGATCGGCTTCGTCGTCGACGCGATCCGGAACAGCGAGCCCCGCTCGACCGGCCGGCCGCCGACGGCGAGTCTCCCGAGTGCCGTCACGTGCACCTCCTCGCCGCGCGCGACCAGCGCGACGAGTCCGGGCACCCGGTCATCGCCGACGTGCGACGCCGCGACCGCGGCGAACCGCTCCAGCCCGCCCGTGCTCAGTCCCTGTCCCATGGCCGCTCCCCGCCGGTTCCGCCGACGACTCGAGGACCTCCGGAGGCCGCCGAACTCATCGGCCGCGCCGAACGGCGTCCAGCGGGTGGTCGCGCGGGCGGCCGCGCCGATGGGACGGGCGACGGCGCCGGGCAGGCAGACCTGCGACCGGCACCGTCGGCGCGCCGGCGACCGGTCAGCGGGGCGCGGGCACCGGCGCGGACGTCCCCGGCTCCCGCGCGGGCTCCGCGGACCGGTGCCGGTGCTGGAGTCGTCGGGCGACGGCGCGGAGGTCGAGGTCGGGGAGCAGCCGGCCGTCCTCCCCGATGCGCACGAGCGGCGCCGAGCGCAGCGTGGCGCCACGGTCGGCCTCCGGTCCGCGCACCGTCTGCTCGCTGTCGGTCCAGGTCCGGGGGGCGATGGTGTGCAGGGCGTCGACGGCGAAGGCGACCGGATCGCCGTCGACGTCGACCAGCAGCAGGCAGGTGGTCGCACCCACCGGTCGCCCGGCCCGGCCGAGCAACGTGGCCAGGCAGAGCACCGGGACGGCGGCGCGGCGATGGCTGATCAGGCCGAGCAGTCCGCCCACGGCGGTCGCGGTCAGGGTCTGCGGGAAGGGCAGGATCTCGGCGACCTGGTCCAGCGGGGTGGCGACGTCCACGCCGACGGAGAAGGTCAGGTAGGACGGCGCCTCGCCGGTCACCACCGCAGCGGTGGCGGCGGCCCCGTCCCGGTGTGCCGGCAGTGCCTCCAGGGCGGTGTTCACCGAGGCGAAACCGCTCAGGTCGGGATCGGCCAGCAGCGCCGCACCGTCGAGGACCAGGCAGTCGCCCAGGCCGTCGACGGTGACCATGCCGGCCAGCAGGTCCGACCGGGGCATGGCGAACGGCGGGACGGGGAGCACGTCCTCCTCGGGCACGTGGACCAGGTCGAGCAGCTCGCTGAGCGCGAGCACCACGTAGCCGGAGCCGGGGTCCAGCACGAGTCCGGCGCCGGTCTCGTCGCCGGCCAGCTCGCCCAGGCCGAGCAGGGCGAGCGGGTCGACGACCGGCACCTCACGGTCGGAGAACGCGATCACCCCCCGGCACAGCTGCCCGGTCAGCACCGACGGGCGCAGGTCGGGCGTGGGCAGCGTGGTGTGCACGTGGGCGGCGTCCACGGCGAACCGGTAGGGCCCGCAGCGCAGCACGGTCAGCGTCCGGTGGGCGCCGCGGGTCTCGGCCCCGCCGTCGGCGGTGGCGGCACGGGTCACGTCGGTGACCGTGGGCACACCCGGCAGCGCCAGGATCGCCGCGGCGTCGAGCACGCTGTACGCCTGCCCCGTCTCGGGGTGCCGGAAGGTGGCGCAGAACAGCAGACCGCCGCCCTCGGTGCGGGCGGCGACCAGCGCGTCCGCGGGGAGCTGGCTGATGCCGCGGACCTCGTCGGCGAGCAGACCGAGCACCTGGCCGCCGGAGGCGGCGACGACCACGACCTGGTCCGGGCGCCGCGGGACCGGACGGCCGAGGACCGCCGCCAGGTCGAGCACGGGCAGGACCAGCCGGCGCAGCTCCACCGCCCCCAGCAGGCCGGGAGCAGCCGCGGGCAGGCCGGCCAGTGCCGACGGGCAGGGCACCACCTCGCGGAGCGCGGACAGCGGCAGGGCCACGTCCATGTCGGCCATGCGGAGCAGGCCGTACACGACCTCCGCGGTGGGCTCGCCGGCCGCGCCCGCCACCGGGTGCGGGAGCCGGTCGTCGGAGGGGGTCACGTCCGGTCGGCCGAGGCCAGCTGGGTGATGAGCTCATCGACCTCGCGCGAGGCGGACTGCTGCTGCTGCGTGGAGGCGGAGATGCTGCGGATGGTGTCGTTGGTGCGGGTGACGCTGTCGACGATCCGCTCGAAGGCGGCCTCGGCGCGCTTGGAGACCTCCGAGCCCTGGGCGACCCGCTCGGCGGACTCCTCGATCAGCCGACCGATCTGCTGGGAGGCCTCGAAGGACCGCTCGGCGAGCTTGCGCACCTCGCCGGCGACGATCGAGAAGCCGACGCCGTGCTCGCCGGCGCGGGCGGCCTCGATGGAGGCGTTGAACGCCAGCAGGTTGGTCTGGTTGGCGATCTCGCCCATCACCCGGACGATCTCGGTGATGGAGTTGGACGACTTCTGGATCAGGGCGATGGCCTCCAGCGACGCGCGCAAGGCCTCGACGCCCTGCTGGGCGTTGTCCTGCGTCTCCCCCGCCAGCCCGGTCGCGGTCCGGGAGCTGCGGGCGATGTCCTCGATGGAGACGGCCAGGTCGCTCACGGACTCGGTCATGGCGCGGGTGGCGGCGGCGATGCGCGTCTCCCGCTCCACCTCGGCGGTGACGTCGTAGGCGAACTTGACGACCTTGAACGGCTGACCGGACAGGTCGAAGACCGGGTTGTAGGTGGCCTGGATGTGGACGTCCCGGCCGTACTTGCCCTTGCGGTGGAAGCGACCGGCGAGGACCTCGCCCTTGCCGAGCCGGAGCCAGAAGTCCCGGTACTCGGGCGAGCGGATGTACTCGGTGTCGCAGAACTCGCTGTGGTGGTGCCCGAGGATCTCCCGCAACGAGTACCCGAGGGTCCGCAGGAAGTTGTCGTTGGCCGTCAGGACGTTGCCGTCGAGGTCGAACTCGATGACCGCCTGGGCCCGGTCCACGGCGTCGATCCGCGCTTCGACCTCGGCCGACCTCAGTTTGCTCGCCGTGACGTCGACGGCGAACTTGACCACCTTGAACGGCTTGCCGGACTCGTCGAGGATCGGGTTGTAGGTGGCCTGGATCCAGACCTCCTTGCCGCCCTTGGCCAGGCGCCGGTACTCGCCACTGTGGAAGTCGCCGGTGCCGAGCTTCTCCCAGAAGTCCCGGTACTCGCCGCTGGCGGCGTACGCGGGGTCGCAGAAGATCCGGTGGTGCAGGCCCTTGATCTCGGCGAGGGTGTAGCCCATCGCGTCCAGGAAGTTGGCGTTCGCGGAGAGCACGGTGCCGTCCAGGTCGAACTCGATGACCGCCTGCGCGCGGTCCATCGCGGCGACCTTGCCCGTGAACTCGTTGTGCTGGCGCTTGGTCGCGGTGACGTCGGAGGCGAACTTCACGATCTTCACCACCCGCCCGGAGTCGTCGAGGATCGGGTTGTAGGTGGCCTGCAGCCACACCTCGCGCCCGTCCCGGTCCCGGCGCTTGAACTCCCCCGCCTGGTACTCGCCCTGCCCCAGCCGGCGCCACAGTTCCCCGTACTCCTCGGACGCGGCGTAGGCGGCGTCGCAGAACATGCGGTGGTGCTTGCCGCGGAGCTCGGCGACCGAGTAGCCCATCGTGTCGCAGAAGTTCTGGTTGGCGGTCAGGACGCGGCCGCTCAGGTCGAACTCGACGACCGCCTGCGCACGGTCGATGGCGGCGACCTTGCCCCGGGCCTCCGCGCCGGCGAACTTGGCCTCGGTGATGTCGCTGGCGAACTTGACGACCTTCAGCGGCCGGCCGTCCTCGTCGAGGATCGGGTTGTAGGTGGCCTGCAGCCAGATCTCGCGCCCGTCCTTGGCGATCCGCTTGAACTCGCCGGCCTCGTAGCCGCCGGCGCCCATCCGGGCCCAGAACTCCGCGTACTCCTCGCTGCTGGCCAGCGAGGGCTCGCAGAAGACCCGGTGGTGCTTGCCCTGGATCTCGTGCAGGGCGTAGCCCATGGTGTCGCAGAAGTTCTGGTTGGCGGTCAGGACCGTGCCGTCGAGCTTGAACTCGATGACCGCCTGGGCGCGGTCGATGGCGGCGACCTTGCCCCGGGACTCGGTGTCGGCGCGCCGGGCGACGGTGATGTCGGACGCCAGCTTGACGACCTTCAGCGGCCGGCCGTCCTCGTCGAGGACGGGGTTGTAGGTGGCCTGCAGCCACACCTCCCGGCCACCCTTGGCCAGGCGCCGGTACACCCCGCCCTCGAACTCGCCGTTGGCCAGCCGCCGCCAGAACTGGGCGTACTCGTCGCTGGCGGCCAGTGCCGGCTCGCAGAACACCCGGTGGTGCTTGCCCTTGACCTCGGCCAGGGTGTAGCCCATCGCGTCCAGGAAGTTCCGGTTCGCGGTGAGGATCGTGCCGTCGACGGCGAACTCGATCACCGCCTGGGAGCGGTCCAGCGCCACCGCCTGGCCCTCCCGCTCGAGCGCGGCCACCTTGCCCTCGGTGATGTCGATGGCCAGCGCGAGCACCTTCACCGGCCGGCCGGACGGGTCCGCGATGGGGATGTAGGAGGCCCGCAGCCACACCTCGCGGCCGCCCTTGGCCAGCCGCTTCACCACCACGTCGGTCTGGGAGATGCCGGCGGCCAGGTGCTCCCAGAACTCCGCGTACGCGGCGCTGTCGGTCAGCGCCGGCTCGCAGAACATCCGGTGGTGCCGGCCCTGCACCTCCGCCAGGGCGTAGCCCATGGCGTCCAGGAACCGCTGGTTGGCGGTCAGCACCGTGCCGTCGACGCCGAACTCGATGACCGCCTGGGAGCTGCGGATGGCGTCGACGATCGTGTGCAGCTCGAGCAGCTCTCCGGGGGACTGGGCGGACGAGCTCGGCGGCATCAGGCACTCCTCGACAGGCAACGGCGACCAACCGGACGACGGCCTGCTCGGCCCCCGGTTCCACCTTCGTCCGCAGGCCGGTGGTCTCCAGCTCAAGCCGGCGACGACGACCGTCTCGTCCCAGGAGCCCCACCCGCCTCACGACGTCCCCCGGCTGCGGGGCCGCCTGGGACGGTCCCCGAGCGCGGCGCGCGAGCCACTCGCCCGGGGCGAGCGCGGGCGCTGCGGCCGGTCGTGGACAGGGAGGTGGTTCCGCCGGACGCCGCCCTGACCGACGATGACGCCGGGTCCCGAGGCCTGCCCACCGTCCCGAGGAGGAAGTCACCGTCATGTCGCCTGCGCCGTCGACCGCACCACCGCCGGACCCGGACGCCTTCCCACCGGGCTCGGACGGAGACACTCCGGCGGTACGGCAGCGGGTCGTCGGCATGCTCGGCGGGATGAGCTGGGAGTCCACCGCCGAGTACTACCGGCTGGCCAACGTGCTGGTCCGGGAGCGGCTCGGCGGACTGCACTCCGCCCGCCTGCTCCTCGCCTCCGTGGACTTCGCGGAGGTCGAACGCCTGCAGGTCGCCGGCGAGTGGGAGCGCGCCGGGCGGCTCCTGGCCGAGGAGGCGACCCGGCTGGAGGCGGCCGGCGCGGAGCTCCTGGTGCTCTGCACCAACACCATGCACCGCGTGGCCGACCAGGTGCAGGCAGCGGTGGCCATCCCGCTGCTGCACCTGGCCGACGCGACGGCCACCGCCGTGCGGTCGGCGGGACTGTCCACGATCGGGCTCCTGGGCACCGCCTTCACGATGGAGCAGGACTTCTACCGGGACCGGCTGGCCGGGCACGGTCTCCGGGTGCTGGTGCCCGGGGCGGCGGACCGCGCCGAGGTCCACCGGGTCATCTACGACGAACTGTGCCTCGGCGTGGTCCGGCCCGAGTCCCGCGACGCCTACCGGCGGGTCATCGAGCGGCTCGTCGACGCCGGGGCGCAGGGCGTGGTCCTCGGCTGCACCGAGATCGAGCTGCTCGTCGGCGCCGAGGACAGTCCCGTCCCGGTCTTCCCGACCACGCGGCTGCACGTCGAGGCAGCGGTCACCGCCGCCCTGGAGGGCGTGCCGGCCCGCTGACCCCGCCCGCGTGCCGTGCCGCGCGCGTCTCCCGGATGGCGGCCGCGGTCAGGGCGACCCGACGGTCGGGGTCTCCGGTGAGTGCCTGCAGTGCCCGGTCGGCGGCGGAGCCGGGGATCTCGGCGAGGGACTGCACCAGTCGCAGCCGGGCGTCGGACTCCGTCCCCCGGCGGCCGAGCTCGTCCGCGAGCAGGTCGGCGATCCGGTCGACGGTGCCGCGCTCGCGGGCCAGCCGGCCGAGCGTCTCGGCCGCCTCCACGTCGTGGACGCCGGCGACGACCAGGCCGACGAGCACGGGGACGGCGCGGGCGTCGCCGCGGGCTCCCAGCGCGAGCGCGGCTGGCCCGCGGACGGCGGGGTCGGGATGGTCCAGCGCGCCGGTGAGCAGCGTGGCGGCCTCGTCGCCGTCCAGCTCGGCGATCGCGGTCACGGCCCGCCGTCGCGTCTGCGCCTCCGGGGAGTCGAGCGCGGGACCCAGGACGTGCAGCGCCCCCTCGGCCGAGCGCTGCAGCGCCCAGCGGAGCGCCCCGGCCACGTGCGGATCGGCCTCCCCGAGCACCGTCTCGGCGAGCAGCCGACCGGGCGTGGTCGTGTCGTCGCCCGCGGCGAGCGCGCTCCGCTGACGTCTGGACGCGTCGTCGGACTCCAGACCGCGCATCAACGCGACGATGCGCAGCACCTCGGTCCACTCCGTGGGTCCGCCGTCGTGCACGTGGCGCAGCCGCCGGAGCAGTTCCTCGTCGCGGGCGATGCGTTCCTGCGTGCTGGCGATGAGGTCGCCCACGAGATCCGCCGGCGTGGCGTCCGGCTCGTCCAGGGCGCGCCGGAGATCGCGCAGCGACAACCCGAGCGACCTGAGGGCCTCCACGTGGAAGAGCCGCCGGATGTCGGCGGGCGAGTAGTCGCGGTAGCCGCCGTCGGTGCGACCGGTCGGTGAGACGAGCCCGACGGCGTCGTAGTGGCGCAACATCCGGGCGCTGATGCCCGCACGTCGCGACACCTCACCGATCAGCACGACCCGCGGGCAGGGTCGGGGCGCCCTGCAGGGCGAGCACGCGCCGCGCCTCGGCGATCGCCGCGTCGAAGCCCTCGTCCGGGTCGCGGACCAGGCGCTCGGTCGCGATCGCATGGGCCCGCACCGCGGCGTCGCCGTCCCGGGCGGCGTCGGTCAGCACCGGCCCCGCCGCGTCCCCGAGGGCGGCCAGGGCCCGGCTGAGGCTCAGCTGGACGTCGCGGCCACCCCGCCCGAGCTGGGTCGCGAGCGCCGCGGCGAGCTCGGCCTCGCTGCCGTCCGGGACGAGCACCACGGCGGCGCGCCACGCGCTGCGGGCGACCTCGTCGTCGGCGTCGTGCAGCAGGTCCCGCGTGACCGCCGTCCAGCCCCGGGGGTCGCCGACCTTCGAGAGGGTGTGCAGCGCCTGGCTCCGTGCCTGGCGCCCCGCCGCCCTCGTCTCCTCGAGCAGGCGCGGGACGGTGGCGGACGCGGGATGCCTGGTCAGCGACCAGGTGAGCACGTCGCGGACGTAGAAGTCCGGTTCGACCGCGCACCGCTCGACGAGGGCGTCGACCTGGCCGGGGTCGGGGTGGGTGCCGGCCGCGAGCACGGCCTGCAGCCGTGCCGACGGGACCGGCGAGCTCAACGCGCTGCGCAGCCGCGTGCGGACGTCCGCTCCGGTGGGTGTGGGCATGGGGACCTCCTCCACCTCCAGGGAACACGTTCACACGGTGTCAGGGTCAAGACAGATCCCGCCGGGCGCGGCGCGGTGCCCCGCGACGACCCCCCGCCGGGGGCGGTCCGGCGCCAGGGATGCTGTCCGGGTGCCTGCCACCCAGCGACGCCCCTCGCGGGCCGCGCTCCTCACCGAGCCGCCGCGGGCGGGACTGGACGTCGCGGCGCTCGCCGCTGCCTGGCCGGTGCTCGCGACGGCCCGCCGCGGGGACGGCCACCCGGTGCTGGTGCTGCCGGGTCTGCTGACCGGTGACCCCGCCACGCTGGTGCTCCGGACCGCGCTGCGCGCGCTCGGCCACGACGTCTCCGGGTGGGAGCTGGGCCTCAACCGGGGCCCGACGAGCCGCGTCGTCGACGCGCTGCGCGCCCACCTCGAGCGAATGCACCGGAGCACCGGACGGCGGGTCAGCCTCGTCGGCTGGAGCCTGGGCGGCCTCTACGCGCAGGAACTGGCCCGGGCCGCGCCGGGCAGCGTCCGCGCGCTCGTCACGCTGGGCACGCCGGTCGGGCGATGGGCGCCCTGGGTCCGCACCGCCTCGCGGATCGTCGACGGGGGCGGCCGCCTGCCCGGAACGGCGTCGCTGCCCCGGCCGTGGGCCGAGCGCGGTTCCCTGCGCGTGCCCGCGACGTCGGTCTACACGCGGGGCGACGGCATCGTGCACTGGTCCACGTGCCGGTACGAGCTCCGCGCACGGCGGGAGAACGTGGAGGTCCGCGGCAGTCACCTCGGCCTCGCCGTCAACCCGGCGGTGCTGTGGCTGCTCGCCGACCGGCTGGGGACGGCGGAAGGGAGCTGGGCCCCGTTCCGGCCCCCGCTCGCCCTCCGCCCGCTCTTCCCCCGCCGCTGACATCGGAGGATCCGCTCCGCGGCCGGCTCAGAGCCCGAGCCGGGCGGATGCCGGATCCGCCCAGCGGCTGCTGGCGTCGTAGCCCCGCATGGTGGTCACCGACGCCCACCGGCCCGTGCGGGCCAGCTCCCGCTCGCTGACACCGGCCCGGTAGCCCTCGGTCGCGAAGGACCGGCGCAGGCTGTGCGGGCTCAGCCCGTCCAATGGGACGCCGGCCCGTTCGGCGGCGCGACGCAGGATCAGCCGCACCGACGACCTCGCCATCCGGGTCCGGCCGATGGCCGGCCGGGCGCCCCGGCCGACGCTGCGGAACAGCGGCCCGCTGCCGCCGCGCAGGCCGGCCGCGTCGATCCAGGCCTGCAGGGCGCGCACCGGGCAGGTCGGCGCCCGCACCCCCGGCGCCAGGGCGAGCACCTCCCCGGCACCCTCCTGGTCGGTCTTCGACCAGCGGATGGTCACGTCGAGGCCGCCGTGGCCGGCCGCGACCAGGTCGGCCACGTCCAGCCCGCAGGCGTCCGAGGCCCGCAGCCCGAGGGCGAACGACACGAGGATGAGAGCCCGGTCGCGGTCGCCGGCCGCTCCGGCCGGGAGGTCCTCGACGAGCGCCCGGATGGTCTGGGTGTCGACCGCCCGGGCCTGCCGGGGACGACGGCCACTGCGGGCGGCCGTGCGCCGGATGCCCCGCAGGACCGCGCGGGTCCCGGGGTGCTCGGAGGGACTGGGGTGCCCGGCCTCCCGGTGGGCGTACGCGATGCCCGACAGCCGCCGGGCGACGGTGCGGGGGCTCGCCCCGGCGTCGCTCAGCGCCGCGAGGTAGGCGGCCACCGCGGCGTCGGCCGCGGGCAGCGGGGTGGCGCCGCGCTGCCGGGCCCAGGCCGACCAGGCGCGGAAGTCCGCCTCGTAGGCGCGCCTCGTGGACTCGGCCTTGGCCGCGCTGAGGTAGCGCCCCACCGACGCGACGTCCCCGGGGAGCACCAGGCCGCCGTCGGCGGCGACGGCCGCGGTCGTCACCAGGGTGCCGCCTCGGGGGGCGTCGGAGGTCGGCGCGGACGTCGACAGGGAGGACTCCATAACAGGTGATTATGGAGTGCTCGGCCGCCATTCCCGGCGCGTCACGGCGGAGTGCCGGTCGTCCGTTCGTCCGTCGCAATGGCATCAAATGACGGACGACCGCAGACTGGGCGCCATGACGGCGGCGACGGGCACGTGCACCTTCCCCGGCTGTGACCGGCCCGTGGCTCCGCCGCCGCCCACCGGCGGGCGGTCCGCCTACTGCTCGCAGCCCGACCACAACCGCTCGACCGCCTTCGCCGTCCGACGGGCGGGGGCGACCACCCCGGCGTCCGCCGCGACGGAGGACGCCGCTCCACCGCCGGGCCGGGAGGCCGCCGGCACGCTGACCGAGATCGCCGACCGGCTCCGCGCCACCCTGGCCGGTATCGAGAGCCAGGTGAGCCGGGCCCGCGAGGTGCTGACCAGCGCCGCCGACGCGGAGGTGCTCGAGGCGGAGCGGGCGGCGATCCGCACCGACGCACGCCGGGAGGTCGCCGAGGCCGTGCAGCGGGCATCGCACGCGGAACGACTGCGGGCGGTCGCCGAGCGGGCGACGCGGGCGGCTCTCGAGGTCGCGGCCCGGGCGGAGGCCGACGCCGCCGGCGCCCGGGACGCGGCAGCGGCGGCCCAGGACCAGGCCGCCACCGCCCGGGAGTCCGCCGAGGCCGCGCACGGGGCAGCCCGGCAGGCGCGCGCCGACGCGGAGCTGGCGGACACGGCCGCGCGCACGGCCGAGGCGGGGCGCCAGGACGCCGAGCGGCAGTGGGAGGCGGCCGTGCGCGACGCGGAGTCGGCCCGCGCGCAGGCCGCCCGCTCGGACGAGGCGCGGGACCGCGCCCTCGCCGACGCCGCGGCGGCCCGGGAGCGGGCGGAGTCCGCGGAGGCGGCGCGGGACCGGGCGCTGGAGGCCGAACGCGAGGCCCGGACCGAGACCGGACGCGCCCGGATCGACGCGGCGCGGGCGGTCAGCCGTGCCGAGCAGGCGGAGGCGGCCCTCCGGCTGGAGACCGCCGCCGCGGAGGGCCGCGTCGCGGCGGCGGTGGCCCGGGCGGATGCCGCCACCGAGCACGCGAGCGCGCAGGAGGCGCGCGCCGAGCGTGCCGAGCGCCGGGCCGAGGAGAGCCGGGCGGACCGGCTGCGGGCCGAGGAGGCGCGGGACCGGGCGGTGGCCGACGCGGCGGCGGCCCGGACCCGCCGGCTCCCGTCGCCCGGCGCGGTCCGCGCCGGGAGCGACGAGGAGGCGGCACCGGGCGACGACGCCGGGGCCCCGCCCGGCGCGGCCGGCTGAGCGGCTGCCAACCGGGATGACGTCCGGGAGCCCCGGGCGACGGCGCCGGCGGCCGCACGCGACGGCAGTGCCGCGGGTCAGGCCACCGGCGTCGGCGCCCGTTCGTGGGGGTGCGGCTGGCCCGATCGCGCGAGCACGACGACGCCGACGGCAGCGACCGCTGCGGCGGGCAGCCAGATGGCGGCGTGCCCGGGCTCCAGCCGTTCCCCGAGCAGGAACCGGGCCGCCGGCACCGCGGACAGCGGGTCGAGCAGGATCAGGGCGGGCAGGGACCAGGCGAGCGACCCGCGCGCGTACGCCTGCTGACCGGCCAGGATCGCGACCACCGCCACGATGACCGCCCCCCAGACCGCGACCCCGGCCAGGGCGTGCACCCAGCCCCCCTCGCGCAGGCTGCGGATGCCGACGGAGATGAGGACGGCGGCGATCCCCGCCGCGATACCGGCGGCGCTCCCGCACGCCAGCGCGCCGTGCCGCCCGCGCCCGAACAGGGTGGCGCCGGCGACCAGGGCGACGGAGACGCCGACCGCGACGAGCATCTCGACCAGGGACGGCGGGGGCTGTTCCGGAGCCGCGGCCGGTCGGGCCGCGACGAGGAACACCGCCAGCCCGACGGTGGTGAGCGCGGCGCCCACGAGCTCGAGTCGCAGGGGTGCCTGCCTGGTGCGGATGGCGCGCAGCCCCAGCCCCAGGACCAGGGTGACGGCGAGCGCCGGCTGGACGACCGCGACCGGCGCGACCGCGAGGGCGGCGACGTGCGTCGCGGTCCCGAGCATGGTGGCGGCCTGGCCCACCATCCACCGGCGCCGCCGCATCAGGCGGCGCAGGCTGAGTCCTCGCGTCGTCGTGCTGAGCTCGGCCGCCTCGTGCTGCAGCACCGCGCCCAGCGCGAACAGCGCGGCCGCGGCCGCCGCGAGCCCCAGCCCGGCCGCCGGGTTGCCGGTCTGGGCCGCGGCGAGCACCTGCATGCCCCAGGTTGGCACGCCCGGCGGTGCCCTGCACGGCACCGCCGGGCGAGCGACGCGTGCGCCCGCCGGGACGCAACCCGCCGCCGGATCGGTCTCCGGCTGAACCGCCGCGGCCGCCGATCCGTGTACCAGGGCACAGGCCATCACGGAGGCGCGATGCACCCCGATCCCGTCCGGCACGTCGGCGCGCGCGCCGCGGGCCGGCGCCGGGTGCCGCAGCGCCCGCGAGCCCGCCCGCGCCCGGTGCCGCGGGCGACCGGGGGGTCACGACGGTGAGACAGGACCAGCGCGCCCCGTTCCTCGCGGGGCTGCAGCGGGCGCGGGAGACCGCCTACCCCGCGGGCGAGTACGTGGGCCAGGAGAGCTTCCTGCGGGCCACCGAGATCCGTCGGCTGGCGGCCCGCGCGGGCATCGGTCCGGGCGTGTCGGTCCTCGACCTGTGCTGCGGCACGGCCGGTCCGGGCCGGCTGCTCGTGGCCGAGCTGGGCTGCCGGTACCTGGGCCTGGACAGCTCCGCGAGCGCGGTGGAGCTGGCCCGGCGCCTGGCCGGCGACCTGCCGTGCCGCTTCGAGCAGGCGGAGCTGCCGCCGGTGCCGGACGGCCGCTTCGACGTCGTCCTCCTCCTGGAGACGATGCTGGCCTTCCCCGACAAGCGGGCCCTCCTGGCCGACGTCGCCGGCGTCCTGGCACCCGGCGGCCGCTTCGCCCTCACCCTCGAGGAGGGCCGGCCGCTCACGCCGGGCGAGCGCAGGCAGATGCCCGATGCCGACACGGTGTGGCTGGTGGAGCTCGCGGAGCTCACCGAACTGCTCGGCGAGGCCGGGTTGACCGTCACGTGGTCGGAGGAGTGGAGCGCCGCCCACCACGCGACGGCGACGGCGCTGCTGCACCGCTACCGGGCCGACGCCAGGGGCATCGCCGGCCAGATCGGACCGCTGGCCCTGACCGAGCTGATCGCCGCCCACGAGCTGTGGGCCGACTGGCTGGGCAGCGGACGGGTGCGGAAGTTCGCGCTGGTGGCGGTGAAGCGGTGAGCTACCCCTACACCCGCTACCTGGCCGCGAAGAAGAGCGTCGACGACCGGGCCCTCAACCGCCAGGTGCTGGCCGACCTGCGCCGCCTGATGCCGCCGGGTGCCGGGCGGGTCCTGGAGATCGGCGCCGGGCTGGGCACGATGGTGGCCCGGCTGCTCGAGTGGCAGGTCGTCACCGCCGGCGAGTACATCCTGCTCGACGTCGACCGCCGGCTGCTGCACGACTCCCGCGCGTGGCTCTGCGAGTGGGCGGACGCCCGCGGCCTGCCGGCCCGGCCGCTGCCCGACGGCGTCCGCCTCGGCGAGCTGCGGGTGCGGCTGGTCGAGGCCGAGCTCGGGAGCTACCTGGAGTCCGGCTGCGGGGAACCGGCCGACCTGCTGGTCGCCAACGCCTTCCTGGACCTGGTGGACGTGCCGACCGTCCTGCCGGGACTGCTGCGGCTGCTGGTCCCGGGCGGCGTCTACTGGTTCACCGTCAACTTCGACGGCGAGAGCGTCTTCCAGCCCGACCACCCGCACGACGACGACGTCCTGGGCGCCTACCACCGCAGCATGGACGACCGCGTCCGCCACGGCCGGGCCGCCGGGGAGAGCCGGACGGGTCGCCACCTGTTCGGCCACCTGCGTGCCGCCGGCGTGCCCGCCCGGTCGGCGGGGTCCTCCGACTGGGTCGTCATGGCCGGGCCCGACGGCACCTACCCCGGCGACGAGGCGTACTTCCTGGAGACGATCCTCTCGACGGTCGAGGAGGCCCTGGCCGGCCCGGCGGCACCGGCCGGTCTCGCCGACTGGCTCGCCGTGCGCCGGGGGCAGCTCGCCGGCGGAGAACTGGTGTACCTCGCCCACCAGCTGGACGTCGCGGGCAGGTCACCCGGGTAGCCGGCCGGGGGGGGGCGGCTCGTTCCGGCCGATGTGAACCGCCGGTCCCGCCCATCCGTGATCCCGGACAGTGGCAGCGGATCGCTACGGAGGTGCCGTGCGCTCGGTTCGGCTGGACGTGGTCCTCGGCACCCTCGCCACGCCCGCCCTCCTCGGCGTCCTCGCCCTGACCACCGGGCTCGACGCCCTCGGGTGGGGCGTCGGACTGGCGTCGGGCTGGGCGGCCACCGCGCTGCTGGCCGCGGGGCGGTCCCGGACCGGCGAGCGGATCCTCCCGGCGGACCGGGTCACCCTGACGCGGGCGCTGCTGACCGCCGGGGTCGCGGCGCTCGTCGCCGACTCCCCGGACCGCCCGCCGGCGCTCCCCGCCGTGGTCGTCCTCGCCTCCGTCGCGCTCCTCCTCGACACCGTCGACGGGCAGGTGGCCCGCCGCACCGGGACGGCCACCCCGTTCGGGGCCCGCTTCGACGCGGAGGTCGACGCCTACCTCATCCTCGTCCTGAGCGTCGCGGTGGCCCGGGACTACGGCGGCTGGGTGCTGGCCATCGGCGCCGCCCGGTACGCCCTGCTGGTCGCGGGGTGGGCGGTGCCGTGGCTGGCCGCGCCGCTGCCGCCCCGCTACTGGGGCAAGGTGGTCGCCGCCGTCCAGGGCGTCGTCCTCACCGTCGCGGTCTCCGGCGTGCTCCCCCGCCTCGCCGGCCTGGTCGCCGTCGGCGCCGCGCTGCTGCTGCTGGCCGAGTCGTTCGGCCACAGCCTCGTCTGGCTGTACCGCACCGGCGCCGGTCCGCGCACCCGGAGGGCGCTGCGCGTCTCCACCGCGGTGGCCGCCGGGGCGGTCGTCTGGACCGTCCTCGTCCTCCCGCCCCGGCTCGACCAGCTCACCCCGGCCGCGTTCGCCCGCATCCCGTTGGAGGGGCTGGTCCTGGTCCTCGCCGGGCTGGCGCTGCCGCCCCGGCCCCGTCGGGTGCTGGCCGTCGCGGCGGGCGCCACCTTGAGCCTGCTCACCGTCGTCAAGCTCCTGGACGCCGGCTTCACCGCGCAGCTCGGACGGCCGTTCAACCCGGTGTTCGACTGGGGCTCCTTCGGCCCGGCGATCGACGTGGCGCGCGACTCGATCGGCGACGCCGCGACCGACGTCGTCCTCGTCCTGGCCGGGCTCGCCCTGGCGCTGTTGCTGGCCGTCGTCACCGCGTCGACCATCCGGCTCACCGGCGTCACCGCCCGGCACCGGCACCGCTCGGCGCGCGGGATCGCCGCCCTGGGCGTGGTGTGGGCCGTCTGTGCCGCGCTGTCGCTGCAGCTCGCCCCGGCCGGACCCGTCGCCTCGGCGGGCACCGCCGGACTGGTGCTCGCCCACGGGCGGGAGGTGCAGGCGACCCTCGCCGACCAGCAGCGCTTCGAGGAGGCCAGCCGCTCCCCCGACCCGCTGGCCGAGCAGCCGGACCCGCTGGCCGGTCTGCGTGGCAAGGACGTCCTCGTCGTCTTCGTCGAGAGCTACGGACAGGTCGCCGTCCAGGACCCCGACATCGCTCCGGGCGTCACCGCCGTGCTGCGCGAGGGCACCGCCCGGCTGGCCCGGGCCGGGCTGGGGGCGCGCAGCGCCTTCCTCGACTCCCCCACCTTCGGCGGCATGAGCTGGCTCGCCCACGCGACCCTGCAGTCGGGACTGTGGATCGACAACCAGCCCCGCTACGACCAGCTCATGGCCAGCGACCGGGTCACCCTCGCCCGCGCCTTCGGCGACGCGGGCTGGCGCACCGTCGGCGTCAACCCGGCCAACGACCGACCGTGGCCGGAGGGGACGTCGTTCTACCACTTCGACCAGCTCTACGACCGGTACGGCCTCGGCTACCAGGGACCGGCGTTCAGCTGGGCCGCGATGCCCGACCAGTTCACCCTGGCGGCCTTCCAGCGGCTGGAGCTCACCCCGGGGCACGCCCCCGTGATGGCCGAGATCGACCTCGTCTCCTCGCACCACCCGTGGACGCCGCTGCCGACCATGGTGCCCCCGGAGCAGCTCGGCGACGGCTCCGTGTTCGACCCCATGCCCGCGCAGGGCATGTCGCCGGACGAGGCCTTCCGCGACGCCGACACCGTCCGGCGGCTCTACGGGCAGTCCATCGAGTACTCCCTCGAGGCGCTGATCTCCTGGGTCGCCGACCTGCCGGACGACGACCTGGTCCTGGTCCTGCTCGGCGACCACCAGCCCACGGCGGTGGTCAGCGGTGCCGACGCCGCCCGGCACGTGCCGATCTCCGTCGTGGCCTCGGACCCCGACGTGCTCGACAGCATCGCGGCCTGGCAGTGGCAGGACGGACTGCTGCCGAGCCCGTCGGCACCCGTGTGGCCCATGGACGCCTTCCGGGGCCGGTTCCTGGACGCCTTCACCCCCACGCCCGCGGCGCAGGCTCTGCGGCCGCCCCGGTGAACGCCGTGCCCGAGGAGGACGTGCCCGCAGACGCCGGACCCGAGCAGGACGCCGGGCCCGGCCGGGCCCGTGCCTTCTGGCTGCGGGAGCCGGGCGCCGGGGAGATCCGGGCGGTCCGGCTCCCGGAGCCCGGCCCGGACGACGTCGTCGTCCGGGCGCTGCACTCGGGCATCAGCCGGGGCACCGAGGCCCTGGTCTTCCGCGGCGAGGTGCCGGAGAGCCAGCGCGCCGCCATGCGCGCGCCGTTCCAGGACGGGGACTTCCCGGGCCCGGTGAAGTACGGCTACCTCAGCGTCGGGGTCGTCGACCACGGGCCCGCCGGGCTCCTCGGGCGCACCGTCTTCTGCCTGCACCCGCACCAGAGCGCCTACGTCGTCCCCGCCGATGCCGTGGTGCCCGTCCCGGACGGCGTCCCGGCCCGGCGCGCCGTCCTCGCCGGCACGGTCGAGACCGCGGTCAACGCGCTGTGGGACGCCCCTCCGCTGCTCGGTGACCGGGTCACCGTCGTCGGCGCCGGGATGGTGGGGTGCTGCGTCGCGCGGCTGCTGGCGCGGTTCCCGTGCACCGACGTCGAACTGGTCGACGTCGACCGGAGCCGGGCGGAGGTGGCCGCCCGGCTCGGCGTGCCCTTCGTCGTGCCGGAGGACGCCGCCGGCGACCGCGACCTCGTGGTGCACGCCAGCGCGACCTCGGCCGGACTGCAGCTGGCGCTCGGCCTGCTGCGGGCCGAGGGCACCGCGCTCGAGCTGAGCTGGTACGGCGACCGGCAGGTGACGGTGTCGCTCGGCGGCGCCTTCCACTCCCGCCGGCTGGACCTGCGCGCCAGCCAGGTCGGCACGGTCGCGCCCGCGCGCCGCGGCTCCCGGACCCTCCGGAACCGGCTCGCGCTCGCCCTGGAGGTGCTGCGCGACCCGGCCTTCGACGCGCTGCTGACCGGGTCCTCGGCCTTCGACGACCTGCCCGACGTGATGGCCCGGCTCGCCGACGGCCGGCTGCCCGCCCTCTGCCACACGATCACCTACCGCGAGGAGTGACCCGGTGTTCAGCGTGACGGTCCGCGACCACATGATGATCGCCCACAGCTTCACCGGCGCCGTGTTCGGCCCGGCGCAGCGCCTGCACGGGGCGACCTACGTCGTCGACGTCACCTTCCGCCGCGCCGAGCTGGACGACGACGGGGTGGTCGTGGACATCGGCGCCGCCGCCGACCAACTGCACGAGGTGCTCGGCGAGCTGACCTACCGCAACCTCGACGAGGACCCCGACCTCGCCGGCACGAACACCACGACCGAGGTCCTGGCGCGCGTGGTCGCCGACCGGCTGGCGCTCCGGATCGGCGACGGCGCACTCGGCCCTGGCGGCAGGAGCCTGGAGGGCCTGGCGGTCACCCTCCACGAGTCGCACGTCGCCTGGGCGAGCTACGACCGTCGACTGTGAGCTCCGCCCGAGCGAACAGGGCAGGACCGTGAGCGGCGTCTGCGTCGTCGTCCCGGCCGGGATCGACGACCCCGCGCGGGTCAGCGGCGGCAACCGGTACGACCGCCAGGTCTGCGACGGCCTGCGCGACGCCGGGTGGACGGTGTCCGAGATCGCCGTCGGCGGCCCGTGGCCGTGCGGCGACGACCCCGCCCTGGCCTCCCTGGCCCGGTCGCTCGACGACCTGCCGGACGGCGCGCTCGTCGTCGTCGACGGGCTGATCGCGTCCGGGGCCGCAGGGGTGCTCGTGCCACGCTCGGCGCGGCTGCGGCTGGTCGTCCTCGTGCACATGGTCTTCGGTGGCCAGGTCGTCGACGGCGTCGCCGTTCCCGAGTGCGACGAGGCTGCGGTGCTCGGTGCCGCGCGGGCCGTCGTCACCACCAGCGCCTGGACCCGCCGCCGGCTGCTCGAGCGCTACCGCGTGCCGGCGGCCCGCCTGCACGTGGCCCGCCCCGGCACCGAGCCGGCACCGGTGAGCCCCGGCACGCCCGACGGCGGCCGGCTGCTGTGCGTGGGGACGCTGTCCCCGATCAAGGGCCAGGACCTGCTGGTGCAGGCGCTCGGGGAGCTGGTCGGCCTCCCCTGGCGCGCCACCCTGGTGGGTTCGCACGATCGGGACCCGCGGTTCGCCGGGGCGCTGACGCGCCAGGCCGCGGCCGCCGGGATCGCCGACCGCATCCGGCTGCCCGGCACCCGCGGCCGGGCGGCGCTGCAGGCCGAGTACGGCGACGCCGACCTGCTCGTCGTCCCCTCGCGGGCGGAGACCTACGGCATGGTCGTCCCGGAGGCGCTGGCCGCCGGCGTGCCCGTGGTCGCCACCGCGGTCGGGGGCATCCCGGAGGCCCTGGGCCGTACCGCCGACGGCCTGCCCGGGCTGCTCGTCCCCCCGGAGGACCCCGCCGCCCTGGCCGCCGTCCTCGCGCGCTGGCTCACCGACGGCGAGCTGCGCCGGCGGCTGCGGGACGCCGCGCTGCGCCGGCGGCCGACCCTGCCGGACTGGCGGCAGACCGCCGCGCGCATCCGGGACGTGCTGGCCGCGGTCCGGACTGAACCGGATCCGCCGGGGGTCCGTGTTGCCCTGTAGACGGACGGAGGCCGATGGCGTGAGACGACGCGCGTGGGCTGGGGCACGCCTCCTGGGCGGTGTCCTGATCCTCGCCGTCCTGGTCTGGCTGCTGGGCGCCGGCCCCTTCCTCGACGGCCTGCGCGGGCTGGGCCCCGGCACCCTGCTCGCCGCGATGGTCATCGGCGCCGTGATCACGGTCTGCTCGGCCTGGCGCTGGCGCGTCGTGGCCGCGGCGCTGGGCGTCGGCCTGCCCCTGCCCGGTGCGACCGCCGCCTACTACCGCTCCCAGTTCCTCAACAGCACGCTGCCCGGTGGCGTCGTGGGGGACGTCCACCGGGGACTGCGGCACGGCATGGACGCCGGCGACCTCGGCCGCGGCGTGCGCGCCGTCATCTGGGAGCGCGTCGCGGGCCAGGTGGTCCAGGCAGCGGTCGCGGTCGCGGTGCTGCTGACCCTCCCCTCCCCGGTGCGCGCGGCGCTGCCCCAGGTCGTCACCGTCAGCGTCGTGGCGCTGGGCGTCCTGCTGCTCTGCGGCCGCGGGATGGCCCGGCACGGTCCGGCCCGTGCGGCCCGGGCCCTGCGCGCCGCCGCGGCCGAGGCCCGGGGTGTGCTGCTGCACCCAGCCGCCGCGCGACCGGTCCTCGTCGCGTCCCTCCTCGTGGTCGGCGGGCACCTGGGGATGTTCTGGCTCGCCGCCCGCGCCGCCGGGGTGGACGCCCCGCCGCAGCAGTTGCTGCCACTCGCGCTGGTCGTCCTGCTGGCCGCCGCCATCCCGCTCAACGTCGCCGGGTGGGGACCCCGCGAGGGTGCGGCGGCGTGGGTCTTCGCGGGCACCGAGTGGGGGGCCGGCGCCGGGGCGGCCGTCGCCACCGCGTTCGGCGTGCTGACGCTGGCGGCGGTGCTCCCCGGGGCCGCCGTCCTCCTCGCCGGCCGACGGCACCGGGCGTCCCGCGCCATCCGGCCGGCCGGTCCCGGACGGGAACCGGCCGTCGTCCACAGCGGGACCGGGGAGGACGGTGCGGCGCATGGCTGACCGGCCCTACACCCTGCTCAGCTGCGGCATGTCGATCGACGGCTACCTGGACAGCGCGGACGCCGCGCGGCTGCTCCTGTCCAACGCCGACGACTTCGACCGGGTCGACGCCGAGCGGGCCCGCTGCGACGCCATCCTCGTGGGCGCCGGCACGATCCGGGCCGACGACCCGCGCCTGCTGGTCCGCTCGGCCGCCCGGCGGGCCGAACGGGTGTCGCGGGGGCTCCCCGCATCACCGGCCAAGGTCACCCTCACCCGCCAGGGCGACCTGGCCCCGACGGCCTCGTTCTTCACGACGGGCGACTCGGAGAAGCTGGTCTACTGCCCCGGCGCCGCCGCCGACGACGTCCGGGCCCGACTGGGTGCGGTGGCCACCGTCGTCGACACCGGCCCGGGGAGCGAGGTCGACGTGGCCGGGGTGCTGGAGCACCTCTCGGCCCAGGGGGTGGACCGCGTCATGGTCGAGGGCGGCGGGACCGTCCTCACCCAGTTCCTCACCGCGGACATCGTGGACGAACTGCAGCTCGTGGTGGCGCCGCTGTTCGTCGGCGACTCCCGCGCGCCCCGGCTGGTCGGCAACGGGCGCTTCCCCTGGAACGCCCACCGCCGGGCGCGACTGGCCGGGGTCAGGGAGATCGGTGACGTGGTGCTGCTCCGCTACGCGCTGTCCGAGCGGTTCTGCGCCGAGCACACCCCGGGTGCGGGCTCATGATCCCCGCCCTCCCCGAGGCGGTCATCCGCACCCAGGTGCCGGTCCCGCTGCGCTTCCCGGACGGCTACGCCACCACGGTCCTCGTCACCACCTTCCGCGGCCTGGTTGACGGCCGGGAGCACCTGGCGCTCGCGTGTGGCAGCCCGACGGCGCTGCCGCTGGTCCGCCCGCACAGCGAGTGCCTGACCGGGGACGTCTTCGGCAGCCAGCGCTGTGACTGCGGCCCGCAGCTGCGGGAGGCGGTCGAGCGGATCACCCTGGCCGGTGGCTACCTGCTCTACCTCCGCCAGGAGGGACGTGGGATCGGGCTGTACGACAAGCTGGACGCCTACGCGCTGCAGGACACCGGCCTCGACACCTACGAGGCGAACGTCGCCCTCGGCCACGCCCCCGACGAACGCGACTACACGGTCGCCGCCCAGATGCTGCGGGCGCTCGGCGTGTCCACCCTCGCGCTGCTCAGCAACAACCCGGACAAGGCAGCCCAGCTCGAGCAGCTGGGCGTGACCGTGGCGGCGCGGGTGCCCACGGCCGTGCACCTCTCCGACGCGAACGCGAGCTACCTCTCCACCAAGGCCCGCAACGGTCACCACGGCCTGGCCTCGAACCACCGGTCCGGCGGGGTCTCCCCCTCCCGGGCCGAGGCCGGCTGAACCGGGGCCGGCCGGCGCGGCGCGCTCGTCCCGCTCCCTCCTCCCGCGGGGGCCCGGTCGCCGCTCGGCCCCCGGTGGCGCCCCGGGCGGCACCGGCGGGAGGATCGCCGGGATGGACGCGGGCCGGCGACTCGCCACCTGCGGCAGCCTGGCGCCCGGCCGTCCCAACCACCACCTCGCCGGGCTCCGGGGATCCGGTCAGCGACCGCCGGGACCCCGCCCGCTCCCCGATCCCGCCCGGTGACACCGGGGGGACGGGACGACGCGGGACGAGCCGATGGCCGCGGAGCGGGCTCCTGCGACCGGTCGTCGGCCGTACCGTGGTCGCGTCGCCGCGACCGGCCACGACCGGTGCCTCGTGCGCGACACCGGCGGAGAGGGAGACCGATGGCGACCGACCGGCCCGACCCGGGCGAGTTCCTCGAGATGGCGCAGCGGATGCTGCGCGAGGTGTTCGGCGGTCCGCGCAGCGACGACGACCCGTGGGCGCAGGCGACGCGCCGTCCGCGCGGGCACGCCGGTGCGCTGCGGGACGACGGCGAGCCCAGCCCCGAGCGGCAGCGCGAGAACCTCACGTTCGCCCTCGCCACGCGCGCCGTCGAGGCGCTCGAGGACCTGGCGCTCAACGTCGCGGCGATCCGTCAGCGCCTCGAGCGCCGGGACGCCCCGGCCCCGGAACGGCCCGAGAGCGAGACGCGTGGCCCGGACGGGGCGGACGCCACCGGACCGTGACGCGGAGCGGACGACCCTGACCACGGGCGCCGCCGGCATCGGCGGCCGGACCCCGCGGCTGCGACTGCGGGCGGCGGCGCCTCAGTGGTGGTGGTGGCCGTGCCGGCCGAGGGTCTCCACGGGGGTCGCGCCGGGGCGGGTCCACTGCGGCGCGGGCCGGCTGGTCGGGCCCCAGGTGGCGTTCCCGTCGGCGTCCGAGCGCCAGTACCAGCAGATCGGCGCGCCGTGCCCGCCGACCGGCGCGCCGACGTCGGGGGCCTCGGGCCAGCCCTCGGGGACCTCCTCCCACCCCTCGCGGCGACCGTAGGGCGTCATGTCCAGCAGGCCCAGCGAACCGTCGGCGGGCTCGTTGCCCCGGCCGGTCGTCGCGTAGGTGAGGAACACGCGGTCGCCGTCGCGCAGGTAGCAGACGATGTGCCCCTCCTCCGTGGCGATCGACGCCTCCACGCCCCGCACCGAGTACCAGGGCTGGGTGTACCCCATGAACTCGCGGTAGGGAGCCACCTCCTCCCACGGGCCCGAGGTCAGGACGGCGAAGGAGACGCCCCGGGCGTTGAGGTAGACGGCGTCCCGCATGTGCCAGACGTTGAAGGTGCAGCCCTCGCACTGCCCCTGGTGCGGGGCGCCGTCGTACCACATGGAGTGGTAGACCACGAGCTCGTCCCGGCCCTGGAACACGTTCCGGAAGGGGACCGGGCCGTCGGGTCCGACGACCTCGGCCGTCCCGTCGACCTCCACCATCGGCAGCCGACGGCGGGCCGCGGCGATCGCGTCGCCCTCGCGGGTGTGTGCCTTCTCGCGGACGAGGAGCTCGTCGCGGGCGGCCTGCCAGGCGGTGCGGTCGACGACGGGTGGCCGGCCGGGGAGCGCGGTGGTCGGGACGTCCGGCGTGGTCGTCATGGTGTCCTCCGTGGGTTCTCGGGGCCGGGCGGCGGACGACGTCCTCCGGCACCGGGACAGACCCGCGACCCGGCCGGAACTCATCGCGGCCGGGGGTCCCCGCTCCGGACGCCCCGCCGCTCACCGCCCTCCGGAGGCGCCGCCGGGTGGACACTCGGGCGGTCGTCCAGCCGCCGTCGGAGGTCGTCGTGTCGCCCACGTCGCCCCGCAGGGGAACCCCCTGCCGAGCCTCCCTGGCGGGCGCGGTCGCCGTCGTCCTGCTCACCGCCTGCGGCGACGGCGGGGACCCGGACACGCCGTCGTCCGCGGCCGGCGACGCCCCGGAGACCGGGACCACCGAGACGGCCGCGCCGTCGGGTGGAGCCGACTTCTGCGCCCGGGCGGCGGAGCTCGACACGCGGATCGACGCTGCGCTGTCCGACGCCGATGCCGAGGGCGACGACCCGTCGGTGCCGGACGCCTTCCGGCAGATCGCCGAGGAGCTGCGCGCCATCGACCCGCCCGGCACGATCAGGTCCGACTGGGAGGCGCTGGCGAGCGGCCTGGACCGGATGGCCGACGCGTTCGCCGACTTCGACATCACCGACTCGGAGTCGTTCCAGGCCCTGGACGACGCCGAGGGCGACCTGTCGACGGCGGGCAGCAACGTCGAGACCTACCTCCGCGACGAGTGCGGCATCGAGCCCTGAGGCCCCGGCCGAGCCGGCCGGACCGCGGTGGCGCGGGACCCGCGACGCCACCGCGGCGGGTGTCGTGGACACCGACGTGTCCGTGCACACCACGTCCGAGGGCGTGCTGGGCGAGATCCACTGGGCGGAGCGGGCGGGGTGCCGATCCCGCCCCGGCACCGGGTGGCGCCGGACGTCCTCAGCGCGGTCAGCGCGCTGGGCGCGCCGTTCGTCGCGCGGGGCCTGGTCGTGCGGAACGGCTGGACGGCGCTGTCCGGACGCGGTCCAGATGGCCGGCACGACCTGGTCCATCGACCGGCCATCGCGGCGGCCGGTGCCCTGGCGCCGGCCGCCCGCCGGTCAGGCCGCGCCGGACTCCGGCCTGGCCGACAGCGCGTCGGTCAGCAGCGTGACCAGCGCCTCCAGCTGCACGTCGGCGGACGCCGCGACCTCCTCGTCCGACCCGTCCAGCGCCCGGGCGGCGAGCCCCGCCTTGCTGTCGATCAGCTCGGCGATCCGGGCGTCCACGGTCTGCGCGGCGATGATCCGCCAGGCGGTGACCGGTTCGGTCTGGCCGATGCGGTGGCTGCGGTCGATGGCCTGGGTCTGCTCGGCGTCGGTCCAGGACAGCTCGGCGAGGACGATGTTCGAGGCCACCTGCAGGTTGATGCCGACACCGGCCGCGGTCAGCGAGCACACCGCGATCGCGACGCCCGGATCGTTGACGAAGGCGTCGATGTTCTTCTGCCGCACCCCGGCGGTCTGGTCCCCGCGGATCGAGGAGAACCGGACGCCCTGCGCGGCGAAGGCCTCCTCGGCGGCGTCCATCACGTCCACGTGCTTGGCGAAGAAGACGACCTTGCCCGCGCTCCGGGCCAGCTGCGCCGCGTAGTCGGCGGCCAGGCCGGCCTTCGCGCGGCCGATGCGCCGCATCATGCTGAACACGTTCTCGCCGGCCTCGCCGGTGCTCGCGTCCTTGAGCTCGGACCGGGCCACCCGACGCACCAGTTCGAGGTCGACGCCCTCCACGGCGGCGCCCGACGAGCGGTTGGCCAGCGCGGTGTCGTACCGGACCACCATCCGGCGGGCGAGCTCCTGCTCCGCTGCCCGGATCGACCGGCCGGCCGCGCCGTCGAGCTCGACGGGCAGGTCGGCGATGCGGCGGGCGGGGATGTCGGCCGCGACGTCGACCTTGCGGCGCCGGACGATGCCCATGTCCACCACGCACCGGCGGGCGGCGGCGTAGAAGCCGGGGTCGGCCGGCGTCAGGCCGGTTGCCTCGAGGGCGTCCATCAGCTCGCCCAGCGGCTTGCCGTCGTCGATCCAGCCCAGGAACTGCCAGATGGCGCGGAAGTCGTCGATGTCGTTGATGAGCGGAGTGCCGGTCAGGGCCATCAGCAGCGGCCGGGGCACCCGGGACCGGATGCGGTCGGACAGCTGCAGGACGTGCTGGGAGCGCTGCGAGGTCTTGTTCTTGATGAAGTGCGCCTCGTCGACGACCATCCCGCGGAAACCGAAGTCGCCCAGCCAGCCCACGTGGCGGTCGAGCACCTCGTAGTTGAGGACGACGATGTCGGCGAAGCCGTCGACGGTGTCCCCGTTGCCCTGCACGACGGTGACCCCGCGGTGCGGCGTCCACCGGCCCGCCTCGCGCGCCCAGTTGGTCTTGACCACGTTGGGCACGACGACCAGCAGCGGATAGGCGTCCGCCGCCTCCGCGGCGAGCAGGGCCTGGGCGGTCTTGCCGAGGCCGGGTTCGTCGGCGAGCAGGAAGGTCCGGTGCCCGGCGGCGGCCGCGGCGACGAGCTGACCCTGGTGCGCCATCAGCTCCGCACCCGCCGGCGTGTACCGCGCGGTCGGGAACGGCAGCGCCATGCACGCCGAGTCCCCGCCACCGGCGCGCTCGAACGAGCTGAACAGCGGGCCGAGCAGTTCCCAGCTGGCGAGCCGGCGGGCACGGGGCGGGCGCTGGGGGGCGGCGGAGAAGTCAGGAGCGAGGAAGGGGTTGGCCAGCTGCCTTGAGACCACCGACTGGGGCACCACGCGGCGCTCGGGGGTCACCGGCGCGGCCGCGGGCTCCGGCGCCGGGACGTCCTCCGGGGCCGGCTCGACGCCGACGGACGCCAGCATGTCCCGCTTGAGCGCCCGGGCCGCGTCGGAGGCGACGGCGTCCTCGGCGAGCAGCGCCAGCAGTCCGGCGTCGCGCACCGCGGTCGTCGCGAGGATGGTCGCGATGCCGTCCAGGCGCTTGAGCTGCTCGGCCCGGCGACTGTCGCTGCCCGTCTCGGCCTGGACGCGGGCGCGTTCGTCGCGCAGCAGCAGGGCGACGGCCTGGAACTGGGTGCGCACCGAGGACGTCACGCGGCCACGCTGGGCGGCGGCCTCGACCTCGCGGACGGCTCGGGCGAGCACCGAGACGAGGTCGCCGCGGGAGCGGACCCGTCGCTGGTTCCGCGGGGAGCTCCGGCGAGCGCCCGCCTGGCGCTGGCCTGATCGAGCCACGTACTCCTCCTCTGCTGTGCCGGCCGGCCACGGTGGCCGCGGCAGCATGCCGCACGGTGCCGCGGACGGGACGCAGAACGCCCCGGCGCGGGAGTGCCCGATCCCGCCGGACGGCGACCGCCCGGCGGATCCCCTGGGATCGACACCGCGGGCGTCCGCGGGCTCCCGCGGGAGACCCGGAGCCGCCGGGGGTGGCTGGTGATCGCGGACCAGGGGCGCCGACGTCGGACGACCGGCTCCGGTCTGGTCGTCAGCACTCTCTCACGTCAACGCCTGCGTCGGCGCGCCATTCCCCGGCCCGGCGACGCACCCGGGTCAGCCGGAGCGCCCGACGCGGGCGAGCCACTCGGTGAGGAGGGCGCGCAGCAGGTCCGGCTGCTCGTGCGGCAGGGCGTGTCCCGCGTCGTCGACCACCGCCAGCGACGCGCGCGGGTGGCGGTCGAGGAGGTCGACGGCGGCGGCGTACCCGACCGTCGAGTCCAGCCGGCCCGCCACGACGACTGTCGGGCCCGCGTACGCCGGCGCGGAGTCGGGGGTGAGTGCCCACCGTTCGCCGATCCGCTCGAGCGCCGCCTGGTCGACGAGCGCGGCGGCCGGTGCGACGAGGCGCTCGTACCGTTCGAGCATCTCCGGGGTCTGGACCACGAAGTAGCTCCGGAAGACGTCGTCCCCGATCCCACCCGGCCCGGCGACGACGCGGTGCTCCGGCACGTCCCGCACTCCCGGCAGCAACGGACAGACCAGCGCCAGGCCGGCCACCCGGCTCGGGCAGCGGGCGGCCATCGCCTGCGCGAAGTAGGCGCCCGCCGAGTGCCCCACGAGCAGGTACGCCGCCCCACCGGTGACCTCGTCGGCGAAGGCGAGCAGCACGTCGAGGACGTCGTCGGCGCTGCGCATCGTGTCGGGAGCGGCCGTCGCGCCCATGCCCGGCAGGTCGGGATAGACCCGCCGCAGCCCGTCCACGTCCTGGAGGGCCGGCTCGAAGCAGGCCTCGGCCTCGCGGTGGTCGACCCCCGCGCCGTGCAGCACCAGCACGGGCCGGCCGTCGCCGTGCGCCACGGCGTGCACTCCCACCCGGCCCGCTCCGCTTCCCATCCCGTCAGCCAACCGCGGCGCGGGCGCCGCGACAACGCCCCTCGACCGGCCGCTGCACGTCCCCGGCCACAGGCCGGCCCGGCACTGTTGCCCTGAGCGTCAGTATACGCTAACGTTCGCGAGCACTGACAGGGCGAGGAGAGGACGGCGATCATGGCTGCACCGGTGGCGTTCTTCGAGGTCACCAGCCAGGACTCCGAACGGGCGCAGGGCTTCTACGGCGCGATGTTCGGCTGGCAGGTCTCGGGCACCGAGGAGTTCGGCGGCTACGGCCTGGTCGACACCGGCGCCGGCGAGGAGGCGATCGGCGGCGGCATCGGGCCCGTCGAGCAGGGCGACTCCCCCGGTGTCCGGATCTACGTCCGGGTCGACGACCTCGAGGCGGCGCTCCAGCGGGCCGAGGACCTCGGCGGCGCCCGCCTGGTCCCGCCCACCGACCTGCCCAGCGGCTACGGGCGGTTCGCGATGTTCGCCGACCCCGACGGCAACGCCGTCGGGCTCTGGGGCTGACCGGCGATGTCCCCGGCAGCCGTCCCGGCCGCCGAGCCGCTGGACGAGGCGATGCGGGCGCTGGCCGAGCCGCGCCGGCGGGCGATCCTGCGCCTCGTCGCGCACGACGAACTGGCCGCCGGTGAGATCGCCGCGGCCTTCGAGGTGACCCGCACCGCGGTCAGCCAGCACCTGACCGTGCTCAGGAACGCGGGCCTGCTCTCCGAGCGGCGCGAGGGGACCCGCCGGCTGTACCGCGCCCGGCCCGAGGGCCTCAGCGGGCTGCGCGAGTTCCTGGACGAGATGTGGTCGTCGGCGTTGGATGGCGCCCGGCGCCTGGTGGAGGCCGACCGCGCCGACCGTGACCGCGCCGAGGGAGGCCGACCATGACGTCGACGAGCGAGCCGGCCGGCGCGACGGTGCTGCCGCTGCGCCGTCCGCCGATCCGCCAGTCCACCGTCGTGGGCAGCGACCGGGCGCACACGTTCGAGGTCTTCGTGGCCACGATCGGCGCGTGGTGGCCGGTGGAGCCGTTCTCCGCCGGCGGCGATCGGGTCCGCGAGGTGACCTTCGAGCAGCGCCTCGACGGCCGGGTCTACGAGACGTGGGCGGACGGCACCACGGTCGACTGGGGCACCGTCCTGGCCTGGGAGCCGCCGGCCCGCTTCGCGATGAGCTGGCTGGTCACCGGGGCCGCCACCGAGGTGGAGCTGACGTTCACCGCGCTGGGCGCCGCCCGCACGCTCGTGGCCGTCGAGCACCGCGGCTGGGAGGCGCTCTCCGACGCCGAGCTGTCCGCCGACTGCGCGCTCCCCGGCGGCTACACCGGCGGCGCCTTCACCCAGGGCTGGGCGACGATCCTGGGCTCGTTCGCGGCCTCGTTCGGGTCGCCCCCCACCCCCTCCCCCGGACAGGAGTCCCGATGAGCGGCAAGCAGCACTACCTCTACCGGCTCCTGCCCCCGCGCCCGGAGTTCCCCTCCGACATGACCCCGGAGGAGGCCGCGGTCATGCAGGAGCACGGGGACTACTGGGACGGGCTGCTCGACCGTGGTGTGGCCGTGGTCTTCGGGCCGGTCGCCGAGCCGACCGGGACCTGGGGCCTGGGCGTCCTGGAGGTCGACCACGCGGACGAGGTGGACCGCATCCGGGCCGGTGACCCCGCCGTCCGCTCCGGGGTGGCGACTGCGGAGGTGCACCCGATGATCTCCGCGTACCTGCGGCCCTCGATCCGATGACCCTCGTGCACGCCGGGGACCCCCCTGCCTGAGGAGCCCGTCATCGACGTGGTGATCGCCGGCGGTGGACCGACCGGCTGCATGCTGGCCGGCGAGCTGCGGCTGCACGGCGTGCGCACGCTGGTGGTGGAGAGGGACGCGGAGCCGACCAGGGACGTCCGCGCGCTGGGCCTCCACGTGCGCAGCATCGAGATCATGGACCAGCGCGGCCTGCTGGACCGGTTCCTCGCGCTCGGCCGGCGGTACCCGCTCGGTGGGTTCGCCGGCATCTCCAAGCCCCCGCCCGACCCGCTGGACACCGCGCACCCCTACGTCCTCGGCATCCCGCAGACGGCGACCGACCGCCTGCTGGCCGAGCGCGCCACCGAGCTGGGCGCGGAGATCCGGCGCGGCTGCGCACTGGTCGGGCTCGACCAGGACGACTCCGGGGTGACCGCCGAGCTGGCCGACGGCACGCAGCTGCGCTCGCGCTACCTCGTCGGCTGCGACGGCGGCCGCAGCGCGGTGCGCAGGCTGCTCGGCGTCGGCTTTCCCGGCGAGCCCGCCAGGCGCGAGTGGCTGACGGGCGAGATGGAGCTCACCGCGCCGCCGGACGAGGTGGCTGCCGTCGTGACGGCGGTCCGGGAGACCCAGAAGGGGTTCGGGGTCGGGCCCTCCGGAGCGGGGCTGTACCGCGTCGTCGTGCCCGCCGAGGGGGTGACCGAGGACCGCTCGATCGCCCCGACCCTCGAGGAGGTCAGGCAGCGACTGCGGATCGTCGCGGGCACCGACTTCGGCGTGCACACGCCGCGCTGGCTCTCCCGCTTCGGCGACGCCACGCGGCTGGCCGAGCGGTACCGGACCGGCCGGGTGCTGCTGGCCGGTGATGCCGCACACGTCCACCCGCCGACCGGCGGGCAGGGCCTCAACCTCGGCATCCAGGACGTGGTCAACCTCGGCTGGAAGCTCGCCGCCGAGGTCGACGGCTGGGCACCGGACGGGCTGCTGGACAGCTACCACACCGAGCGGCACCCGGTCGCCGCCGACGTGCTGGACACCACCCGCGCCCAGGCCGAGCTGCTGTCCACCGAGCCCGGACCCCAGGCGGTGCGCCGGCTGGTGGCGGAGCTGATGGACCTGGAGGAGGTGAACCGGTACCTGGTCGAGAAGGTCACCGCGATCGGCGTCCGCTACGACGTCGGCGCGGGCCACGACCTGCTCGGCCGCCGGCTGCGGGACGTCCGGTTGACCAGAGGGCGCCTCTACGAGCTGATGCACCGCGGGCGGGGGCTCCTGCTCGACCGGACCGGCCGGCTCTCGGTCGCCGGGTGGGCCGACCGGGTGGACCACGTCGTCGACGTCAGCGGCGAACTCGACGTCCCGGCGGTGCTGCTGCGGCCCGACGGCCACGTGGTGTGGGTCGGCGACGACCAGGCCGCCCTGCGCGACCGGCTGCCCGCGTGGTTCGGCGCGCCCGTCGGCTGACCTCGGGGTCCGGTCGCCGGCCCGTCCCGGGGTGCACGGTGGCCTCGACCGGCCGGGCAGCAGGATGGGCCGCATGTGCACGGTGGTGGTGCGGCGGTCCGCCGACCGGCCGGTGGAGGTCCTCGCCGTCCGCGACGAGATGACCGGGCGCGAGTTCGACGTCCCCGGCCGGTGGTGGCCGCAGCACCCCGACGTCGTCGGCGGGCGCGACCGCGTCGCCGGGGGCACCTGGTGCGCGACCCGGATCGGCACCGGCGCGACCGCCCTCGTGCTCAACCGGTACCACGAGAGACCGGCCGCTCCCGGGGCGCCGAGCCGCGGCGTGCTGCCGCTGCTGGCCGCCGTCCACGGGACCGGCTGGACCGCGCACGTCCGGCTGCCCGGGATGGCCGGCTTCCTGCTCGTGCTCGCGACGGCGGACCGGCTGACCAGCTGGGTGTTCGACGGGGAGGCGCTCACCGCGACCGAGCACCCCGAGGGCACGCACGTGCTGACCTCCGGCGGACCCGAGGACCGCAAGGCCGACCGCTGGCGGGCGGCGTTCACGGCGGCGGCCTTCCCCGACGGCTGGCGCGGCCTCGTGCAGGGCCGGCCCCCTGCCGACGACCCCTCGGCACTGGTGGTCCGGCACGAGCGGGACGGCCGGGTGTACGGCACGGTGTTCGCCGAGACCATCGACGCCCGGCCCGGACGGCTGCGGCTCTCCTACAGCCGCCGCCCGTGGAGCGCCGATCCCTGGGACACCGCCACGTTCGAGCCCGGAGCGTGACGGCCGGGGGACCGCAGCACCTCAGCGGCACTCCCAGGGCGAGTGGGCGCGCAGGCTCTGGTCCACCTCACCGACCGACGCCAGGATCGGCCCACCCTTGGCGAGGGCGTCGATGAGACCCTCGACCATCGGCTGGACGATCTGGTCCATGTCGTTCCAGAGCAGCGGCCGCTCGCTCGACGGCGGCCCCGACGCCGCCTCCCGGGCCGCCACGTACAGCGCTCGGGTCGCCGGGGAGAGCACCCCCCGCGCGTCGTAGCTGCCCGTCGTGAGCTGCGCGCGCAGCTCGACCGCCTGGACGGCGCAGAACAGCGCGACGGCCATGAAGTGGGTGAAGACGTCCAGCGACTCGCGGGCGAGGTTGGCCGAGTTCATGGCCTGGCTGTTCACGTTCTGGTTGAACTGCTCGGCGTGGGTCGGGAAGCGGTCGACGATCGACTGACCGTAGAAGGTCATCAGCGGCATCAGCTGGTTGCCGGCGATCTGCAGCGACTTGAGCCCGACGTTCATCCCGTCCGGGTTGCCGACGAGGGACGGGCTGAGGCCGTGGCTGAACTCCGGCGCCATGAGCAGCGCGATCTGCACGTCGAGGTGCTTGGCCATCAGCCCCAGGTGGTAGCGCAACTGGTCCATGGCCACGCCGGTGTACTGACCGAGGAAGTTGCCCGTGTGCAGGATCTCGCCGCGGTCGGGGTCGATCAGCGGGTTGTCGTTCGCGCTGTTCGCCTCGATCTCGATCTGCCGCTTGACGAGGGTGAGGCCGTCCACGATCGGGCCGGCGAACTGCGGCAGGCAGCGCAGCGAGTAGCGGTCCTGGATCAGCTCGCCGGCCGGGCGGTCGCGATCGCCACCCTCCTCGTGCCGGACGGTCGACGAGCCGCGGACGAGCCCGGCCATCGTCGCCGCCGTCCACACCTGCCCGGGGTGCGGCTTGGACGCGTGCACGAACGGCGCGAAGCTCTGGTCGGTCCCGAGCAGCGCCTGGACGACGAGCGCGTGGACGCCGAACCCGACGGCGACGAGGTCGATCGCGCGGTCCACCGCGTTCGCGGCGATCCCGGTGCAGGCGCCGGTGCCGTTGTTGAGCGCGAGCCCCTCCTTCGGCTGGAGCTCCAGCGGAGCGAGGCCCAGCCGCTCCAGCGCCGACAGCGCGTCCAGGGTCTCCCCCTCGTGGTCGACGAGGAAGGACCGGTCGAGGCCCAGCACCGCTCCGGCGATGTAGCTCAGCGGCACCAGGTCGCCGCTGGCCCCGATGGACCCCCGCTGGTGGACGTGCGGGGCGGCGCGGGCGTTCAGGAACGTGACGTAGCGCTCCACGATCTCCAGCCGGATCCCCGACGCGCCCTTGAGCAGCGAGTTCGCGCGCAGCAGCATCGCCGCCCGGACGTCGGGCTCCGGCAGGCGCGGCCCGGCGGCGGTCTTGTGCTGCCACAGCGCCAGCCGCTGGAGCTCGACCAGCTGGTCCGGTCCGACGTGCCGGTCGGCCATGGCGCCGAACAGCGTCGAGACGCCGTAGACCGGCTCCCCGCGCTCGATCGCGGTCCGGATCACCTGGCGCGACCGCTCCATCCGGTCGCGCACCCCCGGATCCGCCGTGACCTGCACCTCCGCCCCGCCGACCACGGCGGCGATCTGCTCGATGGAGAGGCCGTCGCCGGAGATCGTGACCGTCATGTCGGAGACCGTCCTTCGCGCTCGGGTGGGAACCGCCGGGACCGGGGTGGCCGAACGGTCGACGGGTCAGCCGGGCCCGGTCGCCAGCCGCATGAGCTCCGACACCCGGGGGTCGGCGACCCGGCGGCCGGTCTCCAGGAAGGACTCCTGGATGATCTCGGGGAGCCGCGCCCGCGACATCATGTCGTTGCCCATCACCTGCTGCTCGGTCGCCCCGGGAGCGAAGACCAGGGTCCTGGTCCCCGCCGCCTCCAGCGCCCTGACCTCCCGGGCCAGCAGGCGGGTGGCGTGCCGGCGCGCTGCCGTGTAGAAGTCGGGGCGCCAGCCGGCCGATCCGCTCATGGGCGAGATGACGATGACGAGGTCGAGGCCCGAGCCGCGCAGGATGGCGGCGTTCGTCGGGGAGTGGACGCCGCCGTCGACGTAGCCCCGGCCGTCGATCTCGACCGGGGCGAAGTAGCCGGGCACCGCGCAGGACGCGGCGACGGCGAGGTGGAGGGGCACCTCGGGCGTGCCCGGGCGGCCGAACACGACGCGGCGTCCGTCCCGCTGCCGCACCGCGCAGATCCACAGCCCGGCCGCCGGCCAGTCCGTCTGCTCGAGCTCCCGCAGGGCGGCCAGCTGCGCCACGATGTCGTGCCGTCCCGGCGCGAGCAGGGCCATCCCGGCGGCGAGCGGCCGGAACTGCCACGGCCGGGTCAGCGCCCGCTGGACCATGCGCCGGCCCGGCAGGCGCATGGGCCGGCGCAGCAGGCTGAGGGGGTCGAAGGGCGCCAGCTCGGGGACGGGCGTCGTCGCGATGGACCGCATCACCGCACCGTCGCCGGACAGGGGGGCCTTGACCGTCCAGGCCGCCAGGTCCTCCGCCGAGACCCCGAGCCGCAACAGCGTGCCGGTGATCGACCCGGCCGAGGTGCCGACGACGGCCTCGACCCGGCGGGCGTCGAAGCCCAGATCGTGCTCGAGCACCGCCAGCACGCCCGAGTGGTAGGCCTGCCCGACGACACCCCCGCCCCCCAGGACCAGGCCGACGCGCGTCATGCGTCGAGCGTGTCACGCCGGCCGGGCGCCGACACGCCGACGGCGGGGACGTCTCCCGGCGCCCGGGACGGTCTAGACGGGCGGGCGGGTGCCGATGCGGGCACGGATGGTCGTCTGGACGTGCGGCTCCACGGTCGGGCGTGCCGCGCCGCCGTCCTCCTCCCCCCAGACCACGACCGCCTCCGCGCCGTCCACGGCGTCGGCCTCGTCGACCATGGCCAGTGACACCCAGCCGCCGATGTTGGCCGTGTACCCCGCGTAGAGCGACAGGCCCACCAGGCGGTCACCGGAGAGCACCGCGTCGAAGGGCAGGGTCGCGTAGACCGACTTGGGGATGTCGAGGTACTTGGGCCGGGTGCCGGGCGGGTCGAACAGGCTGCTGCGGATGACGCGGGCGACGTCGTCGGGGTCCCAGTGCAGCCACACCTTCCGCCGGTGCGGGCGGTCGGCGAGCTGCTCGAGCGCGGACCGGCCCAGGAAGTCGTGGTCGAACCGCACCAGTCCGCCGTAGCCGAGGTCCCACGGCGTCGAGTAGTAGTCCTCGATGTCGCCGGAGGTGAAGCTGCCGCCCAGGGACGCGGTGGCCTCCCACCCGTCGCCGGGCAACCACTCCCGATAGGCCGTCATGTGCTCGCCGGAGTAGATCGCCGGCATGGGTGAGGCGATCCACCCGGACTCGAAGGAGGTGGTCGGGTAGGCGAGCACACCGCCCCGGCGCAGGCCGAACTCGTCGCCGGCCGCCAGGAGGGCCGCCATCACGGCCGGACCGTGCTCGGCCGGGCCGGTCATCTCCAGGCCGGTCGTCTCCAGGCCGGGGACCCCGGACATCGTGTGGTTCAGCGCCCGGATGGGGCAGCCGGCCAGCGTGAACTCCCCGATCCGGAAGAACGGGATGCGCTCGATCGGGCCGCCACGGGCCTGCTCGAGGATCCGCAACGCCATCGGGCCCTGCAGCTGGTACCGGAAGACGAGGCGGCCGGCCGGGTTGGCGACGGTCCGCTCGTCCCGCCGCACCTCGACGTCGTAGCCGCCGGTCTCCGCGTGGAAGGCGACCCAGTTGGGGACGGCGGGGCGGCCGACCAGGCTGACCTCGTCGTCCTCCAGACCGAAGAGGACGGCGTCGCCGATGACGTGGCCGGCCTCGGTGCACGCCACGAAGTGCTTGGCGCGGTCGCGACCGAAGGTGGCGATGCTGTTCACGCCCAGGTCCGACAGCAGCCGGCCGACGTCCGGGCCGCGGAAGTAGACGTCGGTCATGTGGGAGGACTGGTCGAACACGACCGCCGTCTCCCGCCAGGCGACCTGCTCGTCGCGCCAGTTGGTGTACTCGGGCGTGCCCGGGATGGCGTACGTGCTGGCCGGCGACGAGCGCAGCATCGTGACCGGGTCCCCGGCCTGCTGGATCTCCTGTTCGAGGCTCGTGCGAGGCATGACGACTCCAGGTGGGGAACGGCTCCGGGGACAGCGGCGCGGACGTGCGGGGCGGGGCGTGGGTGCCGGGCGCGGACGGGCGCCCGGCACCCACGGCCGCGCTACTCGAAGACCAGCGACTCCACGTCCACCTCGGGCAGACCCTCCGGGCCGTACTCCCGGGTGATCTCCTCGACCGTCCGCAGGCCCTCGACGTCCACGTCCGTCGACCACGTCGAGATGTTGATGTTCTCGATCACCGCCGGCGGGATCTGGGTGTAGCCGCCGATCGCCTCGTGCACGGCCTCGGGGTTCTCGTTGGAGAACTCGTTGGCCTCGAGGATCGCCGCGTTGAACCGCTCGATGACGTCGGGGTTGCCCTCGGCGTACTCACTGGTCGCGACCCAGTGGCCGGTCGGCAGGCCGGGCCGGGTGGCGTAGAAGGGGTCGAAGATGAAGCGTCCGCCGTTCTGGACCACCTGCGTGAAGAACGGCTCCGAGGTGACCGCGGCGTCCACCTGGCCGGTCTCCAGGGCGGCGGGCATGTCCGGGAACGGGATCTCGACGAACTGGATCGTCGAGGAGTCGACGCCCAGGTTGTCCAGGCCGGCCCGCATGGTGATGTCGGCCAGGTTCGCCAGGGTGTTCACCGCGATCCGCTTGCCCGCCAGGTCCTCGACGGTCTGGATCGGGCTGTCGCCCCGGACGGCGAGCGGAGATCCGCTCGGCTCCGCGTCGTCCTCGGGGCCGATCGTCCCCGGGGCCACGATGCGGATCGGCAGCCCCCGCGCGGCCGAGATCACCGTGCCGGTCGTCGCCGACCAGCCCACGTCGATGCCGCCGCTGACGAGGGAGGTGACGACCTCCGCCCCGCCGGCCTGGACGAGGGTCTCGACCTCGATGCCCTGCTCCTCGAAGAGGCCCTCGTTCTGGGCGACGTACAGGGGCGCCAGGTTCGCGATGGGCAGGACGCCCACGCGGAGCGTGACGGTCTCCTGCCCCCCTCCCCCGCTGGTGGCGGCCGCACCGCCGCCGCCCCCGCCGCCGTCGTCGTCGGAGCCGCAGGCCGCGACCCCCAGGGTGAGCAGCACGGCCCCGAGCGTGGCCAGGGTTCGTCTCATGTCTTGTTGCCTCTCCGTGGTCGCCCTCGACCCGCGTCGAAGGGCATGAGGGTGTGGGACGGTCAGTGATCCCCGAAGACGTGCGCCGACCAGGTCTCCTCCACCCGGCCGTCCACCTTGCAGTCGAGCAGGAACAGCCCTGCGGGAGCCCGCAGCCAGTCGGCGAACTCGCCCGCCATGTCCGCGCGGGAGCGGACGACCGCCGCGCGCCCGCCGAGGGCACGGGCGATCCCGGCGAAGTCCCGCGTCCCGAACTCGACGAGGTCGGTCGGCTCGCCGCGCGGGCCGAACAGGTGGACCTCGGCGCCGTAGGCGCCGTCGTCCATGACCACGACCAGGACCGGGTCGCCCTGGGCCGCGAGGCTGTCGAGTTCCCCCAGGTTCATGAACAGGCCGCCGTCGCCGGTGACCACCATCGGGAAGGCACCGGGCCGGCCGACGGCGGCGCCCAGCCCCGAGGCCAGGCCCAGCCCCAGCGACATGAACGCCTGCGTGAAGACGAAGCTCCTGGGCTGGTCGACGCCGACGTGCATCGCGACCCAGCCGACGTAGCGGCCGCTGTCGGTGACGACGGTGCGCGGCGACGGGAGCAGCGCATCGAGCTCGACGAGCACCTCGCGCGGGTCGATCGTCGTCGCGCTGCCCTCGTACACCAGGTCCCACCCGGGGTCGGAGACGTGCGACGCGTCCAACCGGGTACGCCAGCCCGTCGCGACGTCCCCGCCCGGGCCGAGCAGGGCCGACAGCGCCGCCGCGGTCGCCCCGGCGTCCCCGATCAGGGCGAGGTCGGGGGTCCGGTGGCCGGCCAGTGCCGCCGGGTCGTCGTTGACCGTGATCAGCGGGACGCCGGCGCCGATCACCTGGTCCTTCTGCGTCGTCCAGCCGTTGAGCGTGGCGCCGACGGAGACGACCAGGTCGGCCTGCGCGATCAGTTCCCGGGCCCGGGGCGAGGCGAAGCCACCGCTGATCCCCACGCACCACGGGCTGCCGGCGAACAGGCCCTTGCCCAGGGCGGTCGTCGCGAAGAGGGCCCCCAGCCGGTCGCCGAGCGCCAGGACGGCGTCCTCGGCGCCCGGTCCGAAGGCGCCCCGGCCGGCCAGGACCAGCGGGCGCTGCGCGGCCGCCAGCAGGTCCGCGGCCCGGCGCAGCGCCCCCTCGTGCGGCACCGTGGTGGACGGCTCCGGGAGGACGACGCCACCACCGGTGCGGCAGGTCTCGCGCTGGACGTCGATCGGCAGCACGAGCACCACCGGCCGGCGCTCGGTGGCCGCGCGCACCCAGGCCCGCCGGGTCTGGACCAGCGCCGAGGCGCCCCGCAGGACCCGCTCGACGCCCGCTCCGGTGGCCCGGACGAACGCCTCCTGGTCGATGCGCTGGTTGTCCAGGTTCGTGCCGGTCGTGGAGGAGTCACCCACGACCACCAGCAGGGGGGTGTGCGCCTTGGCCGCCTCGGTCAGCGCCGTCACCGCGTTGGTCAGGCCCGGCCCCTGGTGCAGGGTGCAGACGCCGACCCGGCCCGTGGCGCGGGCCCAGCCGTCGGCCATGGCGACCACCCCGGCCTCGTGCCGCGCCCAGCGGTGGGCGACGCCGTGCCGGCTGACCATGCGCTGGACCAGGAGGAAGTTGCCGCTGCCGAGCAGGCTGAACACCACGTCGGCACCGAGCTCGGCGAGCAGCTCGGCCACCGCCTCGAAGGCCGGCGCCTCCCGGACGGCCGGCGCGGCCCCCGCGGGCCGCAGCACCGCGCTCACCGCGCCACCGCCGGGGCGCCGGCCCCGGTGGCGTCCAGCCGGACCGGGTCGCTGCGGTGGACCGTGCCCGGCCCGGAGACGGCGCGCATGGGGGTTCCCTTCGATGGTGGAGGGCCCGGCGGCCGGGAGGCGCGACGGGCAGTGCCAGCGCAGAACGCGGTGCGCCACCGCAGGGCGGTGCGCGACCGTGTGGGAGGAACGCGTCGAGCGGCCGGCTCGGCCGGGCTCAGCGGCCTCGCGGGAGCCGGGATCCGCGAGGCATCCGGTCGGTCACTCCCGGAGCTGCTCGCCCAGTGCGACGCCGAGTGCCTGGTCGCTCGACTCGGGCATCCAGCCCGCCTCGTCCAGGATGTCGTGCTCGCCCTCGGCGATCCGGTTCTCGAGCACCCCGAGCCCGTCGCACTCGACGGTGACCACGTCCCCGGGCTCCACGGGGCGCGAGTTGGCCGGCGTGCCGGAGAAGATCATGTCCCCGGGCAGGAGCGTCATCATCCGGGAGAGGTCCGCGATGAGGTAGCTCATCGAGAACACCATGCCGCCCAGGGTCGACTCCTGGACGACCGTCCCGTTGACCGTCGTCCGCAGGACCTGGTCCCCCGGCACCCAGCCGCGCACCAGTCCCGGCCCGACCGGTGCCAGCGTGTCGGCGCCCTTCACCCGCAGCATCGACCCCCGGTCGGCGTGCCGGAAGTCGTGCAGGGCGAAGTCGTTGGCCAGCGTGAAGCCGGCGACCGCGTCCAGCGCGGAGGCGACGCCGACGTTGCGCGTCGCCCGGCCGATCACGATCGCCACCTCGCCCTCGTAGTTGAGGAACCGGCAGCCCCGGGGGCGGATCACCGTGCCCTTGTGCGCCGTCAGCGCGGACGGCGGCTTGAAGAAGTAGTTGGGCGCCGGCGGGCCCTCCGTCTTCAGCTCGTCGATCCGGTTCTGGTAGTTGAGGTGCGCGCAGATGATCTTGGTCGGGACGGCCGGCGGCAGGTGGACGGCGTCGTCGGGGGCGATCCGGCGCCCGTCGGGAGCCTCCAGCACGTCGCCGCGCCGGACCATCTCGACCGGCGCGCCGTCGAGCAGGATGCGACGGACCTCCTCCATCACGAGTCCTCGAGCGGAGGCGCGGACGTGGCGTAGCCGAGGCCCTCGTAGTCGTAGCCCTCGATCTGCAGGACGGAGAGCTCCGGGTCCTGCGGGGACGCGTAGTAGGCGCGGATCTCCTGGATGAAGCCCCGCTCGCTGAAGACGTACCACTCGTCGCCGCGCAGCAGCACCCCCGCCCGGCGCTTGAAGTGCGACCACTCGATGACCGCGCGCCGGGTCGGCGGGTCGGTCATCATCTGGTCGATCGTCCAGAAGGAGCCGCCCTCGGTCACCGCGGCGTGCCACTTCTCGCCGATGGTGCGCGCCCCGCGGAACGGCCCCTCGTACATGCCCGGGGGGAAGTAGTGCACCCCGTCGGGCTCGAAGTAGCTGGCCACCCCGTCGACGTCCCCCTCGTTGCAGGCGGCGAAGTAGTCGCGGATGAAGCGCTCCATGCTCTCGGGGGTGAAGTCGCACCCCACGCCTCCGGAGTTGGTCACGCCTGGGTCTCCAGCTTCGTCTCGCGCTTGGCCGACACCGGCGGGGTGGGCAGGAACGCCTTCCCGGGCTCGATGGTGAAGGTGTGCTCGAGGCTGTACCAGTCCTCGTCCACCGCGGGGTCGGGCGCCGGCTCGCCCTCGTGGTGCACGTAGGTGCCGATCAGGGTGCCGACGACCCCGAACTGGGCGTCGGTCTCCAGCATCGGGTCGTCGTGGCTGTAGAGCTGGGAGGCGATCGTCTTGTAGCCGGGCTTGTAGATCAGCGCGTGCAGGTGGGCCGGCCGGAACGGGTGCCGCTTGAGGCGGTTGAGGAGGTCCCCCACCGGTCCCCCCATGGGCACCGGGTAGCCCGAGGGCTTGATGCTCTGGAAGGCGAAGACCCCGTCGGCGTCGGTGAAGAACTTGCCGCGCAGGTTCCACTCGGCCTGGTCGGGGTCCTGGTTCTCGTAGAGACCCACCGGCGAGGCGTGCCACACGTCGACCTCGGCACCCTCGACCGGCTCGCCCTGCAGGTCGACGACGCGGCCGGTGAAGAACAGGGGCGGCCCGTCGGTGGGCGAGCGGACGATGGAGTCGCCGTTGCGCATCGTCGGGCTGCCGGCCCGCCAGAAGGGGCCGAGCAGGTTCGCCGAGGTCGGCTTCCCCTCGTCCCCGTTGTTCATCAGCGTCACCAGCGTCGACAGCCCGAGGGAGCCGGCCATCAGCCGGACCTCGTTGTGGCTGGGCGTGGTCATCTGCCCGAGCTTCGCCACGATGTCGATGGCGGCGTTGAACTCGGCCTCGGTGAGGCGCACCTCGCGGGCGAAGTCGTGCAGGTGCCGGACCAGTGCCTGCACGAGTTCCTGGAAGCGGGGGTCGTCGGCCCGCTCGGTCTCGGCGAGCACTGCGTTGGTGATGTGGTTCGCGTCCTCGATGATCACGTCGCACTCCCGTTCCCGGGCCGGCGGGGACGGAGGCGTCCGAGCCGGCCTGCAGTGAGGCGGCAACAGTGATGGAGGCAACCCACCAGTGTCAACATGATGAACGCGATTCCAGTATGTTGAACAGCGACCAGGCACAGTCGAAGGGGGCCCGCGTGTCGTCAGCTCGTGATCCAGCGTCCGGCGGGCCCGACCGGAGCTCCGCCGACGGGAGCCGGTCGGCCGTGCCGGCGCTCGACCGGGCGCTGCGCGTCCTGCACCTGCTGCAGGAGTCGCCGCAGCACGGCTACACGATCACCGAGATCGCCCGGACGCTGGACCTGCCCAAGTCGACCGCCTACAACCTCTGCGGGGCGCTGGTCCGGGGGCAGCTGATCCGCCAGTCGCGGGACGGCTTCCAGCTCGGCCGGGGCCTGCTCGAGCTCGGGTCGGCCTACGTGAGCAGCGTCAACATGGTCACCGAGTTCTACGACGTGTGCCGCGACGCGCCCCTGGACCTGAACGCCGTGGTGCAGCTGGCGGTGCTGGACGAGGACCTGCAGGCGGTCTACCTCGCGGAGCAGGACTGCAACAGCGGCCTGCGGCTGGGCCTGGGCGTCGGGATCGGCCGGCGCGTCCCGGCGAACTGCACCGCGTGCGGCAAGGTCCTCATGTCCATGCTCGCGCCCGACGAGCTCGACCGCCGGCTGGCACGGACGCCGGAGCTGCCCCGGCTGACCCGCAGGTCGATCACCTCGCGCCGCGGACTGCTCAAGGAGATCGCCGACGCCCGCACCACCGGGTACGCCTACGACGACGGAGGGGTCATCACCGGCCTGACCTGCGTCAGCACCGGCTTCCCGACCAGTCACGCCGACGGCGGCCTGCTCGCCGTCAGCATCTCGGCCTCGGACGACACGATGGACGACGCCCGTCGAGAGGTCATCCGCGGCGTGCTGGACGACCTGGTCGGCCGGCTCCGCGCCCGGCTGTAGCAGGACGGCCGGCTCACCCGGGCAGCCGCAGGACCCCGTCGACCCGCCGCGGGATGGCGTCGTGGTCGTCGGTGAGCTCCGCGGGGAGCAGGTCCTGCGGAGCGCCCTGCCAGGTCACCGGTCGCAGGAACCGCCGGATCGCCGTGGTGCCCACCGAGGTGTGCTGGGAGTTGGTCGAGGGCCACGGCCCGCCGTGGTGCTGCGCCCACGAGACCGCCACCCCGGTCGGGTAGGCGTCGTAGACCAGGCGCCCCGCGCGGGTGCGCAGCTCCTGCGAGACGGCCAGCGGCAGCTCGGTCTCGCCGTCGCCGCGGAGCACCGTCGCGGTGAGCGAGGAGGGCATGGCGTCGAGGGCGGCGAGCAGCTCCTCCTCACCGTCGTAGCGGGCCACGACGGAGACCGGGCCGAAGCACTCCTCGGTGACCTCGGGCGGCAGGTCCCGGGCCGACGTCGTCAGCAGCCGGGCTGCCGCCCCGAAGCCCGGGCCGGAGGGCTCCTCGGCGCGGGCCACCTCCTCGACCCCCGGGGCCGTGGCCAGCTGGTCGGAGACGCGGCCGTACGAGGCGGCGATGCCCTCGTTGAGCAGGATCTGCGTGCCGACGGCGCGCACCGCCTCGGCCATCGCGTCGACCAGCCGGTCGCCGTCGGCACCGGCGGGTACGAAGGCCAGGCCGGGCTTGGTGCAGAACTGGCCGGCACCGAGGGTGAACGACCCCACCAGCTCGCGACCGATCGTGGTGCCGCGCTCGGCGGTCGCCCGCGGCGTGACGACGACCGGGTTGAGGCTGCTCAGCTCGCCGTAGAAGGGCACGGGGTCGGGGCGCTGCTCGATGATCTGCTGCAGGGCCCGGCCGCCGGACAGCGAGCCGGTGAAGCCCACGGCCCGGATGGCGGGGTGGGCGACCAGGTCGGCCCCGGCCTGCAGGCCGTGCACGATGCCGAGCGTCCCCTCCGGGGCGCCGGCCCCGCCGGCGGCCGCCGCGAGGACGTCGAAGACCAGCTGCGAGGTCGCCGGGTGCGAGGCGTGCGCCTTGACCACGACGGGGCAGCCGGCGGCGAGCGCCGAGGCGGTGTCGCCGCCGGGCACGGAGAAGGCGAGCGGGAAGTTGCTCGCGCCGAAGACGGCCACCGGGCCGATCGGGACGAGCATCCGGCGCAGGTCCGGTCGCGGCCCCATCGGGGTGTCCCCGGCGTGGTCGATGGCGGCCTCGAGGTAGCTGCCCTCGTCCAGCACCTCGGCGAAGACCCGCAGCTGGTAGCAGGTCCGGGTGAGCTCGCCGCCCAGCCGGGTCGGCCCGAGCGCGGTCTCCCGGTCGGCGACCGAGACGACGTCGTCCCGCCGGGCCTCCAGGGCGTCGGCGAGGGCCCGCAGCAGTGCCGCCCGGCCGGCGCGGCCGAGCTCCTCCAGCGGAGCGGCGGCGGCCAGCGCGGCGGCGCAGAGGCGGCCGACCTCCTCGGTCGTGGTCTCGGGGGCGACGACCTCGACGGCCGCTCCGGTGCGCGGGTCGACACTGACGACGTCGGCCATGGTGGTCCTCCGGGAGTGCGGGACGGGTGGTCAGCGGGGCCGGTCGATGTATACCCGGTGCGCCGTCCGGGGCCGTCGCCGGTGCAGGGACGTGCGCTCCCGTTGACGTCGACGGCACGATCGCGGGAGGCGCGCTCCCGGATGCGCGCCGGGGAGGGCGCGGTGGGCCTCGACCCGGAACTGCTGCCGGTGCTCAGCGGGCGGCGCGAGCTGGTCGCGTGGATGGTGCTGGCCTTCCTCACGACCTTCCTCGCCACCCGGTTCGTCACGCACGCCATCCGCTCCGGTCGCGGACCCTTCCGCGACGCGAGCGTCGGCGGCGTGCACGTGCACCACGAGGTCTACGGCATCTTCCTGCTGCTCGGCAGCGGGACCGCGGAGTTCGCCTACCGGCCCGGCGGCGGCTGGGGCAGCCTCCTCGCGGTGCTCTTCGGCGCCGGCGCCGCGCTGACCCTCGACGAGTTCGCGCTGTGGCTGCACCTGGAGGACGTGTACTGGTCCCGGGAGGGCCGCAGCTCGGTGGACGCGGTGCTCATCGCGCTGGTGATCGGCGTGCTCCTGCTGATCGGCGCCAATCCCTTCGACGCCGACCGGTCAGCGGGCGAGGGCGTGGTGGCCCTGACCCTGCTGGTGAACCTGTGCGCCGCCCTCGTCGCCATCCTGAAGGGGCGGGTCGTGCTCGGCGTGGTGGGGGTGTTCGTGCCGCTCGTGGCCGTCCTCGCCGCGCTGCGGCTGGCCCGGCCGACCTCCCCGTGGGCCCGCCGCCGGTACCCCGCCGGCAGCCGGCGCGCCGCCCGGTCCCGGCAGCGCTTCCCGCCGGGGCGGAGGAACCGCTGGGACGCCCTGGTCGACCTGTTCGCCAGCGTCCCGCACGGCACGCGGCCCCGAACGGCGACGCCGACGGAGCCAGACCCTGAGCACACCCGCTGAACGGAGCCCGGCATGCACGCCTTCTTCGAGGACGACGACCTCCAGTTCGCCGTCGAGAACGTCCTCGGCAGCGTCTTCCACCGCGCGGCCGACGTCGGCGAGGTCCTGACCACCGTCGACCGGATCCCCCACGGCCATCCGGAGGCCTGGGTCTCCGAGTGGACCGCCACCGCCGACCGAGTCGCCGGGCAGGCCCGGACCGCCGAAGCGGCCGGCCACCCGCGATCGGCAGCGGCCCGCTGGCTGCGAGCAGCGAGCTACTACTCCGAGGCGTCCGACCGGGCGGAGGCCGCCGACGACGCCACCGGCCTGTGGGAGAGGCACCGGGCGGCCTGGGACCGGTTCGCCGACCTCACGGACACCACCGTCGAGCGGCTGCAGATCCCCTACGAGGACACCACCCTGCCCGGCTACTTCTTCCGCTCCGGACCGCCCGACGCAGCGCGCCGCACGCTGGTCTACACCAACGGCAGCGACGGCTCCGTCGTCGGCGCGTGGACCCGCGGCATCGCCGACGCCCTGGCCCGCGGCTGGAACGCCATGACCTACGACGGTCCCGGCCAGAACGCCGCACTGATGCGCCAGGGGCTGCCGTTCCGGCCGGACTGGGAGAACGTCCTGACCCCGGTCATCGACCATCTCGCGCCACGCCCGGACGTCGACCCGGCCCGGATCGCGGTCATGGGCGTCAGCCAGGGTGGCTACTGGGTCCCCCGTGCAGCGGCCCACGAGCACCGCATCGCCGCCGCGGTCGCCGACCCGGGCGTCGTCGACGTGTCCACCACCATGCTCCGACAGCTCCCGCACGTCTTGATCCGGCTGCTCGAGTCCGGGCACCGCGAGGAGTTCGACCGGGAGATGGCCTGGGCGTTGAAGCTCTCACCGTCGACCCGCAGGATGCTGCAGTGGCGCATGCGCCCCTACGGCGTCAGGTCACCGTTCGACTTCTTCACCGCCGCGCGCTCCTACGCGGTGACCGACGACCAACTGGCCGCGATCACGTGCCCGATGCTGGTCACCGACCCCGAAGACGAGCAGTTCTGGCCCGGCCAGTCCGCGCGCCTGGCGGCCGCTCTCACCTGCCCGGTCACCCTGCTGCCCTTCACCGCAACCGAGGGTGCGGACTCGCACTGCGAACCCGCGGCAGCCGGCCTGCGCGGCGAGCGGATCTTCGACTGGCTCGACGAGCACGTCGCCGCCTGAGGCCGGCTCCGTCGCCCGTCCCCCGACGGGCCCGGGCCGGTCGGCGTCGTCACCGGACCGCGACAGCCTGGGCCGGAGCCGGGGTGCCGGCAGGGTCGGCCGCCTGACGCCGGGCCCGCCACAGCGAGACGCCGAGGCCGGTCATCGCGACGGCCACGGGCAGCGCGGCCAGCCGGGCCAGCGAGTGCGGGACCAGCGGCACCGCCAGCGTCACGACCGTGCCGGCCGCCAGCAGCGCGGCAGCCCAGCGGGCCAGCACCCGGGCGCGGAACAGCGCGACGCCGAGGGCGAGACCGCCCAGCAGGTAGAGCCCGAAGCCGAGGGGTCCCACAGCGGTCACGGCGCCCAGGCCGCCGGTGCCCTCACCGCTGAAGATGCCCAGGAGGTCGTCCACCAGCTGCGGCGCCTCGCCGGCCAGCTCCGGGAGGACGAGCGCCTCGACGAAGGTGAACGCGACCGTCAGCAGGTAGAAGGACCCGAACAGGACGAACCCGACGAGCCCCAGGAGGCCGGCCTCGCGGACCTGCCGCAGGTAGATGCCGGTCACGCCGACCAGGCCGAGCACGGCCATGGCGAGCGTGAGGTGGTGCATGACCGCCCAGCCGGTGGTCGAGACCGCCGAGACCGTCTCCGCGGGGTGGATGAACTGCACGAGCCCGTACAGCAGGCCGGAGGCGGCGGCGGCGAGGCCGGCGGCGCCGCTGAGTCGGGCGGTGGTGACGGTCATGACGGGTCTCCTGGGTGGGGGTCGTCGCCGGCCGGGTGCCGGACACGGTGCGACGCTAGGGACCGGGATGGTGAGCCCGGATCACCAGACGATGTGATCTCCGGTGGTGATCCTCCGTCGGAGGGGACCTGCCGGAGCGACAGCAGCGGGAGCCCGGTGTCGCGCAGCCGCTGCAGGACGCCGTGCAGTGCGGCCTGGTCCGGGACGGGACCGCGCAGGAGCGTGGTGCCGTCGTCCTCGGTGGTGATCCGCAGCCCGTCGAACCAGGCCGCCCACCGGGCGGCGAGGTGGCCCCGCACCCGGATCTCGTAGCCCAGCGGGCCGTCTGCACGATCGCCGCGGACTGCGCTCATCGCCTGCTCCCCGTCTCGTCGATGCGCGGAGTCTGGGCGTCGCGATGGTGAGCCGGGATCACCACGCCTGGTGACCGGACTGGTGACCCGGGACCGGGGTGGGTGGTCAGCGCGGGCGGGACCGGGACAGCAGGTCGAGTTCGGCGCCCCGGCGGACCGCCGCGCGCCGGTTGTTCACGCCGAGCTTGGCGTAGACGTTCCGCGTGTGCGTCCGCACGGTGTTCAGCGACACCACGAGCTCGCGGGCGATGCCGGGGCCGTCGAGGTCGGTGCCGAGCAGCCGGAGGAGCTCCAGCTCGCGGACGCTCAGCGGCTCGACCGGTCCCCGCCCGCGCGGGTCGTGGGTGGCCGCGGTCCGGGCGGCCAGGAGCCGGCGCACACCCGCGGGAGCGGTTCCGCCCTTCGCGGCCGCGCGGAGCAGGGACGTCATCTGCGGTCCCTCGTCCAGGAAGACCCGCACCTGCCCCTCCGGTTCCGCGAGCGCCACCGCACGGGTCACCGAGCCGACGGCACCAGCCGGGTCGCCCCCGGCCTGCTGCGCCAGCGCTCGCAGCACCAGGACCTCGATCACGCTGCCCGTCCGCCCGCCGTCCTCCGCCGCCTGCAGCAGTCGCTCCAGCAGCCGGTGCGCCTCGTCCAGCGGCCGGTCGTCGCCCGCCGTCGCGTGCTCCGCCAGGAGGACCCGGGCCAGCGTGACGTGCTCGAACTCCCGCAGGTAGGACAGCTCGTCCGCCACGGACAGCCCGCGCTCGCGCGCCCAGCCCCGCGCGCGGTCGGCCTCCCCCTGCGCGCTCCACAGCCGGGCCCGCAGCGCCGCGATGGGCCGGACGTCCGGGAACATGTCGCTGACGTAGAGCCGCTCCGCCTCGTCCAGGAGGGCGAGCGCACCGTCGAGGTCACCGTCGACCGCGTGCACCCGGGCCCGGGCGATCCGCAGCCGGTGCCGGTTCTGCGGCAGGCCGGCGTGCTCCCCCAGCTCCGCGCTGGTCGCCAGGTGCCGGCGCGCGGCCTCGAGGTCGTCGCGCTCGAGGAGGACCTCGGCCATCCCCACGTGCATGTCGGCGGTCCCGCGCAGCACCGGCGTCCCCTGCGCCGTCGCGCTCCCCAGCCCGCGCTCGTAGCCGGCCAACGCGTCGCCGAGCCGGCCCTGCGCGATCCGGATGTCGGCCAGGGCGATCGCGATCCCGAGGGCGTCGGCGGCGTGTCCGGCCCGCTGCAGGCTCGCGTGCGACTCCGACCACCACCGGTGCGCGGTCTCCAGCTCGCCGCGGCTCCAGTGCGCGAGACCGAGCAGCCCGGCCGCCGACCCGCGCGGGAGGTGGTCGTCGTCCCCGGCCAGGTCGAGCACCCGGCGCGCGTGGGTGATCGTGCCGGCGACGTCCCCCGTCACCCGGGCGAGGGCGGCGCGGTAGACGGCGACCTCGCCCCGCACGCGGCGGAGCAGGGCCTCGTCCGCGCCACCCGGGGCGACCGGCGAGACCCTCTTCCCCGCCGCGTCGACCCAGCCTTCGGCGTCGCGGAGCCGCCGGTCCACGCCGTCGACGCGGCCGCGCATGAGCAGCACCCCGGCGTACGTCGTGCTGAGGAGGGGCCGGTCGGCCAGCACCTCGTCGGGGAGGGCCTCGAGCCAGTGGCTGAGCGTCACCTCCTGGCGGTCCCGGCGCATCGCCGGCAGCGCCAGCTCCACCAGCTCGGCGGCCCGCTCGGCGTCCCCGCCGGCCAGCGCGTGTCGGATCGCCTCCGCGGGCTCGCCGTGGCGGGCGTGCCAGCCGCTCGCCCGCCGGTGCAGGTCGGGGACCAGCTCGGGGCGCTCGTCGAGCAGGCGCACGCGCAGCACGTCGGCGAACAGGTGGTGGTAGCGGTACCACTGGCGGCGGTCGTCGAGCGGCACCAGGAACAGGTTCGCGCGGTCGAGCGCCTCGAGCACCGACCGCGCTCCCGTCCCGCCGACGACGGCGTCGCACAGCGCACCGGTCAGCCGGCCGAGCACGGAGGTCCGCAGGAGGAAGTCCCGGACGTCGTCGGGCTGCCGCTGCAGGACCTCCTCCAGCAGGTAGTCCACGACGTACCGGTCGTCGCCGGCGAAACCCGCGATGAAGCCGGTGGCGTCGTCGCGGCCCTGCAGCGAGAGCGCGGCCAGCTGCAGCGCGGCGATCCACCCCTCGGTGCGGGCCGCCAGGGTCTCGACGTCCCCCGGGCTCAGGGCCAGGCCCGTCGACCGGTCGAGGTAGGCCGCGGCCTCCGCGGTCGTGAACCGCAGGTCGTCGGCACGGACCTCGACGAGCTCCCCGGCCGCCCGCAGCCGGGCCAGCGGCAGCGCCGGATCGGCGCGGGTCGCGATCACCAGGTGGACCTGCGGCGGGAGGTGGTCGAGCAGGAAGGCGACCCCGGCGTGCACCTCGGGCGACGCGACGACGTGGTAGTCGTCGAGGACCAGCACCAGGTCGACCGGGACGGCAGACAGGTCGTTCACCAGGGTCGCGAGGACCTCGTCCAGCGTCGCCCCGGACGACTGCAGGAGGGCGAGCGGGGCGTCACCGACCCCGGGCGCCGTCGCCTGCAGGGCGGTGATCAGGTAGGTCCAGAACACCACGGGGTCGTCGTCCCGCTGGTCGAGGGAGAGCCACGCCGTCGACCGGCCCTGCCCGGCGGCGGCCAGCCACTCCGTGAGCAGGGTCGTCTTGCCGAACCCGGCCGGCGCCGACACGAGGGTGAGCGCTCGCTGCGCGCCACGGTCCAGCTTCTCGCCCAGGCGTGGGCGCGCGACCGCGCCGCGTCGCCGCTGGGGGCGGTGCAGCTTAGTCGCGAGGAGTGGACCCGCCATGAGCCCTCCCCTCGACGGTGCAGTTCGCTGCCCCGACGGGCACGCCGGGCCCGGGACGGCACGACGGTGGGAGCTGCGCGCATCCTCCCAACCGGGACGGGCCGATGTCGATCACCTCGCGGGGAGCCGATCCCTCCGGGGTGCCCCGTCGGGGTGGGCCGCCGTCACCCGGGCGTACCGGTGGCACCCTGCAGCTGCGTCGCCGCGGCCGACGTGGTGGTGATCCAGTCGTCGATCGTCTCCCACCACCGGTAGAGCCAGTCGGTCAGCTCCGCCTCGTCCCGCGGCACGTCCGCAGCGGGGATGAACCACCAGCGCAGGTGCAGGGTCTTGTCCATCGGCAGGCCCCGCCACAGGTCCCGCACCGTGCTGAGGTGCTCCAGCCCCGTGTGCGCGACGAAGACCACGTCGGCGTGCGGTGCGGCGCGCAGCGCCGCGGTGACCCCGGCCGGCCGGGGTGGCAGCACGTTGCGCATCGCCTCGGCCCGGCGCACGGCGGACAGCAGCCCGCGCTCGCGCAGCCGCTGGATCGCCCGGGTCCGGCGCCGCGGGGTGAAGTTGGCGCCCTCGGGGAAGATCAGCAACGCGTCCTCCTCGCCCAGGTCGCGGGCCAGGTCCGCGATCGCCTCCTCGGAGCTCTGCCCCGCCGCCGGGTCGGCCGAGACGAAGTGGTTGGGCAGCCGGTTGAGGTAGACGTCGAGCAGCGGGTCCAGCTGCAGCAGGTCCCTGAGCACGATCCGCGGCTGGCGGAGGTGGTCGCGGTTCATCAGCGTGTGCACGAGCAGGAAGGAGTCACCCGGGCCGGCGTGGCGGGACAGCACCACCATGGCGTTCGTCGAGCCCGGCACGCCGTCGTCCAGCGGCGACCAGGACGCGCCGTCGGTGACCAGCCGCAGTGCGAACAGCCGCTGCGCCACCCGCATCAGCACGTCGAGCAGCAGCCGCAGCACGGTGTAGTGGGCGGCGCGTGAGCCGCGGGAGTGCAACCGGCGACCGAAGCCGCCGAGCACCCACAGCACCCCGGCCACCGCCAGCCCGGCGACCTCCATCGCGAGGTACGCGAACGCGAAGCACAGCAGCCGCAGCGCCCGCCAGCGCCCCGGCAGGAACACCGAGGCGATCACCGCCACCACCACGAGGACGGGCAGCAGGACCACCCCGGCCGCCAGCGCACCGATGAGCAGCGGGCCGGTGACCCGGCGCACGCGGCGGGGAGGCAGCACCTCAGGCTCCCCCGTCCCCGCGTGCGCCGATCGCGTCCAGGTGGCCGCCGGCCGCGGCGTGGGCCCGGTCGATCCGGGCGGGGACGGCGGAGAAGTCGCGGTAGCGCAGGTTCCCGGTCGCCGGCGGATCCGGCTCGCCCGAGGGCAGCACGTGCACCGTGACCCCGGGCGGGAGGGCGGCGAGGTCCGCGGCGAACCGGTGCCGGCGGGCGATCTCGAAGGCGACCAGCGCGACCTCCCACGGCCGGGTGGGCGGGCGCAACGGGCGGTCGATCCGCCCGACGTGCAGCACGTAGATCGTGCCGGCGCCGAGGGCGACCGCGCGGCCGACCGGGATGCTGTGCACCAGCCCGCCGTCCAGGTAGTGCTCGCCGTCGAGCTCGACGGCCGGCAGGAGCCCGGGGACGGCGCAGGAGGCGAGCACCGCGTCGACCAGGGACCCGTCGCTGAACCAGTGCTCGGCGGCCCGCTCGATGCTGGCCGCGACGCACTGGAACGGCACGCGCAGCTCGGCGAAGGTCCGCACCGGCAGGTGGGCCTCGAGCAGCTCGCGCAGTGGCTCGCGCGGGTGCAGGTGGGTGCGGGTCCGCGCCAGGGTGCCCATCCGAGCGAACACCGACCCGGCGAACACCTGCGCCGAGGCCAGTTCCTCCCACACCCCGCGCAGCCGGGAGACCACGCCCGAGGTCGGGTCCGCGGCGACGAGCGCGCCGTTGATCGCGCCCACCGACGTGCCCACGACCAGGTCGGGCTGGACGCCGTGCTCGAAGAGGGCCTGCAGCATCCCCACCTCGGCGGCCCCGAGGACGCCCCCTCCCCCGAGGACGAACGCCGTGCCGCCCGCGCCGGCCGGCACCTCCGGCGATGCCATGGCCGCATCGTGCCATCCACGCCGGGTCGCGAGCAGCCCGTCGCCGGCGGCCGGGCGGTGGGGCCGGCGTCCCCGGGTCAGCGGTCCACGACGTTGCGCAGCTCCCGCCCGGCGAGCAGGCCGGCGAGGTTGGCCGAGACGAGCTCGTCGGCGCCCACCGGCCGGCCGCCGGCGGCGTGCGGCGTGAGGACGAGGTCCGGGGCGTCCCAGAGCGGCGACCCCGGCGGGAGCGGTTCGGTGTCCGTCACGTCCAGCGCCGCACCGGCCAGACGGCCCTCGGCCAGGGCCGACACGAGCGCCGGTTCGTCGACGGTGGAGCCACGGCCGACGTTGACCACGTAGGCGTGCGTCGGGAGCGCCGCCAGGCGGGCGGCGTCCAGCGCCCGCGTGGTGGCCGGCGTCGACGGCAGGATCATGACCAGCACGTCGGTCCGACCCAGCTCGGCCTCGAGGTCGTCCTCGCCGACGACGGTGCAGCCGGCCCGCTCCCCCGGGGTGCGCGCCACGCCCCGGACGTCGGCGCCCAGCCCTCGCAGCAGCGGCGCCAGCGTCTGCCCGATGGCGCCGAACCCCCAGATCAGCACCCGGGCGTCCAGCAGGGTGGTCACCGGCCCGTCGGGGTGCAGCGGCTGGAGGCCACCGAGCTCACGGGCCCAGCGGTGCTCGGCCTGCGCACCGGCGGAGGCGGGCAGCCGGCGCACCAGCGCCAGGGTCAGGGCCAGGGTGTGCTCGGTGACCGTGCGGCTGTGCAGGCCCGCCCCGCCGGTGACGACGACGTGCTCGGGGAAGCCCGCGGCGAGCACCGCGTCCGGCCCGGCCGCCAGGGTCTGGACCCACCGCAGCCGCGGCATCCGGCCGGCGACGGCGGCCAGGTCGGCAGCGGAGCTGCCCCACACCACCAGTGCCTCGGCGTCGAGGTGCTCGTCCGGGACCGGCGCGGAGGCGGCGTAGGTGACCGCGACGACCCCCTCGGGCAGGTCCGGCGCCAGGGGCAGCGAGTCGGGCAGCAGCAGCTTCATGGGCGGTTCGTCCCTCCGGGTCAGGGCGTGGCGGCACGCCGGCCGTCCCGTCCCCGTGCCCGGGGGACGGCGGACGGCTCCGGCGCCGTCGTCCGACCCAACCAGGGACGCCGCCGCCCCGCAGCCCGGGCCGGCCGCGCCGTTGGCGGCCCGCTCGCGGCTGCCGCACACTGCCGACCGTGGACGCCGACTGCGCGCGCACCGCTCCCGGCAGCGCGGGTCCGCCGGCGCCGGGAGGCCGGTCGCGGTGAGGGTGACCCGGGTCGAGACCTTCCTCGTGCCACCCCGCTGGCTGTTCGTCCACGTGTCGACCGACGAGGGCGTCAGCGGCTGGGGCGAGGCGACGCTCGAGGGGCGCAGCCACACCGCGCAGGCCGCGGTGCACGACCTGGCGGACCTCCTCGTCGGCCGGGACCCGCTCCGGATCGAGGACCACTGGCAGGTCCTGTCGAAGTCCGGTTTCTACCGGGGCGGCCCGGTCCTCTCCTCGGCGGTGGCGGGACTGGACCAGGCGCTGTGGGACATCGCCGGGAAGACCTACGGCGTGCCCGTCCACCAGCTGCTCGGCGGCCCGGTGCGCGACCGGGTCCGCGTGTACAGCTGGATCGGCGGCGACGACCCAGCGGAGGTCGCCGACTCCGCCGCCGAGCAGCGGGCCGCCGGCTTCACCGCGGTCAAGCTCAACGCCGCCGGCCGGACGAGCCCCCTCGACACGACCGCCGCCGTCGACCGCACGCTCGCCCGCGCGGCTGCCGTGCGCGATGCGATGGGGCCCGACGGGGACTTCGCCCTCGACTTCCACGGCCGGTTCACCACCCCGATGGCCCGGCGGATCGTGCCGGAGCTCGAGCCGCTGCGCCCGCTGTTCATCGAGGAACCGGTCCTGCCGGAACACTCCCCGCACCGGCTTCGCGACGTCGTCGAGGCCACCACGATCCCGGTCGCCACCGGCGAGCGGCTCTACAGCCGTACCGACTTCCTCCCGGTGCTGCAGGCCGGCATCGCTGTCGCGCAGCCCGACGTCGCCCACGCCGGCGGCATCTCCGAGTGCCGGCGGATCGCCGCCCTGGCCGAGACCTTCGACGTCCTGCTCGCCCCGCACTGCCCGCTCGGGCCGATCGCCCTGGCGGCCTGCCTGCAGGTGGACTTCGCGGCGCCCAACGTGCTGATCCAGGAGCAGAGCCTGGGCATCCACTACAACACCGGCGCGGACCTGCTCGACCACCTCGTCGACCCGTCCGTGTTCGCCTTCACCGACGGCTGGTGCGCGCGCCCGACGGGGCCGGGCCTCGGCGTGCAGATCGACGAGGCCGCCGTCCGCCGGGCGGCGGGGACCGGCCACCGGTGGCGCGGGCCGGTGTGGCGCCACCCCGACGGCTCGTTCGCCGAGTGGTGAGGTCTCAGCGCCCCTCGACGACGGCGTACGTCGGCCGGCCGGTCCGTGCCCAGTCGACGACGTTCTGCGCGGCCTTGCGCCGCAGCTCCGCCTCGGCCGCCTCGGAGTACCACGCGACGTGCGGCGTGACGAGCGCGCGCGGGTGGGTCAGCAGCGGGTGCCCCGCCGGCGGCGGCTCCTCGGGGAGCACGTCGAGCGCGACGCCGGCGAGCCGGCCCGAGGCGAGGGCGTCGAGCACCGCGTCGGTGTCGACGAGGCCACCGCGGGCGGTGTTGACCAGGTGGGAGCCCGGCGGCATCGCGCCCAGCAGCCGCGCGCCGACCAGCCCCCGGGTCGCGTCGGTCAGCGGCAGGTGCAGCGTCACCGCCGAGCTGCGGGCGAACAGCTCCGCCAGCGGCGCCCGGACGACGCCGTCGGGCCACAGCTCCTCCGGCAGGTGCGGGTCGTACCCGACGCACGCCCCGAACCACGGCGCGGCCCGCTCCACCACCATCCGGCCGATCCGGCCGAGCCCCACCACGCCCAGGGTCAGCTCCTCCGGACGGCGCAGCGGCCCGCCGAGGGAGTAGTCCCACCGGCCCGCGCGCACCTCGCGGTCGTGCCCGGGCAGGTTGCGCAGCAGCGCCAGCAGCATCGCGACCGCGTGCAGCGCGACCTCGGTGGTGCCGTAGTCGGGCACGTTGGACACCCAGACCCCGCGCGCGCGGGCGGCGTCGAGGTCGACGACGTCCAGGCCGACGCCGTACCGGCTGACCAGCCCGACGCCGGGCAGCGCGTCGAGCACCGCGGCGGTGATCGGCGCGTACTGGACCACCAGCGCCTCGGCGTCCCCCGCGGCCGCGATGACGTCCTCCGGCGTCCGGCACCGCCCGCGGACCAGCTCGTGGCCGGCTGCGCCGAGGATCGCGGCCTCGACGTCGAGCGAGGCGTACTCCGCGTCGGTCACCAGCACCCGCACCGGCGCTCCTCAGCCGCCGGCCGGCACCGGCGAGGCGGCGGCGCGCTCGGCCGCCCCGGCGGCGTCGAACGAGGCCGGAACCGGCAGCAGCGGTGGGCGCACCGTCCCCATCGGGTGCCCGTGCCGCTGCTCGGCGACCCGCTTGAGGACGCCGGCCGAGGTGTGCTGCTTGGTCATGGCCCGCACCTCCTGCAGGTGGCCGGACAGGCGCGCGGCCTGATCGGTCCGTCCGGCGCGCACGTGCGCGTAGAGCGCCACCACCTGCTCGGGGACGATGTTGGCCAGCGCCGAGATCGAGCCGTCCGCGGTGAGCAGCCGGGTGGGCAGGTCGTCCTCGGTGCCGACGAGCACCCCCTTGCCCGCGTCGCGCACGGTCTGGGCGTAGCCCGCCTCTCCCCCGGAGTCCTTGACGCCCCACACCGGCAGGGCCGTCACCAGCTCCGGCGGCAGCGGCACCGCGTACTTCGGGATGTGGTACATCACGACCGGATGGCGGGTGGCCGCCAGGACGCGCTCGTAGAACGACCGCAGCCCGTCGGCCTCCACCGGCGTGAAGTAGTACGGGGGCAGGACCATGACCGCCCGGACCGGCAGGTCGTCGAGGTACGCCAGCAGGTCGAGCGTGTCGGGCAGGTTGCCCTCGGCCACCGTGGGCACGACCTGCAGGTCCCCGACCCGCGGCAGCAGCGCCTCGAGCACCGCCCGCTTCTCGTGCGCGGCGACCGACGGCCCCTCGCCGTTGGTGCCGAACGGGATCACGCCGGTCACGCCGTGCCCGGCGAGCCACTCCACGTGGGCGACGTAGGCGTCGACGTCGACGCTGAACCGGTCGTCGTCGCGGAACGGCGTCACGTTCGCGACGTACACCCCCTGCAGCACGTCTCCGGGTCCGGACACGCAGCTCACCTCCCGAGGTCGACGGTCTGGTCGAGGAAGGCCGTGAGCTCGCGTCGGCTCGGCAGCCCCTCGTAGTCACCGAGGCCCTGGACGCAGAACGCGCCCATGGCGTTGGCGGTCCGCAGCCGCTCCTCCGGCGCGGAACCCCACAGGGTCGCCGCGAGGTAGCCGGCCGCGAAGGCGTCGCCGGCACCGATCGGGTCGACCTGGCGGACCGGGAAGCCGGCGGCGGTCAGGCGATCGCCGTCGATCACCGCGGCACAGCCGCGGGCACCGAGCTTGACGACGACCTCCCCCGGTCCGGCGTCCGGGAACCGCTCGAGGCAGGTGTCCTCGTCCCATCCCCACAGGGCCGACGCCTCCTCGTCGCCGACGAGGAGCACGTCGACGTGCGGCAGCACCGCCTCGGTGGCCGCCCGCGCGGCCGCCGGGTCCCAGAGCCGGCTGCGGTAGTTCACGTCGTAGCTGACGCGGACCCCGGCCTCCGCGGCCGTCCGCGCCGCCCAGGGGACGAACTCGGCGCACTCGGGCGACAGCGCTGCGGTGATGCCGGTCAGGTGCAGGAAGCCGGCCCCGGCCAGCACCGAGGGGTCGAACGCGCCCGGCGCCAGCGTGGCGGCGGCCGAGCCGCGGCGGTGGTAGTAGACCCGCAGCGCCCCGGCGACCTCCTCGCGCAGGTACAGCCCCGTGGGCCGGTCGGGCACCCGGCGGACCGCGCCGGTGTCGACGCCCTCGGCCCGGATCCGGTGCAGCACCAGCTCCCCCGGTTCGTCGTCCCCCAGAGCGCTCACCCAGCTCGCCGGGACGCCGAGCCGGGCCAGGCCGATGGCGACGTTGCTCTCGGCGCCGCCGACGGACAGCCGCACGCTGGTGGCGTGCCGCAGCCGGCCGGGCGACGTCGGGACGACGAGCACCATGGTCTCGCCGGCGGTGACCACCCGGAGCGCGTCGGTGATGGCCGGGCTCACGCTCACCCGCCGAAGAGTCGGCGCAGCTGCTCGTCGAAGGTGAGCACCGAGAGGAACCCGAAGAGCAGGAACGACCAGACCAAGGCCGCGACCCGCACCATGCCCGGGCGGATCTCCGGCGGCAGGGTGCGCCGGTTGAGGACCAGGAGCAGCGCCGAGTAGATGAACATCATCAGTCCGCCGGTCACCGCGGCGATCACCAGCAGCACCAGCGGCTGGTCGAGCCCGGAGAGCAGGACGACGCACCCGATGAGGACCAGACCCCAGACCAGGGCGAAGTAGATCTTGCTCTCGTTCGCGCCCTTCAGGTACGCCGTCTTGAGGACGTCGGCCCCCAGCCGGCTGGTGTAGTCCACGATGCCCAGCGCCGCGGCGAACAGCGAGATCGCCCCGATGACCCAGAAGAAGGTGCCGAACCAGCCGCCGACCGCGTCGTTGAGCGCGTCGCCCTCGACCTGGAGGAACGAGATGTCGCTGGCCAGCCCCTCCTCACCGAAGACGGTGGCGTAGGCCAGCAGCGAGGTGAACAGGATGGTCAGGAAGCTGATCGCGACGAAGGTGGTCAGCTGCTCGACGTTGGCGAACTTCCACCACCGCCGCCAGCGCCCCAGGTTCTCCGGGGTCGGCTCGAACGCGAACCCGGTCGACGGCGCCGCCTCGGGGTTGCCGGTGACCGGGCTGACGATCCGCGGCACGTAGGCGCCCATGCCGAAGCGCTTGTCCCGGATCCAGTTGCTCTGGCACAGGTTCTGCCCGCCGCCGGCGCCGGCGAAGGCGAGGGCACCCAGCAAGAGGGCGAAGCCGAGCTCCTCGGCCGGCAGGCCGGCCTCGGTGACGATCTGCGAGGTGTCGGCCCAGTCCGAGGCGCCGATCGCGAAGATCGACGCGACGATGATCAGCACCAGGACGGCGGCGACCTTGAACATCTCGATCTTCTCGAGCGCCTGGTACACCACCGGGGCCATCGTCAGCGTGACGCCGATCAGCAGCAGCATGCCGATCGCGATCGGCACCACGTCGCCGCCGACCAGGTAGGTGACCAGCGTCGCCGAGCTGGTCGCCCATCCCGGCCAGATGTTGGCGAAGTACGCCAGGATCGCGAAGACCAGGCCCCAGTGCCGCCAGTACCGGCTGAAGCCGGTGAGCGCCGTCTCCCCGGTCGCGAGCGTGTAGCGCTCGATCTCCATGTTGAGGAAGTACTGGGTGGCCAGCCCGACGAAGGCGGCCCACACGAAGACCAGCCCCACCTGGGAGGCGATGTAGGGGTACAGGATGAACTCGCCGCTGGCCATGCCGACGCCGGCCGCGATGATCCCCGGGCCGATGACGTGCCGGAACCGCGCCGGCGGCTCGGGCATGTCGCGCACCGACGGCGCGGGCAGGTGCTTGGTCGGGAACCGGTCGGTGACCGAGGCCCGGCGTCCTCCGGATTCACGGGTGGTGGCCATCACGCCCCCTGTGATCGGGATCACTGGCGCGGCCATTCCCCCACGTCGGCGCGGCGCTCGCAAGCGGAGCGACGGCCCTCGGCGGCGTCCCCGTCAGACCGCCGTCCCGCTGGTCCCGGCGGGGGCGGACGCGACGTGGCGGGGGCCGAGGTCCGCACTGCGCCGGACGCCGAGCAGCTGCATGCAGCGCTGGTACTCCTCGGCGAGGATCTCGCAGGCCCGCAGGACGCCGTCCTGGCCACCGGCCATGAGCCCGTAGAGGTAGGCCCGGCCGATCATCGCCGCGTCGGCGCCGAGCGCACGGGCGGCGACGACGTCCTGGCCGTGCAGGACCCCGCCGTCGATCAACACGGTCGCGCGGTTCCCGACGGCCGCCCGGATGGCGGGCAGGACGTCCAGCGTCGCCGCGGAGCGGTCCAGCTGGCGGCCGCCGTGGTTGGAGACCACGATCCCGTCCGCGCCCCGCTCCATGATCCGGCGGGCCGAGTCCGGCGTCGTGACGCCCTTCACCAGCAGCGTCCGCGGCCAGCGCCGGCGCAACCAGTCCAGCGCCGCGAGGTCCGTGCCCGGGTCGAACATGAGGCTCGCCACCTCGCCGGGCGTGGGACTGCCCTCGACGGCGCTGCCGAGGACGGCGAACGTCAGGCCGGCGGTGGTCAGCTTGTGGAACAGCCAGCCGGGTCGGCGCGACATGTCCAGGACGGTCCGGGCGGTGAGCGCCGGCGGGATGGTGAGCCCGTTGGCGACGTCCCGCAGGCGCATGCCGGACACCGCCGTGTCCACGGTGACCAGGAGGGTGGAGTACCCGGCGTCCTCGGCCTGGGCCACGAGGGTCTCGTTGAGTCGTTCGTCGGCGGTGAAGAACAGCTGGAACCACAGGTCCGCACCGGGCGCGGCGGCGCGGACGTCCCCGATCGAGGTCGACCCGACCGTGGAGAGGCAGTACGGGATGCCGACGTGCTCGGCCACGCGCGCGACGGCGGCCTCGCCGTGGTGGTGCATCATCCGCGTGTAGCCGGTGGGCGCGAGGACCAGCGGGAGGCGGATGCGCCGCCCCAGCAGGTCCACCCCGGTGTCCGGGTCGGCCACCGAGGCGAGCGCGTCCGGCGCGAAGGTGACCCTGCGGTACGCCGCGACGTTGCGGGCCGCGGTGATCTCCTCCTCCGCGGCCCCGTCGACGTAGTCGAAGACCGCCCTCGGTGTGGTGCGGGCGGCGGCCCGCCGCAGGTCACCGATGGTGAGCGCGCGGCTCAGCCGGCGGGTCGTCGCGCCGAGCTCGGGTCGCCGGAACTGCACCAGCCGGCGCAGTTCCGCGGGCCTCGGTAGCTGCCGCGCCGTCGAGATGGGCGCGAGCGGGAGCCTCCGTCGCACGTGGTGATCCCCTCGTGGGTCCGCCTGGGTCGCTCCCGCGAGCCAACGCCCCGGGTCGCGGCGGGCGCAACTCGACGGAGGGCTCAGGCGCCGAGGCCGGCGAGCCGCGCCGTCGATCGCTCCGGTCGCGACGCGACCGTCGTCCCGACCAGCAGGGAGCACACGACGGCGATGGCCGCGATCACGGCGGGGAGCCCGACGACGTCCGCCGCCAGCGGCACCGCGACGACGACGGCGGCGGCCGTCAGGATCAGGGCCGGGCGGATGACCGGCCGGTCCACGATCGGGGCGTGCACGGCCCAGAGGAGGACCAGGAACGCGCAGGTGGGGATCGCCACGGCGTAGCCGACGCCGGTCGCCGACACGTCCACGGGGTGACCGGTGTGCTCGACGGCGACCTCGAGGCCGGCGCCGAGGGCGGCGAGCGCCGCGAAGATCCCGTAGTGGCCGTACCCCCACAGGAACGACCGGTGGCGGCTGCGGGCGAGCCCCTCCCCCGCCGGCTCCAGGAAGTACAGCCACCAGAGGGCGAAGAGGAGGACCAGCCCGCTGACGGCGATGGTCACGAGGGACCGGCTCACCCCGGCGCCGTCCGCGGTCGCGGCCTGCACCCCGGTCGACGCGGCCAGCACGCTCTCACCGAGCAGGATGATCACGAACAGCCCGTAGCGCTCGGCGATGTGGTGCGGGTGCCAGCTGGTGCGCCGGGTCCGCTCCGCCCACCGCGGCACCGCCAGCTCGAGGACGACCAGGCCGAGGAACACCGGCAGCAGCGCCGTCTCCGGCAGGACGCCGGTCTCCGCGCACACCAGGCGGGCCAGCCAGCCCACCTGGACGACGGAGATCCCGAGCGCGTAGCGGAAGGCGGTCCGCCGGCCGTCGGGGTCCTCCAGCCCCGCCCGCACCCACTGGGCCACCAGCCCGACCCGCATGACCAGGTAGCCGACGGTGACGGCCCGGTAGTCCGACTCGGCGAACGCGGCCGGCACTCCCGCGGCGAGCACGAGCACCCCCGCCATCTGCACCATCGTCATGAGGCGGTAGGGGACGTCGTCGGTGTCGTAGGAGGAGGCGAACCAGGTGGAGTTCATCCACGCCCACCAGATCGCGAAGAAGACCTGGAGGAAGGGCGTCAGCTCCTCGAGGGCGTGGCCGGCCGCGATGCCGTGGGCCAGTTCCGCGGTGATGCTCGCGACGGCGACGACGAAGGTGAGGTCGAACAGCAGCTCCAGCGGGCTGGCGACGCGGTGTGCCTCGTCGGTCGGCCGTCCGCGCATGCGGACGCGCACTCGTCGCCCCGAGGGGCCGGCCTGATCCGTCACCGCGCCAGCCTAGGCAACGCGACGGGCCCGTCGCGGCGGAGAGAGATGCCCTCGGCGCGGTCCCCGCTCGCCGGGGAGACCGCGGATCAGTGCGCCAGTGCGTCCCCGGTGGCTCGCCGGATCGCCTCGTAGCAGTCGCAGGCGTGCGACTGCAGGCGTGGCCGGTCGGTGATGCCGATGGACCCGCGGGTGTAGGTGATGCAGCCGTCCTCGGCCAGGGACTGGGCCACCTCGCTGACCGACGTGCGGCGCACCGCAAGCATCTGGGCGAGGAAGTGCTGGGTGAGGTCGAAGCGAGAGCTGTCCATGCGGTCGGCCGTCATGAGCAGCCACCGGGCGGCTCGCTGGCGCACGGTGTGCACCCGGTTGCAGGCGGCGTTGCGGCTCACCTGGGTGAAGAGGGCCTGGGCCGACCGCTGGAGCATGGCTGTCAGCGGGCCGTCGACCTCGGCGATCTGCTCCCGGAACTGGTCGACGCCCATCGCCAGCGCCCGACCGGCCACCTGGACCAGGGAGCGTTCGGTCGGGGCGTCGGCGCCGAGGAACACCGAGAGGCCGACCACGCTCTCGCGGCCGATGGTGGCGGTCTCCACGACCTGGTCGGCGTCCAGGTCGGCCACGACGGAGACGACGCCGACGAGCGGGAAGAACACGGCCTGGATCGGTGCCCCGGGCTCGTGCAGCACCCGCCCCAGGGGGAGCGGTACCTCGTGCAGATCCGGCAGCAGCGGGGCGAGGGCGTCCTCGTCGAGGCCGGCGAGGACGGCGTTGCAGCGTGCCGTGTTCGCAGAAGTCGGGGCGATGGCCACGAGTGGCTCCTCCGTGCCGTGTCACCGGGTGCCGAGACCGCAGGCGGGACGGGTGATCCCTCGTCCATGGTCCGTGCGCTCGGGCGGAGGCTGCCCCTGCGAGCGGGGCGGTCCCATCGTGACAGACGGGGAGCCGCAGTGACGACGAGCGGGGCACCCCATCCGGTGCAATGTCAGGTACCGTGCACACGTCCACTCGGCCGGCGCCGTGACCGGGTGGATGTCCCCGTCACCATGGCGGTGGTCAGCCACCTCGACCCGGGACGAGGGAGGCGGGCTCATGACCGGCTCCGCGGGCGCCTCCGGCACGCCGGGCATCCGGGAGGCGCTGGGCGAGCTGGCCGGCCTGCTGCTCGCCGAGGAGAACACCCAGTCGGTGCTGCAGCGCATCGCCGACCTGGTCACGCACGTGATGCCGGAGAACAGCGAGGCCTCGATCACGGTGATGCGCGACCAGCAGGCGATGACCGCGGCCTCCACCGGGGAACTGGCGCGGCACCTCGACGAGACGCAGTACGAGCAGGGTCACGGCCCGTGCATGGACGCCGCCGTCGGCGGCGAGTTCACCGAGATCACCGACGGCCGCTCGGAGAGCCGGTGGCCCGACTACATGGAGACCTTCGTCGAGCGCGGTGCCCTGAGTTCGCTGGCCGCGCCCGTACCCGCCGTGCAGTTCGCGGCGGCGCTGAACGTGTACTCGCCGGTGACCGGTGCCTTCACCGACGAGCACCGTCGCGCCGCGGCCGAGTTCGCCGCCTACGCCGCGGTCGCGCTGGCCAACGTCGACGCACTCCAGGACGCCCGCGACCAGGCCGAGAACCTGCGGTTGGCGATGGAGTCCCGGGCCGCCATCGAACAGGCGAAGGGCATCGTGATGGAGCGGTACAAGGTGACCGTCGACGAGGCCTTCCGGCTGCTGGCCGGCGTGTCCATGCACACCAATCGCAAGGTGCGCGACCTGGCCGAGCACCTGGTGCTCACCGGAGAACTGGACCTCTGACCCGCCGCACGAGACGGACGAGGCGACGACCCCGCGCCGCCCACGCACCACCGAACGCGCAGCCACCGCCTGACAGGACCGCCGATGACCGACCCCACCACCCCCGCCGAGAACCCGGCACCGGCCGCCTCCGGCGAGCTCACCTCCACACCGTCGGCGGAGCTGGCCTGGGCGTTGAGCCGGATGGCCGGGCTCGTCCTGTCCCGGGAGACCGTGGACACCGCGCTCGAACTGGTCACCGCCCTCGCCGCGACCGCCACCGCGGGCACGCTCGGGTCGGCGGTCACCATCGTGGACGAGCACGGCAAGCGCTCCCGGGCCGCCTCCAACCAGGCGGCCGAGCAGGCCGACGCCCTGCAGTACGAGCTCGACGAGGGCCCGTGCCTGACCGCCTGGCGGACCCGGGAACTGGTGCGCATCGACGACACCACGACCGATGCCCGCTGGCCCCGGTGGAACGAGGCGGCCAGCCGGCTGGGCGTGCGCTCGGTGCTCAGCGCACCGCTGCTGGCGGCCGACGAGTCGATCGGCGCCATGAAGGTCTACTGCGAGCGCCCGGTGAACTACGGCCCCCACGACGAGCACGTCATGCGCCTGCTCGCGGCGCAGGCCGCCATCCTGCTCGCCAACAGCCAGAGCCTGCAGGAGGCCCGCCGGCTCAGCCGTCAGCTCACCGACGCGCTCACCAGCCGGGACGCCGTCGCCCAGGCGATCGGGGTGCTCCTGGCCAAGGGCGCGGCCGACCGCCAGGACGCCTTCGCCACGCTTGCTGCCACCGCCCGCCGGTCCGACCGGCCGATCGAGGACGTCGCCCGCGCCCTGCTCGCCGCGGTGACCGCGCGCACCAGCGACTCCGCTGCCACCTGAACCGTCCGCGATGATGACGAGCAGTGAGCGCTACCGACGCATGGACGCCGCCCGGGTGCATGCCCAGCTGAGCGTGCAGGACCTGTGGCTGCGTTACCTCGCTCTCGGTGGCACCGGTGACGCCTTCGACCTCGACGGCTACCTGCAGGGCCTGGTGCCTCTGGACACCTTCCAGCAGGACGTCCTCGCCCAGGCCCTCAACGAGGCCAGCAGAGACGTCTACCAGAGCCACCTGGTCCCGTTGTCCACACCACCGGCGGTGGACGGCCGGGACGACGACCGGCTCCGCAGGCTCATGGACCAGCTGCTCGGCCATGGAGCGCCGGCGCCCGGGCCCGACCTCCGGCCGGGCGGCGACCCGGAGGCCTGAGGGCCCGCGGACCGGCCGTGCCGTGCCGCGGGCCGCGGTGCCGGCGCACCGGCGTCGGCACCGGCGGCACGCCTGGGGGACCAGTACGGTCGGGCGGCTCACCGTCGGACCGGAGGTGTCCGTGTCGCTCCCGCCGCCGCCCGCTCCGGGCTGGTCCCTGCAGCTCGTGGCCGCCGCCTACCGCGTCCAGACGCGGCTCAACCGGCTCCTGTCCGACCGCGCCCGCCGCCGCGGGTGGACGACCGCGGCGCTGGGCTACCCCGGCTACGCCGCACGGGGCCGGGCGCGGGTCCGCGGGCGGCTGCTGCTCGCCCCGGCCGGCACGGACCCGAACGCCCGCCTCGACATCCCGGGCTGGCGCCGCCTGCTGACCCTGGAGCAACCGCACGGCGAGATCGACGTCAGCCTCGGGAGCACCCGGGTCCGGGCGCGCGCCGACGAGGCGGGGCTGATCGACCTGACCGTCCCGGTCGACCTGCCACCGGGACCCGGTGCGGCGCTGCTGCACGTGGACGGCCGCCCGCCGGTGCCGGCGCCGGTCCACGTCGCGGCACCCGACGCGGTCCGCGGTGTCGTCTGCGACATCGACGACACGGTGTGGATCACCGGCATCCGGCATCCGGTGCGGGCCGCCTGGCGCACGTTCGCGGGCAACGGCGAGACCCGGCGTCCGGTGGCCGGCATGGCGGCACTGCTGACCTCCCTGGCCGCCGCGGCGCCGCACGCGCCGGTCGTCTACGTGAGCAACGGACCGTGGAACCTGGCCGGGCCCATCACCCGCTTCCTGGCGCGCAACGGCTTCCCGCCCGGCGCCCTCCTGCTGACCGACTGGGGCATCAGCCCGCGCGCGTGGTTCCGCAGCGGACAGGCGCACAAGCGGGCGTCCCTGGAACGGCTGGTCCTCGACCTGCCCGGCGTGCGCTGGGTGCTGGTGGGGGACGACGGCGAGCACGATCCCGAGATCTACCGCGACTTCGCGCGCTCGCACCCGGAGCAGGTGGCCGCCGTCGCGCTGCGCACGGTCGCCCCGATGGGCACCGCCGCGCCGGCGGGCGACGAGCGGGTGGGTGCCGTTCCCGTCGTCCGCGCCGGCGACGGCACCGCGCTGGCCGCACGGCTGGACCGGTGGGGCGTGCTGCCCGTGCCGGTCAGCTCCGGCGGTCGACGACGGCGAAGGCGACCGCTCCGACCGCGATCTCCGCGACGAGCAGCAGGGTGAGCACCATCTCCGCGCGAGCGCCGAGCCCGATCGCGATGGCCGCCACACCGGTGAGCGGCACCGCGAGCAGCCCGAGGACGGCGAGGGAGCGGGTCAGCAGGGCGTCGTCGCGCTCGTCCCCGGTCCGGGTCCAGGCGCGCTCGAAGGTCGTCGCACTGCCGGGGCGCCGACTCACCCGCCAGGCCATCACCCCGGCGCCCGCCAGGCTGGCCGCCGCCCCCCACAGGAAGCCGGCGCCCATGTCGCCCGGGCCGTACTCGCGCAGCGCCAGCCCGGTGACGATCAGCAGCGTCAGTGCCACGAGGGCGGCGCCGAGCGCGAGCGCCGGCTTGGGGCGGGTCCGTCCGACAGTCGGCACGGGTCTCTCCTCGGCAGTGTGCGGGCGGGTCGCATGGTCAAGCGACCTTGACAGGACGAGCGTGCTCGACATGGACGGACATGTCAAGTCCCCTTGTCACCCGCGCGGCGAGCGTCCGCGGCTTCGCGGCCGACGGCGGCACCGTCGTCGCGCTGGGGCCGGAGCCCGGGCCGGTGCAGCGGGTCGCCGCGGAGACCGGCGGCATCGCGGTCGTCGGTGACGCGGCCGGGCCCGCCGACGTGCGGTGGGCGGTGGCGGCGGCGCGAGAGGCCGGCGGGCTCGACGCGGTGGTCACGAGCGCCGGCGGCGGCAGCCGGTCGGGCGGGGTCCTCGACGTCGACCAGGAGGCCTTCGACCGCGAACCGCGGGTCGACCTGACCACGGCGGTGGTCACCGTGCGGGAGACGCTGCCCGCCCTGCTGGAGCGGGGTGGCGGCTCGATCGTCGTGGGCGCGTCCGTGGCGGCGCTGGCGTCGGCACGGGGCCTGATGACCTACACCACCGGGAGGACCGCCCTGCTCGGGTTGCTCCGGTCCCTCGCCGTCGACCACGGACCGCAGGCAGCTCGGGCGAACGTGGTCGCGCCCGGCGGCACGCGCACGCGGATGCTGCAGCCGATGATCGACCGGGTGGCCGAGCGCCTCGGGTCCGACGAGGACGACGCCGTCCGGCGGCTGACCGCCGGGACGCCGCTGCGCCGGTTCGCCGACCCCGAGGAGATCGCCGCGGTCGCCCTGTTCCTCGCCTCCGACGCCGCCTCGTTCGTGACCGGCAGCACCATCGTGGCCGACGGTGGACGGTCCGCGGTGGACGTCGGGACGCTGGCCGCGGACCTCATCGGCTGACGGGGCCCGGCTCACGGCCGCAGCGGCAGGGCCACCACCTCGAACGGCGCCGTCGGCGTCGGCTCCTCGAACCGGCTGTCGACCAGCAGCAGCCGCCCGCGTGCCTCCTTCGCCGTGGTGAAGACCCGGGCGGGGTCGGTGGGGGTCTCCTGCAGCAGCCGGGCGGAGTCGGCGTGGCGGCCGAGTTCGAGCGTGGTGAGCACCCGCGAGAAGTTGCGGACGACGGTCAGCGTCGACCCCCGGAGCACCAGCCCGTCGGCGTCGGTCAGGTCGACGTCGCCGGTGTCGATCGGGGTGACCGCCCCGCTGCGCAGGTCGAAGCGCCACAGTCGGCCGACGTTGCCCTGCGCCACCACGAGAGCACGCCGGTCCGGCGAGACGACGATCCCGCCGAGGTTGAAGCCCGTCTGGGTCGGGATCGTCCCCGTCGCGTCCACCCACACGCGGGCCATCCACTGCCCGTGCTCGCGGGCCACCCGGAAGACCTGCGGCGCGTTGGAGTTGGTGACGTAGGCGGCCCCGTCGGGGCCGATGGTCACGTCGTTGAGGAAGGCGTCGGGCACGCCGAGGTCCAGCGCGGCGAGCAGGCGGCCGTCCGGGGCGTAGACCCACAGGTCGGGGCGGTCGGCGTCGATCCCGTTGGGCCCCCCCGCGACGTAGACCCGGCCGCGGTGGTCGGTGGTGATGCCGCGGGCGGTGGTGCGCCCGTCCGCGCCCTCGTCCAGCCAGACCTCGGTCTCCCCGGTCCGCACGTCCCCGCGGTGGATCTCGCCGCCGGTGGTCTCGCTGACGTAGAAGGTCCGCTCGGCCGGGTCGACGCCGATGCCCTCGAACTTCGACACGTACTGGTCGCCGTCCAGCCGGTAGGTGGCGGGGCGTTGCCCGACGCCCTCGTGCGCGGCCGCGGGCGGTGCGCCCAGCAGGGCGGCGACCCCGAGCGAGAGGACGGCGGCGGGGAGGAACGGGCGGCGCATGGCGACTCCTGGGTCCGATGGCGGTCCCTCCACCGTGCCGGGCGCTCCCCGGCACGGCATCGGCCGGACGGCGACCCCCGGGGCGCCGTCCGGGGGGCGCGGTCCTGGCCGATCGGATGATGCCGCGGACGCCCGGCGGCCCGTAGCGTGTCCCAGTTGTGACCGAGCTCCGGCGCCGGGACGGCGTGCACGGCATCCTCGCCGGCGTCGGCGGGACCGGGTGGCTCGACGGAGCCGTGGTGCTCCTGACCACCGCGTCCGCGATCCGGTACGTCGACGCGCACGGCGCCGACGGCCGCACGCCGGCCGTGCTGGCCGGCGCCGCGGTGCTGGTCGCCGTGTACGCGCTCCAGCGCCGGGCCGTCCGCCACGGACACCGGAGGCGGGCGATCGCGGGCTGCCTGGCCCTCGTCGCGACCTGGCTGGTCCTCGTGGTCCTCGCGCCGTCGTTCTCCTGGGTCGCGGTGCCCCTGTCGTTCGTGGCCCTGCGGGTCCTGCCGTACGCCGCGGCCGGCGCCGTGGTCGCCGGCATGACCGCGACCGTGGTGGTCGCCTGGACCCTCATGCTGGGCGCGGTCGACCCGACGATCGTCGTCGGACCGGCCTGCGTCGCCGGCCTGGCCGTCCTCGCCTACCGCGCGCTGGACCGCGAGGCGGTGGCCCGCCAGGAGCTCCTGGGTGAGTTGCAGGAGGCCCAGGGCGACCTCGTCGAGGCCCAGCACTCGGCCGGCGCCCTGGCCGAGCGGGCCCGGCTGTCCCGCGAGATCCACGACAGCGTGGCGCAGGGGTTCTCCAGCATCAACCTCCTGCTGCAGGCGGCCGAGCAGTCGTGGTCGGCCCGGCCGGACGCCGCCCGTCAGCTCGTCGCCCAGGCCGCCGCGACCGCGCGGGAGGGGCTGGACGAGGCGCGCCGGGTGGTGCGCGACCTGGCCCCCGCGGAGGTGTCGGCGGGAGCCGGTCCGGCGCTCGAGGCGGCGCTGCGGCGCACCTGCGAGCGCGCCGTGCAGGGCACCGACGTCCGCGTCGCGGTGCACGTCGACGGCCGGCCGGTCGACGTCCCGGCCGACGTGGCCACGGCGGTGCTGCGGACGGCGCGCGGCGCCCTGGCCAACGTCGTGGAGCACGCCGGCGCGAGCACGGCGACGGTGTCCCTGACCTACCAGCCCGACACGGTCTCCCTCGACGTGCGGGACGACGGCCGGGGGTTCGACGTCCGGCGGTCCGGCACCAGCAGGGACGGCCGGGGCAGCGGCCTGGCCGGCATCCGCAGCCGCGCCGACCAGTTCGGCGGCGCGGTGGCGGTGGAGACGGCGCCGGGCGAGGGCACCGCGATCGCCGTCTCGATCCCGCTGAGGAGCGCCGATGGACGGCGCTGAGGCGATCCTGATCGTCCTCGTCGACGACCACCCGGTGGTGCGGGCGGGGCTGCGGGCGCTGCTCGAGGGGCAGCCCGACCTGGCGATCGTCGCCGAGGCCGCGGGGGCCGCTGAGGCCGATGCAGCAGTGGCTCGCACCCGGCCCGACGTCGTCCTCATGGACCTCAACCTCGGCCCGGGCGAGGGCGGCGCGGAAGTGACCGCGCGGCTGCGGGCCCGCCCGGAGCCCCCGCGGGTCCTCGTGCTCACCACCTACGCCACCGACGCCGACGTCCTGGCCGCGCTCGACGCGGGAGCGGGTGGCTACCTGCTCAAGGACGCGCCACCCGACGAGCTCTTCCGCGCGGTGCGGGCGGTGGCCCGGGGCGAGACCGTGCTGGGCTCGGAGGTGGCCGCGATCCTGGTGCGGCGGGTCAGCTCCCCCGAGCCGGCACTGACCGAGCGGGAGGTGCAGATCCTCGGCCTGCTCGCCGGCGGTCTGGGCAACCGGGAGATGGCCCGCCGGCTCCTGGTCAGCGAGGCGACCGTGAAGTCCCACCTCTCGCACATCTACGGCAAGCTCGGCGTCGACACCCGGGCCGGCGCGGTCGCCACGGCCATCGAGCGGCGGATCATCCGCGCCTGACCCCGGTCACGAGCGGTCCTGCCGGAAGACCACGACCAGCACGCGTAGCACCAGGACGACGGCGACCACGAGCAACCCGTAGCCGAACACCGGGAACAGTCGCACCGAGTCGGTGACCTGCGGACCGCCGGGCATGTCCAGGAAGAGCACCGCCATGAGGCCGGCCGCGGCCCCCAGCAGCGCGGACAGGGTCAGGTGCACCAGGCCGGTGACCAGCCGGCGGTCGCGGGCGTCGGCGAACAGCCGGACGTTGACCCCCAGCCGGCCGTGCTCGACCGCGTCGGCGATCCGGTCGACCCGGCGCGGCAGCCGCCGCAGCAGTGGCAGCAGCGCCGCCAGCTCCTCCTCGGCCGACCGCCGCAGCCGCTGCGGGGTCAGCGACTGCGCCACCCGGCCCCGGCCGGCCGCGCGGGCCTCCGCGACGAGGTCGAAGCCCGGGTCGATCAGCGCCAGCGTCCCCTCCAGCGTGGCGAAGGTGCGGAAGACCGCGGCCACCTGCGCGGGGATCGGCAGGCGGTGCGCGGTCACGAGCCGGAACAGCGCGCCGAACGCGGCGGCCCCCACCGACGCACCGGGCGCGGTGAACCGGACGATCAGCACGCCGAGGGCACGCTCCAGCTCCCGCTCGTCGATCTCCGGCGGCCGGTCGAGGAGCTCCAGCAGCGCATCGCCGGCGGTGAGGGAGTCGGTGCTGCCGAGCGCGGCCATGAGCCGGCCGAACGCCGTCCTGGTGGTGCTGTCCAGGCGCCCCACCGAGCCCAGGTCGAGCAGCCCCAGGGCCCCGTCGGCCTGCAGCAGGACGTTCCCGGGGTGCAGGTCGACGTGGAACAGACCGTGGTCGAGCACCTGGTCGAGGACCGTGGCCAGCAGCGCGCCGGCGACGGCCGAGCGACGTCCCGGGCCGAGCTCCGCCAGCGCCGGGCCGGCCGACCCGAGCGGCGTCCCCTCCAGCCGCTCCATGACCAGCACCCGCCCGGTCGACAGGGCGGCATGCGGCGTCGGCACCCGGACCCCGCGGCTCGGTGACGCGCGGAGGGCCGCGGCCATCGCGGTGAGGTTGTCGCGCTCGGTGGTGAAGTCCAGCTCCTCCCGCAGCGCGTCGGCGAAGCCCGTCGCCAGCCCGACCAGCCCGAGCGAACGACCCCACGGCGTCCGGGCCTCGAGGGTCCGGGCGAGCGTGAGCAGGATGTCGAGGTCCCGCTCGACGACGGCGCAGACGCCGGGCCGCTGCACCTTGAGCACCACGTCGGCACCGTCGAACGACCGCGCCGCGTGCACCTGGGCGACCGAGGCGGCGGCCAGCGGCTCGGGATCCACCGCGGCGAACACCTCCTCGACCGGTCGCCCGAGCTCGGCGAGCAGCACGGCACGCACCTCCTCCCACGGGACCGGCGCCGCCTCGTCCTGCAGCGCGGCGAGCTCGTCGGCGAACTCCGCCGGCACCAGGTCCCGCCGGGTGGACAGCTGCTGGCCGAGCTTCACGAAGGTGACGCCGCCCTCGTCCAGCGCGCGGCGGAGGGACCGCGCGAGCTCCCGTCGCGCGGCCGCGGACTCCACCCCGGCCGGCCGGCGTCCCCGCAGGAACCGGCCCAGGCCGTGGCGGACGGCGATCTGCAGGATCTGGGCGTACCGGTGCGCCCTGGCCGCCCGGCTGCGCCACCCCCGCCAGAGCTCGACCGGCCCGGGCAGGGAGCCCTCGGGCACGACCACGTCGGCGATCACGACCACCGCCATCGCCGCCAGGCTGGCGCAGCACAGGGCCAGGGCAGCGAACAGCAGCGCGGTCCCCGGATCGGCCTGCTCCGGGTCGGGCAGGAACGCCTGCAGGACCGGCCCCGCGACCAGCAGGGCCAGTGCGGCCGCCAGCACCGCGCGCACCGGCCCCAGCCGGACACCGAGCAGCCGCCGGATGACGGCGCCGAAGAGGAGGACCGTCAGCACGACGGTGGGGACCAGCAGGACTCCCTCGAGGATGCCGTCCATGTCGCCGACCTCTCCCTGGGCACCGTGCCCCGTGCCTACGTGCCAGGTCCCCGGGCAGTCAACCCGCGCGCCGGCGGTGGGCCGGGATCGGCGCTCAGCCGACCAGGGGCCGGAGGTTCTCGCTCCACACGTCCCAGCCGAGCCGGGCGATGAGCGCCGTGACCACCACGAGGAAGGCGACGCGGATGAAGCCGCTCCCCCGGGCGGTCGCCGCCCGGGAGCCGAGGTAGCCGCCGAGCATGTTGGCCGCGCCCATGAGCAGCCCGAGCCCCCAGAAGACCGACCCGTGCGGGACGAAGAACAGCAGGGCACCCAGGTTGGTGGCCACGTTGACGATCTTGGCCTTCGCGCTGGCGGACAGGAAGTCGTACCCGAGTAGGGACACCATGGCGAAGACGAGGAAGGACCCCGTCCCCGGACCGAGGACGCCGTCGTAGAAGCCGATCACGGACCCGACGGCGACGGCGACCCCGTGGTGCCTGCCCCCGCGGTGGCGCAGCGCCGTCACCTCGCCGAGCGCGGGCCGCAGCAGGGTCACCCCGGCGATGAGGACGAGCGCGACGACGATGACCGGCTTGAACACCGCGGCCGGCAGCAGCGAGGCGAGGGACGCCCCCGCGAAGCTGCTCACGAGCGCGACCGCGGCCATGGGCAGCGCCGTCCGCAGGTCGGGGCGGGCGCGGCGGTGGTAGGTGACCGCGCTGGTCGCCGTGCCGAACACCGACGCCAGCTTGTTGGTCGCCAGCGCCTGCACCGGGCTGAGCCCCGGCACGAGGAGCAGCGCGGGGAGTTGCAGCAGACCACCGCCCCCGACCACGGCGTCGATCCACCCGGCCGCCAGCGCCGCCACGAGCACCAGCACGAGGACCGTCGGGGTCAGTCCGTCCGGGAGCAGGCCGGCCGGCAGGGCGTTGATCATCCGCGCCGGCGCGGCCGGGGGCCGGCGACGTCGTCCTGGCTCAGCACGGGATCGACAACCGCGCAGACGTCGCTCTGTTCCCCGGCGGGCGGACCGCCGGACCCCGACACGTCCGCCCGCGCGGCTCCGCGCGTCCGGGCACACATTCCACCAAGAGGCCGCCGGACTTTCGCGCGGGTTGTGCCAGTGCGCCCCTCGGGGCCCGGACCGTAACGTCACAGACAGCAGCCAGGCCGTACCGGTCCGTCACTTCCGGTGCGGCACGCATCCAGTCGAGGAGCCCCCCGTGTCGTCGTTCTCCCGCCCGTCCCTGACCCTGCTCACCGACTCGTCCGCCCCGGCGACCTGGACCGACACCACGCCGGTCGACGAGTCGTGGCGCCTGGACGCGCTGTGCGCCGAGACCGACCCCGAGGCGTTCTTCCCGGAGAAGGGCGGCTCCACGCGCGAGGCCAAGCGGGTCTGCGTCGGCTGCGCCGTGCAGACGGAGTGCCTGGAGTACGCGCTGTCCAACGACGAGCGGTTCGGCATCTGGGGCGGCCTGTCCGAGCGCGAGCGCCGGCGGCTGCGCCTGCAGCGGCGGATCCCGCTCAGCGCCTGACGGACCCCGGGCGGCTCAGGCTGCCCGGTGGGTGATGACCCCGCGTGCCGCGAGATCGGCCCGGATCCGCTCGGCACGGCCACGGCGGACGGCGGCACGCTCGCGCAGCATCGACGCCAGCACCGGGTTGCCCAGGCGTTCGGCCCGGACGGTCAGCACCGTGGCCAGCTCCACGTCCATCGCGGCCCGGCGGATCCGGTCAGCGAGCTCGGCGCCGCCTGCCGGTGCCCGACCGGTCAGCCGCGGCGCGGGGTCCGCGGCCACGGCGGCGATGATGCGGTCGACCGCATCACCCCGGCCGGCCGGTGAACCGGCCGTCCGCGTGGTGGGAACTGCCAGCGTCATCGCGCTCCCCCTGCCTCCTGGCGGCCCCGCTCCGACGTGGAGCGGCCCTGTCCGAGCAGCCCCGACGACGGTGCGCCGGGCCGGACGGATCGAGCATGCCGCCGGACCGGCGGACCGGTACATCCCCCAAGCCGGGTGGACGTCGGCCGGCTCGTCCGGGATCGCCCGCGCCCACGCCCACGCCTCTTGTCAAACGCGAATGAGGCGTTCACTGTTGCGTCGTGCTGATCGCGGAGCAGGACCACCGGGGATGGGACGCCGTCGAGATGGCCCGGCTGGTGCGCGCGGGAGAGGTCACCCCCGCGGACCTGGCCGAGACCGCCCGCGCGCTGATCGAGCGCTGGGCGGGGCTGAACGCCGTCGCCGCCGTCGCTGATCCCGACGCCGCCGTCCCCGGTCACCCGGCGACGGCCGGCCCGCTGGCCGGCGTCCCCGTGGCCGTCAAGGAACTCCTCGCCTGGCCCGGACTGCCCTGGACCATGGGCTCCCGGCTGATGGCCGGCACGCCGGCGCCCGGCGTCTCGCCCTACGCCGCCCGGCTCCGGGACGCCGGTCTGGCGGTGGTCTGCTCCGCGACCAGCTCGGAGTTCGGGCTGCTCGGCAGCACCGAGACGGCCCTGCACGGCGAAACGCTCAACCCCTGGCGCGCGGGCCTGTCGGCCGGGGGCTCCTCGGGCGGGTCCGCCGCGCTGGTGGCCGCGGGGATCGTCCCGCTGGCCCACGGGAACGACGGCGGCGGCTCGCTCCGCGTCCCCGCCGCCCTCACCGGCGTGTTCGGGTTCAAGCCGTCGAACCGGCGGTGCGTCCCCACCGGCCCCGACCTCCCCGGTCTCCCCGCGCTGGTCGTGGACCACTGCATGAGCCGCTCGGTGCGCGACAGCGCCCACCTGCTGGCGGCCACCGAGCGCACCGGCCCGGACGCCGTGCACCCGCCGATCGGGCTGGTCACCGGCCCGGACCCAAGGCGGCTCCGGATCGCCGTGCTGGTGCCGACGCTGACCGGGCGCCAGCCCGACGAGGCCGTGCGGCGCGAGCTGGAGCGCGCCGCCGGGCTCTGCGCGTCCCTCGGCCACCGCGTCGACGTGACCGACGCCCCGGACGTCGACGGGGCCGCGGTCAGCCAGGGCTTCTTCACCGCGGCCGCGCTCACGATGACCCAGGTCGCCGAGGCGTTCGCGCCGGTGCTCGGCCGGCCGCCGGGGCCGGCCGAGCTCGAGCCGTTCACCCTCGAGCTCATCGACTGGGCCGCGACGCTCGGCCCGGACGCGCCGGCCGCCGCGGAACGGGCGTTCGCCGCCGCGGCCCGCGCCTACCTGCGGCTGTTCCGGCGGTGGGACGTCGTCCTCAGCCCCACCCTCGCCCGCACCTCCTGGCCGCTGGGGCACCTCGCCCCGGCGGCCGGCCGGGAGACGCTGATCCGGCGCACCGAGGAGGCCGTGGGCTACACCCCGATCCACAACGTGGCGGGCTGCCCGGCCATGTCGCTCCCGCTCGGCCGGGACGACGGGCTGCCGGTCGGGATCCACGCCGCCGCGGCGCCGGGGGCCGACCGGGTGTTGCTGGCCCTGGCCTACGAGCTGGAGGCGGCCGCCCCGTGGGCCGGGACCCGGCCGGACCTCACCTGGCTGGCGACGTCGTCCCCGTCAGCCTGATGGCGCAGGTCCTCAAACCCGCCGTCCGCGCCCGGATCGAGACCGCGGCCCTGCGGTGCTTCGCCGACCGCGGCTACGGGCGCACGTCGATGGCCGAGATCGCCGCCGCCGCGGGCACCGCGCCGGCGAACGTCTACCGGTACTTCGCCTCGAAGGAGGCCCTGTTCGCCGCCGTCGTCCCCGCGGACCTGCCGGCCCGTCACGACCGGCTGCTCGACACCCGGGTCGCCGCCCTCGCGGAGGGACGCGCCCACGGCCCGGCGGCGGCGGAGCTGCTCGACTTCTGGCTCGACCAGCGCCTGGCCGTCGTCGTCCTGCTCGACCGGGCCGAGGGCACCCCGGTCGCCGGGTGTCCCGACGCGTTCGTCCGGCGCCTCGTCGAGCACGCGGAGCGGAGCCTGCCCGCCCCGCCGTCCGCGGTGCACCGGGAGGTCCTGGTCCTCGTCTTCGACAACACCCGCCGGGCACTGGCGCACATCCTGCGCACCGCCGAGGACCGCGAGCAGGCCCGCGCGATGATCGCCGCCTTCTGGAGCTACCAGCTCCCCGGCCTGGACGGCCTCATGGCCGCGCTCCGGGCCGCCGCGCGGGACGGGTCAGGGTCGTCCCCCACGGCGGCGGACGGAGTTGGGGGGGCCACCTGATTGCCGGTCGGGTCCGGCGTCGCGACGCTGGCGACCGGAGCGACGCCCGTCGCTCCCGAGCCCGCACCGCGACCTGACGCGAGGGACCATGCGCTCGTCCGACCCCTCCTCCCCCACCCGCCGCCGGCCGGCCCGGAAGCTGCCTCCCGGCTCACCCCGGGCGAGCCGCGGGTCGGCGTCGGGACGGGCGGGACCCCGCTCGCGGACCGGCCCGACGGCGTGGGCGCGGGCCTGGCTGGGCCGTCTGGTCGCCCGCCGGATCCGGACGCGGGGCATCGACCTCTCCCGGCTGACCTTCCTCCCGGAGAACGCGCGGGTGCTCCTGCAGCGGACCGGGACCGACCCGGTGCCGCGGCTGGCCGAACTGCGCTCCCGCGGGCCGGTGCACCGGCTGGACCTGCCGCTCGACCGCACCGTGCACCTGGTGACCGGCCACGCGGAGACCCGCGCGGTCCTCAGCGACCGGACGGCGTTCAGCAACGACATCCGGCCTCTGCTCGGCGGGGGCGGCCCCGCCTCGGCCGAGGACGTCGGCGGCCTCGGCTTCACCGACCCGCCGCTGCACACCCGGCTGCGCGGGCTGATCGCCCCGGAGTTCACCCGGCGCCGGCTGCAGCGGCTGGAGCCGACGATCGAGGGGATCGTCGCCCGGCGGCTCGACGCCCTGGCGACGGCCGGGCCACCGGCCGACCTGGCGCGCGTGGTCTCCGCCGCCGTCCCCCTGGAGACCATCTGCGGCCTGCTCGGGCTGGCGGCTCCCGACCAGGAGGTCCTCGCCCGGCTGGGCAGCCGGCGGTTCGACGCCACCGGCGGAGCGGCCGGCGCGTTCGGCGCGGTCTCCGACCAGCGCCGGCTGCTCTTCGACGCGGTGGCCGCCCAGCGCAGCGCGCCCGGTCCGGGACTGATCGGCTCGATCATCCGGGCCGAGGGCGAGGACGTCTCCGACGCCGACCTCGCGGGGCTGGCCGACGGCATTCTCACCGGCGGCTACGAGACCACGGCCGGGATGATCTCCCTCGGCACGGTGGTGCTGCTGCGCGAACCCGCGTGGGCCGACGTGGTCCGCAGCGGCGCCCCCGACGAGGTGGAGCGCGTCGTGGAGGAGCTGCTGCGCCACCTGTCCGTGGTGCAGCTGGCCTTCCCACGGTTCGCCACCCGGGACATGGACCTGCTGGGCACCCCGCTCCGGACCGGCGACGTCGTCCTCGCGTCGCTGAGCGCGGCCAACCGCGACCCGGCCTGGGCCGGCCCGCACCCCGACGAGGTCGACCCGGCGCGGCGGCCGGTCGGCGGGCACCTGGCGTTCGGCCACGGGCTGCACCGCTGCGTCGGCGCCGAGCTCGCCCGCCTGGAGCTGCGCATCGTGCTGCCGGCGCTGTTCCGCCGCTTCCCGGACCTCGCTCTCGCCGTCCCGGCCGACCGGCTCCGCTACCGCCGGTTCTCCCTCGTCCACGGCGTCGAGGAGCTGCCCGTCACGTTCTGACCCGCACGTCGGGTCCGGTGGCGCGGGCCGGACGGCTCAGCCGCGGTAGTTCACGTGCACGTGGTCGAAGTGGTTGGCCGTGGGGCTGCCGCGGTTCTCCATGGGCTTCCACGAGCCGCCCGGCGAGCTGAGCATCCGCTGCTCCCAGATCAGGTAGTCCACGCCGAGCTCGGCCCAGTGGGCGACGTGGTAGGCGACGACGGCGTCGCCCACCGAGGAGCTGCACATGTAGTCCGCCGCCAGCCCGGACGGGTGGCCGCCCGGATCGGTCGCGCTGGCCCGGGTGCCACCGATGCTGCTGATGCCGGCGACGTTGCTCATGACCGCGTTGGCGGCGGCCTGGACCACCGGCTTGACGTTGCCGGCGCTGTTGTTGATGCGGGCGACCACCGAGGCGGCCGGGGCCGCGGCGGCGGTGGCGGGGGCCGCGTCGAACCCGCGGGAGGGGGTGTCCTCGGCGGCGTCGGCCCGGGAGGCCGCCACGGCCGCGGCCTCGGCCTCGGCGGCTGCGGCGGCCTCCGCGGCCTTCCGCGCGGCGGCCTCCTCGGCGGCCCGCGCGGCCTCGGCGGCGGCGGCCTCCGCGGCCAGCCGGTCGCGCTCGGCCTGGTCGGCGGCGGCCTGCGCCTGCTGAGCCGCGGTCTGCTCGGCCTCGCGGGTGCTGCGGGTGGCCGTCAGGTCCTCGAGGGGCTGGAGGTCCAGCGGCTGCGGGTCCTCGGTCGCCTCGAGCGGACCGGCCTGAGCGGTCAGGCCGAGCTGCTGGGCGACGCTGACCGACTCCGACGTGCCGGCCTCGGCCTGCGCGGTCGGGTCCACGCCGATCGCGACGTTGACCAGGACGGCGCCGGCCACGGCGACGCCGAGGTAGAGCGCGGGACGGCGGACGGCGGCCGGCGGACGACGGCGCGAGCTGGGCGCCCGGCGGGAGCCGCCGGACGTGGTGGTGCGGGGGGCCATGAGGGAGAGGACTCCGTGGGGTGCGGGTGCGGCAGCGCCCCGGCGGGGGCGGTGCCTGCGAGGAGGAGGGCAGCGGGGGCTGCGGCGTCCCGGGAGGAGCCGGGCCGGCGCGGGCGCACCTGGGAGGCGGCGGTCAGCCGGTCGAGCGGAGGGTGCTCGGGGGCCCGCGGGCGGCGTCCGGACGGGACGGCCGCGGGCGTCAGGTGCGGGGGTGCGCCCGGGAACGGCAGTGCCGGGGACGGCGAGGTGGTGCAGTGGGGCAAGGGCGCGCCATCCGGCGGCTCTCCGTTCTTCCGATGGCCGCCTGCCGAGTTAGCTGACGGGTTCGGGCGGGAAGCAGCCCTACCCGTCCCGGACGATGCGCCCGGGAGCGGGATTCACCCCAGTACTCCGGTGGGTCCCCGGCTCGCCCCGGAGGGCGATTCGGCGGCGTCCGCTCGGACTCCCCGGACGGGGCGTGACGACCGACTGGACCCGGCCACGGTAACCGGCGTTATGCAGTTGTGACAATCGGAGGTCGCCGATTCGTCGGGTGACGCTCGTCGCGCCGCCCGCACGCGACGGTCCGGTCGTGTAGGGGGCGCCGGCACCTCGGCATCCCGGGCGCCGGCTCCGGGTCAGTCGCCCGGCTGCGCCCCGTCGTCCGGGGCGGCGTCCTGCTGCCGGCGGAAGCGCAGCGACTCGACCAGCACGTACCCGAACAAGACGCCCCACGCGAAGCTGAGGAACGCCGCCCCCCAGTCGGCGTCGACGAGCTGCAGCACCAGCTGCACGAGGTTGTAGGCGAGCGCCCCGGCGGCGAGCACCTGCACACCCCGGTTGCCGAACCACGGCGGGCGGAGGGGAGCGGCGGCCACGGCGCCACGCTAGGACGACCTCGAGGTGGTCGGCGAGGCCGCCGACGGCGCGGTGGTCGTGCCGCTGGTCGGCTCCCTGCACACCGACGTCGTCCTGATGGACGTCCTTCGGCGACGACGAGAACGTCTGCGCGGCGCTGCGCGCCGGCGCGGACGGGTCCTGACCGTCTGCACCCCGAGGTACGGCTCCTCGGCGATCTCCCCGTTGGACAGCCCGCGGGCCACCAGCCCGCACGTCAGCACCCCTGCGCTGACCGGGGCGGACGCCGGGACCCGCGCTCAGCCGGCCTCGGCCCAGGAGCCGACGACGGCCACGTCGAGCGGGAAGTCGACGGGGAAGTCGCCGAACAGCAGCCGGCCGGCGGTGACCGCCGCGCGGCGCACCTCCTCGGCGACGTCCGCGGCCAGGTGCTCCGGGGTGTGGACGACGACCTCGTCGTGGAGGAAGAAGACCAGGTGCGGGCGCTGCTCGACCCGCCCGGTGCCGCCGAGGCGCCAGAGCCGGTTGCGCAGGTCGGCCAGCCAGCACAGCGCCCACTCGGCGCCGGTGCCCTGGACGACGAAGTTGCGGGTGAACCGGCCCCACGCGCGCCGTCGCCGGTCCCGGTCCTCCCGGTGGTCCCCCTCGTCCGGCGGCTCGCCGAGGTCCACCGCGCGCTGCGCCCACGCGCCGGCCGGCAGCGGTGACCCGCGGCCGAGCAGGGTGTGCACCACCTCGCCGCGCTCCCCCGCGCGGGCGGCCTCCTCGACCAGTCCGATCGCCCGGGGGTACCGGCGGGTCAGCCGCGGCATCATGCGTCCGCTCTCCCCCCGGGTGGCGCCGTACATCGCGCCGAGCATGCCCACCTTCGCGTCGGCCCGGGTGGCCACCGCCCCGCTCGCGACCATCCCCTGGTACAGGTCCGAGGCCCGGGCCGCCTCCGCCATCGCGGCGTCCCCGCTCATGCCGGCGAGCACCCTCGGTTCGAGCTGGGCGACGTCGGCGACCACGAACCGCCAGCCCTCGTCCGCGACCGCCGCCGGGCGCACCTGTGCGGGCATCGACAGGGCGCCCCCGCCGGTGGCTGCCCAGCGCCCGGTGACCACGCCGCCGGGGAGGAAGGACGAGCGGAACCGGCCGTCGCGCACCCACGCGTCCAGCCACGCCCAGCCGTTGGCGGAGAGCAGCCGGGCCAGCTTCTTGTACTCCAGCAGCGGTGCGACGGCGGGGTGGTCGACCTGCTCCAGCGTCCACGACCGGGTGTCGTCGACCGGCAGACCCGCGGTCTGCAGCGCGCGCAGGACCGCGGCGGGCGAGTCCGGGTTGAGCTCCGCCGCGCCGAGGGCGGCGCGGATCTCCTCGGCCAGCCGCTCGAGCACCACCGGACGATGGCCGGCCGGCGGTCGGGGGCCGAGCAGGTCGGTCAGCAGCCGCTGGTGCACGTCGGCCCGCCACGGCAGGCCGGCGGCGGTCATCTCGGCCGCGACCAGGGCGCCGGAGGACTCGGCGGCGAGCAGCAGACCGAGACGGCTGCGCTCCGGCGACGCGGCGAGGACCGCCTGCTGGCGCTCGTCCTCGGCGACCGGGTCGAGGCGGTCGGCGGGGTCGTCGAGCGGGAAGAGGGCGGCGTCCGTCGCCGTCTCCGGCTGGAGGGCGTCCCAGCCGGCGGTGTCGTCGCCGGCGAGCAGGTCGTGGTCGGCGAACGGCGTCCGCCGCAGGACGGCGTGGGCCAGCCGCAGGTCGGTGCACCGCTCGACCCGGACGCCGGCGGCCAGGAGGGCCGGGTACCACCGCGTCGTGTCGTCCCAGACCCAGCGGACCGGCGCCGACTCCCGGTCGCGGACGTAGCGGGCGAGCTCGGCGGCGGGCAGCGCGACCACCCCGGCCGACGCGGAGCCGGCCTGCTCGTGCGCCTCGACGACCCCCTCGCCGCGGCGCCGGAGCACGATCCGGTCCACCCGCGCAGTCTCGCCGAGGGGTCCGACGGCGCGGGGACCACCCCGGACGCCCGGGGTCAGCCCCGGTCGGTCCCCGGCTCGACGCCGAGGAGCCGGCGCAGGCCGCGGACCGGGGCCCGGACCGACCAGAGGGCCAGCCGCCCCGGGACGCCGGCCACCGCCCGCGCCGCGCGCAGCCCGAGACGGAGCAGATCGGCGTACTCGGCCGGCCGCGGCGTCCCGGTGGGCGTCGCGGAGGGCGTGGCGGCCGGCGCCCCGGAGGGCGTGGCGGCCGGCGCCGGCGGCTCGGGGACCAGGAGGTCGATCGCCGTGTGCCGGCGCGGGCCCCGCAGCGAGGCGAAGGACGGGATCGCCGGGGCGTCCGGCGACTCCTCCTCGGCGCGGGAACCCCCCGAGGCGGGCTCGGGGACGACGAGCCGGATCGCGGTCACCAGCCCGGGACCGAGGCCGGCGACGGCCGCGAGGTCACGCCGGGTGAGGGCCGCCAGGTCCTCGATCCGGACGATCCCGGCACGGGTGAGCGCGGTGACCGCCCGCGGCGGGAGGCCGAGGTCCTGGATCGTCCTCGCGGGCACGTCGTCCCCCCGGGACCTGGTCGGCATGACGTCGGAGCCTATCGACCGCCCCGGAGGGGCCGGCGGGGTGCTTGGCTGGGCCGGCGGTGCCGCTCGGCCGACCGCCGGAGGGAGTTCCGATGCCCGTCCAACTCGACCACACGATCGTCTCCGCCCGTGACCGCCGGGCGTCGGCCGCCTTCCTCGCCGACGTGCTCGGCCTGGGCCCGCCCACCACGTTCGGCCCCTTCGCGGTCGTGTCGCTCGACAACGGCGTCTCCCTCGACTTCATGGAGGACGACGCCCCGCACCCGCGCCACTACGCGTTCCTGGTCGGCGAGGAGGAGTTCGACCAGATCCTGGGTCGCATCCGCGCCCGCGGCCTGGACCACTGGGCCGATCCGTTCGAGCAGCACCCGGGCGAGGTCAACACCGACGACGGCGGGCGGGGCGTGTACTGGAAGGACCCCGACGGCCACGTCCTGGAGATCATCACCCGGCCCTACGGCGGATGACCCCCGGGTCGCGCCCCGCCCACCAGCCGAACCCACCGGTTCCGACGACGACCGCCAGGACGGCCACGTAGGCCCACAGCCACGGGTCCCCGGCCTCGACGTCCGCCCGGTGCCCGACCAGGACGCCCAGCTGCAGGACGCCGAACGCCGTGTAGGCAGCGGCCGGGACCCGGAGCCGGCTCAGGTCGCGATCCCGGATGACCAGGGCGGCGCCCAGGCCCAGGGCGATCAGCCAGGCACCGATGACCTGGGAGCTCAGCGGCATGAGGTCCCACGGCCAGAAGCGGGTGACCGCCTCCGACTCGTGGTGGACCGTCAGACCCCCGAGGAACAGCACCGTGCCGGCCGCGGCCAGGACGACGCCCTGCGCACCCAGCAGCCCGGCCAGCGACCGGGGCATGGGGCGGTGGAGGACCCGCGACCGGACGTGGTCCCGGTCCTGCCGGGACACGAGCACCCAGCAGGCGACGGGCACGACGAGGTAGACGGCCAGCCACACCCACGCGGCGAGCCGCCCCGGGAGGGTCCCGCTCATGAGGTTCAGCTTGTGGGTGTGGACCAGCGTCGCGACGAGCGTCAGCCAGGTGAAGGTGGCGACCGTGACGACGGCGATCCGGACCTCGTGCCAGCCGTTCCGGCGCAGCGCCAGGAGGGAGAGGAGCGAGCCGGACGCGTACGCCGCGCCGAGCCACGCCGCGGTGAGCTCCATGTGGATGCTCCAGGCGAACTGGTGGTGCGCGCCCGGGAGCAGCACCAGGGCCAGGACGGCGAGCGTGGTCAGGCTCAGGAACGCCCGGAGCAGCCAGCGCGTGCCGGGACGGACGCTGCCCGGGAGCCCACCACCGGGCCCCCCCACGGGTGGCAGCACCTCGTCCGGCGGGCGGCCGACCGGCGGCGACCCGACCGGCGCACGCAGGTCGGGGCGGACGGGGTCGAGGACGGCCATGGAGCTCCCTCCGGTGGAGCGCGGGACGGGGACCGGCTGTGGTGCCGCGTGCCGCACTCGCGGCCCTGACGTCATGGCGTCCAGCCTCGCCGGGCCGGGCCCGCGGGACATGACCAGAACTGGTCGACTTCCGCGGCCTCCGTCTGGTCGGATCTGACCAGACGGAGGCCGCCCGCCCCCCGGGACGTCAGTCCCCCGGTGTCGCGGCCCCCGCTGGGTCGTCCGGGGCGCCACCGTCCCGGCCCCCGGGCCCGCCGCGGTCGTGGAGGGCCTGCTCGACCCGCTCGGCGATCCGGGCCTCCAGGTCGGCCAGGCGCTCGTCGGCCTGCTCCTGGGTGAGCCGGCCCTCGGCGACCGCCTGCGCGATGCGCTCCTGCGCGGCCTCGGTGAGCGCGCTGACGAGGGTGTCGACCGGGACGCCCCGGTCCTCGGCGACGGAGGCCAGGGTGGCGCCGTCCACGTCCAGGGCCGTGCGGAGCCCGGCCTCGTCCATGCCCAGCGCCGTGGCGGCGGCGGACAGGTCCAGCCGGCTCCCGCCATGGCCACCTCGCTCCCCGAGTCCGGCCTCGGCCAGGGTGGTCGCGACCTCGTCGGCCTGCTCCTGGGTGAGGGACCCGTCGGTGACCAGGCCGGTCAGGGCGTCCCGGACCCGGTCCGCGGCCGAGGACGCCGCCGTACCGGCCGTCTCGGCCAGCGCCGGGACGGCGACGGCGAGGCCGGACAGGCTCAGCACCCCGGCGGTGGTGGTGGCGATGACGAACTTCCTGCGCACTGGGACTCCTCCACGCGGCCGGACCATCCGGCCGTCGGCCCCAGCCTCGGGGCGGGTCCTGTGCGCCGGCTGTCACGGGACGGGTACGGAGCTGTGCACCCGACCGGCTCCTGCTCGCCTCGGCCGGACTCCTCACCGGCGCGGCCCGTTCGCCGCACCGGTCCGGGTGTGGGCCCGGACGCCGGGACGGCGTAGCATGGCCTCTGGTCGCTGTTGCGCCTCTGCTTCGTTCTCGGACGTCCGCAGTCGTCTCTGCCTGACGTTCCCTCTCGGTCCTGCCGGTCGGTGCGGCGACCTCCGGCCGGCATCTGCCGGTCCGGAACACACCAGCACGAGATGAGAACAGCATGGCTCAGGGCACTGTGAAGTGGTTCAACGCGGAGAAGGGCTTCGGGTTCATCGCCCAGGACGGCGGCGGCGCCGACGTCTTCTGCCACTACTCCGCCATCAGCGGCAGCGGCTACAAGTCCCTCGACGAGGGCCAGCAGGTCGAGTTCGACGTCACGCAGGGCCAGAAGGGCCCCCAGGCGGAGAACGTCCGCGTCCTCTGACGCGATGAGCTGAGGGCCGTGACGCACCGCGTCACGGCCCTCAGTCGTGTCCGGGGCAGCTGCCACGATGGCCCGGTGCTGCTCGCCGACGTCCTCGCCGCGTCCACCGCGGTCACGGCCACCCGCTCCCGGACGGCGAAGGCCGCGGCGATCGCGCAGCTGCTGCGCCAGGCCGGCGCGGACGAGGTCGAGCCGGTCACCGCGTGGCTGGCGGGCGAACCACGACAGGGCCGGCTCGGTGTCGGCTGGCGCACCCTGGCGCGGATGGCCGGCGAGGGTGCCGCGACGCAGTCGCTGACCGTCGCCGGCGTCGACAGGGCCCTCACCGGGCTGGCCGCCACCACTGGCCCCGGCTCGGCGGCCCGCCGGGACGCGGCGCTGAGCGCCCTGCTGTCGGCCGCCACCGCCGAGGAGCAGCGCTTCCTGGTCCGGCTGCTCACCGGCGAGCTCCGTCAGGGGGCGCTGGAGGGCGTGGTGCTCGACGCTGTCGCGGTCGCGGCGGAGGTCCCCGGAGCCGCTGTCCGCCGGGCGTTCATGCTCTCCGGCCGGCTCCCCGAGACCGCGGCCACCGCCCTGTCCGGCGGGGTGGCCGCCCTCGACGCGGTCCGCCTGGAGGTCGGCCGGCCGGTGCGGCCCATGCTCGCCAGCCCCGGCTCCTCGCTGGACGCCGCGCTCGCCGACCTCGGCACCGACGTCACCGTGGAGTTCAAGCTGGACGGCGCGCGGATCCAGGTGCACCGCGACGGCGACGTCGTCCGCGTCTGGACGCGCACGCTGCGCGAGGTGACCGACGGCGTCCCCGAGCTCGTCGAGCGCATCCGCGCCCTGCCCTGCCGCACCGCCGTGCTCGACGGCGAGACCCTCGCCCTGGACGACGACGGCCGGCCGCGTGCCTTCCAGGACACGATGAGCCGCTTCGGCAGCGGCGCCGGTGGGGAGGCGGCAGACGTGGGCGTGCTGCTCAGCCCGTTCCTCTTCGACGTGCTGCACCTCGACGGCCGCGACCTCCTCGACGAGCCGCTGGCGGTCCGGCTCGACGCACTCGACGACCTGCTGGCCGCCGACGAGCACGCCCCGCTGCGGATGCCCGGCGTCCGGTGCCCCACTCTGGAGCAGGCGGCCGCGGTGCTGGACGACGCGCTCACCGCCGGCCACGAGGGCGTCGTCGTCAAGGCCCTCACCGCGCCCTACGCCGCCGGCCGGCGCGGCAAGGCGTGGCAGAAGGTCAAGCCGGTGCACACCCTGGACCTGGTCGTGATCGGCGTGGAGTGGGGCTACGGCCGTCGCTCGGGCACGTTGTCGAACATCCACCTCGCCGCCCGTGACCCCGACGGCGGCGACCCGGTCATGGTCGGCAAGACCTTCAAGGGCATGACCGACGCGCTGCTGGAGTGGCAGACCCGCACCTTTCCGGAGCACGCCCGCGAGACCGCGGAGTGGGGGCTGCTCCTGCGGCCGGAACTGGTCGTCGAGATCGCCCTGGACGGCGCGCAGCGCAGCACCCGCTACCCCGGCGGTGTCGCGCTGAGGTTCGCCCGGGTGCTGCGCTACCGGCCGGACAAGACCGCCGCCGAGGCCGACACCATCGACGCCGTGCGCGGCCTGCTCGCCGACGCCTGAGGACCGCGGGCTCGCCGCTCCCTGAGCGGCGCCCCTCGCCGTACCGGCTGACGTACCCTGCGTGCGCCTCTCCGTCGGAGGGTGGCCGAGCGGGAGGCGACAGCGGTGAGTCGACCCAGCGCGGACGTGCCCGCGCCGGCCGTCCTCGCCGCCGTGCTGGACCGGCTGCCCGACGGGGTCGGCGTCCTCGACGGCGACGGGACGATCTGCTACGTCAACGCCGCAGGTGCGGGCCTGCTCGGATCCCGCCCGGCACAGCTGCTCGGCCGCGTGCTCTGGGAGGCCGTGCCCGAGCTGGCGGACACCGTCTTCTCCGCCTTCCTGCTGCACGCGCGGCGGGTGGGCACCCCGGTGACCTGGCGCGGCTTCCACGCCCCGGCCGGCCGGTGGCTGACCGTGACCGCCGAGGTGGTCGGCGACCTGCTGCACGTCCGGGTCGCCCCCGCCGGTGGCGGCGACTCGGCGGCCGGGCCCGCCGGATCCGGGAGTGCGGGGGACGACGACCCCGGCGCCCTGCGCTTCCTCACCGAGGTCTTCGAGGCCCTGAGCGGCACGCTGGACACGACCGAGTCGGCCCACCGGCTCGCGCGGTTCGTGGTGCCCCGGCTGGCGGACTGGGCCACGGTCACGGTGCTCGGGGAGGACGGCGCCCCCGCCCGCTCCGCCCGGGCGCACCGGTCCCCCGAGCGGCTGGCCGACGTGGACACCTACCTGGCCGGCCGGGTGAGCGCGCCCCGCGACCGGTCCTCGCTCACGGCGGCGCTGCTGTCCGGGGAACCGGTTCAGCTGACCTCGATCGACCCCGAGTTCGGCGCACCCTCGCTGCCCAACCGGGCGGTGCGGGACGCCTGGCGGCGGCTGGACCCGACGTCCTGCCTGTTCGTCCCGCTGCAGTCGCGGGGCGAGCCCATCGGTGTGCTGTCCCTGGTCACCTGCGGGAGCCGGCCGCCGCACAGCGAGGCGGAGATCGCCACGGCGGTGGAGGTGGCCCGGCGCGGCGCGCTGGCCCTGGACAACGCCCGCCTCTACGGCCGGCAGTTGGAGGTGGCCGAGACCCTGCAGCACAGCCTGCTCACCCCGCCGCCGCAGCCCCCGGGCCTGGAGATCGCCGTCCGCTACCGGCCGGCGAGCACGCACGCCCTCGTCGGGGGCGACTGGTACGACGCCTTCCGCCAGGAGGACGGCGCCACCCTGCTGGTCATCGGGGACGTCGTCGGCCACAACGTCGCCGCGGCCGCGGCGATGGCCCAGCTGCGCAGCGCGGTGCGCACCCTCGCCTACGACAGCCCGGGCAGCCCCGCCCGGACCCTGGACCGGGTGGACCGGGTGCTGACCGGGCTGGCCGTCGGCACCCTCGCCACCGCGCTCGTGGCCCGGGTGGACCTGCCCGCCGCCGACGGGACGCACACCCTGCGCTGGTCCTCGGCCGGGCACGTGCCCCCGCTGCTGGTGCGCCGTGAAGGCACGGTGCAGGTGCTCGACGCGCCGCCGGAGCGCCTCCTCGGCACCCACGAGCCACTCCCCCACACCGACCACGAGGCCTGCGTGCGCCCCGGCGACACGGTCGTCCTGGTGACCGACGGGCTGGTCGAGGCCGGCCGGATGGGCATCGACGAGGGCCTGGAGCGGCTCACCGGCGCGCTCGCCGAGCTGGGCGGCCTGCCGGTCGACGCGCTCTGCGACCGGCTGCTGAGCCGGATCGTGCCGCACCGTGCCGACGACGACATCGCCGTCCTCGCCGTCCGCTGCACCGGTCCCGCGGACTGATCGCCGGCCCTCAGAGCGAGGCCACCCGCGGCGCGACCTCGGTGCCCAGCAGCTCGATGCCGCGCAGCAGGTCGGCGTGGGCCAGCCGCGGGTTCGTCATCTGCAGGGAGATGCGCTCGACCCCGCCCAGCTGCCCGGACACCCGCTCGATCTTCGTCGCCACCGTGTCCGGGTCACCCATGAAGAAGGCGCCGTCCGGCCCGCTGGTGGCGTCGAACTGGGCGCGGGTCGGCTCGGCGAACCCGCGCTCCCGGGAGACCTTCGTGAACATCTCGTGCCAGCCCGGGTAGATCGTGTCGGCGGCGGCCCGGGTGCTCTCGGCGACGAAGCCGAACACGTGCAGGCCGACCCGCAGCGCCTCCGGCGGGTGCCCCGCCTCCGCCCCGGCGCGCCGGTAGAGGTCGACCAGCGGGGCGAACTGGCGGGGCTCCCCGCCGATGATCGCCACCATGAGCGGCAGCCCGAGCAGCCCGGCGCGGACGAAGGACTCCGGCGAGCCGCCCACCCCCACCCAGATCGGCAGCGGGTCCTGCAACGGCCGGGGGTAGACGCCCTGACCGGTCAGCGGCGGGCGGTGCCGGCCGGACCAGGTGACGTGCTCGGACTCCCGGATGCGCAGCAGCAGGTCGAGCTTCTCGTCGAAGAGCTCGTCGTAGTCGCGCAGGCTCAGACCGAACAGCGGGAAGGCCTCGGTGAACGAGCCCCGGCCGACCACGAGGTCGATCCGGCCGCCGGAGACCAGGTCGAGGGTGGCGAACTGCTGGAACACCCGGACGGGGTCGGCGGCGCTGAGCACGGCCACGGCACTGCCCAGCCGGATGCGGGAGGTGCGGGCCGCCGCGGCCGCCAGGATCACCGGCGGCGCCGAGTCGTAGTACTCCGGACGGTGGTGCTCACCGATGCCGAAGGAGTACAGCCCGACCCGGTCGGCCAGCGCGATCTCCTCGAGCAGGTGCGCCATCCGCTCCGCGGGGCCGACGACCCGCCCCGTCGAGGGGTCGGTCACCGCCGAGACGAAACTGTCGACGCCGAGGTGCATGGCCGTCCTCCCGGGGACTGGTGCTCGCCGCGCCCGACCGGCCGGTCACACGCCCGACGGCAGTGAACCAGGACCGGGAGCTGCTCGTCCCGCAGCAGCCCCCGGGGCGCGCTGGAGCGCGGCCGGACGCCACTCCCGGCATCCGGAAGGTGCTCTGGGCCGGGCACGGGCGTCCCGCCCAGCATGGCCCGGGACATCCGGGCACCGGCATCCGCGGGACGTCGGAGCAGCAGAGGGAGAGCACATGCGACGGCAGCGCACACACGGCCGGGTCACCGCACTGTTCCTGACGGCGGGCCTGCTCGCGGCCTGCGGCGGTGGGGACGAGGAGCCGAGCGCCCCGGCTGACCAGGCGCTCAGCAGTGACGATCCCGTGTCGATCCGGGTGGGCGCCCTGCCGGTCGGCGACATGGCACCGCTGTACCTGGCCGTCCAGGAGGGGTTCTTCGAGGACGAGGGCCTCGACGTGGAGATCCAGCAGATCCCCGGCGGCGCGGCCGGGGTCCCCGCGATGGTCTCCGGGGAACTGCAGTTCAGCTCCTCGAACTGGGTCTCGGTGATCCTGGCCGCGAGCGAGGGCCTCGACCTCCAGATCGTCCTCGAGAACTCGGGCAACACCACCGGGGTGAACGCGATCCTGACCGGCGCGGACTCCCCGCTGCAGAGCGTGGCCGATCTCGCCGGCCAGTCGGTCGCGGTGAACACCCTCGGCGGCCCCACGGAGATCGTCGTCCGCGAGTGCCTGCGCGGCAACGGGCTGGACCCGGACGAGTACTCGCTGGTCGAGATCCCGTTCCCGGACCAGGGGTCGGCGATCGCGGAGGGGCAGATCGCCGCCGGCCTGGTGGCCGAGCCGTTCGTCACCCTCGGCACGGAGCAGGGACAGCAGACCCTCGTCGACACGCCCACGTGCACCCCGCGGCTGGAGGGCTGGCCGCTGATCGGCTGGGCCGCGACCGCGCAGTACACAGCCGAGAACCCCGAGGTGGCAGCCGCCTTCGCCCGTGCCATGGACCAGGCGATCAGCTTCGCCGCCGACAACCCCGACGCGGTCAACGAGATCGTCCAGACCTTCACCAGCCTGACGCCCGAGCTCGCCGAGCGGGTCGTGCAGCCCGGGTGGCTCGAGGAGACCGAGCCCTCCCTGGAGCGGGCCGAGCTGACCCAGGACCTGATGATCGACAACGGGCTGCTGGACGAGCCGGTGGACGACCTCGAGTCGCTGATCTTCACCACCGACTGATCCCCGCCGGTCCCGACCACCCGAGACGGAGCACGCATTGAAGGTCGCCCAGGCAGTCGCCGAGGCGCTCACCCGGCTGGGTGTCGAGCAGGTGTTCGGCGTCGTCGGCAGCAGCAACTTCCACCTCACCAACGCCCTGGTCGGCAGCGGCGCCCGCTTCGTGGCCACCCGGCACGAGGCCGGCGCGGTGAGCATGGCCGACGCCTACGGCCGGCTCAGCGGCCGGGTGCCGGCCGTCTCCCTGCACCAGGGCAACGGGCTGACCAACGCCCTGACCGGGCTGACCGAGGCGGTGAAGAGCTCCACTCCGCTGCTGGTCCTGGCGGCGGACACCCCGCCGGCCGACCGGCGGTCGAACTTCTACGTCGACCAGGAGGCCCTCGTCCGGGCGGTGGGCGCCACGCCGTTCACGCTGAGCGGCCCGGGCACCGCGGTCGCCGAGGCGACGGAGGCCTACCGCAGGGCCGCCGTCGACGGGGCGACCGTGGTGCTGAACCTGCCCCTCGACGTCCAGGACGCCGACGTCCCCGACCTCGGGTGCCGGCCGGCGCTCCCCCTGCCGGACGTCCGTGCTCCCGCCGCCGGCCCGGACGCGGTCGCCGAGCTCGCCGACCTGCTCGCCGCGGCGTCCCGCCCCGTCTTCCTCGGCGGACGCGGCGCCCGGTGGTGCGCCGACGAGCTGTCGGCGGCCGCCGACGCCTGCGGTGCCCTGCTCGCCTCCACCGCCGGTGCCCGCGGCCTGTTCGCCGGCAGTCCGTGGGACCTCGACGTCGCCGGCGGGTTCTCCACCGACACGACCACCGAGCTCATCGCCGCGGCGGACGTGGTGGTCGCGTGGGGCGCGTCGCTGAACGTGTGGACGGCGCGGCACGGCGCGCTCTTCGGCGACGGCGTGACGCTCGTGCAGGTGGACCGCGACGTCGATGCGCTCGGTGCCCAGCGTCCGGTCGGACTGGGCCTGGTGGGTGACGTGGCGCAGACCGCCGTCGCCCTGACGACGGCCCTGGCCGCCCGGGAGCACTCCGCGCGGGGCTACCGGACCGAGGACGCCGCGACCCGCATCGCCGCAGGCGCGCACTGGCGCGACGTCCCGTACGACGACACCGGCGACGACGGCCACATCGACCCCCGCACGCTGACCCTCGCCCTGGACGAGATGCTGCCTGCCGAGCGGGTCGTCGCCACCGACCTGGGCAACTTCTCCGCGTACCCGCAGCTGTTCCCCCGCGTCCCCGACGTGCGCGGCGCGTGCCTGCCGATCGGCTTCGGGTCGATCGGGCTCGGCCTGTCGGCGGCGATCGGCGCCGCGCTCGCGCAACCCGATCGGCTCGTCATGGCCGGGCTCGGGGACGGCGGGTTCATGATGAGCTCGGTCGAACTGGACACCGCCGTGCGCCTGGGCCTGGGCCTGCTCCTGGTCGTCTACAACGACGACGCCTACGGCGCGGAGACGCAGATGTTCGGACCCGAGGGCCATCCCGTCGACATCGTCGTCTTCCCCGACACCGACGTCGCAGCCATCGCCCGAGGGCACGGCTGCGACGCGGTGACCGTCCGCACGGTCGCCGACCTCGACGCCGTCGCCACCTGGCTGCGCGGGCCCCGCGACCGGCCACTGCTGGTCGACGCCAAGATCACCAGCTTCCCGTCGTTCGTGATGGACCAGATCCACGCCGCGGGTATGTGAGCGCCGCTCCACCCCCTCCCGCGGCCCTCCGTCGAGGGCCGCTCCCACAGATCAGACAGGAGACCCGATGGTCATCGACGAGTCCGTGATCGGCAGGGAGCTGCCGAGCTTCACCGTCGAGCTGGAACGGGGGCGGGTGCGGCTGTTCGCCGAGGTCATCGGTGACGACAACCCCGTGTTCACCGACCTGGACGCCGCCCGCGCCGCCGGCCACCCGGACCTGCCGGTGCCGCCCACGTTCCTCTTCGGCTTCGTCCTCGAGGGGGCGAAGAGCACCCAGTGGCTCGACGACCTCGGCATCGACCTGGGCAACGTGCTGCACGCCGAGCAGAGCTTCACCTACCACGACACCGCGCACGCCGGCGACGTGCTCGTCTACCGGCCGCGGATCGCCGACACCTTCGAGAAGAAGGGCGGTGCGCTGCGCTTCGTCGTCCGGGAGATCAGCGTGACCCGGGAGGACGGCAGCCCGGTCGTCGACCTGCGCGACTCGATCGCCGTCGTCCGGCCGGCTCCGGCGGACGCCCGATGAGCGCCGCAGCGGTCGAGCCCGGGACCCAGCTGCCGGACCTCCCCCTCCCCCCGATCAGCCGGGCGACCCTCGCCCTCTTCGCCGGCGCGTCGGGTGACCACAACCCGATCCACATCGATCTCGACTTCGCCCGGGCCGCCGGTCAGGACGACGTCTTCGCCCACGGCATGCTGTCGATGGCCTACCTCGGGCGACTGCTCACCGACCTGGTGCCGGTGGGAGCGATCCGCAGCTACACCGTGCGGTTCGCGGCCATCACCCCCGTGCACGCGGAGGTGACCTGCCGAGGCACCGTCGCCTCCGTCGAGACGGTGGACGGCGAGCGACGCGCGCGGCTGCAACTGGAGGCCCGGCTGGCCGACGGGACGGTGACCGTCCGCGGCGAGGCCGTCGTCGCCGTCCAGCAGTGAGCACCGCGATGGGCACGCTGACCGACCAGGTGGCACTCGTCTCCGGCTCCGGCCGAGGCATCGGTCGGGCCATCGCCCTCAAACTCGCCCGCGAGGGAGCCCGCGTGGTGGTCAACGACCTCGACGCCGAACCGGCCGGGCAGACGGTGCGCGACATCGAGGACGCCGGGGGCACCGCGGTCGCCTGCGTGGGCAGCGTGACCGCTGACGACTTCGCCGAGCGGTTCGTGGCCACCGCCGTGGACTCCTTCGACGGGCTGGACATCATCGTCAACAACGCCGGCTACACCTGGGACACCGTCATCCAGAAGATGGGCGACGACCAGTGGGACGCGATCCTCGACGTCCACCTCAAGGCCCCGTTCCGGATCCTGCGGGCGGCGCAGCCGGTGATCCGGGAGCGGGCGAAGGCCGAGCAGGCCGGCGGCGGGCGGGCCGCCCACCGCAAGGTCGTGAACATCTCCTCGGTGGCCGGGCTGACCGGCAACGCCGGGCAGGTCAACTACTCCGCGGCCAAGGCCGGGATCCTGGGGTTGACGCGGACCATGAGCAAGGAGTGGGGCCGCTACAACGTCACGGTCAACGCGGTCGCGTTCGGCCTGATCCGCACCCGTCTCACCGAGGCGCCCGCCGACGGGACCGGCGCCATCGACGTCGAGGGCCGCCGGATCAGGGTCGGCGTGAACCCCGAACTGCTGGCCGGCCTGGAGCACGGCATCCCGCTCGGCCGGGGTGGGACCCCGGAGGAGGCGGCCGGCGCGGTCTACCTCCTCTGCACCCCGGAGTCGAGCTACGTCAGCGGGCAGGTGCTCGTCTGCGGCGGCGGCTTCGCCGGGTGACCTGGAGCGCGGGTCAGGGCAGCCGGAGCACCGTCTTGGCCGCGGCACGCCCCTCGCCCAGCTCCCGCAGTGCGTCGGCGGCCTCGGCGAGGGGCCGCACACGGGGCTCGGTCACCACCAGCCGCCCGCCCTCCAGCAGGGACCGCAGCTCGTCCCAGGCCGTGCGGGCGTACCCGGGGTCGCACCGGAGGTACTCGGCCAACCCGGCGCCCAGGACCGCGGTGTTGGCCAGCAACAGCCGGTTGACCCGCACGGTGGGGATGTCGCCGCCGACGAAGCCGAGCACGACCACCCGCCCCTCGGGGGCCAGCGACCGCAGGGTGTCGGGGAAGCGCTCGCCGCCCACGGGGTCGAGGACGACGTCGACCCCGCGGCCGTCCGTGAGCTCCCGGACGGCCTCCCGCCACCCGTCGGCGCCGACGACGTGGTCGGCCGGGACGGGCAGCGGCCGGCCGGGGTCGCGCACGATCGCGATCGAGGGCAGGCCGAGCGCCCGGCACAGGGCCAGCGCCGCCTGGCCGACGCCGCCCGAGGCACCGTGCACCAGCACCGACTCCCCGGTCTCCACCCTGGCCCTCCGGCGCAGGGCGAACCAGCAGGTGAGGTGGTTCAGGGGGAAGCCGGCCGCGGCGTCGTCGGAGATGCCGTCGGGCAGCGGCAGGACCCGCTCGGACGGAGCCGCCACCACCTGCTGCCACGTGCCCCGTTCGCCGAGCACGGCCACCCGCTGGCCGGGCGCGAAGCCGCTGCCCGCCGGCGCCGACCGGACCGTGCCGGCCGCCTCCAGGCCCAGTACCAGGGGCAGCGGGTGGCGCACCTGGTAGGCGCCGGTGCTCATCAGCAGGTCGGGGTAGGCGACGCCGGCGGCCGCCACGTCGACCAGCACCTCACCCGTCCCGCCCTCCGGGACCGGCAGGTCGGCCGGCTCGAGCCCGTCGGGCCCGGTCAACGACGTCAGCTGCTGGGCGAGCACGGCTCCTCCTGAAGGGTCCCGACCGGTGCGGCCCGGCGGGCCGCCGACCCTAGCCGCCCGGCTCCATCCCACCCCACCTCCCGGAGGCACCCACATGCGCGTGGCCCTGTCGCTCAGCACCGACCAGACCCGGACCGTTCCCGAGGCGCGGGACGCCGAGACCGCCGGCTTCGACGCCGTCGCCAGCGGCGAGCACCTGTTCTTCCACGGCCCCATCGGCAACGCCTTCGTCACCCTGGCGGCCGCGGCGGGGGCGACGTCCCGGATCCGGCTGGTCAGTTCCCTGACGATCCTGCCGGTGTACCCGGCCGCCCTCGCGGTCAAGCTCGCCACCACCCTCGACCAGGTGTCCGGCGGACGGTTCGAGCTGGGCGTGGGCATCGGCGGGGAGTTCCCGGCCGAGTTCACCGCGGCCGGCGTCGACCCGGCGACCCGTGGCGCCCGGGCCGACGAGGCGCTGGAGCTGGCGCGCCGGCTGTGGTCCGGCGGCCCGGTGACGTTCGACGGCCGGTTCACCTCGGTGCCCGGACTCGAGCTCGCGCCCGGCCCGGTCCAGGCCGGGGGCCCGCCGATCTGGCTCGGCGGACGCAGCGATGCCGCCGTCCGGCGCGCGGGCCGCTTCGCCGACCACTGGCTGCCCTACATGTACACCCCGGAGCAGCTGGCCAGCAGCCTGGTGCGGGTGCGGGAGGAGGCAGAGCGGGCCGGGCGGGACCCGCGGTCGGTGCGGGGGGCCGTCTTCTGCTGGGGGGCGGTCGACGAGGACCGGGCCCGCGGCCGCGAGCTGGCGATCCGCGGGGTGAGTGACGCCTACCAGCAGGACTTCACCGGCCTGGCCGACCGCTATCTGCTGCTCGGGACGCCGGACGACGTCGTCGCACGGGCGACCGAGTATGCCCAGGCGGGGGCGGACTCGCTGGTGTTCCAGCCGGTGCACGGCTCGGTGCGCGAGGCCGTGGTGGCCTCGTTCGCCGCCGACGTCCTCCCCAGGCTGCACGCACTCCGCGACACGGGCCCGGAACTTCCACGTCGCAGTTGACGCGCGTCACGCGGACTTCTAGCTTTCGGGTGTGACCTCCGTCGCTCTCGCCGAGGCCGGGCCCGCCGAGCGGGCCACCGCACCGCGGGTCCGCGGGCGGACCGGTCCCGTGACGGTCCGGGCGCTGGCGATCCTCGACGCGTTCAGCGCCGACCAGCCGGTGCTCACCCTCACCGACGTCTCCCGCCGCTCGGGACTGCCGCTGAGCACCGTGCACCGGCTGACCGCCGAACTGCTCCGGTGGGGCGCCCTCGACCGGGGTGCGGACGGCGGATACCGCATCGGGCTGAGGTTGTGGCAGGTCGCCGTCCTGGCGCCGCGAGCCACGGGCTTGCGCGACGCCGCACTCCCCTTCCTCGAGGACCTCAGCCAGGTGACCCGGGAGAACGCGCAACTGGGCGTGCGCGAGGGCACCGAACTGCTGTTCGTCGAGCGGATCGCCGGGCGGTGTGCCGTGCCGGTCCTCACCCGCACCGGCGCCCGCTTCCCCTTGCACGCCTCGGGCCTGGGCCTGGCCCTGCTGGCGCACGCGCCCGCTGACGAGCAGGAGGCGGTCCTGGCCCGGCCGCTCGCGGGCTACACCCCCTGGACGCTCACCCGTCCGGACGCCGTGCGCGCCGCTCTGGCCGACGTCCGGCGGCTCGGTCACGCGGTGAGCGACCGGCAGGTCACCACGGACGCGCTGTCGGTCGCCGCGCCGGTCCGGGACGCCCGAGGTGAGGTCCGGGCCGCGGTCTCCGTGGTGGTCCGGGCGCGGGGCGCGCGGGTGGAGAGCCTCGCAGCCCTGGTCACCTCGGCGGCGCGGGGCATCGGTCGAGCGCTGCCCGTCCCGCCTGCTCAGCCGCCACGATCGGCCACCGGACGGGCGCACGGCCGCCCCCGGCCTCCGCGCGCGGACGAGGTGTGAGTGGCCCGGCCGCCCCGCCGGTGCCGGCGGAGGACCGCCGGTCCACCGGCTCCGTGACCGCCCGGGCGTTGAGCCTGCTCGGCGCCTTCACCCCCGACCGCGCGTCGCTGTCCTGCTCCGACCTGGCCCGCCGGACCCGCCTGCCGCTGTCCACCGTGCACCGCCTCGCCGGCGACCTGGTGACCTGGGGGGCCCTCGAACGCGACGCCGACGGGCGGCTGCGGATCGGACTGCACCTGTGGGAGGTGACCTCGCTCGTGCCGCACGCCCTGCAGCTGCGGGAGTCGGCGCTGCCCTTCCTCGCCGACCTGAGCCTGGCCACGCAGGAGAACGCGCTGCTCGCGGTGCCGGAGGGCCCCGACGTCGTGCTCACCGAGTGGGTCGCCGGTCGCGCCGCGGTGCCGGTGACCCTGCGGGTGGGCGGACGGATGCCGGTGCACGCCACCAGTGCCGGGCTGGTCCTGCTCGCCCACGCACCCGTCGGTGTGCAGGACCAGGTGCTCGGCGGGCCGCTGCCGCGCCTGACCGACCGCACGATCACCGCACCCGACCGGCTGCGCCGCGTGCTCGCCGACATCCGGTGCCGGGGTCACGCCGTCAGCGACCGCATGGTGCACCCCGACTCCCTGTCGGTGGCGGCCCCCGTCGTGGACGCCGGAGGGCGGGTGGTCGCCGCACTGTCCCTCGTCGTCCGCGCCGGGAGCACCGACGCCGCGGCCGTGGCGCCGCTGGTGCTCGCGGCCGCGCGCGGGGCCGGACGGGAGCTCCGGCGCTGCGGCGACGGCAGCCGGTCGGTCCGGCCGTCGGCCCCCGGGCTGACGACCGGCTGACCGATGGGTCGCGCGACTCAGCGCCGGCGCCACCCGCTGGCGACGAGCTCGCCGAACGACTCGTGGGCCCGCGGGCCCAGGACGGCGGCGGCCCGGCGGTAGACGTCGGCCGACTCCCGCGCGGGCCAGCCGGCCGGCAGGTGCTCCAGGGGCAGCCCCGGGTCCACCCCGAGCAGGTGCACCCAGTGGGCGTTGAGCAGGGTCAGCCGGGCGATCGGGTCCCCGGTGCCGGCGTCGGGCTCGGTCCACTCGCGGAGGAACTGCTCGTGCTCGGCCCTCAGCGCCGGGAGGTCCCACGCCCGCTCGACGAAGAGCCGCACCCGGGAGCCGGACAGGGGCCGGGCGAGGAAGCCGTCGGCGACGATGTCCGCCTCCTCCGCGGTGGCACCCAGCACCCGGTCGAGGTCCACCCGCCCCGGTGCGATCCACAGACCGTCCCGCAGGCAGCCGAACCCGGCCCACGACAGTCGCGAGCGCAGTTGGTGGCGCAGGTCGCGGCGGCTCTCCGGCAGGGAGAAGCTCAGCAGGGTCCAGGCGTCGGAGTCCCGGTCGAACGGGGCGGCGGCCAGGATGCGCACCCGCCCGTCGCGCAGCACCCGCCGAGCCACGTCCGTCAGGGCGAAGGTGGCCACCCGCCCGGTCTGCTCGCGGGCCAGGAACCCGCGGTGGACCAGCCGGGTGAGGGTCGCACGGGCGGCGGCGTCGGTCACCCCGAGCTCCCCGAGCACGTGGAGGAAGACCCGGGTGGGCAGGGGTTCGTCCCTGCCGTCGAGCACGAGGGCGCCCAGCAGGCTGAACAGCAGCTGCTGGGGCCGGATGCGCGCCCCTCGCGTCACGGGCCCGACGCCCAGGCCCGCCTCGCTGCGGCTCCCGACGTCCGGCAGCCCAGCCGTTGCCCTGCCCGACACGGTTCCTCCGCTCCACCGTCCCCAGCCCCGGGGCTCTGCAGTTCCCGCCAGTGTTGACGCCCGTCACGTGCGTGTCTAGCTTCACTCCGCGCGGGGGTGATCGCGGTCACCGCAGCCGGCCCCGCGCGACGCGCAGGAAGAGGACACCCGATGCACGGAACCCTGGCCTGGCCGCTCGAGCACGCCGCCCGGCCGCACGGCGACAGGCTCGCCGTGATCGACGGCGACCGCCGGCTGACCTACCGCGAGCTGCACGACCGGGTGCGGCGGCTGGGCACGGGCCTCGCCACCCTGGACCTGGCCCCGGGCGCCTTCGTCGGCGTGCTGATGGGCAACTCCCTCGAGCACCTCGAGGCGTGGCTGGCGGTACCCGCCTCCGGGCGGGTGCTCAACACGCTGAACACCCGGCTGGCGGTGCCCGAGCTGGCGTTCATGCTCGACGACTGCGGCACCGAGGTCCTGGTCGTCGACGCCGAGCACCTCGAGACCGGCCGGGCGTTGCGGGACCGGTGCCCGGGCCTGCGGGAGCTGGTGTTCGCCGGAGCGGGCGAGTGCCCGCCCGACTGCGTCCCCTACGCCGCGCTGCTCGCCGAGGCGGGCACGGCCCCGCCGGACCTCGATCCGGACACCGTGGCGGCGGTCTCCTACACCGGCGGGACCACCGGCCGGCCCAAGGGCGTGCTGCTCAGCCACGCCAACCTGATGGCCAACACCAAGCACCTGTGGCACACCGACGGGTTCCAGCGCGAGGACCGGTACCTGCACGCGGGCCCGATGTTCCACGGTGCGGCGTCCCAGATGGTCCACCCCGTCACCTGGGTGGGCGCGACCCACGTCATGCTGCCCCGCTTCACCCCGGACGGCTTCGCCCGGCAGGTGGCCGACCACGGGGTCACCGTGTCGGTGCTGGTGCCGACGATGATCGCGATGCTGCTCGACCACCTGGAGCGGCACCCGGCCGACCTGAGCAGCCTGCGACTGCTGCACTACGGCGCCTCCCCGATGTCCGCCGATGCCCTGCGCCGGGCCATGCGGATGCTCGGCTGCGACTTCCTGCAGGGCTACGGGATGACCGAGGCCGGCGTGGGCGCCACCTGGCTGCCGCCGCAGGACCACCGGCTGGCGCTGGCCGGAGAGCACCCCGAGCGGCTGGCGTCGGTCGGCTACGCGATCCCGGGGGTGCAGGTGGAGATCCGGGACCTCGGCGGCGCACCGGTGGCCGACGGGACCGTCGGGGAGGTCTGGGTCCGCGGCCCGAACATCATGCAGGGCTACCTCAACCGGCCCGAGGAGACCGCGCACGCACTCGTCGACGGGTGGTACCGCACCGGCGACCTGGCGTACGGCGACGCCGCCGGCTACGTGTTCCTCGTCGACCGCCTCAAGGACATGATCATCAGCGGCGGGGAGAACGTGTACTCGATCGAGGTGGAGCGCGCGCTCGCGTCGCACGAGGCCGTCGCCGAGGTGGCGGTGATCGGCCTGCCCGACGACCGCTGGGGTGAGCGGGTGCACGCGGTGGTCGTGACCACCGCCGGGTCCGCCGTGACCGAGGCCGAACTCGCCGAGCACTGCCGCGCGCGGATCGCCGCGTACAAGGTGCCCAAGTCGATCGACGTCCGCGCCGACCCGCTGCCCAAGTCCGGCGCGGGGAAGATCCTCAAGCAGCAGTTGCGCCGGCCCACGACGCCGGACCCGGGCGAGACGTGACCGGGCCGGCAGCCGGCGACGACGCCGGCATCCGGTTCCGGCCCGCGGTCGACGGCGTCGCGCTGGTCACCCTGGGCGGCGCCCCGTCGCACGCCCTCACCCGCGCGGACTGCCGCGCGCTCGGGCAGGTGCTCGACCGGGTGGACGCCGACACCGACGTCCGGTGCCTCGTCGTGACCGGCACCGGCCGGGTGTTCTGCGCCGGTGCGGACCTCCGGGAGGAACGAGGCCTGGCCGCGGACGAGCTGGCGGGGTTCCTGGCCGGGTTCGCCGGCACCCTCGACCGGCTGCAGGACCTGCGCGTACCCGTCGTGGCCGCGGTCAACGGTGCAGCGGTGGGCGGTGGCCTGGAGCTGGCGCTGTGCTGCGACGTCCGGATCGCCGCCGACGAGGCGTTCTTCGTGGCTGCCGGGGTGAACGTCGGGCTGATGGCCAGCGTCTGGCGGCTGCCGCGCGTGGTGGGACTGGGCCCGGCCACCGAGATGCTGCTCACCGGCGGGCGCTACACCGCCCGGCAGGCGGCCGGGTGGGGGCTGGTCACCGGGGTCCACCCGGCAGCCGACCTCCTGCCCGCGGCGCTGACCCTCGCCCGGCGGATCGCGACGAGGCCCCCGCTGTCGGTGGAGGCCACCAAGGCCGCGGCGGCCCGAGCGCTCGAGCGGGACCGGTCGGAGGCGACGGCTCTCCAGCACCGCGCCCTGCTGCAGCTGGTGGCGACCGAGGACCACGCCGAGGCCGTGCAGGCGTTCCTCGACGAGCGGGACGGCGTCTACCGCCGGCGGTGATCCTCGCGGGCGGTCACCAGCTGCCCCCACCACCGCCACCCGCGGCCCCGCCGACCGACGTCCCGGCCCCACCGGCCGGCGCCGGCGGGGCCAGCGCCGGGTTCGTCGGCGACGAGAACACGAGGAGCGCGGGCCACACCGGGGTGCTCGACGCGCCCGGGGCCGGGGTGTACCAGTCCGGCGCCACCGCGGCGCCCGAGCGGTCCACCGCCCGGCTCCACTGCTCGGCCACCCCGAGGGCCACCGCGTGCGGCAGGTACCGCACGGCCGTGTCGGTCCGCGCGGCGCCGGCGAGGTCGGGCACCCGCACCGGCTCGGTCAGCCACCGGGGCTCGGCGGCCGCGAGGGAGTCGCGGAAGGCCGCGGTCCGCTCGCGCAGCTGCGCTCCGGCGGCCGTCCGCCGCGGCATCCGCCCGGCCAGGCCGAGCAGCACCAGGCCGGCCAGCGCCACCCCGGTGCCGGCCAGCGCCCAGGTGGTGGTGAGCGCGAGGACGGCGGTGAGCGCGGCGCCGCCGAGGAACACCAGCGCACCGGCGGTCCACCACCGGCGCCGGACGGCGGCCGGGTGGGCGGTGAACCAGCCGAGCGCGACGACGTCGTCGTACACGGCGGCGCAGGTCCGGGACGCGATCGCGCCGAAGCGTGCCTGCAGGTCCGACAGGGTCACCACGTCCCCCTCGGCGAACACCTCGTCGAGCAACTGCCGCTCGTAGCCCCGCAGGTCGTCCCCGCCGTCCGCGGTCCGGACCAGCCGCCAGTCCGCCGGCGGGTCGCCCTCCGCGCGTGCGCCGTCGGGACCGTCGACCTCCTCGATCCGCAGGGCACCCCGGACGGCGAGGTCGAGCAGGGTGGCGGTCACCTCGTGCCGCTGGGCGTACCCGTCGAGGACGGTGCCCAGCTGGGCCGGCCGGGCGTCCGCCGGCGGGGTCAGCTGCGCAGCGACCGGCTCCCCGCGCCGCGGCCACGCGCTCCCCCGCCGGCTCCGCGCCAGGACCGGGAGCACGAGGGCGAGCAGGCCGGCCAGCGCGAGCCCGCCGGTGGCCGGCGTGAGGCGGAAGGCCAGTGCCGGGCTGAACGTCTCCTCCAGGACCGGCTCGGCGCCGGCGAAGGTGCCGGCCGGGAAGGTCGCGCCGACGGTCAGCCCCTCGCCCGGGTCGAGGTCGGCGGCGGCGGCCCGCAGCTCGCCGCCGGGGCCGGTCTCGGCGGCACACGGCGTCCGCGCGTCCGCTCCGCCGACGACGCAGTCGACCGCCGACGGCACCGCCCCGGGCGGGCCGGACAGGCGCACCCGCGCCTGCTCGATCGGCACCTCCCAGCCGGTGCCGACGGCGTTCCACGCCAGTCGGTCGCCGTCGGCCCCGGGGTCGGCGACGGCGGCCACCCGGTAGGTGAGCACGTAGGTGTGCCGGCCGCTGATCTCGGTGTCCTCGTCGCCGACGCGGATGCTCAGCCCGCCGTCCTCGCCGCTCACCTCGGTCGCCGTCGGGGCTCCGGTGGGGCTGCGGACGGTGACGTCGTCGACGGGGTAGCGCCGGTCGAGGGTCTGCTCGAGGTGCACGCGGTCGGGGACGGACCGGACGATCCCGTGCCGCTCCTCCCCGGCGAAGTCGTAGTCGATGGTCTCCTCGACGGTCAGTGACCCGTCCGCGGCGGCCGTGATGCCGATGTCGTAGGAGCGGATCCGCTCGCCCGCGCCGTCCCCGCTGCAGCCGGCGACGGCCAGGACGCCGGTGACCAGCAGCAGCGCAGCCAGCCGCCGGGCCGCTCCCCGGCCCATCGTTCCCCGTGCCGGCATGTCCGCCGCCTCCCCGTCCCGGTCGCGCGAGAGTCCTCCCGCCCGATCATGGCCGACGGCGCCGCACCCCCGCCGCAGCCACCCGGGCGCACCCCCACCCGCCCGGCCTCGCCTAGATTGGCCGGGGAACGGCCGCAGCGGCCGGCCACCGACCCACCGGCGGAGGGGGCTCCGTGACCACGGACGTCACGTCAGGACGGCGAGCGGCTCCCGGGGCGGAGTGGGCGGCCCCGGGGCTGGACCTGTCCGCCTACCTCGCCCGGATCGGGCACAGCGGACCGGTGCAGCCGACCGGCGAGACCCTGCACGTCCTGCACCGCGCGCACGTCGCCACCATCCCGTTCGAGAACCTCGACGTGGTGCTGGGCCGCGGCGTCGCCGTCGACGTCGACAGCGTGCAGGCCAAGCTGGTCGACCGGGGGCGCGGCGGCTACTGCTACGAGCACGCCACGCTGTTCGCCGCCGTCCTGGAGCGGATCGGCTTCTCCGTGGAGCGGCTGCTGGCCCGGGTCGGGGAGGACGAGGTGCGCCCCCGGCCGCGCACGCACATGGCCCTGCGGGTGCGCTCCGACGACGGGGACTGGCTGGCCGACGTCGGCTTCGGCAACGCCCTGCTCGAGCCGATCCCGTGGGGTGAGAGCGGCCCCCGTCCTCAGGGCGGCTGGACCTACCGGATGCTGCGCGGCACCGAGGACACCTGGCTGGTGCAGGAGCAGGCCAGCGAGGGCTGGCGGACCCTCTACCGCCTGATCGAGGAGCCGGTGCACGCCTCCGACGTCGTGATGGCCAACCACTTCACCTCGACCCACCCCTCCTCGCCCTTCGTCGGCCAGGCCGTCGCGGTCCGCAAGCACGACGACGTGTTCGTCCGGCTGCGCGGCCGGACCCGCACGCTGGTGCGGGCCGACGGCTCGGTCGACGAGCGGGACCTGACCGACGAGGACGTGGCCGCGCTCCTCCGCGACGACGTGGGCCTGCCGCTCGACGACGCGGAGCTGGCCCGGCTGCAGGGGACGCTGCCGCCCGCCCCCTGACCCCTCTGCGCTCAGCCGCCCGGCGTGGCCACCAGGTCCGGGGTGAACTGGGCCCGGGCCGTGTCGGCCGCGGCGGCGATCTCGTCGGCCGTCGCGGTGCCACTGGCGCCGATGACCTCACTCCACGCGGCGATGCTGCCGGCGGAGTAGTGCTGCCCCTCCAGGGTGTTCTCCCAGGCGGCCGGGTCGGCCACCACGACGCCGCGCAGGTAGGTGCCCAGGGCCAGGAAGGACACGTCCCACCCCGGCCCGACGTAGAGCGCGCCCGCACCGCTGCCGGCGAACTCGGCCGGCACCGTGTGCTCCAGCTCCAGGACGGTGCGCCCGGCCGCCTCCGCGGTCAGCCGCACGGTGACGACGCTCTGCGGCGCGCCCCAGGTGACCGCCAGGTGCCGCGGCGGCTCGCAGGTGACGATGTCGCCCCCGACGTTGCCCTCCAGCTGGTAGCTGCCGCCCGGACGCAGGTCGCCGGTGACCGGCAGGAACCAGCGCACCAGGCGCTCGGGGTCGGTGACGGCGTCCCAGACGTCGGCCACGGCGGCGGGATAGGTGCGGCGCAGCCGGACGGCGAACAGGTCCGTGCCGTCGTCCTCCCGGCGCTGCACGTCCCGGTGGGCGGCGGTCAGCTCGTCGATCAGGTCCTTCATGTCGGGTCCTCCCGGTCGGCCCCCGGCTGCGCGCCGGGCGGCTGCTGGTCCCTCCTGCGTCGGTCGCGCTCGCCGCGGGCCAGCTCGGTGGCCAGCGCATCGAGGTGCTGGTCCCAGAACCGGCGGAAGCGGTCGAGCCACCGGTCGACGTCCCGGAGGGGCGCGGAGTCGACGGTGTAGAGCCGGCGGGCCCCGTCGGCCCGGACGTGCGCGAAGCCGTTCTCGCGGAGCACCCGCAGGTGCTGGGACACCCCGGGCTGGGAGATGCCGAACTCCTCGGCGACCACGGCGGCGATCGCCCCCGCGGACTGCTCGCCGTCGGCGAGCAGCTCGAGGATGCGCCGGCGGACCGGGTCGCCGAGGACGTCGAACGCGTGCACGGGCCGAAAGCTACACCCGTCGCTTATATGAGTCCAGACGCAAACGAGCCGGGATCAGCGACAATCAGCGCGCCCCGACCGCGCAGCGCCCCGAGGAGCCGCCGCATGCCACTCCCTTCCGTCCCGCTCGCCCGGCTGGGCTTCCTCACCATCGGCTCGTTCGACGCCGCCGACCCGGGGCCCGGACACGAGCGGACGCTGGCGGTCGTCGAGCTCGGCGAGCGACTGGGGCTCGACAGCGCCTGGGTGCGCCACCGGCACCTGCAGTACGGGATCTCCTCCCCGCTGACGGTCCTGGCCGCGGCGAGCCAGCGCACCCGGCGGATCGAGCTGGGCACCGCGGTCACCCCGCTGGCGTGGGAGAACCCGCTGCGGCTGGCCGAGGACCTCGCCACGGTCGACGTCCTCTCCGGCGGGCGGCTCAACCCCGGGGTCAGCGTCGGCCCGCCGATGCACTGGGACGACGTCAAGGCGGCGCTCTACCCCCACACCGCCGACACCGAGGACTTCGGCTACGACCGCGTCGCCCGGCTGCTGCGGCTGGTGGCCGGCGAGCCGGCCAGCACCTTCTCCGGCCGGGAGGGCGTGGTCGAGGAGTTCTCCGCCCGGGTGCAGCCGCACTCGCCCGGGCTGCGGTCGCGGATGTGGTACGGCGGGGGGAGCCTGCGGTCCGCCCGCTGGGCCGGCGAGCAGGGCATGTCCTTCCTGACCAGCAGCGTGGTCAAGGCCGGGGACGCCGCAGCGGGCGACGGCGCGGACTTCGCCGCCATCCAGCGGGCGCACGTGCGCGCCTTCCGGGCCGCGCACCCCGACGGCGACGCGGCCCGCGTGTCGCAGGGGCTGGTCGTCATCCCGACCGACTCCGCCTCGGCCGACCAGCGCGCCCGGTACGCCGCCTACGTCGAGGCCCGCACCCCCCGCACGGCGGCGCCCCAGGGACCCGCCCAGCTGCTGTTCGCCCGCGACCTGCTGGGCACCTCCGAGCAGATCGCGGAGGAGCTGTACGCGCACGCCGGCTTCCAGGAGGTCACCGAGGTGGTGTTCGCGCTGCCCTTCAGCTTCGCCGACGAGGACTACGCGCAGATCCTCACCGACATCGCCACCCGGCTGGGGCCCGCCCTGGGGTGGCGGCCGCACGGCATACCGTCGGCGGGGTCGGGTAGTGCCCGGCGGAACGGGATCGGCGCCCGACCAGCGGGCCCACCCTCCTGAGGAACGGGACTGGCCCCACGGATGAGCGGCAACGCGACCCACCGATTCACGAACACGACGGTCCTGGCCGTACAGGCGGTCGACGCCCCGCAGGTCATCACCTCGGCCGCCCTCGACGAGCGGCTGACCGAGACCTACCAGCGGGTGGGCCTGCGCCCGGGCCTGCTGGAGCGGCTGGCCGGCATCCGCGAGCGCCGCTGGTGGGCCGAGGGGGCGACCTTCGTCGACGGGGCGGCGACGGCGGGGGCCAAGGCGATCAGCGAGAGCGGCGTCGACATCGCCGACATCGGCCTCATGGTCAACACCTCGGTGAGCCGCCGGTACCTGGAGCCCTCGACGGCGGTCGCCGTCCACCACGCCCTGGGCCTGCCCCCCTCCTGCCAGAACTTCGACGTCACCAACGCCTGCCTGGGGTTCGTCAACGGCATGGAGCTGGGCGCGGCGATGATCGACTCGGGCATGGCCGAGTACGTGCTGGTCGTCAACGGCGAGGACTCCCGCCCGGTGCAGGAGCGCACGCTCGAGCGGCTGTCCGCCCCCGACACCGTGTCCCGGGACGTGATGGCCCAGTTCGCCACGCTGACCCTCGGCTCGGGCGCGGTGGCGATGGTCCTGGGACGCGCCGACCGGCACCCCGAGGGCCACCGCCTGGTCGGCTCGGTCAGCCGCGCCGGCAGCGAGCACCACGAGCTCTGCGTCGGGGACAACGACATGATGCGCACCGACCTCAAGGGCCTGCTCGACGCCGGGCTGGCGCTGTCGGAGCAGCTGTGGACCGACGCCCGCGCCGACTTCGACTGGGCCGGGGGCATGAGCCGCTACATCGTCCACCAGGTGTCGAAGGTGCACACGCGGGCGATGTGCGACCGGTTCGAGATCGACCCGGCCCTGGTGCCCACCACCTTCCCGACCCGGGGCAACCTCGGCCCGGCGTCGGTGCCCTTCACCCTCGCCGACACCAGCGACACCCTCGTCGACGGCGACCGGGTGCTGCTCATGGGCATCGGCTCGGGGCTCAACGCCTGCTGCCTCGAGATCGCCTGGTGACGGCGGCGCCCACCCCCGGCGTCCCGACCGACCTGCCCGGGCTCGACCCGGCCTGGTCCCGCCGCCTGCGCGTCGCCGACCGCACCGGCGCCGAGCACGACTGGCACGTCCTCGACACCGGCACCGCGGACCCGGTGGGCACGCTGCTGTGCGTGCACGGCAACCCCACCTGGTCCTACCTGTGGCGGCGGCTGCTGGCCGGCGCCCCGCCGGGCTGGCGCGTGGTCGCGGTCGACCAGCTCGGCATGGGCTGGTCCCAGCGGCTGTCCGCGGCGCGCACGCTGCGCCAGCGGGTCGACGACCTCGGCGACCTCACCGCCGCCCTCGGCCTGACCGGGCCGGTGGTCACGGTCGGGCACGACTGGGGCGGGGTGATCTCGCTGGGCTGGGCGCTGGCGCACCGCGAGCAGCTGCGCGGGATCGTGCTGGCCAACACCGCGGTCGCCATGCCGGAGGGGGACCTCGGCCCGGCGCTGATCCGGCTGGCCCACGCCCCCGGCGTCCGGGCGGCGGTCACCGTCGGCACACCGGTGTTCGTCCGGGCGACGACCGCGCTGTCCTGGCCGCCGCTGCCGGCCGGCGTCCGCCGGGCCTTCGCCGCGCCCTACCGCTCGGCGGCCCGCCGGCGCTCGGTCGGGGACTTCGTGGCCGACATCCCGTTCGCGCCCGGCCACCCGTCCCGCCCGGTGCAGGAGTCCATCGCGGAGGGCATCCGCTCCCTCGACGTCCCGGCGCTGCTGCTGTGGGGCCCGCGCGACCCGGTCTTCGGCGAGCGGTACCTGGCCGACCTGCGGACGCGGCTGCCGCAGGCCCGGCTGCACCGCTACGAGGGCGCCTCGCACCTGCTGCCCGAGGACGCACCGCAGTACGCGGACGCCGTCGGGCAGTGGGTGGCCGACCTCGACCGGGCGGCGCCGGCCGACCCCGCCCCCTCCGCGGTGGACGACGGCCGCCGGCTGTGGTCGGCACTGGCCGACCGGGCCGGCGACGACTCCCCGGCCGTGGTCGAGGTCGGCGGGGGAACCGTCAGCTGGGCCGCGCTGGCCCGGCGGGTCGAGGACCTCGCCGCGGGGCTCGCGGCCGCCGGCGTCCGGCCCGGGCACCGGGTGGCGCTGCTGGTGGAGCCCTCGGCCGACCTGACCGCCGCGGTCTACGCCGTGTGGCGCGCCGGCGGGGTCATCGTCGTCGCCGACAAGGGACTGGGGCTGGCCGGCATGCGCCGCGCGCTGCGCAGCGCCGCCCCCGACCACGTGATCGGCGGCCTGCCCGGGCTGACCGCCGCCCGGCTCATGCGGCTGCCCGGCGCCCGCATCGCCGCCGGGGGCGCCCGGGCCGCGGCGCGCGCGCTGGGCGCCGGGCACGACCTGGCCGGCCTGGAGCGGCGCGGCCCGTCGGCCCCGGCACCGGCCGGCCTCGGCCCGGACGACGACTGCGCGGTGCTGTTCACCTCCGGCGCCACCGGCCCGGCCAAGGGGGTCGTCTACACCCAGCGGCAGGCGCTGGCGCAGCTGCAGCTGGTGCGGTCCACCTACGGCCTGACCGCCGGCGACCGGTTCGTGGCGGCCTTCGCGCCGTTCGCCCTGCTCGGCCCGGGGCTCGGCATCGCCTCGGCGGTCCCTGACATCGACGTGACCGCGCCCGGGTCGCTCACCGCCGCGGCACTCGCCGACGCGGTCGCCGCCGTCGGCGCCACCGTGGTGTTCGCCTCCCCCGCGGCGCTCCGCCGGGTGGTCACCACCGCGGGCGACCTCCCGGACGAGCGGCGCGCCCCGCTGGCGGGGGTCCGCCTGCTGATGTCGGCCGGCGCGCCGGTGCCGGCGGCGCTGCTGCGCGCGGTGCGCGCGGTGCTCCCGGCGGCCGATCCGCACACCCCCTACGGGATGACCGAGGTGCTGCCGGTCACCGACGTGTCGCTCGCCGGGATCGAGGCGGCCGGCGACGGGGAGGGCGTCTGCGTGGGCCGGCCGCTGCCCGGTGTGGAGGTCCGGCTGAGCCCGCTGTCGGCCGACGGCGCCGCCGACGGGCCGCTCACCGACGAGCCCGGCTGCACGGGCGAGGTCTGCGTGCGCGCGGCCCACGTCAAGGACCGCTACGACGCCCTCTGGGCCACCGAACGGGCCACCGCCCGGCCGCCCGGCTGGCACCGCACCGGGGACGTCGGCCACCTCGACGACGACGGCCGGCTGTGGATCGAGGGCCGGCTGCCGCACGTCGTCGCCACCGCCGCCGGCCCGGTCACGCCGGTCGGCATCGAGCAGCGGGTCGAGCGGCTGCCCGGGGTGGCGGCGGCGGCGGCCGTCGGCGTGGGACCGGCGGGCGCGCAGGTGCTGGCGGTCGTCGTCGTCCCCTCCTCCGCTCCCGCCCGCCGGGCCGCGCTGCGGCCGGCGTCCTCCGAGCTCGCGGACGCCGTCCGGGCCGCGGCCGGGACGGAGCTCGCGGCGGTGCTGGTCGCCGGCGCGCTGCCGGTGGACATCCGGCACCAGTCGAAGGTGGACCGCCGGGAGGTCGCCCGGCAGGTGGCGCGGGCGCTGGCCGGCAGCGGCACCCTCGGGTCGTCGCGGCGCCGGTCCCGCCGGTGAGGGTGCTGGTCACCGGGGCCAGCGGGATGCTGGGCCGGGCCACCGCCGCCCGGCTGATCGACCGCGGCGACGACGTGACCGTGCTGCAGCGCCGGCCGGCGGGCCTGCCCTGCGCCGAGGTGCTCGCCGACGTCGCCGACCCCGCGGCCGTGGCCCGCGCCGCCCGCGGTCAGGACGCCGTCGTCCACCTCGCCGCGAAGGTCGACGTCACCGGCCGGTGGGCGGAGTACGCCCGCGCCAACGTCGAGGGCACCGCCAGCGTCGTCGCCGGCTGCCGCGCCGGGGACGTCGGCCGGCTGGTGCACGTCTCCTCCCCGTCGGTGGCGCACGCCGGGTCGGCCCTGGCCGGAGCCGGGGCCGACCCGGCCGACCCGGCGCGCGCCCGGGGGCACTACGCGCGGTCCAAGGCCGAGGCCGAGCGCCTGGCACTGGCCGCGGACTCCCCCGGCCTGGCCGTGCTGGCGATCCGGCCGCACCTGGTGTGGGGGCCCGGGGACACCCAGCTGGTCGAGCGGATCGTCGCCCGTGCCCGCGCCGGCCGGTTGCCGGTCCTGGGTTCGGGCGCCGCGCTCATCGACACCACCTACGTCGACAACGCGGCGGCCGCCCTCGTCGCCGCTGTCGACGCCTGCGGGCCGGTGCACGGCGAGCCGCTGGTGGTCTCCAACGGCCAGCCGCGCCCGGTCGGGGAGGTCCTCGCCCGGCTGTGCGCCGCCGCCGGGGTGCCGGGCCCGCGCGGCCGGGTGCCGGTCGCCGCGGCATGGGTCGCCGGTGCCGCCGTCGAGGGGGTGTGGGCGCTCCTCCGGCGGCGGGCCACGCCGCCGATGACCCGCTTCCTCGCCGAGCAGCTGTCGACCGCGCACTGGTTCGACCAGCGGCGCACCCGCGCGGCGCTGGGTTGGGCACCGCAGGTGGGCCTGGACGAGGGCTTCGCCCGCCTCGCCGCCTGGTACGCCACCGCCTGAGGACGATCCGCCCGGCGCGCCGGTGAGTCCGCGGCGCACGGCCGGGGTAGGGGCGTGGTGGCCGGCGTCACAGCGCCGGGTCCCGATCCGAGAAGAGGGAGACGACATGCCCGACGTCCCGCAGCCGGTCACCGACAACTCGATCCAGGTCCGCCAGCTCAGCCACTACCAGTTCAGCTGGACCGCCGGCGAGCCCGGCAAGCCGGGCACCTACACGCTGCAGCTGGTCCTCGACCAGGGCGCCTGGGAGGAGGTCCTCACGCTGGACCCGGACGACGCGGACAACCTGCAGGACCTGCTCGCCAACACCAAGACCGTGCACTACGACGTCGGCCGGCGGGTGCTGATGTTCGGGGTCACCCGCACCGGCGACTGAGCTCCTCGCCAGCGGGGCCGGCCCGGCCGGCCCCGCTGGCGGGCCACCGGCGGCCGCTCAGCTGCCGATCTCGGTGCGGACGGCGTACAGCTCCGGGAAGAACGTGAGGTCGAGGGCACGCCGCAGGAAGCCCACCCCGGAGGAGCCGCCGGTGCCGGTCTTGAACCCGATCGTCCGCTGCACGGTGCGGAGGTGGCGGAACCGCCAGAACTGGATGTCGTCCTCGATGTCGACCAGGCTCTCGCAGGCCTCGTACACCCCCCACGGCGTCTCGGCCGACTCGTAGATCTCCCGGAACACCGGCACCAGGTCCGGCTGGAACGTCCACGCCTCGCGGACGTCCCGCCCCAGGACGGCGGGCGGGACGGCGAAGCCCAGCCGGGCCAGGAGCCGGAGGAACTCGTCGTAGAGGGTCGGCTCCTCGAGCAGCCCGGTGAGCATCGCGGCGGCCGCGGGGTCGCCGGCGAACACCCGCAGCAGGGCGCGGTCCTTGTTCCCGAGGACGAACTCCACGGCCCGGTACTGGGCGGACTGGAACCCCGACGCCGTGCCCAGCGAGCCGCGGAACTGGGCGTACTCCCGCGGGGTCAGCGTCGCCAGCACCGACCACTGCTCGGTGAGGGTCCGCGCCACGTGCTTCACCCGCGCCAGGCACTTCAGCGCCGGCCCCAGGTCGTCGTCGGACAGGTACCGGCGGGCGGCCCGCAGCTCGTGCAGGACCAGTTTCAGCCAGAGCTCGCTGGTCTGGTGCTGGACGATGAACAGCAGCTCGTCGTGGTGCTCGGGACGGCTGCGCGGGTGCTGGGCGGCCAGCAGCCGCTCGAGGTCGAGGTAGGCGGCGTAGCTCAGGCCCTGGCCGAGGTCGGTCCGGATCGAGTCCTCGAGCGGCCGGACCGACCGGCGCGGTTCCTGCTCCGACGCTGCCACGGCCGCGAAGGTAGCGCGCCGTCCGCGGGGCCGGGGGCGAGGCGGTCCCGCCTCCCGGGACGCGGCGGTACCGTCCGGCATGACCGACGTCGGAGAGCTGCGTCCCCTCGTCCTCTTCGACGGGACCGGCGACGACCAGCTGGGCGAGCTGTGCTCGCTGGGCACCGAGCTGACCTTCGCGCCGGGCGACGAGCTGTTCCGCGAGGGCCGCCCCGCCGACTCGTGGTGGGTCCTGCTGGAGGGCCGCATCGACCTCGTCCGGCACCTGGGCCACGAGGAGACGGTGCTCGGCGCGATGGACGTGCCCGGCCGGTGGGCCGGCGGCTTCCGGGCGTGGGACGAGCACGGGGTGTACCTGGCCACCGGGCGCGCGGCGACCCGGGGCCGGGCCTTCCGGGTGGCGGCACCGGCGCTGCGCGCGTGGTCGACCAGCTGGTTCCCCTTCGGCGTCCACGTGATCGAGGGCCTGGTCCGGACGGCGCGCAACTTCGAGAGCGTGGCCCGGCAGAAGGAGGCACTGGCCTCCCTGGGCACGCTGGCGGCGGGGCTGGCGCACGAGCTGAACAACCCCGCCGCGGCGGCGGCGCGGTCGGCCGACGCCCTGGGCACGGAGTGCGAGGTGCTGTTCTCCTCCGTCGGCGAGCTGGTGACCGCGGCCATCAGCCCCGACGGGTTCACCGCCCTCGACGGGCTCCGCCGGGAGCTCGAGCCCGCACCGGCCGGGGACCCGATGGCGGTGGCCGACCGCGAGGACGCGCTGGCGGCCTGGCTGGCCGACCACGACGTCCCCCGCGACTGGCTCCTCGCGCCCGCCCTGGCCGCCGGGGGCGCCGACCCCGCCTGGTGCGACCGGGTGGCCGCGGCGCTGGGCCGCGACGCGCTCGACCCGGCGTTCGCGTGGGTGGCCAGCACGCTGTCGGCGACGGCGCTGCTCGCCGAGGTCCGCGAGTCCACCAGGCGGGTCTCCGAACTCGTGGCGGCGGTGAAGTCCTACTCCCAGCTCGACCGGGCCTCGATGCAGCGGACCGACGTCGTCGAGGGGCTGGAGAGCACGCTGGTGATGCTCGCCGCCCGCATCCCGCCGGGCGTGCGCGTCGTGCGCGACCACGGTCCCGACGTGCCCCCCATCCAGGCGGCGGCGGGCGAGCTCAACCAGGTGTGGACCAACCTGGTCGACAACGCGCTGGACGCGATGGCCGGGCAGGGCACCCTCCGGGTCTGCTCCCGACGGGACGGGCGCGGCGTGCTGGTGGAGATCGGCGACACCGGGCCGGGCATGTCCCCGGAGACCCGGGAGCACGCCTTCGACCCCTTCTTCACCACCAAGGGCGTCGGCGAGGGCACCGGCCTGGGCCTGGACATGGCGCGCCGCATCGTCGCCCGGCACCGCGGCGAGATCTCCATCGACCTCCGGCCCGGCGAGACGGTGCTGCGCGTGCGGCTGCCCTGACCCCCCGGCTCAGGTGAAGGCCTGCTGCATGTCGTCGGAGACGGTGGACCGGTCGGGGACACCCCCGTCGGCGTGCTGCTGGGGGTCCCGGCCGGCCGACGGCGGGGCCTGGATCGCCACGACCGCCGGGTCGATCCGCATGACGGCGTACCCGGCCACGGCGCCGGCCCCGAACCCGGGCGCGAAGATCCGCTGCGGTCGGGCGATGACCCCGTCGCGCACCGCGTCGTGGATGGCCAGCGGGATGCTCGCCGCCGACGCGTTGCCCACCCGCTCGATGTTGAAGTAGAGCCGGTCGGGGCTCAGCCCGGCGCGCTCGGCCAGCTGGGTGACCATCGTCTTGTTGGCCTGGTGCGGCACGATCAGCTCGACCGCGTCCAGCAGGGTGCCCGACCCGCCGTCGGGATGGGGCAGCGCCCCGAGCTCCTCGATCATCTGGGCGAGGTAGCGGCCGGCCAGCGCCTTCACCTGCGGGCCGAACACGGTGATGTTGTTGTCGAACTCCGGGTTGGGCCAGATGATCGAGTTCACCTCGCTCGCCGGGCCGCTGGCGTAGGTCTGCAGGAAGTCGATGTCGGGTTCGGTGCCCTCGGGCGCCTCCCCGACGACCACCGCGGCCGCGCCGTCCCCGAAGATCATCCGCGAGGTCCGGACGTTGCCGATCTTGTCGGAGAACTTCTCCACGCAGACCACCAGCACCGGCCGCCGGACCTCCTGCAGGATGCGGGTGGCCTCGGCCAGGCCGTAGGGCATGCCCGCGCAGGCGGCGATGATGTCGTAGGCGGCGTGGGTCTGGTAGATCCCGAGCTGGCCGCACAGGTAGGTGGCCACCGAGGGGATCAGCCGCGAGCTGGTGCAGGTGCACACCAGCACCCCGCCGATCTCCTCGGGCCCACGGCCGGCCTTGTCCAGCGCGGCCTCCGCGGCCCGCAGGGCCAGCTCCTCCAACGGCAGCGAGCTGTACTTGCGCTCCTCGATCCCGGTCTTCGTGCGGATCTCGTCGGCGCTCATGGGCGACCAGTTGTAGGCGGTGTTGCGGATCAGGTCGTCGTTGCTGCACACCTGGTCGCCGTGCACCGCGGTGAGGGCCTCGATCCGCGGCATGACCGTGAACTGCCGCCGGACGTCGATCTCGGGGAACGGCCGCACCGGCTGGCGGGACTCCCGCGGCGGCGCGGCCGACCGGGTGGGCGCGCCGCTCTGCAGCCGCCGCAGGAACGCCCGGACCTGCGCGTCACGCGGGTGGAAGGGCACCACGAAGTCGTCGTCGCGCAGCTGGGAGGCCTCGACCAGCTCCACCTTCGCCCGGTCCCACGGGTACTGGTTGTGCAGCACCATCGCCCAGCGGTGCAGCGCCTCCAGCTCCGGCACGTCCTCGGAGACGTCGAGGATGTCGGTGTAGTCGTACACCGGGTAGTCCGGGTCGTAGTCGGGCAGCCTGAAGGTCAGGCCCTCGGAGCGCTCGAGGAACTCCGCGACGGTCGGCTTGAGCGCCGGCAGCGTCGTCGCGTGGTGCTTGCGGTGACCGAAGACGTCGAACAGGACGCCGAAGATGCGGTCCTCGACGTCGGCGTCCCACCGGGCCGGGAGCGTCGGGTAGGCCGCCTCGACGGCGGCGACCTTGGTCTCCCCCTCCTCCCACGGTCCGACGACGGGCATGAACACGTCGGACCGGGTCCGCGGCACGTCGCCCCAGCGGGTCGGCCGCTTGTCGTACATGGTGATGGAGAACCGGTTGGCCCAGAACAGGTTGAGGGCCAGGTCGCGCATCAGGGTGTAGCGGTTGTCGTAGGAGCCGGTGCGGACCCGCTCCAGGATGTCGGTGCCGCTGGGGGCCTTGGTCTCGAAGTCGCGGCGGATGACGCTGTCGAGCTGCTCCAGCGTCTCGATGGCCGAGAAGTCCAGCTCCGGGATGACGTTCTCGGGGAACACCATCCGGCCGTGCCGGTTCAGGACGAACGCGTTCATGCTGGTCCTTTCGGGTCCTGGGCTGGGACGGGATCAGGTCCGGTCGGTGCGCGCCATCCCCCGCTCCACGGCGTCGATCAGCCGGGGACGGAGCTCGGCGGCGGGGATGATCGCGTGCACGGACCCCATCCGCCGGGCCCGCTCGATGTCGTGGATCGCCTCGAACTCGGCGGCGACCTCACCGAGCTTCTCGGACCGGACGGCCGTGCGCAGCGCGGCCAGCTCGACCCGCAGGTGCGCGGCCTCGACGCCCTCGGCGGCGGCGGCGGCCGCCTCGAGCTGCTGGACGCGGGGGTCCTTGGCGGTGCGCTGGTCGACGTCCCGGGTGAAGACCACCGCGGCGGCGGGCGCCCCCCCGAGGACCGAGGCGTAGGAGCCCTCGACCGCCAGCACCTCGATGCTCTCGTTGAGGACGCCGGAGAACACCACGAAGGCACCGCCGTGGTAGCGGGACACCACGCAGAAGACGATCGGGCCCTGGAAGTTGACCATCGCCCGGCCGATCTCCGCGCCGTACTCCAGCTGCATGTTGCGCAGCGACTCCGGGGAGCCGTCGAAGCCGGACAGGTTCGCCAGCACCACCAGCGGCCGGTTGCCGCTGGTCGCGTTGATCGCCCGGGCGGTCTTCTTCGACGACCTCGGGAACAGCGTCCCGGCCGTCCACTGGTCCGGTCCGTCGGCGGGGTAGGCGCCGCGGCGCGGGATCGGGCGGGACTCGATGCCCAGCAGGGTCACCGGGTGCCCGCCGAGGTGCGCGTCCATGACGACGGAGGTGTCGGCGTCGGCCATGCCGGCCCACCGCTCCAGCGGCGGGTGGTCGGCGTCGGCGACGGCACGCATCACCGTGCGGATGTCGAACGCCTTCTTCCGGTCCGGGTTGGTCTCGGCCGAGAAGATGTCGCCGACGGTGGTGAAGTCGCTCGCCGGGTGGACGTGCGGGAAGTCCCTCACGTCGCGCTCCCGCGGGTCGTCGGTGGGCGCCGGCCGGGCCCACCGCTCCCCCGGCGCCCGGTAGGCGTGGTCGTAGTACTGGAACAGCAGGTCGTAGGCGGCGGTGAGGTTGGGTGCCCAGTACTGCGCCTGGCCGTTGGGACCCATGACGCGGTCGTAGCCGCCGATCCCGAAGTTGTCCTCCGCCGACACGCCACCGGAGTAGTCCAGGGAGTGCTTGCCGGTCAGCACCATCGCGCTGTCCGGCGTCATCACCAGGATGCCCTTGGTGTGCATGAGCATCGTCGCCTCGGCGTTCCAGTACGGCTGGGCGCCCACGTTGATCCCGGCGACGACGACGTTGATCTCGCCACCGGCCTGGGTGAACTCGATGATCCGGCGCAGCGCCCGGGACACCCAGTCCATGTTCTCCGTGCCGCTGTCCATCGAGATCCGCGCGCCGGAGGACAGGGCGAACCACTCGAGCGGGACGCCGAGCTGCTCGGCGAGGTCGAGGGCGGCGACGACGCGGGCGCACTCGGGCTCGGAGACGGTGCCCAGCTGCTTGGTCGGGTCGCCCATGAGCACCACGCGGGTGACGCCCTCCGGATAGCGCTCGGTCGGCGTGCTCACCACACCCGCGACCAGACCCGCCTCGTTGTTCCCCGGTGCGCGGTCCACCGGCACGAGACGGGACTGGTCGTCGAGGTCGTGCTCGACGAAGGTGCCGCGCGGCCCGGCCAGGAGGGCGGCGAGCTCGTACGGGTACACGGTCCCCCGGGCGCGGGAGCGCAGCACCTTGTCGGTGTAGGCGTCCAGCGGCCGCATGGGCTCGGTGGGACGGTCGGTGACCCGCATCTGCACGCCGGTGCCCGGCTGGTGACCGAAACGCAGCGCCACCTCCCGCGGCGGCCGGCCCTCCTGCTCCTGCAGCCGCGCCAGCAGCACGACCTCCTCGAGCCCCGCACCGACGGTCAGCGGCGCCGCGGCCGCGGCGAAGCCCGCCAGCTGGGACAGCGGCACCTCGATGGACGGCCAGGCGTAGAGGAAGATCCGGTTGTGCTCCAGCCGCCGGCGTGAGGGCCGCTGCGCCTGGGCCTGCCGCAGGCCCTCGAGGCAGGCGGTCAGCTGCCGCTCGAACGTCGGGAAGCCGACGACCTCGCCGGACGGGTCGCGCACCGGCGTCACGTCCCGCACCTCGGCCATCGCGATCAGCCGCTCGTCGTTCGGGTTCTCCTTGGCCCGGACGTGCAGCAGGAAGGTGTCCTCGGGCGAGGGCAGCCGCACGCCGTCGAAGTTCTTCAGCCGCCACAGGTTCAGTCGCTGGGCGGTCAGCGGGTGCAGGCCGCGGATGATGCGCTCCTCGGCCAGCGCGGTCTCGGCGCCCTCGGGGGCCGGGCGGAAGGTGAGCGTCTCGACCTCCCCGTCGGGCGTGCAGACGCTCACCGTGATGCGCCGACCGGCGCACAGCGGCGGCGCCGAGCCCAGCAGGTCGCGCAGCTCGTCGGAGACGGCGTCGGTGTCGGCGGGGCGGTCGGGCCAGGACAGGTAGAGGTCGACCACGAGGTTCGACGGGTCGGCGACGTCGGCCACCGTGGCCGCCAGCGCCTCCAGCGCCCCGGGCAGGTCCCGGCGCTCGAGCATGACCGCGAGCAGGTGCAGCCGGGAACCGGCGAGGTCGTAGTCGGCGGCCACGCACGACAGCCCGTCCACGAGGAAGGACCGCAGACCCTCCAGGTCACGGCTGCGGTAGTACCGGCGGGTCAGCACCTCCAGCACCGGGTCCGGGACGGTCGTCTCCCGCCCGAACCGCTGGGCGAGCAGCCTGATGAGCGGCTCGGGGCTGGCGACCAGTGCCTCGATGCGGTCGAGGTCGCCGCCGGTGCCGCCCTCCTGCAGGCCGCCGAGCAGCCGGTCGGCCTCCTCGATCACCTCCTGCCGCGCCTGCCGCACCACGGGTTCCTCGAAGTGCCGGAACCGGACGGCCCGGGCCAGGTCGCCGACGGAGGGGTAGCGCAGTTGGGTGGCGACGACCAGCCGGTCGAGCACCTCGCCCATCTCCGACCGCAGCGGGTCCGGCGGCAGCGCCTGGGCGGTCAGCCAGCGGTCGAGCAGCGCCAGGACGGCGGGCAGCTGGTCACCGATCCGCTGCTGGGCGAGGAACACCCGGTGCACCGCCGCCTGGAGCGCCGGCGAGGGCTCGAGGTCCTCCACGCCGGCGCCGTCGACGCCGTAGTGCCGCAGCGCCCGGCTCAGCCGGCCGCGGAAGCTCTCCGGCAGCCCCTCCCGCTCGACGTCCAGGGAGTGCAGGTAGGCGTGGAAGTACTCGCGCGGGCTGTGGACCTGCTGGTCGGCCTCCTCCTCCTCGCTGGCCGGGCGGTTGCGGGACAGCTCGGCGAGGTCGGCGAACGTGGTGAGCACCTCGAGCTCGTGGTGCAGCTGCTCCGGGTCCTCGACCGGGAGCTCGCCGCGGACGCGGCCGTACTCCTCGACCAGGGCGCGGGCGTGCGCCGCGCTGACGTCGTAGCCGGTGATCAGGGCCCGCAGTCCGTCGAGCAGGGCCAGCGCCCGCTCCCGCGGCTCGGCCGCCCCGGCCGTGCCGTCCTCGTCGGGGAAGGTCACCCGCTCACCGGGGGTCTCCGCGGCGTCGTCCGTGGCGCGGTCCAGGCTGAGCAGCGCCGCACCCGCGTCCACCTGCGCGTTCACCGCGGCGATCACCTCGCGCACCCGCCCGGCGAAGGGCGCGCGCACCGCGGTCTCCATCTTCATGCTCTCCACGACGGCGACCGTCTGGCCGGCCTCGACGTCCTCCCCCGCCTTCACGCGGACGGCGACGACGACCGCGGGCGCCGGCGCGCGCACCGTGCCGCCGGCGTCGCGGCCGACCCGGTGGGTGACGCCGTCGACCTCGACCAGGTGCGAGCCCGGTGCGGTCACCGCCACGATCGAGAACCGCCGGCCACCGACGGTCAGCCGGCTCTCCAGCGGGCCCAGGCGGTCCACCTCGACGTCCACGTGCCGGCCGTCGAGGCCCACCCGGTAGCGGTCGCCGCCCAGCCGGGCGACGGTGAGCCGGTAGACCTGACCGCGGTACCCGAGGTCCACGGCGCGGCCGACCTCGTGCGGCGCGCGCGGCCGCCCGCCCCGAGCCGAGGCGAGGAAGGCCGCCCGCTCCCACGCCTCCTCGGCGTCGGAGACGTCGATGGCCACCTGCGCCAGCGCCGCCCACGCCGAGCCCACCGGCACGGCCGCGGCGGCGGTCCCGGTGCGGTCCAGCCAGCCGGTGTCCGCGGTGCCGGAGACGACCTCGGGGCGGTCCAGGAGGTCGAGCAGGAAGGACTTCGTCGTGGTGCCGCCGCGCAGGACGACGGTCGTCTCGCGCAGGGCCACCCGGAGCCGGGCCAGCGCCTCGGGACGGTCCCGGCCCCAGGCGATGACCTTGGCGACCATGGAGTCGTAGGCGGGCGGGATGACGTCGCCGACGCCCATGCCCGTGTCCACCCGCACGCCCGGTCCGGTCGGCAGCCGGAGCAGCTCGACCTGCCCCGGCGCGGGCGCGAAGCCGGCCTCGGCGTCCTCGGCGGTGAGCCGGGCCTCCACCGCGTGCCCCTGCTCCGGCGGCGGGTCACCGACCAGGCGCTCGCCCGCGGCCACCTGGAGCTGCAGCTTCACGATGTCCAGGCCGGTCGTCTCCTCGGTCACCGGGTGCTCGACCTGCAGCCGGGTGTTGACCTCGAGGAAGGTGAACGACTCCTCGGCCGGCTGGTACAGGAACTCGACGGTGCCGGCGCCGACGTACCCGGCGGCCCGCACGAGGGCGATCGAGGACTCGCGCAGCGCCGCGGCCTGCTCGGGCCGCAGCGCCGGGGAGCTGGACTCCTCCAGGACCTTCTGGTTGCGCCGCTGCACCGAGCAGTCGCGGACGCCGGGCGCCCACACGCCGCCGTGGGCGTCGGCGACGATCTGCACCTCGACGTGCCGGCCGCCCTCGACCAGCCGCTCCATGAAGACGACGGGGTCGCCGAAGGTCCGCTGCGCCTCGACCTGGGTGCGGGTGAGGGCCTCCTCGAGTTCCTCCTCCGACCGGACGACGCGGATGCCGCGGCCGCCGCCACCGCTGCGGGCCTTGACGATGAGCGGGTAGCCGATCGCGGCGGCGTGCCGGCGGCCGTCGTCCAGGCCCTCCACCGGGCCGCGGCTCCACGGGGCGACGGGCACCCCGTTGGCCTCGGCGAGGACCTTGGCCTCGACCTTGTCGCCCAGCAGCCGCATGGCCTCGGGCGAGGGGCCGATGAAGACCACCCCGAGCTCCGCGCACAGCTCGGCGAAGGCCGGGTCCTCGGCCACGAACCCCCACCCGACCCACGCGGCGTCGGCGCGCGCGGCCCGCAGTGCCCGGCCGAGCTCGGCGTGGTCGAGGTAGGGGTTGCCCGCGCCGGTCTCCCGGAGCACGACGGCCTCGTCGGCGGCGCGCACGAACGTCGCCCGGCGCTCGGACTCGGTGTGCAGGGCGATGACGCGGGTCGTGGTGCCGTGCTCGGCGTCCAGTTCGCGCACCGCCCGGATCAGGCGCATGGCGGGTTCGCCCCGGTTGACGACGACGATTCGGCTGAACACCGGTGCACCTCTCGGTTCGTGGACCGGGCCCGCCGACGGTGGCGGGCCCGGGGCGTGCGGCTGGAGGTCTGGACCTGCGGGCCGGGACCTACATGTCCAGTCCGCCGTTGACGCCCCAGACCTGGCCGGTGATGTAGGAGGACGCGTCGGCGGAGAGGAAGTGCACCACGCGGGCGATCTCCTCGGGGTTCCCCAGCCGGCCCAGCGGGATCTTCGCGCGGAGGGCGTCCAGGACCTTCTGCGGCACCGTGTCGAGCATCTCGGTCGCGGTGTAGCCCGGGGTGACCGCGTTGACGGTGACCCCGATGCCGTCGCTCTTGCCGGCACGCTGCACCTGCATCGCCGCCTCGCGGGCGAGCGTCTTGGTCAGGCCGAACAGGCCCGACTTGGCCGACGCGTAGTTCACCTGGCCGATGCCACCGGTCTCGCCGATGACCGAGGAGATCATCACGATCCGCCCGCTGCCCCGCTCGAGCATGTGCGTCAGCGCCGCCTGGGACAGGTAGAACGCCCCGGACAGGTTGACGTCGATGACCCGGCGCCAGTCGTCGTCGGTCATCTTGAGCACGGTCCGGTCGGCGGTGATCCCGGCGTTGTTGACGAGGATGTCGAGCCGGCCGTGCTCCTCGATCACCTCGGCGACGGACCGGCGGCAGTCGTCGGGCGAGCCGATGTCCCCCCGGTGCACGCTGACCTTGCGGCCCGGGAAGGCCTGCGAGAAGTCGCTGCAGAAGGCCTCGGCCGCCTGCTGGTTCCCGCTGTAGCCGGCGGCCACGTCGGCACCCTGGGAGCCGAGGCTGCGGCAGATCGCCGCCCCGATGCCGCGGGTGCCGCCGGTCACGAAGGCCACCCGGCCGAGGAGCTTCTCACCCGTCGTGCCGGTGTGGGCCTGGGTCGCTGTCATCGACTTCTCCTCGATCTCGGAGCTCGGGTGCCGCTGCCCGTCCCCGCCCGGGGCCGGTCACGCAGGTGGCGACGGCAACGGGTGGGTACGCGGCAGCTTGATCTGAGCACGTCGGCGACGTCAATGCAGCCTGAACTGTGGCGGGGACCACACGACCACCGGCCCGGGCGTGTCGCCGTTTCGCGGCACGCGCCGGGCCGGCGGTCGTCGGACGCCCCCCGGGCCGATCGGTCCGGCTCTCAGCGCGCTCCGCCCGTCCCGGGGAGCGCCGGCGCGGCGTGCCGCACCGGGGACCCCCCGGTCAGGGCCGCGCTGCGGGTCCCGCGCATGACCCGCAGCGCCGTCCCGGGGGCGAACAGCCGCTGCGGTGGGTCGAGCAGGCTGACCACGCGGAGGAACGCCCGGCCGACGGCGGGGTCGTGCTCGGCCGCGACGTGCAGCCGTTCCAGGTACGCGTTGACCGCGCGGACCGAACGCGTCCGCGGTCCCGGGACGCCGGGGAACCGCAGGTCGCCACCCACGGCGATTCGCCACGGCGAGTCGATGACGGTGGCGGCGGCCCGGAAGAACCGGTGGGCCAGATCCTCGGTCCCCCGGTCCAGGCAGCGGCGCAGCGCGAGCGCCTCGACGGCCGCGACGCTCATGCCCTGCCCGTAGACCGGGTCGAAGCTGGCGACGGCGTCCCCCATCACCAGGAACCCCTCCGGGAAACGGCCCAGCCGCTCGTACCGGCGGCGCGAACTGGCCGGGAAGCGGAACCGCACCGCGTCGCCCAGCGGTTCGGCGTCCCGGACGACCTCGTGGATCAGCGGAGAGGGCAGCGTCGCGGTGAAGGCGGTGAAGCCCGCGTGGTCCAGCGGCGCGGCGTCGCCCAGGATGCCCCCGACGGACACGATCCAGCGGTCGTCCTCCTGGGCGATCATCACCCCTCCGCGCGGGTCCGCCGGCGTGCCGGCGATCGCGGCGCCGTCCGGGCCGGAGGCGTCGCGCCGGTAGGCGCGGGAGGCGTAGGCGAGCCCGATCGGCACCTCGTCGACCTCCGGCGCCGGGTAGCCGAGGGACTCCAGCCAGGACGGGGCGCGGGATCCCCGTCCGGTGGCGTCGACGACCAGGTCGGCCCCGAGCACCTCCGCCGCACCGCCCGCGCGCACCACCCGGAGCCCGGTCACCCGGCGGCCGTCGGCGGAGACGGCGAGCCCGGTGGCGGCGCAGCCGTCGGCGATGCCGACCCCGAGCAGGGCCCGGACACGGGCCCGGACGCGGGACTCCAGCAGGGCCCGGCTGACGCCGAGACCGACGAGGCCCGACGGCGCCTGGCACAGCAGCCGGCCGGCGTTCACCCAGCGGAACCCCGACTGCAGGTCGGCGGCGGGCACGCCCAGTGCGGTCAGCTCGGCGGTCAGCCCCGGGAAGAGCTCCTCCAGGGCCTCGCGGCCACGGGCGAGCAGCCCGTGCGCGTGCCGGCTCTGCGGCACCCCTCGCCGGTGGACGGCGCCGTCGGCCAGGACGTCGCGTTCCACGACGGTCACCCGGGCGTGCGTGACGCTGAGCACCCGGGCGGCCAGGAGCCCCCCGATGCTGGCCCCGACGACGATCGCGGAGTCGGTGTGCTCGGACATGGTGTCCTCCCTCGGTCGGTGGGAGGACGGTCCAGCGATCGGCTGTTCAGCCGACAGGCCGGTTCCTGCTCGATCCCTGCCCGGGTCCGCGCAGTTCGCGGTCCCAGAGCCAGGAGGTGACCCGGGCGGTGCCCGCCGCGAGGTGCCGCCGGTAGGTCGAGAACGGCAGGCCGAGGCGCTCGGCCGCGGCCTCCTGCGTCGGCGCGCCTCGGAAGAACGTGGTCGCCAGCGCGCGGTGCAGCCGGGTGTCCCGCGGATCGCCGGCGAGGGAGTCGGTGGCCTCGACCAGGAGGTCGGCGAGCACCTGCTCGGGGCGCCGGCCGCCGCGGACGGTGGCCACGACGCTCGAGCGGCACAGCGGGCTGCGGGCGAGCTCGGCCGGTCGCCGCCAGCAGCGCAGTGCCTCCTTGACGGCGGCCGCGAACTCCGGCTCGGAGAGCACCGCCCGCGGGGGCGCGGTGTCCGGGACGGCGGGTGCCGGGGGCCCGCTGGCGAGCTCCCGCTCGGCCAGGCCACGGAACCAGACGCCCGGGGGCACCTCCCGCCAGTCGTGCACGAAGAGGGTGTACGTCCGCGCCCCGACGGTCACCTCCCCGGCGGGGGTGTGACCGATGTAGGCCATCTGGGGCGCCCAGAACCCCGGATCGGCCAGCACCAGGACCGACACGGCCGGCCCCGGGGGCGTCGTCCAGCCCTGGGCGCACCGCACCTGGATCTGGTCCATCACCGGCGACGGACGGTGGTAGGCGCCGGGGACGACGAACGTCCGGAGCACCTCGAGGTGCTCGCCCGGCCGCAGCGGGGCCCGGCGGCCGGCGCGCGCCCACGCGGCCGCCACGACCGGGTCGACAGACAGGTCACGGGGCTCCGGCGCGCCGAGGCGCAGGGGCAGCGCGAACCCCGCGGGCCCGGACTGCCCGACACGGCGGTACACGCGGCAGCTCTCGGGGCACCGGTCGAGCCAGTGCCCGAGGACCGCCGCGGACTCCGCGCCCTCCGCTGCCGCTGTCATCCCGAGCAGCGACGTCCGGTCGGCCGGACGGTAGCCCTCCTCGTAGACGCTGGTCTCGGCCTCCCAGCGGAGGAACGGCGCGAACACCGGGTTGCGGCGGTGCAGGAACAGCAGGTCCCGCCAGGGCCGCAGCCCCGACCCGGAGTCCGAGCGCAGGCCCGCGGTGACGTGGTCGCGGATCCGCCGGTGCAGGTCGGCGTACCGCTCGGGGTCCCGCCAGCGCAGCTCCGCGTCGAGCACCTCGCGGGCGAGGTCGTGCGGGTACAGGCCCTCGGCGCCCTCCTCCACGAAGGAGCGGCCGCGCAGCCAGGCGAACGACTCGCCCGCCCCGGACCCGTCCACCGCGGCGCGCAGCAGCGACTCGGTGGTGACCCGCGCGTGCGCGCAGACCTCCAGCGCGGCCCGGTGGCCAGGGGTCGGTGCCTCGTCGACGAACCGGGCGAGCAGCGCGCGGACGACATCGGGCGCACCGGGGTCGGGCAGGGCGCCGCCGTGACGGGCCAGCAGCTCGGCGACCAGGCACAACGCCAGCGGGTGACCGCCGGCGAAGGCCAGGACCCGGTCGTGCAGGCCGGCGGGGACCCCGCGGGCGGCCAGCAGCGCGGCGGCGTCGTCCGGGAGCAGGTTGCGCAGCGCCACCACGCGCACGAGGTCGTGCCAGGCGGGGTCCAGCCGCCAGGTCTCCTCGGGTGGGTCCCGGCCGGCGAGGACGGTCACCGCCGCGGCCGGCAGGCGGGGAAGGAACTCCGTCCGCAGCCACCCCTGCAGCCCGGCACACCGCTCGAAGGTGTCCACGAGCAGCAGCGGAGGGCACCCGGCGTGCAGCGCCGGGAGGGGGTCGCTGCCCGGCCGCAGGCCCAGGTGGGCGGCGAGGGCAGCGGTGAACCCGGCCGGCGTCGGGTCGATGGTGCGGCCGTCGACGGGGATCGGCGTCGCACCCGCCGCCTCGGCGTCGCGCGCCAGCCGGCCCAGGAGCGCCGTCTTGCCGATGCCGCCGGGGCCGTGCACGAACAGGACGGCGAACCCGGGCGGGTGCTCGGCGAGGGCAGCGGCGAGAAGGGCGCGCTCGGCGGCGCGGCCGATGAACGACCTCTCGCGGGCCCGGGCCAGCCGGCCGGCCAGAGCACCGGCCGCGGCAGGCCCGGTGAGCCCCTGCACGGGCGTCACCTCCCCGGCGCGGCGCCGGGCGGAGGAGAGCCGGGGTCAGCGGTCATGCGCCTCGTCGTACCCGAGGTCCCCGCCCGGGTCGTCGCGGCTCCCGGCCGGGGGCGCGCCGCCGTGCTCCCCGGCGGGCCGGTGGTCCCGCGCACCGACCTCCTCGTGCACCAGGTCGGAGTTGTAGTCCCCCGTCTGTCGCCCCGGGTCCCTGTCCATCCCGACCACTCCTCGCCGTCGCGCCGGTGCGCCCGCCGGCCGCGGCCCGTCCGGCCGGGCGGTGCGGGCGATGCTCCCCCCGGTCGCGGCGGCTCACAAGCCCGTCCCGCGCCGCCGTCCGGCTGCGGCCGCGGGCCGGCCGAGTCGGTGCGCGGCGGCGGCGGCGAGCGTGCCGAGTCCGTTGGCCGTCAGGTGCACCAGCGCGGGAGCGAGCAGGCTGCCGCTGCCCCTCCGCAGCCGGCCGAACAGCAGGTCGGTGGCCGCCGTCGCTCCGCACGCCCCCAACACGGCGGCAGCGCGGGCGGCGCGCCGCCCCGCCAGGCCGTTGGCGTCGAGCGCCGCGAGGGTGGGCCGGACGTGCCAGAGCCCGAACAGCACCGCGTTCGCCGCCGTCGCCGCGCGGGGGGACGTCGCCGCGCGGAGGGCGGCCGGCAGGACCCCCCGGAAGGCGACCTCCTCCCACAGGACCGTGCCCAGCGGGATCCGGAGCAGGACCTGTGCGGCGACCTCGCGGGTGCCGAGACCGGCGATGCGGGCGTCGGCGACCAGCGGACGGACGCCGGGCAGGGTCACGGCGGCCGACCACCCGGCGGCGAGCAGGACCGAGGGAGGCCCGCCCGCCCGCAGTCCGGCCGACAGGTGCCGCGGCGAGAGACCCAGGTCCGCCCAGGTCGCCCCGAGCGCCCGGCCCGCTGCCAGCAGCACGCCGGTGGCCGCTCCGTTGGCCGCCACGTAGGCGCGGGTGGAGTGCGGCAGCCGGGGCACGACGGCGTTGTTCCAGGCGGTCAGGGCCGACCCGAGCACCACGGCGACCGCCCGTGCCCTCCTGCGCGTCACGGGAGGAGCATGCCCGGAGCGGGCCCGGCGACGGGATGTGTCCGCTACAGGGAGACCGCGACCGTCGCGGCGAGCTCCCGGACCGCGTCCAGGTCGGTCCGGCCGGGCGCGCCGATCAGGCTCACGGGCGCGGCGACCTGCTTCCACCGCAGCGCACCGGTGATCCGGCCGATGGCCGCCAGCGCGCCGGCCGTGTCGTCGTTGCCGTGCACGTAGACGCCGTAGGGCAGTCCCGCCGTGGCGTCGAGGCACGGGTAGTACACCGTGTCGAAGAAGTGCTTCAGCGCCCCGGACATGTAGCCGATGTTCGCCGGGGTGCCCAGCAGGACGCCGTCGGCGGCGAGCAGGTCGGCGGCTCCGGCCGACAGGGCCGGGCGCACGGTGAGCTCGGCCTCCTCGACCAGTGCCGCGCCTTCCCGGACCGCCTCGAGCAGCGCCTGCATGGCCGGTGACGGGGTGTGGTGGACGACGAGCAGGCGGGGCACGCCGGCATCCTCCCCCGGCGCGCCCGCCCCTCGTGCCGCTCCGGTCAGCGGCTCCGGTAGAGCCGGGTGGTCAGCGGCAGGAAGACCGCCGCCAGGAGGGCCGCCACCACGAGCGAGGTCACGATCGCCGTCCCGTCGGGGTCGCCGGCCATGAGCGACCGCGACGCCGTCGCGAGGATGGAGATCGGGTTGACGTCGACGAACGCCTGGAGCGGCCCGGGCAGGGTGGCGGGGTCCACGAAGACGTTGGACAGGAACGTCAGCGGGAAGATGCCCATGAAGCCGGCGTTCATCACCGCGTTCGGGGAGCGCAGCAGGAGACCCAGCACGGAGAAGACCCAGGACAGCCCGAAGGAGAAGACGACGACCAGCCCGAGGGCCGCCACGGCGCCCAGCGGGCCCCCCTCCGGCCGGAACCCCAGCGCCACCCCGACCACGATGATCACCGTGCCGGCGATGACGTAGCGGACGCTGTCACCGAGCAGCGAGCCCAGCAGCGGCGCCGGCCGCCAGATCGGCAGCGAGCGGAACCGGTCGACGACGCCCTTGGTCATGTCGGTGTTGAGCGAGACGCCGGAGTAGACGGTCGTGAACAGCACCGACATGACGAGCAGGCCGGGCAGCGTGTAGTCGAGGTAGGCGCTGGTGGAGCCGGCGATCGCGCCCCCGAACAGGTACGTGAACATCAGCAGGAACATGACCGGCGTGATCGTCACGTCGAGCAGCTGCTCGGGCACGTGCTTGACCTTGAGCATGCCGCGCCAGCCGAACGTGAGCGCGGTCGACAGCGGCCCGGGGCGGGCCGGCCGGGCGGTGGAGGCGATGGCCCGGCGGACGGCGGCGGTGTCGGCGGCGTCGGGAGCGGTGGTGGTGGCGGTCATGACGGCTGCTCCTCGAGGGTGCGCGACGACGCGTCGGCGGCGTGCCCGGTCAGGGACAGGAACACCTCGTCCAGGCTGGGCTGGTCGAGGGAGAAGTCGGCGAGACCCACGCCCGCGCGAGCCAGCTCCGCCACGCCCAGGGCCGCGCGCCCGGGGTCCGCGCAGGCGGCGGACAGCGACGCCGGGTCCGGGTCCAGAACCACCGCCCCGACCGCGCGCTCGAGCACGCGCGCGGCCTCGGCCCGCTGGTCGGGGGCGAGCAGCCGCACGCGCAGGGAGCCGCTGCCGACGGAGGCCTTGAGCTGGCCCGGCGTCCCCTCGGCGATGACCTGGCCGCGGTCGATGACGACGATGCCGTCGGCGAGCTGGTCGGCCTCCTCCAGGTACTGCGTGCAGAGCAGGATCGTCGTCCCCTCGGCCACCAGCGCCCGGGCGATCTCCCAGACCTGGTTGCGCGACCGCGGGTCCAGGCCGGTCGTCGGCTCGTCGAGGAACATCAGCTGCGGGGTGACGACGAGGCTGGCCGCGATGTCCAGCCGCCGGCGCATGCCGCCGGAGTAGTGCTTGACCAGCTTGGCCGCGGCCTCGGCGATGCCGAAGGCGGTCAGCAGTTCGTCGGCGCGGTCGCGGGCGGCGGCGCGGCCGTGCCCGAGCAGCCGGCCGAGCAGGACCAGGTTCTCCCGCCCGGTGAGCTCCTCGTCGACCGAGGCCAGCTGGCCGGTGAGGCTGACCAGCCCGCGGACCGCGTCGGCGTCGGTGGCGATGTCGTGGCCCAGCACGCGGGCCGAGCCGGCGTCGGGCGGGATCAGGGTGGCGAGCATCCGGATGGTCGTGGTCTTGCCCGCCCCGTTGGGCCCGAGGACGCCGTAGATCGTGCCGGCCGGGACGGCGAGGTCGATGCCCGCGACCGCACGGGTGCTGCCGAAGGACTTTGCGAGGCCGGTGGCCTCGACGGCGAGCGGGGCGGATCTGGTCATCGGGTGTCCTCACCTCGGGGTCGGTCGCATCGTCTCTCGACCCTCTGACCGGAACGGGGCCTCGGGGTCATCGCCCCGCCACCGATTTCCCGGCGGCGGGGCGGGTCGAGCCTCCGACCTCCAGTGCACGTGAGGTCAACCCCGCGCGCTCAGCGGCGCACGCGAGGTCGAGCCGGCACGGTCAGGCCGCCCGTCCCAGGAGGGCCAGCACCTGCGTCGCCCGGTCGGCCCCGGCGGGGGCCTCGGTGCCCGGCCGGCAGATGCCGTCCATGTACAGCGCCTCCCCGAAGCTCTGGGCGCCCTGCTCCATGCGGTCGACCTCGGCGTCGGTGAGCCCGGGCTCGATGCCGGCGGCGCGGGCGACGTCCCAGCGGTGCACGACCATGTCCCACACGTAGAACTGCTCGAGCGTGGCGCCGACCGTGGTCGGCCCGAAGAACCCGTCGTACCCGGCCGCCGCGAAGGCGTCGTCGGCGAGGACGTCGGCCACCCGGGTCGCGTGGGCCCGCCAGGCGGCGGCGGGATCGGCGTCGACGTCCGGCAGCGGGCCCAGGTCGGCCCCGCGGCCGGTGAGGAAGTCCCGCTGGGTCTCGATCAGGTGCCGGACGACGTCCCGGGCCGCCCATCCCTCGCACGGGGAGGGGTTCCCCCATGCCGCCGGCGGGACGGCGTCCAGGACGGCGGTCAGGGGGGCCGAGGTGGTCTGGTAGCTGGTCGCGGTGCTGGTCATGGGCGCAACGCTAGGGAGACGGGCACCCTGGGTCTTGATGAAACCCGACGACGACCGGACCACCGCCGTCCGCCTCGACCGCATGGACCACATGGACCGCATGGACAAGGTGGAGCGGGCCCACCTCAAGGACCCCGCGGACGCCTCCCACGTGATGTACCGCTACGAGGCCGGGCCGGAGTTCGCCGGCCTGCTGGAGCGGTTCTGGATCCCCGTGTGGTCGGTGCCCCCGGGCCGGGAGGCACCGCAGCGGGTGCTGCAGTACCCGGTGTCCCTGCTCGTGGTCGCCCCCGACTACGCCCGCTTCTACGGTGTCGTCTCGGGGCTGTCCACCACCACCCTCACCGGGGAGGGCTGGGCCGTCGGGCTCATGTGCGCACCGGCCGGCGGCTCCCTCATCGCCCGCGCACCGCTGGCCGCCTACACCGACCGGTTCGTCGACGTGGCCGACGTCCTGGGGGACGCCGGCGCACGGCTGACCGACCGGGTGCGGGCCGCGATGAGCGGGGACCCCCGCTCCGCCGGCGCGCACCGGGCGGCCATGGCGGCCTACGAGGACGCGCTGCGCCCGCTGCTGCCCGTCGATCCCGAGGGCCGGCTGGTCAACCGGCTGGTGGCCTTCGTGGAGGGCGACTCCGGCGTGACCCGCGTGGCGCAGGTGTGCGCCGAGTTCGACCTCTCCGAGCGGGCGCTGCAGCGCCTCGTGCAGCGCCGGCTGGGTCTGACGCCGAAGTGGCTGATCCAGCGGCGCCGGCTCCAGGAGGCGGCCGAGCGGCTGCGGGACCGCTCGACGACGCTGGCGGAGGTGGCCGCCGTCCTCGGCTACGCCGACCAGCCGCACTTCACGCGGGACTTCGCCCAGGTCACCGGGATGACGCCGGGTGAGTTCGCGGCCCGGCACGTGCGGTGAGGCCGCCGGCACCTTCCCGGTGGGGGCCGCGAGGAGGACGCTGGCTGGGCCCGGCCGGCGTCCCCGGCGGACCGGCCGTCACCGCCCGGGCAGGACGGGAGGAGCCCGCCGTGCAGCCCTTCGCGAACAGCCCCGACGACCTCGACGGCGAGAACGACTCCGGCCTGCTGGAGCCCGGGGACACCCTGGACGACCGGGGCGTGGACCCGCTGGACGAGGGCTGGTCGCCGGCCGATCGTCCCTGGGCGTCGAGCGACTGGGGCACCACCGGCGCGGAGGAGTCGGCCGGCGAGAGCCTGGCCGGCCGGCTGTCCCGCGAGCTGCCCGACGCCCGCGACGCCGAGGGCGACGGACTCGGCGACGCCTCCGACACCGACGGCGAGCTCCTCGACGAGGAGGTGGGCGACGTCCGCGCCGGCCGGCTGGTCGACGAGGACGACCGCGGCCCGACCGACACCGAGGCCGAGCTGCTGGCCCGGGACGGCGGCATCGACGGCGGGGCCGCGTCCGCGGAGGAGGCCGCCGTCCACCTCGTCGTCGGCGACGACCGCTGAGAGCCGCGCGCCGGGGACCTCAGCCGGGCAGGGCGATGTTGACCATCCAGGCGATCCCGAAGCGGTCGACGCACATCCCGAACTCGTCGCCCCACATCTGCTTCTCCAGCGGCACGGTCACGGTCCCCCCGTCCGACAGGGCGGCGAAGTAGCCGCGCAGCTCGTCGCCGTCGTCCCCGCTGAGGCTGACCGAGATGCTGCTGCCGTCGGTGCGGTCCATGCCCGTGGGGGTGTCCGCGGCCATCAGCGTGTACCCGGCGGGCGTCTCGAGCTGCCCGTGCATGACCTTGTCGGCGTCCGGTCCGCCGGCCGCGCCGGCCTCGCCGAAGGTGCTCACGGCGAGCTCCCCGCCGAAGACGCTCCGGTAGAAGTCCAGGGCCTGCCGGGCGGTGTCCTGGAAGCTGATGTAGGGGTTGAGGCGAGAGGTCACGGATCCTCCTCCGTTCGGCGGGCGGGGCCGTCAACCTAGCGACGCCGACGGCCGAGGAGGTGCCTCGTCCGCGCGCCGGGCGGACCCCGCGTCAGGGACGCAACCGGGAGTAGACCGCCTCCGCGTGGTCGAAGACCAGGAAGTGCCCCTCGCCGGGGAACCAGTGCGGCGCGCAGTCGGGGAGCATCGCGGCGAGCACCTGCCCGAGCGCCACGGGCACCAGCCAGTCCTGCGTGCCGTGCCACAGGTGCACCCGCTGGCGCACCGAGGACAGCGGGAAGCCCCACGGCCGGAAGAGCAGCGCACGGTCCTGGGCGAGCGCGGCCGACCCGTTCCGCAGGCCCTCGGTGAACGTGCCGGCGAGGACCCGCCGGACGGCGGGCCGGCCGATCACCCGCCGGTCGGTGGCGTTGAGCCGCACCTGGAGGTAGCGCGGGATGAGCGCCGGGCGCAGCGCGGTGGGCGCGAACACCGGCCGGAGGAGCGCGGCGGCCGGCGACGGTCGGGACGCCGCGGCCCGCATCCGCCGGGGCACCCACCCCGGCCACGGCCAGGGGACGTCGGGCGGCGGCGCACCCCCGAGCACGCCGACGGCCGGCACCCGGTCGCCGAAGGCGGACGCGCAGGCCAGCGCGTACGCGGCGCCACCGGAGAGGCTGACCACCGAGAAGCGGTCGACGGCGAGGGCGCCGAGCAGCTCGCGGACGTCGTCGGGCCAGTCGGTCACCCGCCGGCCCGGCTGCGGATCGGAGCGGCCGAAGCCGGGGCGGTCCGGCACGACGACGCGCAGGCCCCACCGCCGGTAGGCCGCGGGGTCCTCCACGTGCCGCTCCAGCCGGGAGCTCGGCGAGCCGTGGCAGCCGAGCACCGGCCAGCCGTCGGGGTCCCCCCACTCGGCGTAGGCCATCGTCCGGCCGTCCGGGAGCCGGACGGTGCCCTCCCGGGGCTGCTGCGCACCGCGACCGTCCATCCCCCGTCCCTACCCCGCCCGGACCGGTCCCGCGCGATACTCGGCACCCGGCGTCCCCGGCGGGGCCGCGCCCGACACGAGGAGGTCCCGCAGTGGGTCAGCTGGACGGCAGGGTCGCCCTGGTCACCGGCGGCGAGAGCGGCATCGGGCTGGCCACCGCCCGCCTGTTCGTGCGCGAGGGCGCGCGGGTGGCGCTGGTGGGCCTCCAGGAGGACGCCCTGGCCGCGGCGGTCGAGGAACTCGGCGCCGGCGCGGCCACCGCCGCGACGGCCGACGTGACCGACGAGGCGGCCGTCCGCGACGCCGTCGAGGCGGCGTACGCCGACCTCGGCCGGCTCGACGTACTGGTGAGCAACGCGGGCATCAGCGGCGCCAGCAGCCCGATCGTCGACTACCCGTCCGACGTGTTCGCCCGCACCCTCGCCGTCCACGTCGGCGGCGCCTTCCACGTCCTCAAGCACGGCCTGCCCCGGCTGACCGACGGCGGCAGCGTGATCATCGTCTCCAGCGTGACCGGGCTGCGCGGCTTCCCGGGCAGCAGCGCCTACGTCGCCGCCAAGCACGGCCAGGTCGGGCTGATGCGCTCCGCGGCCAAGGAGGTCGCCGGCCGCCGGATCCGGGTCAACACCCTGCACCCGGGGCCGACGTCGACGCCGTTCCAGGACGCGATCGAGATGGCGGCGACCGGGCTGCCCCGGGACCAGGCGGCCGCGGCCTTCGACGCGATGATCCCGCTGGGCCGGCACACCACGACCGACGAGATCGCGCAGGCGGCGCTCTACCTCGCCTCCGACGCGAGCGCCATGGTCACCGGGACCACCGTCGCGATCGACGGCGGTCTCAGCGGCTGACCGTCCGCCGGTCCAGGGCGACGGCCAGGGCGGGGAACAGCAGCACGGTGAGCACCCCCGCACCCACCAGGGCGGCCGCGTTCTCCCGCAGCATCGTGCCGTTGCGCAGCCCGATCTCGGTGAGGGCCACCAGCACCGGCAGTGCCGTCGCGGTCACCAGCGTGGTCTGGACGCGTTCCCGGAGGGTCAGCACGCCGCGGTAGACCAGCAGGGCCGGCAGCCCGCGGACGGCGAGCAGGAGCCCGAGGAACAGCAGCAGCCGCAGCGGCGCCCCGGCGATCGAGGCGAGGTCCAGGCTCATGCCCGAGTACACGAAGAACACCGGGACGAAGAAGCCGTACCCGACGGCGTCCAGCTTCGACTCGAGGACCGGCGAGGACCCACCCGCCCAGTGCCGGAGGACGACGCCGGCGAGGAAGGCGCCGAGCACCGCGTCGAGGTGGAACTCGTCGGTCACGGCGATCAGGGCGATGAGCAGCAACAGGGTGCCGCGCAGGGTGATCTGCGCCGTCTCGTGCTGTCCGAGCGCGACGACCGTGGCGAGCCGGCCGCCCTCGCGGACCGCACGCCGGGCCACGACCAGCAGCACCGCGAGCACCGCGACGGCACCCAGGGAGGCCAGCGCGGTGAACCGGTTCTGGGTACCGAGGAACAGCGCGATCGCCAGCACCGGGAACAGCTCCCCCACCCCACCGGCGGCCAGCAGGTACCGGCCCAGCCGGCCGGCGAGCAGGCCGCGCTCGCGGAGGACGGGCAGCAGGGTGCCCAGCGCGGTGGTCGTCAGGCCGAGCGCGACCGGCAGGAACGCACGGACCAGCCCGGCGGCCGACAGCAGGCCGACGACGCCGACGGCCAGCCCGACCGACACCGCCCAGGCCACCAGGGCCCGGCGTCCGGCGTCCTGGGCGAACAGCCGCAGGTCCACCTCGTAGCCGGCGAGCAGGAACACGAAGCCCAGGCCGACGTCGGCGAGCACCTGGACGTCCCCCGGCGAGCTCCAGCCCGCGACCTGGGGACCGACGAGGATGCCGCCGGCCAGCAACAGCACGACCTGCGGCACGGGCAGCCGCGGCAGCAGCCCGACGACGACGGGGGCCAGCAGCGACACCGCGAGCACGGCGACGAGGGCGTCGACGACGACGACACCGTCCACCGGCACTCCCGTCGCCCGCCGGCGCGGGGCGCCCCGGAGGAGCCGGATCGTGCCCGATCGAGGGGGACGCGGTCCAGGACGGCGGGTACCGCGCCGGCCCGTCGGACCCGGCGCGGCCTACCGGGCATCGGTGCCCGGCGGCCGGGCGGCGTCCACCTCCCGGAGGTGGGAGACCGCCAGCACCTGGCTGGTCGGGTACAGGACGATCTCCGCGCCGTCCCGGGAGCCGTCCGCGACGGTCAGCCAGCCCGGTGGGCCGAAGCGGACGACCCGGTGCGGCAGGTCGGCCCGACCGGCCGGGTCCTCCGGGTCCCGGACGAGGACCCTCGCCTGGTACAGGTGCCGGTCGTTGACGGTGGTGATGTCCATCGGACCAGCGTCCTCCGCGCGCCCACGCCGGACCCCCGCCGGGTCGGGCCCGCGCGGCGGCGGGCATCCTGCCCGGCATGACCGAGCCAGCACAGAACACCGTGGAACCGGGCACCGTCGTCGTCGTCACGGGGGGTGCGCGGGGCATCGGCGCCGCGCTCACCGCTCACCTGACCGCGCAGGGGGCCGCCGTGGTGGTGGCCGACGTCGGGGACGCCGGTCCGCTGGTCGACCGGCTCACCGCCGAGGGGCGCCAGGTGAGCGCCGTGCAGACCGACGTCGCCGACGAGCAGTCCTGGGCCCGGCTGGTGTCGGCCGTCCTGGAGCGGCACGGCCGGGTCGACGCCCTGGTCAACAACGCCGCCATCTACATGGACCTGGGCGCCAAGTCACCGTTCACCGAGATCAGCGTGGCCGACTGGGACCGCGTCATGGCGGTGAACACCCGCGGGGTGTGGCTGGGCATGCGCGCCGTGCACCCGGCCATGCAGGAGCAGGGGCACGGCCGGATCGTCAACATCGCCTCCTCGACCGTGCACATGGGCGTGCCGTACTTCGCCCACTACACCGCCTCGAAGGGTGCGGTGATCGCCCTGACCCGCACGGTGGCCCGGGAGGTGGGCCGGGACGGCATCACGGTCAACGCGATCGCCCCGGGGCTGGTCGAGACCGAGGCGACGTTCTCGCTCAACGACCGGGACTACGTCGCCACGGCGGCCCGCGGGCGGGCCGTGCCGCGGCCGATGGTCCCCGAGGACCTCGGCCCGGCGATCTCCTTCCTGTGCTCACGCGGGAGCGGCTTCATCACCGGCCAGACGGTCGTGGTCGACGGCGGGGTCACCTTCGTCTGAGGGGGCACCGCCCTCGAACTCGACGTCGACGCGCTGGTGGCGGACCGCCTGCTGGGCCCGCGCGGCCTCGGCGTACACCCGCTCGTCGCCGTCGGTGAGGTCCTGGTGGTCGACGAACGGCGTCATCAGCGAGCGCGGGTAGAGGCCGTCGACCCGGACGACGTTGACCTCCACGCAGAGCACGAGCGCGACCGCGGCCAGGTAGATGAACGCGATCATGCCCAGGACGAGGGCGAACACCGCGTTCACGGCGCTGGCGTTGGCCACCACGCGGGCGACGTAGAAGCCGCCGAAGGACTGCAGCAGCTGCCAGAGCACCGCGGCCGACAGTGCGCCGGTCAGCACCTGGCCGACGGTGAGCCGGCGGGCGGTGGTGATCCGGAAGCCGAGGACGAAGACCCCGGCGTTGACGCCCACCGAGGCGACCGTCACGAGCACGTGCACCCAGCCGCTGAACCCCCCGCCGTAGGCCGCGGCGCCGCTGCCGAGCGCGGACAGGACGGTGCTGGCCAGCACGAGCACGCCGAGGGTGCACAGCAGCAGCAGGCTGCGGCCGCGGGCGGTGATCGGGTCCGGCCGGCTGTGCCGGGGCACGGCCCAGGCGGTGTTCATCGTGTGCTGGATGGCCTGGCCCAGCCCGAGGGCGCCGTAGAGCGCGACGAGGGCACCCACCAGGACGCCGACGAAGCCGCCGCCGAGCCGCTCGGGGCTGCCCAGCTGCGGCCCGATGACCGGGAACTCCGCCAGCGCCGAGTCGATCAGCCGCTGTTGCAGGTCGGGGTTGCCGGCCAGGACCCAGGCCAGGACCGTCGACATGAGCAGCAGCACGGGGAACAGCGCGAGGAAGCCGTAGTAGGTGATCAGCGCGGCGAGGAAGTGGGCGTCGTCGTCGGCGAACTTGTAGACCACCGCGATCGGGAACCCCAGCCCCGGGTGCCGCCGCTGGAAGCGGTCCAGCCGCTGCGCGATCGTCATGCCCTCCCCCTGTCCTCCGGCGCCCGGGGCACTACCCCGGTAGGAAGGTGACCATGGCCGACACCGCCCCGTCCCTCGCCGAGCTCGCGGCCGAGGAGGAGGAGCTGCAGTTCGCCGGCTTCTCCAACGACGACGCCTGGGAGCTCGGCTGCGCGCTGGTGGCCGCCGCCCGGCGGGACGACGCGCCGGTGGCCGTCGGCATCACCCGGCACGGCCAGCGCCTCTTCCACGCGGCGCTGCCCGGCACCGCCCCCGACAACGACTCCTGGATGGCGCGCAAGACGCGGGTGGTCGACCGGTTCGGCCACAGCAGCCTCTACGTCCGCCAGGCCTCGATCGAACGGGGCACCACGTTCGAGGCGGAGTTCGGGCTGGACCCGGCCCGCTACGCCGCGCACGGGGGCGCCTTCCCGGTGCGCGTGACCTCGGTGGGCCCGGTCGGCACCGTCGTCGTCTCCGGGCTGCCGCAGCTGGCCGACCACGCCATGGTGGTCGCGGCGATCCGCGCGCACCTGGCCCGCTGAGGCGCGCGGGCCGCCACCGGCCCCGCCGGCACCCGCCCGCGGACCGCTCACGGGGCCTCGTGCAGGGCGGCCCACAGCGCCGCGCGGACGCCGTCGGCCCCCCACGCGTTCGGTTCGATCACGTTGCAGAACCACGATCCCCGCCGCGCCGGCCGGGGTTCCGGGGAGGCGGGGTCGCCGGCCAGGACGCCGTGCCCGTGGAAGCGCCGGGCGATCTCCGCCACCGCCGCGCCGTGCCGGACCGCGACCGCGCGGAGGGCGTCGTTGAGCTCCGCGATCACGGCCGGGGCGTCCGGCCACGGGGGCAGCCCGAGCCGGGCGGCGTCGGCCGTGCCGTCGCTGGGGTCGTAGACCGTGCCGACGACCACCCGGCCGGACGGTGCGAGCAGGGTCGCGACGGTGCCGAGCGCCCGGTCCAGGGCCCGCTGCACCGAGGCGACGACCGCGCGCGCCCCGACGGTGTCCCCGTAGGCCGAGAGCAGGTCGTTGCCCCCGATCGTCACCGAGACCAGCGTCGGCCGCGCCGGAAGGGCGCGGAGCCGCGGCAGCTGGGCGTCCAGCAGCGTGCGGGTGGTCGCGCCGTCGGTCGCCAGCAGGGAGAACGCCGTCCGCGGGTCGGCGGTGAGGAGGTCGCGGCCCGACCACTCCGGGAAGTCGTCGTCCCGGTTGCGGACCAGCAGGCTGCACCCGCCGCGGCCCGGGCCGCCCGCGTAGTCGTCGATGGAGATGGAGTCGCCGAGCGCGACGTAGACCGGTTGCGCAGCCGCCATCCCCCCATCGTCCTGCAGCCGGCCGGTGACGTCCCGGAACGGGAGCGGCCGAGCGGCCGGCCGCGCCGCGGGTGGCTACCGTGGTCGAGGGACGGTCGCAGGGGGTGACGCGTGGACAGAGCCCAGCGGGACGGCGACGGCTCGGCAGCGTCTCGCCAGTACGTCCACGACGCGCTCGTGTTCAACTCGGCCGACCAGCTGGCGGCCGGGCTGGTGCCCTTCGTCCTGGACGGGTTCGCCGCCGGTGAGCCGGTCGTCGTGGCCGCCGGGGACGGGGCCGTCGACGTCCTGCGGCAGGCCGTGGGCGACGATCCGCGGCTGCGCGTGCTCGACCGCTCGGTGGCGTACCCGCGACGCACGGCGACGGCGATCGCCCGGTTCCGGCAGCTCGCGGCCGGCCATCCGGTCCCCGACGGCGCCCGGGTCCGGGTGGTCGGTGAGGCCGACGTCGGGCCGACCGAGCGGACCTGGCTCGAGTGGCAGCGCTACGACGCGGTGATCAACCAGGCCCTGGCCGACCGGCCCCTGTGGGGCCTGTGCCTGTTCGACGCCGGGCGACTGCCCGGCCCGGTCCTCGAGTCGGTCGAGCTCACCCACCCCACGCTGGTGACCGACGGCGGCCGGGTGCCGAGCCCCCGGTTCGTCGATCCCGCGCGGTACCTGCGGGAGCTCCCCATCCCCCCGGAGCCGCTGGAGGGAACGCCCCCTCGGCTGGCCGTGGCGGGCGTCGGGGACTTCGTCGCCCTGCGGCACGCGGTCACGGCCGAGCTCGCGACGGTGGCCGCCCCCCGGGACACGGTGGAGGACTTCCTGCTGGCCGTCGACGAGACCGCCTCGAACGCCGTCCGCCACGGCCGCCCGCCGGTGGACCTCACGCTGTGGGTCGGCGGCGACCGCCTGGTGTGCCGCATCCGGGACCGGGGGGACGGCCTGACCGACCCCTTCGCCGGGTACGGCCCGGCCCACGGCGAGGACCTCTCGCGCGGCGGGATGGGCGTGTGGCTGGCCCGCCAGCTCTGCGACCACGTCGACGTCTGCTCCGGCGCCGACGGCACCACGGTCCGGCTCACCACACGGGTCACCTGACCCCTCCGCGCCGTGTGACAGTGGCGGCATGCACCTGGTCCTGGAGTACACGCTCGCCGCGGACTACCTGGAGCGCCGGGCGGCGCTGCGGGACGAGCACCTGGCGCTGGCCCGGGCGGCGCACGAGCGCGGGGAGCTGCTGCTCGCCGGGGCGCTGCCCGACCCCTACGACCGGGCGCTGCTGGTGTGGACCGCGCCACGTGAGACGGTCGAGCGGTTCGTGGCGGCCGACCCCTACGTCGTCCGGGGGCTGGTGACGGGGTGGACGATCCGCCCCTGGAACGTGGTCGTGGGCTGAGCGCGCGGGCGGGACGGGCCCCGGCGGCCGGGGTGTGATGTGCTGCACACCCCGGAGCGCGCGTCGACGTCGTTCGTGGCGGCGACGGCGCCCGACCCCGGCCCACCGACGCACCGCGAGGAGCCTCCCGATGCCAAAGATGCGCTTCGGCCTGTTCATGCCCCCGTTCAACAGCCCGCCGACCCAGAACGCGACGACCTCGCTGCAGCGCGACGTCGAGACCATCCAGCTGCTCGACCAGCTGGGCTACGACGAGGTCTGGGTCGGGGAGCACCACTCCGCGGCCACCGAGATCATCGCCGACCCCCTGACCTTCCTCGCTCACGTCGGCCCGCTCACCCGCACCATCAAGCTCGGCACCGGGGTCGTCTCCATCCCGTACCACAACCCGCTGTGGATCGCCGACCGCGCGATCCTCGTGGACCACCTCACCCGCGGCCGCCTCATGCTCGGCGTCGGCCCGGGGTCGCTGCCCACGGACGCCGCCATGATCGGTCTCGAGCCCGCACAGCTGCGACCGGCACTGGCCGAGGACCTCGACGTGCTGATCCGGCTGCTGACCACCGACGAGCCGGTGTCGGTGGAGACCGACCGGTACCGGCTGGTGGAGGCCCGGTGTCAGCTGGCCCCGTACCAGGACCCCTGCTTCGAGATGGCGGTGGCCGCCACGGCCTCCCCCACCGGCCCGCGACTGGCCGGGAAGTACGGGCTGGGCATGCTGTCGGTCGGCGCGACCACGGAGATGGGCTTCGACGCCCTGGCCCTCCACTGGAACGTGCTGGAGGCCGAGGCCGCCGCGGCAGGGCAGGCCACCGACCGGTCCCGGTGGCGGCTGATGGGCCCGATGCACATCGCCGAGACCCGCGAGCAGGCCGTCGAGGACATCCGGTACGGCTTCGACGCGTTCGTCGAGTACACCCAGAAGACCCTCGCCCTGCCGCCGGTCCGCATCCCGGGCGACACCTTCGAGGAGCGGCTGGCCTGGATCGACGAGAGCGGCTGGGGCGTGGTCGGGACGCCCGACGACGCGATCGCGCAGATCCAGCGGCTGGTCGACCAGTCCGACGGCGGGTTCGGCTGCTACATCCTGCTGCAGCACGACTGGGCGAACTGGCAGGCCACCCAGCGGAGCTTCGAGCTGTTCGCCCGCCACGTGATGCCGGCGTTCCAGCCCTCGCAGAAGCGGCTGCTCGCCGCCGAGGCCTGGGCGCGCAGCAAGCACACCGAACTCGACGCCAAGAACGGCGCGGCCATCCAGGCGGCGACCGACAGGTACGCCCAGGAGAAGGCCGCCCAGCAGCCGGCCGGCGCCGGGCAGAGCTGACCGCTGGGGGCCGGCCGGGCGGGTGCCCGGCCGGCCTCGGCGCCGGGGCGACGACGGGCCGCGCCCCCGTCGGCAGGGGCACGCCCGGGGGTCACAGCTCCCGGACGTCGGCCTCCACGGCCTCGAACGCCTTGCGTGCGGCGATGAGCACCGGGTCCCAGACCGGGGAGAACGGCGGGGCGTAGGAGAGGTCCAGCGACAGGATCTCGTCGACCCCCATCTCGTTCCAGATGCAGATCGCGAGCGCGTCGATCCGCTTGGCCGACGCCTCCCGGCCGACGATCTGGGCGCCGAGCAGCCGCCCGTTGCGCCGCTCGGCGATCATCTTGACCCGGATCGGCTGCGCGCCGGGGAAGTAGCCGGCCTTGGTGGTCGAGTCGACCACCGCGGTCACGAAGGAGAAGCCGGCCGCCTCCGCCTCCGCCTCCGACAGCCCGGTGCGCGCCGCCTCGACGTCGCAGATCTTGGTGATCGCGGTGCCGATCACCCCGGGGAAGGTCGCGTAGCCGCCGCCGATGTTGATCCCGGCGACCCGGCCCTGCTTGTTGGCGTGGGTGCCCAGGGCGACCACCACCCGCTGGCCGGAGAGCCGGTGCCGGGACTCCACGCAGTCCCCCGCGGCCCACACGCCCTCGGCGTGGGTGCGCATCCGCGCGTCGACGGCGACGCCCCCGGAGATGCCCAGCGGGATGCCGGCCTCCTCGGCGAGCCGGACGGCGGGGCGCACCCCCAGGCCGAGCACCACCAGGTCGGCGGGGAGCTCCCGGCCGCTGGCGGTCACCACCGCCCGGGCCCGCCCGTCCGCGCCGACGTCGATGGCAGCGACCGGGTCCGAGAGCACCAGCTCGATGCCCTCGCGGCGCACCGCCTCGGTGACGAACTCCCCGATGTCGGGGTCGAAGGTGCCGATGGGGGTGGCCGACCGGTCGACGACGGTGACCGTCAGCCCGCGGACCCGGCAGGCCTCGGCGATCTCCAGGCCGATGTACCCGCCGCCCACCACGACCACCCGGCGCACGTGCCCGGCGTCGAGCTCGGCGCGCAGCGCCACCCCGTCGTCGAGGACCTGCACCCCGTAGACGCCCGCGGCGTCGATGCCCGGCACCGGCGGCCGCATGGGCACGCTGCCGGTGGCGTAGACCAGCTCGTCGAAGGGCTCCACCCCCGACCCGCCGTCCTCCAGGTCGCGCCAGTGCACGACCCGGCGGTCGAGGTCGATGCCGACCACCTCGGTGCGCATCCGGACGTCGAGGCCGGCCGCCCGGTGCTGCTCGGGGGTGCGGGCGACCAGTGCCGCCTCGCTCTCCACCGCACCACTGATCCAGTACGGGATCCCGCACGCGGAGTACGACGTCGCCCGCCCGCGCTCGAAGACGACGACGTCCAGGTCGCGCTGCCGCTTCCTCGCCTGCGACGCCGCGCTGGCCCCCGCGGCATCCCCTCCGACCACGACCACCCGTTTGCCCACGTCCGGACGGTAGGCGAGCCGGGCTCCGGCCGCGCCCCGATCAGGCGGGCAGCGGCTCCTCCACGCGCGGGGACTCCTCCCGCACCATCAGGTAGAGGAAGAACGAGACGATCATGATCCCGGCGGCGAGGAAGACGCCGGGCGCCCAGCTCCCCGTCGCGTCCCGCAGGATGCCGCTGACCACGGGGCTCAGGACGGCGCCGATCTCCGACACCAGGTTGAGCATCCCGAACGCCGCGCCGCGCTCGCCGATCGGCACCAGGTCCCCGGTGATGCCCTGGACGATCGGCTGGAGCGCGTTGAAGAAGACACCCGAGCTGAACAGCAGCAGGCCCAGCAGCGCCAGGGACGGCAGCTGGTCGTCGTCGCCCGAGATGCTCCACCCGAACACCACGACCAGCGCCGAGTAGACCGCGGTGCAGATCAGCGCGAGCGGCTTGCGGGCCCGGCCGCTGCGGACGGCGCGGTCGGCCAGCCACCCGCCGACCGGGAAGCCGAGGATGCCGGCGCCGGCGTTGAAGGCGGCGGTCAGTGCGGCGGCCAGCAGGCTGCTGTCGGCCGCCTCCCGCACGATCTGCACCGACCAGAAGCTGAAGAACCACAGGTTCCACAGGATGGCGATGTAGGCGACGTAGATCAGCCAGATGTTGCGGTTGAGCAGCGCCCCACCGCGGCCGGACCGCTGCACCCCGCGGACGATGACCGCCACGTAGACGACGGCGATGACCGAGGCCACGACGGCGGTGACCCACTCCGGCCAGGCGAAGGTGTCCGCGAGCAGGAACAGCCCCACGATGACGGCGAAGGTCGGCGCGGAGAACAGCAGCAGCCGCAGGAACGGCGGGCCCAGCCGGAGCGCGCCGCCCATGCGGGCCCGGAAGAAGCCGTACACGATCACGATGACGACGAAGGTGAAGGCGGCGAAGGCGAAGAACGGCATCCGCCAGGCCTCGTCGCCCATGCCCAGGGCGACGCCCCAGTCGATGAGGACCGGCGTCATGATGATGCCGAGGGTCAGGCCGATCGACAGGCCGGTGATCACCACGCCGAGGCCGAGCGTCCGCTTCTCCGCCGGCGTGTGGTTCATGATCAGGGTGCGGTCGTTGGAGTAGAAGACCCCCTCCCCCAGGCCGGTGAGCACGCGGGCGGCGACGAACGCGACCAGCCCGGTGACCAGACCGGAGACGACGGTGAGGACCGCCGCCGCGAGCAGCGACACCAGGATCATCTCGCGGTGGCCGAACCGGTCGCCCAGCCGTCCGCCCGGGTACTGGGTCAGCATGTAGCCGAGGAAGAACATCGAGCCGACCAGCCCGCCGAGGGTGGCGGGGTTCGCCGCGTCGCCGATGAAGCCCGCCTCGTTCTCGATCATCCAGGCGATGACCGGGCCGGTGAGCGTCCGGTCGGCGTAGCTGACGACCCAGCCGAGCAGCAGCACCGCCCAGAGGGCGCGGTAGGGCACGGGCACCCCGGTGCGCCCGGGGGTGCCGGCCGTGGCCTGCTCGGGTCCGCTCCGCGCCATCACCGCTCCCTGGGGCCGCCTCGGGGATGCGGATAGCCGACGGTGCGGCCGCCGAAACCGGCACCTGTCGAGCACGGGTGCGCGGCCGCCGGGCGGCACCTGGCAGGGTCCACCCACCGACGGCACCCGCGGGTGCGGCGGGCGGGCGGGACGGCGGGAGGCTGCGGTGGGCGACGGCGGGCGGGGCTGGCGGGAGGGCGTGCGGGACGGCGCACCCTACGGCGGGGCGGCGTTCGTGCTGGCGGTCTCCTTCGGCGTGGTCGCCACCGACGTGGGCATGCCCGCAGCGGCCGCGATCGTGATGTCCGCGCTGGTCTACTCGGGCTCCGGCCAGTTCGCCGCGCTGGGCATCGCCGGCGCCGGCGGCAGCGTCGCGGCGGCGGTCGGCGCGGCCGCGCTGGTCAGCTCCCGCTTCCTGCCGATGGGGTTCGCGCTCGGGCCGTCCCTGCGGGGCAGCCGGCTGCGCCGGGCGCTGGAGGGTCAGGCCACCGTCGACGCGTCCTGGGCGATGGCCGCCCGCGGCGACGGCCGGTACGACCGGGAGTACCTGTTCGGGCACTCGGCCGTGCAGTACGTGCCGTGGGTGCTCGGCACCGCCGCGGGCGTCCTCGTGCCGGCGCTGGACAGCCGGGCGCTGGGGCTGGACGCGGTGTTCCCCGCGTTCTTCCTCGGTCTGCTGGTCGCCGAGGTGCGCGACCGGCTGCGGCTGGGGGTCGCCCTCGCCGGGGCCGGCATCGCGCTGGCCCTGGTGCCGGTCGCCCCGCCGGGCCTGCCGGTGCTGGCCGCGAGCGCCGCCGCCCTCGTCGGCCTCCGGAGGCCCCGGTGAGCACCGGGACGGTCTGGGCGCTCATCGGCCTGTGCGTGCTGACCACCGCGCTGACCCGCGGCCTCGGTCCGGCGGTCACCGGCGACCGCGAGCTCCCGGCGCCCGTCGTGCGGGTCGTGGTGCTGCTGTCCTCCGGCCTGCTGGCCGCGCTGGTCGTCACCGCGGCGCTGGCCGACGGCACCCGGCTGCACGTCGGCGCGGACACCGCGGGCGTGGCGACCGCCGGGCTGCTGCTGTGGCGGCGGGCGCCCGTGCTGGTCGCCGTGCTGGCCGCGGCGGCGGTCACCGCCGGGTTGCGTGCCCTCGGGGTCGACTGACGGTCAGCGGTCCGGCAGGACCAGCCGGGTGCCCTCGGCACGGGTGAAGCGGGCCGCGTCGTCCGGGTCGCCCTCCCCGGTCCAGCGGGCGACGCCGGGATAGGGGAACAGCGGCCGGGTCTGCCGGACCTCGCCGTCCTCCGCCGTCCGGACGGCGGTGAGCACCTCCGGGGCGCGACCCTGCTCGACCCAGGCCACCAGTGCCTCGAACTGGCCGGTCGGCTGCGGTCCGGCGCCCCCGCCGCAGTGGCCCACGCCCGGGGCGAGGAACAGCCGGAGGAACCCGTCGGTGCGCTCGGCGCCCATCCGGGCGCGCACCCGCTCGTAGTAGTCGACCGTGCCCTGGAAGGGGATGCCGAAGTCGGCCGCACCGTGCCAGAGCAGGGCCTTGCCGCCGCGGCCGGCGAAGGCGCTGAGGTCCGGGTCGTCGGCGGCCAGGACGGCGGAGTACATCTCCACGGACCGGTCGAAGTAGGCCTCGAAGGCCTCCCGGGTCAGCGTGCGCCAGTCCCAGGACGGGTCCTGCTCGAGGAACAGGCTGATCCACCACACGTCGAACACGAACGGCTGCCCGACGAGCTCGCCGTCGACGACGGCGGTGTCGTTGAGGCCGGCGAAGGGCGCGCCGGGAGCCAGGCCGTACCAGAGGAAGCTGCCGTCGCGCCGGCGCGGACCCTCCCCGATCAGCCGGACGACCTCGACGTCGGCCTCGGTCAGCTCGCCGTCCGGCGTGGGCAGGCCGACCAGCGCGGCGAGGTCCACCTCCGCGCCGAGCGGGTCACCGACCACACCGTCGCGGACGCCGTCACCGACGAGGTCGCACTGGTCGACGATCGCGGCCAGCGCCGCCTCGAACTTCGCGGAGGACACCGGGTTGCCCGCCTCCAGCATCACCAGCTGGCCCCAGATCTGGCCCACCTGCATCCGCGGCCAGTTGATCGCCGGCGCCCCGGAGAGGACGCCGTCGTAGTCGGCCGGGTACCGCTGGGCGGTCATCAGGCCCTGCCGGCCGCCCGTGGAGCAGCCGTGGAAGTACGAGTACGCCGGCGGCTGCCCGTAGAAGGCTGTCACCACGGCCCTGGCGGCGACGGTCATGTCGTGGATGCCGAGGTGGCCGAAGTCCCGGATCGCCTGCCAGTCCAGCCGGCCACGGGCGTCGAGGGCGAAGGAGGCGGAGCCGTCGGGGTGCCCGGCGTCGGTGGCGGCGCAGGCGTAGCCCTCCCGCAGCGGCTCGAGCAGGGACTCCGCCGAGCCGCCGAGGAAGCCACCGCCACCGCGGCCCTGGAACCGGCCGTTCCACGAGTCCACCGGCAGGTGCACCCAGATCGTGACGCGGTCACCGGCGGGCGGGTGGGTGACGGTCAGCTGCACCCGGCAGGACGCGGGGGTCTCCGCGTCCCCCGGGTCGTCGACGACCGAGTCGACCGTCGTGTTCGGGAGGTCGAGCGAGGCGAGGCGGCGGGAGTCCCCGGGAACCGGCATGCGGCGACCCTGTCAGCGCGGACGTCCGCGAGGCGCACCGCCTTCCGCCTGCGGGAACGGTCAGTCGGCGCGGACGCGGGCCTGCGGCCGGACCTCACGGGCTCCCGACAGCTCGTGCCCGGCGTCGCACACCAGGGCCAGGTGCACCGGTTCGCCGCAGTCGCGGTGCCGGAGCTCCAGCGGCGCGTCCTCGCCGTCGGCCAGGTACCGGTCGCCCCACTGCATCAACGCGACCAGCGTCGGGTAGAGGTCGATGCCCTTCGGCGTCAGCCGGTACTCGTGGCGCTGCCGCTCGCCCTGGGCCTGGTAGGGCACCCGGCGCAGGATGCCCTGCTCGACGAGCGTGCCGAGCCGGTCGGTGAGCACCGCCCGGGGAGCGCCGAGCACCCGCTGGAAGTCCGCGAAGCGGCGCACGCCGAGGAACGCCTCGCGGAGGACCAGCAGGCTCCACTTCTCGCCGACGACGGCCAGCGTGCCGGCCACCGAGCACCGCGACCGGTCCCACAGCGCTTCGCTCACCACGTCAGCATATCCGCCTGAGTTCACTTGACGAACTCACTCGATCGGAGCACAGTTCATCCTACGAACTCAGGAGGCCGGGATGGACATCGCCGTTCCCACGAGACCGGTCCGGCCCGACGACGGACCGCGGTTCTGCCGGCTGTGGAGCCGACTGTCCCGCGAGACGGTCTACCGCCGGTTCCACGCGCCACTCGTGGCGCCTCCGCCGGGCGCACTCCCCCACCTGGTGGCCGTCGACCACGACCGGCGCGAGGCGCTGGTGGCCGTCGTCGGCGACGAGGTGGTCGGCGTGGCCCGCTACGACCGGTCCCCCGCCGACCCCGCCACGGCCGAGGTCGCCGTGGTCGTCGAGGACGGCTGGCAGGGCGTGGGCGTCGGCCGCCAGCTGCTCGGCGAGCTCCTCGACCTCGCCCGGCGCCGCGGCGTCTGCGCCGTGACCGCGTCCGTGCAGGCCGACAACGACCGTGTGGTCGCCCTCGTCCGCCGGCTGCTGCCCGCGGCGACCCTCCGCGTCGAGGCAGGCAGCTACGCCGTCTCCAGCCCGCTCCCAGGCGCGCCGGCCCTCGCCGGCGCCTGAACCCGGAGGAACCGCCATGTCCCGCCTGCGCACCGCCCTGGCCGAACGACGCCGGATCCGCGCCCGGCTGCGCGAGGAACGCGCGTTCGAGCAGATCGTCGCCGCCGCTCCCACGATGGAGTCCGCGCACGAGCTGCGCTCCCTCGCCACGCGTCGCTGAGCGCCGCTCAGCCGGTCAGCGCGCCGTAGATCCGGGCCAGGTCGGCCAGCTGGTGGTGGGCGTTGAGCCCGCTCGGGTTGGGCACCGCCCACGTCTCCACCCCGCCGATCCGCTCCGGCTGCCGCCCCAGCACGGCACCCGGCCGGCTGAAGCCCGCCCGGTAGGCGGTGATGCCGAGGACGGCGAGCACCCGCGGCCGGTACCGGGCCACCAGCTCGGCGAGCGCGGCCGCGCCGTCGCGGAGCTCCGCCGGGGACAGCTCGGCCGCCGTCCGGGTGGGCCGGTCGACCAGGTTGGTCACGCCCAGGCCGTAGCGCAGCAGCTCACGGTCCTCCTCCGGCGCCAGCCGCCGCGGGGTCAGCCCGGCCAGGTGCAGCGCCGGCCAGAACCTGTTGCCCGGCCGCGCGAAGTGGTGCCCGCCGGCCGCCGACGCCAGCGACGGGTTGATCCCGCAGAACAGCAGCTCCAGGTCGGGCGCGAGCACGTCGGGGACCGGCTTGGCCGCGCCGCCCCGCGGGCCGTCGGCGACTCCGGCGGACACGCGGCGAGCGTAGCGACGCAGTTGCCGTCCCGCCCCGGACGGCCGAGGCTCGCAGCCGGCCCACCCCCACCCCCAGGAGTGCCATGCGTCCCGATCCGCCCGACCCCGCCGCGCCGTCCGCCGACCCGCAGGCGGCGGTGACGATCACCCGGGACCTGCCCTACGCCGAGCGCGACGGCGTCCCGCTGCAGCTGGACCTCTACGTCCCGCGAACCGTCGGGCCCCCGCCGGTGTGCGTCTACCTGCACGGCGGCGGCTGGCTGCGCGGCTCGCGGAGCGACCGGGCGACCGAGCGACTGCTGCCCGTGGCGGCGACGGGCGTGGCCGTCGCCGCCGTCTCGTACCGGCTGAGCGGGCAGGCGGTCTTCCCCGCGCAGCTCGAGGACGTCCGGTCCGCGGTGCGCTGGCTGCGGGCGTCCGGCGCCGGGCACGGGGTCGACGCCCGGCGCGTCGGCGTCTGGGGCGCCTCGGCGGGCGGACACCTCGCCGCCCTGGCCGGGCTGTGCCCCGACCCGCGGGACGGCGAGGCCGGCGACAGCTCGGTGCAGGGCGTGGTGACCTTCTTCCCCACCACGGACCTGCTCGCCCGCGGCACCGACACCCCCGAGGGGCCGCCCCCGCCGTTCATCAGCGGCCCGCCGCTGGTGCCCTCCTTCGAGGCCCGGCTGCTGGGGCTGGAGCGTGCGGCCGACGACCCGGAGCGGGCCCGCGCGGCCAGCCCCCTCACCCACGTCCGGGCCGGCGCCCCGCCGTTCCTCCTCCTGCACGGCGACGCCGACGGGCTGGTGCCCTCCAGCCACAGCCGGCGGCTGGCCCAGGCACTGCGCGCGGCGGGGGTCCCGACGACGTTCCTGCTGCTGGGCGGGGCCAACCACGAGGACCCCGCGTTCGACACCCCCGCCACCCTCGGAGCCGTCAGCGGCTTCCTCCGCGCCGCGCTCACCTGAGCGGGGACCACGGACGCCGACCCGATGCTCCCGCCGACGGCTCGCCCTTGCCCCGCCGGGCGTCGCGGGCCAGGGTCGCCCCCATGGGCGCTGACGACCGACTGCGCGAGCTGGGCCTCGAGCTGCCCGAGCCGCTGGCCCCGCGGGGGAACTACGCACCCGCGGTGCGGGCCGGCGACCAGCTGTACCTGTCCGGCCTCGGTCCGGTGCGGCCGGACGGCAGCCTGCTGACCGGGAAGGTGGGCGACGGCGGCCTGGACCTGGCCACCGGACGGGAGGCAGCCCGGCTGGTCGGGTTGCAGATCCTCGCCCGGCTGCGGGCCGAGCTCGGCGACCTCGACCGCGTCGCCCAGGTGCTGAAGCTCTTCGGGATGGTCAACTGCGCGCCCGGGTTCACCCGGATGCCGGCCGTGGTCGACGGCTGCTCCGACCTGCTGGTCGACGTGCTCGGGGAGGCCGGCCGGGGTGCCCGCTCGGCGGTCGGGATGGCCGCGCTGCCCTTCGACATCGCGGTGGAGATCGACGCCGTCGTCCTCGTCGCCGCCTGACCGTCGCGCCGCCCCGGCGCGTCCGGTGGTTGGCTGCGGGCATGGACGAGCAGGCCGTGCGGCAACTGGTGGACGCCCTCCCCGCGGGCGTCGTCCTGACCGATCCGGCCTCCACCGAGGCCTACCGGCGGGACTGGACCCGCGCCGAGGACGCCGGGACCCCGCTCGCCGTCGTCCGGGCCCGCACCGCCGACCACGTGCGGGCCGCGCTGCGCTGGGCGTCGGAGCACCGGGTGCCGGTCGTCCCCCGCGGGACCGGTACCGGCCTGTCCGGCGGGGCGACGGCGGTCGAGGGGTGCCTCGTGGTCAGCACGGAAGCGATGACCGCCGTCGAGGTGGACCCGGTCACCCGCACCGCGACCGCGGAGCCCGGCGCGCTCAACGCGGCGGTCAAGGCGGCCGCCGCCGAGCACGGACTCTGGTACCCCCCGGACCCGGGTTCCTTCCGCATCTCCTCGATCGGCGGCAACGTCGCCACCGACGCCGGCGGCATCTGCTGCGTCAAGTACGGGGTGACCCGCGACTACGTCCTCGGGCTCGACGTCGTCCTGCCCGACGGGCGGCTGGTCGGCCTGGGTGGCCGCACGATCAAGGACGTCGCCGGCCTGCCGCTGCTGCGGCTGTTCGTCGGCAGCGAGGGCACGCTCGGCGTCATCACCCGCGTGGTGCTCCGGCTGGTCCCCCGGCAGGAGCCGGCCGCCACCCTCGTCGCCTGGTTCGACAGCCCGCGGGACGCCGGCACCGCCGTCGTCGCCATGGGCGCACGCACCCGCCCGTCGATGCTGGAACTGCTCGACCGGGCAGCGGTGAACGCGGTCGAGGACTTCCGGCCGATGGGCCTGGACCGCACCGCCGGCGCGCTGCTCATCGCGCAGTCCGACGCGCCGGGACCGGCTCGCGCGGCGGACCTCGAGTTCATGGCCGGGTGCGCCACCGCCGCCGGCGCCCGCGAGGTGCACGCCACCGACGACCCGGTCGAGGGCGAGGCGTTCCTGGAGGCCCGCCGCGCGACCGGACCGGCCCTGGACGCGCGCGGGCCGCAGCTGGCCGAGGACGTCTGCGTGCCCGTGGACCGGCTGCCCGACGTCCTCGAGCGGATCCAGGTGATCGCCGGGGAGTTCGCCGTGGAGATCCCGGTCTTCGCGCACGCCGGCGACGGGAACCTGCACCCGGTGGTGCTCTACCGGAGCGAGGACCCGGGCAGCGTCCAGCGGGCGCGGGACGCCTTCACCGACGTCATGCGGGCGGCGATCGCCGCCGGCGGCACGATCACCGGCGAGCACGGCGTCGGCCGGGCCAAGCGGGCGGTCCTGCCCGAACAGCTCGGGCCCGACGTCCTCGAGCTGACCCGCCGCATCCGCTCGGCCGTGGACCCGCTGGGGATCATGAACCCCGGCGCGATCTGCTGAACCCTCGCCGGACGGCGGGTCAGGCCGCCGTCCGCCGCCCCGGCACCGCGGCCGTCCGCGCCGGGAGCGTCCGCACGTCGGCGTCGCGCTCCGCCCCGAGCCCGGCGAGCCGCTCCGGCCGGTCGGCCAGGGAGCGGGCGGCCCGGGCGAAGCGCCGGGCCAGCACCACGCCCGGTTCGCCGGCGACCGGCCCGAGCTCGGTGCCGGCCAGCCGCTCGAGCGTGGCGACCACCTCCGCGGCCCGGTCGAGCCCGGTCCCGCCCTCCACCGCGTCGGCCACCAGCCAGGCCAGCTCGTCCAGCGCGGCCGGCTGCGTCGTCCCAGCGGTCATGACACCCACCTCCGTCGATCCGTCCCGATGCGGACGACGCTCGTCCCATCCGCCGCCCGCTACCAGTGGCAGGACCGGCAGACATCGCAACGGAACTGCCACCGGCTTCCGCCCGGCGGGTGCTGTCTCGAAATGAGACCGGACGGCCGGTGAGGATCCGTACCGTGGCGGGCGGAGACGCGGATCACACCAGGACAGCGGAGGCGACAGGCGTGGCAGCAGGAACCGACGACGAGCTCAGCATCGGCATCAACCTGGGCTTCGGGAAGCTCGACCCCGACCTCACCGACGAGCAGCTGTACGAGGGCGAGCTGGACCTCGCCGTCCGGGCCGACGCCCTCGGCTACGACAGCGTCTGGGTGGTCGAGCACCACTTCGAGGACTACTCGCTGTGCCCCGACAACCTGCTGCTGCTGGCGCACCTCGCCGGTCGCACCCAGCAGGTGAAGCTGGGCACCGGCGCGGTGATCGTCCCCTGGAACGACCCGCTGCGGGTGGCCGAGAAGGCGCTCATGCTCGACACCATCTCCGGCGGCCGGCTGGTGCTGGGGCTGGGCCGCGGCCTGTCCCGCAAGGAGTACGTGCCCTTCCGCATCCCCCTCGACGAGACCCGCGAGCGCTTCGACGAGGCCGCGCCGATGATCTTCGAGGCGCTGGAGACCGGCGTCATCGAGGGCGGGGGCCCCTTCTACCCGCAACCGCGCGCCGAGCTGCGCCCGCGACCGCGGGCCAGCTTCCGTGGCCGTCGCTACGTGGTGGCCGGCTCCCCCGACTCGCTGGTCATGGCCGCGAAGCTCGAGGCGCAGATGATGTCGTTCATCGTCCGCCCGGTGCCCGCGCTCATGCCGAACTTCACCCGCTACCGCGAGCTGTTCGAGGCCGAGCACGGCCGGGTCGCCCCGCCGATCTCGCTGAACGTGAACATGTACTGCCACGAGGACGACGAGCTGGCCCGCGAGCGGCACTTCCGCTACGTCAACCGGTTCTTCATGTCCAACGTCGACCACTACGAGATGGCCGGCGAGCACTTCGCGACCACCAAGGGGCACGAGCGGTACGCCGAGAGCGCCGCCTACTTCCGCGAGATCGGGCTGGAGAAGGCCGCCAACGACTACGCCGCGACCGCGTTGTGGGGCAGCCCCGAGCGGATCCTCGGCCAGATCGAGGCCATCCGCGACGTGCTCGGCGACTACGAGCTGGTCGTCGCGCCGTGCTTCGGTGGCATGCCCTACGACGAGGCGCAGGCGAGCCTGGAGCTCTTCGCCCGCGAGGTCATGCCGACGGCGCGCGGCCTGCGCCGCGCCCCGGTCGGCGCCTCCGCGTAACGGTGCCGGCGTCCTCCTCCGCCGGCGGTCCGCGGGCGCCGCGGACCGCCGCGGAGTGGGACGCCGTCCGCGCGGCGAAGGCCGAGCTCCTGACCCGCGACCCGTTCTCGCTCAGCCCGGCCGACGCCCCGGGGGTCCGCCCCGAGGTGGTTCGGTCGTGGCGCCGGTCCCTGCTCGCCGGCGTCGACCCGGCGGCCACCCGCTTCCCCGTGGACGACGAGTTCGTGGCCGGCACGAGGCTCGCGGCGGTCGCGCAGCCGATCCTCGACCGGCTCGCCGACCAGATCTCCGACCTCGGGTCCTGGGGCTTCCTCACCGACCGGGCCTGCCGCCTGCTCACGGCCGTCGTGGGCGAGCTGCCGCCGCCGGGCCGCTTCCTGGAGATGGACCTGCGGCCGGGCACGGTCTTCGCCGAGGACGTCATCGGCACCAACGGGCTGGGCTGCGCGCACGAGGAGCAGCGCGCCTTCCTGATCTCCGGCACCGAGCACCTCCGCAGTGACAGCGAGGTGCTGACCACGACCGGCGTGCCCCTCCGCGATCCGTTCACCCGGCGGTACGCGGGCACGCTGGGCGTGCACTGCCGGCGCGAGTACGCGTCGGCGGCCGTGCTGCCGCTGGTGGTGGAGATCGGCCGGTCGATCGAGGCGCAGCTGCTGGCCAGCCGCAGCGACGGCGAGCGCGACTTCTTCGACGCCTTCCTCCGCGTGCAGCGGCGGTCCCGGGGCGCGGTCGTCGGCGTCACCGCGCAGCTCCTGGTGCTGGGCTCACGGGCCCGCGAGCTGGTCCGCGAGCCGGACGAGGCGCTGCTGCGCCGGATCGCCGAGGAGACCGGCCCGGCCGGCCGCACGGTGCGCCGCCGGCTGGCCTCGGGGACGACGGTCACGGTCACCGTGGTCCCGGTCGAGGCGCCGCGCGGCTCGTGGGCCGCCGTCCTCGTCCTGGACCCGGTCGGCGGCGGAGGCGGGAGCACGCCCGCGGCGCACCTCCCCGCGCCCGCGTCCGCCGACCTGCCCGCCCAGCTGGCCCGGGCGCTGGGCGCCGGCTCCCCCGTGCTGCTCACCGGCGAGCGGGGCAGCGGCAAGCGGCACTCGGCACGGGCCGCCCTGCGGGCCCGCGCCGGGGACGCCCCGGTGGCCGAGCTGGAGGCCGCGCTCGCCCGCACCGACCCCGGGGGCTGGCTGCGCGACCTGACGGTGGCCCTGCGGGACGACGGCAGCGCCGTCCTGCTCGCCGGCCTCTCCGAGCTGCCCGATGCCCTGGCCGCACCCGTCGCCGCCCTGGTCGCCGGTGCCCGCGGCCCGGTGGTCGCCACCGCGTCCGAGGACGGCGACACCACCGGCGGCGCGGTCCGGGTCCGCGAGGCCTTCCCGGTCGTGCTCGGCCAGCCGCCGCTGCGCGAGCGCCGGGCCGAGTTCCCGCAGCTGTGCCGCGCGGTCCTCGCCGACCTGGCCGAGCGGGACGGCCGCCCGGCGACCCTGGCGCCGCGCGCGGCGGCGGCCCTGCAGGGCGGCGACTGGCCGGGCAACGTGCGCCAGCTGCTCCAGGTGCTGGCCACGGCCCGGCTCCGCGCGACGGGCCCCGAGATCGGCGTCGAGGACCTGCCCGCGCACCACCGCGCGGCGCCGCCCGGCCGGCCACTGGGCGAGCTGGAACGGCTGGAGCGGCAGGCACTGGTGACCGCCCTCCGCGAGGCCGGCGGCGACCGCACCGCCGTCGCCGCCCGGCTCGGGATCTCCCGGGCCACCGTCTACCGCAAGCTCAAGCGCTGGTCGCTGCACTGACCGCCGCCGGGGACCACCCCCGGCGGCACCGAGGAGAGGAGACACGTGACCCGCACCGTGGAGTTCACCGGCACGACGGCGGTGGTGACCGGAGGAGCCTCCGGCATCGGCAGGGGGCTGGCCCGGGCCTTCCAGGCCGCGGGCTGCTCGGTGGTGATCGCCGACGTCGACGAGAGCGCCCTGGCCGCCACCGCACGCGAGCTGGGCGTGCTCGGCGTCCGCACCGACGTCACCGACCCCGACAGCGTCGCCGCGCTGGCCGACCGCGCCGTGGCCGAGTACGGCGAGGTGCACGTCGTCTGCAACAACGCCGGCGTCGGGCCGTTCGGGCCGGTCGCCCGGCTGGGCCTCGAGGACTGGCGGTGGGTGCTCGACGTCAACCTCTACGGCGTCATCCACGGCATCCAGGCGTTCCTCCCGGTGCTCGAGCGCAACGCGGACTGGGGGCACGTCGTCAACACGTCGTCGATGTCGGTGCTGGTCGCGCCCGCCAACGTGGCTCCGTACGTGGCCAGCAAGGCCGCCGTGCTGGGGATGAGCGAGGTCCTGGCGGCGGAGCTGGCCGAGGCCGGGTCGCGCGTCGGGGTCACCGCCCTGCTGCCCGGCGCGGTGCACAGCAACATCAAGACCAGCCTGCGGGCGCGCCCCGGGACCGGCGCCACCGGGCTCTACGACGTGGACCTGGAGGAGACCGGCCGGCTGCGGTTCATCGAGCCCGACGAGGTGGGGGCGATGGTGGTCGACGCCGTGCGGGCCAACGAGCTCTACGCGGTCACGCACGGGGAGTTCCGGGACCGCGCCGCCGAGCGGGCCGCCCGCATCGAGGCGGCGTTCCCCCCGGTCCCGGTGGTCGCGAGAGACTGAGGGCCGCAGCACGGCGAGCGCCCCGCGGAGGACCGGCATGACCGAGGACGTCGACGCGGCGTTCGGCCGGTTCGCCGTCGCCGAGCGCCCGGGCCTGCTGGCGGCGGCGCTGGCGCTCACCGGCGACGCGGCACGTGCGGAGGAGGCCGTGCAGGTGGCGCTCGCGCGCACCCGCGCGCGCTGGGGCCGGCCCGATCCGCGGGGCACCGCGCACGACGCCCTGGAGGACGCCGTCACCGGCTGGCGCGGCCGGCTGGCCGGCCGGCAGCAGGTGCTCGAGTCCCTCGACGCCCCCGCGGTAGCGCCCGCAGCACCGCCCGCCTGGCGGCTGGGCCCCGCGGACGCGGTCACCGACGCGCTGGGCCGCGCCCGGCGGTCCCGGCGCCGCCGCGGCGCGGGGCTGGGGGCCGCGCTCGCCGCCGTGGCCGTCGCCGTCCCGCTCGCCTGGCCGGCCCCCACCCCGCCGGCCACGCCGCAGGTCCCGGCCCCCGTGGTGGCCGCGCCGCCGGCCGTCCCGGTGCTCACCGCGCCGACCCGCGGCTCGCTGGCCGGGGACGCCGCCTTCCTCGACGCCGTCCGCCGGGTCGACTGGGGTCCGGTGGTGCCGCCGCCCGCGGGGCAGCGGGACGTCGTCCTGGCCACCGACACGCTCGGCGGGCGGGTGGTGCTGCTGGCCGGCACGGTGGACGAGGACGTCCGCGGGGTGTGGCTGACCGGTCCGGTCGGCGCCCCGGCCGATCAGCTCACCCCGTTCGTGCCCCGCCGGCTGGGCCCCTTCCGGCCGGCCAGCCTGCTGCTGGACGGGCCCGGGCAGGCCACCCTGGTCGTCGTCGCCGGCCCCGACGACGCCGTCGAGGTGTCGCCGCGGCTGCAGGTCGGCCCCCGCGGCACGGTCGCCCGCACGTACGAGCGGGTGCACGCCGACCGCGGGGTGGCGGTCGTGCCGGTGCCGACGACGGCGGCCGGCGCGGGCACCAGCGTCCGGGTCCTGCGGGACGGGCAGGTCGTGTACCGGTCGGCCCCGGAGGCCCGCTCGGCGCGGGGCCCGATCGCTGCCCCGGACCTCGAGCCGCTGCGGCCGGTCGCGGTCCGGCCGGCGCCCCGGGCGGTGGCGGCGGCGCTCGCCGAGGTGGCGGTGCCACTCGGCGTGGAGCCCGACGCGCTGGAGCCCCGGCTGCTGTGGTCGGGCGAGGTGCCGCTCGAGGGCGTGCCCGGCACGGTCGCCGTCGTGGTGGCCCGCAGCCCCGGGGGCGGGCTGGTCGTCACCACCTGGGCCGCGCAGGTCGGGCCGGGTGGAGCCGGTCGCGCGGTGCCCTGCGGCGTGCACACCCCACCGGGCACCGCTGACGTGGCCGGACTGGTCGTCGCCCGGGTCTGTGACTTCTCCGCTCCCGAGACCGAGCCCTCCGACGCGGGCCGCTGGCTGGTCGTGACCGCGCCCGCGTCCGCCGCGCAGGCCGCCGTCCTGGACCGGCGCGGCGGCGTCCTGGCGACCGTGCCCCTCGCCGCCGGCGGCGTCGTGGCCCCGCTCGCCGAGGACGCCCGGACCGTGCGGACGCTCGACGCGGACGGCCGGGCGATCGCCGAGGTGCCCGTCGCCGCACCGGCGGTCAGCCGGTTCGGCGACTACGGCGACGGCCCGGTGCGCTGAGCACCGGGCCGTCGTCGATCACGCGCTTCCGGTCAGGCGGTGCCCTCCCGCGACCCGACGGTCGCCTCGGCGCTCCGCACGATGTCGATCGCCTCGGCGGCGATCGCCGCACCGTCGGTGTAGGTGTCCCGCCAGATGGCCAGCACCTCGGTCGCGACGGCGGACAGCACCGACCGGGAGAACGCCTCCAGGCCGATCCGGCCCCGGTAGCCGGCCGTGATCGCCTCCCGGACGACCGCGGCGGCGTCCACCGACCCGGACCCGAGGGCGCCGCGGCCGGACTGGCCGAGCTCGAGGTAGCCCAGGACGGGTACCGCGGACCGCACCGCCTCCAGCATGTCGGCCTCCTCCACCGCCATGTGGAAGGTGTCCAGGTGCACCCGCAGGTGGTCCGACCCGCTGACGGCCACGAAGTCCAGCGCCTGCTCCGCCGTGTTGATCATGGCGGTCTCGTAACGGTTGAGGACCTCGAAGGTCATCGTGACGCCCTGTTCGTGGGCGGCGTCGGCGACCCGGCCCAGCTGCGCCGCCGACCGTTCGAACGCCTCGCGGGGCGGCGCCGTCGCTGCCCGGCCGAACAGCCCGTAGGAGACGCCGTTCAGCTGGTCGCCCCCGAGGGCGACCGTGGCGTCGACCATCCGGCGGAGTGCGGCCGCGCCCCGCTCCTGCTCCGCCGGGTCGGCGGAGGAGACGTCGGCGCCCGGCGCCTGACCGACCATCGTGATGGGCCCGAGCCCGTGGTCGCGGAAGAGCGCGGCCCACTCCGCGAGCGGAGCGCCGTCCGGGTCGAAGGGCGGCAGGACGACGTGCGAGTACCCGAGCTCGGCCAGCGCGCCGAGCGCCCGGGTCAGGCCCGGCTCCGCGGCGTCGGGGACCAGGACGTTGAGGTGGCAGGCGACCTCGATCGGCACCGTCGGCTCCTCAGAACGTCGGCAGGTCGAGGCGCTTCTTGAACACCGAGTACCCGTCGTCCACGTGCACGACGGTGCCGTTGATGACGTTGGCCTCGTCCGAGGCCAGGAACGCCACCACGTCGGCGATCTCGCTCGGCTCGGTGAGCTTGTTCCGCAACTGCTCGGACGCGAAGGTCGACCGCAGTTCCTCGCTGAACTGGTTGATGATCGGGGTCCCCACCCGGCCGGGCGTGATGGCGACGGCACGGATGCCGTACTCGGCCAGCTCGTAGGCCGCCGAGCGGGTGAAGGAGATGACGGCGGCCTTCGCGGCGCTGTAGGTGAACGCCAGCTCGGCCGCCTGCTCGCCGTAGATGGAGGAGGTGCTGATGATGACCCCGCCGGTGCCCTGCTTCCGGAACTGCCGGCCGGCGGCGAGGATCCCGTAGTACACGCCGTCCTGGTCCACGCGGATCATGGGCTCGTAGTCGACGGCCGGGTCGTGCTCGAGCAGGGGCTTGCCACCGGCGATGCCCGCGTTGTTGAAGATCACGTCGAGCTTGCCGAAGACGTCGACGGCGCGCTGGACGACGGCCTCGACCTGGCTGTACACCGAGACGTCGACCTGGGCGGCCGCGGCGGAGCCCGCGTGGCCGTCGGCCTCGACCTCGGCGACGACCTTCTCGGCCCGCTCGAGGTCGATGTCGGCCACGAGCACCTTCGCGCCCTCGCGGATGAACTTCTGGACCGTCGCGTGGCCGATGCCGCTGGCACCGCCGGTGATGATGGCGACCTTGCCTTCGAGACGCATGGGTGCTGCCTTCCTCATGTCGTTGGGGGGTGCAGGGCGTTGGGGGTGGGGCGGTGCGGGGGCGGGACGGTGCCCGCCCCCGCACCGGCTCAGGCGTCGGTCGGCTCGACGTCGGCGACGTTGTTCCGGTCGACGAGGGTCACCTCGGTCTCGACGAAGTTCTCCTCCGGCAGCTCACCGCTGTCGGCGAAGGTCTCCATGTAGCCCATGACCTCGTCGAGCACGGCCGGCCAGTCCTGCACGACCGTCGCGACGAAGGGACCGTTCTTCTCGATCTCCGCGAGGGCGATGCCGACCGCGTCGACGCCGGTGACGAAGATGTCGTCGCGGCCGGCCTCCTCGATCGCCTGCGCGGCACCGACCGCGGCGTGGTCCCAGCCGACCCAGACGCCGTCGAGGCCCTCGGGGTTGGCCTGCAGGTAGTCGGTGACGAACTTCAGCGCCTCCTCCTGGGAGGTGCCGGGGGCCAGGACCTGACGGATCTCACCGCCGGCGATGGTCGCGCCACCCTCCTCGAGCATCTCCACGGCCAGGCGGCTGCGGGTGCTGATGCCGACGTGCGGGTCGTGGCCGATGACCATCACGTCCTTGCCCTCGAGGCCGCCCATGGCCTCCCCGAGCGCTCCGACGCTGAGCTCGGCGATCTGGTCCTGGTCGGTCGTCACGTCGACGACGAAGTCCTCGTTGGGCTCCACGCCGCCGTCGATCGAGAAGATCGGGATGTCCGCCTCCTGCGCGGCGGCGACCATCGGCTGGATCTGCCGGGGGTCGGGGTAGCCGGCCAGGATCGCGTCCACGCCCTGCGTGATGGCGGACTGCATGTCCGTGTTGATCTTGTCGTAGTCGAAGTCGCTCGTGTACAGCGTGACGTCCCAGCCGAGTTCCTCGCCGCGCTCGACGAAGGCGTCCAGCGTGGACTTGCCGACCGGCGTGCCGTACCCGGCGGTGAACGCCGCCACCCGGAAGGTGTCGTCGCCGCCACCGCCTCCGCCGTCGCCGCCCGAGTCCGAGCACGCGGAGAGGACGAGGGCCGAGGCGACCCCGAGGCCGACCACCGTGGCGAAGCGTCTGCGCATCTTCTACTCCTGTTTCGTGAGGGTTGACCTTCTGTTCGTGACGAGGCAGGGGACCTCGGCACGGGCGACCGGAGCAGGCGCTGGTGGTCGCGGGTAGGTGGAGCCGGCTCCTCCCGGGGAGGGAGCGGCGCGGCCCCGTCCCGGGTCCCGCCCCGAGCTCGCGAGGGGTGGGGAGGACGGGGTCCTCTTTCAGTGGCTGCGCGACTTGAGCGCCGACAGCGTGACCGCGGCGATGATGATCAGGCCGGTGAACACCTGCTGGAAGTAGGCGCTGACGCCGACGATGTTGAGCCCGTTGCTCATCACGCCGATGATCCCGACGCCGACGAGCGTGCCGCCGACGTTGGCCGCACCGGACCGCAGGACGGTCATGCCGAGGAAGACCGCGGCCACGGCGAGCAGCATGTAGTTGTTCGCGCTGGTCGCACTGGCGCTGGCGAGGCGGCTCACCAGGATGATGCCGCCGATCGCCGACACGAACCCGGCGACGGTGAAGGCGAGGAACCGCGCCAGCCGCACGTTGACGCCCGACAGCCGGGCCACCTCCGCGCTGCCGCCCACGGCGTACCAGCGCCGGCCGATGGTGGTGAACTTCAGCACCAGCCAGACGACCACGCAGACGATCACCGCGAAGAAGATGGGCAGCGGCAGGCCGAGGGGCCGGCCCTGCCCGATCACCTCGAAGCTCTCCGGCATGCCGAACAGCGTCGTCCCGTCGGTGACGATGAACGCGAGGCCGCCGACGGAGGTGAGCGTCGCCAGGGTGGCGACGAAGGCGGACAGGTTCATGTAGGCCACGAGGATGCCGTTCACCACGCCCACGAGCGTGCCGACGACGAGCGCCGCCACGATCGCCAGCGGGATCGACCAGCCGTCGATCATCAGCGCGGCAGCGGTCGCGCCGGCGAGGGTGGCGGTGACGCCCACCGACAGGTCGAAGTCGCCCACGACCATGACCACCGTCTGCGCCGACGCGATGATCGCGAGGATCGCGATCTGCGCCAGGATGTTCCGCACGTTGCCGAAGCTCAGGAAGGCGTCGGGCTGCAGCGCGCCGAACAGGATGACGAGCACGACGAGGGCGAGCAGGGTCCCGCCCTGCCAGAGCAGCGCCGTGAACGAGGTGCGGTCGCTCGGCGTCGCGGGCGCCACCACGGGGGGCGCTTCGGTCTGGGCCATGTCAGGCGGTCCTTCCATAGGCGTAGGACAGGAGGATCTCTTCGTCGGCGTCCGCGGCCTGGACCTCACCGGAGATGCGGCCCTGGTGCATGATCAGGATCCGGTCGGACATGCCGATCAGCTCGGGGAGCTCGGAGCTCACCGCGATGACCGTGGTGCCGCTCGCCGCGAGCCGGCGGATGAGGCGGTAGATCTCCGCCTTGGTGCCGACGTCGATGCCGCGGGTCGGCTCGTCCATGAGCAGGACCTTGGGCTTGCGGCTGAGCATCTTGGCGAGGACGACCTTCTGCTGGTTGCCCCCCGACAGCTGGCCGACCGCCTGCCGCGGTCCGCGGGCCTTGATCTGCAGGTCGCTCAGCGCCGAGCGCGCGATCCTGGCGATGGCGCGGTTGTTCACCCACCCCGCCCGGCTGACCGTCGGGATGTTGGCGACCGCGATGTTGTCCTGGATGGAGTCGCCGAGGATGACGCCCTGGCTCCGCCGCTCCTCGGGGACGAGGGCGATGCCGGCCTCCAGCGCGCGGCCGACCCCGCCGGCGTGGCGGAGGGTGTTGCCGGCCACGGTGATGTCGCCCGACGTCTGCTTCTGCGCCCCCGCCAGCAGCCGGAGCAGCTCGCTGCGACCGGATCCAGCGAGCCCGCCGACGCCCAGCACCTCGCCCGCGTGGGCCCGGAACGACACGTCCTGCACGCGCGAGCCGGTGAGCCCGTCGACCTCGATCACGACCTCGGACGTCGCGGTGTCCCGGGCCGGGTACATCAGCCCGTGCGGGCGCCCGACCATGGTGGAGATGACCTCGTCGATGTTGGTCTCGGCGATCGTCCTGGTCACGATCGTCTCGCCGTTGCGCATGACGGTGAGCCGGTCGCAGAGCTCGAACACCTCCTCGAGCCGGTGCGAGACGTAGACGATCGCCACCCCCTCGTCCCGCAGCCTCCGGAGCACGGTGAACAGGTCGGTGATCTCGGTGTCGGTCAGCGCGGCCGTCGGCTCGTCGAGGATGAGCACCCGGGCGTCGGTGGCCAGGGCCCGGGCGACGGCGACCATCGTCTGCTGCACGGGCGACAGCTCGCCGGCGAGCTTCTTGAGCGGGATCCGCTGGTTGAGCCGGGCCAGCTGCTCCCCCGCCCGCTTGTTCAGCCGTCCCCAGCTGACGACGCCGCCCCTGCTGGGCGTCTCGGCTCCCAGCAGGATGTTCTCGGCGACGCTGACCGTCGGCACGATCGACAGCTCCTGGTAGAGCGCGACGACCCCCGCGCCGTGCGCCGCGCGCACGTTGGCGAAGGCGACCGTCTCGCCGTTGCGCCGGATCTGCCCCTCGTCCGGGGCGTAGAGCCCGGTCACGACCTTGATGAGCGTCGACTTGCCGGCCCCGTTCTCCCCGAGCAGGGCGTGGATCTCCCCCGGCTGGACCGACAGCTGCGCCCCGTTGAGGGCGAAGACGCCGTCGAAGTGCTTGGAGACGCCGACGGCCTCGAGCGCCGGCGCGACCTCCACCGCGCTGGAGTCCAGGGCCGTGCTCACCGCCCCGTCCCTCCGCCGACGTCCCCGCCGTCGAGGTCGTTGCACCGGATGAGGACCTTGGGGTGCTGGCCGCTCACGTGCGCCTCGAACGCCTCGACGGCCTGGTCGAACGGGAACGCCGTGCTGGTCAGGGCGTCGAGGTCCAGCAGCGGCAGCAGCTGCACCGCCCGCGGGAACGCGTAGGGCGACACGAACACGCCGGTGAGGGTGAGCTCCTTGAGGTAGAGGAAGTCCGACAGGTTCAGCGGCATCTCGAAGTCGTGCGGGTACATGGCCCCGTAGACGACCGTGCCCCCCTTCGCCGCCAGGTCGAGCAGCCCGCGCACCGCGCGTGGGGAACCCGACGCGTCGATGACGACGTCGTACCCGCGTCCCCCGGTGATCTCCGCCGTCCGGGCCTCCTGGTCCTCGTTGACCGGGTCGATCACGTGCTCCGCGCCGGTGGCCAGCGCCATCTCCCGGCGCTCGGCGATCGGCTCGATGAGGGTCAGCGAGGTGGCCCCGTGCAGCCGCATGACCTGCAGCGTCAGCTGACCGATCGGTCCGCCGCCGCAGATCGCCACCCGGTCGCCGACGCGCAGCCGGGCCTTGTCCGCGATCCGCACCGCGACGGAGGTCGGCTCGAGCAGCGCGCCCGCCGGGAGGCTCACCGAGTCCGGCAGCTTGTACGCCTGCGACTCGTGCCAGGTCACCGTCTCGGCCATGCCGGGGCGGTTGTAGTCCTGGATGTTCTCGCAGAACTGCTGGCGTCCGTCCCGGCAGGGCCCGCAGCTCCCGCAGAACCTCAGGAAGTTGCCGGCGACCCGGTCGCCCACCCGGAGCCCGGTGCGGACGCCGTCCCCCACCGCCTCCACGACGCCGGAGAGCTCGTGACCCAGGCCGATCGGGACGTCGGTACCGAAGAACCCCTCCGCCAGGTGCGGGTCCGACCCGCAGATCGCCGAGTAGGCGACGCGGATCCGGACGTCCTCCGGGCCCAGCGGCTGGTCGGGCAGGTCGACGATGCCGATCCGGCCCCGGGTGGCCTCGTCCGGGTCCCGCAGGCTGCCGATCTTGGTGACCGCGACTGTTCTCATCTGTCTCTCCCTCGGGCGCTGGTCAGTGGGAGGTGGGCCAGGACGGGTGGGCGATCACCCGTCGGGTGGCCGCGACCGTCGCCGCGAGGCCGTAGCCGTGCTTGTCGCGCAGCTCCTCGTCGTCGCCGAAGCCCGCGTACACCTGGGGGATGCCGAGCCGCTCGAAGGCGTTGAGCCGGATGCCGCGGTCGGCGACGACGTCGGCGATCCGGGTGGCCAGACCCCCGTAGGCGAGGTGGTCCTCGAGCACCACGAACCGGCCGTGGGTCTCGTCCGCGCACTGCGCGATGAGGGCCTCGTCGATCGGCTTCAGGGTGAACATGTCGACCACCCGCACCGAGCGGCCGTCCGCGGCGAGGTCCTCGGCCGCCTGCAACGCCTGCGCCACCGTCGTGCCGTGCGTGAAGATCGTGGCGTCGGTGCCGTCGCGGGCGATGATCCCCTTGCCGATCCGCACGTCGTGCTCACCGGGTTGGTACAGGACCTTGTCGCTCTTGCCGACGGCGAGCCGGATGTAGATCGGCCCCGGCATGGTCATCGACTGGCGCAGGATCTCGCCCACCATGAGCGGGTCGCCGATCGAGGTGACGGTCATGTTGGTGAGCGCGCTCATGAGCGCGAGGTCCTCGACCGCGTAGTGCGTCGACCCTCCGTTGCCGACCAGGCCGCCGTGCGTGCCGATGATCTTCACCGGCAGGTTCGGGTAGCAGACGTCCGTGCGGATCTGCTCGAGCGCCCGCATGCTGAGGAAGGGCAGCATGCCCGACACGACCGGGATGTTGCCGTCGTAGGCGAGGCCCGCGGCGATGCCGACGCACACCTGCTCGGCCAGGCCCACGTCGAGGAAGCGGTCCGGGTACTTGTCCCGGAACTCCACCAGCGTGGCGCCGATGTCGGGGGTGAGGACCCAGAGGTTGTCGTGGGTCTCCCCGAGCTCGGCCAGGGTCGTCCCGATCACCGACCGGGCCGACAGCATCTCTCCGAACGTGAACGTGACCGGCATCAGACCGTCTCCTTCTGTCGCGACGCCTCGAGGGCGGCCAGGGCTCGCTCGAGGTCGGCGGCGCCGAGGGAGCCGGCGTGCCAGGCGAGGTTGCGTTCCATGAAGTCGACGCCCTTGCCCTTGACCGTCTCGCAGATGACCACGGTCGGGCGGTCGCTGTCGGAGGCCGGCAGGTCGTCGATGGCCTTGACGAGGGCGGCCATGTCGTGGCCGTCGGTCTCGACGACCTCCCAGCCGAAGGCGCGCCACTTGTCGGGATAGGGCTCGAAGGCGACCCGCTCCTCCGCGTGGCTGGTCATCAGCTGGCGGTTGCGGTCGACGAAGGCGACCAGGTTGCCCAGCTCGTTGCTGCGGGCCGCCATCGCGGCCTCCCAGACCGAGCCCTCGCCGGTCTCGCCGTCGCCGAGCAGGCAGACCACGCGGTGGGCCTCGCCGCGGTGCCGGGCGGAGAGCGCCATGCCGACGGCGAGGGGGAGGCCGTGGCCGAGCGAGCCGGTGGACGCCTCCACACCGGGCAGCTGGACCTTGCAGGGGTGCATGCCGTAGGCGCTGTCGAGCTTCCCGTAGGTCTCGACGATCCCGTCGTAGGAGAAGAACCCGCGCATCGACATGGCGATGTACATGCACACCGCCGCGTGCCCCTTGCTGAGCAGGAACCGGTCCCGGCGCGGGTTGCTGATGTCGTGCGGGTCCACCCGGAGTCCGTAGTGGAACAGCGCGGTGAAGATGTCGGCGGCGGAGAGGTCCCCGCCGATGTGCACCGCGCCCTCGTACGTGCCGCACAGGTGGAGCAGCTTGGACCGCAGCTCGAAAGCCCTGTCCTCCAGCTCCGCCACGGAGGGGCGTTCGCCCTCCAGCCAGACCGCGTCGTCTCGCACTCCAGGCCTCCTCGTTGATGACTGTGGTGTCGATGACCGTGGGATCCGGTCGTCGCGCTCCCCGGGTCGTCCGGCCGAGGTGATGGTCCGCCCGGCCGGTGACGCACGCCACATTAGCGGCACCGGGTTTACATGTAAACACCCTTGGGCCGGGATCTTTACAGGTAAACAGCGGCCCGCTCATACTCGCCGGGAAGGCGTCGCCGGCGCGGTCGTCCCCAGCGGTCCGCGCGACGACGAGGCTCCCCCGGCTGTGCGGTCCCGTGCTGCGCCGGGAGACGCCGCCCCCGACGCTAGGACGGGATGCCGCCCGGCGCCCGCGCAGGAACGGACCACACAGAGAGGTGGGGATCTGCATGACGGACACCATGACCACGACGGCTCCGGTGACGACGGAGCTCTACATCGGCGGACAGACGCGCTCGACGGCGGAGACGCTCGAGGTCGTCGACCCGGCCAAGCCCGGCACCGTGGTCGGCCACGCCGCCGCGGCCACGGCGGAGGACGTCGCCGACGCGGTGGCGGCCGCGAAGTCGGCCTACCCGGCGTGGTCGGCCCTGCCGGCCACGGAGCGGGCGACGGTCATGGCCGCCGCCATCGAGGGCCTCGCGGACGAGCGCGACGAGGACGCCCGGATCCTGTCCCTCGAGAACGGCAAGATCGTCCACGAGGCGTGGGTCGATGCCCTGGTCTTCGAGATCCGCTGGCAGCTCGCCCTCTCCCTCGCCGACGAGGTGGACCGGACCAAGGTCCTGCCGCCCGCGCCGGGGATCCCCGTCCAGACCACCGTCGCCTACCAGCCGCTCGGTGTGGTCACCATCATCGTGCCGTTCAACTGGCCGATCGCGATCCTCGCCGCGTCCCTCCCGCACGCCCTCCTCGCCGGCAACACCGTGATCGTGAAGCCGCCGCCCTCGACGCCGCTGGCCACCACGCGTCTGGTGCAGCGGGTCGCGGAGAAGCTGCCCCCGGGCGTGCTGAACGTCGTGACCGGCCGGGACAGCGAGATGGCCGGCCTGATCTCGAACGACGACGTCGCGAAGGTCTGCTTCACCGGCAGCGTGAACGGTGGCAAGCGGATCATGGAGATGGCCTCGCGCAGCCTCACCCGGGTCACCCTCGAGCTGGGCGGCAACGACGCCGCGATCATCCGCGAGGACGCGATCCTCGACGACGACCACCTCGACCGCCTGTTCGGCGCGATCTACGACAGCACCGGTCAGATCTGCATGAACGCCAAGCGGCTCTACGTGCACCGGTCGCGCAAGGACGAGCTCGTGGCCGGGCTGACCGCGCGGCTGGAGAAGGTCGTCCTGGGCCACGGGCTCGCCGAGGGCACCACGATGGGCCCGCTGCACCAGTCCGCGCAGAAGGCGTTCGTCTCGGAGATCATCGAGGAGGCGAAGGACGCCGGAGCGACGGTGCTGGAGTTCGGCGAGCTGCCCGAGGGCGACCTCGCCGGCGGCAACTTCCTGCGTCCCGCCATCGTGGTCGACCCCGACCCGCAGCTGCGCGTGGTCACCCAGGAGCAGTTCGGCCCGGTCATCCCGGTGATCGCGTTCGACGACGACGCCGAGGCGGTGCGCCTGGCCAACGACAGCTGGGGTGGCCTGTGCGCGTCGGTCTGGACCGCCGACTCCGACACCGCCACCCGCCTCGGCGGGCAGCTGGAGTGCGGCTACGTCTGGGTGAACGACCACGGTGCCGCGCGGCTGGACCTGCGCGCCCCCTTCGGCGGCATGAAGCACTCGGGCATGGGCCGCGAGCAGGGCATCGAGGGCGTCCGCGCCTTCCAGGACACCCGCTCGATCGCCCACGCCGCGGACGAGACCGCCCAGGCCGACGCCACGGCCTGACCGACGCCGGCCGGACCGGCGGGCGCTGCCCGCCGGTCCGGAACCGGCTCGTTATGCTCGCCGACGACCCGAGTCTCGTTCCGCAGGAACCGGGGCCACGCCCCCAGCCCCGGTGGAGGACTCGTCGATGGAGATCCCGCCGGATGCCATCCACACACCCCGGCCGACCGTGATCGACAGCGAGGAGTTCACCCCCCGCCTGCTGTCCCTCCTGTCCAACAGCCTCGTGTGGCGCGAGTCCCGGGCCCTGCACAAGCACTTCGGGCTGGGCACCAACGACTGGCGGGTCATCTCCGCCATCGGCATCCGGCCGGGCGTGACCGCCAGCGAGATCTCCGAGTTCGTCGCGATGAACAAGGCGATCGTCTCCAAGAGCGTCGGGGTGCTCACCGAGCGCCGGCTCATCGTGCAGGTGGAGGACACCGGCCGGTCCCGGCACCTGTTCCTGACCGCCGCCGGCGCCGAGATGCACGACGCGATGCTGCCGATCTCGATGCGCGGCCAGGACATCATCCTCGCCGACCTCTCGGCGGAGGAGGTGAGCCAGCTCAACCTCCTGCTGCGCCGGCTCCTCGCCCACGTGCGCGAGCTGCAGGCCGAGGACGACCCCGAGGAGCCGGACGCCGGGAGCGCGTGACGCTCAGGCCCGCCGGCGCAGCTGGCGGGACAGGACGACGGCGATGACGAGGGCCGCCCCGTAGAACAGCTGCTGCACGTAGTTCTGCGCGCCGAGCAGCTGCAGGCCGTTGACGCCGGTGGCGAGGAAGAACACCGCGATCGCCGTCCCGATGGCGTTGAACCGGCCGGGCTTGATGCTCGTCGCCCCGAGGAAGACCGCGGCGTAGGCCGGCAGCAGGAAGCCGCCACTCGCGGTCGGGTCGGCCGAGCCGGTGGTCCCCAGCAGCAGCACCCCGGCGATGCCGGCGATGAAGCCGCCGAGGATGAAGCCGCCCCAGCGCAGCCGGGTGACCCGGATGCCGCTGAGCTTGGCCACGTCCCGCGACTGCCCGACGAACAGCGCCCGCAGGCCCAGCGGGGTGAACGAGGAGACGTACCAGACGATCAGCAGGATCACCAGCGCGTAGTAGAACTGCAGCGGCAGGCCGAGGAACTTGGTGGAGAACGTGGCCTCCGACAGCGCCCGGTCGATGCCCACGATCGTGTTCGAGCCGGACAGGTAGAAGATCGCGCCGGTGAACACCGTCCCCATGCCGAGGGTGATGATCAGCGGGTCGGTGTCGAAGTAGACGACGAACAGGCCGTTGAGCGCGCCGGCCACCACGGCGGCCCCGACACCGATCGCGCAGGCCAGCCAGATGTTCATCTCCTGCTGGATGTTGAGCACGCCGGCGACCATCGCGGTCAGGCCGAGGATGCCGCCCAGCGACAGGTCGAAGTCGCCGACGAACGAGGGCATCAGCGCGGCGAAGGCCAGGACCAGCAGCACGACCTGCGAGGCGATGATGTTGCTGACGTTCTGCCAGGTGAGGAACGTGTCCGGCCGCAGGGCGCCGTAGATCACGACGAGCACGAGCCAGGCGACCGGCAGCGCCAGCCGCTCGGCCCACACGGCGAAGCCGCCGCCGCCGTGGGGGGTGGGCGGCTTTTCCGGGCCGGCGCCCTGGTCGGCCGCCCCGGTCTGGAGCTCGGTCGTCGACATGGTGGTTCCCCTGGTTCGCGAGCGGGCGGGTAGGGAGGGCAGACCGGGACGCCGGTCAGGAGGCGGTCGGGACCTCGTCGGCGAGCACAGCGGCCGCGTCGGTCGTGTGGTGGTAGACCGCCGAGCTGATCGCCTCGTCGGTCACCTCGTCACCGGTCAGCTCGGCGCGGACCTCGCCGTCCGCGACGACGAGCACGCGGTCGCAGACGGTGGCGAGCTCCTCGAAGTCGCTGGACACCCAGACGGTCGCCATCCCACCGGTCGAGGCCTCCCGGATCAGCCGGTAGATCTCGGCGCGGGCGGCGACGTCGACGCCCTGGGTCGGCTCGTGCAGCAGCAGCAGTCGCGGGTTGATCTCCAGCCACTTGGCCATGACGACCTTCTGCGCGTTGCCCCCCGACAGCGTGCCCATGAGCGCGTTGCCGTTGCGCGGCCGGACGTCGAACCGCTCGAGCTGGCGGCGGACCAGCTCGCGCAGGCGGCCGCCCTGCAGCCGGCCCGCCTGCGTGTACTCGTCGTTGACCAGGATCGTCGCGTTCTCCCCCACCGACAGGGACGGCGCGATCCCGTCGCGGCGGCGGTCGGCGGGCACCATGGCCACCTGCTGGCGGACGGCCGTCGTGGGGTCCAGCACCGGGAGCACGATCTCCCGGTCGTCCAGGGTCATGCGCCCGGCCGTCGCCTTCCGCGCCCCGAACAGCAGGTAGGGCACGTCCTCGGCGCCGGAGCCGAGCAGGCCGGCCAGGCCGACGATCTCGGTGGGGCGGACGGCGAAGGAGATGCCGGTGGCCCGGCCGCCGCGCAGTCCCTGGACCGTGCACCGTGGCGGGGCGTCGCCGAGGTCGTCGCCGGGGGCACGGCGCTGGGCCTGGCCGACCAGCTTGCCGCCCACCGGGCCGACGATCATCTCGACCAGCTGCCGGTCGTCGACCTCACCGATGCGCGCCTCGCCGGCCACCTGGCCGTCCCGCAGGACGACCACGCGGTCACAGATGGCCCGCACGGCCGCCAGGTCGTGGGAGATGAAGACGACGCTGGCCCCGCCGGCCACCACCGTGCGGATCAGCTCGAAGAGGAACTCGACCTGGTCCTCGGGCAGGAACACCGTCGGCTCGTCGAGGAACAGGATCGAGTGCCCCACGTCCCCCCGCGCGCGGTAGGCCTTGAGCTCCTCGGCCGCGCGGACGATCGCCACCAGGGCCTGCCCGACCGGCGGCAGCTGGTTGATCGGCAGGTCGGGGTCGACGTCGACGTTGTAGGACTGCAGCAGCGCGCGGGTGCGCCGCCGCTGCGACCGCCAGTTGATCGGCTTGCGGGAGGCCGCGGCCCCGGCCTCGCCCACCATCAGGTTCTCCGTGACGGTGAGCGTGCGGGCCAGCCCGAGGTCCTGGTGCACGAAGCTCAGGCCCAGGTCGCGGAACTGGCCGGCGGACAGCGGCAGGGGCACCGGCCGGCCGTCGATGGTGAGCTCGCCGCCCGCGTCGGGGGTGTTCACGCCGGCGAGCACCTTGACGAGGGTGGACTTCCCGCAGCCGTTCTCCCCGAGCAGGCCCACGACCTCGCCGGCCTCGACCCGGAAGTCGACGTCGCGGAGCGCGCGGAAGCTGCCGAAGTGCTGGGTGATGGAGCGCAGCTCGAGCGCGGGGGGCGCGGTCCGGGGCGGAGGCTCCCCCGGGGGGACGGCGGCCCCCCCGGGGGAGCTGGTGTCCGACATGGTCAGCTCAGGCCCCACAGCGCCCGGTAGCCCTCGACGAACTCGGTGCCGAAGCCGTCGTTCTCACCCTGGACGTCGTCCTTGTTGTCCAGCGTCCACAGCCGGTGGGGGTCGAAGGCGTCGTTGGGGTCCAGCGCCTCGCCGCCGGTGAGCACCCGGAACATCTGGTCCGACGTCGCGTAGGCCCGCCAGAGGTGGGTCGGCCCGGTGTTGGAGTGCATCGGGATCGACTCGCCCATCTCGGAGATGTAGGCGGGGGTGCCGCCGTAGCAGCCGTAGAGGAAGACGTCGTCCCGGCCGGAGGCGGTCACCGCCGCGCCGGCCGGGGGCACCATGCCGTCGAAGATGGGGATGACGGCCTTGATGTCCGGGTTGGCCAGCAGCGCCGAGCTGACCTCGCCCTGGATCTTGGTCCCCCAGTCGGGGATGGCGACGTTGACCTTCTGGATGTTGCAGCCCGGGCAGTAGGTGGCGAACTCGTCCCGGACCGCCTCCTCCATCTTCACGCCGGCCGGGACCTCGTCGGAGGTCACCATGACCACGTCGAAGGGCTCCTCGCCGTTGTCGAGGAAGGCCACGTCGACCGACCGGCGGATCGACTCGGCGTTGGGGATGTTGGTCTGCGCGGTGACCAGCGGGTCGGTGCCGCCGTCCTCGGTGTCGAACAGCCCGGAGTCGATGACCGCGATCCCGGCGTCCGTGGCGGCCTGGACCTGCGGCGTGATCAGGTTCGGGTCGATGCCGCAGACCAGCACGATGGCGTCGTAGTCCTGGCTGACCGCCTGCTGCATGCCCGGGATCCAGCCCTGCGGGCCGCCGCTGTTCTCGAAGTAGGTGCCGGTCATGCCGACCTCCTCGGCCAGCTCGGCGATGTCCTTGCCGATCTGGTCGCACACCGGCAGCTGGCTGGCCGTCGGGATGACCATCACCTTCTTGCCGGCCAGGGACGACAGGTCGACCGGCGGCCCCGGGTCCTCGTAGGTCGGCACCTCCTGCGCCGCGTCGACCAGCTGCTGGATCTCCTCCAGCTGCTCGGCGGTCGGCCCTCCGCCTCCCCCGCCGCCCCCGCCGCCACCGCCGCCTCCGCCGGAGTCCGAGCCGCAGGCGGCCGTGGCCAGAGCCAGTCCGACGGCGGCCGCCGCCACCAGTGGCCGTGCCCGCAGCACGGTCCGGCGGATCCCTCTGGGCCTGGTCATCATGGGGCGCTTCCCTCACTGGGCGCTGGCTGGGGACACGCCGCGCACGGACGGCGGCGGCCTGGAGCTGGGAGTGCGTGAGCGGCTCTGCGCGGATCAGGCGCCGCGGCGTCGGGACGGGATCGCCGTCCGGCCGGGGTGGACTGTGACGCAGGTCACGGTGGCGGCAGCATCGCTGGCGCGCCTCCGGATTGTCAACAACGTGGTCGACAGTTGCCGATCCGTGACCTGCGCCGGGCTCAGCCCCCGTGCCGGATGATGCCGCGGATGAGCTTGCCGTCGTCGAGGTCCTGGTAGCCCTGGTTGACCTCGTCGAGGGTGTACTCCCGGGTGATGAGCTCGTCGAGCTTGACCCGCCCGGCCCGGTAGAGCCCGAGCAGCCGCGGGATGTCGTAGAGCGGGTTGCTCATCCCGAAGATGTGGCCCTGGATGTTGCGCTGGTACCCGACGACCTGGCCGTTGGCCTTGAGCCGGATCTGCACGTCGTCCTTGTTGCCGACCGAGGTGAGGGTGATCTGGCAGCCCTTGCCGACGATGGCGGCGGCCTGCTCGACCACCTCGGCGCTGAGCACCCCGACGGTCACCACGGCGTGGTCGGCCAGCTGGCCGCGGGTCAGCTCGACGACCGCCTCCTGCGCCTCCCCGGCGTCGGCGAAGACGTGGGTCGCCCCGAACTCCTGGGCCTTCTCCCGCTTGAACGCGACCGGGTCGACGACGACGAGGTTCTTGGCGCCGGCGTAGGCCGCCCCCTGGATGGCGTTCATGCCCACGCCCCCGGCACCGAAGACGACCACCGTGTCGCCGGCACCCACCTTGGCCACGTTCACCGACGCGCCCCAGCCGGTCGGGACGCCGCAGCCGACCAGCGCCGCCACCTCGAACGGGATGTCCTCGTCGATGCGCACGCAGGAGGCCTGGTCGACGACCGCGTGGCGGGCGAACGTGCCGAGCATGGCGAAGCCGCCCATCCCGGTGCCGTCGTCGTCGTGGAAGCGGAAGCCCCCGTCGGCCAGCCGGCCGGTCGCCATCTCCGCGCCCCGGTCGCACAGGTTCTGCCGCCCGGTCGAGCAGTAGCGGCACACGCCACAGACAGGGATGAACGAGCAGACGACGTGGTCCCCGACCGCCACCCGGCTGACCCGCGAGCCGACCGCCTCGACCACGCCCGCGCCCTCGTGGCCGCCCACCATGGGCAGCAGCGCGTAGGAGTCACCGGTGCGGAGGTGCTCGTCGGAGTGGCACATGCCCGAGACCTCGAAGCGGATCCGGACCTCGGTCTCCTGCGGCTCGTCGAGCTCGAGCTCCGTCACCTCCCACGGCTGGCCCGTCTCCCGGATGATCGCAGCCCTCGTCCTCATGTCAGCTCCCAGCTGTGTGCGCGTGGGGTCCCGGCGCCGGACGGCGCGGACCCTGGGTCAGGTGGTGCGCCGGCCCGGCGGGACGGCAGCCGGGCGGGGGTGGGCACGCCCGGGGGCGTCGCCTGGCCCGTGACGGGCATCACGACGCTCGGGCCGTCCCACCCTCCGCGCGGCCGGTTGCATTGTCAACTGCCGCCTCGGTCCCCCGCCGCGGGGACGGTGCCCGGCGCCGGGCTCGGCCGGCGCCGGACGGCCGGCTCAGTCGAACATGATCATCCCGCGGATGGCGCGGTGCTGGCGCATGGCGTCGTAGCCCTCGTTGACCTGGTCGAGCGCGTACGTCTGGGTGACCAGCTCGTCGAGGACGAGGTCGCCCTGGCGGTAGAGGCTGAGCAGCTTCGGGATGTCCGCCCGCGGGTTGGCGTTGCCGAACAGGCAGCCGACGACCTGCTTCTGCCACGCGGTCAGCTCGAACACCGGCAGCTGGATGTCGCGGAGCGCGACCGAGCCCAGCGACGTCAGTGCCACCCGGCCGAGCTTGCCCACGACCGACATCGCGTCGGCGATGATCGTCGGCGTCACGACGTCGATGGTGATGATCGCCGACTCCGCCATCCGGCCCCAGGTGAGGTCGGCGACCGCCTCGGCCGCCTCGGCCGTCGTGGCGAAGGTGTGGGTGGCGCCGTAGGTGGTGGCCTTCTCGCGGTTGTAGGGCGCCGGGTCGACGGCGACGATCCGCGTCGCCCCGGCCGCCTTGGCGCCCTGCAGCGCGTTGGCCCCGACGCCGCCGATGCCGAAGACGACGACGGTGTCCCCGGCCTTGACCTGGGCGCCGTAGACGGCCGTCCCCCAGCCGGTGGTCACGCCGCAGCCGACGAGCGCGGCCTTGTCCAGCGGGATGTCGTCCTCGATCCGGACGACCGAGTCCTGGTTGACGACGGTGTACGGGGAGAACGTGCCGAGCATGCACATCAGCCGGGCGTCCTGACCACGGACGTGGTGGCGGGCGGTGCCGTCCTGCTGGAGGCCGACGTTGATCCCGGCGCCCTTGTCGCAGAGGTTCTGGTGCCCGGTGGCGCACCACGAGCAGTCGCCGCAGGCGGGGATGAAGCTCAGGACGACGTGGTCGCCCTCCTTCACCTTGGTCACGCCGGGGCCCGCCTTCTCCACGATCCCGGCCCCCTCGTGGCCGCCGATCACCGGCAGCCCCGCCATGGGCAGGTCGCCGACCCGGATGTGCTCGTCGGAGTGGCACAGACCCGACGCGGTCAGCTTGACCAGCACCTCCCCGTGCTGCGGGTCGTCGAGCTCGAGTTCCTCCACCTGCCAGTCCTGGCCGTACTCCCACAGCACCGCTGCCTGCGTCTTCACGCCGTACCTCCTCGATCGGGGATGTGGTCCCACCGGCACCGGAGTATGCGTCGTCGGGCGGAGCGCGGTGGGACGAGGGTCACACCCACGGGCCCGGCGGCGGCACGGGCATCTGCCTGCCGGAAGGTGTCGACAGGATCGTTGACACCCCGATCCGGCCGTCGTTACGTTGCCCCGCGGTGCCCGGCGACGTCGCCGGCCGGTCCCCAGGGAGCTGTCCCATGCCGCAGCGCGAAGCGACCCCCTGCCGGTGAGGGCGGTCGTCTGCGTCCCCGGCGGCACCGAGGTGGCCGAGGTGCCCGATCCGGTCTCGGCGGCCGACGGGGTCGTCGTCGAGGTGGCCGCCTGCGGTCTGTGCGGTTCCGACGTGCACGCGATCGAGCGCGGCCACACGGTCGAGGGACAGGTGCTCGGCCACGAGTTCGGCGGCCGGGTGGTCGAGATCGGGGCCGGGGTCACCGGGTGGCGGGTCGGCCAGGCGGTCGCGGTCGACCCGCTGGGCTCCTGCGGCGCGTGCCGCGAGTGCCGCCGCGGCCTGCCCTTCCGCTGCGCCGGCCTCCCCAACATCGGCATCACCGCACCGGGCGGGTTCGCCGAGTACGCCGCCGTCCCCGCCGCCCAGCTGGTGGCGCTGCCCGACGACGTACCGGTGGAGCTCGGCGCGCACGCCGAGCCGCTGGCGGTCGCCCTGCACGCCGTGGAGCTGGCCGGCGTGGGTCCGGGCGACGCCGCCCTCGTCTACGGCGTCGGCACGATCGGGCTCAACTGCGTCATGGCGCTGAAGGCGGCCGGGGTGGACCTCGTCGTCGGGGCCGGGCGCTCGGCCGGCCGGCGCGCCGCCGCGCGCGCGGCGGGAGCCGACGTCGTCATCGACACCCGGGAGACCAGCGTGGCCGACCACGTCGCCGCCACCGGCCGCCCGTTCGACGCGGTGCTGGAGTGCTCCGCCGCCCCCGGCGCCGTCGAGGAGGCCCTGTCGGTGCTCGGCTCGGGGGGCACCTGCGTGGAGGTGGCGCTCGCGGAGGGGTCCGCGTCCGTCCCGCTGGTCGGGCTGGTCGGCGCCGGACTGCGCCTGGTCGGCAGCTGCGCCTTCGCCCGGCCCCAGTTCGACGCCGCCGTCCGGGCTGTGGTGACCGGCCGCATCGCGGCCGGCGACCTGATCACCGAGCGGGTCGGACTCGACGACACGCCGGACGCCCTCGTGCGCCTGCGCACGCCTGGCGAGCTGGTCCGGGTCCTCACGCTGCCGGGCGCCTGACCCGCCCACCGCAGCGCCGGCACCCGCTGGAGCTGCCCCGCTGACGAAGGGAACGACCGACGTGGACCAGTTCGCCGGCCGGGTGGCCGTGGTCACCGGCGCGGGCAGCGGGATGGGCCGGGCCTTCGCCCTCCGCTTCGCCGCCGAGGGCATGCACGTGGTGGCCGCCGACATCCAGCAGGACGCGCTGGACCGCACCGTGGCCGAGCTGTCCGACGCCGGCACGCAGGCGCTCGGCGTCCGCACCGACGTCTCCGACCCCGCCGCGGTGACCGCGCTGGCCCGGGCCGCGACCGACCGCTTCGGCGCCGTCCACCTCCTGTGCAACAACGCTGGGGTCGAGGGCTACCTGGACGGCGCCATCTGGGAGGCCACCGACAAGGACTGGTCGTGGACCTTCGACGTGAACTACTGGAGCGTCGTCCACGGCATCCGGGCGTTCCTGCCGGGCATGCTGGCGCACGGGGAGCCGGCGCACGTGGTCAACACCTGCTCGATGACGTCGGTGGTGAGCGCGTCGAACATGTACGGGATCACCAAGCAGGCGGTGCTCGCCCTGACCGAGGTGCTGGCCTCGGACCTCGCCGCGCGGGGCGCCTCCGTCGGCGTCACCGCGCTCTGCCCGGGGATCATCGCGACCAACCTGTTCCACGGCAGCCGCAACCGGCCCGAGGACCTCCGCAACGAGGTCGAGACCGAGGGCGCCCGCGAGGGTGCGCAGCTGCGCGAGCAGATGCACGCGGCGCTGTCGGAGGGCATGCCGCCGTCGGAGGTGGCCGACCTGCTCGTCGACGCGGTGCGACGCGACGCCCGCTACCTGCTCACCGACCACGACTGGGACCACCTCGTGTCGGCGCGCACCGAGGCCATCCTGGCCGGCGCCGTCGGTGGGCCGGCCCGCCCCCTCCCGGGAGCCCGCCGGTAGTCCCCGGGGCTCAGCCGACGGCGACCGGGACCACGGGGACGGCGGGCGGAGCACCGGCGGCGAGCGTGCGGAGGACGCCGATGACGCTCTGCAGGTGCGCGCGCATGGCCTGCTCGGCCGCGTCGGCGTTCCCGGCGGCCACCGCCTCGATGACCGCGAGGTGCTCGCGCAGCCCCTGGCCCGGCCGGCCCGGCAGGAGGGCGACCTGGAACTGGTAGCGGACGCTCTGGAACCGCAGCCGGTCGAGGATCGCCGCCACCGTGTGCTGGGCGGCCAGCTCACGGATCCGCGCGTGCACCCGCTGGTTGGTGGCGCTGTAGCCCAGCACGTCGCCGGCCTCGACCGCCGCGGCCATGTCCCGGCCGATGGCCCGCAGGCCGGCGCGCTCGGCGCGGGTGGCGGCTCCGGCGGCCCGCGCCGCGCACAGGCCCTCGAGGGCCGCGCGCACCTCGGTGATCTCGATGGCCTCCTCGAGCGACACCGGGCGCACCGAGGCGCCGCGGTTGCGCTCCCGCGAGACCAGCCCCTCGTTGTCCAGCAGGACCAGGGCCTCGCGGACCGCGCCACGGGAGGTGCCGTACCGGCGCGCCAGGTCGTTCTCGACCAGCCGTTCGCCGGGGTGGAGCTCGCCGCGCACGATCGCGCCGCGCAGGGTGTCGAGGACGCTCACGGTCCCGGACAGGCGCTGGCCGCTCTGCTCGGTCACGGGCGGCCCTCTCGTCGTCGGACGTCGGTGCATTCTGGCACCGCGACCGCCGGCGGCGTGCTGACCGGCCTCTCGACGATCCGCGGCCCCCGCACCGGGCAGGGCGCGCGGCCGGGTCACCTCGCCGGGGAGAGACTCCCGGCGTGCCGCTCGCCGGCCGGATCGGGATCGCCGTCCCGGCCCTCCGCCGGCCGGCGTGGGTCGTAGGCGACCAGCGCGGGCAGGTTGGCGTGCAGCCGCCGGAGCAGCCCCAGCAGCTGCTCCACCTCGTCGGTGTCCAGCCCCGCCAGCAGCAGCCGCTCCCGCTGCAGGGCGACCGGCACCATGTCCTTGTGCAGCTGGGCGCCCCGCCCGGTGAGGTAGAGACGGCGGAACCCCGGCGTGGTCTCCACGGCCACCAGTCCCCGGTCCACCAGCGTCTTGACGCTGCGGCTGACCACCGACTTGTCCACGCGGAGCACGTTGCTGAGCACCTGCGCCGTGCAGCCGGGGTCCATGCCCAGGTGGGAGACCACCCGCCAGTCGTTGACCCCGATCCCGAACTCGCGCAGGTACACCTGGGAGGCCGACGAGGAGATCGCGTTGGCGATGACGGTGAGGTAGTAGGGCGCGTACCGGTCGCGGTCGATGCGCGGCGTGATCGGGCGGCGGCGCACGGGCCCGGCCGGCTCCGGCACCCCCGGGACGGCGCTCACGCGGGGTCCAGGGTGACCGGCACGCTGGCCCAGCCGCGCAGCGAGTTGTTCAGCTTCCGCCGGCCCGCACCGCGGAGCCGCAGCTCGCCGACCCGTTCGGCCAGCGACCGCAGCACCGCCTCGCCCTCCATGCGGGCCAGGTGCATGCCGATGCACTGGTGGATGCCCAGGCCCAGGTCCAGCTGGCCGTGCCCGCGCCGCTGGACGCGGAAGGCCAGGGGGTCGTCGTACTGCCGGGGGTCGGCGTTGGCCGCGGCCAGCAGCAGCATCACCTTCTGCCCCGCGGGGATGCCGGTGCCGGACACCACGACGTCCTGGGTCGTCGTCCGGAAGATGTTCTGCACCGGCGACTCGTAGCGCAGGACCTCCTCGAACGCGTGCCGGGCCAGCCCCGGGTCGGCGCGCAGCAGCTCCCACTCGGCGGGGTTGGCGGCCAGGCACTGGACGGCGGCGGCGATGCCGGTGACCGTCGAGTCCAGGCCGGCGCCGAGCAGCGAGCGGACCAGGACGGGTGCCTCCTGCTCGGTGACCGTGCCGTCGTCGGTGAGGGCCCAGACCGCCGCGCCCAGGCCGTCGTCGGACAGCTCCTCCCGGCGGCACTTCGCCAGCACCCACTCGGTCGCGGGGGCGGCCGCGGCCTGCGTCCGGCGGAACAGGTCGTTGAGCGGGCCGAAGCTGTTGAAGATGCCGTGGCCGTAGGGCAGCAGGTGTTCGCGCCCCTCCGCCGGGAGCCCGACGGCGTCCCCGAAGACCTCGACGACGTAGGGCTCGGCGAGGTCGGCCACGGCGTCGACGTCGCGCAGGGGCAGCAGCCGGTCCAGCAGCCCGTGCGCGGCGGCGTCGAGCCGGGGTCGCAGGCCGGCCAGCGCCTTGGGCAGGAGCAGCGGGTTGACCGCGCCCCGGTAGTGGGTGTGCTCCGGCGGATCGGTCTCGAGCAGCAGGCTCCGGGGGCGCCACGGCGGCTCGGTGCGGTAGTTCTGCAGCCCCGTGCCGGCGCCGGACTCGAACTCCGCCCAGTTGCGGAGGGCGGCCTTGACGTCGGCGTGCCGGGTGAGCACGTAGGCGCCGTAGCGGGTCAGCCGGACCACCGGGGCCTGCTCGCGCAGCGCCGTCTGCCACGGCACCGGGTCGGCGAGGCTCTCCTCGGAGAACGGGTCGAGGTCGCTGTCGGGCGCGGTGGCGACCACGTCGAGGTCGGGGATGCTCACGCGTGCACCGCCGGCCGGTGGAGCACGAAGCCCTCGTACCCGGCCTCGACCACCTCCGCGCACTTCTGTCGGTAGGCCGGCACCCCGCCCAGGTAGGGCATGAACACCCGCGGCTTGCCGGGCACGTTGGCCCCGACGAACCACGACGGCGCCTGCGGGTACAGCGTCGCCGCGGCCACGTCGTGCACGTGCTGCGCCCAGGCCGCCTCGGCGTCGGCGTCGGGCTCGATCGCCGCGACGCCGTGCTCGCGCAGGTACCGCAGGCACTCGGCGATCCAGTCGACGTGCTGCTCGATGGAGACGACGACGTTGCTGACCACCGAGGGGCTGCCCGGCCCGGTGATGGTGAACAGGTTCGGGAAGCCGGCGACCTGGAGGCCGAGGTAGCTGTGCGGCCCGCCGGCCCAGGCGTCGCGCAGGTGCACACCGTCCCGGCCGCGGATGTCCATCCGCAGCAGCGGGCCGGTGACGGCGTCGAAGCCGGTGGCCAGGACGAGGACGTCGAGCCCGAACTCCTCCTCGGTGGTCTGCACCCCCTCGGGGGTGACCGCCACCAGCGGCGTCCGCCGCAGGTCGACCAGCGTCACGTGCTCCTGGTTGAACGTGTCGTAGTACCCGGTGTCCAGGCAGATCCGCTTCGTGCCGAACGGGTACCCGCGCGGGGTCAGCGCCTCGGCGACGTCGGGGTCGCGGACGATCTCCCGGATCCGGCCGCGGACGAACTCCGCGGCGGTCTCGTTGGCGTCGAGGTCGGTGATGATGTCGGTGTAGGACGCCGGGATGCAGGCGAACAGCCCGGAGTCCCAGCACTGGGCGTACCGCGCGCTGCGCTCGTCGGGGTCGACCTCGAGGGCCGACCGGGTGCCGCGCTCGACGAGGATGCCGGTGCGGGCCTGCAGCACCGCCGCGCGGTGCTCGCGGTACCGGGCCTTCCAGTCCCGCTGGACGGCGGGGTCGAGCGGCGCGTTGTGGGCCGGGAGGCTGTAGTTGGGCGTGCGCTGGAAGACCGTCAGCGACGCCGCCTGCTCGGCGATCAGCGGGATCGACTGGATGCCCGACGAGCCGGTGCCGATGACGCCGACGCGCTTGCCGGCCAGGTCCACGCCGTCGGCCGGCCAGGCGCTGGTCGAGACCAGGGTGCCGGCGAAGGAGTCCAGGCCGCCGATCTCCGGCGGCTTCGGGGCCGACAGGCAGCCGGCCGCGGTGATGACGAAGGTGGCCCAGACCTCCTCCCCCGCGTCGGTGGTCACCGCCCAGCGGTTGGCCTCGTCGTCCCGGATGACGGACTCGACGCGGGTGCCGAGGGTGATGTCCCGGCGGAGGTCGTACCGGTCGGCGACGTGCTCGATGTAGCGCAGGATCTCCGGCTGCGTCGCGTAGCGCTCCGACCACTCCCACTCCTGCTCGAGCTGGGGGTCGAAGGAGTAGGAGTACTCCAGGCTCGGCACGTCGCACCGGGCACCGGGGTAGCGGTTCCAGTACCAGGTGCCGCCGACGCCGTCGCCGGCCTCGTAGACCCGGACGCTCAGGCCCAGGCCGCGGACGCGGTGCAGCATGTAGAGCCCGGCGAGGCCGGCGCCGACGATCACGACGTCGTACTCGGGGCGGTCGTCGGTGGGCACGGGGTCTCCTCGGTCCGGGAATCGGTGGGACGACGCGCGAGGGGCGGCCCGGGAGTCCGGGCCGCCCCTGCCGGCGTCTAGTCGTCCGGCGTCCAGACGACCTCGTCCAGGACCGGCTCCTCGGTCAGGATCCCGTACTTCACCGAGGCGTCGGCCAGACCCTGCAGCTCTTCTGGCTGGAGCGTCCCGTTGAACTGCGGCAGGCGCAGCGTCTCGATCAGCGCGGGGTCCAGCGTGGTGAAGTTGGGCAGCTGGGCGCGGATCTCGTCGGGGTTCTCCTGGGCGAACTCCTGGGACTCCGCGATGGCCTCCTGCAGCCGCGCGAAGAGGTCGGGGTCCTCGTTGATCGCCTGCTCCGTCGAGAAGTACGCCGACGACGCGATCTGCTCGCCGGGCGCCAGGTCGTCGTAGGGGTTGGCGATGACCCGGGCACCGGCGTCCTCGGCGATGCTGCAGAACGGCTCGGCGCAGACGAACGCGTCGATGTCGCCCGAGGACAGGGCGGTCACCTGGTCGGGGAAGGACAGCTCGACGAGCTGCACGCCCTCGGGGTCCCCGCCCGCGGCCTCGACCGACACCTTCAGCACGACCTCGGAGAGGTTGTTCAGCGTGTTGACGCCGACGCGGCGGCCGACGAGGTCCCCGGCGTCCTGGATGGCCGGGTCGATCACCATGATCGAGTTGATGCCGAAGTCCGGGTTACCCGTGCTCGACGCGGCGGGCGCGATGACCTGCAGCGGGAGGCCCTGCTCGCGGGCCTGCATCACCGAGATGACGTTGCTGAACGCGAACTGGTAGTCGCCGCTCACCACGGAGGGGACGAGGGCGGCCCCGCCCTGGCCCGTGTTGAAGTTCAGGGTGATCCCGCGGTCCTCGAAGAAGCCCTGCTCCTGGCCGAGGTAGAGCACGGCCACGTCGATGACCGGGATGACGCCGACCTCGACCGTGACCGGCTCGGCCGCGGCCGAACTCGACGAGCCGCTTGCGGCCGGTGTCTCGGGCTCGTCGCTGCCACCGCAGGCGGCCAGCACCAGGGAGACGCTCGCGGTGAGCACTACGGCCGCCGCCGGCTTGGACCTGCCGTGCCTGGGGTCGCGCATCATGCCTCGCTCTCGTGGGGTCCGCGCAGCTTCGCGGTGCGCACAACGTGGCGTGGGTCACTGCCCTTGTCAAGGGCAGAGTTGCGACCGCAACCGTGCTGAGTTCCGGACCGGATCCGGCCGCCACCGCGGCCTGGTGCGTGGACGCCGTCCGGAGGAGCCGCTTGACCGCGCCGTGACCAGCCGACAGGGTTGGGGACGCAACCGATCCGCTGGGCGCTCGCACCGCGGGGGACGGGCAGCGCCGGCAGGCGCGGACGGGAGGCACCGGGATGGGCGCGCAGGACGTCGTGGCGCAGGGGCGCGTGGCCGTGGTGACCGGCGCGGCCAGCGGGATCGGGCTGGGGCTGGCGCGCCGGTTCGCGGCCGAGGGCATGAAGGTGGTCATGGCCGACGTCGAGGCACCGGTCCTCCAGGCGGCCGCCGACGACCTCGCCCGGGACGGCGCCCAGGTGCTCCCGGTGGTCACCGACGTGGCCGACCGGGCGTCGGTCGAGGCCCTCCGCGACGCCGCGGTCGGGGAGTTCGGCGCGGTGCACCTGCTGTGCAACAACGCCGGGGTCGGCGGCTCGCAGGACCCGCTGTGGGAGGTGCCCCTGGGCGACCTGGAGTGGGTCTTCGGGGTCAACATGTGGGGCGTGCTGCACGGCGTCCGCGCCTTCCTGCCGGTGCTGCAGGAGCAGGACGCCGCGCACGTCGTCAACGTCAGCTCGGTGTTCGGCCTGTTCGCCGGGTCGCTGGGGGCCTACGGCGCCTCCAAGCACGCCGTCGTCGCGCTCTCGGAGTCCCTGCACTTCCAGCTCCGCGAGGCCGGCTCCCACGTCGGCGTCACCGTGCTGTGCCCCAGCGCCGTCCGCACCAACTTCGACGACTCGGCGCGGAACCGGCCGCCGGACGCCGGCCCGCCCGCCGACACGAGCGCCACCACCCGTGCGGCCCGGGACGATCTGCACGCCCGCTCGGCACCCCCGAAGGAGCCCGACGAGGTCGCCGGGCTCGTGGTGGACGCCATCCGGACGTCGCGGTTCTACGTGCTGACCAACGACGCCCGGGACACCGCGATCCGCCAGCGGGCGGAGGAGATCATCGCCGGGTCCCCGCCCACTCCCCCGCTGACCTGGTGAGCCGCGCGCTCACCCGCCGGTGGGCTCCCGGGACGACAGCCGCGCGAGCAGCGCGGGGACCAGCTCTGCCCCCGCGGTGCCGGCGGCGGCCCAGCCGGCCACGACGAGCCAGGCCAGCGGGTCCAGCGGGGTGCAGCCGAAGAACCGGCTGACGCCGGGGGTCTGGACGACGGCGACCAGCACCGCCAGCGACCCGGCGGCGGTGAGCAGCACCAGCGGGCTGCGGCGCCCGGCCCAGGCGGTCTGCCCGAGCTGGGTGGTGATCAGCGCGGCCAGGCCCATCGTCCCGGCCCGTCCGGCCGGGCCGGTCAGCCGGCCCGCGGCCCACGCGCCGGTGGCGCCGGCGGCGGTCGCCGCACCCCGGACCAGCACCATGCGGCGGACGGCGGCGGAGAAGCCCCGTTGCGGTCCGGCCCGCAGCACCGCCTCGAGCGGGTGACCGGCCAGCGGCCCGTCCGAGTCCTCCGCGACAGCCGCCCGGGGCGCCGCGACGGCGACCGCGAGTGCCGGGAACATGTCGGTGAGCAGGTTGACCAGCAGCAGCTGACGGGTCCCGAGCGGCGCCCGGCCACCGAACGCGGTGCCGAGGACGGTGAACGCCACCTCGCCGGCGTTGCCGCCGACCAGGATCGACACGGCGTCCTGGACCCGCAGCCACATCGCCCGGCCCTCGCCGACGGCGTCGACCAGCCGGGTGAGGTCCAGGTCGGTGAGCACCAGGTCCGCGGCGGCCCGTGCGGCCGGGGACTCGGCACCCGACACCCCGATCCCGACGTCGGCGAGCCGGATCGCGGCGGCGTCGTTGACCCCGTCCCCGGTCATCGCCAGGGTGGCGCCGGCCCGGCGGAGCGCGGCGACCAGCGCCACCTTCTGCTCCGGGGACAGCCGCGCGAACACCGTCCCCTCGCGCACCATCCGGGCCCGCTCGGCGTCGGTCGCCCGGGCGAACTGGGCGCCGGTGACCACGCGGTCGGCGTCGGGGAGGCCCGCCTGCCCGGCGATCGCACCGGCCGTCTCCGGGTGGTCACCGGTGGCGAGCACGACCCGGATCCCGGCGGCCCGCAGCTGCTCGACCGCCGCCACCGACGACTCGCGCAGGGTGTCGGCCAGACCCACCAGCCCGCGCAGCCGCAGGTCGCGGGCCGCCTCGTCCAGGTCGCCCGGCACCTCCGGGCCGAGGTCCCGGTCGGCCACGGCGAGCACCCGCAGGCCCGCACCGGCGAGCCGCTGCACCTCCGGGCGGAGGTCGGGGGCGCCGCTGCACCGGTCGAGGACCACCTCGGGGGCGCCCTTGACCACCAGCCGGCCGTCGCGCACCGCGGCGGAGAAGCCCCGCTCGGCGGCGAAGGGCACGCCCGCGTCCGGCTCGCCGTCCGGTGTCACCCCGCGCTCGTCGGCCGCCTCCACGACGGCGCGGTCGGTCTCGTGCGCCTGCGCGTCCCCGGTGGCGACGGCCGCGGCGGCCAGCCGCAGCACCGCCTCCTCGCCGCCGTCGCCGTCCTCGCCGTCCAGCGGGACCAGCCGGGCGACCCGCAGCCGGTTCTCCGTCAGGGTGCCGGTCTTGTCGAAGCAGACCGTGTCCACCCGGCCGAGCGCCTCGAGCACCCGGGCGCTGCGGACGACGGCTCCCCGGCGGGACAGCCGCCGGGCCGCGGCCTGCTGCGCCACCGTGGCGACCAGCGGCAGCCCCTCCGGCACCGCGGCGACCGCGACCGCGACGCCCGCGGCGACCGCCTCGCGCAGGGGCCGGCGCCACAGCACGCCGAGGGCCGTGACGGCGGCGCCGCCGGCGAGGGTGAGCGGGAGGACCGCCCGGGTGAGCTCACCGAGTCGGGCCTGCACGCCGGGCGGTGCGGTGGCCCGTCCCGCCGCCCGCGCGGCGCGGCCGGCCTGGGTCGCCGACCCGGTGGCGACGACGACGGCGCGCCCGCTGCCGGCGACCACGGTGGTGCCGTCGAAGAGCATGCCGGTCCGGTCGGCGACCTCCGCTCCCGGCGTGGCCGCGAGGGCCTTGGTCACGGGGACCGACTCGCCGGTCAGCTCCGACTCGTCGACCTCGAGGTCGGTGACCTCCAGCAGGCGGGCGTCCGCGGCCACGACGTCCCCCGCGCCCACGCGGACGACGTCTCCGAGGCGCAGCGCACTGCCGGGCACGTCCTCGGTGCCGCCGTCGGTCTCCCGGTGCGCGGTGACGTCCTGCTCCAGCAGCAGCGATTCCAGCGCCGTCTCCGCGCGCAGCCGCTGCAGCCCGCTGACGAGGGAGTTCATGACGGTGACGCCGGCCACCAGCAGCGCGTCGGTGTTCTCGCCCAGGGCGGCGGTGGCCGCGGCGCCGGTGGCCAGCACCGGGGTGAGGGGGTCGGCGAGCTCCGCGGCGACGGTGCGGGCGAAGCGCACCGGCAGCCGGACCGGCGTGGTGGCCGCCACGGCCGCGACGACCCGCGGGATGCGGCCGCGCGGGGCAGCCGACGTGTCGGGGAGGCCGGCCAGCCGGGAGAGCACGTCGTCGGGGTCGAGGGCGTGCCACGGCGTCTGCACCGAGGGGAACGGCTCGGGCCGCCGGGCCACCCGGACCGCCGTCCAGGCGCCGTCGGCCAGGGCCCAGGAGCTGGCCGTCTTGCCCGGGGCGGTGGCCTTGCGCTGTCCGTACCGCGCGCTGCCGACCGCGGCCAGCAGGCCACCCAGCACGTTGCCGGTGAGCGCGCTGGTCACCGACCGGCGGCTGACGGCCTGCGCCGGCAGGCTCGCCTCGACGACCCGGCAGGCGTCGGCCAGCCCCGGCCCGGTCACCAGATCGGCACCCCACGCCGGGGCGTGCCCGGCCAGGACGGGGGCCACCGCGACGTCGGCGGCCAGCAGCGCGGGCCCGTCGGTCGCGGTGACCACGAGGACGCTGCGCCCGTCGCCCTGCAGGCGGCGCACCGTGGCGGCCAGGGGCTCGTCCGGCGGCGTCACCTCGTCGGCGCTGCCGGCCACCTCGCGGGTGCCCACGTGCGGCGTGAGGACCAGCCGGTGCCCCGCGCCGGCGGCCGCGTCCAGCAGCGCCTCCGCGTACGGGTCCAGCTCGGGGGCGACCGTCACCACGCCCACCCGGCGGCGCCCCCGGAGCAGGCTGTGGACCGCGCCGCCGGGGGCGTCCGCCGCGGCGCGCGCGGGCCCCAGCCGCAGCCGTCCGGCCGCCCCGGCGCCGTCCCCCTCGGGCGCGGCGAGGAGCCGGGCGGCCGCGCTCCACACCGCGCCGTCGTCCCAGTCCTCGGCGGTGGCCCGCGCCTCGATCACCACCGGGGGTCCGGTGCACAGGGCGGCACCGTCGAGCACGACGGTGTCCACCCGGTCGAGCCGGCGGTAGGCCGAGCCGTCCATGGGCAGGACGCCCCGCCGGCACATCAGCAGGTCCAGCGTGGCGGCGAAGGACTCCCGCCCCAGCCCGGCGGCCTTGGGGCTCTGCGCCTTGAGCATGTCCGCCGAGCGCCCGGGACGGCCGGTCAGCGGCAGGAGGGCCAGCGACGCCGCCAGGGCGATCGGCTGCAGACGGGCCCGGTAGGACTCGACCGGGCCGGCCGGCAGCGGGACCGGCCGGGGTCCGGGCGGTTCCACCGGGCTGTCCGGGTCCTCGGGCTCGGGCAGGCACAGCTCCTGCTCGCGGCGCCGCCACACCTGCCGCCGGGCCCGCATCTCGACCGCCTGCTGCAGCGCGGCCGCGGCGTTGAGCGCCGGGATGGTGGGGCTCTGGGTGAGCGCGTGCAGGAGGGCGCTGGTCCCGCTGAACAGCAGGTCGGTGCCGATGACGCCGAGGCGCGACTCCAGCCCGTCGCGGACCCAGCGCTGGCTGTCCAGCAGCGCCATCGCCAGCGTGACGTGCCGGGAGACCGCGGGGACGGGGAGCACCCGGCCCAGGAGGGCGACGCCGACCGCCGCGGTGTCCACGGCGGCGGCGGCCACCGCGGCCAGCAGCGGCTCGAGGTCGGCGGGGTGGTCGGTGGCCTGCGGGAACACCTGCCGCCCGCCGCGCGCCTGCTCGATCGCGGTCACCGCGCCGACGACGTCCTCCACGCGGACGCGCCGGTCGTCGACGGCGACGAGCACCCGTCCGACGACGTCGTTGACGGTCGCCCACTGCACGCCCTCGAGCCGTTCCAGGTGCCGGCGCAGGGCCCGCCGCACCTCCGGCTGGTCCGCCGCCGACGGCGCGGCGACCTCGACCTGCACGTGCCCGGAGCCGGCCCAGACCCGGCGGGTGCGGCGGGCGGTGGGCGACTCGACCATGCCGCGGGCGGTGTCGGCCAGCGACCGCAGGTGGCCGTCGGGGATCGGGTCGGCGCCGGTCACCAGCGTGCCGACCGCGCGGGTGCCGGAGACCGCGGCGGTCCGGGCGAGGGACACCGAGCCGCCGGCGACCGCGGCGGTCGCTCCGGCCGCGGCGCGCGCGAGCCGGGCCCCGGCGCGGGCGGGCTCGGCCAGCAGACCCGCGGTGGCCACGGCGGGCACGGCCGCCATCGCCGCGCCGGCGGTGAGGAGACGGGTGGCCGTCCCCATCGCACTGCGCGCGGCGTCGATGCGGCGGAGCACGGCCATCGGCGTCCCTCGGGCAGGTTGCCCAGCGGAGGCTACGCCCGCGGAACCCGATCGGCCTCCTGGACGACGCTCGCCGCGTCGACGGGTGCGACGCCCGCCGCGTGTCGCCGGGCCAGCGCCTGGTAGATCGACGGATTGCCGTCGACCCAGCGCGCGGCGCCCTCGGTCAGCGGGCCGCGCACCCGGGCCGGCGAGCCGAGCGCCAGCACGCCCTCGGGGATCTCCGCCCCGGGCGGCACCAGGCTGTGGGCCCCGATCAAGGTCCGGCGTCCGATGCGGGCGCCGTCCTGGATCGTGCTGCCGTTGCCGATCAGGGCCTCGGCGCCGATCACCGCGCCGTGCACGACGCACTGGTGCCCGACCGTGGCACCCGGGCCGATCTCGGTGGGCGGGTCGTCGCCGCCGTGCAGCACCGAGTTGTCCTGCACGTTGGCCCCGGCGCGGACGACGATCGGGCCGAAGTCGGCCCGCAGGACAACGCCGTACCAGATCGACGCGCCCTCCTCCACGACGACGTCCCCGACCAGCGTGGCGGTCGGTGCGATCCAGGCCCCGGGGTGCACCTGCGGGGCGCGGCCTTCGAAGGAGAACAGCGGCACGGGCCGGAGCGTAGGCGGCCCGCGTCGCCGGGCAGGTCGCCGGCCTGCCACCGGCGGGACGGCGGTCAGCGCAGCGGGAACGAGTGGTGCTCGTGCGCGACCACCCACCGGCCACCCTCCCGGCGCAGCCCGAGGGTCAGCCGGAGCCGCCCGCCGGGGCGCTCGGCCAGCTCCTCAGGGGTGCCGCAGCGCAGCAGCGCGTGCGCCCAGGCCACGTCGGCGCCGGCGGTGACCGACAGCTCCACGATGTCGAACACCGCCCCCGACCGCTGCCACTCGAAGAACGGCGGCCACACCTCGCGGTAGGCGTCGATGCCGCGGACGCCGTCCTCCGGCGGCGGGACGTCGAACATCACGATGTCCTCGGCGTGGTCGGCCAGGACCTCCGGCAGGTCGCCGGCGTGCACGGCGGCCGCCCAGCGGCTGACCAGGTCGCGGATCTGCCGATCGTCGTCGCTCATGACGGGTCCGACCGGCGTCCGGCCGCGGACTCATCGGCGGGCCGGTGCGGTCGCTCCCCGGGGACGTCGGGGACGTCGGGGTCCTCGCCCACGAGCTCGTAGCGGTGCCCGTAGGTGTCGATGACCGCCTCGATCGCGGCGACCACCGGGATGGACACCAGCGCCCCCATGGGCCCGAACAGACCCGCACCGACGATCACCGCGCCGAAGGCGACCGCGGGGTGGATCGCCACGGTCCGTGCGGTGACCCGGGGAGCGAGCAGGTAGTTCTCGACCTGCTGGTACACCACGCCGAACACCACGACCCAGAGGGCGTCGATCGGCTGGCCCGACAGCGCGATGAGCGCCGGGACCGCGATCGCCAGGTACGTGCCGATGGTCGGGATGAACTGGGAGATGACGCCGGTCCACAGCGCCAGGGGCAGCCAGTACGGGACGTCCAGCAGCAGGAGGAACAGCCCGGTCGCCACCGAGCTGATCGCGGCCAGGACGAGCCGGGAGACGACGTAGCCACCGGTCTTGGCGACCGTGATCGCCCAGACCGTGGTGATGAACCGCTGCTGCCGGGGCGGGAAGCGCCGGGCGACCGTGGCGCGCAGCGCCGGTCCCTCCGCGGACATGTAGAAGGCGAACAGCAGGAAGGTGAGCACCTGGAAGACCAGCCCGACCAGGGTGGTGACGATGCCGACCACTCCCGGGGTGAGGTCGGAGACGATCTGCTGGATCCGCGCCGGGGTGAGCTGCAGCGACGCGACGACGTCACCCGGGTCGAGCGCGGTGCCGAACGTCGAGTTGGCCCAGGTCACCACGTCCTGGACGACGTCGGGCAACGCCGTGAACAACGACGTCAGCTGCTCCACCAGCAGTGAGCCGAACGCCGCGACGAAGCCGGCCAGCACGGCGACGAGGGCGGACAGCACGATTCCGGTGGCCGCACCGCGCCGCAGCCCGAGGCGCTCGAGCCGGCCCACCAGCGGCTCGACGCTGATCGAGAACAGCCACGCCAGGAACAACAGACCGAGGAAGCCGCGCAGGTTGGTGAACGCCCACACCGCCACCTGGTAGCCGGCGACGGCGACCAGGGCGAACACCACGCCACGGCGCAGCCACGACGGCGGCTGGGTGAGCCAGCCCGACTCGTCGGTGCTCCGCTCGCGCAGGCGCCCGGCCACCGGGGCCGCGGCGGGCCGGTTCCCGTCCACGCGCGGACGCTAGCCCCTGGCCCCGGCCGGCGGCAGCTAGCGGGGGCCGGTGTCCCCCGGCCGGTCGACGGGGGACACGATGGGGCCATGGCCGACGAACCGGACGACGACGTGCAGGCGGTGCTGGACGCCGAGGACCGCCGCTACGCCGCGATGGTGGCCGGCGACCTGACCGCCCTCGAGCAGCTGTTCGTGCCCGCGCTCTGCTACACGCACTCCAGCGGCGTGCGCGACACCCGCGAGGAGTACCTGGCCAAGCTGCGGTCGGGCTACTACGTGTACCGGCGGATCGAGCACCCGGTGGAGCGCGCGGCGGTCGCCGGGGACGGCGCGATCGTGGTCGGCCGGATGACCGCCGACGTCGACGTCGACGGCGTCCCGAAGACGATCGACAACCTCGCCCTGGCGGTCTGGACCCGCGCCGGCGGGACGTGGCAGTTGCTGGCCTACGCGCCGACCCGCCTGCCCGGCTGACCGGGCCGGGCCGGCGCCGGCTCAGCCGACCTGGAAGAAGTCGAAGACGACACCGGCCGGGTGCCGGACGCCGGAGCCGACGAAGACGTGCGAGGTCAGCGCCGCCAGCCGCGGCGCGGTCGTCTCGAAGCGCGGGGTGGAGCGGAAGTAGATCCGCGCCGGGTCGACGGGGAGGTCCTGCCGGAGCCGGGCGATGTCCTCGGCGGAGCCGGTGCGCAGGCCGAGGTTTTCCACGTAGACCGTCTCGCCCTCGTCGCTCTCCAGCACGTACCGGGCCTCGGCGACGGTCTCGGTCTCGGTGCGGACGACCTGGAAGTCCGCGCCACCGGGCAGCACCCGCCCGGTGAGCAGCCCGGACACCGTCCCGCCGGTGATCGGGATGACCCGGCGCTGCCCGGCGGGCGTCGGCCCGATCTCGATCGGCGGGTCGACGGTCACCTCCAGGTGCAGGACGTGGGTCAGGGGTGGCGGGGCGACGGTCACTGGTCCTCCTGGAGCTCCGGCTGGCCCCAGCGATCCTGCCCGACCGCCTGACAGCTCCCGGCCAGGGAGCTCGCAGCCGGCTCCCGGCCGGGCGGGGCACCGTCGGCCCATGGACGCCGACCGCCGCAGGGGACTCGTCGCCGCCCTGGTCCTGGCCGCCCTCGCGGTCGCCGCGCTGACCCTGACCCCGGCCGGCGGCTCGGGCTGGGCGTGGGGCGCGCCGCTGACCGAGTTGCGCTGGTACGCCACCGGCCTGGACTCGGGTGCGACTCTCCGGCAGCTGCTGGGCAACGCCGTCCTGCTGGTGCCGCTCGGCGTCCTCGCCGTCCTCCGGTGGCCTGCCCTCGGCACGCCGCTGCGGCTGGCCGGCCTCGCCGTCGGGACGGCGTCGGGCATCGAGCTGCTGCAGTGGGCGCTGCCGCTGGGCCGGGTCGTCTCACCGGTCGACGCCGCCCTCAACGCCGCGGGCGCGGTGCTCGCCGGGCTCGCCGTCGCCGGGCTGCGGGAGCTGCGCCGCCCGCGGGGGATGCCCTACACGAACAGGGCCGAGGCCTCCTGACGGGTGGCCAGCGCGGCCATCTCGTCGTCGGACGGGCGCCGCTGGAACCGTTCGGCGGCGTCGAGCACGCGGGGCAGCAGCTCGACGTCGCCGGTGCTGATGAGGAAGGCGTCGGGGCGGCCGAGCACCCAGTGCACCGCCAGGTCGATGTCCGCCTGGTCGCGCAGCGGCTCGTACCAGGTCGCCGCGGTGGCGGTGCGGCCGTCCCAGCGACGCCGGGCGAGGCTCTTGATGGTCTGCAGGGCCACGGTGCGCTCGGCGCAGACGGCCGCGAGCTCCTCGAAGGTCTCCGCGTAGCGGGCGTCCTGCATCTGGACGGCGTTGTACGGCACCAGCACGGAGTCGAACGGGTGCCGCTCCAGGCTCCGGAGGTGCATCGCCGGCACGGACAGTCCGTGGCCGGTGACGCCGATGGCGCCCACCAGCCCCTCCTCGCGGGCCTCGACGGCGGCCTCCAGCGCTCCCTCGGCGCCGAGCGCGACCTCCCACTCGATGACGTCGACGAGGTTGTGCAGCTGGATCAGGTCCACCCGGTCGACGCCGAGCCGGTCCAGCGACCTCCGGATCTGCTCCCGGGCGGCGCGGTAGCCCCGCTCCGCGGTCTTCGTGGCGACGAAGAAGCCGCCGGGGTCACGCCGCAGCCACGTGGCGATCCGCAGCTCGGCGTCGCCGTAGTCGGCGGCCACGTCGATGTGGTTCACGCCGTGCTCGAGCAGCACCTCCAGCGCCCGGTCGGCCTCGCCCTTGGAGACGCTCGCCAGCGCTGCCGCGCCGAAGACGACCCGGCTCGACTCGTGTCCGGTCGCGCCGAACGGCGCCCGCGGGATCATCTCCGGAGCCTAGGGCGGTCGGCCGCGCGTCGCCGTCCGTGCCATCGTGGGCCCGGCGACCGAGGAGGGACCGTGATGAGAGTGGCGCTGTTCGCCACGTGCCTGGTGGACACGGTGGTGCCGCAGGTGGCGCGGGCGACGGCGCTGCTGCTGGAGCGGCTGGGCCACGAGGTCGTCGTCCCCCGCGGCCAGAGCTGCTGCGGCCAGATGCACGTCAACACCGGGTACCGGCGCGAGGCCGTGCCGATCGTCGCCAACCACGTGCGGGCGTTCGCCGGCGCGGAGGCGATCGTGGCGCCGTCGGGCTCCTGCGTCGCCTCGATCCACCACCAGCAGGCGGCCGTCGCGCGGCGGGCCGGGGAGCACGCGCTGGCCGATGAGGCCGCGGCGCTGGCCGGGCGCACGTTCGAGCTGTCGCAGTTCCTGGTCGACGTCCTCGGGGTCACCGACGTCGGCGCCTACTACCCGCACCGGGTCACCTACCACCCGACCTGCCACTCGCTGCGGCTGCTGCGGGTCGGCGACCGGCCGCTGTCGCTGCTGCGCGCCGTCCGTGGGCTGGAGCTGGTGGAGCTGCCGCGCGCCGAGTCCTGCTGCGGGTTCGGTGGCACGTTCGCGGTGAAGAACGCCGACACCTCGACCGCGATGCTCACCGACAAGATGGCCGACGTGCTCGCCACCCGCGCCGAGGTGTGCACCGCCGGGGACGCGTCCTGCCTCATGCACATCGGGGGCGGGCTCTCCCGGCTGCGCTCGGGCACCCGGACCGTCCACCTGGCCGAGATCCTCGCCTCCACCGAGGACGCCGTGACCCCGCAGCAGGCGACCGCCCCGGCGGTCTCGGCATGACCGCCGTCTTCCTCGGCATCCCGACGGCACCGCCCGGCGTCGGGCACCTGCGCGGCGACCGGTCCTTCCCCGACGCCGCGCGGGACGCGCTGCGCGACGGCCAGCTGCGGGCCAACCTCGGGCACGCGACGTCGACGATCCGGGCCAAGCGGGCGGCCGTCGTCGGCGAGGTGCCCGACTGGGCGGAGCTGCGGCAGGCCGGCAAGGCGATCAAGGCGGCCACGATGGCCCGGCTGGACGAGCACCTGCTGGAGCTGGAGACGCGGGTCACCGAGCGCGGCGGCACGGTGCACTGGGCCCGGGACGCCGCCGAGGCCAACCGCATCGTCACCGAGCTGGTGCGGGCCACCGGGGCCGACGAGGTGGTCAAGGTCAAGTCGATGGCCACCCAGGAGATCGGCCTGAACGAGGCCCTCGAGGCCGCGGGCATCGCCGCGCTGGAGACCGACCTCGCCGAGCTCATCGTGCAGCTGGGCGAGGACCGGCCCTCGCACATCCTCGTGCCGGCCATCCACAAGAACCGGGCCGAGATCCGCGAGATCTTCGCCCGCACCATCCCCGGCGTCGACCCGTCGCTGACCGACGAGCCCCGTCGCCTGGCGATGGCCGCCCGGGCGCACCTGCGCGAGCGGTTCCTGCGCGCCCGGGTGGCGATCAGCGGGGCCAACTTCGCCGTCGCCGACACCGGGACGCTGGCCGTCGTCGAGTCCGAGGGCAACGGGCGGATGTGCCTGACCCTCCCCGACACGCTGATCACCGTCATGGGCATCGAGAAGGTGGTGCCCACGTGGCGTGACCTCGAGGTGTTCCTCCAACTGCTCCCCCGCTCCTCCACCGGCGAGCGGATGAACCCCTACACCTCCCTGTGGGCGGGGGTGACGCCCGGCGACGGCCCGCAGGAGTTCCACCTGGTGCTCCTGGACAACGGCCGGACGGCGGTGCTGGCCGACGAGATCGGCCGCGAGGCGCTGCACTGCATCCGCTGCTCGGCCTGCCTCAACGTCTGCCCGGTCTACGAGCGCACCGGCGGGCACGCCTACGGGTCGGTCTACCCCGGCCCGATCGGCGCCGTCCTCTCCCCGCAGCTGACGGGGGTCGAGGACAACGCCTCGCTGCCCTACGCCTCGTCGCTGTGCGGCGCCTGCTACGACGTCTGCCCCGTCGCGATCGACATCCCCTCGATCCTGGTGCACCTGCGCGCCGAGCACGTCGAGGCCCAGCAGCGGCGGACGCCCGAGGCCGCCGCCTTCCGGGCGCTCGCGAGAGCCATGTCGCACCCCCGGCTGTGGCGGCTGGCCCAGCGCGCGGCAGGGCTGGGCCGGTTCCTGGCCCGCGGCCGGCCGACGATGCCGGCGTCCCTGCCCCCGCCCGCGTCGGCCTGGACCCGCAGCCGCGACCTGCCCACCCCTCCGCGCGAGACCTTCACCGCCGCCTGGGCGCGGGAGCACGGGTCGTGAGCGCCCGCGACGAGGTGCTGTCCCGCATCCGCACCGCTCTGGGCGACCGCCGGCCGGTGCCCGACGTCCCCCGCGACCACCGCACCACCGACGACCGGCCACCTGACGAGCTGCTCGACCTGCTCACCGAGCGGGTCGAGGACTACCGGGCCACCGTGCTGCGCTGCCCGCCCGACGCCGTCACCCCGGCGGTGGTCGCCGCCCTGGACACCGGGCTGGGCGCCGGGGTGGGCGCCGGCTGGGATCCGGCGTCCGTCGTCGTCGCCCCCGGGGTGCCCGACGCGTGGCGTCCGGACGGGGTCGCGACGGACGACGGCCGGCCCGCGGTCGGGCTGGCAGCCTTCGCCGCGTCCGTCACCGGGGTCGCCGTGGCGATCGCCGAGACCGGCACGCTGGTGCTGGACGGGTCACCGCTGTGCGGCCGGCGGGCACTGTCCCTGCTGCCGGACTGCCTGGTCTGCGTCGTCGAGGCCGGGCAGGTCGTCGGCGAGGTGCCGGAGGGGCTCGGTCGGCTGGACCCGGTCGCCCCGCTCACCATGGTCAGCGGCCCGTCAGCGACCAGCGACATCGAACTGCAGCGGGTCGAGGGCGTGCACGGCCCGCGCACCCTCGTCGTCGTCCTGGTGGCCTGACCGCCGGTCTCACCGTCCGCGGTCAGCGGGGGGCGCGCACCAGACGGATCCGCCGTCGGCCAGCTCGCGAACCCGCTGTGGCAGGTCGGCCAGGTCGTCGCCCTTGAGCAGGTATCCGACGGCGCCCAACCGCTGGGCACGGTGGGAGGTGACCAGGCAGAAGGCGCCGGCGTGCACGGCGATCCGCGCGCTCGGCAGGACGTCCAGCAGCTCCCGCACCGCCTCGAGGGGATCGGTTCCGGGCAGCGTCGGATCGACGAGGACGACGTGCGGCCGCGTCCGGATGGCGGTCGGGAGCAGCTCCTCGCCGCTGCCGCACTCCCCCACCACCGTGATGTCGTCGGTCTCCTCGAACAGGTCCACCAGGACGCGGCGGACCACCGGGTGCGAGTCGGCGAGCAGGACCCGGATGCCTCCGGCGGGCCGGATCGGACGGTCCGTGTCCGGGACAGCCGACGCGGACCGGATCGGGGTTGTCGTCACACTCCAGATGACGCCTGGACCGCCCCGGCATGACGCGCCGTCCTCCCTCCGGTCGCACGCATCTGCCGGTCCGGGCCTGACCCGATGACCGGCTCCTCGCCCGGCCTCCTCTCCCGCGGGTGGCCGTCATCGCCGTACCGGTGCTGTCCCGGTGGGGTCAGAAGGGTGGTGGGTCGTCGGCCTCGACCGGGTCGGGTGCCGGTGGTGGCGGCCCCGGTGGTGCGGTCAGGACCCGGGCGCCGGTGACTGGCAGCCGGGATGCGCGCCGGTCGGGTGGGGTGTGGCCGGGTGGTCGGGTGGTGCGGGTGACGCCGCTGGGTGTGGTCACGGTCAGCACCCCGTCGGCGGTCATCGCATAGCGCCAGCCGGGGGCGTGGGTCTTGAGCCGGTGGTGCCGGCGGCACAGGCAGCACAGGTTCTGGCAGGCGGTCGGCCCACCGCAGGCGTAGGACTGCACGTGGTCCAGGTCGGCCCAGCCGGCCCGGTTGGAGCAGCCGGGATGCCGGCAGGTGCGGTCGCGGGTCTGCACCCACCGCCGCTGCGCAGGCGTCGGCTCGTAGCGGTCGATCGGTGGTGGCCGGTCCAGCACCGGGCAGCCGCAGGCGGCACCGGCCGTGTCTTGCCCCTCGTGGGGTCGCCGTCGGCGGCGGCGTTTCCGGCCGGGGGGCTGGTCGTGGGTGGGGCAGCCGCGGCGGGCGATGCTCTCCAGTTCCCGCCGGGACGCGGTCGCCCGCAGGGTTCCGTCTGGGTCGGTGATCGCCACCGTCAGACTGCCCCCGGTCGGGGCCTGCAGCCCGCCGGGACAGACCGCGTCCAGCTGGATCAGCAGCTCCCGCACGTGCGCGGCGGTGATCGGCTCCCCACCCACCACCGCCGTCGGCGCCGGCACCGACCCCGGCCGCACCAGCAGCGCACCCGCCCCAGCGGCGTCGGGCCCGGGTGGGCGGAGCGCGTCCAGGGGTGTGGTGATGGTCAGCTGCGCGGTCACCGGCTCGCGGGTGTCGTCCCACGGCCGCAGGGTCAGGTCGGCCAACACACCCACCCGCAGCACCCCCAGGGGGCGGTCGTCACCGGCGGCCTTCGCCGCCCGCGCATGCCCGGTGAGGGTGTCCCGCACCGCCAGAGCGAGCGGCTGCGGCATCCGCGCCACCAGCTCGGCCATCCCGTCCCCGGCCGGGCGGACGGTCACGTCCGCGGCCGCCTCCGCATCCCGCCGGCGCACCTCGGCCGCCGCGGCATCCCGCGCGGTCAGCTCCCGGCGCACCGCCGCGGTCAGCTGCCGGACCGACAGCTCCATCGCCGTCGGCAGCACCGCGGCCTCCACCGCGGCGAGCACCAGCGGATCGGTGGACCGCGCCTTCCAGCCCAGCTCGTGCGCGACCGCCCGCGCCCGCGGCCAGTCCAGCCGGCCGTCGGCCAGCGCCGCCCACGTGCCGGGCAGCTTCCCGACCAGCGTCACCGCCTGATCGGTCAGCACCGAGGCCGCAGACCGGGAGCAGTTCAGCACCTGCGCCAACTCATCGGCGAAGAACTCACTGACACCCTCCGGCGCCCCCGGCCCAGCCACCACGTCGGCCGCGGCCCCACCGGGAGCACCGGCCGGAACGTCGAACACCGCCGGCCGGTCCCCGGCCAACGACGCCACCAGATCCACCCGGTACGCCGCGATCATCGCCTCCAACCGGGCCAGCCGCCCCAACTCCAGCGCCTTCTCCTCCGGCGTCCGCAACGCCGGCGGCAGGATCTCCGACAACCGCGCCGGACCCGGCACCGCCGGCACGTCGACCTCGGCCACCGTCAGGCCCAGCCCGAACCCGCCACCGATGAACACACCCCGAACCTACGGAGCAGGTACGACAGTTCCCGGCGCTCCGACCAGCGCGGACGGCCCTCCGGCGCTGGCTCGCACCGGCCGACGGATCCGACCGGTGCCGGCGCGCCGTGATCCGGACGGCGGCGCACAGCTCCGCGGTCGCGGCGGCGGAGGTCCGACGGCGCCCCCCGCCAGCGGTACTCCACCTGCGAACGGCCCGCGCCGCCGTAGCGGGGGCGCCGGACGGGTGGGTGTCGGCGAGGTACCAGCGGGCCGTGATCCGGGCGGCGCCGATCAGCTCCTCGGTCTCGGCGGCAGAGGCCCGACGCCGGCTCTCACCGCCAGCGGTACTCCATCTCGGGACGGCCGGCGCCGCCGTAGCGGGGGGTGCGCTCGACGAGCCCCGTGTCGGCGAGGTACTCGAGGTACCGGCGCGCCGTGATCCGTGAGGCGCCGATCAGCTCGGCGGTCTCGGCGGCGGACAGGCCCGGAGCGGCCCGGACGGCGGCGACCACGGCGTCCAGGGTCTCCCGCGCCATCCCCTTGGGCAGCGGCGCCGGCCGGCTCGGGCGCACCGCGCCGAGCACCCGGTCGACCTCGTCCTGGCCGGCCGCATCCCCGTCCGCGTGCAGCTGCGCGCGGTAGGCGGCGTAGGCGGTCAGCCGGTCGCGCAGCGCCGGGTAGGTGAACGGCTTGAGGAGGTAGCCGACGACGCCGTTCGCGGCCGCCGCGCGCACCGTGGCCAGCTCCCGCGCGGAGGTGACCGCGAGGACGTCGACCGGCGCGCCCGCCGCGCGCATGCGGCGGCAGAGGTCGATGCCGTGCGTGTCGGGCAGGTTCATGTCGAGCAGCACCAGGTCGACCGGCAGGCGGGCCAGGGCGTCGAGGGCCAGCGCCCCGGTGCCCGCGACGGCCGCGGTCGCGAACCCGGGCGTGCGGTCCACGTAGGCCCGGTGCGCCTCGGCGGCCACCGGCTCGTCCTCGACGACCAGCACGCGGATCACCCGGTCGCCCCCGCCGGCACCGGCACCGGGAGCGGCAACGAGACGACGAACTCCGCGCCCGGACCCGGTCGCACGGTGATCGTGCCGCCGTGCCGGCGCACCGCCTGGGCGACCAGCGCCAGACCCAGGCCGCGGCCCAGGCCCGCGGGCGCACCGGACGCGTCCTTGGTGGACCACCCGCGCTCGAAGACCCGGGCCACCTGCTCGTCCGGCACCCCGGGGCCGGTGTCCTCCACCCGGATCTCCAGCCGGCCGGCGTCGATCACCGCCGTCAGCTGCACCTCCCGCGGCGGGTCGCCGGCCAGCGCGGCGTCGATCGCGTTGTCCAGCAGGTTGCCCACGATGGTGACCAGGTCACCGCCGGGCAGGCCGGTCTCCCCCACCGACGTCCCCGGATCGATCTCCAGCAGGACGCCGCGCTCGTGCGCGGTCGCCGCCTTGCCCAGCACCAGCGCGGCCAGCACCGGGTCGCCGACCGCTCCGACCACCCGGTCGGTGAGCCGCTGCGCCGAGGCGAGCTGGGCCGTGGCGAAGTCGATCGCCTCCTGCGTGCGGCCGAGCTCCACGAGCGAGACGGTGGTGTGCAGCCGGTTGGCCGCCTCGTGCGCCTGGGACCGGAGCGCCTCCGCGAAGGACCGGACACTGTCCAGCTCGCCGGTGAGCGCCTGCAGGTCGGTGTGGTCCCGCAGGGTCACGACCGTCCCGGCCGACGCGTCCCCGGCCCGCGGCGGGGCCTGGTTGACGACCAGCACACGGGTCCCGGTCACGTGCACCTCGTCGACCGCGGTGCGCTGCTCGACCAGGACGGCGGTCAGCTCCGGCGGCAGGCCGAGCTCGGCGAGGTGCCGTCCGGTCGGGTCGCCGTCCACCCCGAGCAACCGCCGCCCCTCGTCGTTGACCAGCTGCACCCGCCGCTCGCCGTCCACCAGGAGCAGGCCCTCGCGGACGGCGTGCAGCACCGCGTGGTGGTACTCCAGCAGCCGCGCCAGCTGCCCCGCGGACAGCCCCCGCGTCTGCCGCTGCAGCCGGCGGCTCAGCGCCCAGCTGCCCAGGCCGCCGACGGCGAGGGTGACCAGGGCCGTCCCGGCGATCCCGGGGACGGCGCCGGCGAGGTCCCGCCCGATCGCCTCCACCGTGATCCCGGCCGACACCAGCGCGACGACCTCGCCGTCGGCGTCCTCGACCGGAGCGGTGGCGCGCACCGACGGGCCGAGGGTGCCGGTGTAGGTCTCGGTGAAGGTCTCCCCGGCCAGCGCCGGGGCGATCGTGCCGCGGAAGGGCCGGCCGATCTCGGCGGGGTCGGGATGGGTGTAGCGGGTGCGGTCGGGGGCCAGCACCGTGATGAACGACGTGCCGGTGTCGGCCCGGACCTGCTCGGCATAGGGCTGGAGGACCGCCGTGGGGTCGGGCCCGGTGACGGCCTCGATGACCAGCGGGGAGTCCCCGAGGCTCTCCACGATGGCGGTGGTCTGCTGCTCCGCGGCCTCCTGCACGGCCTGCCGGGCGTCGAGGTAGGCCACCACCGTCGCGGTCAGGACGACGACACCCACCACCAGCGCCTGGAGCAGCAGCAGGCGCCGGGCCAGGCTCGGGTCACCGCGCCGGCGGTGCCGCGGGAGGGCGGGCACGTCCACGTCCGCGAGTGTGCCGCCTGCCGGCGCAGCCGCGTGCGACGTGAACGCAATGAACGTATGCGTGACCGCGGTCACGCGACGCCGGAGTGTGAGCGCCGTCGCCCTCCCCGGGCGACCGCCCGCCGGGGGCACACCTCCGGCCGAGCCTCCCAGGAGCAGTGATGGCCTCAGACACCGCCCAGCCGCCCACCCAGCGGCGCGACCGCACCCATTGGCTCTACCTCTCCGTCATCGGTGCGGTCCTCGCCGGGATCGCGGTGGGCTTCGCCTTCCCCGGCTTCGCCACCGACCTGAAGTGGCTCGGCACGGCCTTCGTCGGCCTGATCAAGATGCTGATCGCGCCGGTCATCTTCTGCACGATCGTGCTCGGCATCGGTGCGATCCGGCAGGCGGCCAAGGTCGGCCGGATCGGCGGCCTGGCCCTGGGCTACTTCATCCTCATGTCGACGATCGCGCTGGCGATCGGCCTGGTGGTCGGCAACGTGATCAGCCCCGGGGACGGGCTCGAGCTCTCCGACGAGCTGCGCGGCCAGGGGTCGGAGCTGGCGACGACCGCCGAGGAGAGCGGCGGCACCGTCGACTTCCTGCTGGGGCTGATCCCCACCACGCTGCTGTCGGCCCTGACCGAGGGGTCGGTGCTGCAGGCGCTGCTGGTCGCGCTCCTCGTCGGTTTCGCCATCCAGGCCATGGGCCGCTCCGGTGAGCCGCTGCTGCGCGGCGTCGGGCACCTGCAGAAGCTGGTCTTCCGGATCCTCGCCATGGTCATGTGGCTCGCGCCGGTCGGCGCCTTCGGGGCGATCGCGGCCGTCGTCGGCGAGACCGGCATCGACGCGCTGAAGAGCCTGGCCGTGATCATGCTGGCCTTCTACGCGACGTGTGCCATCTTCGTCTTCGTCATCCTCGGGCTCATCCTCCGCTTCGTGGCGCGGGTGAACATCTTCGCGCTGCTGCGGTATCTCGGCCGCGAGTTCCTGCTGATCGTCTCCACGTCGTCGTCGGAGACGGCCCTGCCGCGGCTGATCGCCAAGATGGAGCACGCCGGCGTGAGCCAGCCGGTCGCCGGGATCGTCGTCCCGACCGGCTACTCGTTCAACCTCGACGGCACCGCGATCTACCTGACGATGGCCTCGCTGTTCATCGCCGAGGCGCTGGGCGACCCGCTGTCGATCGGCGAACAGCTGGGCCTGCTCGCCTTCATGATCATCGCGTCGAAGGGTGCGGCCGGGGTCACCGGCGCCGGACTGGCCACCCTGGCCGGCGGGCTCTCCGCGCACCGCCCCGACCTGCTGGACGGCGTCGGGCTCATCGTCGGCATCGACCGGTTCATGTCCGAGGCGCGCGCGGTGACCAACTTCGCCGGCAACGCGGTCGCCACCGTCCTGGTGGCCACCTGGACCAGGGAACTCGACCGCGACCAGCTGTCCGCGGCACTGTCGGGCGAGAGCCCGTTCGACGAGGCCACCATGCTCGACGAGCACGGCGGCACCGACGAGCCGGCGTCCGGGACCGACGCCGGGCCGGGGCAGCGGGACGCCGAGGCCGCGCAGCGTGACCTGGCGGCGGCGCCCCTGCGCTGACCGACGGTCCTCACGGCGACCTCCCCCGGTGCCCCGGGGGAGGTCGCCGTCTGCGTGCCCGGCTCCCGCGAGATCAGGACCAGGCGTGGCTGCCGTGGAGGTGGTCGGACCCGGCGGTCCCGTCGCGGTCGGCCGCGCGGCGCTCGCGGCGGTCGCGACGCTCCCGCCGCAGGTCGACCACCGCGAGCACCAGCGCCGCGCCGGCCCCGGTCACCGCCACGGCCAGCCCGGCGGCGGCCGCGGTCGGGAAGTCCTGGTCGGTGCCGGCGAGGACGACGTAGAACAGCCCCGGCAGCGCCGCCGTCCCGACCGCGCCGCCGAAGCGCTGCGCCGTCTGCAACCCGCCACCGGCGGCGCCGGCCATCCGCACCGGGACGTCGCGCAGGGTCAGCGTCACGTTCGGGGAGAGGACGAAGCCGGCGCCGATCCCCCCGACGAGCAGCGCCGGCGCGATGGCGATGCCGGCCAGGCCGGTGGGCACGACGAGCAGGACGACGGCCGCCGCGCCCAGCCCGGTCATCACCGCGGCCAGCCCGGACACCGTCAGCGCCCGCCCGAACCGCTGCACCATCCGGCCGGCCACCACGGCCGCGCAGGCCGACCCGAGCGCGAACGGGGTGACCGCCACGCCGGACTGCAGCGGCGTGTAGCCCAGGCCGGTCTGGAAGAACAGCGCGAGGACCAGCCAGATGCCGCTGAACCCGATGAAGTAGAGGGTGGCCAGGGCGGCGCCGATCGCGTACCCGCGGGTCTCGGTCACCAGGCGGGGGTCGAACACCGGCACGCCGCCACGGCGCACGACCCGCCGCTCCCACCCGACGAACCCGGCCAGCACCAGCGCGCCGAGCGGGAACAGCCACCACAGCCGCACCAGCCCGCCGGACTCCGCCTGGACCAGCGGCAGCAGCACCGCCAGCGCCCCCGCACCGAGCAGGGCCACGCCGCCGAGGTCGATGCCGCCGCGGGCCCCCGTCCCACCGCGGGGCAGCAGCCGCCAGGCGAGCACGAAGGCGACCACGCCGATGGGGACGTTGACGTAGAAGATCCACCGCCAGCCGTCGGGCCCGTCGGCGAGGCTCAGGATCACCCCGCCCACGATCGGGCCGACCGCGGTGCCGATCCCGATCGTGGCCCCGAACAGGCCGAAGGCCCGTCCCCGCTCGCCACCGCGGAACAACTGCTGGATCAACCCGGAGTTCTGCGGGGACAGGCACCCGGCGCCCAGCCCCTGCGCCACGCGCGCCGCGATCAGCAGCTCGACGGAGGGGGCCGCGCCGGCCGCCGCACTGCAGGCCACGAACAGCGAGAGCCCGACGAGGAACATCCGGCGCCGGCCGAGGGCGTCACCGAGCCGGCCGGCGGGGACCAGCATGAGCGCGAAGGTGAGCGCGTACCCCGAGACCACCCACTGCACCGTGGCCGGCGAGGCACCCAGGTCCCGCTGCAGCGAGGGCAGGGCGACCGCGACGATGCTCACGTCGAGCAGGGCCATGAACCCCACGACCAGCGTCACCCACAGGGCCCGCCACCGGCGCGGATCGGGCCGGTACCCCTTCGCCGCCGCGGGGTCCTCCTGGTCGAGGGCAGCTGGCTGGGTGGGCACGCGGGCGCCTCCGGAGGGCGAGGGGAGGCGGCCGGGTGCGCGCCCGCGGCCGATTGTCCGCCGCGCCGGCGCCGCGGGAGCACGGCCCCCGGTCAGGCGGGCACGGCGGCCGCCTCGGCCAGCGGGAGGAGCACCTGGAAGCGGGTGTCGCCGGGCTCGGACCGCAGCCGCAGGTCGCCGCCGTGCCGGTTGACCACGATCCGCCACGAGACGTCCAGGCCCAGGCCGGTGCCCTGGCCGACCGGCTTGGTGGTGAAGAACGGCTCGAACACCCGGCGGCGCAGCTCGTCGGGGATGCCCGGCCCGGTGTCGGCGATCTCGACGAGGGCGCAGTCGCCGTCCCGCGAGGTCCGCAGGGTGAGCGTCCCCTCCCCCGCCATGGCGTCCAGTGCGTTGTGGATGAGGTTGGTCCACACCTGGTTGAGCTCCCCGGCGTAGGCCGGGACGGCCGGCAGCCCGCGGTCGTAGTCCTTCACCACCGTCACGCCGGGCGCGATCTTGGCGCCGAGCATGACGAGGGTGGCGTCCAGCCCGACGTGCAGGTCGGTCGGCTGGTGCGGAGCCCGGTCCAGCTGCGAGTACTGCTTGGCGGCGTCGACCAGCGCCGAGATGCGCCCGGTGCTGTCGAAGATCTCGACGAGCAGCATCTCCGTCTCCACGGCGTAGGCCAGCCAGCGCAGCGCCGGTTCCAGGAAGGACGGCGCCACGACGTCGGCGACCCGGTCGAGGTCGGCGACCCCCAGCCCGGCCGGGACGAACACCGTCGCCAGCTGCCACGGCGAGTCCACGTCGTGCTCCTCGAGCCAGTCCCCGAGCTCGTCCTCCGCGTCGGACCGGTCGAGCGCGCTGAGCTCCGGACTGCTGCCGATGCGGGCCACCAGGTCCTCCTGCAGCACCGTCAGCGCGCGCAGCTGCTCGCCGTCGATCGCGCCCTCCGACAGCAGGGCCAGCTTGTGCCGCATGCCCGCGAACCGCTCCCGGAGCGCGGCGGCGGCCCGCGCGGCCGCCGCCGCCGGGTTGTTCAGCTCGTGGGTGAGCCCGGCAGTCAGCTTGCCCAGCGCCAGGAGCCGCTCGCGCTGGGCGACGAGCTCCGCGGAGGTGCGCTGGCCGACGAACATGCCCTCCAGCAGGTGGACCGCCATCGGGTACCACTGCCGGAACACCCGCGCGAACTCCTCCGCCTCCAGGGCGAGGAACCGGGCGTCGGTCACCGCCCGCACCGTGGCGGGGTAGCTCTGCGGGATGCGGTCGCCGAAGTAGAACTGCACGGCGCCGGAGTAGACGCCGCGGTCCGACGTCCGGACGGTCTCGACCTCGCTGCCACCGACCAGCCGGACCATGCTCATCGTGCCGGAGAGCAGCACGAAGAAGCACCGGGCCGGCTCACCCTGCACCGACACCTCGGCGCCGGCCGGGCAGTCGACGACGTCGCCGTGGTCGGCCACCCACTGCAGCTGGGTCTCGTCGAGGTCGGTGAAGAGGAAGAGCTCGCGCAGCTCGGCGGGGGTCAGCCGGGCCGCCGCCGCGCTCACGGCTGCTCCAGGTAGCGGTGCACGAGGGTGACGGCCATGGCCCCCTCGCCGACGGCGGAGGCGACCCGTTTGACCGACTCGGCCCGCACGTCACCGGCGACGAAGACGCCCGGCAGGCTGGACTCCAAGAAGTAGGGGTCGCGGTCCAGGCCCCAGCCCCGCGGCCGGCGGCCGTCCGCCATCAGGCCGGGTCCGGTGGGGATGAAGCCGCGCTCGTCCCGGACGACGGCGCCGTCCAGCCAGCCGGTGCGCGGAGCGCCGCCGATGAAGACGAACAGGTGGCTCGCCGGCACCGTCTGCCGCTCCCCGGACTGGGCGTCGAGGAGGGTGACGGACTCGAGGTGGCCGTCACCGTGGGCCCCCTGCAGGGTGGTGCAGGTGCGGACGCTGATCGCGGGGATGGCCGCGATCTGCTCGATCAGGTACGCCGACATGGACGACTCCAGCGACGGCCCGCGGACCAGCAGGCACACCGACCGCGCGTAGCGGGAGAAGAAGACCGCCGCCTGCCCGGCGGAGTTGGCGCCCCCGACGATGAAGACGTCGCGGTCGGCGCACTCGGCCGCCTCGGTCATCGCCGACCCGTAGAAGACCCCGCGCCCGGTCAGGTCGTCCACACCGGCCACCCCGAGGCTGCGGTAGGACACCCCGGTGGCCAGGACGACGGCGTGCGCGCCGATGCCGCGGCCGTCGTCGAGCCGCACCACCCGCTTGGGCCCGTGCGTCTCGAGCGCGACGACGTCGCGGGCCAGCAGGATCTCCGCTCCGAACTTGACCGCCTGCCGGCGGGCGCGGTCGGCGAGCTGGCCCCCGGAGACGCCGTCGGGGAAGCCCAGGTAGTTCTCGATCCGGCTGCTCTGCCCGGCCTGGCCGCCGGGCGCCTCCCGCTCGACCAGCACGGTGCGCAGGCCCTCCGACGCCCCGTACACCGCCGCGCCGAGCCCGGCGGGCCCGCCGCCCACGACCACGAGGTCGTAGAACTCCTCCCGCGGGTCGATCGACAGCCCGGCCACCGCGGCGAGCTCCGCCTCGGACGGGTTCCTGAGCACCTGCGCGTCGGCGGTCACGACCACCGGGACGTCGTCGGGGCCGGCGCCCGCGGCGCTGAGGATCCGCTGCCCCTCGGGCTCGTCGACGTTGAACCAGCGGTAGGGGACGGCGTTGCGGGCCAGCAGGTCGCGAGCGCGGAAGGACGGCGCCGACCAGCGGTGCCCGACCAGTTTCACGCCCTCCACGACGGCGTCCGCGGTCTCGCGCCAGGCGTCGATCATCGCGTCGACGACCGGGTAGAGCTTCTCCTCCGGGGGGTCCCAGGGCTTGAGCAGGTAGGAGTCGACGTCGACCAGGTTGATCGCCGAGATCGCGGCGTCGGTGTCGGCGTAGGCGGTGAGCAGGGCCCGGCGGGCGCGCGGGAAGAGGTCCATCGCCCGCTCGAGGAACTCGATCCCGTTCATCGCGGGCATCCGGTAGTCGGCCAGCAGCACCGCCACCGGGTCGCCGCGGAGCTTGAGCTCGCGGAGGGCCGCCAGCGCCTCGTCCGCCGAGGACGCGCGCAGCACGCGGAACTCCTCGCCGTAGCGCCGGCGCAGGTCACGGGCGACCGCGCGGGAGACCCCCGGATCGTCGTCCACGCTGAGCAGGACCGGCTTGCCCATGGCGGCCTCCTGTCCGGTAGGGCACCCCGGAGTCGGCCCCCTCGGTCGCCACGCTAGTCCCGCGCAGGGGCGCCGCGACACCCTCGCGCGGCCCGCCCGGCGTCCCTACGGTGTGGGACGGACAGCCGCCGGACGGAGGGACACCGCCATGACCGCGACCCCGGGGATCGACCCGTCGGCACCCCCCAGCGGCCCCGGGTGCCAGGAGTGCGAGGCGACCGCCGGGTGGTGGTTCCACCTGCGCCGGTGCGCCCAGTGCGGGCACGTCGGCTGCTGCGACTCCTCTCCGTCGCAGCACGCCCGGGCGCACGCCACCGACACCGGGCACCCCGTCATCCGCAGTTACGAGCCGGGCGAGGGGTGGTTCTGGGACTTCGCCCGCGAGCAGGCGGTGACCGGGCCCGACCTCGCCCCGCCCCTGGCGCACCCGGCCGACCAGCCGGCACCGGGTCCGCGCGACCGGGTACCGGCCGACTGGCGGTCCCGGCTGCACTGAGGCGGGCGGTCCGCCCTCAGCCGGCGGCCGGGCCGGCCCACGCCCGGCGGCGGACGCCGTCCGGGTCGGCCTCCACCCGGGGAGTCACGTCGAACACGGCGGTGCACCGGTCCTCCGGCCGGTGGGGCAGCCACCCGCCGAGCCCGCCACCGGCCGGCGTCCCCGTGGTCACCGTGCGGAGGACGGCCGCCTGCAGCGCCGCGGTGACCGCGAGGTCCGCGGGCGTCATGTCCCCGCCCGGGCGGGCCAGCAGCGGCCGCGCCACGAACCGCGGCGGATGCGCCCACAGGCAGGCGTTGTCCGCGCCGTGGCTGGGTCCGAGCGCCGCGAACGAGGGCAGGGACGGCGTGTGGTCGAAGCGGCTGAGCCAGGCCCGGCCGCCGGCGGCGGTCTGCGCCTCCGCGAGCGCCCACGCCGGCCGCACCCACATCTCGTCGGTGAGCAGCGCCTGCAGCGGGTCCTCGCCGGGTCGTGCAGTGGCCGCGTAGACGCCGAGCAGGCGGTCGAACTCGGCACCGCCGGCCCGCCGCCGCGCCACCGCCACCGGTCCGTCGGCGCCGCCCTGGAGGAAGGCCGCCATCTCGTCGCGGCAGGAGGCCAGCCACAGGGCCGTGTCCCGCAGACCGCCCCGGGCGACCACGTCGACCGTGCGCTCGACGAGCACGGCGCCGTCGCGGACCGGGGCGAACAGCACCCCGCCGAGGTACTCCGCCCGGCTGGCGGCCCCGGCCTCCCGGGCCGCACCCAGCACCGCCTCGACCGGCAGCTCGCGCAGTCGCGCCCGGTCGGTGCGGGCCACGCCGAGCCGGTCGAGCACCCGGCCGGCGACGTCCACGCTCTCGGCCGGCTCCTGGGGCAGCCCGCCGATCGAGAGGGCGACCGCCGCGCGGGCCCGGCGTCCCGACGGGGTGGCCAGCAGCGCGCAGACCAGGCTGGCCCCGGCCGACTGGCCCACCAGCGTCAGCCGGTCCGGGTCCCCGCCGAACGCGGCGACCTCGCGGTGCACCCAGTCCAGGGCGGCGAGCAGGTCGGTCACCGCCGGGCTGGGCTCCGGGTCCTCGACCGTGCCCAGCTGCAGGAAGCCGAGCGGGCCGAGCCGGTAGGAGACCGCGACGACGACGGCCGGACCGGCCGCGGCCAGCACCGATCCGTCGTAGTCGGCAGCCGCGCCGGTCTGGAAGGCGCCGCCGTGCACCCAGAACAGCACCGGCAGCGGGCCCGCGGACGCGGCCGGTGCGTAGACGTCGAGGGTCAGGCACTCCTCGACGCCGACCAGCCCACCACCGGGCAGGTACTGGACGCCGACCGGCCCGGGCGCGGTGGCGTCGCGCGGCGCCGTCCACCGGCCGACGGGTCCGGCCGGCCCGAAGCGCTCGGCGCGGGCGTACGGGATCCCCCGCCAGGCGCGGACGCCGTCGTGCACCCGGCCGACGACGGGCCCGGGCGAGGTCTCGATGTGGTGGTCGGACACGACAGCACCTCCGGTGCGGACGCCCGCGGGCCCCGGCCGGTGGCCGGGGCCCGCGGGTGGGACGGGGTCCCGGCTAGGCGCCGACGAACTGCCGGTCGCGCGGGGTGGTGTCCTTGCGGCCGAGCTGCTCCAGCGGCACGTGCGCGGTCTCCCGGGCGGTCAGCGCGCACACGCCGGCGACGGTGGCCGCACCGGCGGTCAGGAAGGCCACCGGGAGCCAGCCGGAGGGACCCTCGCCGACGATGGCTGCGGCGATGGTCGGCGAGAAGCCGCCGAGGGCGAAGCCGATCTGGGTCCCGATCGCCATGCCGGAGTAGCGGACCCGGGTGTCGAACATCTCCCCGTAGAGGGCGGGCCAGATGCCGTTGGCGGCGGAGTAGACCAGACCGGAGAGGAGGATGCCGAACAGGAAGACCAGCGGCACGTTGCCCTGCTGCAGCGCCCACAGGAACGGGAAGGCGGTCACCGCGGACCCGAGGGCGCCGATGGCGAACACCGGACGACGGCCGATCCGGTCGGACAGCATCGCCCAGAGCGGCAGTGCGGCCAGCGCCAGGACGTTGGACAGGATGACCATCCAGAGCAGGGTGGTCCGCTCCAGGCCGACCACGTTGGTGCCGTGCGCGAGCGACCAGGTGCCGACGATCGTGCTGACCACCGAGACCAGGGCGCACAGGACGACCCGCAGCACCGAGGCCCAGTGGTCCCGGAAGAGGACGGCGACGGGCAGCTTGGCGACGACGTCCTCCTTCTCGGCCTTCTCGAACTCCGGGGTCTCCGGCAGCGCGCGCCGCACCCAGTAGCCGACCGCGACGACCAGGGCGGACAGGAAGAACGGGACCCGCCAGCCCCAGCTGAGCAGCTGGTCCTCCGGCAGCAGCGCCACGCCGAGGAAGACCAGGTTGGCCAGGATCAGGCCGGCCTGGGTGCCCTCGAGGGTGAAGCTCGTGAAGAAGCCGCGCCGCCCCTCGGGCGCGTGCTCCAGCGTCATCGCGTTGGCGCCGCTCTGCTCGCCGGCCGCCGACAGCCCCTGCACCACGCGCAGGAAGACCAGCAGGACCGGGGCGGCCACCCCGATCGACGCGTACGACGGGATCAGCCCGATGGCGAAGGTCGAGACGCCCATCATCAGCAGGGTCAGCACGAGCATCTTCTTGCGGCCCAGCTTGTCGCCGAAGTGGCCGATGATGACCGCGCCGATCGGCCGGGCGACGTAGGCGACGCCGAAGGTGGCCAGCGACAGCAGGGTGGCCGTCGCGGGGTCGCTGTCGGGGAAGAACACCTGCGGGAAGACCAGCCCGGCGGCGGCTCCGTAGATGAAGAAGTCGTAGTACTCGAGCATGCTGCCGACGAAGCTGGCCAGCGCGGCCTTGCGGGGGACGCGCTCCACGACGGCGTCGCCGCCGGGTGCGGGGGTTGAGGTGCTCATGACGCGGTCTCCTGGGAGTGCCGGTGGCATCGAACTCGTCGAGCCGGATGGGCGGCCGGGCGGTGCCCGGCGCGGTCAGGCGTGCGGCGCTTGCGGTGCGGTGCGCGGCGGCCGGGGTCTCCGGTCGGTCGGTCCCTCCGGGGGCCGGTGCCGCGGGCTCCCAGTTGCTTATGTACCAACTGGTTACGTACCGAATGGTGAGGTGATGGCCGTCACCGTGTCAAGCGCCGGATGGACCGGCGCATCGGCGCGCGGCCGGCGAGGAGGGGTCAGGCCCTGGTCAGCGGGCCGTGAGATAGGCGACGACGAGATCGCCGAGCACCCGGCGCTGGTGGTCGCGACGGGCGGGGTCGAGCATGTCGCGCCCGAAGATGACGCCGAAGGTGTGCCGGTTGGCGGTGCGGAAGACGCAGAACGCGCTGATCACCTGGTGCACGTCCAGCGCGTCGACGTCGTCCCGGAACAGCCCCGCGGCCCAGCCCCGGTCGAGGATCGTGCCGAGGACGTCGAGTGCCGGGTTCGCCAGACCGGACAGCGCCTCGGAGCGGGCGATGTGCTCGGCCCGGTGGATGTTCTCGATGCTGACCAGCCGGATGAAGTCCGGATGCGCCTCGTGGTGGTCGAAGGTCAGGCCGGCGAGCTCCCGGATCGCCTCCACCGGGTCCAGGTGCTCGACGTCCAGCTGCTGCTCGAGGCCGCGGATGCGGCTGTAGGCCGCCTCGAGGACCGCGACGTAGAGCTGCTCCTTGCCGCCGAAGTAGTAGTAGATCATCCGCTTCGTCGTGCTCAGCTTGCCGGCGATCTCGTTGATCCGCGCCCCGGCGTAGCCGCGGTCGGCGAACTCCGCCGTGGCGACCGCGAGGATCTCCGCCCGCGTCCGGTCCGCGTCGCGGGTGCGCTCGGGACCGCCCGGCACCGGGCCGTCTCCGGCAGCGACGGGGGTTCCCCCGTCGGACGGGCGGGCGGCCACGGCTTCCTCCTGCCTCGGCGGACGTCGCCCCAGCCTAGGTGGCGCCGCGCGCGACCCCGGACCGTCCTCGGCGCCGGTGCGGGGGCCAGCGTGCCCCAGATCACGCGGGGGGCTGGCGCACGTCTGGCCGATGTGGTCCTCTTGTGTCAACTCACCAGTTGGTACATACCTCTCGGGAGACGCCTCGATGACGCCCAGCGCGCAGAGCTTCCTGGTCGGCCTGGTCGGCACGGGCATCGGCCCGTCGCTCACCCCGCCCTTGCACGAGCGGGAGGCCGACGAGCTGGGACTGCGGTACCTGTACCGCCGGCTGGACCTCGACCGGCTGGGCCGGCCGGCCACCGCCATCGGGGAGGTCCTGGCCGCGGCCCGGCTCGCCGGGTACGACGGGCTCAACGTCACCCACCCGTGCAAGCAGCTGGTGCTCGACCACCTCGACGAGCTCTCCCCCGACGCGCAGGCGCTCGGCGCGGTCAACACGGTCGTCCTGCGGGACGGCCGCGCGGTCGGGCACAACACCGACTGGTCCGGCTTCGCCCGAGCGGTCGACCGCGGCCTGACCGACGCCCCCCTCGGCCGGGTCGTCCTGCTCGGCGCCGGGGGCGCCGGTGCCGCGGTGGCGCACGCGCTGCTCACCCTGGGCACCCGCCGGCTGACGGTGGTGGACGTCGACGCCCAGCGCGCGGGCGAGCTGGCCGGGGCGCTGCGCGACCGGTTCGGCGACACCCGTGCCACGCCCGGCGACCCCGCCACGCTCCCCGCCGCGCTGGGCGAGGCCGACGGGCTGGTGCACGCCACACCCACCGGCATGGCCGCGCATCCCGGCCTGCCGGTGCCCGCGGAGCTGCTGCGGCCCGACCTCTGGGTCGCCGACATCGTGTACCGCCCGCTGGAGACCGAGCTGGTCCGCGTGGCGCGGCGGCTCGGCTGCCGCGTGCTCGACGGCGGCGCGATGGCCGTCTTCCAGGCCGTCGACGCCTTCCGGCTGTTCACCGGCGTCGAGCCCGACGCCGAGCGCATGCTGGCCCACTTCACGACGCTCGTCGCCGGACCGGGCCCCGATGTCCGGATCGGCTGAGCCGGGACGGGGCCTGCGCCGGGCGATCGCGACGGTCTGCCTGTCGGGCACGCTGGAGGACAAGCTCGCCGCCGCCGCCTCGGCCGGTTTCGACGGCGTCGAGGTCTTCGAGCCCGACCTCGTCGCCTCGCCGTGGGCACCGAGCGAGCTCGCCGCCCGCTGCGCCGACCTCGGCTTGTCCATCGACCTCTACCAGCCCTTCCGCGACCTGGACTCCACCGACCCGGACCGGTTCGCCCGCAACCTGCGCCGCGCAGAGCGGAAGTTCGACGTCATGGCGGGCCTGGGCGTCGACACGGTCCTGGTGTGCTCCTCCGTCGCCGAGGACGCCGTCGACGACCCCGACCACCTCGCCGGTCAGCTGGCCGCCACCGCGGCGCGGGCCGGCGAGCGGGGCCTGCGGATCGCCTACGAGGCGCTGGCCTGGGGCACCCACGTGTCGACCTGGGAGCGCTCGTGGGACGCCGTCCGCCGCGCGGACTCCCCCGCCCTCGGGCTGTGCCTGGACAGCTTCCACGTGCTCTCCCGCGGCGGGGACCCGGCCGGCTTCGCGCAGGTGCCGGCCGAGAAGCTGTTCTTCCTGCAACTGGCCGACGCGCCGCGGCTGCGGATGGACGTCCTGCAGTGGAGCCGCCACCACCGGCTCTTCCCCGGGCAGGGCGCCTTCGACCTGCCCGCCTTCCTCGGCGCCGTCCTGGCCGCCGGGTACACCGGGCCGCTGTCGCTCGAGGTCTTCAACGACGTCTACCGCCAGTCCGACCCGGTCCGGACGGCGATCGACGCCATGCGCTCCCTGCGGTGGCTGGAGGAGGCCCTCGCGCTCCGCTCCCCGGGGGCCGGCCTGCCGACCCCGCCGTCCGCCCCCGAGCTGACCGGCTGGTCGTTCACCGAGCTCGCGGTCGACGGCGTCTCCGGCCCGCGGGCGGCGGACGTGCTCACCACGCTCGGCTTCACCCACACCGGCCAGCACCGCTCCAAGCCGGTCCAGCTGTGGGAACAGGGCGCCGCGCGGGTGCTGCTGAACGGCTCGGTCGTCCGGCCGGCGGCCGCCGGCGTCGCGGCCGTGGCCGCGCTGGGCCTGGAGAGCGCCGAGCCCGGGCGGTCGGCGGAGCGCGCCGAGGCGATGTGCGCGCCGGTCCTCCCGCGTACCCGCGGGGCCGCGGAGGCGGAGCTGTCCGCGGTCGCCGCGCCCGACGGCACCGAGGTCTTCTTCACCCGCACCGGCCCCGACGGCTGGCCCGCGGACTTCCTCGCCACCGGTGAGCAGGCCGGCCCGGGCGCCGGGATCACCGGCCTCGACCACGTCGGGCTGAGCCAGCCGTTCGACGCCTTCGACGAGGCGGGCCTGTTCTACCGCGCGGTGCTGGGCCTCGAGCCGCAGGAGGTGACCGAGCTGGCCGCGCCGTTCGGGCTGGTGCGCACCCGCGCGGTCACCGGCCCGCATCGGGCGGTGCGGCTGGCGCTGAGCGCGGCCACGCTGCGGCGCGGCGGGTGGGCGCCGGGGGTCCCAGAGCCGCAGTACGTCGCCTTCGCGACCGACGACGTCGTCGCGGCCGCGCGGGCGCTGCGCGCGGCCGGCGCCGCCCTGCTGCCCGTGCCGGCCAACTACGCCGACGACCTCGAGGCCCGCCTCGACCTGCCCGCCGACCTGCTCGCGGCGGTCCGCGAGCACGGCCTGCTCTACGAGGAGGACGCCGCGGGCGGGTACCTGCACCTGGTCACCGAGGTCCTGGGTGGCCGGGTGTTCTTCGAGGTGGTGCAGCGGATCGGCGGCTACGACGGCTACGGCACCGCCGACGCGCCGGTCCGCATGGCCGCCCACCGCCGGCTCCGGCAGGCCGCGCCGCGCTGAGGACCGGACGACCACCGTCGGCGCGGCCGGCTCGGGCGGGGAGGGGTCAGCCGGTGAACGCGCCGGTCTCGGCCAGCCGGGACGGCGTCACGGTCTTCAGCCGGGCGACGGCGTCGGCCAGGGGGACGAGGTCGATCTCGGTGCCCCGCAGCGCGACCATCTGCCCGTGCCGGCCCTCGTGCGCGGCGATGGTCGCGTGCAGCCCGAAGCGGGTGGCGAGGACCCGGTCGAAGGAGGTCGGCGTGCCGCCGCGCTGGACGTGCCCGAGAACGGTGGCGCGGACCTCCTTCCCGGTGCGCCGTTCCAGCTCGGCGCCCAACTGCTGGGCCACCCCGGTGAACCGCCGGTGCCCGAACTCGTCGGTGCCGCCGTCGCGCAGGGGCATGTGACCGGGCAGCGGCACGGCGCCCTCGGCCACCACGCCGATGACGTGGGAGTCGCCCCGGTCGAAGCGCTCGCACACGATGCGCACCACCTCGTCCACGTCGAAGGGCTCCTCCGGCACCAGGGTGAGGTGGGCGCCCGAGGCCAGACCGGCGTGCAGGGCGATCCACCCGGCGTGCCGGCCCATGACCTCGACCAGCAGCACCCGCTGGTGGGACTCGGCGGTGGTGTGCAGGCGGTCGATGAGGTCGGTGGCGATGCTCACCGCGGTGTCGAAGCCGAAGGTCAGGTCGGTGCCGTCGATGTCGTTGTCGATCGTCTTGGGGATGCCGACGACCGGGACGCCGGCCTGCGAGAGCAGGTGCGCGGCGGTCAGCGTGCCCTCCCCGCCGATCGGGACGAGCACGTCGATCCCGTGCGCGGCCAGCACGCCCTTCATCGACGGGACACCGGACCGCAGCCGCTCCGGCGCCACCCGTGCCGAGCCCAGCGTCGTCCCGCCGCGGGTGAGCAGGCCGTCGACGGCGGTGACGTCCAGCGGCGTCGTCCGGTCCTCGAGCAAGCCGCGCCAGCCGTCGCGGAAGCCGATCACCGCACTGCCGTAGTGGGCGCTCGCGCTGCGGACGACGGAGCGGATGACGGCGTTGAGGCCGGGGCAGTCGCCCCCGCCGGTGAGGATCCCGATGCGCACCGGTGTCTCCCTGGGTCGTGGACCGGGTCGCTGCGGACCATACGTCATGACGACATGACGTCCGCTGTGACGCGACGACCCCGGCGCGTCGCGATCAGGAGCGGCGGGTCTCCTCGACCTGGAACAGCATCGCGATGCCGGCGAGCTCGAGCACCCGGCAGAAGCGGGGCGTAGCCCGGCGGATGACCGCCGGACGCCCGCAGCGCGCGGCGGACTGCGCCCACCGGACCAACATCGACAGGCCGGTCGAGTCGATGTAGCCCACGCCCTCGACCGAGACCGCCACCAGGCTCGCCTCGTCCACCCCGCCGGCGTGGATGTCGTGCACCAGAGGAGAGTCGACGTCCCCCCGCAGGTGCAGCACAGGCCCCTCTGCCTCCTGCACCACCTCGAACCAGCCCGTGGGCGGGTCGAGTCCCTGCACGCCGAGGACGTCCACGCGCCCACTGTGGCGGGGACCACTCACCGGGACAACCAGCCTGCGCGCGCCGCCACCCTCGCGGGGGATCGCCGGCCCCTCCGGTGAGCCGTGGCCGCGCGTCGCGGCGCTGCGTGGCCGTGCGAACATCGGTCCCCGTGCGGCTGCGGGGTGCCGGGGACCTCCCCCGCGAGGTCAGGGTGCTGTCGGTCGTGGCCTTCGTGGTCGCGCTGGGGTTCGGCATCGTCGCCCCGGCCATCCCGCTGTTCGCCCGCTCGTTCGGCGTGGGCACCACCGCGGTCGGGCTGGCGGTCAGCGCCTTCGCGTTCTTCCGCTTCGTCTCGGCGTTCAGCGGCGGCTCGCTGGTGGAGCGCCTGGGTGAGCGGACGGTGCTCGCCGCCGGGCTGGTCACCGTCGCGGTCACCACCGGAGCCGCCGGCCTGGCCGACTTTTTCCCGGTGTTCCTGGGTCTGCGCGCGGCCGGCGGCGTCGGCAGCGCGATGTTCACGGTGGCCGCGCTGTCGCTGCTGCTGCGGGTGTCCCCGCCGACGCACCGCGGACGGGCCGCGGCGACCTACCAGGGCGGGTTCATCCTCGGCGGCATCGCCGGCCCCGCGCTGGGCGGCCTGCTCACCGAGCTCTCCGCGCGCCTGCCGTTCCTGCTCTACGCGGGGTTCCTGCTGGTCGCCGGCGTCGTCGGCCTGCTGTACCTGCGTCCCGGCGCCGCGGCCCCGCCGACCGGGACGCCGGCTGCGACCGAGGCCGCTCCGGGCCCGGAGACCCTGCCGCTGCGCCGGGCGTTCCGGTCGCGGGTCTACCTCGCCGCGCTGGTCGCCAACCTCGGCGTCGGCTGGGTGCTGTTCGGCGTCCGCAACTCGCTGGTCCCCCTGTACGTCACGGAGGAGCTCGGCCGCTCCGTCGCCTGGGCCGGCGCCGGCCTGCTGGCCGGGTCGCTGGCCCAGGCGCTCGGGCTGCTGCGGTCGGGCCGGCTCGCCGACGCCTGGGGACGGCGGCCCTCGCTGGTCCTGGGGACGGCGCTGGCCACCACGTCGATGGCGGTGCTGGTGCTGCCCCCGGCGATCGGTGCGTTCCTGCTGTCGATGGCCGCGTTCGGGCTGGCGGCCTCGCTGCTGTCCAGCGTGCCCGCGGCCCTGGTCGGCGACGTCAGCCCGGCCCGCGGCGGCCGGGTCGTGGCCGTGTTCCAGATGTCGGCCGACCTGGGCGCCATCGCCGGACCGCTGGTGGCCGGCTGGCTCACCGACGTGGCGTCCTACCAGGTGGCCTTCGCGGTCAGCACCGCCGTACTGGGACTCGGGCTGGCCGCGGCACTGGCGATGCCACGGTCGACCCCGCGGGCGCCGGGCCGCGCGGCGCCGACGGCCAGGAACGCGTCCGGGCGCGCCCGTCACGCACCGTGAGGGCGATCCGCGTGTCGACGGGCGTGCCGACCGGGGTCGGCCCGCGCCGGTCCCTCGGTTTGTCACGGTTCGATGACGGCCCCTAGCGTGGCCCGGGTCCGGACGGGTCGTTCCGCCACCTCCGGTGAGGGCCGCCCGGACGCCGCCGAACCCTGCGTCGGCCCACCTCGTCCGCGAGGCGGGTCGGCAACCAGGGACCGGGGACCCACCGCAGTCCTGGGGTGAAGCGCCACCGGCCCACCGGGCCGAGGGCGCCGGGCGCCTTCCCGCCCGAACCCGTCAGCTAACTCGGTAGGCGGCCGTGGAAGAGAGGACAGCTCCGCCAGCATGGCGAGTTCGCACGCCCCCGCCCGCCGCCTGTCCGCCCCCCGCCTGCTCATCGGCCTCGTCGCCGTCGGCGGTCTCACGCTCACCGCGGCGCCCGCGGCCGCCGCACCCGAGGACCCGACCACCTCCCAGGAGGCCGCGGCGCTGGTCGCCGACCGCGCCCGCCAGCTCGAGGTGGTCACCGAGGAGTTCAACGAGGCCCGCGAGCGGCTGCGCGCCAGCCAGGACGACGCCGCCCGGGCCGCCGGGGAGGTCGCCGCCGCCGAGGCCGCCCTCGCCACCGCCCGCGAACGGGTGCGCGCCGTCGCCCGCGGCGCCTGGACCGGGGACCGGCTGAGCACCCTGTCGGCCATGCTCACCAGTACGTCGCCCGAGGAGGTGCTCGACCGGGTCGGCACCCTGCAGACGATCGCCGACCACAACAACGGCGTCCTCGGTGGTGCCGAGCAGGCCACCGACGCCGCCGACCGGGCGCGGTCCGCCGCCGAGCGGGCCGCCGGCGACGCCCAGGAGCTGGTCGACCGGGTCTCCGCCCAGCAGGCGGCGCTGGACCAGCAGGTCGCCCGGTTCCAGGCCGAGTACGACCGCCTGGCCGCCGAGGAGCAGCGCGCCGCACGGGAGGCCGCCGAGCGGGAGGCGGCCGAGCGGGCCGCCGCCGAGCAGGCCGCCGCGGCGGCGGCGCAGGCAGCGGCCGGGGGTGGGGCGGCGCCGGCGGAGGCCGCACCGCGCTCCACGGGCAGCGGGAACCGGTCCGCCCCCGCCCCGCGCGCGGCCGCGGCACCGGCGCCGGCCGCCGCCCCGGTGGTCGCGGGCAGTGCCGCCGCCCAGCGGGCCGTCGACACCGCGATGGCCCAGCTGGGCGACCCCTACGTGTGGGCCGCCGCCGGACCGAACTCCTTCGACTGCTCGGGTCTGGTGCAGTACGCCTACGCCGCGGCGGGGGTGACCCTGCCGCACTCCAGCCGGATGCAGTCGACGATGGGCGCGCCGGTGTCGCGCGCCGACCTGAAGCCCGGGGACCTGGTGTTCTTCTACAGCCCGGTCAGCCACGTCGGCATCTACATCGGCAACGGCCAGATGGTGCACGCCTCCACCTACGGCCAGCCGGTCAAGGTGGCGCCGGTGGACGGGATGGGCGGCTACAACAGCGCCCGCCGCATCGCCGGCTGACCCCGCCCCGGAGGGGCAGGGACGGCCATCTCTTGCCCCTCGGGACGGGTCAGTGGCCCGCCCGCCCCCGGCCCCTTCGCCCCCGCTCCGCTCCTCGGTCGCCGGCGCTGCCCGCGATGCTCACGGGGGCGTCAGTGGCCCCGGAACGCGTCCTCGAGCCACCACGACGGCTGGTCGCCGGCCACCTTCGCGTCGACCAGCAGCGGCGCCGTCCTCGGTCCGGCCACCCAGTCGGCGACCGGCGCGAGGTCCTCGGGACGCCGCACGGTGAGCGCCTCGAAGCCGATCCCGCGGGCGAGGGCGGCGAGGTCGGTGTCGGGGAAGCGGACGGTGTCCAGCGGCGCACCCTCGGGACCGAAGTGGTGCACCTCCGCCCCGTACGCGGCGTCGTTGTAGACCACGACCACCATCGGCAGGCCCAGCCGCACCACCGTCTCGAGCTCCGCCGCCCCCATGAGCGCCCCGCCGTCCCCGAGCGCGGCGACCGGCAGCCGCCCGGGCCGGGCCAGCGCCGCGCCGATCGCGCTGGCCAGCCCCAGCCCGACGGACTGGAAGGCCTGGGTGAAGCAGAACCCGAACTCGTCGGGGACGCCGAGGAACATGCTCGGGTAGCCCATGAAGTTGCCCGAGTCGACGGCCACGACCCGCTCGGCCGGCAGCAGGTCGTCCAGGGCGATCGTCAGCGTGCGGGGGTCGATCCGGTCCGGGCCGCCGGCGGCGGCGAACGGGACGTCGCGCCAGCGCACCCGCCGGGCGATGTCGGCCCGGACCTCCGGCGTCCGGTAGCCGGGAGCCGGGACCTCCCCCAGGGCGCCGGCGACCGCCGCCGCCGTCGTCCGGACGTCGCCGGCCACCCCCAGGGTCAGGTCGCGGTGCACGCCCAGGGCGGCGGGGTCGTCGTCGACCTGGACGACGACGGCGTCGGCGGCGAGCAGCCGGCCGTGCCTGGTGGTCCACGTGTTGAGGGCGCACCCCCAGCCGACGACGAGGTCTGCGCCGCTGATCAGCTCGGCGGCCAGCGGGGAGGCGAAACCACCCGAGACGTCCAGGGACCACGGATCGCCGGCGAACAGCCCGCGAGCCACCGCCGAGGTGGCCAGCAGCGCGCCGCACCGCTCGGCGAGCGCGGTGAGGGCCTCCCGGCAGCCGGGCCCGCGAGCGCCGCGGCCGGCGACGAACACCGGTCTGCGGGCCTGCCGCAGGGCGGCGGCCAGCCGCTCGACCTGCTCGGGGTGCAGGGCCGGCGGTTCCGGCACCGGCACCGGTAGCGCGCCGGCCGGGGCCGGCAGGTCGTCCACCTGGACGGCCAGCGGCAGGTTGAGCACCACGGTGCGCCGGCCGTGCACCGCCGTCCCGACCGCGGCGGCCACCTGGTCGAGCGCGTCCCCCGCGGAGGTGACCCGCATGGGCACCGCACCCACGGCCGCGGCCAGCGCCGACTGGTCGACGGCGAAGTTCGACGTCGGCGAGCTCGCCTCGGCGGCCAGCACCACCAGCGGCGTCCGGCTCTTGGCCGCCTCGGTGATGCCGGTCATGGCGTTGGTCAGGCCGCAGCCCTGGTGCACGGTCAGCGCCGCCGGCCCCCCGCTCATCCGGGCGTACGCGTCGGCCATCGTCGCCGCGCCGCCCTCGTGGCGGGCGGCGACGAACCGGGCGCCCGCGGCGACCATGGCGTTGGTGACGGCGAAGTTGCCGGAGCCGACGACGCCGAACACCGTGTCGACGCCGCAGCCGACCAGCGCGGCGCCGACCGCCTCGGCGACGGTGGTCCTCATCCCCGCTCGACGAGGGCCAGCACCCGGGACGGCGAGCCGGACCCGGACACGATCGGCAGCGGTGCCGCGACCAGGACCACCCCCGTGGGCGGCAGGAGCGCGAGGTTCTGCAGCTGGGTGAGCCCGTACTTGCCGCTGCCCATCAGGGCGGCGTGGCAGGGGAAGGGCGGGTCGAAGGAGTGCGCGGCGCCGGCGTCGGTACCGACCGTCTCGACGCCGAGGCCGATGACCGGGGCCTCCTCGGCCAGCCAGCGGGCGCACTCCGGCGAGACGCCGGGCGTGTGCGCGCCCGTCGCGTCGGCGTTGAGGAAGTCCTCCTGCGAGGCGCTGCGGGCGTCCCAGCCGGTGCGGTAGAGCAGCCAGCCGCCCGCGGGCAGCGGCCCGTGCTGGGCCTCCCAGGCGCGCACGTGCTCCACCTCGAGCAGGAAGTCCGGGTCCGCGGCGGCCTCGGCGGAGAGGTCGAGGACGACGGCGGGCGCGATCAGCCGGGACGCCGGCACCGAGGCCACGTCGTCGCCGTCCCGCCCGGTCACCCAGTGGTTGGGCGCGTCGAAGTGCGTGCCGGTGTGCTCCCCGGTGCGGATGTTGTTCCAGTACCAGGCGGGCCCACGGTCGTCGTAGCGGCTGAGCTCCTCGAGCTCGAAGCGAGCGGTCTGGGCGAAGTCCGGCGGCAGCGCGATCACCGGCGTCTCGGCCGACAGCGGCGCGGTGAGGTCGACGACCTCGATGCCGCCGGACGCCAGCGCGGCGGCGAACCCGGACAGGATGGACATGACGGTCCCTTCTGCGGACGACTCGGGGCGGGACGCAGCATGCCGCATGCCCTCGGCGGCCCGTGGCCTCAGCCGCCCGCCGGGTCACCCTGGGCGTGGCAGCGGACCGCCACGATCGCGACGTCGTCGTCGGCGCGGGCCCCGACGATCCGCTCGAGCAGCGTGTCGCACAACCGGTCCACCGGGACGGCGCCCAGCTCGGCGACCAGGGCCACCAGCCGCTCGATGCCCTCGTCGATGCCCGAGCGGCCCTGCTCGACCAGCCCGTCGGTGTAGAAGAGCAGCGTGTCCCCCGGACCGACGTCGGTCGTCGTGTCCGTCCGCGGCCGGACCGACTCCGCACCGAGCAGCGTCTCGGGGCTCGAGACCAGCACCTCCACCCGGCCGTCGGCGCCGAGCAGCAGCGGCGGCAGGTGACCGGCCGAGGACCACCGCAGGGTGCGGCGGCCGGTGGCCAGCTGGTCCGGGGTCTGCTCGAGCCGGGCGATCAGCGCGGTTGCCAGCGTGCCGATGCGCAGGCCGGTGAGCGCCTCGTCGACCCGGGTGAGGACCCGGGCGGGCTCCTCCTGCCGGTCGTAGGCGATGCCCCGCAGGATGCTGCGGACCTGCCCCATCGCCGCGGCGGCGTCCACGTTGTGGCCGACGACGTCGCCGATCACCAGCAGCGTGCCGCCGTCGGGCTGCTGGAAGGCGTCGTACCAGTCGCCACCGACGCGCATGGAGCTGGTGGCCGGCCGGTAGCGGACGGCGATCTCCAGCTGGTCGGGCTGCGGTGGCGGGGTCAGCAGGCTGCGCTGCAGGGTCTCGGCGACCTTGAGCTGCCGGCCGTAGAGACGGGCGTTGTCGATGGCCAGGGACGCCCGTCGCGCGACCTCCACCGCGGTGGCGATCTCCATCTCGCTGTGCGGCGGGCGGATGGCGGTGTTGACCAGGCCCAGTGCCCCGAAGGTCTCCGCGCGCGCCCGCAACGGCACGATGGTCAGCGAGCCGGCGTCCAGGCGCGTCCAGGCCGCCCGCACCTCGTCGGTGGGCAGGGACGCGTCGATCAGCTCCGGGTCGATGGTGGTCAGCTGGATCGGCTCGCCGGTGAGCAGGGCGGCCGCCATCGGGTTGTTCTCGTCCCCCGCAGCCCGGGTCCGCCCCCGGACGTAGACGTCGAGGTCGGTCCGCCGTGCCGGGTCGCGGTGCGCCCAGGCCTCGGAGGGCTGGCCGTCGTCGCCGAGCACGGTGACGACGGCCCAGTCGCACAACCGGGGCACGACGAGCTCGACGAGCTTGCCGACCGACTCCCCGGCGTCCAGCGTGCTGATCATCGCCTCGCTGACCTCGGCGAGGAACCGCATGCGTTCGTCCTCGGCGGCGAGGACGGCGGGGTCCGCCGGGCGCACCCCCTCCGGCGGCGGCCCGGAACTCTCCCGCAGGTGCACGTGCAGGCGGTCGTCGGCGCGGTACGCCGTGGCGTCGAGCCACCGGTCGGCCGGCGCGTAGAACCCGCGCCAGGTCACCCGCTCCCCGACGCTGCGGGCGTGCAGCAGGAAGCTGTGGAAGATCGTGCCGGCCAGCTCGGGCAGCGCGATCCAGATGTTGCGGTCGACCAGCTCGTCCCGGTGCCGGCCCAGCAGGTCCGCCGTGGCCTGGTCGACCGAGACCAGCGTCCAGTCGGCGTCGAACACCGCGACGGCCGACCGGCCGCCCGTCCCCGGGAGTCCCGAGGATGCGCCCGCACCGCTCACGACGTCCCCACCACCTCCACCGGTGGCCTCCCCGGCCACGCGTCGGAGGCACAGTACGCCCGCCGGCCACGTTCTCCCGGGGCCGCGGAGCGGGCGCGCGGCTCCGCCGGGCGGTCCTCGATGCGGCTGGTCACCGCCGCGCCGTCGGCGCGGCCCGGTCGGCCCCGGCCGGGACAGCCCGGGAGACTGTGCCGGTGCACGTGGAGACTCTCTTGTTGCTGGTCCTGGGCGCGGTCGCCGTCATCGTCGCCGCACAGTGGGCGGCCGCCCGCACCGGGCTGCCGGCAGCGGCGCTGCTGACGCTGGCCGGCATCGCCTACGCCTACCTGCCCGGACCCAACATCCCGCTGGACCCCGAACTCGTGCTCACGCTGGTGCTGCCACCGCTGCTCTACAGCGCCGCGCTGGACAGCTCCCTCATGGCCATCCGCCGCAACCTGCGCACGGTGGTCAGCCTGTCGGTGCTGCTGGTCCTGGCCACGGCGGTGACCATCGGCGTCGGCTTCGCGCTCTTCGTGACCGGGGCGACGCTGGCCGCCGGCATCGCCCTGGGTGCCGCCGTCGCCCCGCCGGACCCGGTCGCGGCGCTGGCGGTGGGCCGCCGGGCCGGCCTGCCGCCCCGGCTGATCACCCTCATCCAGGGCGAGGGACTGCTCAACGACGCGACCGCGCTGACCATCCTCGCGGTGGCCGTGGCGGCCGCGCAGGGCGACGGGTTCTCCACCCCGGCGGCGGCCGGGCAGTTCGTGATGGTCGCGGCCGGCGGTGTCGCGGCGGGCGTGGCCGTGGCCTACGGGGTCCGGCCGCTGCGCCGGCTGCGCCGGGACCCGCTGTCGTCGAACGCCGTCTCGCTGGCCACGCCGTTCGTGGCGTACCTGCTGGCCGAGTCGGTGCACGTCTCCGGGGTGCTCGCCGTCGTCGTCGCCGGCCTGATCATCGGCCACCACAACCCGAGCTGGGCGTCGGGGGCCAGCCGGCTGCAGACCGACGCCGTCTGGCGGCTGGTCGACTTCCTGCTCGAGGGGATCGTCTTCCTGCTCATCGGCCAGCAGCTGCCCGGCGTCATCGCGGGGCTGGACCAGTACACGACCGGCACCATCGTCACGGCGTCGGCGGTCACCGTCGGCGTCGTCCTCGTGCTGCGGCCGCTGTGGCTGTGGCTGACCGAGCACCTGCCGCAGTCCCTGCACACCCGGCTGGGCGGCCCCGAGGTGGCCGGGGACGACGACGAGGACCCGACCAGTGCACCGAGCCGGCTGTCGGGCCGGGAGATCGTCGTCCTGAGCTGGGCCGGCACGCGGGGGGTGATCAGCCTGGCGGCGATCTTCACCCTGCCCCTGACCACCGACAGCGGCGAGCCGTTCCCCGACCGCAACCTGCTGCTGTTCTGCGCCTTCCTGGCCGTGCTGGTCACCCTGGTCGGGCAGGGCCTCACCTTCGCCCCGCTGGTGCGCGCGCTGGGGCTGCGGGCCGACGAGGCCGACCAGGCGCGGCTGCGCAACGAGGCGCGGATCGCCTCGGTCGAGGCCGGCCTGTCCCGGCTCGACGAGCTCCAGCGGGAGCAGCACGACGACGTGGACGACGAGGCGATCGGGGCCATCCGCGACCAGTTGCAGGCGCGGCTGGACCGCTACCGGCAGCGGCTGGACATGCTCCAGGGCGCGGAGGGTGGCGAGGTGCCGTTGTCCCCGCAGTACGAGGCGGCGCTGCGCGTGCGGCGGGCGGTCCTCGGCGCGCAGCGCGAGGAGCTGCTGCACTGGCGCGACGTCGGCCGGCTGCCCGACGAGGGCCTCCGGAGGCTCGAGCGCGAGCTCGACCACGAGGAGGGACGGCTGCCGGCCCGCCGGTGACGGCCCGCCCGGGCCGGGGCGCTCCGCCCCGGCCCGGCGCTCAGACCAGCTGGGTCGACCGGTTGTCGAACAGCGCGAGGGCGGCGGCGGTGTTGGACGCCGGCACGAAGTAGGTCGAGTGCACCTTGCGCACCTGGGGGTTCATCGCCCCGCGCATGATCAGCCACATGATGAGCTCGATGCCCTCGGAGCCGGCGTCGCGGATGTAGTCCTCGCGGGACAGCGCCGCCAGCTTGGCCGGGTCCTTCTCGATGGCGTCGAGGAACATGTGGTCGAACTCCGGGTTGATGAACCCGGCCCGGGCGCCGGCGAGCTGGTGGGACATCCCACCGGTGCCCAGGACGGCGACCTTCAGGTCCTGCGGGAACGAGGCGATCGCCCGCCCGAGGGCCTGGCCGAGGGCGTAGCAGCGCGCCGCGGTGGGCTGCGGGTACTGGATCACGTTGACCAGGAGCGGCACGACCGGGCAGGGCCAGGACTCCCCGGGGTCCGGCGTCCAGACCGACAACGGCACGGTGAGCCCGTGGTCGACCTCGAGCTCCTGGAAGACGGTCAGGTCGAAGCCGTCGTCCACCAGCTTCTCGAGCAGGTGCAGCGACAGCTCGGGGTGGCCCTGCACGACCGGCACCGGACGCGGTCCGAAGCCCTCGTCGGCGACCGGGTACTCGTCAGCGGTGCCGATGCCGAACGTCGGGACGACGTCGAGGTCGATGCCGTTGGCGTGGTCGTTGTAGACGACGATCGCCACGTCCGGCGCCTGCTCCGGGTCGGCCAGCCACTCGCGGGCGGGCCGGTACCCCTCGAACAGCGGCGCCCAGGCGTCGGTCTCGGTCTTGCCGCGGTCCATGGCGGCGCCGATCGACGGGACGTGCGAGGTCGCCAGTCCCCAGACCACCTCAGCCACGGTTCTCCCCCCGGCGCCGCATCGCGGCGACGAACTCCTCTTCGGTCACGCCGCTGAACACGCCGCCCAGGTACTGCATGGACCGGCCCTCCATCATGGCCAGCTTGTACATGTAGAAGATGCTGGCGCCCAGGTCGATCATGCCCTGCCAGTCGCGGCCGAGGACCGCCGCCTTCTGCTCCGGCGAGAGCCCGGACGCGTCGCAGTAGGCCGCCTCGTCGGCGAGGAACCGCTCGCGGGAGGCAGCGTCGCGGAAGGTCATGAACATCTTGTTCATCCGGTACCCGCGGCGGCTCGACTCTCCGTCGAACACCGGGGTCCCCGGTACGTCGAACCTGCTCTCGACCGTCATCGCTCGTTGCTTCCCTCTCCCCGGTCGCCAGAAACCGAGCCGATCCACCGGATGCGGGCGGCGCCCGCGGTGGACTGTTCCGCCGCCAACGGTCGGCGATCGGGTCGACCACCCGGGAGTGACCTTCCACATCGTGGAACGTCGGTTCTCGCGGCGCAGCGTGACGGCAGACACTCTCCGTGGGTCCCGAGGGAACGCCGTGCGCCCGCACGGCCCCGCGGGCCGACCGCACGCTCGGATCCGGTGCGGTGACCGACGTGCACGAGCCGCTGGTGGAGCCCATCAGCGGGGTGAGCCCGGCGGAGGGGTCGCAAATCCGGACCCCTGACACTGCAGGACACAGCCCGGATCCGGGTAGGACGCGCGAGACCGTCCGCCCATGCGCACGTCCAGCGAGGAAGGAAGCACATGGCCAAGACACTCACGGTGCGGGACCCGGGGTCCCGCGCCTCCCTCAAGCGGGTCTTCCAGACGCTCGGCTACGAGGTCATCCCGTTCAAGAAGACCGAGGAGAACGTGCTCAAGTACGTCCCCAAGGACGTGCGGCTCACGGTCACCGCCTCGCCGGCCAAGGGGCAGGACGCGACGGTCGACCTCACCGTCAAGCTGAGGGAGCACGGTTACACCGTCGCCCCGCACCTGTCGGCGCAGCAGACCCTCTCCCGCCAGCACCTGGCCGAGATCGTGGCCCGCTGCCGTGAGGCCGGCATCCACGAGGTCTTCATCGTCGGCGGCGACCCGACCGACACCCCGACCGAGTTCAAGGACGCGCACGCCCTGCTGGTCGCCCTGCACGAGCTCGACCACGGCTTCACCGACATCGGCATCGGCGGCCACCCCGAGGGCCACCCGTCGGTCTCCGACGACGTCCTCTTCGACGCGCTGGCGGCCAAGGCCCCCCTGGCCCACCACATCAAGACCCAGATCGTCTTCGACCCCAAGGTCATCCTGAACTGGGCCCGCGAGCTCAAGCGCCGCAACATCGACCTGCCCGTCCACATCGGCGTGCCGGGCGCGGTGACCCGCGCCAAGCTGATGCGGGTCTCCGGCGGTCTGGGCATCGGGGAGTCGGCGAAGTTCCTCAAGAAGCAGCAGAGCCTGTTCTGGCGCTTCTTCATCCCCGGCGGCTACAACCCGGACAAGATCATCAAGGGCCTCCTCCCGCACATGGGCAAGGCCGACAACAACATCGAGAACTTCCACATCTTCACCTTCAACGACCTCGAGCCGACCGAGGCCTGGCGCACGAGCACGCTGGAGAACCTCTCCTCATGAGACGTGGTCCGGCCGGCCGTCGGCCGGCCGGACCAGGGGTCGCCGAGCGGGAGCGCGGAGCACACCGGCCGCGCCACCATCCCCCCGCCGGAGCCCGTCGAGCAGCACCACCAGTTCCATCCGACACCCAATGGAGGGCACGAACCCGATGAGCGCGAAGAACCTGCAGGAACTGCTGGACCAGTCGGGCAACACCGCCGAGCTGCTGCGCAACTCGCAGCTGGGCACCTACATCTACCCGGTGGTGCCGTCGGAGTTCACCAACTGGCGCAAGGAGCAGCAGGCCTGGCAGAAGACGGCCGTCCTGTTCGACCAGAGCCACCACATGTTCAACCTGTTCATGCGCGGCAAGGACGCGCTCAAGCTGATCTCCGACACCGGCATCAACAGCGTGGCGAACTTCCCGGTCGACATGGCCAAGCAGTTCGTCCCGGTCACCCCGGCCGGCAACGTGATCGGTGACGGCATCCTCTTCCGCCTCGCCGAGGAGGAGTACGTCTACGTCGGCCGCGCCCCGGGCGCCAACTGGCTGCAGTTCAAGGGCGAGACCGGCGGCTACGACGTCGAGATCCGCAACGACCCCCGCTCCCCCTCGCGGCCCTACGGCAAGGCCGTGACCCGCGACCTCTGGCGCTTCCAGATCCAGGGCCCCAACGCCTGGCCGATCATCGAGAAGCTCAACGGCGGCTCGGTCGAGCAGCTGAAGTTCTTCCGGATGAGCACCATGACCATCGCCGGCGAGACCGTGCGCACCCTCCGCCACGGCATGGCGGGCGCGCCCGGCCTGGAGATCTGGGGCCCGTACGAGACCTACGACAAGGTCCGCGACGCCATCATCGAGGCCGGCAAGGAGTTCGGCATGGAGCCGGTCGGCTCCCGCGCCTACTCCACGAACACCCTCGAGTCCGGCTGGATCCCCTCGCCGCTGCCGGCCATCTACACCGGTGAGGAGCTGCGGCCCTACCGCGAGTGGCTCGGTGTCGACAGCTACGAGGCCACCAACGCCATCGCCGGCAGCTTCGCGTCGGACGACATCGAGGACTACTACAACAACCCGTGGGAGCTCGGCTACGGGTCGTTCGTGAAGTTCGACCACGACTTCATCGGTCGCGACGCCCTCGAGGCCCTCGACAAGGACAGCCAGCGCCGCAAGGTCACCCTCGAGTGGAACTCCGAGGACCTGGCCAAGCTGCTCGCCTCCCCGGTCGAGGGCGCCAAGTACCAGTTCTTCGACCTGCCCAACGCCAACTACGGGTCGTCGAACTTCGACAAGGTCATCGACGCCGACGGCACCCTGCTGGGCCTGTCGATGTTCACCGGGATCTCGGCCAACGAGCAGAAGGGCCTGTCCCTGGCCACCGTGAGCCCCGACGTCCCCCACGGCGCCGAGGTCCGCGTGGTCTGGGGCGAGCCGGACGGCGGCACCAAGAAGACCACCGTCATGCCGCACGAGCAGTTCGAGGTGCGCGCCATCGTCAGCCCGGTCCCCTACGCCAAGATGGCGCGGGAGTCCTACCAGGGTGGCTGGCGCACCGTCGGCAAGGCCTGAGCCCTGCCACGGGCCGTCCGGAACGGCCCCGCACCACCGCCCCACCCCGGGGACGGGAGCCGGTCCACCCGGCTCCCGCCCCCGGCACCGCACGCCCCGCGCCGGCCGGTCCGCCGCGGGGCGTGCGGCCCCGGCAGCCGAGACACCCACCTCGAGAAAGCCAGGATGACGCCCTCCTCCCCGCAGCCGCAGGCACCCGCGACGACATGTCGCTGACTGCCCCCTGGGCGCGGTTCGACGACCTGACGGCGGGCACCGCGCTGCGCTTCCCGCCGCCGCACCGGGTCGTCACCGCGGAGCGACCGGAGGACGTCGTCCCCGCCCTGGCCGACGTCGAGCGGGCCACCGCCGCGGGCAGCTGGGCGTTCGGCTACGTCGGCTACGAGGCCGCCCCGGGCCTGGACCCGGCACTCTCCGTGGCCGGGCGCCGCCCCGGCGACCCGCCGCTGGTCTGGTTCGGCATCGGGGACCCCCCGGCGGAGGTCGACCCGGTCGCCCCCGTCACCGGTCCGCGGCCGGCCGCCTCCGCGTGGACCCCGGACCGGACGCCGGAGGAGCACGCCCGGGCCGTGGCCGGCGTCCGCGCGCACATCGCGGCCGGCGAGACCTACCAGTGCAACCTCACCGCCCGGCTGCACGGCCGGGTCGACGGGGACCCGCTGGCCTTCTACGGCGACCTCGCGCTGGCCCAGCGCGGCGCCTACAACGCCTACCTCGACCTGGGGCCGACGATCGTGGCCAGCGCCAGCCCCGAGCTGTTCTTCGAGTGGTCGGGCGAGGTGCTGCGCACCCGGCCGATGAAGGGCACCGCCGCCCGCGGGCGCAGCACCGCCGAGGACCGGGACCGGGCCCGCGTGCTGCGCTCGAGCGCCAAGGAGCGGGCGGAGAACCTGATGATCGTCGACCTGCTCCGCAACGACGTCTCCCGGGTCGCGGTGACCGGCTCGGTCACCGTCCCGGAGCTGTTCGCCCTGGAGCGCTACCCCACCGTGTGGCAGCTGACCTCGGAGGTCACGGCGCGGACCCCCGAGGGGACCTCGCTGGTCGACGTGTTCCGGGCGCTGTTCCCGTGCGGCTCGGTCACCGGCGCCCCCAAGGCCCGCACGATGGAGCTGATCCGCGACCTGGAGATCGTCCCCCGCGGCGTCTACTGCGGCGCCATCGGCGTGATCGCGCCGCCCGGCGGGCCGCACCCGCGGGCCCGGTTCAGCGTGGCCATCCGCACGGCCGTCGTGGACCGGGCCACCGGTGCCGGGACCTACGGCGCCGGTGGCGGGATCACCTGGGACTCCGAGCCGGCCGCCGAGTGGGCCGAGCTGCTCACCAAGGCCGCGGTGCTGACCACGCCGGCCGAGGACCACCAGCTGCTCGAGACCCTGCTGTTCGAGCCCGGCCGCGGGCTGCGCAACCTGGAGCGGCACCTGGCCCGGCTGGCCGACTCGGCGGACTGGTCCGGGTTCGCCTGCGACCTGGCGGCGGTCCGCGCCGAGCTGGACGCCGCGCTGTCCGGCCACGGGACGCCGGCCCGCGTGCGGGTCGCGCTGCACCGGTCGGGCCGGGTGGACGTGCAGACGGCGCCCGCCCCGCCGGCCGCCGCCGGGCCGGTGACCCTCGCGGTCGACACCGACCCGGTCGACTCACGCTCACCCTGGCTGCAGCACAAGACCACCCGCCGCGACGTCTACACCGACCGCGCCGCCCGCCACCCCGGGGCCGACGACGTGGTGCTGGTCAACGAGCGCGGCGAGGTCACCGAGACGACCATCGCCACCCTCGCCGTCCGCCTGGGCGGCCGCTGGTGGACGCCCCCCACCGCCGCGGGCTGCCTGCCCGGCGTCGAGCGCGGCCGGCTGCTGGAGGAGGGCCGGCTGCACGAGCGCGGCATCCACCTCGCCGACCTGCTGGCGGCCGAGGAGCTCGCCGTGGTGAGTTCACTGCGCGGCTGGCGCCCGGCCCGGCTGCTGGGGCCCCCCGACGACGACGGCCGTCCCCCGGCCGAGGGCTCCTGGCGCCGCCCGGCGCCCGTCGGGGGGAGCGACCGGTGACCGCCGCCCGCGCAGCCCCCTGACCGACCCGCCGCACGCCGTCCCACACCGTCCCGCACACGCACAGCCGCCCCGCCCATCCCGACCCTGGAGGACCCGTGACGACCCCCTCGACCGCCCGCAGCGCCGTGCTCACCCTGTCCTGCCCCGACGTCCCCGGCATCGTCCACGCCGTCACCGGGTTCCTCGTCGAGCACGACGCCACCATCACCCAGAGCTCGCAGTTCGACGACCTCGAGAGCTGCAACTTCTTCATGCGGGTGCAGTTCGCCCCGACCACGGACGCCGGCCTGGACGTCGCCGCGCTGTGCCAGGCCTTCGAGCCGGTCGCCCAGAAGTTCGGCATGACCTGGCGGCTGGAGGACACCTCCCACCGCGAGCGCGTGATCATCATGGTCAGCAAGTTCGCGCACTGCCTCAACGACCTGCTGTTCCGCAACTCCGTCGGCGACCTCAACCTCGACGTCGTCGCGGTGGTCTCCAACCACCCCGACCTCAAGCCCCTGGCCGACCACTACGGCGTCCCGTTCAAGCACATCCCGGTCACCAAGGACACCAAGGACGCCGCCGAGGCCGAGCTCCTGGACATGGTCCGGGAGCAGAACGTCGAGCTGGTCATCCTCGCCCGCTACATGCAGATCCTCTCCGACAACCTCTGCCGCCAGCTCGCCGGCCACGCCATCAACATCCACCACTCGATGCTGCCGGCCTTCAAGGGCGCCAAGCCCTACCACCAGGCCCACGACCGCGGCGTCAAGTTCATCGGCGCCACCGCGCACTACGTCACCGCCGACCTCGACGAGGGCCCGATCATCGAGCAGGACATCCAGCGCGTCGACCACTCCATGGACGCCGACACGTTCGTCGCCCGCGGCCGCGAGTCCGAGTGCCGCGCGCTGGCCCGCGCCGTCCGCTGGCACACCGAGAACCGGGTCCAGCTCAACGGCAACCGCACCGTCGTGCTCCAGTGAGCGCACCGGAGCGGGCCGGCGTCCCCGACGACGGGGACGCCGGCGTCGACGACCAGCCGCTGGGTCACTTCCTGGGCCAGCTGGCGGCCAAGATGCCGGCGCCGGGCGCCGGCGCGGCTGCCGCGATGGAGGCCGCGCTGGCGGCCTCGCTCGTGGCGATGGTCGGCCGCTTCACCACCGGTGAGCGGTACGCCGAGCACGCCGACGTGGTCGCCGAGGTCGTCGCGCGGGCCGACGTCGAGCGGGACGCCTGCCTGGACGCCGCGGCCGCCGACGGTGAGGCGTTCACCGCCGTGACCGAGGCCTACCGGCTGCCGCGCGACACCGACGAGGAGGAGGCGGCGCGCAGGCAGGCGATCTGTGCGGCACAGGAGCGGGCCGCCGGCCCACCCCGGGACGTGATCGCGGCGTCGGCGTCGCTGATGACCCTCGCCGAACGACTGCTGCCGATCGCCAACTTCAACGTGCTCAGCGACGTCTCCGCCGCGACGGAGGCCGCCCGGGCGGCGGCGACCACGGCGCGCCTGGCGATCGAGGTCAACCTGCCCGGCGTCCAGGACGAGCGGTACCGGGAGGAGCTGACCGCCATGGTGGCGTCGGTCGACGACCTCACCCGCCGGGCCGCCGACGTCGAGGCGGAGGTCCGGCAGCGGATCACCAGCTGACGCCGGGACGGCCCGCACCGGGACGGCTCCCACCACGACGACGCGAGGAAGGGCCCGCATGATCATCGACTGCCATGGTCACTACACGACCGCGCCGCAGCCGCACACGGCGTGGCGGGAGGCGCAGCGGACGGCGTTCGACGCCGGCCAGGAGCCACCGAGCTACCCCGCGATCTCCGACGACCAGATCCGGGAGACGATCGAGGGCAGCCAGCTGCGCCTCATGCGGGAACGCGGCATCGACCTGACGGTCTTCTCCCCCCGCGCCTCGGCGATGGGCCACCACATCGGGGACGAGGCGGTCAGCACCCGGTGGACCCAGGTGAACAACGACCTGATCGCCCGCGTCGTCGAGCTGTTCCCCGACTCGTTCACCGGCGTCTGCCAGCTGCCCCAGTCCCCCGGCGTCCCGATCGCGCACTCGGTGGCCGAGCTGCGCCGGTGCGTGGACGAGCTGGGCTTCGTGGGCTGCAACCTCAACCCCGATCCCAGCGGCGGGCACTGGACCTCCGCGCCGCTGACCGACCGCAGCTGGTACCCGTTCTACGAGGCGATGGTCGAGCTCGACGTCCCGGCGATGGTGCACGTGTCGGCGGTGACCAACCACAACTTCCACGCCACCGGGTCGCACTACCTCAACGCCGACACCACGGCGTTCATGCAGCTGCTGCAGGCCGACCTGTTCACCGACTTCCCCGACCTGCGGCTGGTCATCCCGCACGGCGGCGGGGCGGTGCCCTACCACTGGGGCCGCTTCCGGGGCCTGGCCGACATGCTGGAGCGGCCGCCGGTCGAGGAGTCGGTGATGGGCAACGTCTGGTTCGACACCTGCGTCTACCACCAGCCGGGCATCGACCTGCTGTTCGACGTCATCGACACCGACAACATCCTGTTCGGCTCGGAGATGGTCGGGGCGGTCCGGGGCATCGACCCGCGGACCGGCCACTACTTCGACGACACCCGCCGCTACGTCGACGCGCTCGACCTGTCGGCGGCCGACCGGGAGAAGGTGTTCGAGGGCAACGCGCGCCGCGTGTTCCCCCGGCTGGACGCCGCCTTGCAGAAGCGGGGCCGCTGAGCACCGCGGTGCCGCCGGACGCCGAGCGCGTCCGGCGGCACCGCCGTCACGGCTGCGGCCGGTCCCGCAGCTCGACGAGCCGGTCACGGGCGGCCGCGGCCACCCGGGGCTGCACGCCCAGCTCCACCAGCTGCTCGGCCGCGGCCGTCATCTCGTCGGCCCGCCGCCGCGCGTGGGTGTGCGTGCCGGAGACCAGGCGGTCGATGGTGCGCTCGTCGAAGCCGGCCAGCTCGGCGCTGATGTTGCCGTGCAGCCAGTCGGCCACCCCGGCGGCCTCCGCGCCCTCGAGCGCCTCGACGACCGCCGCGGCCAGACCCTTGTAGAAGACGCTGCGCAGCAGCTTGCGGGAGATGGCCGCCCCTGCCGGACCGGGGAGCACCTCCACGGTGACGCCGACGCCGGCCAGCATGCCGGCGTAGCGCCGCGCCGCCGTCCCCGACGCCACCATCGGCGTCCGCAGCCCGAGCCCGGGGACCGGCGCCATCAGCGCGACGTCCACGACCTCGACCCCCGCCGGTGCGGCCGCCTCCGCGAGCGCCGCCTTGACCCCCGGCGAGGCGGTGTTGAGGTCGGCCCACACCGTGCCCGGGCGGAGCCCGGGCAGGGCGTGGGTGAGCGCGGGCATGGCGTCGTGCGAGCTGTTGGCGCTGAGCACCAGGTCGGCGTCGCGGACGGCGTCGGCCTCGTCGGTGCGGGGCACGACGCCGTCCACCGACGGCACCCGCGGGTCGTACCCGCGGACGTCGGCGCCGGCCGCGACCAGGTCCCGGGCGATCTCGGACCCGGCCTCGCCGAGCCCGAGCACCGCGATCGGCAGGGTCACCCGGCGCTGCCCCCGGAACCGGCGGCCCGGGGACGGCCGGCCAGCTCGTCGGCCAGGTTCTCCCCCACCGGCGGCGTGCCGTGGGTGTGGAAGGTGTCGATCGTCTTCAGCCCCCACGCCTGGCCCTTGGCCCGCTCGGCCTCGCTCCAGTCGACCGGCTGCCAGTCCGGCGCGAAGACCAGCCGGGCGGCGGGGTTGTCCAGCTCGATGCGGTTGCCGGCCGGGTCCCAGACGTAGAGGAAGAAGCTCTGCTGGATGGTGTGCTTGTGCGGCCCGGTCTCGATGTGCACGCCGTGCTCGAGGGCGAGGTCGGCGGCGCGGATGACGTCGTCGCGGCTGTCCACGGCGAACGACAGGTGGTGCAGCCGGCCCGACGTGCCGGTGTTGTCCTTGGTCCAGACGACGTCGTAGCCCTTGTTGGTGAACGTGGTCCAGGTGCCGGCGATCGTCCCGTCGTTGAGCACGATCTGCTCGGTGATCATCGCGCCCAGGGTGTCGACGAAGAAGTCCCGGTTCTCCACCGGGGTGACGCCGAGGTAGTTGATGTGGTCGATCCGCCGCACGCTGACCCCACGGCCGGGGTAGGCCTGCGCCTGGTTCTTCAGCGCGGGCTTGAGCCTGCCCTCGGGCCGGTACCACTCGGTCTCGTAGTAGAGGCCCATCTCGTGGCCGTCGGGGTCGGTGAAGACGTAGACCGGGCCGTAGCCGGGGTCCCCGTCCTGCCAGCCCTTGCCCAGGCCGGTCTTCTCGATGGCCTCGACCCGCCGCTGCAGCGACTCGGGCGTGCCCGCCCGGAAGTTGGTCCGGCCCACACCCGGCTGATGGGCCGCGGTGAGCTTGATGGTCGTGTTCTCGTAGTCGTCCCACGCGCGCAGGAACACCGAGTCCCCGGAGGAACCGTTCTCGGTCATCCCGAGGTAGTTCACGTAGAAGTCCAGGCACTCCTCCGGCTTGTGCGTGAGGAGCTCGACATGGGCGAGGTGCGCGACGTCGTGCAGCGGGGGCACAGGTATCTCCTTCGGTTGATGTCTCCGTCGGCCCTCCTGCAGGGCCCCGCCGCGAGCCTGCGCGTGGCGGGTGCGAGGAGGGCCCTCTCTCAGGCGCGCGGGAAGGCGAGGCCGTCGAACAGCTTGCGGGCGGTGCGGACGACGCCGGACCGCAGCACGCGCGGTGGGTCGGCGACCGGGTCCACGGCCACGTCGACGAGCAGGTGGCCGGTGGGGTGCTCGACGTCGACCCGTGTGGTGCCCTCGGGCCAGTCCCGGGTCAGCTCGTGCCCGACCGAGCCCGGCAGCAGCATCCCGGTCACGATGCTGACCGCGGCGAGGACGCCGACCGACGAGTGCGGCTGCACCGGGATGAACGACCGGGTGCACACCTGCCCGCCGTCGCGCGGAGCGGCCAGCAGCGCCGTCTTCGGCACCGAGGAGGACCGGACGTCGCCCATCCCCATGAGGTCGCCGGCCTTGGTGCGGAGGGCGTCGATCCGGGCCAGCAACTGTGCGTCGGCGGCCAGCTCCTCGTGCGACTCGTACCCGGTCAGCCCGAGGGACTCGGCCATCGCGAGGACCACCGGCATGCCGTTGTCCACGCAGGTGACGTCGACGCCGTCGATGGAGTCCCGCACCCGGCCGGTGGGGAGCAACCCGCCGGTCGCCGACCCCTCGGTGTCGGCGAAGTCGAGGACGACCGGGGCGGCGGTCCCGGGGACCCCGGCGATCTCGATCTGTCCCCGGTACTCGACCCGGCCACCGGGCGTCGGGAACGTCGCGACGGCGATGCTGTCGGAGTTCACCATGCGGATGGCGACCGCGGTCTCCTCCGGGCCCGCGGGCACCAGGCCGCGCTCGACCGCGAACGGGCCCACGCCGGCCAGGATGTTGCCGCAGTTCTGCCGGTCGCTGACGGTGGGCTGGTCCACCCCGAGTTGCAGGAAGAGGTAGTCGACGTCGACCTCGGGGTGCTCCGACGGCCAGACGACGGCGACCTTGCTGGTCAGCGACGTGGCCCCGCCGAGACCGTCGATCTGGCGCGGGTCCGGGGTGCCCATCAGGCGCAGCAGCAGGTCGTCGCGCTCGGCGTCGTCGGCCGGCAGGTCGCGCGCCTCGAAGTACAGGCCCCGGGACGTGCCCCCGCGCAGCATGGTGCAGCGCACGCCGGTGTCGTCGTAGCCCATCGTCCCCGCCTCCCCGGTGCTGGCCGGACGGTCCTCGTACGCGTGTCCGGGGTCACGCACCACCGGTGCACAGTACAACGGTGCGCGGGGGCCTCCCGGGACCGCCCTCCCACCATGTGGAAGCCTTCCGGCGTCTGCGGCTCCACGCCCCGGTCCGCCCGCCGGGCGCCGTCGTCGCACGTCAGGGCGCTAGCCTGACCCGGCTCCCTCCCGGGGGACGGTCCGCGCAGCCCGCCGCCCGGTCCGGGACCCGCTCCGCGTGATCGAGGTGGTGGATGCTCCCCCGGGCCCTGGGCGGCGGCCGCCGGGCGCCGGTGCGGGGGGACGGCTCCTCCGCACTTCCCGCGGCCCTCGTGCTCGTCGCGACGGTGGTCACCGTGGTCGGCAGTCTGGGGGCGCCGCTGGTGCCGACGGTCGCCGACGCCTACGACGTGCCGGTTCCCGATGCCCAGTGGTCGCTCACCCTCCCCGTGCTGGTCGGCGCGGTGGCCACGCCGGTCCTCGGCCGGCTGGGCGACGGGCCGCACCGGCGGACGGTCGTGCTGGCCGTGCTCACCGTCGTCGCGGCCGGCAGCGTCCTGGCCGCCCTGCCGCTGGACCTGGGCTGGCTGCTGGCCGGTCGCGCGCTGCAGGGCGTCGGGCTCGGGCTCACCCCGCTCACCATCGCGGTCGCGCGGGACGCCCTCACCGGCGAGCGGGCCCAGCGGGCAGCGGCAGCGCTGTCCATCACCACCGTGGCCGGCGTCGGCCTCGGCTACCCCCTGGCCGGGTGGATCACCCAGGGATGGGGTCTGCACGCGGCGTTCGGCTGCGGCGCGGTCCTGGCGGCGGTCGTGGTCGTCGTCGCGGCGCTGGTCCTGCCGCCCGCGAGCAGGGCCTCCCGCCGGCCGCTCGACCTCCCGGGCGCGCTCCTGCTGGGCGGGGGGCTGGGATCGGCGCTGGTCCTGCTGGCCGAGGGCGGCGACCTCGGCTGGACGTCGACCCCCGCGCTGGCCCTCGCCGCGAGCGCGGTGGCGCTGGGGGGCTGGTTCGTGGCGCGGGAGCTGCGCGTGCCCGCTCCCCTGGTGGACCTCCGGCAGGCCCGGCAGGCCGGAGCGCTGGTCGGCCACACCACGGCGCTGCTGGCCGGCGTCGCCAACTACGTGCTGCTGACCGTCGTCACGATCATCGCCCAGGCACCCGTGTCCTCGGGTCACGGCTTCGCCGTGCCGGTCGTGGTCTCCGGACTGCTGCTGCTGCCCTTCTCGCTGGGCAGCCTGCTGGCCGGGCGGCTGGTGCGGGACCTGGACCGTCCCTCCGGTCCCGGGTCGGCGCTGACCGTCGGCGCCGCGGTCACGGCGACGGCGTTCCTCTGGCTGCTCACCGGCCCGGAGCGGTTGTGGGAGCTGTTCGCGCTGATGGCGCTGGCGGGGACGGGCATCGGCGGCACGTACGCGGTCATGCCCCGGCTGCTGTTCGCCGTCGTCCCGCCCGAGGACACCGGAAGTGCCATGGGGCTCAACCAGGTGCTGCGCTACGTCGGGTTCGCGACCGGCAGCGCGCTGAGCGCCGGCGTGCTGGCGGCCGCCACCGAGCCCGGGGCGCGCCTGCCGTCGGCCGCCGGGTACACCGCCGTCTCCGCCGTCGGCTGCGCGACCTGCCTCGCGGCCGCCGTCCTGGCCGGCGGGCTCACCCTGCGGGCGGCCCGCCGGCGGCAGCCGGCCGGCTGAGGGCTCAGCGCTCCTGCGGGTGCTGCGCCAGCGCCTCGACGTGGACGTCGAGCCAGGGCGCCATCGGCAGGGACACCAGGGCGTCGTGCAGGGCCGCGGGGTCGGCCGCCTCGTAGAGCCCGATGGTGGCGTTGCGCCCGGGCACCCGCCACAGCCGCTTGAGGACGCCCGCCTGCCGCAGCTCCATGGCGCGGGCCCGCTCGGCGGCGCGCAACTCCTCCCGCCGTTCGACCGGGGTCTCCGGGGGCAGCCGGTTCTCGGAACGGACGAGGAACTCCACGACGACCTCCTGGTCGGGTACGGGGACGGGGGTCAGCGGGCGAGCTCGAGCAGGACGTCGGCCAGCGCCTCGGGGGCGGTGACCATCGCCTCGTGCCCGGTGTCGAGCTCGTGCACCGGCCAGCCCCGCTCGCGGGCGCGCTCGGCCTGCGCCTGGAACACCCGCATCCAGGTGACGCACTCGATGAAGGCGGCCGGCACGGAGTCGACGGCGCCGGTGAGGTCGAGCGGGTCGAGGTAGGTCTTCCAGGGGTGCGGGGTCAGCTTGGGGGTCAGCCAGTCGACGTCGGCCTGGTCGGTCACCCCGAGGACCGACAGCTTGCGGACCGGGACCAGCCAGCCGAAGCCCTGCTCGGCCGCGGACTCGGCCCAGTGGTGCTCCACCTGCTCGGGCAGCAGGTCCCGGGCGGCCTCCCCGTCGGAGCCGACGAAGGCGTCCAGGTAGACCCGCCGGGCGATGGCCTCCGGCCGCCGGTCGGCCACCGCGGTGACCACCTGCCCGGCGTAGCTGTGCCCGACGAGGACGACGTCGCGCAGGCCGAAGGTGTCGATCACCCGGACGACGTCCTCGACGTGGGTGTCCAGCCCGACCAGCGGGGACAGCAGGTGCGACCGCTCCGACAGCCCGGTGAGCGTCGGGGCGTGCACCTCGTGGCCGGCCGCGCGCAGAGCCGGGGCGACCCGGTCCCAGCACCAGCCGCCGTGCCAGGCGCCGTGGACCAGGACGAAGGCGCTGCCGTGCCCCCCGCGTGCGCTCGCGAGCTCGCTCACCGGCCCTCCTCGTCGACGTAGACCACACCGAGGCGCTCGAGCGTGGGCCGCATCCCGTAGACGTCCAGGCCGAGCACGCCGGCCTGGAACTTCTCGCGCTTCTCCTGCTCGCTGTCCTCGCGTGCGATGGAGGCCTCGGCCACCGCGGGCGCGTCCTCCCGTGGCACGACCAGCACGCCGTCGTCGTCGGCGACGACGACGTCGCCGGGGCGGACCAGCGCCCCGGCAAGCACGACGGGCACGTTGACCGACCCGGGGGTGGCCTTGACCGTCCCCTGCGCGGACACCGCGCGCGACCAGGCGGGGAAGCCCATCGCGGTCAGCTCGGACACGTCACGCACCCCCGCGTCGATGGCCAGGCCGAGCACGCCGCGGGTGGCCAGCTGGGTGGCGAACAGCTCGCCGAACATCCCGTCGGTGGACGGCGAGGTGGTCGTGACGACGAGGACGTCGCCGGGCCCGGTCTGCTCGATCGACGCGTGGATCATGAGGTTGTCACCGGGCTGGCTCAGCACGGTCACCGCCCGGCCGGCGATGCGGGCGCCCGGGTAGATCGGCCGCAGCACCGGGTGGGTGAGGCCGCGGCGGCCCATGGCCTCGTGAGCCGTCGCCACGCCGACCCTCCCCAGGACGCTGACCGCGTCCTCGTCGGGCCGGGGGACGTTGCGGACGATGACGTGCCGGGTTCCCACTGTTGCTGCTCCTCCGTCGGGGCGGGGGTCGCTGCCCGGGCCGGCGCGAGCCGGTCCGGCGGGGCGACCTGGGCGGGGTCATTCTGGTCGGCCCCCCGGACCTGCCGGGAGCCGGGTCCCCGTGGCCCCGCACGAGGGAGCGGGCGGGGGCACGGGGGCCGCGGACTCAGCGCCGGGCGGTCGCCGCGGACGTCGGGACGTCGGCCGCCCGCCCGGTCGACGACGTCACCCGGATGCCGAGGACGGCGACCAGGCTGACCAGCGACAGGGCGGCCACGTACAGGGCGATCGGCGTCGACGACTCGAACGCGTCGTAGAGCGCGACGGCCACGATGGGGGTCACCGCGCCCCCGATCATGCCGCCGAGCTGGTAGGCGATCGAGATGCCGCTGTAGCGCGTCTTGAGCTCGAAGATCTCGGTGAACAGGCCGCCCTGGGCGCCGGCCATGATCCCCTGGACCAGCGCCGCGACGCTGAAGCCCAGGAGCGCGGCCGCGGCGCTGCCGGTGTCGACCAGGGCGAACAGCGGCCAGGGCCAGATGACCGCGGTGAGCGCCCCGACGATGAAGACCTTCTTCGACCCGATCCGGTCGGCGACCACGGCGGCCACGACGATCGTGGCGATCCACAGCACGGTGGAGGCCAGGATGAGCCACAGCAGGGTGTTGCGGTCGAACCCGACGACCTCGGTGCCGTAGTTGAGCATGTAGACGATGACGGTGTAGCCCACCGCCGGCGGCGCGATCGAGGCCAGGCTGGCCAGGATCAGCGTGCGCGGCTGACGCCGGAACAGCTCGGCCACGGGGATCTTGCTGACCTCCTTCTTCTCCTTCACCTCCTGGAACTCGGGGGCGTCCTGCAGCCGGGATCGGACGAGGAAGCCGACGACCACCAGCACGATGCTGAGCAGGAAGGGGATGCGCCAGCCCCAGGCCTGGAAGTCGTCGTCGTCGAGGCCGGAGACGGCGAGGAAGGCGAGGTTGGAGGTCAGCACGCCCATCGGCACGCCGAACTGGGCGAAGCTGCCGTAGACCGCGCGCTGCTTCGGGCTGGCGTGCTCCGTGGCGATCAGGACCGCACCGCCCCACTCACCGCCGACGCCGAAGCCCTGGATGAGGCGCAGCGAGACCAGCAGCAGGGGTGCGCCGATGCCGATGGCGGCGTAGGTGGGCAGCACGCCGATGAGGAAGGTCGAGCCGCCGGTCAGCAGCAGGGTCAGCACCAGCATCGACTTGCGGCCGATGCGGTCGCCGTAGTGGCCGATGACCGCGGCACCCAGCGGGCGGGCGAGGAAACCGACGGCGAAGGTGGTGAAGGCGGCCAGCGTGCCGACCGTGGGATCGGCGTCCGGGAAGAACGCCGTCCCGAACACCAGCGCGGCCGCGGTGCCGAAGATGTAGTAGTCGTACCACTCGATCGACGTGCCGACGAAGCTCGCCGCGAAGATCCCCTTGCGCGACGGGCCGCCCGTCGCGGGGGTGGTGCTGCTGGTCCTGGCCACGGGGGTGCACTCCTCTGGACGCCGTGCGGGCTGGGCGGTGTGGGCGCACCGAGAGTGCGCGACCGCGCGGACATCGGCACCTCGACCGCGCCGGGACCGGGGGCAGGGTGCCCGGCGCGGTCGCCACCGCGGGCGCCTACCGTGTACCCCGCCGCGGACGGGCAGCTCCGGAGCGCGTCCGCCGCCCCAGGGGGGTCCCGGCCGGCACGCCCGGACCCGTCCACCCGAGCCCGAGGAGAGACCACCGATGGTGACGCTGGACCAGTCGCCCGAGATCACGGACACCCACTCCGTGGGCTCCCCCTCCTGAGCGAGCAGCCGGTCGCCGCCGCGGCGGACCCCGCCACCGGGACGGGGACCGCCGCCGCTGCGGCGCGTCCGCGACCGGAGGGAGGGGACGAGCCGGGCCGGCGCACCCCGCGGTTCCTGGTACCGGTGCTGATCCTGCTGGGCACCGTCGTGGCGGTCACCAGCAGCGTCGGCGCCCCGCTGATCCCGGCCGTCGCCGACCTGCACGACGTGCCGCTGCACGTGGCCCAGTGGTCGCTCACCATGCCGCTGCTGGTCGGTGCGGTCGCCACCCCCGCCCTCGGCCGGCTCGGGGACGGCCCGCACCGCCGGGCGGTCGTGCTGGCCGCGCTCGGTCTCGTGGTGCTCGGGGGCATGTTCACCGCGCTGCCGCTGCCCCTCGGCTTCTTCCTGACCGGGCGGGGGCTGCAGGGCTTCGGCCTCGGCCTCATGCCGCTGCTCATCGCCACGGCCCGGGACGCGCTGCCCCCCGACCGCTCGAAGGGCACGATCGCGGCGCTGTCGATCACCGTCGTCTCCGGCGTCGGTCTCGGCTTCCCCATCGCCGGGGCGATCGCCACCTACGCGTCGGCGACGGCGGCCTTCTGGACCGCGACGGTGGTCTGCGCCGGCGCGCTCGTCGCCGCCGCGCTGGTGCTGCCGGCCGCTCCGCCCATGGCGCCCCGGCGGTTCGACCTGGCCGGCGCCGTCCTGCTCGGCGCCGGTCTGGCCGGCGCCCTGGTCACCCTCAGCGAGGGCGAGGAGTGGGGCTGGTCGTCGGCCCGTGTCCTGCTGGTGAGCGCCGGCTCGGTCGTCGCCCTGCTCGCGTGGGCCGCCGTCGCCCTGCGGGTCCGCGCGCCCCTGATCGACCTGCGGCTGGCCCGGGGCCGGCTGGCCTCGGCGGGCCACCTGTCGGTGTTCCTGGTCAGCCTGTCCAACTACCTGATGATGAGCTCGGTGCCGATCTTCGCCCAGACACCGACGGTCAGCGGCTACGGCTTCGGCGCCTCGGTGCTCGTCGCCGGGGCGGTGCTGCTGCCGTTCTCGCTGGCCGGCATGCTCGCCGGCCCGCTCTCCCGCCGGCTGGGCGAGCGACACGGCCCGCGGGTGGTGCTCCCGGTCGGTGCGCTGCTCATGGCCGCGTCGCTGACCCTGTTCGCGCTGTACCGGGCCGACCTCTGGGTGCTGTTCGTCGTCACCGCCGTGGCGGGCCTGGGCGTGAGCACGGTGTTCGCCGCGGCCCCGGGGCTGGTCGTCGCCGCCGTCCCGCAGCGGGAGACCGGTAGTGCCATGGCCCTGAACCAGGTGGGCCGCTACACCGGCTTCGCCGTCGGCAGCGCCCTGACCGCGACGGTGCTCGCCGCGGTCACCCCGGCGGACGGCGGCCTGCCCGACGGTGCCGGGTACACCGTCATCGGCGTCGTCGGCGGTGGCGTCTGCCTGGTGGCCGCCGTCCTGACCGGGCTGCTGGTGGGCCGGACCGCCGCTCAGCCGCCCAGCGTCGCCCCGCGGGACAGCGGCGCCACCGTCCGCGCGTAGACGTCGAGCCAGCCGCAGCCGGTCGGGGCGGCCAGCGGGGGCAGCTCCGCGCGGCGCCGCTCGAGCTCGTCGGCCGGGACCTCGAGCTCGAGGCTCCGGGCGTCGACGTCCACCGAGATGGTGTCGCCGTCGCGGACCAGCCCGATCGGACCGCCCACGGCGCCCTCGGGGCTCACCTCGGCGATCACCAGGCCCTTGTTGACCAGCCCGGACATCTGCCCGTCGGTGACGACGACGACCTGGTCGCCCAGCCCCGCGCCGTCGAGGGCGAAGATGAACGCCGAGGTCAGCGCCATCCCCGGGGAGCCGCGCAGGCCCAGCCCGGACAGGACGACGACGTCCCCGGGGCTGACCTCGCCGCCGCGGATGCCGGCGATCCCCTCGTCGCGCGAGGAGTAGACCTTGGCCGGGCCGGTGAAGCGGTGCACCCCGTCGTCCTCGACGGTGCGCTTGACCACGCCGCCCTCGGGCGCGAGGGAGCCCCGGACGATGGTGATGCCGGGGTGGCGGGCCAGCGGGTCGTCGACGGAGCGGATGACGTCGCTGTCGGCCACCTGCGCGGCGCCCAGCACGTCGCCGAGCGTGCCGCCGGCCACCACCGGCTGGTCGAGGTCGAGCAGCGGGCGCAGCCGGTGCAGCAGTGCCTGCGCGCCGCCGGCCGCCTCGAACTCGTCGATCCGCCGGTCGCCGTTGGGCTTCACGCCGGTGAGCAGCGGCACCTGCGGCGCCAGCTCCTCGAACAGGGCCAGCACGTCGACGTCGCACCCGGCCTCCACTGCGACGGCCTGCAGGTGCTTGACGCAGTTGACCGACCCGCTGATCGCGAGCACCGCGACCACCGCGTTGCGGAACGCGCCGGGGGTCATGACCTGCCGCGGGCGGAGGTCCTCGAGCACCAGCTCCACGATCCGGTGCCCGGCGCGCTCGACGTCGGCGAACATCTTCGGGCTGTTGGCCAGCACCGGTGCGCTCCCGGGCAGCATCATGCCCAGCGCCTCGGTGGCGATGTGCATCGAGTTGGCCGTGCCCATGCCGGCGCAGACGCCGGGGCCACCGACCGCGACCGACGCCATCTCGGCCAGGTCCTCGACGGTCATGGCGCCGGTGGCCACGTGCCCGGCGTAGAGGAAGACGTCCTCGAAGTCGACGTGCTCGCCGCGGAAGACCCCCGAGGGCTGGTACCCGCAGCCGACGACGATGGTCGGGATGTCCAGCCGGCCCGCGGCCATGAGCTGGCCGGGGGTGGTCTTGTCGCACGAGGCGAGGGTGACCATCCCGTCGAGCTGGGCCCCCTCGACGGCGACCTCGATGTCGCTGGCGATGAGGTCGCGGGTCGGCAGGATGTACCGGCCCTGGGCGCCGGCGCTGGTGATCGCGTCGCTGGACGCCGCCGTGCGCACCTCGAACGGGACGCCGCCGGCCGCCCGGATCGCCGCCATGAGCGGGGGCACCACACCGTCGAGGTGGCTGAAGCAGCTGGCCAGGCTGGACGAGCTGTTCACGATGGCGATCTTGGGCTTCTCCATGTCCTCGTCGGAGAGCCCCAGCGCGGTCCACTGCGCCTTGCGCATCGCCCACGGGGTGCCGCCGACGGGGAAGTTGCTGCGCAGCACGGTCATGCCGTCTCCTGCCGTCCGAGGAAGGCGCCGCCGAGCTCGAGGCGCCGTTGCAGTTCGTCGATCGGGACGTCGCCCACGGCGACGCCGTCGCGGATGGCGAGGTCGGCCGCCGTCCCGACGGCCTCCCCCATCGCGAAGCAGGGGCCGGTGACCCGGGCCGAGGACTGACCGCCCTGGGTCATCGAGGCGCAGCGGCCGGCGACGAAGAGGTTGGTCACCCGCTCGGGCACGAGCATCCGGTAGGGCAGCTGGTTGTAGCCGCGGGGGTCCTCACCGCGCTGCCAGCGGAACTCCACGGTGCCGGCGACGTGCGCCTCGACCGGCCAGCCGTTGACCCCGATCGTGTCGGGGAAGTCGGCGCAGTCGAGGACGTCGTCCTCGGTGAGCCGGTACCGGCCGAACACCCGGCGGGTCTCGCGGATCCCGATCTGCGGGGCGAGGTCGACGATGTAGGACTCCTCGAAGCCCGGCGTCCGGTGCTTGATGAAGTCGAAGGCGTCGAAGGCCTGGCGCCGGCCCTGCAGCTCGCCGCGGGTCAGCTGGTCGACGTCGGTGCCGTCGACAGCGGTGCCGTCGGCGTTGGACAGCTGGGTCAGGTTGGCCCGCCACTCCAGCGGGTTGCGCTGCGGGCGGACGATCGGCTTCTTCCGCGGGAACGTGTGGGTCCCCGCGGCCTCGGCCTCCTCCATGAGCCGCTCGACCGTGCGCCACGGGGCGGGGCCGGCCGCCGCGACGTCCACGGCGTTGATCCGGAACATCAGCGACGGGTAGAGCAGGTGCGGCGCCTTCTCGAACGGCACCCCGGCCCAGGCGGCGACGTCGGCGTCCCCCGAGGCGTCGACGAACACCCGGCCGCGGACGGCGGCCCGGCCGGACTTGGACTCGATGACGACGGCGTCGATCGTGTCGTCGTCGGCCATCACCACCCCGACCGCGGTGGCGTGGAAGAGCAGCCGGGCGCCGGCGTCCACCACGAGCTCGTCGGCGGCCAGCTTGTAGGCGGAGATGTCGAAGGCCTGGGCGAGGATGCCGTCGTTGATGGTCAGGTGCGGCTCGTTGAGCCCGTCCAGCTTGACCAGCCGTTCCAGCAGCTCGTCGGCCAGGCCGTGGACGACCTGCCGGTGCTCGCCGTGCACCTTGGCGTGCAGGCCGCAGAAGGTGGACAGCCCGCCCATGGTGCCGGCGCCACCGAGGAAGCCGTAGCGCTCGACCAGCAGGGTGCTGCGGCCGGTCCGGGCCGCCGCGGCGGCGGCCGTGATCCCGGCCGGCCCGCCGCCGATGACGACGACGTCGAACTCGCCGTGGACCGGGATGTCGCGGGCGGGCTCGTGGACGGTGCTGCTCATCGGGGTCCTCCGGTGGACGGGTCGGCGGGGACGCGGGCGATGGCCGGGGCGCCGCCGCGGGGGCCGAAGGTCTCGGCGACGGCGGACACGCCCGCGTTGTGGGCGCCGGCGACGGTCACCAGCAGCGCCTCGGGCGAGTTGAGCACGGGGACGAGGTCCTCCGGGGCACCCGCGTCCGACCCGGGCACCGCGTCGGGGTGGCCGGCCGGCAGCCGCCAGCGGGTCTCCTTGGAGATCGCGTCCTTGCCGACCTCGGCCAGCCGGGCCCGGGTGTTGACCGCGTGCTCGTGGACGAACTGCCGGACGTCGGTCCGCGACCAGCCGGCCCGGTGGAACAGGTGCGCGTGCTCGGGGCCGAGCACCAGGCAGCCGCTGATCGTCTCGTGCACCAGGGCCCCGGTGCGGGCCAGCGTGCCGGCGAGGTCGCGGCCCAGCTGCTCGGGGTCCTCGGTGTGCCGGGCCTCCAGGTGGATGACCGAGCGGATCAGCATCGCGGTGACCGTGCTCTCGCCGGGGGCGAAACCGTGGTCGGCGGGGAACGGGGTCCAGGGGCTGTCCTCCTCGTTCTCCCCGATGCAGCAGGTGTACTTCGCCGGCGTCCCCTGGGTGGCCTGGTCCAGCTGCTGCGGCTGCAGGCCGAAGGCGTTGATCGCGGTGAGCCGCAGGGCCCGGCCGATGGTGGCGTTGGCGCGGAACCCCGAGCCGAAGACGTTGCCGCGGCTGTTGATCCCGAGCTGCTCGCGGACGGGGCCGTTCACGACCAGCATCGGCGCCGTGCCGGTCGTGCTCTGCCAGATGCCCTTGCCCGCGTACCCCTCGAGCGTGAGCGCCTCCCACGCGGCCAGCACCACGGGGAAGTACTCGGGGAGGCACCCGGCCATCGCCGCGTTGATCGCGGCCGAGCGCACCGTGCACGAGCGCTGCAGGTGCGGCATCCGGAAGACGACGTCGTCGGGGGCACGGTCGGTCCGGGCGAGGAACTCGGCCAGGTAGGAGTCGGTCACCGGGACGACCGGCAGCCCGTCGGTCCAGCCCTGGCCGGCGTAGTACTCCTGGACCCGCCGCAGCGTCTCCATGTCCACCCGTGGACGGCCGGCGTCGTCGGCCGCCCCCGCCACGCCGTCCCTCGAGTCCAGCCCGCTGCTCACGGGTTCTCCCTCCTGGTGGGCGCGCCGGGATCGAGCGCCATGGTGTGCGCCATCCGTACAAGCGCTCTCTCTGCGCACAGACGCTCCCCCAGCGCGGCCTCCGGGTCAAGGGCGCGAGCGGTGTGGGTCACATCTCGGTCACGGATCACGCGGGGCGCCGCCCGGGTCGGGATCCTCCCGTTGACACCCCTGTGATGGGCGCCATAATGTTCGGTAGGAGCACGACTGCTCGCATGCCGCACACATCGGCGCCGCCGGCCCACCTCGTCGTCCCGCCGACCTCCACCGCCCGTCCACTGCCACCCGCAGGGAGACCGCCGTGGCCAGACCGCTCGCCGTCCCGCCGGTGTCGACGACGCCCGTCCTCCGGACCGAACCCGACCGCCCCGCCGCTCGAAGGAGAGCTCGATGACCCGCACGACCGCACGCTCCGCCCGCTCCGGTCGCCGCCCGCGCTGGCAGGTGACCCTGGCGGCCGTCAGCGCCGCGACCCTCCTGGCCGCCTGTGGCGGCGGGGACGACGAGGCGGCCGGCGACGGCGGCGGCACCGGCGGTGGCGGTGGCGGCGGCGGCGAGCTGCAGGAGGTCACCTTCCTCAACATCCTCCCGCTGGAGAGCCTGACCTTCACCCCCGAGCTGGTCGCGCAGGCCTGTGGGCACTTCGAGGAGCAGGGCCTCGACGTGAGCTTCGAGACCACCCAGGGCTCGGCCCAGGCGATCCAGACCGTGATCGCCGGCGGCGCGCTGATCACCCGCGTCGGCGACATGGAGACCATGCTGGCGATCGGCGAGCGCGACGCCCCCCTGGTCAACGTCGGCCAGATCTTCAAGACCGGCACCATCCGCTTCGTGTCGGCGCAGTCGGACCCGCTGGAGACCGCCGCGGACATCGAGGGCCGGCTCATGGGCACGCCGTCGGAGGGCGGGACCAGCGAGATCATCCTGAAGCTCGCGGCCGCCTCGGCCGGCATCAACCCCGACGACGTCCAGACCCAGGTGGTCGGCCTGGCCCCGGGTGTGTTCGACCTGGTGACCTCCGGACGGATCGGCGGCTACATCGTCTCCCTCGACACCGCGGTGGCGCTGGAGGAGCAGCAGCCCGACGCCGTCATCTACGCCCCGTCCGACGACGTCGAGAGCGGCGGGCAGGTCTACATCACCTCGCAGGAGCAGGCCGACGACCCGGAGAAGCAGGAGCAGTTGCGCTCCTACCTGGCGGCCATCAAGGCGGCGGTGCAGTTCGTCGCCGAGGACGAGGCCAACGACTTCGCCGAGACGATCGAGTGCCTCTCGGAGTACGACATCCCGACCCTCCAGGACCCGGCCGTGGCGCAGGGCGCGCTGTCCCAGTACGTCGAGTCGTGGACCGCGGCCGGCGAGGGCGAGATCGCGCGCACCGTGGACGAGCAGTGGACCGCGGTGTACGAGGAGATGTCGGGCTCGGGCTTCGTCCCCGAGGGCCTGGACCCGGCCGAGTGGTACACCAACGACTTCGCGCCGGCGCCGTGACCGCGCCCCGACCGGCGAGCGCCGGACCCGGCTCACCCACGCACGTCGGGGCCACCCCGTCCGGGGTCCCCGAGGCCGAGGCCGGACGACGGGAGGACCGCATGACCGCCCCTGCCACCGAACCCGACGTCGCACCCCGCCCGGGTGCGGCCCGCACCCCCGGCGCCCTGGACGGGCAGTCCCAGCTGGAGGTCTCCGGGGTCGACAAGATCTACCAGGCCCGCCGCGGGGAGGTGCACGCCCTCAGCAACGTGAACCTCTCCATCGCCCGCGGGGAGTTCATCTCCCTGGTCGGCCGGTCCGGCTGCGGGAAGACGACCCTGCTGCGGATCCTCGCCGGCCTGCTGCCGCCGAGCTCGGGCAGCGTCACCGCCGACGGGGAGAGCATCTGGCGGGGCGGCAAGCGCAACGACAAGGCCTTCGAGCACTTCGGGCTGGTGTTCCAGGACGCCAACCTGTTCCCCTGGTACACCGTCGCCGACAACATCGCGCTGCCGCTCAAGCTCCGCGGGGTCGGCAAGAAGGCGCGGCGGGCGCGGGCGACCGAGCTCTGCGAACTCGTGGGACTGCCCGGGTTCGAGAACGCCTACCCGCGGGAGCTCTCGGGCGGGATGCGGCAGCGCGCCGCGATCGCCCGGGCGCTGAGCTACGACCCGACCATCCTGCTGATGGACGAGCCGTTCGGTGCCCTGGACGCCCTCACCCGCGACAAGATGAACCTCGAGCTGCAGTCGATCCACGCGCAGGCCGGCGCCACCGTCGTCTTCGTCACGCACTCCATCAACGAGGCCGTGTTCCTCGCCGACCGCGTCGTGCTGCTCACCCCGCGGCCCGGCCGCATCCGTTCCGTCACCCCCGTCCCGCTGGCGCGGCCGCGCTCGCTGGAGACCGAGACCAGCGCGGAGTTCCAGGAGATCGTCCGGGTGCTCCGCCACGAACTGGACGAAGAATGACCGATCTCGTGAAGTCCTCGGAGACCACCGCCGCGACCGCCGGCCCCCGCCCGCCGGCGGCCAAGGACCCGGACGCGCCGGTGCAGGACCGCGACACCCTGATGAAGTGGCTGCCCTTCATCTCCACCCCGATCCTGCTGGTGGTCCTGATCGGCAGCTGGCAGTTCGCCGTCTCGGTCATCGGGGTGTCGGAGTTCATCCTCCCCGCACCGCTGGACGTGTGGCGGTCGCTGATCGACCTCCTCTCCGGCGGGGCGGTCTGGCGCGACATCTGGATCACCCTCTACGAGGTGCTCGTCGGCTTCCTCTTCGCGCTCATCGTGGGCACGGCCGTGGGCGCCGTCCTCGGCCGGGTGATCTGGCTGGAACGGGCCGTCCAGCCCGCCCTGGTGGCCCTCCAGGTGGTCCCGAAGGTCGCGTTCATCCCGATCTTCGTCATCTGGTTCGGCTTCGGGACGACGTCGAAGATCATCATGGCCGGGATCCTGGCCTTCTTCCCGATCATGCTGAACGTGATGCTCGGCGTCCGCTCGGTCGACCGCGGGCACCGCGACGTCATGCGCGGCCTGGGCGCCAGCAAGTGGGCGACGTTCAAGAGCCTCGAGCTGCCCAGCACGCTGCCCTACATCTTCGCCGGCGCCGAGGTGGGCATCGTGTTCGCCGTCATCGGCGCGATCGTCGGTGAGTACCTGGGCGGCAGCGAGGGCCTGGGCCACCTGGTGGTCCGCAGCCTCAACGCCCTCGACGCCCCGCAGCTGTTCGCCGTCATCGTGCTGCTGGCGCTCATGGGCTCGCTGCTCTACGCCGCGGTCACCCTGACCAAGCGGCTGATGATCCCGTGGCACGACTCGGTGGCCGGGGTCAGCCCGTGACCGAGCTCGCGAGGTCACGCATGAGCACAGCACCTCGCGGCACGGGGCCGACGAGCGCCAGCGAGGAGACCCCGTGACCACTCCGCCGCGCCCCCTGCGCAGCAACCTGCAGGAGGGCAGCTCGCGCTGGGCGGTGCGGCGGGCCCAGTGGCGGGCGCTGGGCATCCCCGACGAGGACATGACCAAGCCCAAGATCGCCATCGTCAACAGCTCGTCGAAGCTGGCGATCTGCTTCAGCCACCTCGACGGCATCGTGCCGGCGCTGGAGGAGGCGATCCGGGCCGCCGGCGGCGTGCCGTTCGAGGTCCGGACGGCGGCCCCCAGCGACTTCATCACCTCGGCCGGCCGGGACGGGCGCTACATCCTGCCCAGCCGTGACCTGATCACCAACGACATCGAGGTGGCCGTCGAGGGTGCCCAGCTCGACGGCATGGTCACCCTCGCCTCGTGCGACAAGACCGCGCCGGCGCACCTCATGGCCGCCGGCCGGTTGGACATCCCCACGATCGTCGTCGGCTGCGGCTACCAGCCCAGCGGTGACTACCGCGGCGAGCACGTGGACATCGAGGAGGTGTTCCTCGCCGCCGGCTCCGTCGCGGCCGGGCGGATGTCGCTCGAGCACCTGTGCGGGATGGCCGACAACGCCATCCGCGGCCCGGGGGTCTGCGCCGGGCTGGGCACCGCCAACACGATGCACATGGCGTGCGAGGCGCTGGGCATGTCGCTGACCGGCACCACCCCGGTGCTGGCCAACAGCCCGGCCATGTGGGACGGCGTCCGGCGGGCCGGCGCGCGGATCGTGGAGCTGGTCACCGAGGGCCTGCGCCCGCGCGAGGTGCTCACCGAGGGGGCCTTCCGCAACGCGGTCACCCTCATGCTGGCCACCAGCGCGTCGGTGAACTCGATCAAGCACCTGCAGGCCGTCGCGCACGAGGCGGACTGCCCGGTCGACGTGCCGGGGCTGTTCGCCGAGCTGGCCGACCGGGTGCCGCTGCTGTGCGCGGTGCGCCCCAACGGCCCGCACTTCATCGAGGACCTGGAGCGGGCCGGCGGCGCCCGCGCCGTGCTGTCGCAGCTGACCGGGATGCTCGACCTCGACGTCCGCACGGTCGACGGCGGCACGCTCGGCGAGGTGCTGGCCGGCGCGACGGTGGCCGACGCGGAGGTCGTCCGCCCGGCCGACCAGCCGTTCGGCACCCGCCCCACCATCGTCATCGTGCGCGGGTCGCTGGCGCCCGGTGGCGCCGTCGTCAAGCGCCCGGTCGACGACCGCGGCGCCCGCCGGTTCGAGGGCACCGCGCTGTGCTACCCCTCCCGCGACGCGGCCCTCGAGGGACTGGCCAACGGCGAGGTGCGACCCGGCACCGTGCTCGTCGTCCGCGGCCTGGGGGTCGTCGGCGGGCCCGGCATGGCGCTGGGCTCGGCGGTCGTCTTCGCCCTCGAGGGCGCGGGGCTCGGCGACAGCGTCGCCCTGGTCACCGACGGGCAGATGTCGGGCCTGGTCAACGTGGGCACCGTCGTCGGCGAGGTGACCCCGGAGGCCGCGCTCGGCGGGCCGCTGGCCCTGGTGGAGGACGGCGACCGGATCGTCATCGACGTCGACCGACGTACCGTCGACCTCGAGGTCCCCGACGACGTCCTGTCCGCCCGGCGGGACCGGCTCGGCGCGCCGGAGCTGGGCCCCGACCACGGCTGGCTGTCGGCCTACCGCCGGCTGGTCTCCCCCGTGCCGGGCGGCGCGGTGCTCACCGCCCCCGCCCCCGGCCGCACCCCGACCCCCGAGGAGAACGGCCCGTGACGCAGAGCTGGCTGGACGAGCCCGGACGGCGCACCGCCGTCCTCGGCGAGTACGAGGTCGTGGTGGTCGGCGGCGGACCGGCCGGTGTCATGGCCGCGGCCGCCGCCGCCCGCGCGGGCCGCTCGACGATCCTGGTGGAGCGCAACGGCTACACCGGCGGGGCCGGCAGCGCCGGTGGCCTGTCCACCTTCTGTGGCCTGCACGCCAACGTGCACGGGGAGCACCGGCAGGTGATCCACGGGCTGGCCGACGAGCTGCTGACCCGGATGGACGCCCTCGACGGCCTCAACGCGCCGCACCTGAGCTTCGCCAACCGGATCCTGGCGCAGGCCTACGACATCTCGGCGTACAAGATCGCCCTCGACGACATGCTGGTCGAGGCCGGCGTGCAGCTGCTCTTCCACGCCCTGGCCGTCGGCGTCGTCATGGCCGACGAGCACCGGGTGGACGCGCTGCTGGTCGAGTCGAAGTCCGGCCGGGGGGCGATCCGGGGGCAGGTGTTCGTCGACGGCTCGGGCGACGGCGACCTCGCGGCCTGGGCCGGGGCACCCTTCGAGAAGACCGATCCCCGGCACGGGATGCTCTACCCGTCGCTGATGTTCCGGGTGAACGGGGTCGACGCCGACGCGGCCCGCGCCACCTACGACCAGCTGCCCGCGCTGATGGAGGACGCCGAGGGATCGGGCCGCTTCTCCTTCCCGCGCAAGCGGCCGATCGTGCGCCCCCAGCGCAACCCGCTGGAGTGGCGGGCCAACATCACCCAGCTGTCCAACGCCGACGGCAGCGCCATCGACGGCACCGACGTGTGGCAGCTGACCCGCGGCGAGCTGCAGGGCCGCCGCCAGGTGCGCGACGTCTTCCCGTTCTTCCAGCGGGAGGTCCCCGGGTTCGAGGCCTCCTACGTGGTGGACATCGCCCCCGACATCGGCATCCGCGAGACCCGCCGGATCATCGGGCCCTACCAGCTGTCCGAGGCCGACATCCTCGACTGCGTCGACTTCCCCGACACGATCGGCGTCAACGGCTGGCCGGTCGAGGCGCACGTCGAGGGCGACGTCGAGATCCGCTGGCAGCGCGATCCCCGCGGTTACAACCAGCTGCCGTTCCGGATGATCGTGCCGCAGGTGCTGACCAACACCTACGTCGTCGGCCGGTGCGCGTCGATGACCCACGAGGGGCAGTCCAGCGCCCGGGTCTCGGGCCCCTGCTTCGCCATGGGCCAGGCCGCCGGCACCGCCGCGGACCTCGCCCTCGGCGCGGGCGTGGCCGTCGGCGACATCGACGTCGGCAAGCTCCAGGCCCGGCTGGAGGAGGACGGCGCCTTCCTCGGCGGCGAGGGCACCCGATGAGGCTGGCCGACGACGAGCAGGCCATGCTCGACGGCGAGCAGGGCGAGGCGGTCGCCGCCGCGATGGACCTGCTGGTCCGCTACGGCGAGGTGCTCGGCGCCGAGCGGCTCGTCGACACCGACAACGTGTGCGGGGCCAACCTGTTCGGCTCCCGCCACAGCCTGGTCTGCGGCTCCCCCACGCCGGACGCCGCGTTCTCCGAGCACAGCCTGGACGCACCGACCGTGCTGACCATCCCCCCGGTGAAGGCGCAGAGCTACCAGCTCATCGGGCCCATGGACACCAAGAACTGGCAGGTCCAGGGGCTGCCGCAGGCCGAGCACGACGAGATCATGGCCAGCGAGCAGTACAACGCCGAGCACGGCATCCACCTGCTCACCACCTGCACGCCGTACCAGGTGGGCAACGTGCCGCTCAAGGGCGAGCACTGCGCCTGGATGGAGAGCTCGGCGGTCGTCTACGTCAACTCCGTGCTCGGTGCGCGCACCAACGTGGAGGGCCGGGAGAGCACCGGCGCGGCGATGCTCACCGGCAAGATCCCCTACTGGGGACTGCACCTGGAGGAGAACCGGCGCGGCTCGCACCTCATCGAGGTGAGCACGCCGGTCACCAGCAACCGCGACTGGGGGCTGCTGGGCTACTGGATCGGCGAGCAGGTGCCGGAGGAGGCGATCCCGGTCGTCGACGGCATCACCGGCACCACCCCCGACCTGGTGCGGCTCAAGCACTTCGGCGCCGCGGCGGCCTCGTCCGGCGGCGTGGAGATGTACCACGTCCCGGGCATCACCGCGGAGGCCCGCACCCGCGACGAGGCCCTCGCCGGCCGGACACCGGTCGAGACCCTCGGGTACGGGCCGGCGCAGCGGCGGGAGGCCTACGAGCACCTCAACGCCACCGCCTCGGACACGTCGGTGGACCTGGTGATGATCGGCTGCCCGCACGCCACCCTCGGCCAGATCCGGGACGTCGTCCGGCTGCTCGAGGGCCGCCGGGTGCACCCGGACAGCGAGCTGTGGGTCTTCACCCCGCGGGCGCTGCGGCACGTCGCCGAGCAGAACGGCTACGCCAAGGCCCTGGAGGACGCCGGGGCGCTGCTGATGAGCGACACCTGCCCCGCGATCGGCCAGTTCCTCCCGAAGGGCACCCGGGTCATCGCCACCGACTCGGCGAAGCAGGTGCACTACCTGCCCGCGATCATGAACGTGCAGGGCTGGTTCGGCACGCTCGCCGAGTGCGTCGACGCCGCGGTGACCGGCACCTGGCGGGGGGAGCAGCCGTGACCGATCTGGCGCGCAGCGGGGAGACCGTCGTCCTGCGGGGCCGCGGGCTGGTCGGGGGCGTCGCCGAGGGCGAGGCCCTGGTCACCCGGGAGGCGATCTCCGGCTGGGGCGGGGTGGAGCCGCGCAAGGGCCGGGTCATCGAGTCCCGCCACGAGCTGGTCGGGCAGTCCTTCGCCGGCAAGGTGCTGGTGTTCCGGGGCGCGAAGGGCTCCTCGGGGTGGTCGGGCATGTTCCACATGTCCCGGCTGATGGGCTCCGCCCCGGCCGCGATGGTGTTCACGACGATGAACACCAAGATCGCGCTCGGCGTCGTGGTCACCCACGTCCCGGCGATCACCGACCTGGACGGCGACCCGTTCGAGCTGATCGCGACCGGCGACCTGGTGCGGGTGGACGCCGACCGCGGCGAGCTGACCATCACCCGGCGGGGTGGGTAGCGCCGGCGGAGCCTCCCCCGGCGCGCAGAGCAGGGACGAGGATCGAGAGTGGACACGGACACCGCGGCGCAGGGCCGCGCACGCGCGGAGGAGCTGGGCCCACTGACCGAACCCGACGCCGCAGCCGGCCCCGAGGACGACGCGGGCCCGGAGGCCACCGGCGTCCGGCCACGCGGGGACTACTTCGTGCAGTCACTGGAGCGCGGGCTGGCCGTCGTCAAGGCGTTCACCGCCGACGAGCCGGAGCTCACGCTCAGCGACATCGCGCGGCGCACCGGCATGACCCGCGCGGCCGCCCGCCGCTTCGTGCTCACCCTGGTCGACCTCGGCTACGTCGGCACCGTGGAGCGCCGGTTCCACCTGCGGCCGACGGTGCTGGAGCTCGGCTACACCTACCTGTCGCTCCTGTCGTTCCCCGAGGTGGCCACGCCGCACCTGACCGCCCTCTCCAACCGGCTGAAGGAGACGACGAGCATCGCCGTCCTCGACGGTGACGACGTGGTCTACGTGGCGTGGGTCGGCCCCCGGCGGGTGGCGTCCAGCGGGATCAGCATCGGCACCCGGCTGCCGGCGTACCTGACCTCACACGGGCGGGCGCAGCTGGCCGGGCTCCCCGACGAGGCGCTCGACGACTACCTCGCGCGCACCCCCCTGCCGGCCCGCACCGCCCGGACGACGACCGACCCGGCGGTGCTGCGCCAGCGCCTGATGGACGTCCGCGCGCAGGGGTACGCGCTCGTCGACCAGGAGCTCGAGGAGGGCGTGACCTCCCTCGCCGTCCCGATCCGCGACGCCGGCGGCACGGTCGTCGCCTCGGTGAACGTCGGCACGCACGCGCGGCGGATGTCCGCCGCCGCGCTCCGACGGACCTCCCTGGAGGCGCTGCGGGAGACCGCCGCGCAGATCGAGCGGGACATCGCCCTGCTCGGCGCGCGGCCCACCCCGCCCGGTCAGCTCTGAGCCGGGGCGTCCAGCCGCAGCGCCTGCTCGGCCGCCCACCGCCGGTCGATCTTCCCCGACACCGTCCGCTCGATCACCGGCACCACCGACACCGCCCGCGGGCGCTTGTACCCGGCCAGCCGGCCGCCGACGTGGTCGGCCAGCTCCTGCGCGGTGGGGGCGGTGCCCGGCTCGGCGACGACGAGCGCGGTCACCACGCTCCCCCAGCGCTCGTCCGGGACCCCGACGACGACGGCCTCGGCCACCGCGGGGTGCTCGGCGAGGACGTGCTCCACCTCCTCGGCGAACACCTTCTCCCCGCCGGTGTTGATCACGCCGGAGCCGCGGCCGAGCAGGGTCAGCGTGCCGTCGGCCTCCAGCGTCGCGGAGTCCCCGGGGACGGCGTACCGGACGCCGTCCAGGGTGCGGAACACCGCGACGGTGGCCTCCGGCGCGTCGAGGTAGCCCAGCGGCAGGTTGCCGGTGCTGGCCAGCACGCCCTCCTGTCCGGAGCCGGGCCGCACGTCGGTGCCGTCGGGGGCGAGGACGCGCGCGTTGGGCGGCAGCGTGAACACGGTGTTGGCCGAGTCCGGGTCCGGGCCCGACATCGACAGGCCGAAGGGGCCGCCCTCGGTGGCCGCGATCGTGTCCTGCAGGGTCATGTGCCCGGCCTCGAGCAGGCGCCGCTTGGTCTGGGTGCCCCAGCGCACGCCGCTGCTGAACACCCGGCGCAGCGACGACAGGTCGTAGGGGGTGCCCGCGGCGGCGGCCCGGTCCAGCTCGGCCACCAGCGGGACGGCGAACGCGTCCCCGACGATGACCAACTCGGCCACCCGGTGCTCCTGCACCGCCGTCCAGAGTGCGGCGCAGTCCAGCGAACGCTGCGGGAGGGTGACCACCCGGCCGCCGCGGACCAGGTTGCCCAGCGCGGCGAAGAAGCCGGTGCCGTGCATCAGCGGCGAGGCCGGCAGCACCACCGGCTCGGTCCCGGCGCCGGCCGCGGCCAGGGCGGAGGCGACGACGCCCGCGGTGTCGGCGGGCACCGGCAGGTCGACCCGCTTGTAGGCCGACGACACCAGGCCACACAGCCCCGCGCAGTCCCAGACCACGCCCTTCGGCAGCCCGGTGGTCCCGCCGGTGAGCACGATGACCTGGTCGTCGGCCGAGCGTTCCCGGCGCGGCAGCGGCGGTCCGGCCAGTGCCTCGTCGTACCCGGTGGCGCCGCCCGGCGGGGCCCCGTCCCCGTCCCCGGCGACGACGACGACGGCCCGCAGCCCCGGCGTCCGCGAGGCGACGGCGACCGCCGCACCGGCCAGCGTGCCGTCGCACACGAGCGCCCGGGCGTCGACCATGGCCAGGACCTGCTCCAGCTCGGCCTCCCGGTACCGGTAGTTGACGTTCACCGGCACGGCGCGCAGCTTGAGCGCCGCGACGACGCCCTCCAGGTACTCCGGGGAGTTGTGGAGGCCGACGCCCACGCGGTCGCCGTGGCCGACGCCGGCGGCCGCGAGAGACCCGGCCAGCCGGGCGGCCCGGTCGTCGAACTGCGCCCAGGTGAGGGTCCGGTCCCCGTGCACCAGCGCGGTGCGGCCGGGGTCCAGCTCGGTCATCGCGTCGGCGACCGCCTCCAGCAGCGTGGCGAGGTTGTCGCGGAAGCGGGGAGCCTCGCCGGCCGGCCCGGTCACGTCAGACCGCCGCGACCGGGGTGACCGCCGGCCGGTCGCCGCGCGGGCCGAAGGTCTCCACGACGGCCGAGACGCCCGAGTTGGACGCACCGGCGACCACGACCAGGACGGCGTCCGGCGAGGTCATCGTGTGGATGCCGTCCCGCTCGGGGTCGGCCCCGGCGTCCACGACGGCGTCGGGGTGGTCGCGGGCCACCCGCCAGTGGCTCTTCTGCGACACGGCGCCCTTGCCGGCCCGGTCCAGGGTCTCCCGGGCCACGAACGACTGCTCGTAGAGGTGCCGCGACACGTCGCGCTTGCTCCACCCCGCGTCGGCGAGCAGGTGGGCGTGCTCGGGGCACAGCACCACGCACGCGCTCACCGTCTGGTGCAGCAGGGCCCCGGTCCGCGCCAGCGTCCCCGCGACGTCGAACAGCAGCTGCTCCGGGACCCCGGTGTGCCGGGCCTCGATGTGCACGGTCGACCGCATGGTCATCGCGGTGACGGCGCTGTCGTCCGGAGCCAGCCCGAAGTCGACGTGCAGCGGCGTCCACGGCGACTCCTCCTCGTTCTCCCCGATGCACGCGGTGTACTTCGCCGGGGTGCCCTGGGTGGCCTGGTCCAACTCGTGCGGCCGGAGCCCGAGGGAGTTGATCGCCGCCAGCCGGATCGCGCGGCCGATGGTCGCGTTGGCCCGGAACCCCGGCCCGAAGAGGTTGCCCTGGCTGTTGACCCCCAGCTCGCGCCGGACCGGGCCGTTGACCAGCAGCAGCGACGCCGTGCCGGTGGTGCTCTGCCAGATGCCCTTGCGGGGGTAGCCCTCCTCGCGCAGGGAGTCCCACGCCGCGACGACCACCGGGAAGTACTCGGGCAGGCAGCCTGCCATCACGGCGTTGATCGCCGCCAGCCGCACGGTGACCGCGCGGTTGATCTGCGGCATGCCCAGCAGGACCTCGTCCGGGTCGCGGGCGACCCGTGCGAGCACGGCGTCGAGCGCCGCCGCGTCGCAGGGGACGACGGGCAGCCCGTCGGTCCACCCCTGCGCGAAGCAGTGCTCGATCGCCCGCTGGGTGTCGTTCACAGGGCTCCCCGGCTCGGCCCGCGACCGGTCACTCCTCGACCCCGAGGATCTCCAGGAGACGCGGCAGCATCTCCTCGACGCGCTGCGCGATCCCCTCGGCGGACAGGCTCGCCACCGGGTGCGGGATGGAGGCGTACTGGAAGCCCGGGAACCCGTAGGTCCGGGCCATCGCCTCCGCGGTGATGCGGAAGGCGTCGGTGCAGACGGAGACGGTGGGCACGCCCTGACGCTCCAACAGGATGCCGTCGGCCAGACTGGCCGCGCTGCAGGAGCCCTAATCGCCGATCGCCGCTACGGCGAAGTCACACTCCTCGAAGATCCGCTCGGTCTGCGTGGGCTCCACGGGCGTGCCGAAGTAGGGCTTGGTGAACATCAGCACGTCCTTGACCCCGTACCGCTGCTGGAGCACCGAACCGATCTCGGTGAGCAGGGCGGCGCCGTTGGGCTTGCCGTTGTCCAGCAGCCCGAGGGTCTTGCCCCGCAGCGTGGTGATGCGGGGGGCCAGCGACGTGTCCGCCGTGGCATCGGTCGCGCCGGTCGGGTCCAGGATGGACTCGAGCTGCATGGCGACTCCTCGATCGTCGGGGCGCCGGGCCCCGCGAGAGCCCGGCGCAGGTGTGCGGCATCCGAACGCAAGTTCTCTGGCCGCACGCTGACCCTAACGAGCAGGTGGGACGCCGGTCAACGCCGGAGCGTCGGCCGGGGCCGCCGAGGGGGTGCGGTGCCGGTCGTGCGTAGCGTCGCGACCGGCCGTCGCCGTCGTCGCCACCAGGAGCCCGCATGTCCCGCCCCGGACCCACCGACGCCGGCGCCCCTCCCCCGGCCTGGTTCCTCCGCGCGGTGGCCACCCCGCCGGTGCACCGCGACGTGCGCGTCGGGGGCGTGCCGGTGCACTACCGGGTGTGGGGCCCGCCGGGCCGGCCGGGGCTGGTCCTCGTGCACGGCGGCGCGGCGCACTCCGGGTGGTGGGACCACGTGGCGCCGCTGCTGGACACCCACACCGTCGTCGCGCTCGACCTCAGCGGGCACGGGGACAGCGGGCGGCGCCCCTCCTACGGGACGGCGGTCTGGGCGCGCGAGGTGCTGGCCGTGGCCGCGGCCGAGCAGTTGCGCCGTCCGGTGGTCCTCGGGCACAGCATGGGCGGGTGGGTCGCGCTGACCCTGGGCGTCGAGCACGCCGGCGACGTCGCCGGCGTCGCGGTCATCGACTCGCCGCTGGACCGCCAGCCGCCGGAGGAGCGGGAGCTGCGCGACGAGCCGCGGGTGCACCGGGTGCACCCGACCGTCGAGGCCGCGGTCGCCCGGTTCCGGACGCTGCCGCCCCAGGAGGTGTACCTGCCCGCCGTCCGGGAGCACGTCGCCCGGGGCTCGCTGCGGGCCGTCGAGGGTGGGTGGACCTGGAAGTTCGACCCGGCGTTCTCCGGCGACCGTCCGCCGGTGCGCCGGCTGCTCCCCCGGCTCGGCGCCCCCGCCGCGCTGTTCCGCTGCGAGCAGGGCCTGGTCAGCCGGGAGATGGCCGCCGAGATGGCCGCGCTGGTGCCCGGTGGGCTGCCCGTCGTCGACCTGCCCGAGGCGGGACACCACCCGATGCTCGACCAGCCGCTGGCCCTGGTCACCGCCGTGCGCACCCTGCTGGCGGTCTGGCCCCGCTGAGCTGCCCCGCGATGATCAGGTGGTGCGGACGGCGGAGACGTCGAACTCGATCTGGATGCGGTCGCTGACCAGCACGCCACCGGTGTCCAGCGGGGTGTTCCAGGTCAGGCCCCAGTCGCTGCGCCGGATCGCCAGCGCGCCCTCGAAGCCGACCCGGGTGTTGCCGAACGGGTCCTTCGCCGAGCCGGTGAGGGTGAAGTCCACCGCGACCGGGCGGGTGGTGTCCCGGATCGTGAGGTCGCCGGTCACCGTGTAGACGTCCTCGTCGACCTGCTCGACGCGGGTGGAGGTGAAGACGATCTCGGGGAAGGTCTCGACGTCGAGGAAGTCCGCCGACCGCAGGTGCGCGTCCCGGTCGCCCTGTCCGGTGTCGATGCTGGCCGTCGCGATCCGCAGGGTGACGGAGCTGGACGGCGGGTGCTGGGCGTCCAGGTACGCCGTCCCGGCGAAGTCGGTGAAGGACCCGCGCACGGTGGTGACCATCGCGTGCCGGGCGCGGATGCCGATGCGGGTGTGCGCGGCGTCGACCGCGTACTCGCCGGTGACGTCGACGAGCGCGCTGGTCGCCTCGTCGAAGTCGGTGGGGTCCGCGTCAGGTGCCCGGTGCTTGCCCATCGTCGGGCCTCCTTCCCCCCAGTGCTCGGACCATCCTGACGGATGTCGCCCCTGGCGCCACCCCGGGGTCCCCTGGCCCGCCCGGGTCGGCCCGGGGTCAGGCCGGGTCGAGTCCGGCGTAGACCCGGCGGGCGTTGCCGCCGAGCACGAGCGGGACGACGTCGTCGGGCAGGCCGAGCGAGGCGACCGCGCGGGCGTTGGCCGCCTGGCCGGGCACCCCCGGCCAGTCGGTCCCGTAGATCCACCTGCGCGCCAGCCGGCCCAGGTCGAAGCGGGCGTAGTACTCCGGGAGCCGCTGGGGCGGCAGGCCCGACAGCTCGATCCAGACCGTCGGCCGGGACAGCGCCAGGAACGCCGCGGCGTCGTACCACCAGCCCCGGCCCCCGTGGGCGAGCACGACCTGCAGCTCGGGGAAGTCACGCAGCACCGCGTCGAGCAGCAGCGGGTCGGCGTAGGCGTTGGTCGAGCCGGGGAAGGTGCTCGTGCCGCAGTGCACGACGAGCGGGACGCCGCGCTCGACCAGCACCGCGTAGGCGGGGTACAGCGCGGCGTCGTCGGGCCGGAACCCGCCGTGCACCGGGTGGATCTTCAGCGCGGCGGCACCCAGGTCCAGCTGGCGCTCCAGCTCCCGGGCGATCGGGAAGTGCAGGTGCGGGTTGACGTTGGCGACCGGCCGGAACCGCCGCGGGTTGTGCTCGACGAGCGGCAGCAGGTCGTCGAAGAGCTGGTAGCCGGTCGCCTTGGGGCTGTACTCGCAGAAGAGCAGGGCGACGTCGACCCCCTCGTCGGCGAACAGCCGGTCGAGCGCGGCCGGGTCCGGCGTCCCGTCGGCGTCCCACACCTGCTCGAGCAGGCCCGGCCGGCCGAACTGACGGGCCCACTCGATCCAGGCCGGCGCGAGCGAGCCCAGCCGGGGGACGTGGACGTGCGCGTCGACCAGCAGGTGTCCGTCCAGCACGTCAGCGATCCTGCCCCGCGGGCCGCTGGACCACCCGGGCGGGCACCGGGTCGGCGGCACGCTGCGAGGAGCCGCCGCCCTGCGCCGGCCGGTCCGTCGGGGCGGCCATCACCGTCGGGAGCGATGGCACCGGCGCGGTCAACGGAACCGGCGGAAGTCCGGTGGCCGCTTCTCGGCGAACGCGCGGGCGCCCTCCATGCCCTCCTCCCCCTCGGCGAACAGCGCCAGCCCGTCGAAGGCCAGGTGCGAGATGCCGCCGAGGTGGTCGCTGTCGGCGTTGAAGGAGTGCTTGAGGAAGCGCAGCGCAGTCGGCGAGTAGGAGCCGATCTTCCGGGCCCACGCGCGGGCGGTGTCGAGCAGCCGGTCGGCCGGCACCACCTCGTTGACCAGCCCCCACCGTTCCGCGGTGGCGGCGTCGTAGCGGTCCAGCAGGAACCAGATCTGGCGGGCCCGCTTCTCGCCGACCACGCGAGCCAGGTAGGCCGAGCCGAACCCGGCGTCGAACGACCCCACCCGCGGCCCGCTCTGGGCGAACGTGGCGTGCTCGGCGGCGACGGTGAGGTCGCAGAGCACGTGCAGCACGTGACCCCCGCCGATGGCGATGCCGTTGACCGCGGCGATCACCGGCTTGGGGACGTCCCGGATGATCCGGTGCAGCCGCTCGATCTCGAAGGTGCCCCACTCCGTCTCGCCGTACCCGCCGGTCTCCGCCCGCTCCTTGACGTCGCCGCCGGTGCAGAAGGCGCGCTCGCCGGCCGCGGTGAGGACGACGGCGGCCACCCGGCGGTCGGCCCAGGCGTGCTTGAAGGCCGAGATCAGCTCGTCGACGGTGCGCCCGCGGAAGCTGTTCATCCGCTCCTGGCGGTCGATGGTGATGACCGCGTGGTTGTCCTCCTCCACCACGTAGCGGATGTCGGTGAACTCCTCGGGCCGCATGCCCACCACCCCTCCGTGGTCGCCCGGCCGGACGCCGCCCGGGCCGGTATGTCGTCATGTTGACGGTCGTCACGGACGGCTGGCAAGCTGCCGCCGTGGTCCCCCGCCGCTGCCTGGTGACCGGCGCGGGACGGGGCATCGGGGCCGCGGTCGCGCGGCGGCTGGCCGCCCAGGGGCACGCCGTGGCGCTCACCGCCCGCAGCGCCGACGAGCTGGCGGCGGTGGCCGCCGATCTGCCCGGCAGGACGCTCGTCACCGCGGCCGACCTCACCGATCCGGACGCCGCCGACCTGGTGCTGGGCCGGGTCGAGGCCGAGTTCGGCGGTGCCGTCGAGGTGCTGGTGCTCAACGCCGGTGCCGGGACGTCGGCGCCCCTGGCCCGCACCACCGACGAGGACTGGGCGCGGATGCTCGAGCTCAACCTGACCGCTCCGTTCCGGCTGCTGCGGCGGGCCCTGCCGGGGATGGTCGGGCAGGGCTTCGGCCGGGTGGTCGCGGTCGCCTCCACGGCCGCCAAGCGCGGGGACCCCTACGTCGCCGCGTACACGGCGAGCAAGCACGGCCTGCTCGGGCTGGTCCGGTCGGCGGCCGCCGAGGTGGCCGGCAGCGGCGTCACCGTCAACGCCGTGTGCCCCGGCTACGCCGACACCCCGATGACGGCGGCCACCGTGGCCGCGATCAGCACCGCCACCGGACGCACGCCCGGGCAGGCGCGGGACGTCCTCGCCGGTCGCCAGCCCATCGGCCGGCTGGTGGACCCCGACGAGGTGGCCGACGCAGTGCTGCTCTGCGTGGCCAGCGCGGCGATCACCGGGCAGGGCATCAACGTCGACGGAGGGGCGGTGCAGTCATGAGCGGGCTGGAGCGGGTGGACCCGCCGGAGCTGGCCCGCCCCTCGGGCTTCGCGCACGCGGTGGTGGCGCAGCCCGGCCGGACGGTGTTCCTCGCCGGCCAGACCGCCATGGACGCCGGGGGCCGGATCGTCGGCGCGGACGTCGTCGCCCAGTTCGAGCAGGCACTGGGCAACCTGCTGACCGCGCTGCGGGCGGCCGGGGGCGAGCCCGCACACCTGGCCTCGCTCACCGTCTACGCCGTCGACCTCGCGGGCTACCGGGCCCGGGCCCGCGACATCGGCGCGGTGTGGCGCCGGCTGGTGGGCGCCGACTACCCCGCGATGGCCGGCATCGGCGTGGCCCGCCTGTGGGACGACGACGCCCTCGTCGAGGTGCAGGGCATCGCCGTCCTCCCCGCCTGACCCCAGGAGTTCCCGGGCGGGGGTCAGGCGTCGAGGAGGCGGCGGGCGTGGGCCTGCGCGGGGCCGGCGAGGCGGCCGGCCAGGTCGGCGAAGAGGTCGGCGGCACGCGCCCCGTTCCAGTCCCCGGGCAGCAGGTCCAGGGGCAGCCCGGGGTCGGCGTAGGGCAGGGCGCGCCAGTCGGTCACCAGCCGGACGTGGTCGGCGAAGGCCCGCGCGGGGTCGGCGGGCCGGTCCGGGGACGCGCGGTGCAGGGCCGGCGCGTGCCGGTCGAGGAAGCCGGCGTAGCGGTCGTGCAGCACGTCGAGGTCCCACCAGCGGGCGACGGCGGCCCGCGCCTCGTCGTCGCCGGGCACGAGAGCGCGGGAGAACAGCTCGACGTAGCCGGCCAGCCCGCGCCGGCGCAGCACCTCGCCGAGCTCGTCGGCCAGGTGCGCCGGTGCGATCCACACCCCGGGCGCCACCGTGCCGAAGCCCAGCCGGGTGAGCTCCGAGCGCAGCCGGTGGCGGCGCTCCCGCTCGGACTCCGGCACCGAGAACACCACGAGCAGCCAGCCGTCGTCGGCCCCGGCCCGCCGGCGGCCGAAGATCCGCGCGTCCCCCTCGGCGAGCATCTCCAGCGCCCCGCCGGTGAGGGCGTAGCCCGCGACCTCGCCGTCCCGCCGGGCGTCGAGCAGCCCGCGGCGCTTCAGCCGGGAGATCGACGAGCGGACCGCGGCCTCCTCCACCCCGAGGTCGGCCATGAGGCGGACGACGGCGGCCACCGACAACCAGCCACCGCGCTCGCGGGCGTAGAGGCCGTAGAGGGTGACGATGAGCTGGCGGGGCTGGAGGACGACGGATCCCGGCGCCGCCGCCTCCTCGACGGCGGTCACGGCGTCCACGATAGCGGCCGACCTGCTCGCATGCCGTCCCGTTGACTCCCGTCATCTGCGCGGCATACTGGCGGCCGGTTGCGGTCCCGGCCGGGACCCGGCGACCCCGGGAGGTCCGTCCCATGAGCCGCGGTGCCCCGACCCTCACCCCCTCGGCGCACGTCGACCCGTTCTGCCGCGACCACCTGCCGCCGAGGGAGCAGTGGCCGGTCCTGGACCTCGGGGACCTGGACTACGGCGACCAGCTCAACTGCGCCACCGAGCTGCTCGAGGGCACCATGGCCGCGCACGGCGCCGACCGGCCGTGCGTGCGCGCCCCGGACGGCCCGGCGTGGAGCTACGGACAGCTGCGCGACCGCGCCGACCGGATCGCCGGCGTGCTCGTCGACGACGTCGGCGTCGTCCCCGGCAACCGGGTCCTGCTGCGCGGCTACAACAGCCCGGAACTGGTCGCCTGCTGGCTGGCCGTGCTCAAGGCCGGTGGCGTCGTCGTCACCACCATGCCGATGCTGCGCGCGGGCGAGCTGGCCACGGTCGGGCAGATGTGCCGGCCCACGGTCGCGCTGTGCGACGCCCGGCTGACCGGTGAACTGGCCCGTGCCGACGTCCCCGGCCTGACGGTGGTCGCCTCCGACGACCTCGACGCCCGGTGTGCCGGCCGGCCCGCGGGCTTCTCCGACGTCCCCACCGCCGCCGACGACGTCGCGCTGCTGGCCTTCACGTCGGGCACGACCGGCCGGCCCAAGGCGACGATGCACTTCCACCGCGACGTGCTGGCGATCGCCGACACCTTCTCCGCGTCGGTGCTGCGCCCCACCCCCGACGACGTGTTCGCCGGCAGCCCGCCGATCGCCTTCACCTACGGCCTGGGTGGGCTGGTCGTCTTCCCGCTGCGCGCGGGCGCCAGCGTGCTGCTGCTCGAGCGCGCCTCGCCCGACGAGCTCGCCGACGCGGTCGCCGAGCACGGCGTCACGGTCCTCTCCACCGCGCCCACCGCGTACAAGGCGATGGTCGCCGGCGGGCGGGGCGGCCGGCTGCGCGGCCTGCGCCGGGCGGTCTCCGCCGGCGAGCCCCTGCCGGCCGCCGTCTGGCACGCGGTGCACGACGCGGCCGGGGTGCGGATCGTCGACGGGATCGGCTCCACCGAGATGCTGCACGTCTTCATCGCGGCCGCGGACGACGACATCCGCCCCGGCTCGACCGGCCGCGCCGTCCCCGGCTACACCGCCGCCGTCCTCGACGACGACGGCCGCCCGGTCCCGGACGGGACGGAGGGACACCTCGCCGTGCGCGGACCCACCGGCTGCCGCTACCTCGACGGCGACCGGCAGGAGGTCTACGTGCGACACGGCTGGAACTACACCGGCGACACCTACGTCCGCGACGCCGACGGGTACTTCACCCACCGGGCCCGCACCGACGACATGATCATCTCGGCCGGGTACAACATCGCCGGCCCGGAGGTCGAGCAGGCGCTGCTGGGCCACCCCGCGGTCGTCGAGTGCGCGGTGGTCGGGGCGCCCGACCCCGACCGGGGCACCGTCGTCAAGGCGTTCGTCGTGCTCGACCCGGAGCACGGCGGGGTGGGCGCCGAGGAGCTGACCGCCTTCTGCCGGCAGGTGATCGCCCCCTACAAGTGCCCCCGCGCCGTCGAGTTCCGCACCGAGCTGCCCCGGACCAGCACCGGCAAGCTCCAGCGCTACCGGCTGCGGTGACCGGGATGCGGATCGCGGTGGTCGGCGGTGGCCCCGGGGGGCTCTACCTCGCGGCGCTGGTCAAGCAGCTGGACGCCACGCACGAGGTCACCGTCTGGGAGCGCAACGCCCCCGACGACACGTACGGGTTCGGCGTCGTCTTCTCCGACGAGACCCTGGGCGGCATCGAGCACGCCGACCCGGTGGTCTTCCGGGAGATGGAGCGGCACTTCGCCCGGTGGGACGACATCGACGTCCACCACCGCGGCCGGGTGACCACCTCGGGCGGGCACGGGTTCGCCGCGATGAGCCGCCGGGAGCTGCTGGCCGTCCTCCAGCGCCGCTGCGCCGACCTCGGCGTGCCGGTGCACCACCGCACCGAGGCCCCCGACCCCGAGGTGCTGCGCCGCGACTGCGACCTGGTCGTCGCGGCGGACGGCGCCCGCTCGGCCGTGCGCAGCCGCTACGCCGACGTCTTCTGCCCCACCGTGGAGACCCGCCGCTGCCGCTACATGTGGCTCGGCACCGACCTGGTCTTCGAGGCGTTCGAGTTCTACGTCGCGGAGACGCCGCACGGCGTCATGCAGATCCACGGCTACCCGTACGACCGCACCGGCAGCACGTTCATCGTCGAGATGCACGAGGACGTCTGGCAGCGCGCGTTCGCCCCCGTCGCCGCGCTCGACCTGCCACCCGGCGAGAGCGACACCGCGTCGATCGCCCTGATCGAGGAGCTGTTCGCCGACGTGCTCGGCGGCCACCGGGTGTTCGCCAACAACTCGAGGTGGCTGGCCTTCCTGTCCCTGCGCAACGAGACCTGGCGGCACGGCAACCTGGTCCTGCTCGGGGACGCCGCCCACACCGCCCACTTCTCCATCGGCTCGGGCACGAAGCTCGCCATGGAGGACGCCCTCGCCCTGGCCGCCTGCCTGCACGAGCAGCCCGACGTCGACGCCGCCCTCACCGCGTACGAGGCCGAGCGCCGCCCGGTGGTGCTCTCCACGCAGCGCGCCGCGCAGGCCAGCCTGGAGTGGTTCGAGGACATCGGGAGGTACGTGCACCAGGACCCCGAGCAGTTCGCCTTCAACATCATCACCCGCAGCCGCCGGGTCACCCAGGACAACCTCCGGCTGCGCGACCCGGAGTTCGTGGCCGGCGTCGACGCGTGGTTCGCCCGCACCCAGCCGGTGCCCGCGCAGCCGCGGCCCCCGATGTTCCACTCGTTCCGGCTCGGCGAGCTGGAGCTGGCCAACCGCGTGATCGTCTCGGCGATGGACATGTACTCGGCCGTCGACGGGCTGCCGACCGACTTCCACCTCGTGCACCTGGGCGGCAAGGCGCTCGGCGGCGCCGGGCTGGTGATGACCGAGATGGTCTGCGTCTCCCCCGAGGGGCGGATCACCCCGGGCTGCACCGGCTTCTACACGCCGGAGCAGGAGGCGGCGTGGACCCGCGTCGTCGACTTCGTGCACTCGGCGACCGACGCCCGGATCGGCGTGCAGCTCGGCCACTCCGGCCGCAAGGGCTCCACCAGGCTCATGTGGGAGGGCATCGACGAGCCGCTGCCCTCGGGCAACTGGCCGGTGGTCGGCCCCTCGGCGGTCCCCTACTCACCGGCCAACGCCGTCCCCCGGGAGCTGACCGAGGCCGACCTGGCGGCGATCCGCGAGCAGTTCGTCGCCAGCACCCGCGCGGCGGCCCGTGCCGGTTTCGACGTGCTCGAGCTGCACTGCGCGCACGGCTACCTGCTGTCCTCCTTCCTCTCCCCGCTGGCCAACCACCGCACCGACCGCTACGGCGGCTCGCCGGCCGCCCGGCTGCGCTACCCGCTGGAGGTCTTCGACGCCGTGCGCGCGGCGTGGCCGGCGGAGCGGCCGATGACCGTCCGCATCTCGGCGACCGACTGGTGCGAGGGCGGCACCGACGTCGAGGACGCCGTCGCGATCGCCCGCGCCTTCGCCGAGCACGGCGTCGACGGCATCGACGTCTCCACAGGGCAGGTGGTCAAGGCCGAGCGGCCGGCGTTCGGCCGCAGCTACCAGACGCCCTACGCCGACCGGATCCGCAACGAGGTCGGCCGCGCGCACGGCATCGCGGTCGTCGCGGTCGGCGCCATCTCCAGCTGGGACGACGTCAACTCGATCCTGCTCGCCGGGCGGGCCGACCTGTGCGCGCTGGGCCGCCCGCACCTCTACGACCCGCAGTGGACCCTGCACGCCGCGGCCGAGCAGGGCTACCAGGGCCCGGGCGTCAGCTGGCCCGCGCCGTTCCGGGCCGGGAGCCGGCCACCGCAGACCGGCCGCACCGACGGACCCCGGCCCCGGCTGGACCTGGTCCGGAGAGGCGGCAGCGGCACGCGGCACGCACGCTGGCGGCCGTGACCTCCTCTCCCCTCGTGCGCCTGGGCGGGCCGGCGCTGTTCGTCCTGCTGTGGAGCACCGGCTTCGTCGGGGCGAAGTACGGGCTGCCCTACGCCGAGCCGTTCACCTTCCTCGCCGTCCGGCTGGCCGTCGCCGCCGTGCTGCTGGTCGTCCTGGCGCTGGCGCTGCGCTCGCCGCGGCCGGCCACGGGCACCCAGTACGGGCACGCGTCCGCGGTCGGGGTGCTCCTGCACGCCGGCTACCTGGGCGGGGTCTTCTACGGCATCTCGGTGGGCGTGCCGGCGGGGGTGTCGGCGGTGGTGGTGAGCCTGCAGCCGGTGCTGGTCGCGGTCCTGGGCACGCGGCTGCTCGGCGAGCGGCCCACCGCCCGGCAGTGGGGCGGCCTGCTGCTGGGGCTGGCCGGCGTCGCCCTGGTCGTGGGCCCGGGCATCGCCGCCGCCGGCACCGAGGACCCGCTGCCGGCGTCCGGGGTGCTGGCCTGCGTGGTCGGCCTGGCCGCCGGCACCGCGGGCACGCTGTACCAGAAGCGGCACGGCGACGACGTCCCGCTGGTGTGGGGCACCGCGGTCCAGTACGCCGCGGCCTCGGCCCTGTTGCTGGTCCTGGCCGTCGGCACCGAGGACACCAGCATCCGGTGGACGGGCGAGTTCGTCGCGGCCTTCGTCTGGCTGGTGGTGTTCCTGTCGCTCGGTGCGGTGCTCCTGCTGCTGGTGCTGCTGCGCCGGGGGACGGCGGCCGGGGTGTCCAGCCTCTACTACCTGGTGCCGCCGGCGACCGCCGTGGAGGCCTACCTGCTGTTCGGCGAGCGGCTCTCGGCGGTGTCGCTGGCCGGCATCGCGGTCACCACGGTGGGCGTCGCGCTGGTCGTGGCACCCACCCGGCGACCGGCGACCGCTGCGGCGGAGAGCCGCTCCTGATCCCCCGCGCCCGTCCGGGCGCGGTCGGCACTCGACGAGGAGGAACGGACATGGCGGAGGAGTTCGTGCTGCAGCACGGCGCCTGGCACGGCGGGTGGGCCTGGCAGCCGGTGGCCGCCCGGCTGCGGGCGGAGGGGCACCGGGTGATCGCCCCCACCAGCCCGGGCCTCGGCATCGACGACGACCCGCGCGGGGTGACCCTCAGCGACTGCGTGGACCGGCTGGTCGACGCCGTGGACCGCTCCGGGATGACCGACGTGACGCTGGTGGGGCACAGCTGGGGCGGGTTCGTCGTCGCCGGCGCCGCGCCCCGGCTGGCCGGGCGGCTCAAGCGCCTCGTCTTCTGGAGCGCGTTCGTCCCCGAGGCGGGCAGCTGCCTCAACGACGAGGTGCCGCCGCACTACACCGAGCTGTTCGAGCAGCTGGCCGCCGCCTCCGACGACAACACGGTGCTGCTGCCCCTCGAGGTCTTCCAGGGCGGCTTCATGCAGGACGCCGACCCGGCGACGGCCGCGGTGGTGCACTCGGTGCTGCGCCCGCAGTCGTTCCTGTGCTTCAGCGAGCCCGCGGTCGGGGGCAACGCCTACCGCGACCTCGACGTCCCGATCGACTACCTGCTCTCCGTGGACGACGTCGCCCTGCCCCCGGGCGAGCACGCCTGGGCACCGCGGTTCCCACAGCGCTGCGGCGCGCAGGTCACCGAGGTCCCGGGCAGCCACGAGTCGATGTTCACCCGCCCGGCGGAGCTGGCCGAGGGCATCCTGCGCCTGGCGACGGCGCCGTGACCGGCCCGACCGGCGCCGCGACCGGGCCGACCGGCGCCGCGCCGCGCGGGGTGACAGCCGGGCCCCGCGCCCCCCACGATGAGACGCGGGTCACCGCCTGCGGCGTTCGACCGAGGAACCGACGGAGGGAGCGGCCATGACCGACCGACCGGGCATCCCGGCGCGCGAGCTGTCCGACGAGGAACTGGAACGCCAGGGCGTGCACGCCCACGCGATGCGGCACTGGGTCTTCCTGCACGGCACCGCCGAGCAGTTCCGCACCCACACCGAGCGGATGCTCGAGCTCGAGCAGGAGTACCTGCGCCGACACCCGCAGCGCACCTGGCAGGGCTCCGGCGGCGAGGCGGCGGCACCCTCGCGCGACGACCGCATCCGCGACCTGGTGCAGACCTTCTCCCGGGCGATCACCGCGCTGCTCGACGAGCAGCCCGCCGCGGTGGCCGACCCCCGGGACCGGCCCGACCCCGAGCAGGTGCAGGCCGCGCTGCTGCAGCGGTTCGCGGCCGCCCCCGAGGGCCGCCTGCACAAGCTGGAGGCCCACCAGATCGCCCGGCAGCTCGCGCCCGACAGCCACCTCGTCGCGCGGCTGTACCGGCAGGACCCGCCGCTGCTGCTCGCCGAGCGGGACATGCGGGTGCTCACCGACGCCGGCCGGGCCTGGCTCGAGCGGCACCCGGTCCCCGCCTGAACGGCCGCCCTCCAGGGTCCCGCGCCGGAACGGCCGCCCTCCAGGGTCCCGCGCCGAGCGGAGCGAGGCGTGGGGGGAGGGCGGTCCTCCTTCAGCGGTCGACGGACAGCTCCGACCAGGCCCGCTGCGCGCGCGGGGCCCAGGAGGCGTGCCGCTCGCGGAAGACCTCCGCCGCCCGGCTGCCGCTCCACCGCGGTGGCAGCAGCTCCCGCGGCAGGCCCGGGTCGAGCAGCGGGAACCGGCGCCACTCCTGGACCAGCCGGACCTGGGCCACCAGCGCCTGCCGGTCGGTCCGGGGTCGCCGGCGGCCGACCAGGTCGAGGAAGTCCTCGTAGCGGGCCTCGATCGCGTCGAGGTCCCACGCGTTGCGGGCCAGCGAGCGCTCTTCCCCGACGGCGCCGGCCGCGGCGACGAACGACCAGCTCCCGCCGAGCAGGTCCAGCTGCTCGAGCACGCGCCGGGCCTCCTGCTCGCGGTCGACCCGGGGGGTCACCCAGGTGCCGCCGTCGAGGGAGCCCAGCCCGGCCCAGCCCAGGCGGGTGCGCAGCTGCTGGCGGAGCGCCCGGTTGTTCTCCGGGACGCCGACGGACAGCACCAGCCAGCGGCCGTCCCAGGCCCGGTCGTCGGCGGCGAAGCCGTAGATGCGGTCGGTGCCCTCGCGCAGCAGGCGGGTACCCGCCGCGGTCAGCGACCACCGGGTCTCCCGGCCGATGCGGTTGGCCTCGATCCAGCCGCTGTCGGCGGTGCGCATGATCGCCTGCCGGGCGGCCTTCTCGGCGACGTCGAGCTCACCGAGCAGGTCGATGAGGCTGGCGGTCCAGACCGGCCGGTCGCTGGGCAGCACGAACTCGCCCAGCACGGTGAGCAGCAGGCTGCGCGCGCTGGCCGCGCCGAGCTCCTGCCGGCGGGTCACGAAGGGTCCCTCGACGACCTCCACACCTCCATCGTGACACCCGGTGACCCGGCTCCCTCCGCGCGCCACCACCCGCGTGGGAGAGGTCACGGATGGGTCACCTTCTCCACGGGGAACCGACTGTGACGCTTGACACAGCTACCGGTCCGCTACATGGTTCTGCGACATCAGACGTGCAGGTGTAGCACGTCACGAGCTTCGGAGCGTGCCCGTGCTGCATCACCTGTCCGGTCGGCGACTGCTCGGCGGCCTCGGCGTCGGCGTCCTCACCCTGGCCGTGGCCGCCTGCGGCGGCGGCAGCCTCGGCGAGGACGAGGAGAGCGGCGGCGGGGGCGGCGAGGGCGGCGGCACCGTCCGCATCGGCCTCGTCATCCCGCAGGCCGGGGTCTACACCCCGCTCGGCGAGGACATGCAGCAGGGCTGGGACCTGTGGCTGGAGCAGAACGGCGGCGAGATGGGCGGCTTCACCGTCGAGACGGTGACCGCCGACGAGGGCGAGGGCCCCGACACCGGCGTGCCGGCCATCCAGCGGCTGCTCACCGAGGGCGACGTCGACGCGATGGTCGGCATCGTCAACTCGGCCACCGCCCTGGGCGTCGCCGAGCAGGTCACCGAGGCGCAGGTGCCGCTGATCGTGGCCAACGCCGGCGCCGAGGCGATCACCCAGGCCGCCGCGAGCCCCTACGTCTGGCGGTCGTCCTTCACCAACGCCCAGATCGCCGGCGCGATGGGCGAGTACCTGGCCGGCGAGGGCATCGGCCCGGTCTACGTGATGGCACCGGACTACGCCGCCGGCCAGGAGGTGGTCGCCGGCTTCACCGAGGCCTACACCGCCGGCGGCGGGACGATCGCCGGCCAGGCGCTGACGCCGTTCGGCACGACGCAGGACTTCCAGCCGTTCCTCTCCGGCGTGCAGTCCTCCGGCGCGGCCGCGACGTTCGTGTTCTACGCCGGCGGCGAGGCGGTGAGCTTCGTCCAGCAGTACGCGGAGTTCGGCCTCAAGGACACCACCCCGCTCTACGGCTCGGGCTTCCTCACCGAGGGCAGCGTGCTCGACGCGCAGGGCCCGGCGGCGGTCGGCGTCCGGACGACGCTGCACTACTCGACCGAGATCGACAACGAGACCAACACCGAGTTCGTCGAGGCCTACCAGGCGGCCTACGACGAGCTGCCCACCACCTACGCGGTGCAGGCCTACGACGCGGCCAACGTCCTCGCCCGCGCGCTGGAGGAGTCCGGCGAGACCACCGGTGAGGCGCTGAGCGAGGCCCTCGGCGGCCTCGGGGAGATCGACGACAGCCCGCGCGGCCCCTGGAGCTTCACGGACCAGACCCCGGAGCAGGCCGTCTACCTGCGGGAGGTGGTCGATCAGGACGGGACGCTGGTCAACTCCGTCGTCGAGGAGCTCGGCGTCTTCCCGCAGCCCTGACCAGCCCGGGCGCCGGGCCGTAGCGGCACCTGCCCGCCCTGCCGCCGCGGCCCGGCTCCCCGAGAGGAGCACTCCCATGCTCGGCTGGTTCGACGAGAACCTCGTCAGCATCCTCAACGGCTTCGCCATCGGCGCGCTGCTGTTCGTCCTCGCCGTCGGCCTGTCCATCGTCTTCGGGATGATGGACGTGCTGAACCTGGCCCACGGCGCCTTCTTCCTCGTGGGGTCCTACCTGGCGGTCAACTTCGTCGCCGGCGACTCGTGGGGTGGCTTCCTCGCCGCGCTCGGCGTCGCCGCGCTGGTCGGGCTGCTGGCCGGCGGGGCCCTGTCGGGCATGACCGAGCCACTGGCCCGGCGGCCGGTCCTCGACCAGGCGCTGCTGACCCTCGGCATCTCGCTGGTCGTGGCCGAGGTGCTCTCGATCGTGTACGGCAACGACGTCCGGTCGGTCTCCCCACCCCCGGGCCTGGACACCAGCGTGGACGTCGCCGGCAGCGCCTACCCCGCCTACCGGCTGATGCTCATCGGCGTCGGGCTGGTCCTGGCCCTGGCCGTCTGGCTGGTCGTGGAACGGACGTCGGTCGGCGCCCTCGTCCGGGCCAGCGTCGCCGACCGGGAGATGGTCTCGGCGATGGGCATCGACAACCGCAAGGTGAAGGTCGCCGTCCTCGGCATCGGCTCGATGCTGGCCACGGTCGCCGGTGTGCTGGCAGCACCGGTCTACGGCGCGCGGCCGGGACTGGACGAGACCATCCTGCTGCTCGCGCTGGTGGTCGTGGTCATCGGCGGCCTCGGGTCCATCCGCGGCGCGCTCATCGGCGCGCTGGTGATCGGCCAGGTCGAGTCGCTGGGCCGCGCGCTGCTGCCCGACGTGGCCTCGTTCATCCTGTTCGGCACCCTCGCCCTCGTGCTCATCGTCCGGCCCCGTGGACTCTTCGCCGGGAAGGTGGCCCACTCATGAGCGTGCAGAGCCTCCCCGCCGAGACCGCGCCCGGTGCCGCGGCGGCCCCGGCCGCACCGCGCCGGCGCCGGCCGCCGCGCGCGCTGACCGCCGTCCTCGCCGTGGCGCTGCTGGCGGTCCTGGCCGCCGTGCCGCTGGTCGCCGACCCGTTCAGCACCAACACCGTCTCCCGGATCCTGGTCTTCGCGCTCTTCGCGATGAGCCTGGACCTGCTCGTGGGTCTCACCGGTCTGCCCTCGCTCGGGCACGCCGCCTGGTTCGGCGTCGGCGCCTACACCGCCGGCCTGGTGTCGACGCACTGGACCAGCGAGGGCCTGGTCACCGTCCTGGCGGCCGCGGTCGCCGGCGCGCTCGCGGCGGCGGCCACCGGCTGGCTGGCGGTGCGCAGCGGCGGCGTCTACTTCCTGATGCTCACCCTCGCCATCGGCGAGCTGGTGCACCAGCTCGCCCAGTCGCTGTCGTCGGTCACCGGCGGCTCCAACGGCCTGTTCGGCATCCCCTCGATCCGGGTCGCCGGCACCCCGCTGACCCTCGCCGGGTACGTGTACTGGTTCGTCCTCGCCGTGGTGCTGCTCGGCGCCCTCGGCCTGTGGCTGGTGGCCGCCTCGCCGTTCGGCGCCGCGCTGCGCGGCATCCGCGACAACGAGGGGCGGATGCGCTCGCTCGGGTACTCGCCGTTCCGCTACAAGTACCTCGCCTTCGCGCTCGCGGGCGGCTTCGCCGGGCTGGCCGGCGGCCTGTTCGCCGGCCTGGTGCGGATCGTCAACCCCAGCGACGCCGGCTTCACCACCAGCGCCCTGATGCTGCTGGCCGTCGTCCTGGGCGGCGCCGGCACGCTGTGGGGCCCGGCGCTGGGCGCGGCCGTCGTCGTCCTCGTGCGGGACACCTTCGGCCCGACGCTCGAGGGGCACGGGCCGCTGCTGCTCGGCCTGGTCTTCATCGTCGCCGTGTACGTGCTGCCGCGCGGGGTCGCCGGGCTGGCCGACCTCCGCCGGGGACGGCGCCGGGCCGTCCTGCCGGGCACCGACGAGGCACCGGCATGAGCGCACCGCTGCTGTCCCTGTCCGGCGTGACCCGCTCCTTCGGCGCCCTCACCGCGGTGGACGACGTCACGCTCGACGTCCCGGCCGGGGCGCGGCACGCCCTCATCGGCCCGAACGGTGCCGGGAAGAGCACGCTGTTCAAGCTGGTCACGGGTGCGCTGCGGGTCTCGGCCGGCACGGTGGCCCTCGCGGGGGACGACGTCACCCGGCTGTCGGAGCCGCAGCGGGCCCGGCGCGGCATCAGCCAGACCCTGCAGCACTCCAGCCTCTTCCTCAGCCAGACGGTCGAGCAGAACGTGCTGCTCGCGGCGCAGCGGCAGCACCGGTCCCGCCACTCGCTGGTTCCCCGCCGCCAGGCCGCGGCCCGCGAGCGGACCCGGGAACTGCTCGCCGACGTGGGCCTCGCCGAACGGGCCGGGACGCCGGTGGCCGCGCTGTCGCACGGCGAGCGGCGGCAGGTGGAGGTGGCCGTCGCGCTGGCCTGCGAGCCGACCCTGCTGCTGCTCGACGAGCCCGCCGCCGGCATGTCACCCGCGGAGAGCGCCCGCCTGGTCGGCCTGCTGCAGACGCTGCCCGGGTCGGTGACCGTGGTGATCGTCGAGCACGACCTCGACGTGGTGTTCGCCCTGGCCACCTCGGTCACCGTGCTGCACCTGGGCCGGGTGCTGCTCACCGGCGACCCGGACGAGGTGCGGGCGAGCACGGCCGTGCAGCAGGCCTACCTCGGCACCGGCCGGGAGGCGCTGTTCCTCGACGACCCGGGGCCGTCGCGGACGGAGGTGGGCTGAGTGCTCGAGGTCCGTGGCCTGCGCTCGGGCTACCGGCGCAGCACCGTCCTGCAGGGGATCGACCTCGACGTCGCCGCCGGTCAGGTGCTGGGGCTGCTCGGCCGCAACGGCGTCGGCAAGACCACGCTGGTGCACACGCTCATGGGGCTGGTGACGCCGTCCGCGGGCACGGTGCGGCTGGAGGGCCGGGACCTCGCCGGCCGCCGTCCCGACGTCGTGGCGCGGGCCGGTGTGGCCCTCGTGCCCCAGGGCCGGCGGGTCTGGGCGCCGCTCACCGTCACCGAGCACCTCGACCTCGCCGCCCGGCGAGGCCGGGGCCGCGGGCCGTGGGACGCCCCCCGGGTGCTCGAACTGCTCCCCCGGCTCGGCGAACGCCGCCGGCACGCGGCCGGTCAGCTCTCCGGCGGCGAGCAGCAGATGCTGGCGATCGCGCGGGCCCTGCTCACCAACCCCCGGCTGGTGCTCATGGACGAGCCCTCCGACGGTCTGGCCCCCGCCGTGGTCGACCTCGTGGGGCACGCGATCTCCGGCATGAAGGCCGAGGGGACGACGCTGGTGGTCGTCGAGCAGGACCTGCACCTGGCCTTCGCCGTCGCCGACGAGATCGCGGTGGTGGACAAGGGCCGGGTGGTGCACCGCTCCCCGACCCAGGAGTTCCGCCGGGACAGCTCGGTCGCCCACGCCCTCCTCGGCGTGGCCTAGGAGACGACGACGTCAGAAACGGTGCTGCTCCTGGGCGACGTAGCCGCCGCTCTCCTCGGTGCCCGGACCGAGGTCGGACCCCCCGGTCCGGTCGTCGGGGTGCCCGCGGCCGGCCGCGCGGTCCCGCTCCGCGGCGTAGCGCTCCTGCCGCCCGCCGTCGGGGAGGGGCGCCGTGCCGGTGCCCGGCCGGCCGGCCTGCCGCTGACCGACGTCGCGGGTGCGGTCGCCGACCCGCTTGCGCAGCCGGCCGCCCTCGTCGGCGGTGAACCCCCGGGCCAGCAGCCAGGCGGTCACTCCCTCCCGCTCGGGATGGGTGTCGCGGACCACGTTGAGCACGTAGTTGAGTCCGCGGGCGACCGCCTCCTCCTCCAGCCGGGCCAGCGTGAAGGCCCCGGCACCGCTGCCCCGCACACCCTGCTCGACGGCCAGCAGGATCTCCGCGTCACCCCAGACGTCGTCGAGCCACCCGTAGCCGACCACCCCGTGCTCGTCCTCCACGCGCCACCAGTCGCCGGGCAGTCGCGCGCCGGGACGCCGCGGCATCGTGGGGAAGACCCGGTCGGGGATGGCGGCGAAGACCCGCTCGCGGTCGGGGTCCCACCGCGGGTCGGGGTCGGCCACCCACCGCCACCGGTCGGTCCGGACGTCCGTCGTGGTCATCGCGACCCCTCCCCTGGGCTCGGGCCCCAGCGTGGCACCGCGGACCGCGTCCGTCTCCCCCGAGATCGGGAGATCTACACTCGCTCCGCCGCTTGCGCATAGTCGTGTAGCACGTCAGGATGGGCCGCGACGGCAGTGCGGTAGCCCGCCCGCACCACCTGCTGCGACTCCCTGGAGGCCCCGTGACCGCCCTCGAAGACCGCTCGACGACGGAGGGCCCGGGCCCGGTGGCCGAACCGGGTGCCACGGTGGAGGTCTCCTTCGACACCTCGCCCGAGCAGTACCGGCACTGGACGCTGTCGGTGGAGGGCGAGGTCGCGACGCTGACCCTCGACGTCGCCGAGGACGGCGGGATCGTGCCCGGCTACGAGCTGAAGATGAACAGCTACGACCTCGGGGTGGACATCGAGCTGCACGACGCGGTGCAGCGGATCCGCTTCGAGCACCCCGAGGTGCGGGCGGTCGTCGTCACCAGCGCCAAGGACCGGATGTTCTGTGCCGGCGCGAACATCAAGATGCTGGCCGCGTCGCCGCACAGCTGGAAGGTGAACTTCTGCAAGTTCACCAACGAGACCCGCAACGGCATCGAGGACGCGACCGCGCACTCCGGGCTGCCGTTCATCGCCGCGGTCAACGGCACCGCGGCCGGCGGCGGCTACGAGCTGGCCCTGGCCTGCGACCAGATCGTGCTGCTCGACGACAACTCCTCGGCCGTCTCCCTCCCCGAGGTGCCGCTCCTGGGCGTGCTGCCCGGCACCGGCGGCCTGACCCGGGTGGTGGACAAGCGCGGTGTCCGTCGCGACCTCGCCGACGTCTTCTCCACCACCGCCGAGGGCATCCGCGGCGAGCGGGCAGTCGCGTGGCGGCTGGTCGACGCCACGGTGAAGGCCCGCGACTTCCCCGAGGAGATCGCCCGCCGGGCGGCCGCCGCCGCCACCACGTCGACCCGGCCCGGGGCCGGGGCGCGGGGCGTGCGGCTCACCCCGCTGCGACGCGAGGTCGACGGCGACACCACCCGGTACGAGCACGTGCGCGTCGTCCTCGACCGGGAGTCGGGCACCGCGACGATCACGGTGCTCGGCCCGGCCGCCGTGCCCTCGAGCGTCGACGAACTGCACGAGCAGGGCGATGCCGCCTGGCTGCTGGCCGCCAGCCGCGAGCTCGACGACGTGGTCCTGCGGCTGCGCACCAACGAGCTGGCGGTCGGCACCTGGCTGCTGCGCACCGAGGGCGACGTCGCCACCGTCGCCGCCTACGACGAGTTGCTGCTCGCCCACCGCGACGACTGGCTGGTCAACGAGACGATCGGCTTCTGGAAGCGGGTGGTGAAGCGGCTGGACACCACCTCGCGCAGCCTGTTCGCGCTGATCGAGCCGGGCTCCTGCTTCTCCGGCCTCCTGGCCGAGATCGCCTTCGCCGCGGACCGCTCCTTCATGCTCGAGGGTCAGTTCGAGGAGGACGAGGACCCCGCGCCGCCGGCGGTGATCCGGCTCGACGCGTTCAACACCGGCCTGCTGCCGATGGGCAACGACCTCACCCGCCTGCAGGTCCGCTTCCTCGGCTCCGCCTCGGAGCTCGCGGCCGCGGAGGCCGCCGTCGGCCGGGACCTGCTCGCCGCCGACGCGCTCGAGCTCGGCCTGGTCACCAGCGCCCCCGACGACATCGACTGGGACGACGAGGTCCGCCTGGTCGTCGAGGAGCGCAGGAGCTTCTCCCCCGACGCGCTGACCGGCATGGAGGCCAACCTCCGCTTCGCCGGCCAGGAGACCCCGGAGACCAAGGTCTTCGGCCGGCTCACCGCCTGGCAGAACTGGATCTTCCAGCGGCCCAACGCCGCTGGCCCCGAAGGAGCACTGCGCCGCTACGGCACCGGCCAGCGGGCCGACTACGACAGGAAGCGGGTCTGACCATGACCACGACCGAATCCACCCCGCAGTCCGGCACCGTCACCGGCGACGCCCCCACCCCGACCGGGCCGCTGTCGAGGATCGACTACAGCGAGAAGATCCCGAACAACGTCAACCTCGCCGGCGACCGCAAGCTGCAGCGTGCCCTGGAGGCCTGGCAGCCCAAGTTCCTCGACTGGTGGAAGACCCTCGGGCCCTCCGTCCCGACCCACGACGTCTACCTGCGCACCGCGATCGCGGTCGGCCGCGACGGCTGGGCACACTTCGACCGGGTGCCGATGGAGGACTACCGGTGGGGCATCTTCCTCGCCGAGCGCGACCCCGACCGCAAGGTGAACTTCGGGGACAGGCTGGGCGAGCCGGCCTGGCAGGAGGTCCCCGGCGAGCACCGGTCGGACCTGCGCCGCCTGATCGTCGTCCAGGGCGACACCGAGCCCGCCTCGGTCGAGCAGCAGCGCCACCTCGGCATGACCGCGCCGTCGCTCTACGACATGCGCAACCTCTTCCAGGTCAACGTCGAGGAGGGCCGCCACCTCTGGGCGATGGTCTACCTGCTGCAGGCCTACTTCGGGAAGGACGGCCGCGAGGAGGCCGAGCAGCTGCTCAAGCGCAACTCCGGCGACTTCGACTCCCCGCGCATCCTCGGTGCCTTCAACGAGGAGACGACCGACTGGCTGTCGTTCTTCATGTTCACCTACTTCACCGACCGGGACGGCAAGTACCAGCTCGGCACGCTCAAGGAGAGTGGCTTCGACCCGCTGGCGCGCACCTGCGAGTTCATGCTCAAGGAGGAGGCGCACCACATGTTCGTCGGGACGACGGGCGTGCAGCGCACCGTCCAGCGGACCGCCCAGCTCATGAGGGAGCACGGCACCGACGACATCTGGCAGTACGGCGGCATCCCGCTCTCGGTGATCCAGAAGTACCTGAACTTCCAGTACTCGGTGTCGATGGACCTCTTCGGCTCCGAGACGTCGTCGAACGTCGCGTCGTACTACACCGCCGGGCTCAAGGGCCGGTGGATGGAGACCCGCCGCAAGGACGACCACCAGCTGCACGACCTGACCATGGACGTGCCGATCATCGACAACGGCGCGATGAGCCTCAAGACGGTGCCGATGCTCACCGCGCTCAACCTGGACCTGCGCAACGAGTACGCCGCCGACTGCGAGAACGGCGTCCGGCGGTGGAACCAGGAGCTGGAGGACGCCGGGCTGGAGGAGCGGCTCGTCCTGCCGCACCAGGGCTTCAACCGGAAGGTCGGCGCCTTCGCCGGGCACCACGTGACGCCCACCGGCGAGATCGTCGACGAGGCGACCTGGGACGCGATCGTGGGCGACCACCTGCCCACGCCCGACGACCGCGCCCGCGTGGCCGAGCTGATGGTGCCGCACTACGAGCCGGGCGAGTTCGCCGGCTGGATCTCCCCGCCCTCGGTCGGCATCAACTCCCTGCCGGTCGAGTACGACTACGTCCGCTTCTGAAAAAGGACCCTCCTGCCCCCCACCCCTCGCACGCTCGGGGTGGGATCCCGCAGGAGGGCCACGTCACCAGAAGGGCTGAGCAGCGTGGCCACCCTCGAGACCGCACCTCCCGACCTCCCCCTCGCGCGCACGGTGCCGGACACGGACCTGTTCAACGCGGCCGAGTGGCTGGTCACCCGCCACGCGCGGGCGACGCCGCAGGCGCGGGCCGTCACCGCGATCGACCTGGACGGCAGCGTCCGCACGCTCAGCTACGCCGACCTCGACGACGCCGTCCACCGGTTCGCCGCCGCGCTGGTGGCCTCCGGCGTCCGCCCCGAGGAGCGGCTGCTGCTGTGCATGGGCGACACTCCCGAGCTGCTCACCGCCTTCCTGGCCGGACTCCGGATCGGCGCCGTGCCGGTGCCGGTGAGCACCATGCTCAAGCCCAAGGACATCGCCCTGCTGGCCCGGGACAGCCGGGCCCGGCTGGTGGCGCTGAGCTCGGAGTTCACCGACCTCGCGCCCGCCGTCGGAGGTGCCCGGGACCTCGCCGACGTGGTCGTCCTCGGCGCTCCGGAGCTGCCGGAGGTCGACGGGGCCCGGGTGCGCACCTGGGAGTCCTTCGTCGCGGCGGGCGCGGACGTCCTCGGGCAGGTCGCGACCCCCTATCCGACGGTCGCCGACTCGCCCGCGTTCTGGCTCTACACGTCGGGCACGACCGGCACCCCGAAGGGCGCGATGCACCGGCACGGGTCGCTGCGGGACACCGCCGAGACCTACGCCCGCGACGTCCTGGCCATCGGCCCGGACGACGTCACCTTCTCGGTGGCCAAGTTCTTCTTCGCCTACGGGCTCGGCAACACGATGACCTTCCCCTTCTCGGTCGGCGCCAGCACGGTGCTCGACCGGTCCCGGCCCAGCCCCGCCGGCACGGCCCGGGTGCTCCGCGAGTTCCGGCCGACCCTCTTCTTCGGCGGGCCCACCTACTTCGCGGCGCTGCTGGCCGCCGGCCTCCCCGCCGACACCTTCGCCGGCGTCCGCGCCTGCGTGTCGGCCGGCGAGGCGTTCCCCGCCGCGCTGTTCGAGCGGTTCACCAGCACCTTCGGGGTGGAGATGCTCGACGGCATCGGCTCGACCGAGATGCTGCACATCTTCATCAGCGGCCGGCCCGGCCGCACCCGAGCGGGCAGCACCGGCGAGATCGTCGCGGGCTACGAGGCGAAGATCGTCGACGACGACGGCGCCCCGGTCCCCGACGGCACCCCCGGTCACCTCTACGTCCGCGGGGACTCGGCGGCCACCGGCTACTGGTCGCGGACGGAGGTCACCCGGCGGGTGTTCCAGGGCCCGTGGGTGCGCACCGGAGACACCTACGTGCGCAGCGCCGACGGCTACTACACCTCGCTGGGCCGCACCGACGACATCATCAAGGCCGGCGGCATCTGGGTCTCCCCGACCGAGGTCGAGGAGCGGCTGCGCCAGCACCCCGACGTCACCCAGGTGGTCGTCGTCTCGCTGCCCGACGCCGACGGCCTGGACAAGCCGGTCGCCTGCGCCGTCCTGGCGCCGGGGTCGACGACGGTGCCCGATGACCTCGTGGCGTTCTGCCGCGACGGGCTGGCCGCCTTCAAGCGCCCGCGGCACGTCCTCGTGTTCGACGAGCTCCCCACCACCGCGACCGGGAAGCTGCAGCGCTTCCGGGTCCGCGAGCTGGCCCTCGACCGGCTCAGCGGAGCCGCCCGGGCCGACAACATGGCGTCCGGAGGGCCTGCATGACCGCGACCGACACGCGGCCGCCCGCGACGGCGACGGGGGGCGGCCGGGAGGTCGCGGTGGACCTGCTGGTCGTCGGGGCGGGGCCGGCCGGGCTCTACGCCGCGTACTACGCCGGCTTCCGTGGCCTGCGGACGGCGGTGGTCGACAGCCTGCCCGAGCCGGGCGGCCAGGTCATGGCGCTCTACCCGGAGAAGATGGTCTACGACGTCGCCGGCTTCCCCGGCATCAGGGGCCGGGACCTGGTCGCCGGCCTGGTCACCCAGGCGGCCCGCTTCGACCCGGTCTACGTGCTGGGCGAGCGCGCGGAGTCCCTGACCGACGAGGCCGGACACCGCCCGCGGGCCGGCGACCGGCTGGTGGTGACCACCGGCAAGGGCACCCGCATCTCCTGCGGGGCCGTGGTCGTCACCGGCGGGATCGGCACCTTCACCCCGCGGCCGCTGCCCGGCGGGGACGTCTGGGAGGGCCGGGGCCTGACGTACGTGGTCAAGGAGCTGGCCGCGCACGCCGGCCAGGACGTGGTCATCGTCGGCGGTGGGGACAGCGCGGTGGACTGGGCGCTGGCCCTCGACGGCATCGCCGCCTCGGTCACCCTGGTGCACCGCCGGAAGAACTTCCGCGCGCACGCGGCGAGCGTGGCCGACATGGAGAAGGGGTCGACCGTCGTCGTCACCGACGCGCAGGTCGACTCCCTGGAGGGCGGCCCCGTCGACGGCGTGGAGGCCCTGCACACCGTGCACGTGCGCACCAAGGACGGCACCGTCACCCCGCACAGGGCGCAGGCGGTCATCGCCGCGCTCGGCTTCACCGCCGACATCGGTCCCCTGGAGGGCTGGGGCATCGACATCGTCGACCGCAAGATCCTCGTCGACACGGCCATGCGGACGTCGGTGTCCGGCGTCTACTCGGCCGGCGACATCACCGAGTACGCGGGCAAGGTGCGGTTGATCTCGGTCGGGTTCGGGGAGGCAGCGACCGCGGTCAACAACGCCGCGACCTACCTCGACCCCGACCAGCCCCTCTTCCCCGGGCACAGCAGCGACGACCCGGCCGGCATCGGCGCGAACGCGCACTCCTGAGCCGGGCCCACCGCGCCGTCGACCACCCACCCGCCCCAGCCAGGAGGCCCCCGTGCCCTACGTCATCGGTTCGGAGTGCATCGACACCACGGACATGTCCTGCGTGGAGGAGTGCCCGGTCGACTGCATCTACGAAGGCGACCGCAAGCTCTACATCAACCCCAAGGAGTGCATCGACTGCGGCGCCTGCGAGCCGGTGTGCCCGGTCGAGGCGATCGCGCAGGACCGGCGGGTGACCGAGGAGAACGAGCCGCACGTCGCCGACAACCGCCGGTTCTTCGTCGAGCTGCTGCCCGGCCGCGACGCGCCGCTGGGCAGTCCGGGGGGCGCCTCGAAGGTCGGCCGCATCGGGGTGGACACCGAGCTCGTCGGCGAGCACGGCTGAGGACCGGCGTGCGCGTCGTCCTCACGCTGGGCAGCGACCAGACCGCCGTCGCCGCGCAGGCCCGGGCCGCCGAGGACGGCGGCTACGACGGCGTCGCGACCGGCGAGCACCTGTTCTTCCACGGACCGGTGGCCAACGGCTTCGTCGCCCTCGCCGCGGCCGCCGGCGCGACGTCCCGGATCCGGCTGCTCAGCTCGCTGACCGTCCTGCCGCTGTACCCGGCGGCGCTGGCGGCCAAGCTCGCGACCACGCTGGACCAGGTCAGCGGCGGCCGCTTCGACCTGGGGATCGGCGTCGGCGGCGAGCACCCGCCGGAGTTCCTCGCCGCCGGCGTCGAGGTGACCGAGCGCGGCGCGCGGTCCGACGAGGCGCTCGAGCTCATGCGGGCGCTGTGGGCCGGCGGGCCGGTCGACTTCGCCGGCCGGTTCACCCGGGTCCCGGGCCTGGCGCTGGACCCCGGACCGGTGCAGCCCGGCGGGCCCCCGATCTGGCTGGGTGGGCGCCGGCCCGCGGCGATCCGCCGGGCCGGCCGGTTCGGCGACGTCTGGATGCCGTACATGTACACACCCGAGCAGCTGGCGCGCAGCCTGACCGAGGTGCGCGACGCGGCCGAGGCGGCCGGCCGGGACCCGGCCGCCGTCGGTGGCGCGGTGTTCTGCTGGGGCGGCGTGGACGACGACCCCGACCGCTCGCGCGCCCAGGTCGTCGAGACGGTGAGCGCGGTCTACCAGCAGGACTTCGGCCCGCTGGCCGACCGGTACCTGCTGCACGGTGATCCCGGCCGGGTCGCCGCCCGGATCCGGGAGTACGCCGACGCCGGTGCGCAGACGCTGGTCTTCTCCCCCGTCGGCGAGGGCGCGGCCCGGTCCGGCATCGTCGATCTGTTCACGCGGGCCGTGCTGCCCGCCCTGCGCACGTAGCCGGCGCCGGCCGCCACGCTCGCGACGGGCTCCGGCCGCTCGCTGCGGCTGGTCGACGCGCCGCCGTTCCTCGCCGGCCTCGTGGCGTTGGCGGCCTGGCGCACCTCCTGCCCGGGAGGCGCTCGCGGGCACGGATGGCCCGCCCGGTGGCACACCCGCGCGGGGGCGCGGGACCCCGGCTCAGGCGCTGCGCTGCAGCACGAAGTCGTAGCGGGCCTCCGACCACGGCACGTCACTGGACCCGCCGTCGGGAGTCGGGCCCGGCTCGCGCGGCTCGAAGGCGACGACCAGCTCCTGCTTGGTGCCGAACACGACGTCGCTGTCCAGGTACTGCGCGCCCTCCTCGAACAGGTGGGTGATCAACGGCTCGAAACCGGGCACGTTGAGGAGGAAGTGGATGTGCGCGGGACGGAAGTGGCTGATCCGGGTGCGGCTGATCAGGTCGCCGACCGGGCCGTCCATCGGGATGGAGTAGCCCAGCGGCGCGATGGTGCGCACGCAGTAGCTGCCGTCCTCGCGGGTCGTGTACTTCGCCCGCAGCCGGGCCTCGTCGACGTCGGCGTGCTGGGACTCGTACAGGCCCTCGGAGTCCGACTGCCAGACGTCGAGCACCGCGCCCGCGACCGGCGCGCCGTCCAGGTCGCGCACCGTGCCGTGCAGGTACAGCGGCCGGCCGGGCAGCCCCTGCGACATGTCGGCGCCGTGGTCGAGCTCCGGGGAGCCTTCGATGTGGAACGGGCCGAGGACCGTGGCGGGCGTGGCCTCCGGGTGGAGCCGGTGGTTCATCTGGACGACCAGCATCGACAGCCCGAGGACGTCGGAGGTCAGGATGAACTCCTCGCGCTTCTCGTTGCTGATCTGGCCGGTGCGGTTCAGCCACTGGATGGCCGCCATCCACTCCGCCTCGGTGAGCCGCACCTCGCGGGCGAAGGCGTGCAGGTGCCGGACCAGCGCGGTCAGGAGCTCGGCCAGCCGCGGGTCCTCGGCCGTGGCCCAGCGCTCGACGGCGAGATCGGTGATGTTGTCCTCGGTGACCAGCTGCACGGGGTCCTCCTCGTGTCCGGGAGGCGGACGGCGGGCGCCGTCCGCGGGGTTCAGGGGGCGAGCACCAGCCGGACGCCGGCCTCCCCGGCGGCCTGCCGCCGCCAGGCGTCGGCGACCTCGGCGAGCGGCAGCACGTCGTGCGCCACCGCCAGGCGGCCGGCGGCAGCGTGCGCGGCGACCGCGGTGAGCGCGTCCCGGCGCTGGTCGGGGGTGAGCGCGTTGTTGGTGTAGCCGAGCAGCTCGGCGCTGCGGCTGCGCAACACGGCTGAGGAGAAGCCGGCGGCGTCACCCCCGGCTCCACCGAGGTTGACCAGCCGGCCGCCCTCGGCCAGCACCCGCGAGGCGGCGGTGGCGGCCACCCCGAAGACCGGGTCGACGACGACGTCCACCGCGCCCCCGGCGGCCTCGGCGAACCGGGCGGCGAGGGCGTCGGCGTCCCCCTCCAGGGCCAGCACCTCGTCCGCGCCGGCCGCCCGGGCCCGCTCCCGCGCCGCCTCGGACCGGGCGACGGCGACCACCCGGCTCGCACCGAGGACCCGCGCCGCACCGACCGCCGCCTGGCCCACCGCT
>NZ_JAAGWF010000001.1 GCF_010686765.1 Geodermatophilus sabuli | reverse complement strand
CCCCCCGCACCGAGCACCAGCACCCGCTCGCCGGCCCGCAGCCGCCCGCGCCAGGTGAGCGCCATCCAGGCCGCCACCCCGGACAGCCCCAGCGCCGCCAGCGCGGCGTCGGGCAGGTCGGCGTCCACCGGGACGACGTCGGCGTCGGGGACCGCGCAGCGCTCGGCCAGGCTGCCGTCACCCGGGGCCATCCCGGCACTGGTGGCGAGGAAGACCCGGCTGCCCACCGGGACCGTGGCCGAGGACTCGACCACGCCGACGCCCTGGACGCCGGGCACGTAGGGCACCGCGGGGCGGCCGAAGTAGGAGGTGCCCGAGGCGCAGAGCAGGTCCAGCGGCACCACCGGCGCCGCGGTCACCCGGACGACGGTGCGGCCCGGGCCGGGCTCCGGGTCGGGGTGCGGGCCGGGCGCGGGCGGGCTGCCGGGCTCGGTCAGGACGGCGGCGTGCACGGTGCTCAGTCCCCGCTCGGGTCGACGTAGACCGCGTTGCGGTCGACGGCGAGGTAGGCGTCCATGCCGATCGGCCGGCGACGCTCCTCGGCGAGCTGGCCGAGCAGGCCGGCGGCCCGGGCGAGGAGCGCGAAGCCGCGGAGCATCTCCACCGGCAGGCCCAGGTCCGCGAGCGCCGCGCCGCAGACGCCTGCGCCGTTGAGCGGCAGCCGGCGGCCGAGGACCTGCTCGTGCACCCGCCCGATCGCCTCGAACAACCGCAGGTGCGGGCCGCGCAGCCCCTCCTCCTCGGCGATGGCGACGAGCACCGGCGTCCGGGGGTCGCGCTCCTTGTGCACCGGGTGACCGAGGCCGGGCACGAACCGGCGCGCGGCGCGGGTGTCGGTGACCGCCCGCAGGGCCAGGGCGTCCCAGCCGGCGTCGTCGGTGGGCAGGTCGGGGCCGGCTGCCTCGAGGACCTCGTGCAGGTAGGCGCCGCAGTCCTCGGTGACGCCGAGGAACCGCGAGCCGCCGCCGAGCAGCCCGGCGGCCAGCGCGCCCTGCAGGGAGTCCGGGGCCGAGAGGTAGGTCAGCCGGGCGGCGATCGCGGTCGGGGTGAACCCGTGGTCGGCCAGGGCGACCAGGCACGCCTCGAACACGCGGGTCTCCGACGGGGTGGGCCGGCGCAGGGTGACCAGCCAGAAGGCGAGCTCGCCGAAGCCCACCTGCCCCATGAGGTCGGCGGTCAGGTCCTGACCGAGCAGGCGGATCTCCTCGGCGGTGGAGGTGCCGAGGGAGGTGGGGAAGGACAAGTCGGTCACGCGGTCTCCTCGCTCGCCGGGGCGGCCAGCCAGCGGCGGATCTCGTCCCCGTGCTCGTCGACCGCCGGCGGGGGCAGCCGGTAGCTCGCCGCGCTCGCGGAGAACCGGATGGGGTTGCGGATCGAGGGGACGGCGGCGGCGCCCTCCCCCGCGGTCACGACCGGGGCCAGGCCCACCTCCTCGGCGAACGCCACGCCCTGGTCGACGGTGTTGATCGGACCGCAGGGCACGCCCGCCCCGATGATGTCGCGGAACCACTCCTGCTTGCCCCGCGTGCGGAGCCGCTCGACCAGCAGGGGGCGGAGCTCGTCGCGGTGGGCGTTGCGCGCCTCGTTGGTGGCGAAGCGCTCGTCGTCGGCCAGCTCCGGGACGCCGAGCACCCCGCAGAGCTTGCGGAACTGGCCGTCGTTGCCGGCGGTCACGATCAGTTCCCCGTCGGCGCAGGGCAGCGGCTCGTACGGGAACAGGCTCGGGTGGCTGTTGCCCATCCGGAACGGGACGACCCCGCCGGCGACGAAGGCGCTGGACTGGTTGACCAGGCCGGACAGCGCCGAGGACAGCAGGTCCACCTCGACGTGCTGGCCGCGGCCGGTCTCCTGGCGGGCGTGCAGCGCCGACAGCACGCCGATGGTGGCGTGCAGGCCGGCCATGACGTCGAAGACGGCGACACCGGCGCGGTAGGGCTCACCGCCGGGGTCGCCCGTGAGGCTCATGAGCCCGGAGATGGCCTGCACGATGAGGTCGTAGCCGGGCAGCGCCGCCCCGCCGGGCCCGCTGCCGAAACCGCTGATCGAGGCGTAGACGATCCGCGGGTTGGTCGCCGACACGGTGGCGTGGTCGAGGCCGAAGCGGGCCAGGCCGCCGGGCTTGAAGTTCTCCACGAGGACGTCGGCGCGGCGGGCCAGCTCCTGGGCGGCGGCGCGGTCGCCGGCGTCGCCGAGGTCCAGCGCCACCGACCGCTTGTTGCGGTTGACGCCCAGGTAGTACGTGGCCACACCCTCGCGCACCGGTGGTGCCCAGGTGCGGGTGTCGTCGCCACGGGGACCCTCCACCTTGACCACCTCGGCACCGAGGTCGGCCAGCAGCATCGTGGCGTAGGGACCGGCCAGGATGCGCGAGAAGTCGGCGACCAGGAGGCCGGCGAGCGGGCCGGAGGGGCCGTCGGTCATCGGTGGCGGTCCTCCTCGGTGGTCGGCGGCGCGGACAGCTGTCCGAGGTGCCGCGCGGAGTCTCCGGCCGGTCTCGCGCCACTGTCAACACCGCCGCGGGCGCGGCGGCGGAGTGCTTGACAGGTGATGCGCGTCACCACGAACGTATCGCACGAGAGGTGCTGACCGTAGACCGGACGGTTGTCCGGCACGGCTCCGCTGAGACCAGGAGGAGACGATGACCCACCCCGAGTCCGCAGGAGCCGCCCCCGAGGCCGGCCGCCCGGTGGTGTTCCGCGGCGGCACGGTGCTGACCATGGACGCCGCCGGCACCGTGCTGACCGACGCCGACGTGCTCGTGGTCGACGACCGGATCGCCGCCGTCGGCCCCCACCTGGAGGTGCCCGAGGGGGCCCAGGAGGTAGACGCCCGCGGCGGCATCGTCATGCCCGGGATGATCGACACCCACCGGCACATGTGGCAGACCGCGATGCGCGGCTACGGCGCCGACTGGACGCTCACCCAGTACTTCGTCTGGTACTACCTCGAGCACGGGAAGAAGTTCCGCCCGGAGGACATCGCGGCGGGCAACCGGCTGGCCGCCATCGAGTCGCTGGACGCCGGCGTCACCACGACCGTCGACTGGTCGCACAACCTGCACACCGTCGACCACGGCGAGGCGGCGATCGACGCGCTCCGGTCGGTCCCCGGCCGGTTCGTCATGGCCTACGGCAACATCCAGGCCGGCCCGTGGGAGTGGAGCGCCGACCCCGCCGTCCGCTCGCTGCTGGAGCGGTTGCGCGACGCGGGCGACGACCGGATGGGCGTGCAGATCGCCTTCGACGTCACCGGCGACCCCGCCTTCCCGGAGAAGGCGGCCTTCGAGGTCGCCCGGGACCTCGGCATCCCCGTGACGACGCACGCCGGCGTCTGGGGCGCCACCAACGACGACGGCATCCGGCTCATGCACGAGAACGGCTTCATGAACCCGGAGACCGTGTACGTGCACGCCTCGACGCTCACCCGCGACAGCTACCAGCGGATCGCGGCCACCGGGGGCTCGATCTCGGTGGCCACCGAGTCCGAGTGCAGCGCCGGCCAGGGCCACGCCCCCACCGAGCAGGTCCTGCAGTACGGCATCCCGGTGTCGCTGTCGATGGACACCAGCGTCTGGTGGAGCGGGGACATGTTCTCCGCGATGCGCGCGACGCTCAACGCCGACCGCATGGCCGAGCACATGGACGCCCACCTCAAGGGCGAGACGATCACCCACCTGAGGCTGCGCGCGCAGCAGGTGGTCGAGTGGACCACCCGCGGCGGGGCGCACGCGCTGGGCCGCGACGACCTCGGCAGCCTGGAGGAGGGCAAGAAGGCCGACGTCGTGCTGATCAAGAACGACCGGTCCCCCGTGTCGTTCCCCCTGCTCAACCCCTTCGGCCACGTGGCCTTCCAGGCCCAGCGCGGCGACGTGCACACCGTGCTGGTCGACGGGCGGGTCGTGAAGTACGCGCACGAACTGGTCGGCATCGACCTCGCCCCGGTGCGACGGGAGATCGAGTCCACGATCGAGTACCTGAAGGGCGCGTGCGGCGAGGAGACCTGGCAACAGGGCATGTTCCCCCAGATGCCGGAGGCCGAGGCCTCGATCCTCGACAACCCCTACCAGTACAGCGACTACGTCGACGAGGGCAAGCGCGCCGGCGGCGAGGAGCGCGTCCTCGGCCGCTGAAGGGAGGACCACCCTTCCCCCCACGCCTCGCGAGCTCGGCGCGGGTCCCTGGAGGGTGGCCGTTCCATCGGGCGACCGGGCCGGCTGGGGGAGGGTGGAGATGGCGGGGCGAGGGGCGGGGCCGGACTTCGTCGAGGCGCTGGCGCGCGGGCTCGACGTGCTGGCCTGCTTCGACGCCCGCCACCGCACGATGACCCTCTCGGAGGTCGCGGCGGCCACCGGCCTGGCCCGCCCGACCGCGCGCCGGCTCCTGCTGACCCTGACCGAGCTGGGCTTCGTCCGCCCGTCCGGGACCGCGTTCGCGCTGACCCCGCGGGTGCTGACGCTGGGGATGGCCTACGTCGGCGCGCTCGGCCTCTGGGACATCGCCCGCCCGCACCTCGAGTCGCTGGTGGCGGCCACCGGGGAGTCGTCGTCCATCGCCCAGCTGGACGGCTCCGACATCGTCTACGTCGCCCGGGTCTCGGTGCCCAAGCTGATCGCGCTGCGGGTCGAGATCGGGACCCGCTTCCCCGCCGCGCGGACGTCGCAGGGCAAGGTGCTGCTCGCCGCGCTCCCCCCGACGGAGCTCGCGGGAGCACTGGCCGAACCCAGCCGGGCCGGCCTGCCGCCCCACCGGGACCGGACCGACGGCGAGCTGCGCGACGAGCTGACCGAGGTGCGGGCCCGCGGGTGGGCGCTGGCCAACGAGGAGCTGGCGCCGGGGGTGCGCTCGGTCGCCGTCCCGGTGCGGGACGGGGCGGGGACGGTGCGGGCGGCCATGAACGTCACCGTGCACGCCGCCGAGACCTCGACCGAGCGGCTCCTGGCCGAGCACCTGCCCCGGCTGCTGCGCACGGCCGGAGAGGTCAGCGCGGAGTGGGCGCTGTGGCAGTCCCGGCCGCACGTCGAGATCCCGATCCGCCCGGACGGCGCCGCCACCGCCTGAAGAACGTCAACCCGTGGTTGACGTCGGTGGCGTGTCAACCTACGGTTGACGCATGGCGCCTCCCGTGCAGATGTCCAACCCCGTCCGCCTCGACGACCTCATCTCCGCCGTCCGCCGGGTGGACGAGGACGTCCTCACGCAGCTGACCAACGCGGTACTGCTGGCCGACGGGATCGGTGAGGTGGCCGATGCCCTGATCGGCCACTTCGTCGACCAGGCCCGCCGGTCCGGGGCGTCCTGGTCCGACATCGGCCGCAGCATGGGCGTGACCCGGCAGGCGGCGCAGAAGCGGTTCGTCGGCAAGGCGTCCACCCGGCCGTCGGCACCCGAGGGCTTCGGCCGCTTCACCGAGTCGGCCCGCAACGTCGTGGTGACCGCCCAGAACGAGGCCCGCGCCGCCGGCCACACCGAGATCTCCCCCGCCCACCTCGGCCTCGGGCTGCTCGCCGAGCCCGAGGGTCTGGCCGGCCGCGTCCTCGCCGCCGGCCGGCCGCTGGACGCCGTCCGGACCGCCGTCACCGCCGCGCTGCCCCCCGGCGGCGGCACCCCGGGCGACTTCATCCCGTTCGACGACGCGGCCCGCGCCGTCCTCGAGGGCGCCTTCGGCGAGGCCGAGCGGCTCGGCGACGAGGTCGTCGACACCGAGCACGTCCTCCTGGCGCTGGTGGCGGACGCGGGGAGGGTGCCGGCCGGCCTCGGCGTGACCCGGCCGGGCGTCGAGTCCGCCGTCGCCGCCGCCCGCTCGGCCGGGTCCGCGGACTGAGGTCCGAGCGGCTCCCGAGCTGTCGGCGGCCGGCGGAGTCCCTACGGTCAGGGACACGCCCCGACCGGTCCGACCAGGAGCCGCCATGACCACCGCCGTGCTGCCCGCACCCTCCGCCCGGGCCCGTGAGCTCTACCACCTGATGCTCGCGTTCATGCGGGAGGAGGTGCTCCCGGCGGAGGCCGAGTACCTGGCGCACCGCCGGGAGGCCGGCCACGACGGCCACGACGTGCCGCCGGTGGTCGAGCGGCTCAAGACGACCGCGCGCGAGCGGGGCCTGTGGAACCTCTTCCTGCCCGCGGAGTCCGGCCTCACCCAGCTCGAGTACGCCCCGATCGCCGAGCTGTCCGGCTGGAGCCTCGACCTCGCTCCCGAGGCGATCAACTGCGCCGCGCCCGACACCGGCAACATGGAACTGCTGCACCTGCTCGGCACGGCCGAACAGCAGGAACAGTGGCTGGCGCCGCTGCTGGAGGGCCGGATCCGGTCGGCGTTCGCCATGACCGAACCCGACGTGGCCAGCAGCGACGCCACGAACATCGGCACCCGGATCGAGCGGGACGGCGACGAGTACGTGATCACCGGCCGCAAGTGGTGGACCAGCGGCGCGATGGACCCCCGCTGCGCGCTGTTCGTCCTCATGGGCAAGACCGATCCGTCGGCCCCGGCGCACCGGCAGCAGACGATGGTGATCGTCCCGCGGGACACCGCCGGGGTCACCGTCGTCCGCGACTACCCGGTGCTCGGCCATCACGACCAGCACGGGCACGCGCAGGTCCGCTTCGAGCAGGTGCGGGTGCCGGTGACCAACGTCGTCGGTGAGGAGGGCGGCGGGTTCGCCGCGGCGCAGGCCCGCCTCGGCCCCGGCCGGATCCACCACTGCATGCGGGCCCTCGGTGCCGCCGAGCGGGCGCTGGCGCTGATGGTCCAGCGCGCGCGGGACCGGGTCGCCTTCGGCGGGCCACTGGCCGACCAGGGGGTGGTGCAGCAGCAGATCGCGGAGTCACGGCTGGAGATCGAGCAGGCCCGGATGCTGTGCCACCGGGCCTGCCAGGTGATCGACACCGAGGGCAACAAGGCGGCCAAGGACCTCGTCGCGATGGCGAAGGTGGCCGTCCCCCGCGCCGCGACGCGGGTCATCGACCGGGCCATCCAGGTGCACGGCGGCGCCGGGATGACCGACGTGACCCCGCTGGCGGCCATGTACGCCTGGCACCGGGCGATGCGGCTGTTCGACGGCCCCGACGAGGTGCACCTGCGGTCGGTCGCCCGGACCGAGCTCAAGCGGGGCCCGCTGCTGCCGCCCGGCCGGATCACCGTCTGAGCGGCCCCATGCAGGGTCCCGCCGCGAGCCTGCGAGCGGTGGGGGGCAGGGGGTCCTCCTAAGATCCCGCTCGTGGATCAGCAGGCCATGACGGCGATCGTCCGGCGGTACTGGGACGGCTTGTGGAACCGGCACGACCTCGGCGTCGTCGACGAGCTGATCGCGGAGCCCTACGTCCGGCACTCCTCGGCCGGCACCCGGTCGCTGAGCCGCGCCGACTTCAAGCGCGAGCTGAGCAACTCGTGGCAGCTGCTGCACGACCCGATGACCACGGTGGACGACCAGGTCGCCGCCGACGACCGGGTCTGGACCCGCGCCACGACCACGGGGGTCAACCGCGACACCGGCGAGACGTCCGTGGTGACCTGGCTGGTGGTGCACCGGGTGGCCGGGGACCGGATCGTCGAGTCGTGGAGCGCCACCCTGCCCGGCGTCGACTGGCGGCGCTGAGCCCGGTCAGCCCAGGTCGCGCAGCCGGCTCGCCGCGGCCACCCGGCGTCGGCTGCCCACCGTGAACAGCCCGACGAAGACGAGGACCCCGACGCCCATCCCGGTGAGCGTCCAGCGCAGCCCGATGGCGTCGGCGACCAGCCCCAGCGGCAGCGCGGCGATGCCGAACGCCCCGTAGCTGAGCATGACCAGCGACTGCACCCGGCCGTGGTACTCCATGTCGGACAGGGCGATGAGCATCGACTGGTTCGTCGTCTGGAAGGCCAGCATCGCGCCACCGACCACCAGGAGGACGACGACGGCGACCACGGCGTTCGGCGACGCGGCGAGCCCGCACAGCGCGAGGCCGAAGAGCACGCCGGCGATGATGAACACCTGGGTCTCCCGGATCCGCGACGACCGCCGCCCGAGCAGCAGACCCGCCACGACGCCGCCGACGGCCGAGGTCGCCGAGAGCACGCCGTAGCCCAGCGACCCCAGGCCGAACAGCTCGCTGGAGATGGTCGGCATGAAGGCCAGGTAGGGCAGCCCCACCATCGTGACGCCGATGCCGCACCACAGCAGAGCCGCCAGCCGGGGACGCCGGCGGACGTACCGGACGCCGTCGGCCAGCTCGCCCAGCGGCGAGCGGTCCGAGGGTTCCCCGCGCCGGCGGCCCGGGGGCAGCGCACCGGTGAGGAGCACGCCGACGGTCGCCAGGGCCGCGCTGGAGAGGAAGATCGCCTCGGTTCCCCAGGCCACCGAGCCGATGACCACGCCGGCCAGCGCCGGACCGACGACCCGGTTGACCTCGGCGTTCACCAGCAGCAGGGACACCGCCGGCGGCACCGACCCGCGCGGCACCAGCTCAGCGAGGAAGGCCATGCGGGCCGGGTTGAACAGCGCGAAGCCGATGGCCTGCAGGACGCCGGCGCCGAGCAGCATCCAGTACTGGATCACGTCGAAGACCACGGCCAACCCGATCCAGGCACTGGAGGCGGCCAGGATCAGCACGGAGACCTGCAGGACCAGCCGCTTGGGCAGCCGGTCGGCGGCCACCCCGCCCCACGGCGTCGCGATGATCAGCGCGATGCCGAAGGAGAGCAGGACGCCACCGAGGGCCGCGTTGGAACCGGTCAGCTCGAAGGCCAGCCAGCTGCGGGCGATCGCCTGGGCCATGACCCCGAGGAACACCGCCGTCGCGTTGAGGTAGAGCACCAGGAAGCCGCCGATGCGCAGCAGCGCGAGCGCGCCCAGGGGTGCCGGCGTCGCCGCACCCTGTCCGGTGCCGGTCTCCGGCGTGGTCTCCGCGCTCATGGCTCCCTCGTCCCCCGCGCCGTCGGGCACGGCGCCGTCCCGGCGTCCGCCCGCAGAGCCGGGGGACGACGGTGTGCTCCTCAGCGACCCTGCCAGACCGGCGGGCGCTTCTCCGCGAAGGCCGTGGCACCCTCCCGGGCGTCGTCGCTGGCGAACACCGGCGCCACCAGCTCCGACTGGTGGCGCCAGCCCTCCGCCGTGGTCCAGTCTGCGCTCCCGCGGGCGATCGCCTTGGTGGCGGTCAGCGCCAGCGGGCCGTTGCCGGCGATCGTGGCGGCCAGCTGCAGGGCGCCGTCCAGCGCGCCGCCCTCCGGGGTGAGCCGGTTGACCAGGCCCACCTCCGCGGCCCGCGGGGCACCGAGCGGGTCGCCGGTGAGCAGCATCTCCAGCGCCAGGTTGTGCGGCAGCCGCCGCGGCAGCAGCAGGGCCGCGCCGCCGGCGGCCACCAGGGACCGCTTGACCTCCGGCACCCCGAACCGCGCGGTCTCGGCGGCGACGACGAGGTCGCAGGCGAGCAGCAGCTCGAACCCGCCGGCCAGCGCCCAGCCCTCGACGGCCGCGATCAGCGGCTTGCGCGGCGGGGTCTGGGTGATTCCGCACAGTCCCCGGCCCTCGATCGCGGGGGTCTCCCCGCGCAGGAAGGCCTTGAGGTCCATGCCGGAGGAGAAGGTGCCGCCGGCGCCGGTGAGCAGACCGACCCGCAGCCCGGGGTCGGCGTCGAGCTCGTCGACGGCCGCGGCGACGCCCTCGGCCACGGCCCGGGTGAGCGCGTTCCGCGCCTCCGGCCGGTTGATGGTGATGACCTGGACGCCGTCGCGCCGCTCGACCAGTACCTCGTCCGCCACGGGGGTCCTCCGGGAGTCGTCGATGTCAGTCGGCCCGGACGACGGCGCCGGAGCCGAGCAGCGCCCCGATCTCGTCGTGGCCGATCCCCCACGCCGCCAGTGCCGCCCGGGTGTCCTGGCCCGGGGCCCGCGGCTCGCCGCGCAGCGCGGCCGGGGTGCGCGAGAAGCGCGGCGCCGGCGCCGGCTGCGGCCGGCCGTCCACGTCGGTGAACGTGCCGCGGGCGGCCAGGTGCGGGTGCGCCGGTGCCTCGGTGAGCCCCAGCACCGGGGTGACGCAGGCGTCGGTGCCGGCGAACACCTCGGCCCACTCGTCGCGGGTACGGGTGGCGAAGGCCGCGGTGATCGCCGCCCGCTGCTCCGGCCACCGGGCGCGGTCGCCCTGGTCCCCGTGCCCGGCAGGGTCCAGGCCCAGGCCGTGCAGCAGCTGGGCGTGGAACTGCGGCTCGATCGCGCCCACGGCGACGTGCCGGCCGTCGGCGCAGGCGTAGGTGTCGTAGAAGGGCGCGGCCCCGTCGAGCAGGTTCGCCGCCCGCCGGTCCTGCCAGAGCCCCGCGCCGAGCAGTCCGTAGACCATGGTGACCAGGGAGCTCGCGCCGTCCACCATCGCGGCGTCGACCACCTGGCCGCGACCGCTGGTCGCCCGCTCCAGGAGCGCGGCGAGGACGCCGACGAGCAGGAACATCGACCCGCCGCCGAAGTCGGCGCCGATGTTGAGCGGCGGGAGCGGCTTGTCGGCCGGCCCGATGGCGTGCAGCGCGCCGGTGAGCCCCAGGTAGTTGATGTCGTGCCCGGCGCGGTCGGCCAGCGGGCCGTCCTGGCCCCAGCCGGTCATGCGGGCGTAGACCAGCCGCGGGTTGCGGGCCAGGCACTCGTCGGGGCCGATGCCCAGCCGCTCGGTGACGCCCGGCCGCAGGCCCTCGACGAGCACGTCGGCCGACTCGGTCAGCCGGAGGACGAGGTCGCGCCCGGCTGGGTTCTTGAGGTCGACGGCGACCGACGGGCGGCTGCGGTGCAGCGCGTCCCTGGCCGGGGACACCAGCTGGGTGCCACCCCCGGGGCGGTCCACCCGGACGACGTCGGCGCCGAGCTCGGCCAGCAGCATGCAGGCGTAGGGCACCGGCCCCAGCCCGGCGAGCTCGACGACCCGGATGCCGGCGAGGGGTCCGGGAGCGGGCTGCACGGCGTCACGCTAGCAACGGCGGGCGGCACCGGCCCGGGGCGCGGGGGCCGGACCGGTGCCCTACCTTCGCAGCGGTGAGCAGGCCACAGCCGACCGCGGATCGCTGGTTCGAGGACTACGTGCCGGGCACCACCAGCGAGTTCGGCAGGCTGCGGGTCACGGCCGACGACGTCGTCGACTTCGGCCGCCGGTTCGACCCGCAGCCCTTCCACGTCGACGCCGAGGCCGCGGCGGCCGGGCCGTTCGGCGGGCTGATCGCCAGCGGCTGGCACACCTGCGCCCTGATGATGCGGCTGCTGGCCGACGAGTACCTCTCGCCCGTCTCCAGCCTGGGCTCCCCCGGCGTGGACGAGCTGCGCTGGCTGGCGCCGGTGCGGCCCGGGGACGAGCTCACCCTGCGCACCACCGTCGCGGAGGCCCGGCTCTCCCGCAGCAAGCCCGACCGCGGCCTGGTGCGCACCCGCGTCGAACTGCTCGACCAGGGCGGGACCGTCGTGCTGAGCATGGTCGCGATGAACCTGGTGCGCACCCGCCCCTGACCTCAGCGGTCCCCGGCCCCCAGGAAGGCCCGCCCCCGGGCGGCCACGGTGGCGACGAACGCCGCGACCGAGCGACGGGGTGGCACCGGGCGGGACTCGAGCTCGGCCAGCCGGGCCTCCACCGCGGCCAGCCGCACCGCGTCGGACCCGGGGGCGGACGGCGGCCCGTCGGCCAGCTGGGCCAGGCCGTCGGTGAGCGCGGCCACCAGGCTGGCGACCTCGTCCGGTTGCAGCTTGACCGTGCCCACGCAGGTCTCGTCCCGCCACAGGCTGAGGTTGAGCAGCCCCACCTCGGCGTGGGCGGAGACGCGGACCGCGCGGGTCCGGTCGCGGGCGTCCCACACCCACCGGCTCCGGCTGGGCAGTGACAGCACCGTCATCCCGACAGGCTGGGCGCCGGGAGCGCCGACGTCAACGTGCGCAGCGATCGGTCCCGGTCGGTGTCGCTCCGCGTCAGCCGTCCGGGTTCGTTCCCGCCGCCTCGACGACCAGCCCGGCCGCGGCCCGCGCCAGGAGCCATGCCTCGGGTGGAGGATGCGTGGCCGTCAGCCGGAGCGGCTCATCTCGACGGCGGGAGGTCCTGATGTGGACGCTGGTGCTCGACGCGCAGTGCGACCTCGCTGACGCCGACTTCGCCTGGCGGTTCTGGACCGATGTCGGCAACTGGCCGGTCGTCGATCCGGCCATCGACCACGTCCGCGTCGAACCGGCGTTCGAGGAGGGGGCGCAGGGCACCACCGTGACCAGTGACGGGGCACGGGTGGACTGGCGCATCAGCGAGGTCGTCGCGTTCCGCAGGGCGCGGATCGACTTCCCCGTCCCTGGCGCCGCCCTGCACGTCTCGTGGTCCTTTCGACCGCGGCCTGCAGGCGGCTGCACCATGACGCAGTCGATGGAACTGTCCGGCGAGCGGGCCGCCGAGTACGAGCCGGTCGTCGCCCCGTCGATGGAGCGGTCGGCACCCGGGGGCCTGCACCGGCTCGCCGCGGCCATCGACGAGGCGCACGCGCGAGCAGCCGACGCGTGACGGGGTCGTCCCTCGCGACCCCGGGCGCGGTCAGGCCCCGAGCGCGTCGAGCAGTCGCCGCCGCGCCGGGGCCAGCGACGGGCCGTACCAGGTGAGGTCGCGGCCGGAGACCAGCGCCGTCGGGACGCCGGGGAACGCCTCGGGGCCGTCGTCGGCGGTGAAGGGGTACGGCTCGTCGGGCAGGAGCACCAGGTCCGGGACGGCGGCGGCGAGGGCGGCGAGCTCCACGCGCGGGTAGCGGTCATCCCCCGCGGCGAACACGTTGACCAGCCCCAGGCGGGCCAGCACGTCCCCGGTGAAGGTCCGCGCCCCGACGACCATCCACGGATCGCGCCAGATCGGGACGGCGACCCGCAGCCCGCCCGCCGGGGGCGGCTCCGACCAGACGTCGGCCGCCTCGGCCAGCCAGCCGGGCTCCCCCGCACCCAGCACCGTGCCGAAGAGCCGCCGCAGGGAGGCCAGCGCCTCGTCGACCGACTCGATGACGGTGACCCACACCGGGATGCCGGCGGCGCGCAGCCGGTCGACGTCCAGCCGCCGGTTCTCCTCCCGGTTGGCCACCACCAGGTCCGGCGCGAGCGCCTCGATGGCCGCGCGGTCGGGGTTCTTGGTGCCGCGGACCCGCGGCACGTCGAGGCCGGCCGGGTGGGTGCACCAGTCCGTGGCGCCCACCAGCCGGTCGGGGACGGTGACCGCCAGCGCCTCGGTCAGCGACGGGACCAGCGAGACCACCCGTCGGGGCGGCCCCGGCAGCTCGACCGGCGTCCCCAGGTCGTCCTGAAGGGCGGAGATGTCCGTCGCCACCCTAGATGTTGCGGCGGTACTGGCCGCCCACCTCGAAGAACGCCTCCGAGATCTGGCCCAGCGAGCAGACCCGGACGGCGTCCATCAGCTCGGCGAAGACGTTGCCGCCCTCCCTCGCCACCTGCTGCAGGCGGGCCAGCGCGGCGGGCGCCTCCGCGGCGTGCCGCGCGTGGAAGTCCGCGAGCCGCCGCAGCTGCGACTGCTTCTCCGCCTCGGTGGCCCGGGCCAGCTCGACCGGCTGCGGGGGCGCCTCGTCGCGGTGCGGGTCGACGAAGGTGTTCACCCCCACGATGGGCAGGCTGCCGTCGTGCTTGCGGTGCTCGTAGAGCATCGACTCGTCCTGGATCCGGCCGCGCTGGTACCCGGTCTCCATGGCGCCCAGCACTCCCCCGCGCTCGGCGATCCGGTCGAACTCGGCCAGCACCGCCTCCTCCACGAGGTCGGTGAGCTCCTCGATGACGAACGAGCCCTGCAGCGGGTTCTCGTTGCCGGCCAGCCCCCACTCCCGGTCGATGATCATCTGGATGGCGAGCGCGCGGCGGACCGAGTGCTCGCCCGGCGTCGTCACCGCCTCGTCGTAGGCGTTGGTGTGCAGGCTGTTGGCGTTGTCGTAGACGGCGCACAGCGCCTGCAGCGTCGTCCGGATGTCGTTGAAGTCCATCTCCTGCGCGTGCAGGGACCGGCCCGAGGTCTGCACGTGGTACTTGAGCTTCTGCGACCGCTCCCCCGCGCCGTAGCGGTCCCGCATGGCGACCGCCCAGACGCGGCGGGCCACCCGGCCGATCACCGAGTACTCGGCGTCCATGCCGTTGGAGAAGAAGAAGCTCAGGTTGGGCGCGAAGTCGTCGATCGACATGCCGCGGGCGAGGTAGGACTCCACGTAGGTGAAGCCGTTGGCGAGGGTGAAGGCCAGCTGGCTGATCGGGTTCGCCCCGGCCTCGGCGATGTGGTATCCGGAGATCGAGACGGAGTAGAAGTTCCGCACCCGGTGGTCGATGAACCACTGCTGGATGTCGGCCATGGCGCGCAGCGCGAACTCGGTGGAGAAGATGCAGGTGTTCTGGCCCTGGTCCTCCTTGAGGATGTCGGCCTGCACCGTGCCGCGGACGGTCGAGAGCACCCAGGCGCGGAGCTCCTCGGCCTCCGCCGCGTCGGGCTCGCGGCCCTCCTCCTCCCGGAAGCGGTCCAGCCGCTGGTCGATCGCGGTGTCGAGGAACATCGCGAGGATGGCCGGCGCCGGGCCGTTGATCGTCATCGACACCGACGTCGTCGGGCTGCACAGGTCGAACCCGTCGTAGAGCGCGGCCATGTCGTCGATCGTGGCGATGGAGACCCCGGACGTGCCGACCTTGCCGTAGACGTCCGGCCGCGGGTCGGGGTCGCGGCCGTAGAGCGTCACCGAGTCGAACGCCGTCGACAGCCGGGTGGCCTCGTTGCCGGCCGACAGCATGCGGAAGCGGCGGTTGGTGCGGAAGGCGTCGCCCTCGCCGGCGAACATCCGCGCCGGCGCCTCCCCGGCGCGCTTGACCGGGAACACCCCGGCGGTGAAGGGGTAGGCCCCGGGCAGGTTCTCCCGGCGGAGGAAGCGGAGCAGGTCGGCCTCGTCGGTCGTCCGGGGCAGCGCGATCCGGGGCACCTTCGTCCCGGACAGCGTCTCCCGGGTCAGCGGCGTGCGGATCTCCCGGTCGCGGACCCGGTAGACGTAGGAGTCCCCGGCGTGGTCCTCGACCCGGCCCGGCCACTCCGCCAGCAGCGACCGCACCTCCGGGATCAGCTCCCGGTCGGCCGCCTCCAGCAGCTCGCGGACCCGCCCGCCGGCCGCGTCGTCGCCGAGCAGCTCGGCGGTGGTGCGCAGCGACTGCCGGCGGCGGACGACGGCGGCCTGCTCCTCGGTGGTCCGGTGGTGCGCGCGGACGGCGTCGGCGATCTCGGCCAGGTACCGCGACCGGGACGAGGGCACCACCGACGACAGCCCGGACGAGGCGCGGACGTCGACCCGTGGCAGCACCCCGCTGCCGACCGGCAGGCCGGCGTCGCCCAGCAGGGCGAGCAGGTGCTGGTAGAGCGCGGTGACGCCGTCGTCGTCGAACCGGGCGGCGCTGGTGCCGAACACCGGCATCTGCTCCCAGGGCTGCCCGAAGGCCGCGCGGTTGCGCACCAGCTGCCGGGCGACGTCGCGCCGGGCGTCCTCGGCGCCGCGGCGTTCGTACTTGTTGATCGCCACCACGTCGGCGAAGTCGAGCATGTCGATCTTCTCCAGCTGCGAGGCGGCGCCGAACTCCGGCGTCATCACGTACAGCGCCACGTCGGAGAACGGCACGATCCCGGCGTCGCCCTGGCCGATGCCCGGGGTCTCCACGACCACGAGGTCGAAGCCGGCGGCCCGCACCGCGCAGAGCACGTCGTCCAGGTGCTCGGGCGTCTCCGCGCCGGCCGACCGGGTGGCCATCGACCGGAAGAAGGTGTGCGAGCCCTCCCCCGTCTCCAGGGCGTTCATCCGGATCCGGTCACCGAGCAGCGCGCCCCCGCCGCGGCGCCGCGTGGGGTCGATCGCCAGGACGGCGACCCGCAGCTTGTCCTCCTGGTCGGTCCGCAGCCGGCGCAGCAGCTCGTCGGTGAGCGAGGACTTCCCGGAGCCGCCGGTCCCGGTGATGCCCAGCACCGGCACCGTCCGGCCGGCCGCCGCCTCGCGCACCCGCACCGCGAGCTCCGGCGACCGTCCGGCCTCGAGCACGGTGATCGCGCGGGCCAGCGCGGCCGGGTCGCCGGTGAGCAGGGCGTCGACGTCCGGGCCGCCGGTGGCGAGGTCGACGTCGCAGGCCCGGATCAGCTCGTTGACCATGCCGGGCAGGCCGAGCCGCTGGCCGTCCTCGGGCGAGAAGATGGTCACCCCGCGCTCGCGCAACAGCGCGATCTCCTCGGGCACGATCACCCCCCCGCCGCCGCCGAACACCTGCACGTGCCCGGCGCCGGCCTGCGCCAGCCGATCCACCAGGTAGCCGAAGTACTCGACGTGCCCGCCCTGGTAGGAGGAGATCGCCACCCCCTGCACGTCCTCCTCCAGCGCCGCCCGGACGACCGCGTCCACGCTGCGGTCGTGGCCGAGGTGGACCACCTCCGCGCCCTGGGCCTGCAGCAGGCGGCGCATCACGTTGATCGCGGCGTCGTGGCCGTCGAAGAGGCTGGCCGCGGTGACGAAGCGCACCGGGTGCGCCGGCACGTGCAGGTCGGCGGGGCGGGGGGACGGCGAGGCGGGCATGCCACTCCCTGGGGTCGGACGCCGGCGGGCCGCCGCGTGCAGATAGTAGGACGTCCTAGCATCTCCCCTCGGACGGCGGCTGTCCACGCCCCCCGGCGACGGCGGCGCTGCTAGCTTGCGGCCGGTGAGGGAGGCGGGGGCCGGTCGCGGGGAGTTCGCCGCCCTGCTGCGCCGCCTGCGGGGGGCCGCGGCGCTGAGCCAGGACGAGCTCGCCGCCCGGGCCGGCCTCACCGCCAAGGCGGTCAGCGCGCTGGAGCGGGGCGAGCGCCGGCGCCCCCATCCGCACACCGTCCGCGCGCTGGCCGACGCCCTGGGCCTCGATCCGGCCGCCCGGGCGGAGCTGTCGGCCGCCACCCGGCCGGCCCCGACGGCGCCGGTGCCGGTGACCCACCCGGTCCCGGCGCCCCCGGCCCCGGTGGTCGGCCGGGACGCGGAGCGCGGCGAGCTGGCCGGGCTGCTGCGGTCCGGCGCCACCCGGTTGCTCACGCTGACCGGCCCGGGAGGGGTCGGCAAGACCAGCCTGGCCCTCGACCTGGCCCGCACGGTGGCGGCGGACTTCCCGGACGGCGTGACGGTGGTCGAGCTGGCGGCCGTCCCGGAGGCCCGGCTGGTGCTCCCGACCGTCGCCCGGGCGCTCGGCGCACCACCGGCCGGCGACCTGCTCGGCTCTCTCGCCGCCCTCCTCGGGAGCAGTCGCCGGTTGCTCGTCCTGGACAACCTGGAGCACCTGCTCGACGCCGCGGCCGACGTCGCCGCGCTGCTGGCCCGCTGTCCGGGACTGGTCGTCCTGGCCACCAGCCGGGCTCCGCTGCGGGTGCGCGCCGAGCAGGACCGGCCGGTGCAGCCGCTCGCCCTGCCGACCGGGCCCGGCACCGCCGCGGTGGCGGCGTCCCCCGCCGCCCGCCTCTTCCTCGACCGCGCCCGCGCGACCGGCCGGGCCGTCGCGCTGACCGACGACACCGCCGCGGACGTCGCCGCGATCTGCCGCCGGCTCGACGGCCTGCCCCTGGCCCTGGAGCTGGCCGCGGCGCACGCCCGGCTGCTCTCCCCCGCGGCGCTGCTCGCCCGGCTCGACCAGGCACTGGCCTCGCCGCGGTCCCGGGACCTCCCGGAGCGGCAGCGCACGATGCGCGCCACCCTGGACTGGAGCCACGCCCTGCTGACCCACGACGAGCAGGTCCTCCTCCGCCGGCTGTCGGTCTTCGCCGGCGGCTTCTCGCTGGCCGCGGCCGAGGAGGTGGCCGGTGTCGGCGGCGACGTCCTGCCCGCCCTGGCCGGGCTGGTCGAGCAGTCACTGGTGCTGCCGGTGGAGGGCGGCGACCCCCGGCACCGGCTGCTCGAGCCGGTCCGCCAGTACGCGGCCGACCGGCTGGCGGAGGCCGGGGAGACCGGCGCCGTCGCCGACCGCGCGGCCGATCGCGTCGTCCGCCTGGCGGCCGCCGCGCGCGCCGGGCTGCGGACGTCCGGACAGGCGCGGGAGCTGGACCGGCTGCAGGCCGAGCACGGCAACCTGGCGGCCGCCCTGAGCCGCCTGGTCGCCGGCGGGCGCCCCGGCACGGCCGCGGTCGTGGGGGCGGACACGTGGCTCTACTGGGCGCTGCGGGGCAACGTCGCGGAGGGCCGCAGCTGGATGGAGCAGGCCCTCCGGGCGGCCGGGGCCGCACTCGCCCCCGCGGAGCTGGCCGCGCTGCACCTGGCCCTGGCCGCCCTGCGGTTCGCCTCCGGGGACGTCCCGGGGACGGCGGGGTCGGCCGATGCCGCGGCCCGCGCCGCCCAGGTGGCCGGAGCGGACGAGCTGCGCGGCGAGGCACTGGTGCTGGCGGCGTCGGCCGCCGTCTTCGTCGGGGACGACCGCACGGCCACCGACGCCGTCACCGAGGCGACCCGGCTCGGCCGGGCGACCGGCGCCCGGTGGGTGGTCGCGCACGCGGTCACCGCGCAGGCCCAGCTGCTGTTCCGGGCCGGTGACCTCCCCGCGAGTGCCGCCGTCCTGGACCACGCCGAGCAGCTGGCCCGGGAGCTGGCCAGCCCCTTCACCCTGGCCACCGTCCTCAACGTGCAGGCCAGCGTGGCGCTCGCCGCGGGCGACGACGACGCCGCCCTCGACCGGTGGACCGAGGCGGCGGGGCTGGCGGTGGCGGTGGGCACCACCTGGCCGCTGGCCTACACGGTGCCGGGGCTGGCGGTCGTCGCGGCCCGGCGCGGGCTGCCCGGCCTGGCCGCGGAGCTGTTCGCCGCCGGCTCGGCCCGGGCGGAGGCGGCGTCGGTCGCGGTCACCTTCCCGCCCGACCTGGAGAGCGCGCGGCACTGGCTGTCGGCCGTCCGCACCGAGCTCGGCGAGGTGGACTTCGCCCGGGCCTGGGCGCGCGGGCGGGGGCTGCGCCCCGACGACGTCCCGGCGCTCGCCGGGCACATCAGCGCCCGCCGCGGACCCGACTGACGTACCGGCGGTACCGGCGGGCGAAGACGGTGCGCAGCAGCAGCCGCACCGGCGCGGGGACCACGGCGAGCATCTCGCTGCGCTCCTCGGGCGAGCACTCCTCCACGACCATCCCGAACATGAGCGGCAGGTCCTGCCTGCGCATCTCCTTCATCCCGTGCTGCCCGAGCTCGGACCACTCGGCCTGGGTCAGCTGCCGCGCGGCCAGCGGCAGGATCTCCCGCTCCTCGTCGTCCAGGTGCTCGAGCAGGGCGGCGGCCAGCTCCTCGAGGTCGGTGGCCACCTCGACGGTGACCGCCGGACGGGCCTCGGCCTGCCACCGGCGCAGGGCCGGGCCGAGCCGGTCCACGGCCTGCTCGACGCGGGCGTGCTGGGCCTCCATGCGGTGCACGAGGGCGGCGTCGGGGGCGGCCCGCTCGAGCAGCTTCGGCCAGAGCAGCACGTCCTCGCTGGTGTGGTGCAGGTGCAGGCCGGTGAGGCACAACCGCGCGTGCCCGGCCAGGACGGCGGCACGCGCGGTGTCCCCGGCGGGGACGGCCCGGACCAGCGCGGGGAGCAGCCGGAACTCGCGGCGGAAGACGCGGTGCACGACCACCATGTCGTGGACGTCGGTGAGGGGGCGTGAGGAGGTCTCGGTCATGGGAGGAGCCTGTCGCCGGGCGCCCGCGGCCGGCACCCACACGACCCCCACAGCGCCCCCACAGTCGTCGCGGCGGCCTCAGATGCGGTGGCGGGCGATCCACTGCGCCGCGATGACGGTGCGCTGGATCTCGTTGGTGCCCTCGCCGAGGATCATCAGCGGCGCGTCGCGGAAGTAGCGCTCGACGTCGTACTCGGTGCTGAACCCGTAGCCGCCGTGCACCCGCATGGCGTCCAGGGCGACCTGCATCGCCGCCTCGGAGGCGAACAGCTTGGCCATGCCGGCCTCCATGTCGGCGCGGGCACCGCTGTCCAGCCGCTGCGCCGCGTCGGCGGTGAGCAGCCGGGCGGCCTGCACCCTGGTCGCCATGTCGGCGAGCAGGTTGCCCACCGACTGGTGCCGCCAGATCGGCTGGCCGAAGGACTCGCGCTCCTGGGCGTAGCGGGTCGCCGAGGCCAGCGCCGCCTGGGCCACCCCGACCGCACGGGCGGCCACCTGCACCCGGCCGAGCTCCAGGCCGCGCATCATCTGCACCCACCCGCGGCCCGGCTCGCCGCCGAGCACCGCGTCGGCCGGGACCGGCATCGCGTCGAAGGTCAGCTCGCACGCCTCGACCCCGCGGTAGCCGAGCTTGCCGATCTTCTCCGACACGGTGAGCCCGTCGCCCGGCTCGACCAGGAGCACGCTCATCCCGGTGTGCGCCGGCTGCGCGTCCCGGTCGGTCCGGCAGAGCAGGCCGAACAGCTGTGAGTGCTGGGCGTTGGAGATCCAGGTCTTGCTGCCGGTGACCGTCCACCCGCCGTCCCCGCGGGTCGCGGTCGTCCGCATCGCCTGCAGGTCGCTGCCGCCGCCGGGCTCGGTGAGCGCCATGGTGGCGCGGACCTCGCCGGTCGCCATCCGCGGCAGGTACGCCGCCTGCTGCTCCGGCGTGCCGGCGCTGCGCAGCAGCGAGGTGATCACCGAGTGCCCGCCGATGGCCCCGGCCAGGCTCATCCACCCCCGCGCCAGCTCCTCGGTGACGGCGGCGAAGCAGGCCGTGCTGACCGCACTGCCGCCGTGCTCCTCCGGCACCAGGAGGCCGAAGAAGCCCAGCGCCTTCATCTCCTCGATGAGGTCCTCGGGATAGCGGTCGGCCGCCTCGAACTCGGCCACCCGCGGCCGCACCCGCTCGTCGACGAACTCGGCGGTGAGGGCGACCATCTGCCGCTCGTCCTCGGTCAACGACGTCATGCCGGTGCTCCCTCGGTGGCGGCGGCTCGGGCGGCCCATCGTCCCCGACACCGGCCGGCTCGACGCGCTCGACCGGGAGCTCGCCGGGCGGCGACCGGAGGCGCGCAGCGGGCGACAGTAGCGTGAGGGCATGAGCCATGCGCACCCCGAACTCCGCACCCCCCCGGCCCTGCCCTCCGGCGGACTGCGCGTGACGGCCCTCGGCGGTCTCGGGGAGATCGGCCGCAACATGACCGTCTTCGAGCACGCCGGGAAGTTGCTGATCGTCGACTGCGGCGTGCTGTTCCCCGAGGAGCACCAGCCCGGGATCGACGTGATCCTCCCCGACTTCACCTCCATCCGGGACCGGCTCGACGACATCGAGGCGATCGTGCTCACGCACGGCCACGAGGACCACATCGGCGGCGTCCCGTACCTGCTCCGCGAGCGGCGTGACATCCCGCTGGTGGGCTCCAAGCTGACGCTGGCGTTCATCGACGCCAAGCTCAGGGAGCACCGGATCAAGCCGGTCACCCACGAGGTCCGCGAGGGTGACGACGTCGCGTTCGGGCCCTTCGACTGCGAGTTCCTCGCCGTCAACCACTCGATCCCCGACGCGCTCGCCGTCGCCGTCCGCACCGACGCCGGCCTGGTGCTGCACACCGGTGACTTCAAGATGGACCAGTTCCCCCTCGACCGGCGGATCACCGACCTGCGCGGTTTCGCCCGGCTCGGCGAGGAGGGCGTGGACCTCTTCCTCACCGACTCGACCAACGCCGAGGTGCCCGGGTTCACCATGTCCGAGGGCGAGCTGGTGCCCGCCATCGAGACGGTCTTCCGCACCGCCCCGCGGCGGGTGATCGTCTCGAGCTTCGCCAGCCACGTGCACCGCATCCAGCAGGTGCTGGACACCGCCCACGCGCACGGTCGCAAGGTCGCCTTCGTCGGCCGGTCGATGGTCCGCAACATGGGCATCGCCCGCGACCTGGGCTACCTGGACGTGCCGCCGGGCCTGGTCGTCGACATGAAGGTGCTCGAGAAGCTGCCCGCGGACAAGGTGTGCCTGGTGTGCACCGGCTCCCAAGGCGAGCCGATGGCCGCGCTGTCGCGGATGGCCAACCGGGACCACGTCATCCGGATCACCGAGGGGGACACGGTGCTGCTGGCCAGCTCGCTCATCCCGGGCAACGAGAACGCGATCTACCGGGTGATCAACGAGCTGACCCGCTGGGGCGCGAACGTCGTCCACAAGGGCAACGCCAAGGTGCACGTCTCCGGCCACGCCAGCGCCGGCGAGCTCGTCTACTGCTACAACATCGTCCGGCCGCGCAACGTGATGCCCGTGCACGGCGAGGTCCGGCACCTGAAGGCCAACGCCGACCTGGCCATCCGGACCGGTGTCGACCCCGAGCGCGTGGTGCTGGCCGAGGACGGCGTCGTCGTCGACCTGGTCGACGGCCGGGCCACCATCACCGGCAAGGTGCCCGCCGGCAACGTCTACGTCGACGGCATGACCGTCGGCGGCGCGACCGAGGCGCACCTCAAGGACCGGCGGAACCTCGCCCAGGAGGGGGTCATCACCGTCGTCGCCATCGTCGACGCCGACAGCGGCACGCTGGCCGAGCCCCCGGACTTCCTGGCCCGCGGCTTCGTCCACGACGAGCGGACCTTCGACGCCGTCGTCCCGCTGGTGGAGAAGGCGCTGGCGAAGGCCGCGGAGGAGGGCGTGGGCGGGGCGACCCAGCTCGAGCAGCTCATCGCCCGCGCCGTCGGCTCGTGGGCGCACAAGACCTACCGGCGCAGCCCGATGATCATCCCGATCGTCATCGACGCCTGAAAGCCCCGGTGCCGACGGAGGACCCCCGGCCGTCCGTCGCGCTGCGGCTGGGGCTGCTCGGCCTGCTGGTCGCCGCCGCCGTCGTCCTCGCCCTGACCGTGGACACCCCGGGCGTCCCGGCGCTGCGCGGCTGGCTGGCCGACGCCGGCCCGCTGGGCTGGGCGGCGGTGGTCCTCGGCGTCGCCGGTGCGCTCATGACGCCGGTGCCGCGGACGGCGCTGTCGGTGCTGCTCGGCGCGGCCGCGGGCTTCCCGGCCGGGCTCGCGGTCGCCGTGGCCGCCGGGTGGCTGGGCGGCATGGGCGGGTTCGCGGTCGGCCGGCACCTGGGCCGGGACGCGGTCGTCCGGCTGGCCGGCCCGCGGCTGGCCCGCGCGGACCGGCTGTTCCGGCGACGCGGCTTCCTCGCCGTCCTCACCGCGCGGGTCAGCCCGGTGCCGTTCTGGGTGGTGAGCTACGCGGCCGGGCTGTCCAGCGTGCGGTGGCTGCCGCACGCGCTGGGCACGGCGGTCGGGGTGGTCCCCGGCTCGGTGCTGCACGTCGGCATCGGTGCCGCCGTGCTCACCTGGTTCTGAGGAGACCGACCTCACCGGCAGCCGGGCCCGGGTCGTGCCACCCTGGAGGCGAGTCCGCTCCCGGACTCCCGGACGAGCACGCCGTACCCGGACAGCGACAAGACGGCGTCCCAGGAGATCCCCGTGTACTGGCTCGTGCTCGTCCTGTCCGGTGTCCTCGAAGCGGTCTGGGCCACCGCCCTCGGCCGCTCGGAGGGCCTCTCCCGCCTCCTGCCCAGCGTCGTGTTCGGCGTGGCGCTGGCCGCCAGCATGGCCGGTCTCGCGTTCGCGATGCGCGGGCTGCCGATCGGCACGGCGTACGCCGTGTGGGTGGGCATCGGCGCGGCCCTGACCGCGGGCTACGCCATGTGGGCCGGTGAGGAGCCGGTGTCGGTGGTCCGCGTGCTGCTGCTGGCCGGCATCGTGGGCTGCGTCGTCGGGCTCAAGCTCACCCACTGAGCCCGGCCCGCCCTCAGGCGGGGACCAGCCGCACCGGGATGCTCTCCCACGCCCGCAGCGTGTTGTTGTGGTGCCGCTTCGTCGGGCCGGTCAGCTCGATCCGCTCCACCCGGCGGGCCAGCGCGGTGAGCAGCGCCTCCGCCTCCAGCCGCGCCACGTGCTGGCCGGCGCACTGGTGGATGCCGAAGCCGAACCCGACGTGTCCCGACGGGTCCCGGGTGAGGTCGAAGCGGTCCGGGTCGGCCCAGCGGCGGGGGTCCCGGTTGGCCGCGGCCAGGAACATGAGGATCTTGTGGCCGTCGGGGATGACGGCGTTCCCGATCCGGACGTCGGTGGTCGCGGTGCGGAAGAACGTCTGCACCGGCGACTCCCAGCGGACCGCCTCGTCGAAGGCGACCCGGGCGAGGCCCGGCTGCTCCCGTAGCCGCTGCCACTCGCCGGGGTGGGTGGCGAAGGCGTAGAGGACGGCCGAGAGCCCGTGCACGGTGGTGTCCACGCCGGCGGTGAGCAGCGACCGGACGATCAGCGGCGCCTGCGCCTCGGTAATCTCGCCGCGGTCGGCCATGGCCCAGATCGCGGCGCCGAAACCGTCGTCGGTCAGCGCCTCCCGCGCGCACTGGGCGCCCACCCAGGCCCCCAGCTCGGGAACCCGTGGGGCGCCGGCCGCGACCAGGTCGTTGTGCGGGCCGAAGGCGTTGAACGCGTGGTTGCCGTAGGGCAGCAGGTGCTCCCTGCCCTCCTTGCCGATGCCGACGGCATCGGGGAAGACCCGCAGCGGGAACGCCTCGGTGAGCACGGGGACGGCGTCGAACTCGGCCTGCTCGAGCACCGCGTCGACCAGCTCCTCGGCGTCGGCGGCCCAGCCCTCGCGCAGCCGGTGCAGCGCGCGCGGGCCGAGGACCTTCGTCAGCACCCGCCGGGGCGCGTCGTGCAGGGGCGGGTCGGCCTCGAGCAGCAGGGACGGCGGGCGCCAGGGCTCCTCCTTGCGGAAGTTGGACAGCCCCACGCCGGCACCGGACTCGAACTGCTGCCAGTCGACCAGCGCCTCCCGGACCTCCTCGTACCGGGCGAGGGCGAACACGTCGTAGCGCGACAGGTGGACCACCGGCCCGGCCTCGCGCAACAGCTCGTGCATCGGCAGGGGGTCCTCGAGGACCTCGTGGGAGAACGGGTCCACGTCGCTGGTGGGCAGTCCGGTGGTGGTCTCGGCGGTTGCGGTCACGAGATCCCTCTCAGAGGTCCAGGACGAGACGGTCGCTCGCCGCGCGGGAGACGCAGATGAACATGCAGTCCCCGGCGGCGCGCTCAGCGTCGTCGAGGATGGAGTCGCGGTGGTCGGGAACGCCGTCCAGCACGGTGGTCTCGCAGGTGCCGCAGGTGCCCTGGCGGCAGGAGGACAGCACCTCGACGCCGGCCGACCCGACCGCCTCGAGCACCGACGTCCCGAGCGGCACGGTGACCGTCGTCCCCGTGCGGGCCAGCTGCACCTCGAAGGGCGCCGTCCGCACCGGCGCGGCCTGCTCCTCGGCGACGAACCGCTCGGTGCGCAGGGCGCTGGGCGGCCAGTCGACGCAGGCCAGCCCCATGGCGTCGAGCAGCGGTCCGGGGCCGCAGCAGTAGACCTTCGTGCCCGGCTCCGGCTCGCCCAGGAAGGCGGGGAGGTCCAGCAGGCCGGTCTCGTCCTGGGGCATGACCCGCACCCGGTCGCCGTGCGGGGCCAGCTCGTCGAGGAAGGCCATGGAGGCCCGGCGCCGGCCCCCGTAGAGCAGCCGCCAGTCGGCCCCCAGCATCGCGGCCTGGGTGACCATCGGCAGCAGCGGGGTGATGCCGATGCCGCCGGCGACGAACAGGTACCGCTCGCTCGGCACGAGGGGGAAGTTGTTGCGCGGCCCGCCGACGCCGACGGTGTCCCCCGGCTGCAGGGAGTCGTGCACGAAGGCCGACCCGCCGCGGCCGGCCGGTTCGCGCAGGACGCCGATCCGGTAGGTGCGGGAGTCGAAGCGGTCGCCGCACAGCGAGTACTGGCGGGTGTCGCCGGTGGGCAGCACGAGGTCGATGTGCGCGCCGGGCGTCCAGTCGGGCAGCCGCCGTCCGTCGGGGTCGGCCAGCGTCAGGGTGACGACGTCCTCGGCGACGGTGGACTTGTCGACCACCTGCAGGGTGGCCACGGGGCCACCCGCTCCCCGGCCCGGCAGGGCCGGGGCGGTTCCAGGTGGGGCCAGCAGGGTCCCGGCGTCGGTCACTGGTACCTCCCTCTCGCGGTGTGGCCAGGATGCGGCGCCCGCCACATCCTGGCCCAACCGTCTCTCATCCAGTGAGAGTGCGATGGAGGCCCGCCGTCACGCCCGCTGGGCGACGCCCCGCGCGACCTCCGACGGCCGCTGCTGCTCCCCGGCGTAGGAGCTCAGCGCCACCAGCGCGCCGGTGATGGCGGGCACCACCCACTGCAGGCGGTCCAGCTGCTCCTGCGCGGCGGCGATCTCGGCCTTGGTGCGCCGGGTGGGCTTGGTGGCCTTCTTCGAGGGCACCGCCCCACCCTGGTTGACGGTCTGGCCGAGCAGCCGGCTGTAGGCGGTGACGCCGAGCGCCGCGGCCGTCAGCACGGTCTTGGCCACGGACATGCCCGCGACGCCCTGCTGCTGGGCCACCCGGCGCCGGTGGGCGCGCAGCTGGCCGACGCTGCCGACGAGGTGGGCCCCGATGGCGACGGCGTTGACCGGCGTCCACCGGTTCCAGCCCTCGTTCGCGACCGCACCGGTGCGCCCGGCGCTGCCGGCCTCGGCGGACGCCGGGTTGAGCGCCACCGCGTTGGCGAGCGTGCCGCCGAACCAGGCGGCCAGGCCGACGTCGTGCAGGGATCGGGAGAGGGTGTTGCGTGCCATGAGGACTCCTGGGTCTGGGAAGCCGTGTCCCGGCGCCGGGGCGGCGGGACGGGGCCGGGGGACCGGCCGCTCGGGGTCCCGGAGTACCCGCCGTCCACCGCTCCACCCCTCCTGCCGCGGAGGAGGTCGCGCAGCCGCCCCGGCGGCCCGGCGCTCAGCCCACCGGCGCGGGTGCCAGCGCCCGGACCATCCCGGCCGGGTCGTCGGTGCACACCAGGTGGACGTCCCGGTCGGCGAGGCCGGCCGCCTCCGCCGGGTCGTCGAGCACGCCGACCCCGACCAGCAGGCCGAGGGCGCGGATGCGCGGCACCACGCCGGGGTCGCGCCGGACGTGGACGGGCGAGAGGTGGACGTCGGTCAGGCCGCGGGCCCGGGCCCGCAGCGCGCTGCGCTCCGGGTCCTGGTGCGCGGGGACGATGAGCGCTCCGGAGACGGTGCCGTACCCGGCCAGCGACGCCGCGGTGACCAGGTCGAACGACGTGGTGGTCACGCGGTCGGCGCCGGGGCGGCGCCGGCGCCGACCGGCGAGCAGGGCGGCCAGCAGTCCGGCGGTGCGCCGGGCGTCGCGCCCCCCGGCCTCCGGCTTCACCTCGGTCAGCACGTGGGCACCGCTGGCGGCCGCCAGGTCGAGCACCTCGGTCAGCGTCGGGACGGCGGTGCCGTTCGGCAGGTCCAGGGCACCCAGCGTGACCGACGGCGTCCGCGCGACGACGGGCCCGGTGCCGGCGCCGGTGCCGAGGACCCGGCCCAGGTCCCGGTCGTGGGAGAGGACGAGCACGCCGTCCGCGGTGGCCTGGACGTCGACCTCGACACCGTCGGCGCCGGCCTCGAGTGCGGCCCGGACGGCGGCCACGGTGTTCTCGGGGTGGAGGGGGCAGGTGGGGGTGCCGCGATGGCCGATGACGCGCATGGCCGCACGCTCTCGGCGCCGGTGGGCGGGGCCGTGACGCCGACACGAGGCGCGGGTGTCGGCCCCGTGAAGGGTCCGCGCCGCGGCGCCGACGGCGGCCGGCCACCCGCCCCGGCCTCGGGTGCGGCTGCGGGCTCCCGGGGTGCCCTCGTGCGGGTCGTCGGTGTCGGGGCGCAGCTCGGCCAGCCGCAGGACCAGGTCGGCCTCCCGGGCAGCGTCGCGGGGCGCGGTTGCGCCCGATGCGTGCGAGCTCGGCGCTGACGTCCTCGTCGTCGAGCCAGGCCACGGGCAGCCGCAGGTCAGGCTCCGGGTGAGCCGGGACCTGGCCCGACCACCGGTGAAGGCGAGAGCTGCCGGACGTCTCGGTGACCGCGACTCGCACCAGGTCGGCCGCAGTCAGGCGGTCCCACCCCAGGCGGCCGCGAGCCGGGCCGGTGGGTCAGCGGGTTCGGGAGGGTGGTGCGCCGGCTCAGCCCCCGACCGGCGGGTCGTGGGGGTCGTCGGGGGTGCCCGCCGTCGGCGTCTCCGGGTCGGGCACGTCGGTGTCCTGGCGGGTGGGCACGCCGGGGCCGACCGGCGGATCGGGCGGGACCGCCTCGCCCGCCGTCCCCGGTTCCGCTCCGCTCCGCGCCCGTCCCCCGGGGTCGTCGTCTCTCGCCGTCATCGCCCGTCCTCCGTCGTCGCAGCCCCACCACCGGTGGCCGATGCGGCACGACTACCCCCTCCACGACCGCGGAACTCGGGGAGCCGCTCGTCCACGGCCGCCGGCGCGTAGAATCGGTACGCAGCGGAGCGGCGCCCCCCGGGGCGGCCCTCCGCAGTCGATCCCCCGTCCTCCGGACACCCACGACGCCGACCCCGTGGTCCTCGACCGCGGGGTCGGCGTCGTCCAGCGTGTCCGTGACCTGCCAGATGGAGTCCGTCCGTGAGCGCACCCGCCGGTTCCACCACGTCCGCCGGCCGAGTCGTCGTCGGCGAGGCGGTCCGGCGGCGGACCTTCGCGGTGATCAGCCACCCCGACGCCGGGAAGTCGACCCTGACCGAGGCCCTCGCGCTGCACGCCCGGGTGATCGGCCAGGCCGGTGCCGTGCACGGCAAGGCCGGCCGGCGCAGCACGGTGTCGGACTGGATGGACATGGAGAAGGCCCGCGGCATCTCGATCACGTCCGCGGCGCTGCAGTTCGCCTACCGCGACGCCGTCGTCAACCTGCTCGACACCCCCGGTCACGCCGACTTCTCCGAGGACACCTACCGGGTGCTGACCGCGGTGGACGCCGCCGTCATGCTGATCGACGCCGCCAAGGGTCTCGAGGCGCAGACGATGAAGCTGTTCGCCGTCTGCAAGCACCGCGGCATCCCGGTGATCACCGTGGTCAACAAGTGGGACCGGCCGGGCAAGGCCGCCCTGGAGCTCATGGACGAGGTCGCCGAGCGCACCGGGCTGACCCCGACGCCGCTGACCTGGCCGGTCGGGCTGGCCGGGGACTTCCGCGGCGTGCTGGACCGGCGAGACGGCAGCTACCGGCACTTCACCCGCACCGCCGGTGGCGCCACCGTCGCCCCCGAGGAGGTGTTCCCGGCCGAGGCGGCCGCCGCTCGTGAGGGGGACGCCTGGGTGCAGGCGACGGAGGAGTCCGAGCTGCTCACCGAGACCGGGGCCGAGCACGACCAGGAGCTGTTCCTCGCCGGGGCCACCACGCCGGTGCTCTTCGCCTCCGCCGTCTCCAACTTCGGCGTCGGCCAGTTGCTCGACGTCCTCGTCGACCTGGCGCCGGCACCCACCGCCCGGCCCGACGACCAGGGCAGTCCGCACCCGCTCGACGCGCCGTTCAGCGCCTTCGTCTTCAAGGTGCAGGCCGGGATGGACACCGGCCACCGCGACCGCCTGGCCTACATCCGGGTCTGCTCGGGCGTCTTCGAGCGCGGCATGGTGGTGACCAACGCGAGCACCGGCCGGCCGTTCGCCACCAAGTACGCCCAGCAGGTCTTCGGCCGCGAGCGGGAGACGATCGAGACCGCCTATCCCGGGGACGTCGTCGGCCTGGTCAACGCCGCCGCGCTCGGCGTCGGCGACACCCTCTACGCCGACCAGCCGGTCACCTACCCCCCGGTGACCACCTTCGCCCCGGAGCACTTCGCCATCGCGCGGGCCGCCGACACCAGCAAGTACAAGCAGTTCCGCAAGGGCATCGACACCCTGGCCGGCGAGGGCGTCGTGCAGGTGCTGGTCTCCGACCGGCGCGGGGACGGCGCCCCCGTGTTCGCCGTCGTCGGGCCGATGCAGTTCGAGGTGGCCAGCCACCGGATGGAGCACGAGTTCGGCGCCCGGATCTCCCTGGAGCCGCTGCCCTACCGGCTGGCCCGGATCACCGACGCGGCGTCGGCGGGCGAGCTGTCCTCCGCCCGGGGCGCCGAGGTGATGCGGCGTCCCGACGGCGAGCTGCTGGCTCTGTTCACCGACAAGTGGTCCCTCGGCGTGCTCGTGCAGAACAAGCCGCACCTCACCCTGATCCCGATGGTGGCCGCCGACCTCGGCTGACCCCATCGAGCCCTCAGACGGGTCGGCCGCGCAGCCGGCGGTACTCCTCCACCAGGGCGGTGGTGGACGGGTCCTGGTCCAGCTCGGGCGCCTCGGCGGAGGTCAGCGCCGGCGCCAGCTCGCGCGCCATGACCTTGCCCAGCTCCACGCCCCACTGGTCGAAGCTGTCGATCTGCCAGACCACGCCCTGGGTGAAGACCGTGTGCTCGTAGAAGGCGACGAGCTGGCCCAGCGTGCCCGGGGTCAGCCGCGGCGCGAGGATCGTCGACGACGGGCGGTTGCCGGGCATCACCTTGTGCGGCACCAGCTCGGCCGGCGTGCCGTCGGCGGCCACCTCCTCGGCCGTCTTGCCGAACGCGAGCGCCGCGGCCTGCGCGAACATGTTCGCCATCAGCAGGTCGTGCATCTCGCCGATGTCGTGCACGGGCTCGCCGAACCCGATGAAGTCGGCCGGCACCAGCGTCGTCCCCTGGTGCAGCAGCTGGTGGAACGCGTGCTGCCCGTTCGTGCCCGGCTCGCCCCACCAGACCTCGCCGGTCGCCGTCGTCACCGGCTGCCCGTCCCAGCGCACCGACTTGCCGTTGCTCTCCATGGTCAGCTGCTGCAGGTAGGCCGGCAGCCGGGACAGGTACTGGCTGTAGGGCAGCACGGCGTGGCTCTGGGCGCCGGAGAAGTCGGTGTACCAGACGTTGAGCAGGCCCTGCAGGACCGGCAGGTTCGCCTCGAACGGCGCCGTCCGGAAGTGCTCGTCGACGGCGGAGAAGCCGGCCAGCATCTCGTCGTAGGCCTCCGGCCCGATCGCCACCATCAACGACAGGCCGATCGCCGAGGTGAACGAGTACCGGCCACCCACCCAGTCCCAGAACTCGAACATGTTCTCGGGGTCGATGCCGAAGTCCCGCACCGCCTCGGTGTTGGTCGACACGGCCACGAAGTGACAGGCGACCGCCGCCTGGTCACCGTCCAGCCCGGTCAGCAGCCAGTCCCGGGCCTGCGTGGCGTTGGTGAGCGTCTCCAGCGTCGTGAACGTCTTGGAGCAGACGACGAACAGCGTCTCGGCCGGATCCAGGTCGCGGGTGGCCTCGGCGAAGTCGGTCGGGTCGATGTTGGAGACGAAGCGGGCGGTGATCCCCCGGTCGCTGTAGGCGCGCAGCGCCTGGTAGGCCATGGCGGGCCCGAGGTCGGAGCCGCCGATGCCGATGTTCACCACGGCGCGGATCCGCTGCCCGGTGTGCCCGCGCCACTCCCCCGAGCGGACCCGCTCGGCGAAGGACCGCATCCGGCCGAGCACCGCGTGGACGTCGGCGGCCACGTCCTGCCCGTCGACCACGAGCGGCCGGCCGGCCGGCGCCCGCAGGGCCACGTGCAGGACGGCGCGGTCCTCGGTGGCGTTGACGTGCTCGCCGCGGAACATCGCGTCGATCCGCTCGCGCAACCCCACCCGCTCCGCCAGCGCGAGGAGCAGGCGCACGGTCTCGTCGGTGACCCGGTGCTTGGACCAGTCCAGGTACAGGTCGGCCGCGCGGGTGGTGAGTCGCCGTCCCCGGTCGGGGTCCTCGGCGAACAGGTCCCGCAGGCTGCGGTCCCGGAGCGCCTCGTGGTGCTCGGCCAGTGCGGCCCACTCCGGCGTCGCGGTGACGTCCATGCTTCCTCCAGCGCTCGGGCTCTCCGTCAGCCTGGTACGCGCGGCACGACCTGCACAAACCCCGTCCCGCCGTCTGGGCCACGGTGACGAACGGCTCAGGACCCGACCCGCACGTGAGGGTCGAGTTCGCGCAGACTGTCACGGAGACACCGCCCCCGCCCGTCACGGGTGCTCCGGCGCTCCCCCCTGTCCTGGCGCCGGTGCCGCACCCCCGCGCCCGACGGCGCGCCGATCGAGACGGTGACATGCCCGCACCCGTTCCTGCCCTCGCCCGGCCCCGGCTGCGCCGCCCTGCCTGGCTGTCGCCCGCGGTGGCGCGCACCGAGGTGCTGGCCGGCCTCGTCGTGGCCCTCGCGCTCATCCCCGAGGCGATCAGCTTCTCGATCCTGGCCGGCGTCGACCCGCGGGTCGGCCTGTTCGCCTCGTTCACGATGGCGGTGGTCATCGCCTTCACCGGCGGCCGCCCCGCCATGATCAGCGCCGCGACCGGCGCGATCGCCCTGGTGATCGCCCCGCTGGTCGCCGAGTACGGCCTGGACCACCTGTTCGCCGCGGTGGTCCTGGGCGGGGCCCTCCAGATCCTGCTGGCCGCTGTCGGGGTCGCGCGGCTGATGCGGTTCGTCCCACGCAGCGTCATGGTCGGCTTCGTCAACGCGCTGGCCATCCTGATCTGCTCCGCGCAGCTCCCCCAGCTGGTCGGCGTCCCATGGCTGGTCTACCCGATGGTGGCCGCCGGGCTGGCGATCATCTTCCTGCTGCCCCGGCTGACGACCGTCGTCCCCGCTCCGCTGGTGGCGATCATCGTGCTGACGGCGCTGGTGGTGGCCACCGGGCTGGACCTGCCGGACGTCGGGGGCGAGGGCGAGCTGCCCGACAGCCTGCCGTTCCTCGTCCTGCCCGACGTGCCGTTCACCCTCGAGACGCTGCGGATCATCGCGCCCTACGCCCTCGGCATCGCCTTCGTCGGGCTGATGGAGTCGCTGATGACGGCGAAGCTGGTCGACGACATCACCGACACCCACTCCGACAAGACCCGCGAGTCCTGGGGTCAGGGCGTGGCCAACATCGTCACCGGCTTCACCGGCGGCATGGGGGGCTGCGCCATGATCGGCCAGACCATGATCAACGTGAAGTCCGCGGGCGCCCGGACCCGGCTCTCGACGTTCCTCGCCGGCGTGTTCCTGCTGGTGCTCGTGGTGGCCCTCGGCGACGTCGTCAGCGTCATCCCGATGGCCGCGCTGGTCGCCGTGATGGTCTTCGTGTCCATCGCGACCTTCGACTGGCACAGCCTGCGGACCATCCACCGCATGCCCAAGAGCGAGACGGCGGTGATGCTGTCGACCGTCGTGGTCACGCTCGTCACGCACAACCTGGCCATCGGGGTCGGCGTCGGCGTGCTCGTGGCCTGCGTGCTGTTCGCCCAGCGGATCGCGCACCTCGTCGACGTCGGCCGCGTCGTCGAGGCCGACGGCACGGCGCGCTACACGGTCGACGGGGCCCTGTTCTTCGCCTCCAGCAACGACCTGTACACGCAGTTCGAGTACGCCGCCGACCCCGGCGACGTCGTCATCGACCTGTCGAACGCCCAGGTGTGGGACGCCTCCACGGTGGCGGCACTGGACGCCATCACCCACAAGTACGCGACCCGCGGGAAGCGGGTGGAGATCGTCGGTCTGGACGAGCACTCCACGGCCCGCTTCGAGCGGCACACCGGTCAGCTGAACGGGGCGCACTGATGCCGGCCCCGCTGGCGGAGCTCCCCTATGACCCGGCCGACGCCGCCCTGACCGACCGGCTGCGGGCACTGCGCGAGCAGCCCGGCTGACCCGGGCGGGGCTGACCCGGCCGCCGGCCGGCCCGGTTCAGGGAGCCGGCTCGGCGACGGCCGCGGCCGCCGAGGTCCGGGGTGTCGGCAGGTCCCGCGGAGCCGGCGGGATGTTCGCGTTGTGCCGGAAGACGTTCTCCGGGTCCCACTCAGCCTTGAGCGCGGCCAGCCGGCGGTACTTCTCCTCGCCGTACGTGGCGCGCACCCGGGCGTCGTCCGGCTCTCCGAGGAAGTTGACGTAGGCCCGGTCGCTCCCGGTGAACGGGCGCAGCGCCTGCCAGGCACCCCGCACCCACTCCCGATCGGCGGCGAGGGTGCCGGCGTCGGCGGCCTGGGCGACGAACGACATCGACCACCGGCAGGACCGGCTCCCCCCGAACGCCGTGGCGTCGTCGGGGACCTCGGCGAACCGGCCGCCGAGCGGCAGGACGGGGATGAACGAGTCCGGCGCGGTCTTGCGCGGCAGCCAGTCGATCAGCACGTCGATCGCGCCGTCGGGCAGGTCCTCGAGGTCGAGTCCCTTCTCGTAGGCGTGCACGCCCCACGGGGAGGACGCGTCGAGCATCTGCTGCAACGCCGTGTACGGGATCGGCGTGACGAACTCGACCGTCGGGTGCAGGTCGCGCAGTGGCGCGATCGCCGCCGCGTGCCCGGCGGGGCCGTCCCAGCCGGCGACCATCGCCCCGAACGCCGGTCGGCCGTGGTGCTCCGCGGGGAGGAACGGTGCGGCTGGGATCGACATCCCCGCCACCAGGGCACCCAGGTGCGTCGGCAGCCCGCCGAGGTACTCGCGGACGGCGCGCAGCGGCTCGCGGGCGTCCTCGGCCGCCCAGAAGAACATGCCCAGGGTGGCCATCGGATCGGTCTCGTGGAGGGCGAACACGAACTCGGTGACCACGCCGAAGTTGGCTCCCGCGCCGCGGAGCCCCCAGAAGAGGTCCGGGTGCTCCTCCTCCGAGGCCCGCACCACCCGGCCCTCGGCCGTCACGACGGTGGCCTGGACGAGGTTGTCGCAGGTGAGGCCCTGCCGGTGGGTGAGCCAGCCCATGCCGCCGCCGAGGGTCAGCCCCGCGACGCCGGTGTGGCTGACGGTGCCACCCACGACGGCCAGCCCGTGGGCCGCGGTGGCGGCGTCGACCGCGGCCCACGCGGCCCCGCCGCCCACGGTCGCCCGCCGCGTGGCGGGGTCGACGTGCACACCGGCGAGCCGCGACAGGTCGATCATCACGGCGTCCTCGGCGACGGAGCTGCCGGGGATGCTGTGCCCTCCTCCGCGCACCGTCAGGTCCAGGCCCGCCGAGCGGGCGCCGACCAGCGCCGCGGCGACCTCCGCGGCGGACGCCGGCCGCGCGATCAGCGCCGGCTGCCGGGTGACGTCGGCGTTCCAGACCGCCTCCTGGCGAGCCCTGGCGAAGCCCTCGTCACCGGGGCGGACCAACTCCCCCCGGTAGTCGTCCAGGAAGCGGGCGAGGACGGTGGAGTCCAGTGGCATGTCGGCCCCCTCGGCCAGGAGACGTGCGCTCCCCGGGGAACTGCCCGGCTGGGAGCACGGGCACTCTGGCACCCGCGGCCCGGGCCCCACACCCCTGTCCGACCGCCGCGGGACGCCGGTCGGGCGCGTCCCGGCGCGTGGTGACGGTGGGGGCACGGTCCCTGGCTGGACGCACGTCAGCCGGGTCCCGGCCGCACCCGTACCTGCGCGGTGGCCACCAGGTCGGCGGCGATCTCGCGCAGCTTGCGGTTGGTGCGCTGCGACTCCGCGGCCAGCCGGTCGAAGGCCTCCTCCGGTGAGCACTGGGACCGGGCGACGAGGATCCCCTTGGCCTGCTCGATCACCGCCCGGGACTGCATCGCCAGGCGCAGGTGCCGCGACGTCTCCGCCGACCGGGCGTACGCGGCCGCGGTGACCACCGCGCCGGCGGCGTAGCCGGCGAACGCCCGCGCCAGCCCGGTGGCGGCCGCGTCGAACGGGCCGCCACCGGTCCGGTACAGGTTGAGGGAGCCGACGGAGCGCGGGCCCGCCACCAGCCCCACCGAGAGCACGCCCCGGACACCGTGGCCGACCGCGACCGAGGCGAAGTCGCGGTACCGCGTCTCGGCGGCCGTGTCGTCGATCCGGACGGTGTCACCGGCCAGCGCCGCGTCCAGGCAGGGCCCGAGCCCGGCGTCGTGCTGCCGCTGGTCGAGCGTCGCGGCCAGGGGCCCGGTGCCCCCGACGGTGGCCAGGCCGCCGGCCTGGACGACGGTCACCGATGCCTCCCCCGTCATCGGCAGGGTGTCCCTCGCCAGCCGGGCCACCTGGCCGAGGATCGCGGTCAGGGGCCGGCGGGCGAGCAGGACCCGGCTCAGTTCCGCGAACGCCGCCTGGGCGTCCCGGGCCAGGCCGCCGTCGGAGACCACCATGGGAAGACCTCGATCTGCTGGAGCCGGCCACCCGGTCACTGCGGGACGGCGGCTGCCACCGTGCCGCTGCCGGGGCGTGCGCAACAGTGCTTCGCGCGCGACGGCCGGCCCCGGTCACCCCTCCGGCGGTCGCCCGACCCCCGGCGCGGGGGTGCCGATCGGCTGGTCGGTCTCCGGCGCGCTGCGCGGCGCCGGCGGCCAGGCCGGGGGTCCCGCCGACGGCGCCGGCGGCGGGACCGGCTGCGCCGGCACCGCGGGGGCCGGCCCGGACCGTGCCGGGCGGACGGCGAGACCCACCAGCAGGGCGCCCACGACGAGCAGGATCCCGCCGGCGACCAGGAGGCCGCCCCACAGCCACGGCAGACCGGGCGCGGTCACCCCGGCCCGGGCGTCGACGTCCACGCCCCCGGCGGCGTCGGACCGCATCACCACGGCCGTCCAGTCGCCGTCGGCCGGCCGCCACTCCAGCACCTGGGTACCGGATCCCTCGGCCTGCGCCACCCAGAAGTCCTCGTCACCGGGCGCACCGGCGGGCGCGCCGCCGGGGTCGTCGCGGCCCTCGTCGAGGCCGCCGTCCGGGCCGAGGTCGTCGATCTCCCGGTAGGCCACGCCGTCGAGGTAGCGGGCGGCGTCGGCCGCGGGGGCGACGCCGATGAACACCGAGTCCGACGGGTCGGCCGCGGTCGCCTGCAGACGGGCGTCGCCGAGGACCTCGTCGATGACCCACTCGTCGCCGACGGTGTCCAGGCTGATGTCCTCGACGGCCAGCGCGTACCCGTCGGTGGACAGGTCGTCGGTCGGGGTCGACAGGTAGCCGTCCTCGCGCTGCGTGGTGTCGGCCCACGCCAGCGCGCCACCGCCGACGAGCAGCCCCGTGGACGTGATCAGCAGCAGGGCACCGACCACCAGCGCGACCACCCGGCCGGCACCCCAGCGCTGGGGCGGCGGGGCCGGCGTGCCCCACGACGCGACCTGCCCGCCCGCCGGTGCGGGGGCGATCGGGCCGGACGGGGAGGGCGCGGGGTCGGCGCCGCCCAGGTCGAGCCGGAACGGCGGATAGCGGTCGGTCATCAGCGCCACGTAGGCGGCGACCCGCAGCACCCAGCGGTCCATGCCGAGCACGAAGTCGTAGACGGGGTGGGGATAGCGGCCGGAGAACAGCAGCACGATCCCGGCGATGAGCACCAGCAGGGCGACGAGCCCACCGGCGCCCCACCCGTTGTCCCACGCGCCGTCCTCCGTGGCCGCGGAGGTGCCCGCCCAGAGCCCGCCGCCGACGAAGAGCCCCACGATCAGCAGGTGCGGCAGCGCCAGCAGCCAGGACTTCACCAGCACCAGCCCGCGGGAGAGCCGCTCCGGATGGGGGACGTCCAGGCGCGCCGGGTAGTCCGGCACGTCGGCGAGGGTGAACGGCGGGTAGCGGTCGGTGCCCAGCGCGCCGTAGCCGTAGTAGTGCACCCGCCAGCTCCAGCGCAGCACGCCGAGGTTGACGTCGAACAGCGCCCGCGGGTAGCGGCCGGTCACCAGGATGGCGAACCACGCCACCACGGTGAGCACCACGAAGACGACCCACAGGACCGCCAGGACGACGTAGTGCGGGAGGAGCAGGATCCACTTCACCAGCCACAACCAGCGCGACAGCGGCGCGTCCAACGACGCGTCCACCCGGACCGGGTAGGGCGTGGGCTGATCGGTCACGACGTCTCGTCCTCACCTCGCCCGCGTGGGCCGCGCGGTCGCGCCGGCCGCCGTCGGGGTGGTCCCAGCCTCCGAGCGGTGCGCGGCCGGGGACACCGACCTCCGTCCACGCCGCTGCGGGCCAGAGGTCCCTGCCCGGGGGGGACCCGGGCCCCGGCACGGACGGCGGGCCCTCCGGCGGCGCACCCGGGACCTGCGCCCCTCCGCGGACGCGCCCCGAGCGGGCAGGCTGGCGGCGAGGAGCGCGCGACGGGGCGCGGACCGGCTGAGACGAGGACGGCGACCGTGGCCAGCGACGTGCCGGGCCCCGCCCGGAGCATGACCCGGCGGTTCACGCTGGGGCGCGGTCCGCTCAGGCGCGGATCCGACCGGGTGCAGGTCGCCTCGCGGGTGCTGCTGCTCCTGGTCGTGCTGCTCTCGGTCCCGGTCGCGCTCACCGTCGGCACCGTCGTCCGCGGCGACCTGCTGGCCACCGCCGAACGGGAGGCCGGCGAGCGCTCGCCCACCCAGGCGGTCGCGACCGAGGACGCGTCCGCCTCCTACGGCACCGGCGCCGCGGCCCGCGCCGTCGTCGCCGCCCGGTGGACCGCACCCGACGGCACGGAGGTGGAGGGGGACGTGCGCGGGCCGGCCGGCACGCGGCCCGGGGACGTCGTGGAGATCTGGGTGACCGCGGACGGCCGGTCCGTCGACCCGCCGATGTCCGGGCGGCAGGCCACACTGAGCGCGGTGGTGCTGGCCACCGTCGGGTGGTTCGGTGCGCTGGCCGCCGCCGGTGGCGGGCACGCCGCCGTGTGCTGGCTGCTCGACCGACACCGGGACCGCGAGTGGACCCGGGGCTGGGCGGCCGTGGAACCGACCTGGACCCGCCGCGTCCCGTGACGGGCACGGTCGCGAGGAGAGGAGCCGCGTCATGGCCCTGCGCCGGTGGAGTGACCTGAGCGGGCGGCAACGCGCCGTCCTGCTCGGTGTGGGAGTGGTCCAGTGGCTGCTGGCCGCCCGCGCCTGGTGGGACCTCGCGCACCGCCGCCCCGACCAGGTCCACGGCCGCAAGGGCGTGTGGGCTGCGGTCATCGGCGTCAACTGGATCGGCCCGCTGGCCTGGTACCGCTGGGGGCGGGTGGGCTCCTCCCGGTGACCCCGGGCACTCCGGCCCGGGTCGGAAGACCCTGCTGGGGCGCGCTGGGCCGGGTGTGGACTCGCGGTATGACCTCGGGTGTCATGACTCCTGCCGGCCCGGCCGTCACGCCGCCGGAGCCCTCGCGGGCCGGCCGCCGGCCGGTGCACCGGCACCCGGTCGACCTGGTGCGCGTGGTGCTGGGGCTCGCCGTCCTCGGGCTGGGTTTCCTCGTCGCCCAGCGCGGTGAGCTGTCGGCGTTCGAGCGCGACGTCTTCCAGCTGGTCAACGACCTGCCGCAGAGCGTCTTCCCGATCGTCTGGCTGGTCATGCAGCTGGGCAACGTGGTCGCCGTCCCGGTCGTGGCCGCGGTCGCCGCGCTGACCCGGCGTCTCCGGATGGCGCGCGACATGCTGCTGGCCGGCGTGCTCGCCTACTTCGCCGCCGACCTGGTCAAGAGCGTCGTCCAGCGCGAGCGCCCCGGGGGCTTCGCCGTCGCGGTCAACTTCCCCGAGGGCCCCGTCGGCGGGCTGGGCTTCATCTCCGGGCACTCGGCGGTGGCCGCGGCCCTGGCCACCGCCGCCGTCCCCTACCTGTCCCGCCGGGCCCGCCGGGTGGCCTGGGCGCTGGCCTGGACGGTGGCGCTGGCCCGCGTCTACGTCGGCGCGCACCTCCCGCTGGACGTCGTCGGCGGCCTGGGCGTCGGCTGGGCGATCGGCTCGCTGGTGCACTGGCTGCTCGGCGTGCCCCGCCGCGAGGTGTCCCCCGCCCGGGTCGGGCAGCTGCTCGAGCGCTACGGCCTGCCGGTCCGCGACCTGCGCCCGGCCGACGTCCGGGCGCGCAGCTCGCACCCGTTCGAGGGCGTCGACGAGCGCGGCCGACGGCTGTACGTGAAGTTCCTCGAGCCCGACCGCTCCGAGCGGGACTGGCTCTTCCGGTTGTGGCGGCTGCTGGCAGTGCGCGACATCAAGGACGCCGACGCCGTCGCGCCGCTGGGCCAGCAGGCCGAGCACGAGGCGGTGGCGGCGATGATCGCGCGCGAGCGCGGGGTCCGTGTCGCCCGGGTGTTCCTGGCCCGCGGCAGCGACCGCGGTGCCGTCGTCGTGCAGGAGCACCTGCCCGGGCGGGGGCTCGACGAGCTGCCCGCCGACGAACTGACCCCCGAGCTGCTGGGCCGGGTGTGGGAGCAGGTCCGCCTGCTGCACGCCGCGCGCGTGGCGCACCACGACCTGGTCGCCTCGAGCGTCCTCGTCGACGACGACGGCCGTCCGTCGATCGTCGACTTCGGCAACGCCCTCACCGGCGCGGGGGACGACGCGATGGCCGGGGACGTCGCCGAGCTCATGGCCTCCCTCGCGCTGCGCACCGACCCCGAACTGGTCGCCGACACCGCCGTGGCGGTCCTCGGCCCGGACGCCGTCGCCGCGGCCCTCCCCGGCCTGGCGCCGCTGAGCCTCTCCTCGGCCACCCGGAGCGAGGTCCGCGACGGCCGCGCCCGGCTGCACCCGCTGCGGGTGGCAGTGCGCCGCACGCTGGGCCTGCCCGACCCGCGCCGCCCCGAGTTCGGCCCGCCCGGCATCGGCGCGCGGCTGGCGGTGGCCGGTGGAGCGGCGCTGGTCCTCGTCGGGGTGCCACTCCTGGCCGGCGCCACCGCGTTCCTGGACTCGGTCGAGCGCGGCGGCTGGCGCTGGCTGGGCGCCGCCCTCGCCCTGGCCGTCGTCGCGCGCGGGGCCAACGCCGCCGCGGCGCTGATGACCGTCGAGCGGCGGCTGGCCGTCGGCCGGACCTACGGCGCGTCCATGGTGGCCGAGGCGGCGTCGCTGCTGCACGGCAGCGCGGGCTGGCGCCGGTCGGCGGCCCGCTTCGTCGAGCGCGCCGGGGTGCAGCCGGCGGCCGCCCGGCGGTCGATCGACCGGTTCGTCGCCGGCGCGATCGTCGCCGCGGTGCTCGTCGCGGCCGGGACGCTGGTCATGGCGCTGGTCGAGGACCGGCTCGGTGACTGGGAGGCGCCCGAGGCGCTGGTACCGGCCGTCGCGCTCGGCCTGGCCGCCTGGGCCCTCGTGCTGGCCGGCCAGTGGCTGGCCCGTCGGCACGACACCGGGACGGGCTCGCGACGACACGTGACCCGCACCCTGCGCGAGGAGCTGGTCCGGATGCGCCGCGGGGAGGGCGACCCCTGGCGCCGCGGTGGGCAGCTGGGCTGGACGATGCTCGCCGTCGGCCTCGAGGGGTCCGCGCTCGCCGCCGCGATGCACGCCGTCGGCGCCTCGGTGCCGCTGCTGGCCACCGCCACCGTCTACGCCGGGCTGCACCTGCTGTGGTCGGTGCTGCCGGCCACCTCCGCGCCCGGCGCCGCGGAGGTGGCCCTCGTGCTGGCGCTGACCGCGCTCGGTGCACCGCTGGCCAGCGCCTGCGCCGCCGCACTGGTCTTCCGGCTGCTGACCTTCTGGGTGCCGGCGGCGATCGGCTCCCTGCTGACCGCCCGGTTCGAGCACCGCTTCGGCGCATGACCGCCGTCCCGCCGCCGGGAGCTGGTCCGGCCGCCGCGCTGCGGAGGCCGCGGACCGGGGTGGCCGTCCGGCGCCGGACCGGCGACCTGGTGGTCCTGGTGGCCGCCGTCGCCGGCACCGTCCTCGTGTCGTGGGCGGTCTCGTCCGGTGAGGTCGGGGCGGCCGAACGGGCGGTGTTCGCCGCCGTCAACGGCTGGCCAGACGCCCTGCGAGACCCGCTGTGGGTGTTCCAGCTGGTCGGCGTGCTGGGCATGCCGCTGCTGGTGGCGCTCGCCGCCCTCCTCCTGCGCCGATGGCGGCTCGCGGTCGCACTGGTCGCGCTGGTGCCGCTGAAGCTGCTGGTGCACGGCGAGCTGGTCAAGGGCCTGGTGCAGCGGCAGCGGCCGGGCAGCACCATCCCGGACGCGGTGCTGCGCGACGTCCCCTCGGCCGGGGTCGCCTATCCCTCGGGGCACGCGGTGATCGCCGCGGGCATCGTCGTCCTCCTGGCCCCCTACGTGCGCCGGCGCTGGCTGGCCGTGCTCGTGGTGGTGGCCGTGCTGAACTCGGTGGCGCGGGTCTACCTCGGCGCCCACGCGCCGCTGGACGTGGTGGGCGGGGCCATGATCGGCATCGCCATCGGCGCGGCCCTCGACCTGCTCGTCGGCGTGCCGGACCGCGGACCCGGTGCGGGTGTCCAGGACCGCGGGCCCGGCGCCGGCGTCCCCGGTGCGGCCGGGACGACCGGACGCCGTGGTCGGGACGTTCTCCCCTGAGCCGGGAGGCCGGGGCCGACCGAGAGTGGGACCGAGCCGGAGCGTGCAGGGCGGCGTCCGTCCGCGCCGCCGCGCCCGGGCGCCGGAGAGGAGTCAGCGTGCTCCCCACCGAACAGGGCCGGTCGGTCGTGGTCCTCGGTGCCGACGACTGCCACGAACTCCTGGGCACCGTCGGGATCGGCCGACTCGGGTACACCCGTGACGCGCTGCCGGCGATCGCGCCGGTCCCGTTCCGCCTGCACGGGGACCAGGTGATCATCCCGTCCCGGCCGGGGAGCCACCTCGTCGACGGCACCCGCGGTGCGGTCGTGGCGTTCGAGGCCGACTCGTTCGACGCCGACGTGCACAGCGGCTGGACGGTCACCGTCATCGGCCCCTCCCGGTCGGTCATCGACGCCGACGAGGTGGCCACCCTCGACGCCCTGCCCTGGCCCCACCGGCCGAGCTGTCCGGACCGCCGCTACATCAGCGTGGCCATCGGGCTGATCCGCGGCTGGCGGGCGGTGCCGGAGGAGCCGGTCGCCCGGCCGGTGTCCTGACCGCGGCACCCGGGCGGCCCCGTCGATGTCGACCGACCGCTTCCGCTCCGGAACCGTCCGTGGAACGCTCGGGTGCCGGAAAGGACGCCCCGCCATGCCGCCGACTCCGCAGGACCGCCCGCACGGTGCCGGGCGTGCCGAGGCACCGGCGGCCGCGACGCGGCTCGCCCAGCTCCTGGACGAGCTCCAGGACCGGCCGGCGACCACCACCCGCAGCCGGACCCGCGTGCAGCACCTGCTCGACGCGTTCCTGAGCGTGTCCGCCGGGCTGGACCTGGAGACGACCCTGCGGCGGATCGTGCAGGCCGCGGTCGACCTGGTCGACGCCCGGTACGGCGCGCTCGGTGTGCTGGCCGCCGGAGGCGGCCTGGCCGCGTTCATCCACGTCGGGGTGGACGACGAACGGGCGACCCGGATGGGCTCCCTCCCCGAGGGCAAGGGCGTGCTGGGTCAGCTGATCACCGAGCCACGCCCGTTGCGCATCCCGGACCTGAGCCGGCACCCCTCGTCGGTGGGCTTCCCGCCGCACCACCCCGAGATGCACGCCTTCCTCGGGGTGCCCGTCCTGGTCCGCGGCGACGTCTACGGAAACCTCTACATCACCGAGAAGCGGCACGGGGAGTTCACCGCCGAGGACGAGGCGGTGCTCACCGCGCTGGCCGGTGCGGCCGGCATCGCGATCGACAACGCCCGCCTCTACGAGGAGGGCGAGGCGCGCCGCCGGTGGATGTCGGCGGTCTCCGACGTCCGTGCCTGCCTGCTCAGCTCCTCCGACGTGGACGACGCCTTCGAACTGGTCGTCGACCGGGTGGGCCGGCTCACCGGTGCCGACGCCACCTGGCTGCTCGTCGGGCCCGACGTCCGCGACGGCCGCTACACCGTCCGGGCGCGGGCCGGAGAGGGCACGAGCGACGCGACCGGGCGGCGGCTGTCCGCGGCGACCGACCCCGTCCTCGACGCGGTGGCGAGCGCGGAGTCGGCGGTCGTGCTGGACTGCTCGGGGACGAGCTTCGAGGGCCCGGGCAGCCGGCGCACCTGGGGTCCCTGCATCGGGGTCCGGCTCCGGGGGACGCACAGCGAGGAGGCGGTGCTGATCGCCGCCCGCACCGCCGGAGGCCCCGGTTTCTCCGCCGACCTGCCTCCGTTGATGAGCTCCTTCGCCGACCAGATCGCCGCCGCCCTGGACATGGCCGCCCAGCAGCGGGTGGCGCGCCGGCTGGACGTCTACGAGGACCGCGACCGCATCGCCCAGGACCTGCACGACCACGTCATCCAGCGGGTCTTCGCCGCCGGGCTGAGCCTGCAGTCGGTCCTCCCCCGCGTCGCCGACGAGGAGGCGCAGCGCCGGATCCACGAGGTGGTCCTGCAGCTGGACCAGACCGTCCGCGACATCCGGACGACGATCTTCGACCTGCACACCACCGAGGACACCGACCGCAGCACCAGCCTGCGCCGGCGGGTGCTCGACATCGTCACCGAGACCGCCGGCCGCACCATGCACCCCACGGTGCGGATGTCCGGCGCCGTGGACAGCCTGGTCACCGGCGACCTGGCCGCCGACCTCGAGGCCGTGACCCGCGAAGCGGTCAGCAACGCCGCCCGGCACTCCGGCGCGTCCCACCTGATGGTCACCCTGGACGTCGCCGACGACGTCGTCCTGGAGGTCACCGACGACGGCCGCGGGATCGACCCGCGGGTCGCCCGCAGCGGGCTGCGCAACCTCGAGGACCGCGCCCGCCGGCGTGGTGGTGGGGCGCAGGTGGCGGCGCTCCCGGACGGGGGGACGCGGTTGCGCTGGTGGGCGCCGCTGCGCTGACCGGGGACGCCGTCGCCCGCCCGTCGTCCCCCGGCGGACCTGCGGGAGGGCCGGTCAGGTCTGCCGGGGGGCCGGCGGGGTGCCCCGCAGCTCGGTGGCGAGGACCGCGGCCTGCGTGCGGCGTTCCAGGCCCAGCTTGGCCAGCAGGTGGGAGACGTAGTTCTTGACCGTCTTCTCCGCCAGGAACATGCGCTCCCCGATCTGCCGGTTGGTCAGGCCCTCCCCGATCAGCTCGAGCACCGTGCGCTCCTGCTCGCTGAGCTTGGCCAGCGGCCCGGCCGGCTCGGCCGCCCGCCGCAGCCGGTCGAGCACCGCGGTGGTGGCGGTGGGGTCGAGCAGGGAACCGCCGGCGGCCACCGCACGGACGCCGCTGACCAGGTCGTGGCCGAAGATCTGCTTGAGCAGGTAGCCGGACGCCCCGGCCATGATCGCCTCGAAGAGGGCCTCGTCGTCGCTGTAGCTGGTCAGCATGATGACCTTGAGCTCGGGCATCTTCGACCGCAGCTCGCGGCAGACCGAGACGCCGTCCCCGTCCGGGAGGCGGACGTCGAGGACGGCGACGTCGGGCTGGAGGGCCGGGACGCGGGCGAGGGCCTCCGAGGCGTTCTTCGCCTCCCCGACCACGGTGATCCCGGGGTCGCTCTCCAGGACGTCGGCCACGCCCCGCCGCACGACCTCGTGGTCGTCGAGGAGGAACACCCGCACCGGGGCCTGCTCGCCTGCGCCCACCAGCCACCTCCCCCGCCCGTGCGGCCCGGCAGCCGCCACGCATCCGGCCCAGGCTAGGGGGCCGTGCGCTGCGCGCGCGCAGAGTCGAAGGTCCCGGTGTGACCGACGAGACCTGCCCCCGCGGCGGCATCCGGCCTCCGGTGTCGACGCCCGGAGGTGCGGCCGGCCGATCGCGCACCCGTACCGGCATGCCCGCTGGTCAGAGCGCCGGGAACTGTCGTACCTGCTCCATAGGTTCGGGGTGTGTTCATCGGTGGCGGGTTCGGCGTCGGGTTGACGGTCGCTGATCTCGTGGTGCCCTCGCAGTTGGCGGAGTGGGAGCGTCCGGCGCGGTTGTCGGAGGTGTTGCCGCCTGCGTCGCGGACGCCGGCGGAGAAGGCGCTGGAGTTGGGGCGGCTGGCCCGGTTGGAGGCGATGATCGCGGCGTACCGGG
>NZ_JAAGWF010000030.1 GCF_010686765.1 Geodermatophilus sabuli | reverse complement strand
ACACCCCCGCCGACCGGCCCGCACCCGCCTCCGGCTCCCGGGCACGGCACTTCGTCCGGCACTACCTCGAGATGGTCGTGGCGATGCTGGCCGGGATGCTCGTGCTGGGCCCGGTCGAGGACCTCGTCTGGCCCGGCCTGACCGCCCGGCCCGAGGTGGGGGTCCTCGTGATGGCGACCAACATGGCGATCGGCATGGGGGCCTGGATGCGGTTCCGCGGCCACTCGTGGCGGAGCATCGCCGAGATGTCGGCGGCGATGTACCTGCCGTTCGCCGCGCTGCTGGTGCCCTACTGGACCGGGGCCGTCGGCGAGCACACCCTCATGACCTGGGGGCACGTGCTGATGCTGCCGGCGATGGCGCTGGTCATGTACCTGCGGCCCGACGAGTACGCCCACTGACCGTCGGCCGGCCGGTTCCCGCCCGGTCGGCCCGCCGATCAGGCGCGGACGCCGGTCTCCGGGCCGTCGCCGCCGGACTCCGGGGGGACCCGGCAGACCGACTCCAGCCACAGCGCCGCACCCACCAGCGCGGCGGCGCACACCACCCCGATCACGGCGGTCACGGTGTCCCCGCCGGCCGCCTGCAGCCGGGACACCGCCGGCGCCACGTGCGCCAGCACCCCCACCCAGAGGCCGACGAACACCGCGCCGACGTACGCGCTGGCCTGCGCCAGGACGGCCAGCCGGGCTACCAGCATCGGCTCCACCGGGCGCACCGGGGCGCTCCCCCGCTCGGCCGGCGGGCGGCGGTCCCGCTGGGCGGCCAGCCGGGCGCCCAGCGTGCGGGCACCGAGCAGCTCGCCGACGGCCAGGACGCCCAGCGGCACCGGCAGCCACCAGCGCAGCGCCGGGAGGTCGCCGTAGGTCGCCCGCACCACCAGCCAGGCCGCCACCGCCAGCCCCGCGGCGAGGACGGCGAGATCCCGCCGGCGCACCGGTGTCACGACGCGCTCCGCGGGCCGGCGGTCGCTCTCACCGGAGGTGGTCCCAGCGGACCACGGCGGCGACGTCGCCGGCCGGCAGCGCCGCCACGAGGTCGGCCACCCGCCCGTGCCCGGGCAGCGCGGCCCCCGGGTCCAGCGTCAGCCAGGGCACGAGGACGAACGCCCGCTCGTGCGCCCGGGGGTGCGGGAGCGTGAGCTCGGGGTCTGCGGACAGCACCGGCTGCCCGTCGTCCCCGGTGACCGTGACGACGTCGACGTCGAGGGTGCGGGCACCCCAGCGCACCTCCCGGGTGCGACCGGCGGCCTCCTCGAGCTCGTGCGCGCGGGCCAGCCACCCGGCGGCGTCGACGGGACCGCGGACCACGACGACGGCGTTGAGGTAGGGCGGCTGCTCCACGGGACCCCAGGGCGGCGTCTCGTACAGGGTGGAGCGGGCCACGAGCACGCCGTCGGCCGCGAGCGCGGTGATGGCGCCCCGCAGCGCGGCAGCCCGGTCACCCAGGTTGGCGCCCAGCGACAGGACCGCGCGGCTCACGGGGTACCTCGTCGCCCGCCGCCTGTCGCCCCGTCCCCGTGGCCCGCGGCGAGTTCACGAGTCGCGGGGAGGGACGGGTCCCTCTCTCGCCGGATCGTGACCGTGACGTCGTCGAACACCACGCCGAGGTCGGCCTCCGGCTTGTGCACGGTGATCTCGACGGCGTCCACCAGCGGGTCGGCCAGGCAGACGTCGACCAGCCGCTGCGCCAGGGTCTCCAGCAGGTCGACCGGTTCCCCGGTCAGCACGGCGTGCAGCCGCTGGGCGAGCTCGGCGTAGTTGACGGTCCGCTCGAGGTCGTCACCGGCCGCGGCCGGGATGGTGTCGAGCTCGAGGACGGCGTCGACCCGGAAGGTCTGCCCCTGCTCCCGCTCGAACGCGTAGACCCCGTGGTGGGCGTGCGCGGTCAGCCCACGGACGGCGATCCGGTCCGGCGCGCGGCGCTCGGTCACGAGGGCTCCCGCCGGGCCGCCCGGACGGCGGCCACGGTCCGGACGGCGTCGACCGAGGACGCCGCGTCGTGCACCCGCACCCCCCACGCCCCCGCCTCGGCCGAGAGCACCGTGGTCGCCAGCGTGGCGGCGTCGCGCTGCTCGGCCGGACGCACGGCGTCCTCGGCGTCGGCCAGCAGGCGGCCGAGGAAGGTCTTGCGGGACGCGCCGACCAGCACCGGCAGGCCCAGCGCCACCACCCGGGGCAGCTGGGCCATCAGCCGCCAGTTGTGCTCGGCCCGCTTGGCGAAGCCCAGTCCGGGGTCGAGCACCAGCTGTTCGGGGGCGACACCCGCCGCGACGACGTCCTCCACGCGGGCGGTGAGCTCGGCGCAGACCTCGGTGACCACGTCGCCGTAGCGCGCCGCCGCGTACATCTCGCGGCTGTGCCCGCGCCAGTGCATGAGCACCCAGGGCACCCCCGCGTCGGCCACCAGCCGGGCCATGCCGGCGTCGGCCAGCCCGCCGCTGACGTCGTTCACCAGCACCGCGCCGGCCCCCAGGGCCGCCTCGGCGACCTCCGCCCGTGTCGTGTCGACGCTGACCCGCACGCCCGCGGCGGCCAGCTCGGCGACGACCGGCACCACCCGCCGGCACTCCGCGGCGGCGTCCACCCGGTCGGCGCCCGGGCGGGTGGACTCCCCGCCGACGTCGACGTAGTCGGCACCGGCCGCGTGCATCGCCAGGCCGTGGGCGATCGCCGACGCGGGGTCGGCGAAGCACCCGCCGTCGGAGAAGGAGTCGGGCGTGACGTTGAGGACGCCCATCACCACGCACCGGCCGGGGCGGACGAGCGCGCTCACCGTCCCAGCACGAGGCTCATGGCCTCGCTGCGGGTCGCCGCGTTGACCCGGAAGATGCCGCGCACGGCGGAGGTGACCGTGGTGGCGCCGGGCTTGCGGATGCCGCGCATGGCCATGCACAGGTGCTCGGCCTCGATGACGACCAGCACGCCCCGGGGCATGAGGACCCCGTCGAGCGCGTCGGCGATCTGGCTGGTCATCCGCTCCTGCACCTGCGGGCGACGGGCGTAGACCTCCACGAGCCGGGCCAGCTTGGACAGCCCGGTCACCTTGCCGTCGGCCCCGGGGATGTACCCGACGTGCGCGACCCCGTGGAAGGGCACCAGGTGGTGTTCGCAGGTCGAGTACATCGGGATGTCCTTGACCAGCACCATCTCGTCGTGGTCCTCGTCGAAGGTGGTCGCGAGGATCGTCGAGGGGTCCTGCCAGAGACCGGCGAAGGTCTCCGCGTAGGCCCGGGCCACCCGGTTCGGGGTGTCCCGCAGCCCCGGGCGGTCGGGGTCCTCCCCCACTGCGAGCAGCAGCTCCCGGACGGCGGCCGCGGCGCGGGCCTCGTCGACCCCCCGTCGGGGCACGGTCAGCAGGTTGTCGGCCGGCTCGGCCGGGAGCTCGCTCACTGCTGCGAGGGGGTCTTCGCCACGCTGACCGCGGTCGCGCCCTCGCCGACGTGCCCGTTGCCGTTGGCGACGGCCAGCTCCGACGGGGTGAGCACCGGCGGCTGGTCCGACGGCGTCCGCTTGCCGAAGCCGTTGTAGGGCGCGAGCGAGGGCCGCTTGATGACCGGCGCGCAGATCCGGGCCATGTCCTCCTTGGACAGGGTCTCCCGCTCGATCAACTCGAGCACGAGCTGGTCGAGGACGGCGCGGTACTCCACCAGGATCTCCCACGCCTCGTCGTGCGCGGCCTCGATCAGCGCCCGGATCTCGGCGTCGATGTCGGCGGCGACGGCCTCGGAGTAGTCCGGGCGGGAGTGCATGTCCCGGCCCATGAACGGCTCGGCGTCGTTGCTGCCGTACTTCACCGCGCCGAGCTTGGCGCTCATGCCGTACTGGGTGACCATCGCCCGGGCCATCGCGGTGGCCTTCTCGATGTCGTTGCCGGCACCGGTCGTCGGCTCGTGGAACACCAGCTCCTCGGCCGCCCGGCCGCCCAGCGCGTAGGCCAGGGTGTCGATCATCTCCGAGCGGGTCTGGGTGTACTTGTCCTCGGTCGGCAGCACGAGCGTGTGCCCGAGCGAGCGACCGCGCGGCAGGATCGTCACCTTGTGCACCGGGTCCAGGTTGGGCAGCGCGTGCGCCACGAGGGCGTGCCCTCCCTCGTGGTAGGCGGTGACCTTCTTCTCCTTCTCGCTCATCGCCCGCGTCTTGCGCTCGGGACCGGCGATGACCCGGTCGATCGCCTCCTCCAGCGTCTCGTCGGTGATGACCGAGCCGTTGTTGCGCGCGGTGAGCAGCGCGCCCTCGTTGAGCACGTTGGCCAGGTCGGCGCCGGTGAACCCCGGCGTCCGGCGGGCCACGGTCTCGAGGTCGACGTCGGGCGCGAGCGGCTTGCCCTTGGCGTGCACGCTGAGGATCGCCTTGCGGCCGAGCAGGTCGGGCCGGTCGACGGCGATCTGCCGGTCGAAGCGGCCCGGGCGCAGCAGCGCCGGGTCGAGGATGTCCGGCCGGTTGGTCGCGGCGATCATGATGACGCCGCCCTTGACGTCGAAGCCGTCCATCTCGACGAGCATCTGGTTGAGCGTCTGCTCGCGCTCGTCGTGGCCGCCGCCCATGCCGGCCCCGCGGTGCCGGCCGACGGCGTCGATCTCGTCGACGAAGATGATCGCCGGCGCGTTCTGCTTCGCCTGCTCGAACAGGTCGCGGACACGGCTGGCCCCGACGCCGACGAACATCTCGACGAAGTCCGAGCCGGAGATGGAGAAGAACGGCACGGCGGCCTCACCGGCGACGGCGCGGGCCAGCAGGGTCTTGCCGGTGCCGGGCGGGCCGAACAGCAGCACGCCCTTGGGGATCTTCGCGCCGACGGCCTGGAACTTCACCGGGTTGGCGAGGAAGTCCTTGATCTCCTGCAGTTCCTCGATCGCCTCGTCGGCGCCCGCGACGTCGGCGAACGTCGTCTTGGGGGTGTCCTTGGTGACCTGCTTGGCCTTGGACTTGCCGAAGGCCATGACGCCCCGGCCGCCACCCTGCATGGAGTTGAACAGCCAGAACAGGAGGAGCAGCAGGATCACGAACGGCAGGAAGCTGATCAGGATGCTGACCAGGACGCTGTCCTGCGTGACGTTGGTGTCGAAGTCGACGCCGTCGCCGTTGCCGTCACCGAGGCCCGACACGAGGTCGAAGACGTCGTCGGAGGCGCCCAGCGGGAAGGAAGCGATGATCTTGTCGCTGCCCTCGACCGGGTTGCTCAGGTCCAGCTCGAGCGTCTGTTCCTTGTCGTTGATCGTGACCGAGTCGACGTTGCCGTCGGTGATCTGCTCGATCGCGGTCGCGGTGGAGACCTCAGTGAAGCCGCCGTTGCCGCGGAACAGGGAGGAGAGCGCCAACGCCAGGAGGACGACGAGGACGACCCAGAACCACACGGACCGGAAGATCTTCTTGCGTTCCATACACCGATGCCGGGCGGCCGGGGGCTCCGGCCTGGCCCGTCCACCCTCCTGATCGTCCGGGGGACGCTCCCTGCGACCCGGGCGGGCACCCCGGCGCTCGGAGGCGTCGTTGCAGGCGACGGTACACCGGAGACCCTGTGTGACAGCTGTGCGGAAGCAGCGAGGTACCCGGAGATCCCCCGGCCGGGTGTCCGTCCTGGACCCAGCGCTCAGAGCGCGCGGGGGACGGCTCCAGGCCGCGGTGTCGACCGGGAGGTCGACGGTGTCACTGGTACACCTCGGGCTTGAGCGTCGCGATGTAGGGCAGGTCGCGGTAGCGCTCGGCGTAGTCGAGTCCGTAGCCGACGACGAACTCGTTGGGGATGTCGAAGCCGACGTAGCGGACCGGCACGTCGACCTTGACCGCGTCGGGCTTGCGGAGCAGGGCGCAGACCTCGAGGGACGCGGGACGCCGTCCGCCGAGGTTCTTCAGCAGCCAGGACAGCGTCAGCCCGGAGTCGATGATGTCCTCGATGACCAGCACGTGGCGGTCGCTGATGTCGCGGTCGAGGTCCTTGAGGATGCGGACGACACCCGAGGAGCTGGTCGCCGAGCCGTAGGACGACACGGCCATGAACTCCATCTGGGTGGGCAGCCGCAGCGCCCGGGCGAAGTCGCTCATGAACAGCACCGCGCCCTTGAGGACGCCGACGAGGAGGACCTCCTTGCCCGCGTAGTCGACCGCGATCTGGGCTGCGAGCTCCTCGATCTTCTCCCGGATCTGCTCCTCGCTGAGCAGCACGTGGTCGATGTCGGGGCCGTACCCGTGGTGGTTGCCGAGCTCTCCGTGATCGGTGGCGGGCTGACTCACGCGGAAGGCTCCTCGGGGCTGTGGGGTGCGCCCCCGGGACGCGGGGACCGCTCGTCGGGGGGCAGGAGCACCAGCCTGCCAGACGTCCGGAGCACGCCCGAGCCGCCCGGTAGGTCGACCCGGCCCTGCCCGCGCCAGCGGGTGAGCAGCGCGTCGGCGGCCGCCAGGTGGACGGCCTGCAGATCGGGCACGCCGGCGTCGGACAGCCAGCTGCGGAGCACCCGCCGGCGCAGGGCGGCCGGGAGGCCCGCCAGCTCGGCGGCGGGCAGTCCGTCGGCCCCGGCGAGCCGGGTGCGCTCCCGGGCGGCCAGCGCGTCCAGGGCGTCGAGGTCCTCGCGGAGCATCGCGGCGGTGCGGGCCAGCGCCGGCGCGACACCGCCGCCGAGCACCCCCTCGAGCAGCGGCAGCACCTCGGTGCGCAGCCGCACCCGCTGGTAGGCGGGGTCGGAGTTCCACGGGTCGTCCCACACGGGCAGGCCCTGGTCGGCACAGGCGCGGCGGGCCGTCTCGCGCCGGACGCCGAGCAGCGGCCGCCACCAGGTCACCCCGCCGACGTCCCGGTGCTCGACCATGCCGGCCACGCTGCGGGGTCCGGAGCCACGGCCCAGTCCCAGGAGCACCGTCTCGGCCTGGTCGTCGAGGGTGTGGCCGAGCGCGACGCGGGCGCCGGCCGCGGTGGCGGCCTCGGCCAGCACCGCGTGGCGGGCGGCCCGGGCCGCCCCTTCCGGACCGCCCTCGCGGCGCACCTCGGCCCGCAGCACCTCGACCGGGTCCAGGCCCAACCCCCGCAGCAGGTCGGCCGTGGCGGTGGCCCGGTCGGCCGAGCCGGGCTGCAGGCCGTGGTCGACGGTCACGCCACCGACCCGGACGCCGGCGTCCCGGGCCTCGAAGGCCAGCGCCGCGGCCAGGGCCACGGAGTCCGCCCCCCCGCTGCACGCCGCCAGGACCGGCCGGCCCGACCGCCGGAGCCCGGACCGGACGGCGTGCCGCAGCACGGCGACGGCCCGCGGCGGACCGGCCACCGTCGTCCTCAGGCGGGGATGGCGGGGCGGCCGTGCACCCGTTCGACCCAGCGGGCCGGCTCGGTGAGCTCCTCGATGCGCGGGAGCGTCTCCGGTCCCGACCACACCCGGTTGAAGCCCTCCATGCCGACGAGGTCGACCACGCCGCCGACGAAGTGCCGGCCGTCGGCGTACTGCTTCATCTTCTGCTCCAGGCCCAGCAGCCGGCGCAGCACGCGGTCGAGCGGGCCGCGGCCCTTGCGCCGCTGGGCGAACCGCTTGCGCAGCGTCTTCACCGACGGCACGACGTCGGGGCCGACGCCGTCCATGACGAACTCGGCGTGCCCCTCGACGAGGCTCATGACCGCGGTGACGCGGTCCAGCACGGCCTTCTGCCGGGGGTCGCGGATGAGCGCCAGCAGCCCGCCGTCGTCCTCGTCGCCGCCGCGGACGGCGTCGCCGATGCTGTGCAGCACGTCGCGCAGCCGCTCCCGCAGCACCTCGGGGGTGAGGTCGGTGGCCTCGACGAACTCGCCGATCTGGGCCTCGAGGTGCCCGCGCAGCCAGGGGACGGCGGTGAACTGCAGCTGGTGGGTCACCTCGTGCAGGCACACCCACAGCCGGAAGTCGCTCGGGTCGACGCCCAGGCGGCGCTCGGCGTCGACGATGTTCGGGGCGACCAGCAGCAGCCGGCCGCCGCTGCCGAAGACCTCGTACTGGCCGAGCACCCGGGAGGACAGGAAGGCCAGCACGCCGCCGGCCTGCACCCCGGTGGCCCGGGAGCCGATCGCCATGGCCAGGGGGCCGGGGCGGGAGTCCTGCTTGGCAGCCAGCGCGTCGACCAGCGGGTCGAGCAGCGCGGCCATGCCGGCGGTGTTGACGTCGACCCAGCCGGGGCGGTCGACGACGGCGATCTCGGGGACGGGGCCGCCGGGCAGGGCGCGCAGGCCGGTCAGGTCCTCGACGTGCGCGACGGCGGTGGCGGCCGCCTCGTGCAGCTCGCGGACGACGGCGGCGGCCTCCTCGCGGGTGGTCTGCGGGCCGGGGCCGACCAGCCGGCGGGCGGTGCGCCCGGCGAGCTCCCAGTCGACCATCGAGGAAGGGCTGCTCATCGCCTCACGGTACGCGGCAGCCGCAACCGGCCAGCGCGGCCGCGACCTCGTCCAGGGCGTCCTCGGCCGCCGCGCCGTTGGCCGGCGCACCGTCGGCGACCAGCGCGAAGACCAGCAGCCGCCCGTCGACGGTGACGACGGTGCCGGCGAGGGCGTGCACGCCCAGCAGGGTGCCGGTCTTGGCGCGGACGGTGCCCGGCGCGGTCGCCGGGTCGTCGTCGCCGCGATCGGCCAGGGTGCCGTCGTAGCCGGCGACGGCCAACCCGGAGAGGACGGCGGAACCGTCCTCCAGGCTCCCGTCGGCGGCGGCGGTGAGCAGGTCGGCGAGCAGCGCCACGGGCACCCGGTCCTCCAGGGACAGACCGCTGGCGTCCGACAGGGCGACGCCGGTGACGTCGAGCCCGGCGTCGGCGAGCGCGTCGGTCACCGCCGTCGCCGAGCCCTCGAACGTGGCGGGCAGGTCGCGGGCCAGAGCCACGTGCCGGGCCAGCGACTCGGCGAGCAGGTTGTCCGACTGCGACAGCGCCTGCTCCACCAGCCGGGCGACCGGAGCCGACGACACGGTGCCCAGGGTCTGCGCGCCGGCGGGGGCCGTGCCGAGGGCGACCGTCGCCCTCGGCACGCCGAGGGCGTCGGCGAGGGCGGCTCCGGCGTCCAGTCCCGGCTGGCCGCTGCGCGGGTTCTCCCCCGGCCGGACCCGCGCGCCGTCGACGGCGGTGGCGGTCACCGGGGCGGCGTAGGTGGACGGCGCATCCCCCGGACCCCAGCCGGAGGCGGTCAGCGGGCCGGTGAACAGGGAACTGTCGACCACGACCCGGCTCACCGGCGCGCCGGGCGGCAGCGCCGAGCGCACCTGCCCCGCGAGGTCGGCGACGGTGGCCGCGCCGGGGTAGGTCTGCGACGGCTCGGTCCGCGACAGGGTCGGGTCGCCGCCGCCGACGAGCACCACCTCGCCCGGCGTGCTGCCGGCGACCACCGTCGTCTCGAAGGTCGTCCCCGGGCCCAGCGTGGTGAGCGCCGCGACGGCGGTGAGCAGCTTGGCGGTGGAGGCGGGGACCGACGGCGACCCGGCGTCCTGGTCGAGGAGGGTCTCACCGGTCGCCACGTCGACGACCTCGGCGGAGACGCCGGGGCCGAGGGCGGGGACGCCCAGCAGCGGCGACAGCTCGTCGGCGAGCAGGTCCCCGTCGGGCACCGGGGCCGAGGTGGTCAGCGCGGCGAGCGCGGGGGATGCGGCGGCCACCTCCGGCAAGCGGGCCTCGGGGGCGGCCGGGTCGGGCGCGGCGTCGTCGGTGCCGGGCGCGACGAGGAACCAGACGCCGGCGGCCACCGCGAGGACCACGACGAGCGTGGCGAGCAGCAGCCGGCGACGCAGCCGCGAGTACTTCGGCGTGACGGTCGCCGGCCCGCTCGACGCGATGGTGCACCCCCTGGAACGACCTCCGGCGGTCGGCCGGGATCCAGTGGGCCACACTACGACCCGTGCAGTTCGACGTGACGGTAGAGATCCCGAAGGGCCAGCGGAACAAGTACGAGCTGGACCACGCCACCGGACGCATCCGCTTGGACCGGATGCTCTTCACCTCAACCCGCTATCCGGCGGACTACGGGTACATCGAGAACACCCTCGGCCAGGACGGCGACCCGCTCGACGCCCTGGTCCTCCTGGAGGAGCCGACCTTCCCCGGCTGCCTCATCACCTGCCGGGCCATCGGCATGTTCCGGATGACCGACGAGAAGGGCGGGGACGACAAGGTCCTCACCGTTCCGGCGACCGATCCGCGGATGGCCCACTTCCAGGACATCACCGACGTCTCCGAGTTCGACCGGCTGGAGATCCAGCACTTCTTCGAGACCTACAAGGACCTCGAGCCGGGCAAGTCGGTCGAGGGCGCCGAGTGGGTCGGCCGCGACGATGCCGAGGCGGAGATCCACGCCTCGATCCAGCGCGCCAAGGACGAGGACCACCACTGAAGGAGGACCACCCCTCCCCCACGCCGCGCACGCTCGGCGCGGGCCCCTGAGGGGTGGCCACCTCGGCCCCTCGCCCGAGCGCACGACGGACGTCGACGGCGGTGCACCCCCACCGGGTGCACCGCCGTCGGCGTGTCCGGCGCCGGGCTCAGGGCAGCTCGACCACCCGGCCGGCGACCAGCAGCAGCGAACGCTCGCTGGCCGCGGCGACCGCCTGGTTGAGCCGCCCGAGCCAGTCCCGGAAGACCCCGCCCGACCGGTGTGCCGGGACGACGCCCGAGCCGACCTCGTTGCTCACCGCGACCACCGGGACGTCGACCGACCGCCAGGCCCGCAGCAGCTCGTCCACCTGCCGCTGCGCGCGCTCCTCCCACCTGGCGACGTCGTCCCACGCGCCGGCGTCGGTGAGGACGGCGGTGAGCCAGGTGCCGAGGCAGTCGACGAGCACCGGGCCGCGGGCCTCGTCGAGGGCCCGGGCGAGGTCGGTGGTCTCGAGCGTGCGCCAGGTCGCCGGCCGCCGTTCCCGGTGGTGGCGGACGCGCTGCGCCCAGTCCGCATCGGCGTCGTCCGGCGGGCGCCCGGTGGCGACGTAGGTGACGTCCGGCTCGGCGGCCAGGAGGCGCTCGGCGGCCGTCGACTTGCCGGAGCGCGCGCCGCCGAGGACGAGGGTGCGGTGCGCCGGCGTCCGCCGCTGGCCGGCCCCGGACAGCACCACCTCCCCGTCCCGGCCGGCGGACGCGCCGAGCTCCGCGAGGCGCCGGCCGAGCTCCTCCTCCGGCGGGTTGTGGTGGCTGAGGTGGACGGCGACCACGCGGCTGTCGTCGTCGAGGGCGCCGGCCCGGCGGAGGCGGGCGGTCTCCGCGGCGAAGGACCGAAGGTCGAGGTGGCGGGTGCCGTGCGTCGCCGAGTCCCCGAAGGTGTCCTCCAGCAGCAGCAGGTCCAGCCGGCGGCCGGTGAGCGCCGCGACGGTGCCCGCCGGCAGGGGCCCGGTGTCTGTCGCGTAGAGCAGCCGCCGTCCCTCGCCGTCGGTGACCAGCCACAGCACGGCCGGCTCGTCGTGGTCGGCGGCCAACGCCTCGACCGCGTACCGGCCGATCGAGAACCGGTCCCCGGGCGTCACCGGCTGCCACCGCACCCGGGCGTCGGGACCGACCCAGGGCCGCCAGTCGTCCAGGACCGCCGCGGGCCCGGCCAGCAGCAGCGGTTCGGTGCGGTCCGCCCAGCTGCGCGCCAGGAGGGCCATGGGTGCGCTGTGGTCGGGATGGGCGTGGGTGAGCAGCACGGCCTCGAGCCGGTCCAGCCGCCGCCCGGCGCGCAGGGCCGACCGGGGCGTCTCGGGTCCGCAGTCGAGCAGCAGGACGTCGTCGACCAGGGCGGAGGTGGGCGTGCGCAGCACCCCGTCGGCGAGCTGCCGGCTGCAGGAGGCACACCGGCAGAAGGCGTTGGGCCAGCCGTCGGCCGACCCGGTGCCCAGCAGCAGCACCTCCATGACCGGCGGGGTGCTCCTTCCGCGGACGCCAGAACGGCCCCACCCGGAGGCGGAGCCGCTGTGGAGAGGAGAGCCGCCTGTCGGAATCGAACCGACGACCTTCTCATTACGAGTGAGATGCTCTACCGACTGAGCTAAGGCGGCGGGCGTGCGGGGCACAGCCTACGACACCGTGGCACGGCCCTCCGGCAGGGCACCGCCCCGAGCCTGCGGGGGCTGGGGAGACGGGCCCGTCGTTCAGGCCGGGAGCCGGAGCGCCACGGTGAGCGCCTCGAGGGCGATCTGCGGCTTCACGTTCTGCTCCAGCGCGACCCGGCAGGCGAGCACCGCGTCGATGCGCCGCAGCGCGCCCTCCGGGCCGATCCGCGCGGCGAGCTCCTCGGCGTCGGTGCGCCGGTCGGGATGGGCGAGCGTCGGGGGCTCGCCGCCACCGGCCGCCCGCTGGACGGCGAGCACGAGGGCGTCCCGGTAGAGCGCGGCGAGGTCGACCAGGGCCCGGTCGAGGGAGTCGCGACCCAGCCGGGTGGCCCGCGACTTCTGCTTGCGCTCCAGCTCCTTGAGCACCCCGGCCCCCCGGCTCGCCGCCGCGACGCCCGGACCACGCGCCCCGACGCCCAGGCTGGCCTTGACCGCCTCGGTCTCCGCGCCGTCGAGGGCGGAGGTCGCCTCGTCGGCCTCCTCCTTCGCCGCTCCGACCAGGTCGTCGGCGGCGTTGAGGCAGGCGGCGAGGGAGACCAGCGACAGCGGGACGTCGAGCACCGCCTTGCGGGTCAGCCGGGCGTCCTCGTCCTGCGCCAGGCGCCGGGCCCGCCCCACGTGGCCGCCCGAGGCCGCCGCCGACCACGCGGCCAGCGCCGGGTCGACGCCGTCCCGCCGCACCAGGACGTCGGCCACCGCGTCGACCGGCGGCGTGCGCAGGCCCACCACGCGGCAGCGGGAGCGGATGGTGACCGGGACGTCGTCGGGGTGCAGGCTCGGCGCGCAGAGCATGACCACGGTGCGCGCGGGCGGCTCCTCGATCATCTTGAGCACGGCGTTGGCCGCCTGCTCGGTCATCCGGTCGGCGTCCTCGACCAGGATCACCTGCCAGCGGCCCTGAGAGGGCGCCCGGCCGGCGACCCGCACCAGCTCGCGGGCCTCCAGGGCGCCGATCGACAGGCCGTCGGGGACCACGACGTGCACGTCGGCGTGGGTGCCGGCCAGCACCGTGCGACAGGCGTGGCAGGTGCCGTCCCCGCCGTCGGGGCACTGCAGCGCGGCGGCGAAGGCCCGGGCGGCCACCGACCGGCCGGACCCGGGCGGACCGGTGAACAGCCAGGCGTGGGTCATGGCCGCCGGGTCCGCGACCGCGGCCCGCAGCTCGGCGACGACCGCCGGCTGGCCGACTACCTGCGCCCAGACGCCGTCCCCGGTCACGAGCGCACCGGCAGCAGGGGCCCGACCCGGGCGCGCACCGCGGCGGCCAGCTCGTCGACCGGGCGGGTGGCGTCGAGGACGAGGTAGCGGCCGGGGTCGGTCCCGGCGAGCGTCCGGAAGGTCGCCCGCACGCGCTGGTGGAACTCCAGGGACTCCGACTCCAGCCGGTCGGCCTCGGCGCGCCCGCGGGCACGGGCCAGGCCCGTCTCGGGCGGGACGTCGAGCAGCACCGTGAGGTGGGGCCGGAGACCCTCGGTGGCCCAGCCCGAGATCGTGGCGACGTCGTCGAGCGGGATGGTGCGGCCCGCGCCCTGGTAGGCCAGTGAGCTGTCGATGTAGCGGTCGGTGATGACGACCTCGCCGGCCGCCAGCGCCGGGCGCAGCACCGCGTGCGCGTGCTGGGCCCGGTCGGCGGCGTAGAGCAGCGCCTCGGCCCGCGACGCGAGCCCGGTGTGCGCCCGGTCCAGCACGATCGCGCGGACGGCGGCCCCGACCGGCGTGCCCCCCGGCTCGAGCGTCGCCCGCGCGGCGTGCCCCTCGGCGGCGAGCCACTCCTGCAGCAGCCGGACCTGGGTGGACTTCCCGGCGCCCTCGCCACCCTCGAAGGCGACGAACAGGCCGGACCGGGGGGGACCGTCAGCCGGGACGGGCAGGGCGAGCCGGTCGGCCGGGCCGTCGACGGACGCGGTGATCTCGGCCCCCGGGAGGTCAGGAGTTGCGGGCGTTGCGGGCCCTGGGCGGTCGCCACGGTACCGGGCTGCACCGACGGTCCCCGGACGGCGCCGACCCCTAGGGTCGGGCCGCGTGACGAGCTCCTCCCGGGTGGCGCCCGGTGCCTGGGACCCGGCCGGCTACCTGCGGTTCGCCGGAGAGCGGGCGCGACCGTTCACCGACCTGCTGGCCCGCGTCGACGCCCCCGCACCCCGGGTCGTCGTCGACCTCGGCTGCGGCGAGGGTGCCCTCACCGCGTCGCTCGCCGCCCGCTGGCCCGGTGCCCGGGTGACCGGCGTGGACTCCTCGCCGCAGATGCTCGCCGCGGCGGCCGCCCACGCCGTCCCCGGGCGGGTGGACTTCGTCGCCGGCGACCTGCGCGACTGGACGCCCGGCGCGCCCGTCGACGTCCTGGTCACCAACGCCGTCCTGCACTGGGTGCCCGGCCACGCGGACCTGCTGCGACGGTGGGCCGGGCAGCTCGCGCCCGGCGGCACGCTCGCGCTGCAGGTGCCGGGGAACTCCCGCGCGCCGACGCACCGGTTGCTGGCCGACCTGTGCCGGTCCCCGCGCTGGGCCGCGCTGCTGGGCGGTGCCGCCCCGCCGGCGGACGCGGTCCTCGACCCGGCCGGCTACCTGGACGTGCTCACCGGAGCCGGGTTGGGCGTCGACGCCTGGGAGACGACGTACCTGCACGTCCTGCGCGGCACGGACCCGGTGCTGGAGTGGGTGCGCAGCACGGTGCTGCGGCCGGTGCTCGGCCGGCTCGGGGACGCCGACGCCGCCGAGCTCAGCGACGCCTACGCCGCCGCGCTGCGGGCGGCCTACCCCCCGCGACCCGACGGCACGACCCTGCTGCCCTTCCGGCGGGTGTTCGCGGTGGGACGGGTGCCCGATACGGCAAGTACTTGACGGTCAGGAAAGTAGTTGCCAAGGTGCTCCCCTGACTTCCGAGGAAGGGACGCCATGAGCACTCCGACCCCATCGACCGCCGCCGCCCTGCTCGCGCGGGCCGCGGACGCCGACGCCCGGGTCCGGCGGGACGCCGGATCCCAGCCCGCCGGCTTCCTCGCCGTCCTCGGCTGCGCCAGCGCGGGGCTGTTCCTGGCCCAGCCGGTCGCCGACGGGGACCGCGGCGTGCTCGCCGCGGCGGTCGTCTTCGGTGCCGCCGTCCTCGGCGCGGTCCTGGTGCTGGTCATCGGCCGGCGGTCGACCCGGTACGGCTTCAGCCGCCGCTTCGGCCTGGCGATGGGCGCCTGGGCCGCGGTGTTCGCGGTCGGCCTGGCGGTGGGCACGACGGCGCCGGGCCTGGCACACCGCGCGGCCTTCTGGGTGCCGCTGGCGCTGCTGGTGGCGGTGCCGGGCCTAGTTGGCGCCTGGCGGGAGCTGCCGCGGTGAGCGATCCCTCCGGTGAGCACCCGCGGCACGGTCTGGACGAGGCCATCCACGCGCCGGTCCGTTTCTCGGTGATGGCCACCCTGGCCGCGGCCGAGGAGGCGGAGTTCGGCTTCGTCCGCGACGGGGTGCAGGTCAGCGACTCGCTGCTGTCGAAGACGGTGAGCGCGCTGGAGAAGGCCGGCTACGTCGAGGTGCGCAAGGGCTACGTCGGCAAGCGGCCGCGGACGTGGCTGCGGCTGTCGAACCGGGGCCGGGCGGCGTTCGCGGCGCACGTGGCGGCGCTGCGGACGATCGCCGACGGCGCACTGCCGCCGGTCAGCGCGGAGTGAGCCGGTAGGCGTCGGTGCGGTAGGGCAGGTCCAGCAGGTCGCGGCCGCGGGTGTCGGGATGGCCGGCCAGCAGCTCCCGTACCCGCCCGAGGAACTCCGCCCGCCGGGCGTCGTCCATCGTGGCGACGTAGCTGCGCGTGGCGATCCCCTGCACCACGTCCTCCGGTGCCAGTCGCTGGACGACGCCCGAGCCGAACCGCTCGACGTCGGCGTCCAGCTCGCGGGCGAAGTCCTCGACCACGGCCTGGTCGGCCTCGTGGTCCCGGGACTCCGCGGCCAGGACCTCGCCGAGCGCCCCGACCCACGGCACCTGCTCGTCGCGGGTGTTCCACACCAGCCCGACCACGCCGCCCGGGCGCAGGACACGGCGCATCTCGGCCGCCGCCGCCGCCGGCCGGAACCAGTGGGCCGCCTGGCCGGCGACGACCGCGTCGACGGCGGCGTCGGGCAGCGGCAGGGCCTCCGCGCCGCCGACGGCCGCCGACACGTCCGGGTACGCGGCCCGCAGCTGGTCGAGCATCTCCTCGACGGGGTCGACGGCGACGACGTCGTGACCGGCGGCGACCAGGACGCCGGTGAGCAACCCGGTGCCCGCCCCGACGTCGGCGACCCGCCGGGGCCGCTCCCCCAGCAGGAAGGTCACCGCGTCGGCCGGGTAGCCCGGTCGCAGCGCGGCGTAGCCCGCCGCGACCGCCCCGAAGGACGTCCGCCGCGCGTCCCAGGTCGCCGGGTCCAGCGAGCCGGTCGCCACGGCGGACCTCAGCCGGCGGGGACGGCGTCGGTGCCGGCCGCGGTCCCCCGCGCCGCGGCCTTCGTCGCCGTCGCCTTCTTCGCGGGCGCCTTCTTGGCCGCCGCCTTCTTCGCGGCCGCCTTGGCGGGGGTCGCCTTCGTCGCCGTCTTCGCCGGGGCCTTCTTCTTGGTGGCCTTCTTCGTCGTCGGCCGGGCCCGCCGGTCGGCCAGCAGCTCGGCGGCCCGCTCGAGGGTGATCGTCTCGACGTCGTCGCCCTTGCGGAGGCTGGCGTTGGTCTCGCCGTCGGTGACGTAGGGGCCGAATCGGCCCTCCCGCACGGTGACCTGGCCCTCGCTGACCGGGTCGGCGCCCAGCTCCTTGAGCGGTGCCGCGGCCGCCCGGCGGCCGCGCTGCTTCGGCTGGGCGAAGATCGCCAGCGCCTCGTCGAGCGTGACCGTGAACAGCCGGTCCTCGCTCTCCAGGCTCCGGGAGTCGGTGCCCTTCTTGATGTAGGGGCCGTAGCGACCGTTGAGCGCCTGGATCTCCTCGCCGTCCGGCGCCGCCCCGACGGTGCGCGGCAGCGTGAGCAGCTTCAGCGCGTCGTCCAGCGTCACCGTCTCCGGCGACATCGAGGAGAACAGGCTCGCCGTGCGCGGGGACTCCTTGCTGCCCTCGGGGACGACGGTCGTCACGTAGGGCCCGTAGCGGCCGGCCTTGACCACGACGGGCGCACCGGAGTCGGGATCGGTGCCGAGCTCCCGGTCACCCGAGGGCGCGGCCAGCAGCTCCTCGACCTTCTGCTGGGTCAGCTCGTCCGGGCCGAGGTCCTCCGGGAGGCTCACCCGGGCGCCGTCGTCGCCGTCGACCTGGAGGTAGGGGCCGTAGCGGCCGACCCGGACCACGATCGGCTCGCCGCCCGGGCCCGTGGCGCGCAGCGGGATGGAGTTGACCCCCCGGGCGTCGATCTCCTCCAGGCGCTGGCCGACGACCTGCTTGAGGCCGCCGGACTTGGCGATGCCACCGGCGTGCCGGCCCTCGCCGCCGAAGTAGAACTCGGTGAGCCAGTCGACCCGCTGCAGGTCCCCGTTGGCGATCTCGTCGAGCTCGCTCTCCAGCGAGGCGGTGAAGTCGTAGTCGACGAGCTGGGCGAAGTGCTGCTCGAGCAGGTTGACCACCGCGAAGGCGACGAAGGAGGGCACCAGCGCGGCGCCCTTCTTCCAGACGTATCCGCGGTCCTGGATGGTCTGCATGATCGACGTGTACGTCGACGGGCGGCCGATGCCGAGCTCCTCGAGCCGCGCGATCAGGCTCGGCTCGGTGTACCGGGACGGCGGGGTCGTGGAGTGGCCCTTGGCCTCGAGCTCCCGGGTGTCCAGCTGCTGACCCCGCTCGACCCGGGGCAGCCGGCGCTCGGCGTCGTCGCTGCCGTGGTCGTCGTCGGGGGCCGCTCCCTCGTCCCGGGACTCGACGTAGGCGCGGAGGAAGCCGGGGAAGGTGATGGTCCGGCCGCTGGCGGTGAACTCGACCGCCTCGTCGGTGGTGCTGCGACCGGCCAGCCGGATGCTCACCGTCTGCCCCACCGCGTCGGCCATCTGGGAGGCGACGGTGCGCTGCCAGATCAGCTCGTACAGGCGGAACTCGTCACGGGCCAGCTGACCGGCGAGCTGGCCGGGCGTGCGGAAGCTGTCCCCGGCGGGGCGGATCGCCTCGTGCGCCTCCTGGGCGCCCTTGGCCTTGCTCTTGTATCGGCGGGCCTCGGCCGGGACGAACGCGTCGCCGTAGAGCTCGCGCGCCTGGGTGCGGGCGGCGTTGATCGCCTCGTTCGACAGGTTGGTCGAGTCGGTCCGCATGTAGGTGATGTGGCCGTTCTCGTACAGCCGCTGGGCCACCCGCATGACCTGGGCCGAGGACCAGCCGAGCTTGCGCCCGGCCTCCATCTGCAGGGTCGAGGTGGTGAAGGGGGCGTAGGGACGACGCCGGTAGGGCTTCTCGTCGACCCGGGTGACGGCGACCTGCCGGCCGCGCAGCCGGGCGGCCAGCCCGCGGGCCCCGGCCTCGTCCAGGTGCACGACCTCGCCGCTGACCCGGCCGGTGGCCGGGTCGAAGTCACGGCCGGTCGCGACCCGGCTGTCGTCCACGCTGACCAGGCGGGCGCGCAGCGTGGTGGGCTCGCCCTCGTCGGTGGCGCCGCGCTGCTCGGTCACCGCGAAGGTGCCCTCCAGCGACCAGTAGTCGGCGGACGTGAACGCCATCCGCTCGCGCTCCCGCTCCACCACGATGCGGGTGGCCACCGACTGCACGCGGCCGGCGGAGAGCTTGGGCAGCACCTTCTTCCACAGCACCGGGCTGACCTCGTAGCCGTAGAGGCGGTCGAGGATGCGCCGGGTCTCCTGGGCGTCGACGAGGGCGGTGTCCAGCTCACGGGGGTTGGCCACGGCCCGGGCGATCGCCTCGGGGGTGATCTCGTGGAACACCATGCGGCGGACCGGGACCCGCGGCTTGAGGGTGTCGACCAGGTGCCAGGCGATCGCCTCGCCCTCGCGGTCCTCGTCTGTCGCGAGGTAGACCTCGCTGGCGTCCTTCACCAGCTGCTTGAGCCGGCTGACCTGCTGCTTGCGGTCGGGGCTGACCACGTAGAGGGGCTCGAAGGAGTTGTCGACGTCGACGCCGAGCCGGGCCCAGGCGGCGCCCTTGTGCTCGGCCGGCACGTCCGCGGCATTGCGGGGCAGGTCCCGGATGTGCCCGACGCTGGCCTCGACGACGTAGCCGCTGCCCAGGTAACCGGCGATCTTCCCCGCCTTGGTGGGGGACTCCACGATGACCAGCGGGCGCCCTGCGCCCGCGGCGGCGGTCCGGCGGCGGGTGGGCGTGCTCGTGCCGCCGGCCGTCCGGCCTGCGGTCGTGCTGCCGTCGTCAGCGGTCTTCGTGGGGGCCACGGTGCTCCTGTCGGTGCTGCTCGGTACGGGCGCCGGCGGTCCGGCGCCGGGCGACGCGGTTGCTGCGCGTACGCCCTCCGCGACGCCACGGTAGGCCACGACACCGACGGAGAGCCCAGCGGCGAGCCACCGTGGGCGCGCCGTCCTCCCCTGCACGGGTGTGTTCCGGCCCCCGGTCCGCCCGCGGCACCGCCACCGCAGCGCCCGGCGTGGGCCTTCATCGGGGCTCCCAGGTGCCGGCCACCACCTCGCCCATGGCCGGCAGTGTGGGGCGGTCGGGGTCGTAGTAGTCGCTGTGCCCCATGTCGTCGTCGGTGGGCAGCGCCGAGGCGCCGAAGCCGGTGTCCCACGTCTGCTCGCCGTGGACCTCCAGCCAGGTCACGTAGTCGCTGCGCGACGACGCCTCGTAGACCTCCGCGGCCTCGAGGGCGTCGGCGTCGCCGTCCATGCCCGGGCTGCCCAGGAGGACGACGGAGTCGGCGGCGAGGACGCCGGGCGCCTGGGCCGCGCGCTCGCTCACGACGGTGCCGTAGCTGTGCGCCAGGACGGTCGTCCGGGGCGGGTCGGTCGACCGTGCGGCGACGAGGCCGTCGAGGGCCCGGTCGAGCGCCGGACCGCCGCTCCTGGCAGCGGACGTGGACAGGGCGCGGGCGAGTGGTGGCGCGCGGTACCCCAGCCACGCCACCGTCGCGACGGCGAGCTCCGGCGCGGCGGCTCCCGTGGCGTGCGCCACCGCGGCGGCGTCGTCCGCGACCGCGTCGAGGTCGTACGCCGCGTCGGTGCCGACGCCCGGCACCAGCACCGCCACGGCGTCGGCCTCGTCGAGGTCGCCCAGTGCGAGGGCGACCAGTCCCTCGTCGGGCCGGAACTGGTGCAACTGGACGTCCTCGCCGCGTTCCTCCCTCTCGCGGATCTCCGTGGACACCGACTCCGCGACGGCGTGCCCCGGTCGGGCCGGATCGGCCAGCTCCCGCCCGAGCAGCAGGCGGTTGGCGCGGTCCCGGGCCCAGGTGGGGACCCCGTCGAGTGCGCCGATCCGGGCGGGATGCCCGGCGATGGCGCTCGACCGGGCGGCCGTGGACAGCGCGGCCCACCAGGCGGCGACCTGGTCCGGGCCGGCGTCCGCCGACGGGGGCGGGGGCGGGGTGGCGGGCCCGCTCACCGCCAGCAGCCAGCTCAGGTCGTCGAAGGTGGCCGGGGCGAGGGAGGAGGCGACCCCCAGGGGCGCGAGCGCGTCGGCTGCCGCCGACGCCGCCAGCGCGGCCGACCCCGCCGCGTATACGGCGTCCCCCGCCAGGGCCTCCGCCCGGAGGACGGCCGCGGTGCTCCCGGCGTCCGGTCCGGCGCCGGACGACTCCGGGAGCGGACCGGTCACCCGGCCGTCGCCGTCGAGCTCGACCGGGACGGCGGCGGCCGTGGCCAGCGCCTGCTCCGCCAGCTCCTGCGCCGTGTCGGCCGAGACCAGCAGCTGCGCGGCCTGCTCCAGCGACTCGGTGAGCGCGGCGGTCACTGCCGTCGCCGCGGTGGACACCTCCTGGAGGGCGGCCGCGGCCGCGGTCGCGGCCGGGCCGTACCAGCAGTCGGCGTGCCCCAGTGACCGGCCGACGACCTCCATGCGGGCCCGCCACGCCGGCAGCCGGTCGGCCACCGCGGTGAGGACCGACACCGCTGCGCGCAGCGACGGCACGTCCCACCCGGCGATGTCGGGCAGCGTCGCGCTGCTCATCGGGTGCCCGTGTCCGCGCGCGACAGCAGCCGGTCCGACAGCGCGGCGTCGGCCAGCCGGTAGGAGGTGACGGCCGCATCGAGGGTCGCCGCGAGTGCACCGGTCTGCTGGGCCAGCAGGCCGACCAGCGACCCCCAGCCAGCCCCCGCGGCCGCGGCCCGCTCCCCGGTCGTCCCCGACAGCGCGGTGGTCAGGGGGGCGACCGTGGACCGGCACTGCTCCGCCTCGGCACCCAGCTCGGTGGCCAGCGCCGCCAACTCGTCGGCCAACGCCTCGATGGCGTCGAACTGGGCGGCGATGGTGACGGACACGGGGACCTCCGGCGTCGGGCCGGGCCCCTGGTGGACCGGCTCGGCCGGACGTTAGGGAAGGCGGGCGACTCCGGGCTCGCCCTCGTCCACATGCCCGAACGCCGTCCACAACCCGCGGCAGGACCCTCCGGCCGGCCGGAACCGGCCGGAGGATCCCCGGTGTGCCGGGATCAGGGGACGCTGGTGGTCAGCGAGCTGGACGAGTCGGTGCTCGCGCCGCCCACGACGATCGACCGGCGCTTGGACACGACCACCGCGCCGACGATCACGAGAGCTGCCGCGACCGCGATGAGCACCCGCAACGTGGTGTTCTGGTCAGCACCGACCGACGTGCTGACCACGGCCGGAGCGATGATCAGGGCGACCAGGTTCATCACCTTGATCAGCGGGTTGATCGCCGGACCGGCGGTGTCCTTGAACGGGTCGCCGACGGTGTCCCCGATGACGGTGGCCGCGTGGGACTCGCTGCCCTTCCCGCCGTACGCGCCGTCCTCGACCATCTTCTTGGCGTTGTCCCAGGCCCCGCCGGAGTTGGCCAGGAAGACCGCCATGAGCGTGCCCGCCGCGATCGCCCCGACCAGGTAGGCGGCCAGCGGACCGAAGCCCAGCCCGAAGCCCACCGCCACCGGCGCGAGGACGGCGAGCAGGCCGGGGGTGGCGAGCTCGCGGAGGGAGTCCTTGGTGCAGATGTCCACGACGGCGGAGTAGTCGGGCCGCTCGCTGTAGTCCATGATCCCGGGCCGGGTGCGGAACTGCTCGCGCACCTCGAACACCACCCGGCCGGCCGCCCGGGACACGGCGCTGATGGCCAGCCCGGAGAAGAAGAAGACCACCGCGGCACCGAGCACCGCGCCGACGACGTTGTTGGGGTTCACCAGGCTGAACGCCGTCCCGAGGGTGTCGCCGGCCTCCTCGAGGGCGACCTCGATCTGGGCGTTGTACGAGCCGAACAACGCGGTCGCGGCGAGGACGGCGGTCGCGATCGCGATGCCCTTGGTGATCGCCTTGGTGGTGTTGCCGACGGCGTCGAGGTCGGTGAGCACCCGCGCACCCTCCTCGTCGATGTCGCCGGACATCTCCGCGATGCCCTGGGCGTTGTCGCTCACCGGGCCGAAGGTGTCCATGGCGACGATGACCCCGGCCGTGGTCAGCAGCCCACAGCCGGCCAGCGCCACGGCGTAGAGGGCGGCGCCGCCCCCGACGAGGAAGGCTCCGTACACCGCACCGCTGATGAGCAGCGCCGCGTAGACGGCCGACTCCAGGCCGAGGGAGATCCCGGAGAGGATGACCGTGGCGGGGCCGGTCAGGGAGCTGCGGCCGACGTCCTGCACCGGCTTGCGGCTGGTCTCGGTGAAGTAGCCGGTCAGGAGCTGGATGGCGGCGGCCAGCACGATGCCCACGAGGACGGCGACGAAGCCGAGCACCTGCGGGCTGACCGCGGTGTCCGGGATGTCGGCGACGCTGGGCAGCACCGTGAACGACGCCGCAGCGACCAGCACCAGCGAGGCGACGGCGGAGGCGAAGAAGCCGCGGTTGATGGGTGCCAGCCCGCTCGAGTCGCCCTTGCCCGGGTTGGTGGCGAGGATCCCCACGACCGAGGCGATCACGCCGATGGCGGCCACGACCAGCGGGAAGACCATCCCCACGGCACCGAAGAAGACCTGCCCGAGGATGAGGGCGGCCACCAGGGTGACGGCGTAGGACTCGAAGAGGTCAGCGGCCATGCCGGCGCAGTCGCCGACGTTGTCCCCCACGTTGTCGGCGATGGTGGCGGCGTTGCGGGGGTCGTCCTCGGGGATGCCGGCCTCGACCTTGCCGACGAGGTCGGCGCCCACGTCCGCGGCCTTGGTGAAGATGCCGCCGCCGACGCGCATGAACATGGCCAGCAGCGCGCCACCGAAGCCGAAGCCCTCGAGGACGACGGGGGCGGTCTCGTCGAACAGCAGCAGGGCCAGCGCCGATCCGAAGAGGCCGAGCCCGACCGTGATCATCCCGACCACGCCGCCGGTGCGGTAGGCGATCCGGAAGGAGGGCAGGTACCCCCCGCTCTGCGCGGCGGCGGCGACGCGGACGTTCCCACGCGTGGCCAGCGTCATCCCGATGAACCCGACCATCGCGGAGAACAACGCGCCGACCAGGAAGAACACCGCCCGCCCGATCCGGGTCCCCCAGCCTCCGTCGGCCACCGGCAGCACCAGCAGCAGGAGGAAGACGATGACGGCGAAGACCCCGAGAGTGCGGAACTGTCTCCGCAGGTACGCCGCTGCGCCCTCCTGCACCGCCTTGGCGATCTCGCGCATCGACGCCGTGCCCTGGTCGGCCGCGATGACGGCTCGCACCAGGTAGGCGGCGAAGGCCAGGGCGGCGATCGATATGGCGAGCACGATCGTCACCAGGACGATGTCCCCGCCGGAGAGTGCGCTGTCCGGCATGTGTTCCTCCAAGTGCGTCGGCTGCCCCGGGGTCCACCTGCGCTGCGGTCGGCGGAGGTCCGCCCACGCGCGTGGAGGGCTCCTCGGGCCGGGGTCGCGTGAGTGTAAGGGGAATCACAAGCCGTGTCGGTAGCTCGACGGTCTGCTGTCCCCGACCGGGCGACGGCGGTGGGGGGTTGCCCCCGGGTGTGACAGTGGGGAGGTGACCACGCTCCACCCGGTCCGGTCGGCTCCCCCTCCCGGCCAGGACCACGGTCCAGGGGGGCGTGTCCCGCCCGCGACGGCGTTGCCCGGCGCGGAGCTGCTGGCGGCGCTGCTCGCCGGCACACCCGCCGAGGAGCAGCCGGTCACCCACGTGCACCGGTTGCCGGTCCGGGACAGCCGCACGCAGCCGTGGCCGGACTGGGTGGACCCGGCGCTGCGGGTGCGGCTGGAGTCCGCCGGGGTCCAGGCCCCGTGGCGGCACCAGGTGCAGGCCGCGCAGCTCGCCCGCGACGGCAGGTCCGTCGTCGTCGCCACCGGGACGGCCTCGGGCAAGTCGCTGGCCTACCAGCTGCCGGCGCTGACCCGCCTGGCCGAGGACCCCCGGGCGTGCGTGCTCTACCTCGCGCCGACCAAGGCCCTCGCCCGTGACCAGCTCGCCTCGGTGGCGGCGCTGGCCGATCCGTCGGTGCGTCCAGCCGCCTACGACGGGGACACCCCCGCCGAGGAGCGGGACTGGGTGCGTCGGCACGCGCGCTGGATCGTCACGAACCCGGACATGCTGCACCGCGGCGTCCTCCCGGCCCACCAGAGGTGGTCGAGCACGCTGCGCCGGGTGGCCTACGTCGTCGTCGACGAGTGCCACGCCTACCGCGGCGTGTTCGGCTCGCACGTGGGTCACGTGCTGCGCCGGCTGCGGCGGATCTGCCGGCGGTACGGCGCCGACCCGGTGTTCCTGCTCGCCTCGGCCACGGTCGCCGAGCCGGCCGAGGCCGCGAGCCGGCTTGTCGGGGCACCGGTGGTCGCGGTCACCGAGGACGGCTCGCCTCGGCCGGGGACGACCTTCGCCCTGTGGGAGCCGCCGCTGACCGAGCGGACCGGGGAGCACGGTGCCCCGCTGCGCCGCTCGGCAGCGGCCGACGCCGCGACCCTGCTCGCCGACCTCGTGGAGCGCGAGGCCCGGACCCTGGCGTTCGTGCGCTCGCGCCGCAGCGCGGAGTCCGTGGCCGAGCAGGCGCGACGGGTGCTGGTCGACCGCGGCCGGGCCGACCTGGCCCGGCGGGTGGACTCCTACCGGGGCGGTTACCTGCCCGAGGAGCGCCGCGAGCTGGAGCGCGCGCTGTCGACCGGGGACCTGCTCGGCGTGGCCACCACGAACGCGCTCGAGCTGGGCATCGACATCGCCGGCCTCGACGCCGTCGTCCTGGCCGGCTACCCCGGCACGCTGGCCTCGCTCTGGCAGCAGGCCGGGCGGGCGGGCCGGGCGCAGCGGGAGTCGCTGGTCGTCTTCGTCGCCCGGGACGACCCGCTGGACCACTACCTCGCCCACCACCCGAAGGCGGTGTTCGGCCGACCGGTGGAGGCCACCGTCACCGACCCCACCAACCCCTACGTGCTCGGCCCCCAGCTGTGCTGCGCGGCCGCCGAGCTGCCGCTGACCCCCGAGGACCTCGCCGACTTCGGTGGGCCGGCCGCGCAGGCGCGGATCGAGGAACTGGTCGCCGAGGGGCTGCTGCGTCGGCGGCCGACCGGCTGGTACTGGGCCGGCCGGGGCCGGCCGGACGTCGACATCCGGGGCAGTGGGCTGGAGCCGGTCACCATCATCGAGGGGGCGACCGGTCGGCTGCTCGGCACGGTGGACGGCGGCGCCGCGCACGCCACCGTGCACACCGGCGCCCTCTACGTGCACCGCGGGGCGACGTACGTCGTGGACGAGTTCTGCGGTGACGACGCCTGCGCGGTGGTGCACGCGGAGAGCCCCGAGTGGACGACGGTCGCGCGCGACGTCACCGACCTCGGGATCGTCTCCACCGACCGCACCCGGCGGCTCGGCACCGTCACCGCGCACACCGGCGTCGTCGACGTGACCAACCAGGTGGTGGCCTACCAGCGACGGCGGCTGGGGACCGGCGAGGTGCTGGCCGAGTTCCCGCTCGACCTGCCCGCCCGGCAGCTGCGGACCCGCGCGGTGTGGCTGACCTTCGACGACCGGGCCGTGACCCGCGCCGAGGTGGACGAGGTGGCCCTCCCGGGATCGCTGCACGCCGCCGAGCACGCGGCGATCGGCATCCTGCCGCTGCTGGCCACCTGCGACCGGTGGGACCTCGGCGGCCTGTCGACCGCCCTGCACCCGGACACCGGTGCGGCCACGATCGTCGTCTACGACGGCCATCCCGGGGGTGCGGGCTTCGCCGAGCGGGGATTCGCCGTGCTGCGGCGGTGGCTGCAGGCGACCCGGGCGACGGTCGCCAGCTGCGAGTGCGAGAGCGGTTGCCCGTCCTGCGTCCAGTCGCCCAAGTGCGGGAACGGCAACGAGCCGCTGGACAAGGCCGGTGCCGTCCGGGTGCTCGACGTCGTCCTCGACGAGCTCGCCGCTGCCGAGGCCGCCGCCGAGGACGCCGACGAGGACGCCGACCTCGACGAGCCCGAGGACGCCGCCCACGTCGCTCTGCCGACCGCCCCGGTCGGCAGCGCCCGGACCACCCGCCACCGCGCCGCACGGGCCGAGGGCAGGCCGGTGGGCCGTGCCGCACCGTCACCGCCCCCCGCTGCCACGGAGCCGGTCGAGGACGACCTGGTCTTCTGAGTCCGCCGGCGCGCTCACGGAACGGGCTCCGGACCGGGCGCGACCGGTCCCGCCCGCGCCCGGGCGGGCGCGTGACGGACGCCCAGCGGTCCCAGGCGCACGGCGACCTGGACCGCGACGTCGACCACCGCGGCCGCGTCCACCGCGCAGCCGGTGAGACGGGCGCCGTTGGCCCGGGCGACCTCCGCCGCCACGGCGCAGGGCCCGCTCGCCCCGCGCACCGCCTGCTCGGCCGCGGCGAGCGCCGCGAGGTCGGCGGCACCGGTGGCCCGGTGCCGGGCGACGACGGCGGAGCCGACGAGCACGGCGGCGACGCCGATCGCGGCCAGGACGCCCGACAGCGCCACGACCCACACCGTGGCCGACCCGCGCTCGCGGTCCGACCGGTTCCATCGGGTCATGGCGCCGGCGCGACGGCCTCGGGCCCCACCGGCGCCTCCTCCGTCCCGACCATCCCGTCCTCGAGACCTGCGGTCGACGCCGGCGGAACGCTGCCGGGCTCCCGCTGCGCGACGGCGGACGCCGACACGGACACCCGCAGCGGCACCGGGCCCAGCGGCGCGACGACCGCGGTGACGGTCACCGTGACCGCCGTCCCGTCCACGGCCACCGTGGTCAGCGCACCCGCCGGCGCCGCGCGCGCCGCCAGGGCGACCACCACCGCGGTCTCCTCCCCTCGCGCCGCGGCACGAGCGCCCTCCCGGGCCGCGTCGACGCACCGCAGCTGGGCACCGACCACGGTGACGGCGGCGACCGCACCGGCGAGGACGAGCAGCAGCACGGGCAGCACCACCGCCGTCTCGGCGGTCACCATCCCGGCCTCGCGTCGCCGGCCGGTCCGGAGCCGGGCCGCGCGCCGCGCGACCGCCGCCGGCGCCATCTCAGGAGAGGGTGGCGAGCGCGGAGGCGACCAGGTCGCCCAGTGCCTCGACCACCGAGCCGCCGGTCACCACCCGGTAGAGGACGGCGGCGAACGCGCACGCGGCGACCGTGCCCACGGCGTACTCGGCGGTGCTCATCCCGGCCTCGGCGCCGGCGCGGACCCGGGCCCAGCGCGCCCGCAGGCCCCCTCCGCCCGGAGGTGTGCCGCCGGGCGCCGACGGGGTGGTCTCGGGGGCGGGCTGCTCGTCAGGGCTGTCGGTCACGGGTGCTCCTCGGTCTCCGGCCCGCCGTCCGGGCCGCCACCCCTCCGACCCTCGTGGCCCCGCGCGGCCGGTCCCAGGGGCTTCCCGCATCTGTGGAGACGGAGCGGGACTGTGGACGGCCGCAGCGCGTCAGAAGACGTCCGCAGCGATGCCGAGCACCAGCGGGACGACGCCGAGACAGAGGAATGCCGGCAGGAAGCAGACCCCGAGCGGGGCCAGGACCCAGACCCCGGCGCGGCGCACGCCCGCGTCGGCGTGGCTGCGGGCCTCCGCACGGGTGTCCGTGGCGAGCCCCTGCAGCGCCGGCACGACCGCTGACCCCGACTCCCCGGCCCGGACGAGGACGCGTCCCAGGCCGGTCAGCTCCGGCGGCACCTCGGCCCACGCCTGGCGCAGCGGTGCGCCCAGCCGGTAGAGGCCGGCGACCGTCGCCAGCTCGGGACCGAGCGGCCCAGGGAGGACGGCGGACACGGCGGCGAGCGCGCCCCCCACCGGGAGGCCAGCGGCGAGGCACACCGCGATCAGGTCGCAGGCGACGGGCAGGTCCGCCACCAGGGCCCCGTGCACCCGGCGGCGGTCGTCGGCACCGGAGCGCAACAGTCGCTCGACACCGACAGCGACCAGCACGGCCGCCACCCCGCCCAGGGGGCCACCCACGAGGAGCCCGGCTGCCAGGCCGGCCGCCGCGGCCAGCGGCCACCGCCGGCGCGCACCGCCGGTCGCGGCACCGGGCGGGTCCGGCGACGACTCGGGCCGTCGTACGGCCAGGGAGCGGGCGCGGGCGACGACGGCCGCCCGCCGCGGCGGCCACAGTGCCAGGGCGGCTGCGAGCAGCGGGACCACCGCCCAGGTCATGGCCGGGCCCCGTTCACCGCACGGCCCGTCGCACCAGCCGGCCCGACCACGCCAGCCCGGCGGCCTCCAGCGCCACCCCCACGACCAGGAGCAGCTGGCCGGGCCCGGTCGCCGTGAGCACCCGCCATGGATCGGCACCCACCCCGCCGCCCATCGCGAGGGCGAGGACCGGCAGCCCGGCCAGCAGGGCCGAGCTCGCCCGCGCCCCCGCCGTGGCCGACCGGAGGTCGTGGCGCTGCCGGCGTCGCGCGCGCAGGTCGTCCTCGACCGCGCCGACCACCGCGGCCAGCGAGCACCCGGTGCGGACGCTGAGCACCACGGCCGCCGACACCCGCCGCAACGCCTGCGCCACCTCGGGACCGCCGGCCGCGACCGGTCGGTCCCTCCCGCCCGGCAGCGCCGGTGCCCGCACGGCCTGCGCGAGCGCCCGCCCGCTGTCGGCGTCCGCGCAGGCAGCGGCGGCGGCGCTGGTCGCCCCGTCCAGCGACCGCCCGCTGCGGAGCTCGGCGGCCAGCGCGGCCAGCGACTCGGTCAGGGCGTCCAGCCGCGCCTCCTCGCGTGCCGCGGCCCGACGGCGCAGCTGGGCGCGCGTCGCGCCCGCCGCCCCTGCCCCGGCGAGAGCAGCCACCAGGGGTGTCGTCACCGACGCCGCGGCAGCCGCCACCCCGATGCCGCAGGCAAGCGGGGGTGGCACCGCGACGCCCCGCCGGCGTGGTCGCCGCTCCCGGCTCCGCCCGTCCACCAGGTCGGCCCACCGCGCCCGGCGCAGCGACCGGCTGCCCGGCCACGCCAGCACCGCCGCACCGAGCAGGACCATGGTCGTACCCACCTCAGCCGTCCCCCGCGGCGCCGAGCAGGCGGGCCAGGGCGGCCGCGGCCGGACACGGGCCCCCGTCGGCGCGCCACCCGGGTTCGACGGTGACGAGCTCACCCGACCGGCGCACGACGCCGATCTCCTCGACACACCGCCCGACGGGGGTGCGGCGCAGGTGGACCACCACCGAGAGGGCAGCAGCCGCCTGGCTGTGCACCGCGAGGCGGTCGAGCCCGGCGGCGACGCCGAGCGCCTCCAGGCGCGCCGGCACCTCGGCGGGCCGGTTGGCGTGCAGCGTGCCGCAGCCACCGTCGTGGCCGGTGTTGAGCGCGGCGAGCAGATCGGCGACCTCCGCCCCGCGCACCTCCCCCACCACGAGCCGGTCGGGGCGCATGCGCAGCGCCTGGCGGACCAGGTCGCGCAACGTCACCTCTCCGACCGTCTCCACGTTCGGCGGACGGGTGGTCAGCCGGACGACGTGCGGATGGGTGGGCGCCAGCTCGGGCGCGTCCTCGCAGAGCAGCAGGCGCTCGACCGCAGGCACGAGCCCGAGCAGCGACGAGAGGAGCGTCGTCTTGCCCGAGCCGGTGCCGCCGGTGACGAGGAAGGCGTGGCGCCGGGCGACGAGCGCCTGCAGCAGGGCCGCGCAGTCCCCGGGGAAGGTGCCGCGTGCGGCCAGGTCCGCGAAGGACAGCGACGCCCGCCGCAGCACCCGGAAGGACAAGCAGGTGCCGCTGCCCGACACCGGCGGCAGGACGGCGTGCAACCGGGTCCCGTCGGGCAGGCCGGCGTCCACCCAGGGCGCGGCGTCGTCCAGCCGCCGTCCGGCCGCGGCCGCCAGGCGCACGGCGAGGCGACGCACGGCGTCCTCGTCGGCGAAGCGGACCGTGCTGCGCTCGAGGCCGGCTCCGCGGTCCACCCAGACCTCGCCGGGGCCGTTGACCAGGACGTCACTCACCCCCGACGCGCGCAGCAGCGGCTCCAGCGGCCCCGCCCCGGACAGCTCGTCGACCGCGTCGCGGACCGCGCGCAGCACGTCGTCGTCGCCGAGCAGGCCGCCGGACTCCTCGCGCACCAGGGCTGCGACCACGGCCCTCGTCGGCACCTCCGGTTCGGCGGCCAGGCGCGCCCGGACCCGGTCGACGAGCGTCCCCCCGCTCATGCCGCAGCCCCGGCCGCGCGGACCGGCTCGCGGAGGACCCGCCGGGCGACCGTCCCCAGCGGTGACCGGGCGGCCACCGACGGGGGATGGCCACGCTCGCCCCGGGGCACCGCGCTGCGATCGTGCCCCAGCTCGGCGAGCACCGGCCGCCCCACCACGTCGGCGACCTCGCCCGCCGAGAGGCCGCCGGGAACCCGCCGGACGAGCAGCTGGGCCGCCGACCAGCCGGCGGGCCGGCCGGCCGGATCGTCCGCGACCAGCAGGCGCCCGGCTGACGCCGACCGCAACCGCGCGGGCACGACGAGCAGCGGGAGGTCGGCCTCGGCCAGCACCGCCTCGGGCACGGCACCGGCCGCCGAGCGGGCGAGGTCGACGACGACCCGGTGGCCCGCCGTGCGGGCGGCCTCCACGACGGCGGCGAGCGCCTCCGGCCCGACGTCCCCCGGCGCCTCGCGGGAGGCGGCGAGGACCGCCACGCCGCCCACCTCCGGCAGGGCGGCCATCAGGGCGTTGCCGTCGACCCGGCCCCGCAGCCCGGACAGCTCCGGCCAGCGCAGACCCTCGGCGCGCTCGGCGCCGAGCAGCAGGTCCAGCCCCCCGCCCCAGCCGTCGGTGTCCACGAGCAGCACCCCCTCGCCCCGGGCGGCCGCCGTGAGGGACACCGCCGCGGCCACCGTGCTCGCCCCCGCGCCTCCGCAACTGCCGCCGACGGCGAGCAGGCAGCCACGGTCGACCGGGCGCCGGAGCGCCGACGCGACCCGGGACAGCAGCCAGCCCTCGTCGGCCGGCAGCACGACCACCCGTTCCGCGCCCAGCTCCACCGCCGCCGCCCAGGCCGCGGCGGGGGGCTCACCGGGGGCCACCACCACGACGTCCGGCCGGCGAGGCAGCGTGCGGACGGGCGTCGCGGCGAGGACGTCGGCGCCGAGCAGGACGAGAGGTGCCTCGCGGTGCGCGCGGCGCAGCGCCGGGCCGTCGGTGGCGACCTCCGGCTCGGCGCCGGCAGCCGCCATGAGCCGCAGGAGGTCGTCGAGGAGGTCCTCGTCGGTGCTGACGAGGAGCGGGCGGGCGGGGAGGGACCGGGGATCGACCACGGACCCACCCCAGTGCCGGCGCGGAGGTGCCGGGAGGGACGCACGGGATCTGTGGATGACCCGAAGGGGTGTGGACGGCGTGCGATCCCCGTCACCGTCCGGGAATCCACTTACAGTCGTGAACCGTGACCCGCGCAGCGGCGTTCTTCGACCTGGACAAGACCGTCATCGCCAAGTCCAGCACGCTGGCCTTCGGCCGGCCGTTCTTCCAGGGCGGGCTGATCAACCGCCGGGCCGTCCTCAAGGGCGCCTACGCCCAGTTCGTCTTCTCCCTGTCCGGCGCCGACGCCCAGCAGATGGAACGCATGCGGGCGCAGATCACCCACATGTGCACGGGCTGGGACGTCGCCACGGTGCACGAGATCGTGCGGGAGACCCTGCACGACATCGTCGACCCGCTGGTCTACGCCGAGGCCGCCGACCTCATCGAGGAGCACCGGGCGGCCGGCCGGGAGATCGTCATCGTCTCCAGCAGCGGTGCGGAGATGGTCGAGCCGATCGGCGAGATGCTCGGAGCCGACCGAGTGGTCGCCACGCGCATGGTCACCGTCGACGGCCGCTACACCGGCGAGATCGACTTCTACGCCTACGGGGAGAACAAGGCGGTCGCGGTCCGCGAGGTGGCTGCGGCGGGCGGCTACGACCTGGCCGACTGCTACGCCTACAGCGACTCGGTCACCGACCTGCCGATGCTCTCGGAGGTCGGGCACCCCACGGCCGTCAACCCCGACCGGGCGCTGCGGAGGGCCGCGGCCGAGCGCGGGTGGCCCGTGCTGGCCTTCACCCGGCCGGTGTCCATGCGGTCCCGCTTCCCCGTGCCGACCACGCCCGTCGTGACCGGTGCCGCGATGAGCGTCGGAGCAGCGGTGGTGGGCCTGGCCTGGTACGCCCGCCGGCGGGCGCTCCGCGAACTCGCCGCCGGCCCGGTCGCGCCGGCGCCCGTCACCGGACGCCGCCGCCGCCGCGGCGCCTGACGGGCCACCGGCACCCGACCCGTCACCGGCGACCGCCTCGACGCCCAGCGCGGCGGCTCCATCGGCCGCCCCGCCCGGCGCGGCGGCACCCTCAGCCCCGCAGCAGGCTCTCGCACACCGCCAGGCCCTCCAGCGCACCGTGCTCGGTGGCCCGGCAGCAGTGGACGAGCCAACCGGCCACGCCCTCGGGCCGACCCGAGGCGTATCCAGCCAGCGCCTGGTCGTACCGCTCGCGGCCCAGCTCGGCGAACCCGACCTCGGGCACCGACACCGCCTTGGGGTCCAGGCCCCGGGCGATCCCGGTCAGCCGGCCGGCGGCACGGGCGACGATCCCGTCGGCGGTCCCGAACGGCGACAGGGCCGCCAGCTCGCCGTGCACGAGCCCGGCCACGAGCACGGCGGGGATGCTCGTCGTCCCGGTGACCAGCGCGAACAGCCCCGCGAGCCGAGGACCGGCGTGGGCAGCCGGACGCCCCAGAGCGGAGCGGTCGACGAGGTCGGCCGCGGCCAGCACGTGCAGACGCGCCAGCACCTGGCCCGGCGCGCGCGACCACGTCTCGACCATCGAGCCCAGGGCGCCCGAGGTCCGGAGCGCGCCCTGCACGACCGGGTCGGCCACCTGGCCGGCGCGCAGGAGCGCCAGCGGGACGTCGACACCCTCGAGAGCGGCCGAGGCGCGCGCGCCGCGGAGGGCGGACTCCGCGCTGACCCCGGCCGACTCCCGCCGGAGGACCCGGTGGCCGAGCAACCGGTCGATGCCGCTGCGGGCCGCGTCGGCGGCGTCGCGGACGCCGGGCAGGTCGAGCAGCGGGGCGAGCGCGTCCGGAGCACCCGCAGCGGCAGGCCGGGCGGCACCGGGGCGGACGGGAATGGTCACGGCGACGACGGTACGAGCACGCCACCGGGGATCCGAACTCCCTGGTTACGCTCCCGACCACCATGGCCAAGCTGCTGTCCCTGCTCCTCGTCCGCCACGGACAGAGCGAGTGGAACGCCGCGGGCCTCATGCAGGGCCAGACGGCGCACGTGCCGCTGACCGAGCTCGGTCACGCCCAGGCCGCCCGCGCCGCAAGCGAGCTGGCCAGCCTGCGACCCGAGCTGCTCGTCTCCAGCGACCTGCGGCGGGCGGTGCAGACCGCGGAGCACTGCGCCCGCGCGACCGGCCTGCCGTCCACCACCACGCCCGCGCTCCGCGAGCAGGGCTACGGCGTGCTGGAGGGCCGACCCTCCCGCGAGCTCTGGGACGTGGTCGACTGGACCGATCCGCACTGGGCCGCCGAGGGTGGGGAGAGCCTGGCCGAACTGCACGGCCGGGTCGGTGCGTTCCTCGAGCACCTCTGTGCCGAGCGACCCGCGGAGGTCATCGCCCTGGTCACCCACGGCGACACCATCCGGGCCGCACAGGCCGTCGCCGCCGGCCTCGGGCCGGACGCGTTGCCTGCCGTGACCCCGCCCAACGGCTCGGTGACCCGGCTGGAGCTGGACCTGTGAGCCCTCGGCTCGCCCCGCGGTGAACGCGGGCGACCGACGGTCGCGGTGGACCGGGCCGCTCGAGTCCGCCGCCCTGCTCACGGTGCTCCCGGTGCCGGCGCGGGCGGCGTCGTCCACCCGCGGGGTCCTGCCGTGGGCGCCGCTGGTCGGGCTGGTGCTGGGCGGGGTGGCGACCGGCATCGCGGTCGCCGGTGCGCGCCTGGTCTCCCCACTGGTGGGCGCGGTGCTGGGCGTGGCCGCCCTGGCCGCGCTCACCCGCGGTCTGCACCTGGACGGTCTCGCCGACACCGCCGACGGTCTGGGACCGCTGCGCGGGCGGGAGCGGGCGCTGCAGGTGATGCGTCAGGGGGACGTCGGGCCGTTCGGCGTCCTCACCCTGCTGCTGACCGTCCTCCTGCAGATCAGCTGCGCGGCAGCCCTGCTGGGGACGGCGGACGGCTGGCTCCCGGTGTGGACCGCGGTGCTCACCGCGCGGCTCGCCATGGCGCGCACCGGCCTGCGGGGCGTCCCGGTGGCCGAGGGCTCGTCGCTCGGGCGAGCCGTCGCGGGGACGGTGTCGAGGACCTGGCTCGCCGGGTGGGCGCTGGCCACCGCGGGGCTGGTGCTGGCCGGCGCAGGCGGGGACTGGCCACTCGCCGGTCGGGTCTGCGGCAGCGTCCTCGCCGGCCTGGTCGCGGCCGAGGTGGTGCTGCGCCGGGCACGCGCCCGCCTGGGCGGGGTGACCGGCGACGTCATGGGCGCCGTGGGCGAGACGGCAGCCGCGGCCACCCTGCTGGTGGCCGCGGCCGTCGTCCCCTGACCGTCAGCGGCGGCGCAGCAGGCCGCTGAGCATGCCGCCGAGGCCACCCGAGGCGGCGGGCGTGGCCCGGCCGCGGCCGGTGCTGCGGGGCATGCTGCGGCCGTAGCCGCGCCCCGTCGTCGCCCGGCCCGTGGTGCGCCCCACGCTGCGCCCTGTGGTGCGTCCGCCACGCGCGGCGTTGCGAGCAGTGTTCTCTGCCGTACCCATCAGTCGTCCGAGGATGCTCATGTCGGGCCCGTACCCCGGGGACGCCGGGTCGATGCACGGACCTGCGCGGACGTGGCCGGCCGCGGGCCCAGCGACCTCGCGTACAGAGGGCTACTCGGCGCCGAGGGCATCGGCCATCCGGTGGTGCGGCACCGCCTCGTCGCCCCGGCTCTGCCGCTCCAGCGTGCGGGCCAGCGCCCGGCGGGCCCAGCCGTTGGCCGGCGCCAGCACGACCAGCCGGGTCAGCGCCTCCTCGGCGCGACCGAGCTGGGCGGACCCGAAGTAGGCGCGCGCGAGCAACTCGAGCGCGGCCTCGTTGCCGGGCTCGGCCGCCACCACGGGCGCGAGCACCTTGGCCGCCTCGATCGGCTGCCCCATGGAGAGGAACAGGTCGGCGCGCAGGAACTCCGAGTGCAGGTCGATCTCGAACGTGCGGTCCATGACGGGGGAACGGCGCGGACGGCGCCGGGCTTCCCGGGCAGGATCGCGCCATGACCCCCCTCACCCTGTCGCACTGGCCCACCCCGCTGGACCCCGCACCGCGGCTGGCCGCCGCGCTGGGCCTGGGCGCCGGCGACCTGGCGGTCAAGCGGGACGACCTCACGGACTTCGGCGGCGGCAACAAGGTGCGCAAGCTGGAACACCTCGTGGCCGACGCCCGCTCCGCCGGGGCCACGGTGCTGGTCACCAGCGGCGGCGCCCAGAGCAACCACGCGCGGATGACGGCGGCCGCGGCCGCCCGCTGCGGGCTGGGCGCCGTCCTCGTGCTGGGCGGGACGCCGACCGCCGAGCACCCCGGCAACCTCGCCCTCGAGGAGCTGCTGGGTGCCCGGGTGGTGGCCGCGGGGGACGTCGACGGCGACGAGCTCGACCACCGGGTGGCCGAGGTGGCCGAGCAGCTGCGTGCCGAGGGGCAGGTGCCCGCCGTCCTGCCCCTGGGCGGCTCCTCCCCCACGGGCGCGCGGGCCTACCTGGCCTGCGCCGCGGAACTCGCCGAGCAGGCACCCGACGCCGCGCACGTGGTGGTGGCCGTCGGCTCCGGCGGGACGATGGCCGGCCTGGTCGCGGGGCTCGGCGCCGACCGGGTGCTGGGCGTGGACACCGCGGCGGTACCCGATCCCACCGAGCGGGTGGCCGGTCTGGTGGCCGCCCTGGGTCACTCCCCCGGCCCGCTGCGGTTGCGCCGTGACCAGGCCGGTGACGGCTACGGCGTCCTCACGCCCGCGGCGATGGCGGCCATGCGCACCGCCGCCCGCACCGAGGGGCTGCTGCTCGACCCCGTCTACACGGCCAAGGCCCTGGCCGGGCTGGCCGCCGCCGTGGCCGACGGCAGCATCCGACCCGGCGAGCGGACGGTGTTCCTGCACACCGGTGGGCTGCCGGGCCTCTTCGGCCACCCGGTCGCCCGGGAACTGGCCGCCGAGCTCCTCGCACACGCGTAGCGCGTCGACCAGGACTGCATCCGGGCGACTCGCCCGGTCGGAAGACCGGGTACCACCGCCTCTCCCCAGGAGCGCCCCCATGGCCCTGAGTCCCCGGCCCCAGCCGCACCCCGACGCCCCGGCCGAGCCGGCCGCCGGCAGCCCCGTGCTGGTGGTCCACCGGATCGGCGCCGTCGTCGTCGGCCTGGTCATCGCCACCTTCGGCCTGCTCGGCTTCGCCGGCGGGCTCGACTTCTTCTCCACCGAGGGCGAGCAGGTCCTCGGCCTGTCCTCCAACGGCCTGCTGTCGGCCATCTCGGTGGCCACCGCCGTCGTGCTGTTCACCGCCGCGGCCCGCGGGCCCCGCATCGCCTCCACGGTGATGATCGTCGTCGGCGCGCTCTTCCTGCTCTCGGCCCTGGCGAACCTCGCCGTGCTGCGCACGGGCCTCAACGTCCTCGCCTTCGAGCTGCCCAACGTCGCGTTCTCCGTCGTCGCGGGCCTGGTCCTCCTGCTCCTGGGCACCTACGGCCGGGTCAGCGGGAACCTGCCGCCGGAGAGCCCCTACGCCCGGCCCACCACCGGTGAGCCGGGCGAGGTCCTCGACGAACGGCCCTCGACGCCCGAGGAGGTCGCGGCCGAGCAGGCGATGCGGGACGCCGAGGTCGCGGTCGTGCAGCGCACCGCGACCGCCGACCAGCGCCGGCGGGTGGAGGCGATGGCCCGGGTCCACACACGGACCGACCGGCGCCAGGTGTGGATGGCCCTGGACGCCCCTCGGGCGCGCTGAGCCCTCCCCTTTCCGGCAGCGGGAAGACCCGCGTGACACTGAGTGCCACCCCTGGCACCATGGCTCGGAACGTGGCGGGCGTCACCGGTTCTCACCCGGTCCGCGCCGCCGGTCGGCAGCGCACCCGGAGGAACCCATGGCGAGCACGAAGGACTGGTTCGAGACCGTCGAGGAGGCCCAGCACCGCGCGAAGAAGCGGTTGCCGCGGTCGGTGTACCTGGCGCTGGTCGCCGGCACCGAGAAGGGCCTGACGGCGAACGACAACGTCGCCGCCTTCGACGAGCTCGCCTGGCGCCCGCACGTGGCCGACCTGGCCGCCAAGCGGGAGACGGCGACCACGGTCATGGGCCAGGAGATGTCCATGCCGGTGCTCATCTCGCCCACCGGCGTCCAGGCGGTGCACCCCGACGGCGAGGTCGCCGTCGCCCGCGCGGCCGCGGCCGAGGACGTGGCGATGGGGCTGTCCTCGTTCGCCAGCAAGCCGGTCGAGGAGGTCGGCGCCGCGCACTCGAAGCTGTTCTTCCAGATGTACTGGGTGGGCTCGCGCGAGACCATCCTCGCCCGGGCCGAGCGCGCCCGCGCCGCCGGCGCCAAGGGCCTGATCATGACCCTGGACTGGTCGTTCGCCTCCCGGCGCGACTGGGGCAGCCCGCCGATCCCCGAGAAGATCGACGTCAAGAACGCGCTGAAGTTCGCGCCCGAGGTGCTGCGCAAGCCGCGCTGGCTGGCCACCTACCTGCGGACCGGCGCCATCCCCGAGCTCAGCGTGCCGAACCTGGCGCTCGACGGCCAGGAGCCGCCGAACTTCTTCGGCGCCTACGGCGAGTGGATGGGCACCGCGCTGCCCCGGTGGGAGGACGTCGCGTGGCTGCGCGAGCAGTGGGGCGGCCCGTTCATGCTCAAGGGCGTGACGCGGGTCGACGACGCCCGTCGCGCGGTCGACGCCGGGGTCAGCGCCATCTCCGTCTCCACCCACGGCGGCAACAACCTGGACAGCACGCCCGGCGCGATCCGCTCGCTGCCCGGGATCGTCGACGCCGTCGGCGACCAGGTCGAGGTCGTGATGGACGGCGGGGTCCGGCGTGGCGCCGACGTGGTGAAGGCGATGGCCCTGGGCGCCAAGGCCGTCATGATCGGCCGCGCCTACCTGTGGGGCATGGCCGCGGGCGGCGAGCGCGGCGTGCAGAACGTGCTGTCGATCCTGCGCTCGGGCATCGACGAGGCACTGCTGGGCCTCGGGAAGTCCTCGGTGCACGACCTCACCCGCGAGGACGTCATCGTCCCGCCCGGCTTCACCCGGGACTGAGCCGGCCGACCCGCCGGGCGCCGGGAATGCGCCCACGGCGGGAGGGCTTGCGAGCTGTCGTGCCCTCCCGCCGAGTCCCGCGTCCGGTCGCGTTCTGGGCGGCTGCCGTCCTGCTCGTGCTGGTGCTGGCCGCCTCGGGTGTGCCCTCACCGCTGTACCGGGTGTACCAGGAGCAGTTCGGCTTCTCCGCCGGCGTCCTCGCCACCGTCTTCGGCATCTACGCGATCGCGCTGCTGGCCGCGCTGCTGGTGGTCGGCGCCCTGTCCGACCACGTGGGTCGGCGGCCGGTCATCGCGGCCGGGATGCTGCTGCAGGTCGCCGCCATGGTGCTCTTCCTGCTGGCCGACGGCGCGGGCTGGCTGATGGCCGCGCGGGTGGTGCAGGGCCTGTCGGTCGGCGCCCTGACCGGCACCCTGGGCGCGATGCTGCTGGACCTGCAGCGCCGTGACCGGCCGCTCGGGCCCCTGCTCAACGCCGCCTCGCCGACCGTCGGGCTCTCCCTCGGCGCGGTGGGCGCCGGGGTGCTCGTCGAGTTCGTCGCCCGGCCCACCGTCTGGGTGTTCGGGGCGCTGACGGCGGCCTTCGCCCTCGCCGCGGCGGCGGTGCTGGTGCTGCCGGAGACCTCGCCGCGGCTGCCCGGGGCGCTCGCCTCGCTCCGCCCGCAGGTGCACGTGCCGTCCACGCAGCGCGGGCCCTTCCTCGTGGCGTTGCCGGCCGTGGTCGCGATGTGGTCGCTGGGCGGCCTCTACCTGTCGCTCGGGCCCTCGCTCGCCGCCGACGTCTTCGGCATCGAGGACCACCTCGTCGGCAGTCTGCTGATCCTCGCGATGCAGGGCATGGGCGCGGTCGGCTCGGTGACGATGTGGCGGGTCCCCGCGTACACGTCGATGCTCAGCGGTTGCCTGGTCTTCGCCGTCGGCGTCACGGGCACCGTCGCCTCGCTGCTCACGGGCAGCGTGCTGCTGTTCTTCGTCGGCGCGGTGCTCTCCGGTTTCGGCTTCGGCTCGGCCTTCCTCGGCGCGATGGGCACCGTCACCCGGGGCGTCGCGCCGGGTGAGCGGGCCGGGCTGCTGTCCAGCATCTTCGTCGTCGGCTACCTGGCCTTCAGCCTGCCCGCGATCGCCGCCGGCCTGGTCGCGGGCGAGGTCGGGCTGCGCCCGACGGCGGAGGTGTACGGGGTCGTCGTCATCGTGCTGGCGCTGGTGGCCGTCGTGGGCCTGCTGCGCCGCCGGCGCACGGAGCGGGTCTCCGCGGCCGTCGAGCAGGCCGAACCCGTCGCCGCCTGACCCGGGCGGTCGCGGACGGCGAAGGAGGCCGGCTCGCCGGTGGCCACGGCCAGCACGCCGGGTGGTGCCCTCCATGGGCGGCGGCGGCACGGGGACGGAGTGACCAGCGTGCCGTCCAGGCCGAGCACCGCCAGTCGTCCCTGGTGATCGCGACGGGATTCTGCTTCAATCTTCAAGGAAGCGCCCCTGTCTCCGCCTCACCGAACCCGGAGGACCCGATGACCCGGACCCGCGACACCGCCGTCGCCGCCCCGACGACGGCCATCCGGTTCGCCCAGGCCGCCACCGTGCTCTCCGTGCTCGTGCTGATCTGGCAGTTCTTCTCGGCCGGTCAGCTCGTCACCGGGGAGGACGCCCTCGGAGGTCACGGGGCCGGCGCGATCGCCCTCCACGTGGCCACCTTCCTGATCCTGGCGGCCACCGTCCTCGAGGGCCGCTCGACCCGGGTCTGGTGGCCGGCCGCCCTGGCCGCCGTCGTCTTCGTGCTCACGTTCGTCCAGGCCGCCCTGGGCAGCTCCGGCGACATCGCGCTGCACGTGCCGGTCGCCATGGTCCTGACGGTCGGCACGGTGTGGCTGACCGCCTGGGCGTTCTGGCCCAGCGCCTGACCCCGCGCCCGCGGCAGCCTCACGCGGGCAGCTCACCGGCCGGACCGGCCGCCTCCGCCAGCAGCCGCGTCCGCGTCCCGGCGTCGAGCCGGTCGACGTAGACGGTCCCCTCGAGGTGGTCGACCTCGTGCTGCAGGCAGCGCGCCGCCATCCCGGTCGCCTCGATCGAGACGGGGTCACCGGCCAGGTCGACGCCGTCCACCCGGGCACGGAAGGCGCGGGCCAGCTCCGCGTAGGGCCCGGGCACCGACAGGCAGCCCTCGTCGGTGACCTCCTCGGCCGGCTCGCCCTCGCGCGGGTCCGGCAGGGTCAGCACCGGGTTGACCACGTAGCCGACGACGTCCTCCCCCTCGGCGTCGGGGCAGTCGATGACGAACACCCGCGCGTCGACGCCGATCTGGTTGGCGGCCAGGCCGACGCCGTCGGCGGCCTCCATGGAGGCGAACATGTCGAGGACCAGCCGGCGCAGGTCCCGGCCGAACTCGGTGACCGGCGCGCACGGCCGGTGCAGCACCGGATCGCTGCCGTAGGTGACGATCGGCCGAGCAGTGCCGGGGTAACGGCCGGGCAGACGCATGTCCGCCGATCCTAGGGACGGCCGCGCCGCGACGTCCGGGCGAGGGACGCCGCGACGCCCTCACCCGGACCGGTCAGCGCGCGGGCGACGTGCGCCGTGCGGCCCGGAGCAGTCGCACCGACGAGCGCGCCGCCGGCACCCGCGGCTGCCGCGGACGGCGGTGCAGGGCTCCCCGGGGCGCGGGCGGGACGGGGAAGCCGGCCAGATCGGTCCGGAGGTGACTGGCCGGCGGGTCAGCCGGTCCGCGGCCGCCGCGGACGGCGACGACGAGGGTGGTCACCGAGAGGGCGACCAGTCCCAGCAGCACGAGCAACGTGACGACACCACCTGAGGTCATGGGAAGAGCGTGGCATCGAGTGGACTGGACGATGTGAGTCCACTGCGGCATGGTGGCCTGCATGCCACCACGAGCAGACCAGTCCACTTCGGCACGTGAACTGGCCACGATGGTCGGCCCGGTCGAGGCGGTGCCCGGTCCGCGGTACGCGGGGCTGGCCCGCCGCGTGCGCGAGCTCGTCGCCACGGGCGCCCTGCCCAGCGGCACCCGGCTGCCGGCCGAGCGGGAGCTGGCCGCCGAGCTGGGCGCCAGCCGGGTCACCGTCGCCTCGGCCTACCGGCTGCTGCGCGAGCAGGGCTTCGCCGTCACCCGGCACGGGTCCGGCACGGTCACCGAGCTGCCCGAGACCGGCACCGGGTGGCGGGCGCCGAGCACCGACCCCGCCGTGCTCGACCTCGCGCACGCCGCGCCCGAGGCGGTGCCGGAGGTGCTCACCGCCTACCAGGAGGCGCTGGCCGCGCTCCCCGGCCTCACCGCGGGCCACGGCTACGCCCCTGGCGGGCTCCCCGAGCTCCGCCGCGCGATCGCCGACCGGTTCACCACGCGCGGCCTGCCCACCGACCCCGACCAGGTGGTGGTCACCGCCGGCACCGGTGACGCCACCGCCGTCGCGGTCGAGACCCTCCTGCAGCCCGGCGACCGGGTCCTCGTGGAGCACCCCACCTATCCGGGCGCGATCGGGATGGTCGGCGCCGCGGGCGGCCGCTGCGTCCCGGCGCCGGTCGACGCGGCCGACCCCGACGCGCTGGTCGGAGCCGCCCAGCTGGTCGCCCGGCAGAGCAGCCCGCGGCTGGCCTTCCTCATGCCCGACTTCTCCAACCCCTCCGGCGCGCGCTTGACGGCGGCCGGACGGCGACGGTTGTCGGCCACCCTGTGGCAGCACGGCGTGCTGGCGCTGGTCGACGAGGTCACCGCGGAGCTGTACCTGGACGACGGGCCGCTGCCCCCGTTCGCCGCCGGGCTGCCCGACGCGGCGACGGTCACCGTGGGCGGGCTGTCCAAGGCGGTCTGGGGCGGGCTGCGGATCGGCTGGCTGCGGACGGACGCCGCGCTGGCCGCCCAGCTCGGCGCCGCCCTGGGCCGCCGGCAGCTGTCGGTCGGGGTCCTCGACCAGCTGGCCGCCGCCATCCTGCTGCGCGACCTGGACGGCATCCTCGACCAGCGGCGACGCGCGCTGAGGGAACGCCGGGACGTCCTGCTCGGCGAGGTGGCGCGGGCGCTGCCGGACTGGTCGGCGTCCCGGCCCGGCGGTGGACTGTCGCTGTGGTGCCGGCTGCCGGCCGGCAGCAGCTCGGCCGCGCTCAGCGCCGCCGCCGCGCCCCTCGGCCTGCTGCTCGCCGAGGGCCGCGCTTTCGGCACGGGGCACGCCTTCGACGACCACCTGCGGCTGCCCTTCACCCTCCCGCCGGCCCGGCTGCGGGAGGCGGTGGCCCTGCTCGCCCGGGTCGACACCGAGCTGGGCAGCCGGCCGCCCGCGCAGCACCCGCTCGTCCGCCCGGCCACGGTCGTCTGACCGCCCCCGGGGTGCGGCAGCGGACGGCCCGTGGCGACACGACGGACCGCGCGACCGCACCGGGACTGGGCGTGCACGCGGGCAGCGGACGACGTACGGTCCGGGGGCAGCGGAGCGACCGGTGGTCACCCCCACCGGCATCCCGTCCTCGTCGAACACGCGGCTGGGCGGCGCACCGGAGCCACCCCTCGGAGTCGAGATGACCGCGACGTCGTCCCCCGTCCTTCCCGTCCGCGAGCCCGCCCGACCGGGCCCGCCGGCAGCACGGCCCGTCCCGGTCGCCCGGCGAGTCGCCGGCCGCTACCGGTTCGACCGGCGCACCGGCGCCTGGTCGTGGACGCCGGAGATGACCGTGGTGCTCGGCCTGCCCCGCACCGCCGCCCACCCCTGCGTGGACCTGCTGCTCCGGGCGCTGCACCCGGACGACCGCCCGCGGCTGCTGGAGGCCGTCACCGCCGCCTGCACCCAGGGCCGGCCGTTCGCGCTGACGGTGCGGCTGTCCAGCCGGCGCGGCGGCGAGCGCAGCGCCGTCCTCGTGGGGGAACCGGTGGTCGACGCGGTCGGTTCGGCCACCGCGCTGGAAGGCCTGCTCGTCGAGGTGCCCGCACCGGAGTCCCCGGCGTTCGACCCGCCGCAGCCGACCCCGTCCGCCGCAGCGGCGCCCGGGGACGGCGAGCGGGTGCACGCGCTGGAGACCGAGATCGCCCAGTTGCGCACCGCGATGAGCAGCCGCGCGGCCATCGAGCAGGCCAAGGGCATCCTCATGCTGCTCACCAGCTGCAGCGAGCAGGTGGCCTTCGACCTGCTGGCGCACATCTCGAGCAACTCGCACCGCAAGGTCCGCGACGTGGCCGTCGCCATCGCCCAGTCCGCGACCGGGCGGACCCCACTGCCCGCCGACGTCCGCGCGCTGGTTCGGGACGTCTGCCCGCCCGGACCGATCCGGACCTGACCCCGCGGGGGCGCGCCCCGCCCCTGCGCGGCCGGTTCCCCGCCGCAGGGGAGGATGCCGCTGTCGTCGGCGGCCGCCGGCGTCCCCCACCCGAGAGGGGAAGCGCGGCGTGATCTACCTCGTCGTCCGGTTCCTGCTGCGCCCGCTGTTCCGCCTCGCGCTGCGCACCCACGTGACCGGGCGGGAGAACGTGCCGGCGACCGGCGCGTTCATCATCGCCAGCAACCACCTGTCGTTCATCGACAGCATGGTCATCCCCCTCTCGGCGCCCCGCCGGGTCGGCTACCTCGCCAAGGCGGAGTACTTCACCGGGACCGGGGTCGGCGGCTGGCTGACCCGCACCCTGTTCACCGCGCTCGGCGCGCTGCCCGTGGAGCGCGGGACGCACCGGGCGGCCCAGGCCGCGCTCGACACCGCCCTCGGCGTGCTGCGGGAGGGTGGTGGCTTCGGCATCTACCCCGAGGGCACCCGCTCCCGCGACGGCCGGCTGGCCCGCGGGAAGACCGGGGTGGCGTGGCTGGCGCTGACCGCCGACTGCCCGGTCGTGCCCGTCGCCGTGACCGGCACCGACCGGGTGCAGCCGGTGGGGTCGAACTGGCCCCGCCCGCACAAGGTCTCGGTCGTCTTCGGGACGCCGCTGACCTTCCCCGAGCACCGCGGCGGCGCCGGGAACGGCCGCGCGCGCCGCGAGGTGACCGACCGGATCATGTCGGCCATCGCCGAGCTGTCCGGGCAGGAGAAGGCCGGCTGGTGAGCGCGCTGCCGATCGGCAGGTCAGCCGGCGAGCAGGGTCCGGACGTCGTCCGGCCAGGGGGTCGGGCGTCCCGCGGCGGTGGCGACGTACGTGCTGCGGACGACGCAGCAGGTCCGCGTCCCCACCCGGACGGTGAACCGGACCGTGGCGCTCGTCGTCCCCACCCGGTCGGTCTCGGCGTCCACCGTCACCGTGTCCCCCCAGCGGGCCGGGGAGGACCACTCCAGCGCGCTGGCCTTCACGACCGGCTCGACCCCCCGGGCGACCAACTCGTCCCAGGGCAGCCCGTGGGCGGCCCACCAGACGGTCGACGCCTCGTCGGCCCAGGTGAGGTAGTGCGCGTTGAAGACCAGCCCCTGCTGGTCGCACTCGACGTACCGGACCGGGGAACTCCACTGGGCGGGCACGGGGGACGACCGTAGCCCGGGTTACCGTCAGCCCATGGACGCCGTGCTGGACAGCTACCGCGACCCCTCGAAGCTGGTGCTCGACAAGGTCATCGACCGGATCGACGGGTACTGCGCGGCCTTCATCGCGCTGTCCCCGTTCGCCACCCTCGCCACCGCCTCGCCCGAGGGCTGGCCGGACACCTCGCCCCGTGGCGGCGACCCGGGCTTCGTGCGGGTCCTCGACGTGCACCGGCTTGCGCTGCCGGACCGGCCGGGCAACAACCGGGTCGACAGCCTGCGCAACCTGGCGGCCAACCCCCGCGCGGCGCTGATGTTCTTCGTGCCCGGGATCGACGAGACGCTGCGGGTGTACGGGACGACGACGCTGCACGGACCCGACGAGCTCGACCTGGACCTCACCGAGTTCGGCAAGGCGCCCCGGTCGGTGCTGCTGCTGCAGGTCGAGCGGGCCTACTTCCAGTGCTCGAAGTCGGTGATGCGCTCGGGTCTGTGGGACCCCGACCGGCGCGTCGAGCGCTCGCAGTTCCCGCCGTTCTCCCAGGTGCTGCGCGAGCACTGCCGCGACGCGTCCATCCCGGAGGAGGAGCAGCTGCGCGCGGGGTTGCGGCTCGAACTCTGAGGAACCGGCCGCCGCGGCGGCCGATCGGGGGTCAGCTGGCGGGCAGGTCGCGGGCGAGCTTGCGGTTGGCGACCGTCCGCTCGGCCAGTGCGCGCCGGCGGTCCTGCCTGCTGCGGCGGTCGTTGCCGCGGTACCGGGCGTCTTCCACGAGCTGGAAGGCGGCGAGCACGCTGGCCTTCACCTCGCGTCCCCGTGGTGCTGCAGGCGGCACTGGCTCGGCCGAGGTCATCACAGCCACCCTCTCCCGGGAGGCCCCCTGACCTGCCCCGTGCCGACATGGTGCCCTGACATCGGCACGTCGAACCATCCCCGTGACCATTTGGTGCCGTTGTGTCACAAGTGACACGCGGGACTGATCCGTACGGTGCCGGCATGACAGGTCTCGGTCGACGGCTCACCCGGCTGCTGCGCGCCCTCGTGCCGCCCGGCCCCCGCACGGCGGCTGGCCGCCGTGCGGTCCCGGACGGCGGCACCGCCCGCCGCGCGCCGGCTCCGCCCCCCACGGCCGGCGGAGGCGTCCGGGACCTGACGGGCGGCCTGGCCGGGACCGACCTCGAGCACCGCCCGCGGGAGGACGGCCGGCCCGACCCGGGCGAGGTCGTGTGGGCCTGGGTCCCGTTCGACGAGGGCGACGGCCGGGGCAAGGACCGGCCCCTGCTGGTCGTCGGCCGGCGCGGGGGTGAGCTGGTCGGGCTGATGCTGTCCAGCCAGGACCACGACCGGGACGCCGCCGACGAGGCCCGGCACGGTCGCAGCTGGATGGACGTGGGCCGCGGCGGCTGGGACTCCCGCGGGCGCTCCAGCGAGGTGCGCCTGGACCGCCTCCTCCTGCTCCCACCCGGGGCGGCCCGCCGCGAGGGGGCCGCCCTCGACCGGCGCCGGTTCGACGAGGTGGTCGCCGCCGTGCGGGAGCTGCACGGCGGCTGAGGCCGCGCCTCACCGGGTGGGGTCAGCCGCTGCGCCTGCGCAGGGTCGCCGCGCCCAGGGCGAGGGCGAGCAGGGCGACCGCGGCGACGACTCCGACGTCCCGCCACAGGGTGCCCGTCCCGGCCGCCGACCGGCCGACCTCCTGCAGCGCCTCGACCGCGTAGGTCAGCGGCAGGACGTCGCTGATCGCCTGCAGCCAGCCGGCCATCTGCTCCCGGGGCACGAGCAGGCCGCAGAGGAAGAACTGCGGCAGCACGACCACCGGCATGAACTGCACCGCCTGGAACTCGCTGCGGGCGAAGGCGCTGGCCAGCAACCCCAGGGCGACCCCGAGGACGGCGTCCACGACCGCGATGACCACGACCAGCCAGAGCGATCCGGCGACGTCCAGGTCGTAGAACGTCGTCGCGACGGCCACCGTCACCACCGCCTGGACCGCCGCCGCCAGCCCGAAGGCGAGGCCGTAGCCGAGCAGCAGGTCCAGCCTTGCGAGCGGGGTGGTGAGCAGTCGTTCGAGCGTGCCCGTCGTGCGCTCCCGCAGCATCGCGATGCTGGTGACCAGGAACATCACCACGAACGGGAAGACGCCGAGCATGGTCAGGCCGACGCGGTCGAAGGTGCTGGGCTGCCCCGGGAGGGTCGGGAGGTCCTTCCAGAGCAGGTACAGCAGCCCCAGCAGGATGCTCGGCAGCACGACCATCATCGCGATCGTGCGGGGGTCGTGACGCAGCTGTCGCAGGACGCGGCCGGTGACGGCCGCCGTGAGCCGGACGCCGGTGGTCCGCGCCCGGGGGCCGACGGTCCGGCCGGTGTCGGTGGTGCGGGTCGCCGTGGTCATGCCGCCACCCCCGGCTGGGAGCGGACGAGGGTCAGGAACGCCTCGTCGAGGTCGTCGGTGCCGGTCCGTGCGCGCAGTTCGGTCGGCGTCGAGTCCGCGAGCAGGGCACCCTCGCGCAGCAGCAGCAGCCGGTCGCAGCGGCCGGCCTCGTCCATCACGTGGCTGGACACGATCAGGGTGGTCCCCTCGGCGGCGAGGGCGTGGAACCGGTCCCACAGCTCGGCCCGCAGCACCGGGTCCAGCCCGACCGTCGGCTCGTCCAGGACCAGCAGCTCCGGCCGGCCGACCAGCGCGCAGGCCAGGGACGCCCGGCTCATCTGGCCGCCGGAGAGGTCGGCGACCAGTTGTCCGGCGGCGTCGGCCAACCCGACGTCGGCGATCGCGGTGTCGGCCTCTCGTGCACCGCGGCCGTACAGGGCGGCGAAGAACCGGGCGTTCTCCCGCACGGTCAGGTCCGCGTAGACGCTGGGGGCCTGGGTGACGTAGCCGACCCGCGTGCGCAGCGGCGGAGCGCCGGCCGGGCACCCGAGGACGGTGACCTGCCCCGATCGGGTCCGCTGGACGCCGACGATCGCGCGCAGCAGCGTCGTCTTGCCGCTGCCACTGGGGCCGAGGAGGCCGGTCACCTCCCCGCGGGGCACCGCGCACGACAAGCCGTCCAGCACGCGGCGGCGCCCGCGGTCGATGACCAGATCGGTGACGGTGACAGCGGCGTCCATGTCCCCTCCCCAATTCAACAGCCGATGAATAGACGCTAGCCCAACCGCCGGGGCGCCACCAGCCCCCGACGCGGGACCCCGTCCACCGCGGAGTGCCGAACGCCCAGCCGCGTGACCGCCGCCGAGGCCGCCGTGACGGCGCTGGTGACCGAGACCTCGGACAGCAGCCCGGGTGCGGCCACCTCGTCGCCGGCCAGGAAGACGTCGTCGCCCTGGTCCACGGCCGGCCGGTCCCGCCACGTGGAGCCGGGCAGGTCGAGCGCGCCGGTCCGGCCGCGCGCCACGGCGGAGCGGCACCACGTCGTCCGCTCCTGCCAGCCGGGCACCGCGCCGTCCACCAGCTCCGCCAGGGCCCGGGAGGCCGCCGCCCGGTCCTCCCCCTCCCGCAGCGGTCGCTGGGCCTGGACCAGGTCGCTCCCCGCCGGGGCGAGGCTCGGGTCGACCCGGGAGAACGCCTCCACCCAGCCCGCTTCGTCGATGTCGGAGACGACGAAGAGGTCACCGCGCCGCCGCGGGACGGCGACGTCGAGCAGCAGGGTGGCGCCCGAGACGGCCGGGGTCGCCAGCGGCCGGCCGAGCAGCGCACGGGCGGCCGGCAGCGAGGTGGCGACGACGGTCGGCCGGTCGGGCAGGGTGGCGACGTGGCTCCCGGTCTCGATGACGACGCCGAGACCGCGGGCACGCGCCTCGAGCCGGTCGACCAGCGCCCCCCAGCCGCCGACGACGTAGCGCGGACCCCCGGCCGGGTTGGTCACCCGCAGCAGCCGCTCCCACACGAAGGCCGCCGAGAGCCGTCCGGGGTCGGCCGTGAACGTCGCCACACCGGCGAACGAGGAGGCCGCCGCCGCCACCTCGTCCCCGTGCGTGCCGGCCACCCAGCTGCGGAAGTCCTGCTCGACCGGCGCGGTCCGGCGCCGCCGGGGCAGCAGCCGCACCAGGCCCGGCGGTGGGGTGGCGCGCACCCGCCCGCCCCGCCGGAAGCGGATCCCGGCGGCGGCCGCCGGCGGCAGCCGCCGGTACGGGTCCGCCAGTCCCCGGCGGCGGAGCCACGACCACGCCGCACCGTCCCCGTAGAAGACGTGCGGTCCCTCGTTGGCCACGAAGGGCGCCGGCGTCGAGCGCGCCCGTCCGCCCAGCCGGGAGTGGCTCTCCACGAGCCGCACGTCCGCGCCCGCCTCGGCCGCCGTCACCGCAGCGACCAGCCCGGCCAGGCCCCCGCCCACCACCACCAGTTCGTCTCTGCTCATGCCGAGCAGACACCGCGGGGCCGGAGATCGTGACATGGCGCCGTCGCGCGGCGCGGTCGACGTCACGACCGGGGTGGACGCGGTGTCATGTCCCTCGTGACCACTCCGAGCCCCGGACCGGCGGACACCTTCGAGCAGCACCGGTCGCTGCTGACCGGTGTCGCCTACCGGGTCCTGGGCAGCATCGCGGACGCGGAGGACGTCGTGCAGGAGACCTGGCTGCGCTGGTCCACCGTCGACCACGCCGGCGTGCGCGATCCCCGGGCCTTCCTCACCACCACGGTCACCCGGCTGGCGCTCAACGGCCTGCGGTCCCGCCGACACCGCCAGGAGAGCTACATCGGCCCGTGGCTGCCCGAGCCGGTGCCCACCGCGGAGGACGGCGACGACCCCGCCCAGCCCGTGCTGCTGGCCGAGAGCGTGTCCCAGGCCTTCCTCGTGGTGCTCGAGTCGCTGTCGCCCCTGGAACGGGTCGTGTTCGTGCTGCACGACCTGTTCGGCTTCGGACACGACGAGGTGGCCCGGGCCGTCGACCGCTCGGAGCCCGCGGTCCGCCAGCTCGCGTCCCGCGCGCGCCGGCACGTCCGGGAGCGACGTCCCCGGGCGGCGACCGACCCGGCCGAGCACGTCCGCGTCACCGAGGCCTTCATGCGAGCCGCCGTCGACGGCCAGGTCTCGGCGCTGCTCGCGGTCCTCGCGCCGGACGTCGTGGTGCTCACCGACGCCGGCGGCACCCAGAAGGCGGCACTCCGGCCGATCACGGGAGCGGCCAAGGCCGCCCGCTTCCTCGCGGCCATCAGCTCCGACGTGTCGGGCGCGCGCTGGACACTGACGCCGCTCAACGGCCGGGTGGGCGTGCTCGTGCACGTGGGCGACGAGCTGCTGGGCACCGTCGACCTCGACACCGCCGACGGCCTGGTCACCGCGGTACGGGCCCAGCTGAACCCCAGCAAGCTCACCGCGGTCCGGGGGATCCGGCCGTGACCGGGCCGCGGCCGCCGGGAGCGGTGCTGCTCTTCGACGGCGACTGCGCCTTCTGCGGCCGCTGCGCCACCGTGGCCCGACGGCTGCTCCCCGCCGACTCCTCCGTGGTCGCCTGGCAGTCCGCCGACCTGGCGTCGCTGGGCGTGACGGCGGCCCGCGCGCGCTCGGAGGTGCTGTGGATCGGCCGGGACGGCGAGGTGTCCGGCGGCGCGCCGGCGGTCGGGCGGGCCCTCCGGGCAGCCGAAGGGCTCTGGGCGGTCCTCGGCGTCCTGCTGTCGTGCTGGCCGGTCAGCGCGATCGCGCCGCGGGTCTACCGGCTGGTCGCGGCCAACCGGCACCGGCTGCCCGGTGGCACCGCCGCGTGCGCGGTGCCACCGCCTGCGCCGGGGCAGCACGGCCGGACGGGGCAGGACCGGTGACCGGTCAGGCGGGCACCGGCGGGGAGGGGACCGCGTGCAGCCGGCGCTTGGCGACGGCGATGGGCAACTGGCCGACGAGTGCGGGCAGCACCCACCACACCGGGCTGCCGGTGGACGCCACGAGCAGCCCGGTCACCAGCGCGATGTAGGAGCCGCCCAGCAGGTGCGGCTGCGTCGTCCGCCAGTGCGGCCGGTCCCACCGGCGCACGAGCGCCCCGGCGCCGGCCAGCCCGCAGGTGAGCAGGGCCACCGGCAGCAGCCACAGCAGGCCGGGCGCGGTCAGCGCGAGACCGGCTCCGCTGACGGCCACCGCGCCGACCGCCCCCAGGTAGCCGGCGGCGGCGGCGCGGGCGGGAGAACCGCGCAGCCGGGCGGCCAGCCAGAGCGGACCCAGCAGCAGGCCCGCCGTCCCGGCGGCGACGTGCACCAGCAGCAGGGCCTCACGCACGACCGGAACACCCGCCGGCAGCTGTGGTCATGCCGGAACGGTGTCAGCGGTGGGCGCGCAGCGGCCAGTGCCATCCGTCAGCCCGGCGCCATGACGGACGACGTCCCCTCAGTCGGCGAGGGACCGGTCCGGGTCGCCCGCCGTGCGGAGGTGGTAGACGCCGGCCTGCGGGCTCAGCGGGGTCAGGTCGTAGCGGTGCACGACCTTGGGCCCGCCGTGGAGGTGGACGTGGGTGATCGTCGGCAGGGGCTCGCCGTGCCGCGCCTCGCGGATCTCCACCCGCCCGTCGAGCGGGCCGCCGACGAACAGCAGCACGGCGTCCTCCGTGCCGGTGTCGGTACCGGTCGTCTCCTCGGACAGCTCGCTCACCTCCCTGGCGCCCCGGCAAGGGTAGGCGTGCCCGGCGCCGGCGGCTGCTCCTCGGACGGGTGGCGCCGTGGCGCCGGCCGGTCTCAGGCGGGGTCCGGGCGACGCAGCCACCGGGCCAGCAGTGGCGCGGACAGCAGCATCACGAACAGCCGCAGCACCTGGACGGCGAGCACGAAGGTGGCGTCCGCGCCACCGTCGCGGGCCGTCGCGAGCACGGCGTAGAGGCCGCCGGGGGTGGTGGCCAGGTAGGCGTCGAGGGCACTGGCCCCGGTCGTGAGGGTGAGCACCGCGCCCAGGCCCGCGCAGCCGACGATGACGCCGACGATGACCGCCAGGGCCAGCGGCAGGGCCCGGCCGATGGTGCGCAGGCTCTCCCGGGTGAAGTTCAGCCCCACGGCCAGCCCGATGAGCAGGAAGGCCACCGTCTCCAGCGGCGCGGGCAGCTGCGCCCCGCGGGAGAGCCCGCTGAGGTCCAGGACGGCGGCCACCAGCAGGGACCCGAGCAGGGCCGGCACGGGGATGCGCAGCAGCCGGGCCAGCGGCAGCCCCACGGCGACGGAGACCGCCGCGTACAGCAGCCCGGCCGGCCAGCCCGGTCCGGCCTCGCCCGTGACCGGTCCCCCGGCACCGGACTCGACGCCGAAGACGACCGTGGCCGCCAACGGCATGAGGACGACGATGAGCAGCACCCGCAGGTACTGGAGGACGGCGACCATGCGCTCGTCGGCGCCCAGCTCCCGGGACATCGCGGTGATGCCCGACGCCCCACCGGCGATCATCCCGAAGGCGCCGGTCACCGGGCTGATCCCCGGCTGCAGGCGCATGAGCAGGCCGGCCAGCAGGGTGAGCAGGAGCGTGCCGATCGTGACCAGCAGCACCGCGAGCCAGTCCTGCCCGATCGCGGCGAGGGTGTCGACGTCGACCAGTCCCCCGACGGAGACGCCGATGAGGGCCTGCGCCGCCGTCATGCCCGACCGGGGCACGGTCAGCCGCCGGCGCCCGGCCAGACCGCGGACCAGGCCGGCGAGCAGACCGCCGAACAACGACGGGGAGGGCGTGTCCAGCGCGTCCAGGAGCACCGTGGCCGCCACCGCGAGGACCAGGACAGAGGCCGCGTCGCCCAGCCCGGCCCACCGCCGCGTCCCCGACACGCGCCCAGTCTCCCCGGGCCGCCGGCGGGGCCCCAGCCAGGCGGCGAGCGGTGGGGGTGGGGTCCTCCGTCACACCCCGGCGATGCGGCGCAGCTCGGCGACGTGCGCGTCGAAGGCCACGCGGCCGGCGTCGGTCAGCGCCAGGCTGGTGCGCACCCGTGCCGCGCGGGTGGCCTTGCGCACGGCCACGTACCCGGCCTCCTCCAGTTGCCGGACGTGCTTGGACAGCACCGAGTCGCTGACCCCCACCGACTCCCGCACGACGGCGAAGTCCATCGTGTCGACGGCGGCCAGCAGGCCGCAGATCTGGAGTCGGGGCGGCGGGTGGATCACCCCGTCGAACACCGGCTGGACGGCGGTCACAGCTGGCCGCGCAGTTCGGCGACGTAGATCCGTGCCCACCAGCGACTGATGACCACGATCCCGATCCCGAGGACGATCCCGGCGACCACCATGACGCCGCGGACCCCCAGCAGGTACTCGGCGAGCGCCCCACCCGCGAGGACGGCCGCGTAGAGGACCGCCCACACCCGGATCGCCCGCCGGGTGGGCCCCGGCCGGTTCCCGTCCACCCACATCCCGGTGAGCCGCCGGTAGACCGCCACCAGCCCCCAGATGCCGGCCATGAACACCAGGAACGCGCCCATGATCCAGAACGGGTCACGGGTGGCGTAGGAGGAGACGAAGCCGGCGACCAGCAGGCCCAGCAGCACGTCGTACCACAGCGGCTGCACCACCCGGTCGGCCAGCGCCGTGCGGGTGGCGGCGAGGGCGGCCAGCTCCGCCTCGGCGGCGGCGCGGTCGTGCAGCTCGTTGCTTTCCATACCGGAAAGTCTGCCTCGTCACTTTCCATTCCGTCAAGAGACGGACCGACCGGCGCGCGGCACCTCGCGTGCGCCGGCCGGCGGCCGGGCTGCGATCCTGGAGCCGATCCCTCCCGCGCCACCGCCGCCGCGGGCCTCGCCCCGCCTGCCCGAGGAGATCCGCTGAGCACCGACCGCCACCCGTTCGCCGGCACGCTCCTGGGCGACACCATCGCCGCCGTCGGGCCGCGGGACGCCGCCGCCGAGCGGGCCGCCCGCGACCGGCTGGACCGGATGACCAAGCCACCGGGATCGCTCGGTGTCCTGGAGGACGTCGCCGTCCGGCTCGCCGGCACCGCGGGCGCCTGCCCGGCTCCACTGCCCTCGCCCGCCGTGGTCGCGGTCTTCGCCGGCGACCACGGGGTGCACGCCCAGCGGGTCACCCCCTGGCCGCAGGAGGTGACCGCCCAGATGGTGGCGAACCTGGCCCGCGGCGGGGCCGTGGTCAACGCCTTCGCCGCGCAGCTCGGTGCCGAGGTCGTGGTGGTGGACGTCGGCGTGGCGACCCCCTACGCGGTCGACCCCACCCCGGCGTTGCTCAGCCGCAAGGTGCGGCACGGCACCGCCGACCTCGCCGTCGGGCCGGCGATGACCGTGGCCGAGGCACACCGCGCGGTGGAGGTCGGGATCGAGGTCGCGACCACGCTGGCCGAGCGCGCCGGGTGCCTGGTCACCGGAGACATGGGGATCACGAACACGACCGCCTCGGCGGCGCTGGTCTGCGCGTTCACCGGCGCCGAGCCCGCGGCGGCCACCGGCCGGGGCACCGGCGTCGACGACGCGACGCTGCGCCGGAAGGTCGGCGTCGTCACCCGCGCGGTGGCCCGCGTCCCCGTCCCCCCGAGGACGCCGGAGGCCGCGCTCGCCGCGCTGGCCGAGGTCGGGGGTCTGGAGCACGCCGCGCTGGCCGGGTTCGTGCTGGGTGCCGCGGCCGCGCGGGTGCCGGTGCTGCTGGACGGCGTCATCGCCGGTGCCGCCGCGCTGGTCGCCGCTGCGCTGTGCCCGACCGCCATCGACCACGCGCTCGCCGGGCACACCTCCGCCGAGCCCGGACACGCCGTCGCGCTGCGGGCGCTGGACCTGCGGCCGCTGCTCGGCCTGGACCTGCGCGTGGGCGAGGGCACCGGCGCGCTGCTGGCCTGGCCGCTGGTGACCAGCGCGGCCCGGGCACTGCGCGACGTGGCCACCTTCGACTCCGCGGGGGTCACCGAGAAGTGAACGCGACCCCCGTCTCCCCGGTCAGCGGCATCGTCTACCCCGTGGGCCTGCGCCTGCTCGACCGCCGGGTGGTCGTCGTCGGCGGCGGTCAGGTCGCCCACCGCCGGGTGGCCGGCCTGCTGGAGGCGCGCGCCCGCGTCACGGTGGTCAGCCCCGACCTCACGCCGGCCCTGGAGGCCCTGGTCGAGCCCGGGTCGGTCACCTGGGTGGCCCGCCGGTACGAGTCCGGCGACCTCGACGGCGCCTGGTACGCGGTGGCGGCGACCGACGACCCGGCGGTCAACGCGGCGGTGTCCGCGGAGGCGGAGCGGGCACGGGTCTTCTGCGCCCGCGCCGACGACCGGTCGGCGTCCAGCGCGTGGACCCCCGCCGTCGGACGGCAGGGTGACCTGGTCGTGGGCGTGCACGGTGGCGGCGACCCGCAGCGGGCCGTCGGCGTCCGCGACGCCGTGGTCGCCGGCCTCAGCGACGGCAGCATCCGCGACCGCGCCGGACGCACACCGGTGGGCGGGCGGGCCGGCAGCGTCGTCCTCGTCGGGGGCGGTCCCGGCGACCCGGGGCTGATCACCGTCCGCGGTCAGCACGCGGTGGCGCAGGCCGACGTCGTCGTCGCCGACCACCTGGCCCCCCAGTCGCTGCTGGCCTCCCTGCCGCCCGACGTCCTGGTGATCGACGCCTCCAAGCTGCCGCGCGGCCGCTCCATGGCGCAGGAGCAGATCAACGCGCTGCTGGTCGAGCACGCCCGGGCCGGGAAGCGGGTGGTCCGGCTCAAGGGCGGCGACCCGTTCGTCTTCGGCCGCGGGATGGAGGAGCTGGAGGCGTGCGCGGCCGCCGGGGTGCCGGTGGAGGTGGTGCCCGGGGTGACCAGCGCGATCGGCGTCCCGGCGCTGGCCGGCATCCCGGTGACCCACCGGGGCCTGACCCACGAGTTCGTCGTCGTCTCCGGGCACCTCCCCCCGGGCCACCCGTCGTCCCTGGTCGACTGGACGGCGCTGGCGCGGCTGCGCGGCACGCTCGTCGTCCTCATGGGTGTCGACACCGCACCGGAGATCGCCGCGGCGCTCATCCGGCACGGCCGGCCCGCGCAGACACCGGTGGCCGTGGTCGCCGACGGGTCCATGCCGACCCAGCGCACGGTGCGCACGACGCTGAGCGGCCTCGTGCAGACCCTGGCCGACGAGGAGATCCGGCCGCCCGCGGTGTGGGTGGTCGGGGACGTCGTCGGGCTGCTCGCGGAGGTCAGTCCGCCGCGCTGACGCGGGCCCGCAGTTCCCGGACGGCGGCAGCCGCGTCGTGGGCGGAGAAGGCGACCCGCACCACCGGCCCGGGCTGCCCCTCCACCTGCACCGGAGGGTCGAACCGCAGCTCGACGTTGGTCTCGCCCATGAACGAGACCGCGAGCCGGTCCCCGTCGAGCTCCACGTTCCGGCGGTGTCCCCCCTGGACGTGCCGGCGCACGCCGACCAGGCCCGCCAGCGGCACGTGCACGGAGCGGACGTGGCCGAAGCGCAGCTCCAGCGCGCCCGGACGCAGCAGGTGGGGGTGCCGCCGGAGGGACACGACGAAGCCGGCGAACCAGACCAGCCCGTAGAGGCCCAGGGCGAAGAGCACCCAGCGCAGCACCGGCCACGGCACCAGCACGTGGACGACGACCAGTTCCAGCAGCCCGAGCCCGCCGATCACGCCCATGGCGGCCCCGTCCTGGCCGGCGTAGGGCAGCGCGACCGCACCCCCGGTCGCCGGCGGGCGGCGCCGGATGGCATCGGCCAGCGCGCGCCAGTTCCCCGCTTCCGACCGGAGCATCGTGCGCAGCACCTGTCGCATGCGTCCATGTAAGCACTTGTACGGCTGATGTAGTACTCCTACTATGTGCTCGACCCCTTGGGAGGTGGCCGATGCCCCGCGAGCTCGCCGACGACGCCGTGGTCCGCGTACGTGACCTGCGCATGACCTATGGCTCCCACGATGTGCTGACCGGCGTCGACTTCGACGTGCACGCCGGAGAGGTGGTCTGCCTGCTGGGCCCCAACGGTGCCGGCAAGACGACGACGATCGAGATCCTCGAGGGCTTCCGGATGCGCTCGGGCGGAGACGTCCGGGTGCTCGGCGAGGACCCGGCGCAGGGCGGTGACGCCTGGCGGGCACGGGTGGGGGTGGTGCTCCAGTCGTGGCGCGACCACGCGCGCTGGACGCCGCGCCGGTTGCTGGAGCAGCTGGGGGGATACTTCGCCCCGTACTCCACGCCGGAGCACCCACGGCCCTACGAGCTGGACTGGTTGCTGGACACCGTCGGGCTGACGGAGAACGCCGACCGGAAGATCGGCACGCTGTCGGGCGGGCAGCGACGGCGGCTGGACGTCGCCATGGGCATCATCGGCCGCCCCGAGCTGCTGTTCCTCGACGAGCCGACGGCCGGCTTCGACCCACAGGCGCGGCGCGACTTCCACGACCTCGTGCACCGGCTGTCGGACCTGGAGGGCACGAGCATCCTGCTCACCACGCACGACCTGGCCGAGGCCGAGCGGCTGGCCGACCGGATTCTCATCCTGGCGGCGGGCCGGATCGTGGCCGACGGCAGCGCGGCGGAGCTCACCCGGCAGGTGGCCGGCACGTCCGAGGTGCGCTGGGCCCGGGGCGGCGAACGGTTCGTGCACGCCACGGAGGACCCCACGCCGTTCGTCCGCCGGCTGTTCGAGCAGTACGGCGAGGAGATCACCGACCTCGAGGTCAACCGGGCCAGCCTCGAGGACACCTACATCGCCATGGTGCAGCGGTTCGAGTCCGGCGACCGGACCACGCCCGTCCTCGCGGAGGCAACCCGATGAACCCCACCCGGCACGCGATCAGCCTCGGCCTGCGCCGGGGCTGGACAGAGTTCCTGCTCAGTCTCCGGAGCACCCAGGACCAGGGCTTCTACCTGTTCATGGCCGTCGGCACCCTCGTCCTGCTGTGGACCAACCGGGACAACGAGGTCGGCGACACCGGGCTGATGTACCCGACGTTCGCGCTGCCGAGCATCCTCGGCGCCCTGCTCGCGTTCGGGGTGGTCATCGGCCCCGCCTACGCCCTGGCGATGGAGCGGGAGGACGGCACGCTGCTGCGCCACAAGGCCATGCCGCACGGGATGCAGGGGTACGTGACCGGGCAGCTGCTCTACCACTCCCTGAGCCTGCTGCCGCTGCTGCTGGTCATCCTCGTGCCCAGCTTCTTCCTCTTCGACGACGTCATGAGCAACGGCCTCGCCGGGTGGGCCACCGTCGCGTGGGTCGCCGTCCTGGGACTGCTCGCCACCCTGCCGCTCGGGATGATCCTGGGCTCGGTGGTCCCGAGCGTCCAGAAGGTGGGCACCTGGGGGATGCTGCCGGTCATCGTGCTGACGGCCATCTCCGGGATCTTCTTCCCGATCCAGTCGATGTGGCACTGGGTCCAGATCGCGGCCCAGGTCTTCCCGACGTACTGGATCGGCCTGGGCATGCGGTCGGCGTTCCTGCCCGACGCCGCCGCGAGCATCGAGATCGGCGACTCCTGGCGCACCGGGATGACGGTGCTCGTGCTGGGTGCCTGGGCGGTGTTCGGTCTGCTGGTGACGCCGCGGGTGCTGCGCCGGATGGCCCAGCGGCAGTCCGGGTCGCAGGTCCAGGAGGCCAAGGAGGCCGCACTGCAGTGGGTCAAGTGAGCAGACTGGCGAGCTCACCGGAGGGCCGGCAGCGGGCCCTCGACCGGGGCCGGCGAGCGCCGGCGAGGACCTGACGTGAGCGCGGACCGCTCCGGGGACGCCGTCTTCAACCGGATCGCCCTGCTGCGCGCCGAGCAGGGGGTGACCCGGCGGGAGCTCGCCGACGCCCTGGGCGTGCACTACCAGACCGTCGGCTACCTCGAACGCGGCGAGTACAACCCGAGCCTGTTCCTGGCGCTGCGCATCGCGGAGTTCTTCGGGCTGCCGGTCGAGGTGGTCTTCTCGACCACCCCGTTCCCCCGGATCAGCGACGTGGCCGGCCCCGAGAGGCCGGCCGTCGCGGGGTGAGGGCGGCCCCCTGCAGGGTCCCGCCACGAGCCTGCGGGTGGTGGGGGGCAGAGGGGTCCTCTCAGATGTTGGCGCCGTCCGGCGGCGGCTCGTCGGGCAGCGGCGCCGCGACACCGGTCCCCTCCGCCGGTGGCGGGGTCATGCCCACGGTGTAGGCCGTCATCGACAGCGAGCCGTAGGCGTAACCGTCGACGAGCACCTCCGCCGCCGTCCCGGTCGCGCCGGCCATCCCGGCGACGTAGAGCAGCGGCAGGAAGTGGTCCGGCGTCGGGACGGCGAGGTCGAAGTCGGGATGGCCGTCGAGGCGGGCCACCTCAGCGGGGTCCTCGAGCATCAGCTCCCGGGCGCGCTCGTCGAACCGGCGGGCCCAGTCGAAGCCGCCGTCGGACAGGGCGCGGCTCACCCCGGCCAGGTTGTGGACGACGTTCCCGCTGCCGATCACCAGCACGCCGTCCTCCCGGAGCGGCGCCAGCGAGGCACCCAGCTGCAGGTGGTCGTCGAACGGTTTGAGCGCGTTGATCGACAACTGCACGACCGGGATGTCGGCCTCGGGGAAGGCGTGCCGCAGCACCGACCAGGCGCCGTGGTCGATGCCCCAGCTGTCCACGTCGGCACCCACCCACGTCGGGTGCACGATGTCGGCGATCTCCTCGTGCAGGCTCGGCAGACCCGGCGCCTCGTAGCTGACGTCGAACAACTCGCGGGGGAAGCCGAAGAAGTCGTGGATGGTGCGGGGACTGGGCATCGCCGTCACGGCGGTGGCGTGCACGTACCAGTGCGCCGAGACCACGAGGATCGCGCGCGGGCGCGGCACGGCCTGCCCGAACGCCCGCCATGCCTCGGTGTAGCGGTTGGTCTCGACGGCGTTCATCGGGTTGCCGTGCCCGATGAACGCGGCGGGCATGACGGTCATGCGCCCTCCCCTACCCGCGCCGGCGGCCGATCACCACCGGGGACCCGGCCCGCTGCGGAGGCGGCCGGCCCTCACCCGGCGTCGGGCACCACCGACGCCCGCCGCAGTGCGGGTGACAGCCAGCGGGCACCCGGTCCCTGGGCGGCCGCGACGTCGCCGGGGTTGGACAGGCGGCACCGGGTGAGCGACAGGCAGCCGCAGCCGATGCAGGACGACAGGCCGTCCCGCAACTGCTGCAGCGCCGCGATCTGCTCGTCCAGCCGGGCCTGCCAGGTCGAGGAGAGCCGCGCCCAGTCCCGCGCCGACGGCGTCCGCCCCTCCGGCAGCGTGGCCAGCGCCGCCCGGACCTCGGGCAGGGTGAGCCCCACGTTCTGTGCCGCGCGGACGAACGCGAGCCGCCGCAGGACGCTGCGCGGGAACCGGCGCGCGCCCCCGGGCGTCCGGGACGAGCTGATCAACCCCTGGGTCTCGTAGTACCGCAGTGCCGACGCGGCCATCCCCGACCGCTGCGACACCTCCCCGATCGTGAGCAGCTCCGCCATGGCGCCTCCCGGCCTTGACCTCAAGTCGGCTTGAGGTCCGACGGTAGTCCCATGAGCACGCCCACCGCACTCGTCACCGGCGCCTCCCGCGGGCTCGGCGCCGCCCTCACGCACGTCCTCGCCCGGCGCGGCTGGCGCCTGGTCGTGGACGGCCGCGACCCGGAACGCCTGGCCGCCGCCGTCGCCGCCCTCCCCCGCCCCGACCTGGTCACCGCCGTCGCCGGGGACGTCGCCGATCCCGCCCACCGCGCCGCCCTCGCCGCCGCCGTCCCCGACCGCCTGGACCTGCTGGTCGCCAACGCCAGCGAGCTGGGTCCCAGCCCGCTGCCCCGCCTGGCCGACCTCCCGGTGGCCGCCCTGGAGCGGGTCCTCGCGGTCAACACCGTCGCTCCGCTGGCGCTCCTGCAGGCGGTGCTGCCCGCCCTGGAGCGGGCTCGCGGACGGTTCCTGGCCATCAGCAGCGACGCCGCCGTCGAGGCCTACGCGGGCTGGGGCGGGTACGGCGCGAGCAAGGCCGCGCTGGACCAGCTGACCGCAGTCCTCGCCGTCGAGCACCCGGCCCTGCGGGTGTACGCGGTCGATCCCGGCGACATGGCCACCGACCTGCACCGGGCGGCCGAACCCGACGCCACGGGACTCCCCGAGCCGGGCACCGTCGTCCCGGCGCTGCTCCGGCTCGTCGACGGCGAGCTGCCCAGCGGCCGGTACCGGGCCGCCGACCTGACCGCCGTCGAGGCCGACCGGTGACCGCCGCGCCCCGCGAGGCGGCCGCCCCACCCGAGCGACGGGGGCTGGCGCGCGACGCCGTCCGGTTGATGCTGGTGCGTCCCGGCGTCCTGCGCGACGCGGTCTTCCGCGACCTGCCCGGCCTGCTCGAACCGGGCGACCTCGTCGTCGTCAACACCTCCGCGACGCTGCCCGCGCGACTCGACGTCCGCCGCGCCGACGGCGGCATCGCCCCGCTGCACGTGTCGACCACCCTGGACGACGGCGACTGGGTGGTGGAGGTCCGGCGGCCGGCCAACGACGGCCCCGACCGCGGCGTCGAGCCGGGCACCGAGCTGGCGCTGCCCGGAGGCGTACGGCTCACCCTGCTCAGCGGCTTCCCGGACCCGGCCCGCCCGGGGCGGCTGTGGCGGGCGCGCCCCGACCCGCCGGTGCCGGCAGCCGGCCACCTGCACCGGTACGGGCAGCCGATCCGCTACGGCTACCTCTCCGCGGCGTTCCCGCTGGCCGACGCCCAGAACGTGTACGCCAGCGAGCCCGGCAGCGCGGAGAACCCCAGCGCGGGGCGGCCCTTCACCGAGCGGCTCCTGGTGCGGCTGATGGCGCGCGGGATCCCGGTCGTCCCGGTCGTGCTGCACGCCGGGGTCTCCAGCCCGGAGGTGCACGAACCGCCCATGCCCGAGCGGTTCACCGTCCCGGAGGTCACCGCGCGGCTGGTGACCGGGACCCGCCGGGCCGGCCGCCGGGTGGTCGCCGTGGGCACCACCGTCACCCGCGCGCTGGAGACGGCGACCGGCGAGGACGGCGTGACCCGTCCGACGGCCGGCTGGACCGACCTGGTGCTCGGCCCGGACCGCCCGGCCCGGGCGGTGACCGGCCTGCTCACCGGCCTGCACGCCGCCGACGCCAGCCACCTCCTGCTGCTGGAGGCGGTTGCCGGGCGGCACCTGGTCGACGAGGCGTACGCCGCGGCACGCGACCGGGGCTACCTCTGGCACGAGTACGGCGACACCATGCTCTTCCTGCCCTGACGACGGGACCGCCCGTGCACCGGCCGCGCCCCGGCACGGGAGGCCCGGTCAGCGTGTGCGGGCGGCCCGCTCCAGCAGGCCCCGGCGCTCGGCCGCGGGACGGCGCGGGCACGAGGTGCACAGCGGCCCCCCGGGCAGCCGGTACAGCAGGCAGCACGAGGCCCGCCGGACGAAGCGGACGCCGGCCACGTCGTCGTACCGCGGCGCCGGCAACGGGGTGCCCACCGCCGCCGCGAGCGGCCCGGCCAGCGCGGTGACCGCCGGGACGTCGCCCAGCGCCTGCCCGAGCGCCAGCAGCCGGCCGGCCAGCGAGTCGGTCGCGATCGCCCACAGCGGCCGCGACCGCATCCCGCCAGCGGTGGCGACGGCCGCGACCACCGCGCCGAGCGCCTCCCGCAGCTCGCAGGCGAGCGGACCGCCGGGCGAGGCCGAGACGGCGGCGGCCAGCGTCCCGCCGGGCAGCTCGGCCAGCGTGGTGTCGGCGAGCCGCGCGGACAGCGGTCGCCCGGTCACCAGCCCGGCCAGCGAGGGCGTGAGCAGGACGGTGGACGCGGAGTACCACCACACGGTGGCCAGCGTCCGCCGGTCGCCGCCCCGGTGGCGCACCGCCAGCTCGGTCAGCCGCTGCGCGGTCCAGTCCGGATCGGCCAGGAGGACGGCGGGCAGCGGCCGGGCCGACGAGGGCACGAGCAGGCCGAGGGCGCCGGCGCCGGGCACCCGCGCGGCGACCTCCGCCTGCGCCGTCGTGCCCACCGGCCCAGTCTGGCCGTCGCCGCCGGGCGGGCGGCGCACGGGGCAGACGCGGAGTGGCCCCGGCCCATACGGTGTGGTGGGGAGCACGTCGCGTCGGCCGGACGCACGCACAGGGGCGTCGGTGCGACGCCGAGACCGGGGAGGAAGCCGCCATGAGCGAGTCGACCGAGGTGGAGGGCCGCCGGTTCCCGGCGCCCGAGCAGCTGACCGCCGAGGCCAACGTCGGCCCGGACGTCTACCAGGAGGCGTCAGCGGACCGGCTGGCCTTCTGGGCGCAGCAGGCCCGCCGGCTCACCTGGACCCAGGAGTGGGACGAGGTCCTCGACTGGAGCAACCCGCCCTTCGCCAAGTGGTTCGTCGGCGGCAAGCTCAACGTCGCCTACAACTGCGTCGACCGGCACGTCGAGGACGGCCACGGCGACCAGGTCGCCTACCACTGGGAGGGTGAGCCGGGCGACACCCGCACGATCACGTACGCCCAGCTCAAGGACGAGGTCAGCAAGGCCGCCAACGCGCTCACCGAGCTGGGCGTGGACGCCGGTGACCGGGTCGCCATCTACATGCCGATGATCCCGGAGACGATCATCGCGATGCTCGCGTGCGCCCGGATCGGCGCGGTCCACATGGTGGTCTTCGGCGGCTTCTCCGCCGACGCCCTGGCCAGCCGCCTCGACGACTCCGGCGCCGTCCTGGTCATCACCTCCGACGGCGGCTACCGCCGCGGGGCGCCCTCGGCCCTCAAGCCGGCCGTGGACGACGCGGTGGGCCGCACCGGCAGCGTGCGCAACGTCGTCGTCGTCAAGCGGACCGGCCAGGACGTCGAGTGGACCGAGGGCCGCGACCTGTGGTGGGACGACGTGGTCGGGCGCCAGTCGGCCGAGCACCAGCCGGAGTCCTTCGACGCCGAGCACCCGCTCTACATCATGTACACCTCGGGCACGACGGCGAAGCCGAAGGGCATCCTGCACACGACCGGGGGCTACCTGACCCAGGTCGCCTACACGCACTGGGCGACCTTCGACCTCAAGCCCGACACGGACGTCTACTGGACGGCGGCCGACGTCGGCTGGGTGACCGGCCACAGCTACATCGTCTACGGGCCCCTGGCCAACCGGGCCACGTCGGTGATGTACGAGGGGACACCGGAGACGCCGCACCGCGGGCGCTGGTGGGAGATCATCGAGAAGTACCGGGTGACCATCCTCTACACCGCGCCGACGGTGATCCGGACGTTCATGAAGTGGGGCGAGGACGTCCCGGCCGGCTTCGACCTGACCAGCCTGCGGGTGCTCGGGTCGGTCGGTGAGCCGATCAACCCCGAGGCGTGGCTCTGGTACCACGAGCACATCGGCGGCGGCCGCTGCCCGATCATGGACACCTGGTGGCAGACCGAGACCGGCGCCCACATGATCACCCCGCTGCCCGGTGTCACCACCCTCGTCCCCGGCTCGGCCCAGCACCCGTTCCCCGGGATCTCCGCGAAGGTCGTCGACGACGAGGGCAACGAGCTGACCAACGACTCCACGGGCCTGCTCGTGCTCACCGAACCGTGGCCGTCGATGCTGCGCACCATCTGGGGCGACGACGACCGCTACGTCGACACCTACTGGTCCCGGTTCGGCAAGGAGGTCTACTTCGCCGGTGACGGCGCCAAGAAGGACGCCGACGGCAACATCTGGCTGCTCGGCCGGGTGGACGACGTCATGAACGTGTCCGGGCACCGGATCTCCACCACCGAGGTCGAGTCGAGCCTGGTCGCGCACCCGTCGGTGGCCGAGGCGGCGGTCGTGGGCGCCAGCGACCCGACCACCGGACAGGGCATCGTCGCGTTCGTGATCCTGCGCGAGAGCGGCCAGGACTCCGGCGACGAGCTGGTGCAGACCCTCCGTCAGCACGTGGCCAAGGACATCGGCCCGATCGCCAAGCCGCGCCAGATCATGGTCGTGCAGGAGCTGCCCAAGACCCGCTCGGGCAAGATCATGCGCCGGCTGCTGCGCGACGTCGCGGAGAACCGCGAGCTCGGCGACGTCACCACGCTCACCGACTCGTCGGTGATGGAGCTGATCAGCTCGAAGCTGCCGGCGGCCTCGTCGTCCGAGGACTGAAGAAGGACCCCGTCCTCCCCACCCTTCGCAAGCTCAGGGCAGGGCCCGGGACGGGGCCGTGCCGGGAAGGGGTGCGCCCCTCCCCGGCGCGCGAGCCCGTTCGGGGGACGCGGAGACGCGCGCCCGGCGATCATGGGGCACGATTCCCCCAGTCGCCGCGTCCCCGCGGTGGCCGACCGACGTCCCTCCAGGGAGGAGCCCCCGTGGCCCACAGCGCATCGTCGACCCCGTCGCAGGGCCGGCCCACCGGCGCGGAGGAACCCTCCATCGGCGCGCTGGTGCAGAGCGCGATGGCCGACGTCTCGACGCTGATCCGCAGCGAGATCGAGCTGGCCAAGGCGGAGGTCGGCAAGTCGGCCAAGAAGGCGGGCATCGGCGCCGGGGCGTTCGGTGCCGCCGGCGCCCTCCTGGCCTTCTCGCTGATCTTCATCTTCGTCGCCATCGCCGAGTTCCTGACCTGGCTCGGGTTGGAGCGCTGGATCTCCTACCTCATCGTGTGGTTCCTCATCGTGCTGCTGGCGGCGGTGGCCGCGCTGATCGGCCGCAGCAGCCTGAAGAAGATCGAGAAGCCCGAGCGCACGCTGGAGACGCTGCGCGAGCTGCCCGAGGTCATGCACCGCGAGGCGCCCGGGCAACGCCACCGCGAGGTGCCCACCGTGACCAACGGCCGGGTGCAGCTGCGCGGCAGCGACAACTACAAGGTCTGAGCAGTGCGGGCACACCCCGGCCGGTGACTGCCCCCGAGGAGGAGCCGCCGGACGCCACCAGCGTCCTGCTTCCCGGACCCTGGACCCACCGCGACGTGTCGGCCAACGGCGTCCGGCTGCACGTCGCCGAGGCCGGCGAGGGCCCGCTGGTGCTGCTGCTGCACGGCTTCCCCGAGTTCTGGTGGAGCTGGCGTGCCCAGCTGCCGGCCCTGGCGGCGGCCGGGTTCCACGCCGTCGCCCCCGACCTGCGCGGCTACGGCGGCAGCGACAAGCCCCCGCGCGGGTACGACCTGCCGACCGCCGCCTCCGACGTCGCCGCCCTGGTCCGGGCGCTCGGCGAGCGGGACGCCGTGGTGGTCGGGCACGACTGGGGCGGGCTGGTCGCCTGGTCGGTCGCCGCCCTGCACCCGCGCAGCGTCCGCCGGCTGGCCGTGCTGTCGATGGCCCACCCGCGCCGGCTCCGCGCGGCGATGACCGACCGGGCGCAGCGACGGGCGTTCCGGCACCTGCTGGGCTTCCAGCTCCCGCGGCTGCCCGAGCGGCGGCTGACCCGCGCCGACGACGACCCGGTCGCCGAGCTGATGCGCCGGTGGGCGGGTCCGGCGTGGACCTCGACCGCGGACTTCGCCGAGGCGGTCGGCCGGTACCGGTCGGCGGCCCGCATCCCGCAGGCCGCCTACGGCTCGATGGAGTACTTCCGCTGGGCCGGGCGCTCCCAGGTGCGCCCGGACGGGCTGCGCTACGCCCGCCGGATGGCCGCGCCGGTGACCGCCCCGACGCTGCAGCTGCACGGCGACCTGGACGCCTGCGTGCTGCCGTCCTCGGCGCGCGGCTCGAGCCGCTACGTCGCCGGCGCCTACGCGTGGCGGGAGCTGGCCGACGTCGGCCACTTCCCGCACGAGGAGGCCCCCGAGCTGGTCAACGCCGAGCTCGCCCGCTGGGCAGCCGGCTGAGAGAGGACCCCGTCCTCCCCACCCCTCGGCGGCCCCGCCGCAGGGTCCCACCCAGAGCCTGCGAGTGGTGGGGGCAGCGGCGGCCCCGCTGCAGGGTCCCACCGCGAGCCTGCGAGTGGTGGGGG